>NZ_JACVPP010000001.1:1047096-1435643 GCF_018881815.1 Polynucleobacter sp. MWH-HuK1
CAATGCCGAATTGATCTAGATATTGTGTGGCAGTAATAAAGGTAACTGCACTAACGGAGCCGTAAGTAGCTGCAATTGCAGCTGCATCAAAGGCGCTCAGCTTTCTTCTTAATATCAGGTAGCCAATTATGGGAATAATGACGGCAAGAAATACTGCCAACCCTAGTGAGAAGGCAATCTCGCTAGTAAATCCCGACTTATGGAGAGCAAAGCCACCCTTGAGTCCTAGCGCCATTAATAAATAGAGCGATAGAAACCGAGAAATCTGTGGAGGAATTTCTAGATTGGATTTTACGGAGCCGGCAAAAACCCCAAAGATAAAGAACAGTATGGCGGGGTCTAGAAAATTAGTCATAGTTCAGAAGATAAGTAATTCACTATTGCTTAATAATGGCCTGCACAAGTGGATGCTGAATTTTTTTCTCAGAACGAATCGCATAAAAGTATTCATATATGTCATCGCAGCTACCAAGTAATTCAATGCCATAGGTATCTTTAAGGTCTTTTTCGATCAATTTACCGGCGGGAAAGACGCCGAGCCCACTGGCAGCAAAGGTCTTGAGTAGGGCGCTATCTTCAAATTCACCAACAATATTCGGAACAATGTCGTGCTTTTTTAGCCACTGATCAATCAGCGGGCGTACTGTGGAATGTGCTGTAGGCAGCAGTACCGGCAGATCTCTTAGGCATTCCGGAAATTTCCCTTTTACCTTTTTAGAAAGTTGCTTTGGTGCATACCAGGCGATCACCGTTTTTGTGAGCTCTTCGCTATAGACATTCAGATTTTTATTGCTCGGTGCCGGGCGATCCGCCAATACGATATCTAATCGATGCAAGGCGAGATCTGCTAACAAATCATCAAACTCGCCTTCATGTGCAATGAGTTGAACATCTTTGTGTTTCAGAATGGGCTCCAGCATTTGTCTAGTAACAAATTTCGGCAGACCATCAGAAACGCCAACGGTAATTTTGGTTTTAGGGGACTTGGCTGCATCTCTTACTGCCTCAGGCAGTCTTTCTCCAATGGAGAAGATTTGGTCGGCAATTTCTAGTGCAGCAAATCCGGATTCAGTGAGGGCGATTCCTCTCCCCGCGGGTTTAAAGAGCATGTACCCCAAAGACTTCTCTAATTCATGCACTTGGGCGCTAATCGTTTGAATGGCCATATCCAGGCGTTCAGCGGCTTTGGACATACTGCCTTCTTTGGCAACCACCCAAAAGTAATAAAGGTGACGATAATTGTAGGTATTGGCCATATTCAGTTTTTTCCGAAATTACTATCAATATATATCTGCTTTTAGCTAAATACAAATACACCTACATTAACCCCATGGTTAGTCATGGAATTTCATGTACTGCTTATTTAATCTAAACAGATAGAGGTATTCAATTGGAACTATTTAGCCCTGAGTTTTTTTCGGCACTACTAGCGATTGTGGTGATTGATTTGGTTTTGGCAGGCGATAACGCTATTGTGATTGCGATGGCTGCCAGAAATTTGCCAGCCCACTTGCAAAAGAAGGCCATTGTATGGGGAGCTTTAGGCGCAATTGCAGTGAGAAGCGCAATGACGCTGGTAGTAGTGTATTTGTTAAAGATCCCCGGCCTGATGCTAATCGGCGGTCTGCTCTTAGTGTGGATTGCATACAAACTTTTAACTCCAGCCAAAGATGAGGATGGCGGTCATGACAATGCTTCCACTAGTTTTTGGGGTGCAATGAAGACCATTGTGATTGCTGATGCAGTCATGGGTTTAGATAATGTCTTGGCAGTAGCAGGCGCATCTCATGGAAGCTATGTATTGGTCGTGCTTGGTTTGCTCATCAGCATTCCAATCGTGATTTGGGGTTCAACACAAATTCTGAAGTTGGTTGAGCGCTATCCATCCATTACTTATATGGGTGCAGGTGTATTGGCATGGACTGCGGCCAAGATGATGATCTCTGAGCCTATGGTTAAGGAAATGCAGTTATTCCAAAACCCTGCATTTGGGTATGCAGTCCAAGTCCTTGTGATATTTGGTGTTCTGTTTGGTGGTTTCATGAAGAGTAGGTTGGCGTTGGAGGAGACAATTGCGCCAGCTGTAGTTAATCCAGAGGTATCCGATAAGCAGTCTTACAACGTAGGAGAAAAGGTGATGAACAAAGTTCTAATTCCAGTTGATGATTCTAATAACGCTTTAATGGCCTTGAAACATGCAGTCAATATGTACGGTAAAGATAGTCAGACACACTTCCATATCTGCAATGTACAACCCACGCTGTACACCCACATCAGAAAGTTTTTAAGTAAGCAGACTATTAATGAGTGGCAGGCAGAACGTGCTCAAACCGCTGCAAAGTCAGCATCCGAATTTTTGGAAAAGGTAGGCGCGAATTTCTCCTTCACTTATGTAACTGGCGACAAGGGAGAAGCTTTGCGAGATGAGGCGCAGCGCTTAGGTTGCAATCGTATTGTGATTGGAACTGCGAAGAAGAATACCCTTAGCCGTTTATTTGAAAACTCCACTACGGCCAAATTACTGGAAATCAGTGATATTCCAGTTGAGGTGGTAACTGGCAAGTCCTTATCTACGCTTGAGCGTTGGGGAATCCCTGCGCTGGGTGCAGGTGCAGCAACTGCCTTAATGGCAGCGGTTATTGATTAGTTTTACAACCTGCGGTTCTCTTTATACCCTCTACCCGAGGGTATTTTTTTGACTAAATATTCAGTAAATAACAGAAATATTATCAATTAATATCTGCTTTATTAAGAATAAATAGCGCTTTAAATTGAGCCATAGATGTTCAAAAAAGGAGATAAATCATGAATGTCATCTTGGAAACAAAAGAACAAATCGAGCCAGAATTTAAAACGTTCACTGAGAACCGTGTGAAGTTCTCTCTGAAGAGGCTCTTTTGGTTGGTGCGAAAAATTAAAGTGAAGTATTCCTCTGTAGCCCAGACAAAAACAGGCTGCAATCAAAATTGCATTATTGAATTGCATACTTTTGATAATCGCCAGATCGAGGTCAGTTTTACTGCAAGAGATCGGAGAACTGCATTAGATATGGGTTTGAAGAAGGTCTACAAGCATATGCAAAAGGCATTTCATAAGGCTCAAAAGTATGGTCGCTTATCTGGTCGAGCGTACGCTTGATGAGGCTCATCGCTTTGTAGTCTAAATGTGATCTAATAAGATGAATAAACGGGGAGTAGCCAGCCCAGCAATGGGTCTCACATATCGTCATTACGGCCTTCAAGCCCGGTATATGGGTAATTTTTAAGGCAAGACCATTTACTATTTTCTAAATGGCCAAATATTGACTTTTTACCTCAAAAACCTTCGTTCTGGCATTGTTTTGCCTGCTTACGCCCCAAAACGGGGACGTTTTCTTGCTCTTCCGCATGGGTGGTTGGATAATTTGCATTTAGATACTTTGCAAGTTGGGCGTATGACGCGGTACCGATGTTTGGTCATTACTTTTGCTAGCACCTTAATGGTGGCAAATGTCAGCGCACAATCAAAAAAGTCATTCACCATTAATGACTTGATCTCCATCTCTTTAGAGTCAAGCCCCCAAGTTTTAGCTGCTCGTGACCAAGCCAAAGCAATTAAAGGGCAGCTTTCCACTGCAAAAGCCATCCCGAATCCAGAGTTTGAAGTGAATACAGGTCAACAACGATCTGTTACCGGGCCATTGACGGTGGGTAATGTTTCATCATGGGCGGTCACTCAGCCATTGGACATGCCTTACACCCGTTTCCCTAGAGTAAATGCTGCTGAGGCGAATCTACGGGCAGCAGAAGCAACGCGTGTTGCATTTGAAGTTGAGACAATCTCTAGAGTGCAGCAGCGTTTTTATGAACTTATGCGCCGAGAGGCGGAGCAAAAAGCGGCTGATGAAGATCTGAGTCTGACAAAACAGATTCGTGATCGTATGCAAATTCGGTATGACGTTGGTGAAACGGCGCGCTTCGAACTTATTCGAGTTCAAACAGAGTTTCTGAATGCACAAATCGCCGCAGAGTCTAGTAAGTTACGCGTGGAGCAGGCCCGTAGTCAGCTACGTCAAGTCGTTGGTCATCAAGTGCCAACAGATTTTACGGTTGTGGCAGAGCAGCCAAAGTCCGAGGTCTTGCCTTCATTAACTCAATTGCTAAATGAAGTTCAAAACCAAAGCCCAGAGTTACAAAAGGCAAAGGCAGAGGTTGAGGCAACAGAATCTAAGTTGAGTTTTGAAAAGAATTCACGCTTGCCTCGTTTGGCATTTAAGGCATCTCAATATAACGACCCTAACTTCACTGATCGCCTCTATGGTTTACAGGTGAGCATTCCGATTTGGGACTTCAAGGGCGGCCAAATAGCGGAGGCAGAAGCCAATGCCTCTAAAGCTAAAAACCAATTGAATGCCCAAAGCCAAACTTTAGATCAGCAAATGGAAACGGCTTATAAGCTTTACCAAATGACGAGCTATCAAGTGAAAGTGTTAAGCCAGGAAGTAGTGCAGTTGGCAGCCAGTGCGCAGCGTATTGCTGAGGTGTCTTATCGCTATGGTGAGCGCGGCATGCTCGAATATTTAGACGCACAACGAACCTTTAGGGCGGCGCGTAATGATTTGATTAAGGCGCGTTTTGATTTGGCTTCTGTGGTCACCGAGATTCAGAGATTAAGAGCGAGCCCAGAGTGGCTTGCAAAGATAGAAAGTGGAGTGCAATGAACCAAGAGTTAGCTGCAATGCTGAAAAAGGTAAAAGTCTGGAAAACCTTTTTGGTGCGAAAGATTAAATTTCATAAGAAGGAATTGTTTGGCCAAATTTTGCAGACCCAAAACCAGTTGTACGATCAAGCCCATCAATGGCTTGGAGAGCATGTGCCTGCTGTTACCGGCCGCTATGACAAATCGCCACATTGGTTTAAAAAAGGCATGTTCTATCTGCCTTGGTTCTGCGTATTCATCATAATTCTGAATTACTTCAACGTATTTGATAGAAGCCCTGCAGTCAAGTCTGTGCAAGATCCTAATATGGTTATCGTTAATCAAGATTTGCATAAGATGATTAAGGATGGTAAAGCCCAGGTATCTCCTTTTGTAGAAGAATTACGCGCTTCTGGTCGAATTGATTTCAACGAACGCTTTTTGGCGCGGATTGGCGCAAATGTCACAGGACGCGTGTCTGAGATTCTGGCTGTGCCGGGTCAGCAAGTAAAGCAAGGTGATATTCTGGCGAAAATTACTTCTACTGAGTTAACTCAATCGCAACTAGCTTACTTAAAAGCCAAGAGCGCAAGCCAATTGGCTGATCAAGCCGCTAATCGCGCAAAAATTCTTTACAAAGAAGATGTGATTGCTCTTGCAGAGCTGCAAAGACGCGAAGCTGAGGCAAGCAGTGCTAAGGCAGAGTTTCGTGCTGCTAATGATCAATTAAAAGTTCAGGGGATGGATCAAGCAAATATTGATAAGCTTGCCAAATCTGGTGTGATTGAATCTATTAATAATGTGATTGCCACAATTCCCGGTGAGATTGTCGAGCGCAAGATTAATCGTGGTCAGGTTGTACAGCCGTCCGATGCATTATTTACAGTGGCCGATCTCAGTACTCTGTGGGCTGTTTCTGAGGTGCCAGAGAGTAACTCCTATCTGATGCAAAAAGGGCAAAAAGCTTCGGTCATCATTCCAGCACTTAGAAATCAAGAAATTGACGGCGTCATTGCTCACGTAGATTCGATCGTGAATCCCCAGACTCGTACAGTAGTCGTTCGTATGGATCTGCCTAATAATAATGGCTCAATTAAGCCTGGTATGTTGGCAACCATGTTGATTGAAAGTCAGCCGGTTGATAAGTTGGTGGTGCCTTTGGGTGCAATTGTCCGAGAAGATAATCATGATCACGTTTTCGTCAGATTAGATGATGACACTTATCGCATGGTGGCCGTCAAGCTCGGCCCAGAGGGTAAAGGATACCGCCCTGTGATATCGGGTCTCAAAGAAGGTCAAGAGATTGCGATTGAAGGTGCTTATCACTTAAATACAGAGCGTAAGCGTCAGTTGAGTGGCGGATAACGGGTAGAAGTTAAATGATTGAAAGAATCGTTCGCCTCTCGTTACAGCAACGCTTATTGGTGGTGATTATTGCCATAGTATTGCTTGTTGCAGGATTATTGGCTACCAAAAGACTCTCTGTGGACGCCTTTCCGGATGTCACCAACGTGCAAGTCCAGGTTGCTGCAGAAGCCCCAGGAAAATCGCCAGAAGAGGTTGAACGTTTTGTAACTATCCCTATTGAATTGGCGATGACGGGTCTGCCAGGTTTGACAGAGATGCGCTCTTTAAATCGAAATGGCATCTCCGTTATTACCTTAGTCTTTACTGAAAAAACGGATATTTACTTTGCTCGTCAATTAGTCACAGAGCGATTAATTGAGGTTGCTTCAAGAATGCCGGTTGGCATCACTCCTGTATTGGCGCCGCCATCTACAGGTTTGGGTGAGGTATACCAGTACACAATAGATCATCCATCAGACCGACATCGCGAGCTTTCAGTAGACGAGCTTTCTGATCGTCGTGCAGTCCAGGATTGGATTGTGCGTCCAATGTTGCGCTCTATCCCTGGTGTAGCAGAGATCAATACACAAGGTGGCTACGCTAGGGAATATCAAGTCTTGGTGAATCCTGAACGCTTGCGTCATTATCAAATCAGCTTGCATGAAGTCTATCAAGCGCTTGCCAGAAACAATGCTAACTCCGGTGGCGGTCAGTTGCCCACTTATGCAGAGCGTTATCTCATTCGAGGTTTAGGCTTAATTACTAAGCCTGAAGATATTGGCAAAATTATCCTAAAAGAAGTAAAGGGTATTCCGGTATACGTGAGAAACGTGGCTGAGGTGACTATTGGTAGTGAAATTCGTCAGGGTGCCGCTATTAAGAATGGGTATACAGAAAGTGTTGCCGGCATTATTCAGATGATCCGTGGTGGTAATGCGCGAGAAGTAGTCAATCGCATCAAGCTCAAAGTTGAAGAAATTAACGAAGGTAAGTTATTACCCGATGGCTTGCAGATCGTGCCTTTCTACGATCGTACCGATTTGGTGAATGCCGCTATGTTCAACGTGGCAAAAGTGCTGGTTGAAGGTGTGATTCTGGTAATTATTTTGCTATTCCTCTTCTTGGGGGATGTGCGTTCATCTTTGATTGTGGTTGCCACACTGTTACTGACTCCGTTACTCACCTTTTTGGTCATGAATCGTTATGGCATTTCAGCGAACCTGATGTCTTTGGGTGGTCTAGCCATTGCGATCGGCATTATGGTGGATGGTTCCGTCGTAGTAGTGGAGAACACTTTTGCAAAATTGGGCGAGCGTCTTAAAGGTGGCGAATCCAAAAACAGGATTATCTTAGAGGCAGCATCCGAAGTGGGTAAACCGGTGCTCTTTGGTGTTGGCATCATCATTTTGGTCTTTATGCCGCTGCTCTCACTCGAGGGCATGGAAGGCAAGATGTTTGCTCCGATGGCGATTACGATTGCGATCGCATTAACTATCTCTTTGATTCTGTCATTTACTTTATCGCCAGTCTTGTGCTCTTATATCTTAAAGGGCGGTGGCGAGGATGACACCAAGATTGTTAAAAAAATGCGCGTTCCATACGAGCGCTGGTTGCATTGGTGTTTAGCCAACCCTAAATTGGTAGTTAAGCGCGCCATCATTGCTCTGGGTATTAGCTTGGTTGGGTTTGTCATGCTGGGTAAAGCCTTTATTCCGGTGATGCAAGAGGGTTCGATTACCCCTGTGATTGTTCGTGCGCCAAATATCTCTTTGGATGAGTCTATTAAGTTAGAGTTCGAGGCGATTAAACGCATCATGACTATTCCTGGTGTTGAGATGGCGGTCTCTCGATTGGGTAAGGGTGAGTCACCGGCAGACCCAGGTCAGCCGAATGAGTCTGACCCAATTGTGACACTCAAGCCTTTGGGTGATAGAGATTTAAGTCAGGAAGAAATCGCTCAACAAATTCGTGAGAAGCTCAAAACCTTACCTGGAATTGAGTTGGCAATCTCCCAACCAATTGCAGCTAGGGTAGACGAGATGGTGTCTGGTGTGCGTTCACAAGTAGCGGTCAAAATATTTGGTGACGAATTGCCTGTCTTGCAAAAACTCGGTTCACAAATTGGTCAGATTCTGACAAAGATGAAGGGCAGTAACGACTTACGTATTGAGCAGGCTTCTGGTCAGAACTATCTCAACATCAAGATTGATCGCAATGCGATTGCACGCTACGGTATCAACGTTTCCGATGTGAATGAAGTTATTGAAACGGCTATCGGCGGTAAGCAGGCCAGCACCATCTATGAAGGAGAGCGTCGCTTCCCATTAGTGCTGCGCTACCCCAGCCCTTATAGAGATAATATTGATGCCATTGAAAACATTATTTTGCATTCTCCAGATGGCGCTCAAGTGCTCATGCGCGACTTAGCTGAAATTTCCTTGATAGAAGGGCCGGCCCAAATCTCCCGTGAGTCCGGTAAACGTCGTTTAGTAGTGGGTGTGAATGTGGAAGGGCGCGACTTAGGTGGCTTTGTAAAAGAAGCCCAAGAGCTGATTGCCAAGAATGTGGAATTACCACAAGGCTATACATTGCAATGGGGTGGTCAATTTGAAAATATGCAAAGGGCGATGGCGCGCCTGATGATCATCATTCCTTTAACGGTCTTAGCTATTTTCTTTTTATTGTTTATGTTGTTTAAGTCAATTCGTTTGGCTGGACTCATTATTTTGGTTCTACCATTTGCATCGATTGGTGGCGTCTTTGGTTTATTCATCACTGGTGAATACCTCTCGGTACCAGCAGCAGTAGGATTTATTAACTTATGGGGTATCGCTGTGCTTAATGGCGTGGTTCTGATCTCCTTCATTAAGCAGTTAAGAGAAGATGGTTACAGCATGGAAGATGCTTTGCTTCATGGTTGTGGTCACCGATTTAGACCGGTCATGATGACTGCATCAGTAGCGATGTTGGCGTTGGTGCCAATGCTGTTCTCAGGTGGTCCTGGCTCAGAAGTTACTCGCCCATTAGCGGCTGTGGTGATTGCAGGATTAATCACCTCAACAGCGTTGACTTTATTAGTATTGCCCGTTTTATATAGATGGTTTGAAGACAAAGAGGTGGAAGCATGATGGAAGTTAAAGCGGTCATTCGCCCCAATAAATTACCCGCCCTCCGAGCGGCTCTGATGGAAACACCTGGTTTCCCAGGGATGACCGTAGCCAAGGTGGAAGGATGTAGCGCACCTTCAAAAACAAATAAGTCGAATATCAAAGACGAATTAACAGACTACTCGGCAAAAGTAAGGGTGGAAATTATTTGCAATGATGAGGTTGCTGAGTTACTCATGGATCGCATCGTCACAGTATGCCAGACAGGACAGGTAGGAGACGGAGTAGTGTGGTGCACCGAAGTGCCTAAAGCATTCTTTATTGCTAAATCAAGCTCGTAGTTAGGATTTAATCACTTCCAAAACCTCTTTGAATACGCCATTCTTGGCAGACTCAAGCCATTCGAATGCCAGCATTTCAGTGGTGATGAGATGTACTCCAGCTGAGCCTAGTCTGTGAAGTGCAATATCTCTGTCTAATACTCTACGAGATCCAACTGCATCGACCAAAATAGAGACTTTAAAGTTCTGGCGTAATAACTCTAATGCAGTTTGCATGACGCAGACATGAGTTTCGCAGCCACCTAGGATCAGATGCTCCCGATTCTTACACAGGGCATCAATAAGACCATCTTGACAAGCATCAAAATGCTCTTTTGTAACGGTTTTATCGCAAAAAGCAGCGATTTCTTTAAGGTTGTGCCCGATGCTTTGAGGGCTTTGCTCAGTCCCAAGTATGGGTACTTGCAGTAGTTGTGCAATCTTGGAAATTTTGATGCACTGTTGCGCTACTTTATCGCTTTCATAAATCGAGGGCATTAATCGACTTTGCAGGTCGATCAAAATTAGGGTGGACCGATTTGCTTGGATTTTCAATGGAATACGTCGGTCGCCATGTGGCGACCAACTAAGAGGGGTATGAAACTATTTGATCAGTAAAACAGGTTGTTTTGCTGAACTAGCAACACGCTGAGCAACAGAGCCAATTAATACATCTAGCAAACCACTGCGGCCTTTAACGCCCATCACAATCATGTCAACCTTGTCTTTATTCGCAGCAGCAATAATCTCTTGAGAGATAGCACCACGCTTAATGACCATATTGTGTTTAACTCCGGCTGCATCCAATACTTTCTGAGCAGGTTTTAATTCTTTTTCGCTAACTTCGCGTAAATAGTCGTCTACAACACTTTTGGCAACAAATTGTTTGACATGGCCAAGGCCAATATCATCATGTACGCTAATTAATGTCACTGTTACAGTACTGCGTGAATTTTTTGCAAGTTTTGCAACGTATTTAACTGCATTTAAAGAAGATTTTGAACCATCGATTGGTAACAATACTTTCATCTCGTCGACCCCTTTATATTTAAATTTATATTTCTTAAGTTTAAGTTAAATGTAGTTTGTAAACAATCATTGTTTTATGGTCTGTATGGCCTGATGATGGACTCGAGGCCGTAAGTGTCCTTGTTTTCTTCCATTTTCTGGATACTTTTTATGAGCTTAGTTACTTCTTTGCAGCCCATTTTTCTCAGTTTTTTTGGATCCACTCCATAGGTATCCACGAGTCGTCGACGGCGAGCTGAGCATATTTGGAATCGAATTATCCAAAATAACGCAAACAAGGCGGGCGATAGGAAAAGAAGGATTAATGTCATATGCTTATCGTATGCCTATTCAAAAGATGCGTGAAGCCTCTGGGCTGGTATAAGTTTAGTATACGAATAACTTAATTTAAAAAAGAAGTAATAATCGGCTATGTTTAGTTCCAATTTGCATGCTGTAGCATTTTCTCCCTTATTGTTCGCTTTTGCAGTATTGCTCTTTACTGCATTTGGATGGTTATTTGGGTACTATCGTTTAAAAGCACATAAGGATGAGAGCGTGATTGTGCGTGATCCCTTGGTGACAGCTATCTTTGGTCTAACCGCATTAGTTTTGGGATTCACTTTTTCAGGATCGGCGTCTCGATATTCTGGTCAGATAGACTCGATGCGCAATCAAGCCCAAGCTCTATATAAGGTTTACGGTTCTTTAAAGTATCTTGCGCCAAGTGATCAGCTTGAAGTTAAGAAGTCTCTAGATAAATTATTAGACACTCGGTTAAATGCATTTGCTAATATCAAATCCATGGCCGATGTTGATGTTCAGTTAGAAAATATACTGGCCGCAGTTAGAAAGATTCAAGAGCAGGTAATAACGGCTGCTGCCAACGCTCCCGCCAAGAATCAGCCCCTCATATCGGGCATACTGATGCCGCAGGTTAAAGATTTGAGTGTGGCTATTTCAGCAGGCAATATTGGTATTAAATCTCATCCACCTACCTTATTAATGAGATTTTTATTTGGTTTGTTATGCGTCACCGCCTTCTTGATTGGGTACACCATGGCAGTAAAAAAAGAGAATGACTGGTTATTAGCCGCTTTCTATACCACCGTGATTGGGGTGACGCTCTATGTAATTCTTTCTCTGGAGTTTCCTAATCTTTTGATGCCTTACGAAGAGATTAATAAAGACTTTTTATTGCTAAGGGATGCAGTGAAGTAATGTATTTGGATGGCGCACATCCAATCCATTGATGGACTTATTGATTTAACAGGTGTTGGCTTAAAAGGCTGGTGGCAGGGGCATGGCTAAGGCCCGCCTTAGTTGCGACTAGCAGGTTTCTCTTGGCCCAATCATCTTTAAGTTCTATTGCCTTCAGCCCCATGGCCTTAATTTGAGCGGCACAAGCCTGAATAGGCAATACGCCTATGCCTAAATTGACGGCAATCATTTGGCACATCGCATCATAGCTGCGTACCTGAATACGTAAACTCATTTGCTTGCCGAGCTTCTCAGCACTACGTGAGGTGAGCTCAAGGAGAGAACTGCCTCGATTAAGTCCTACGAAATCATATTCAAGACACTCTTCAAATGAAATACTTTTTCTTTTGCTTAGAGGGTGATCTTTACTGCAGGCAATAACCAGTTGGTCTTTGCCCATAATGTGAGTTTCTAATCCGGTAGTAATGGGGCCTTGCGCAAAAACACCAATATCTGCAATACCATCCATTAGCGCTCTTACAATGTCGCCACTGAGTTGCTCTTCCACCTCAACTTGTATTTCTGGATAGTCTTTTAAAAAGCTTGCTAAAGCTGATGGCAGAAACTCTGTTAAAGCAGACATATTAGCCCAAAGTCGAACGTGACCTTTGACACCTTTGGAATATTCGCCCAGCTCATTACTCAATTGCTCAAAACCTTGAAACAAACGCAGAGCATGTTGCATGACAGCATGGCCAGCGTGTGTCAATGTGACGCCCTTTACGGAGCGGTCCAGCAGAGCCATACCTACGGTTTCTTCAAATTCAGAAATCCGTCTACTGGCAGCAGATAACGCTAAATTGCACTCGTTTGCACCCTTCGTGATGCTCCCGGATTGAACGATCGCGCAGAATAGCTTGAGGGTAACAAAGTCAACTCTGGCGGGGTTTAGAGGGGATTTCATGGGGTAATTTTACCCATACCTTCGCAAAATGAGAAGGATGTACCCATAAATAGCAATTTTCAGCCTTAATGAAGAAAGGTAAATTGGCGTAAAAGCAATTCAGGGGAATGTATGGAGCCATTAGCAAACTTAAAGGTCGTCGAGATGGGGCAGCTTATTGCTGGGCCATTTGCAGCAAAAACATTGGCTGATTTTGGGGCTGATGTCATTAAGATCGAGCCACCCAAAGTTGGCGATGCTTTGCGTAAATGGCGACTATTAAAAGATGGCACCTCAATTTGGTGGCAAGTACAGTCGCGTAATAAACGTTCTCTCTCTTTGGATTTAAAAGAGGCAGAGGCTCAAGATATCGTCAGAACCCTACTTAAAGAAGCGGATGTATTAATTGAAAACTTTCGTCCAGGAACATTAGAAAGTTGGGGTCTTGATCCAGAAAAATTACTTGAACTCAATCCTAAACTGATTGTTCTGCGGATTAGCGGTTATGGTCAGACAGGTCCATACAGGGATAAGCCTGGCTTTGGTGTTGTTGCAGAAGCTATGGGCGGCTTACGTCACCTCACTGCTGAGCCTGGAAGAGTGCCTGTTCGTGTGGGTATCAGTATTGGCGACACTTTGGCTTCATTACATGGTGTGATTGGTATTTTGTTGGCACTGCAGGAGCGACACAACAGTGGCAAAGGTCAAATTATTGATATTGCTTTGTATGAGGCGGTATTTAATTGTATGGAAAGTTTGCTTCCTGAGTACAGTGCATTCGGTGAGGTTCGCCAAGCGGCTGGAAGTGCTTTGCCAGGCATAGCGCCAACTAATGCGTATCAATGCGCAGATGGTGGTTATGTATTAGTTGCGGGTAACGGGGATAGTATTTTTAAAAGACTGATGGCTGTGATTGGCCGAGATGATTTAGGCAATGATCCGCAGCTAGAAAATAATGATGGACGTGTAAAGCGTGTAGTGGAGTTGGATCAAGCAATTGGTGAATGGGCAAAAACACTCAGCACTACTAAAGTATTAGAAGTGCTCGATTCGGTTGCTGTGCCAGCAGGACGTATTTATACCGTTGCTGATATCGCAAATGACCCCCATTACAAGGCTAGGGAAAATATTCAGACTATTCAAATGAAGGACGGTAGCAAGGTAGATGTTCCTGGCGTGATACCAAAATTGTCTCGAACACCGGGATCTATTAAGGCACTTGCACCAGATATCGGGCAGAACACTGATGAGATATTAAAGAGCATCGGTTTAACCGATGATCAAGTGGCTTCTTTAAAAGAGCGCGGCATTGCATTTACGAAGTAAATGAAAATTAAAAGAAAAGATAAGAAAGCTAATAAGAGAAAAATAAACAAAGTAAAAAAGAGGAAAATAAAGAGAAAAAATGACCAGAATTTATTTCAATGACGTTGTAACCAGAGATGGCTTTCAGATTGAACCTAACTTTATTCCAACGGACGACAAGGTAAGGTTGGTGGATGAGCTCAGTGACTGTGGCTTTGCCAAAATTGAGGTGACCTCATTTACTTCACCAAAGTCAATTCCAATGCTCAGAGATGCCGAAGAAGTAATGGGCAGAATTAAAAGGGTTCCAGGGGTTGAGTACACGGTATTGGTACCTAATTTACGTGGTGCCGAACGTGCATTTGAATCCAAGGCTGATGAATTCAATCTGGTGATGTCAACATCCGAGACGCATAACTTGGCTAATCTTAGAATGGGGCGAGAAAAGAGTTTTGCTGGATTAGCGCAAGTTATCAAGTTCGTTAATGGCAGAACACCAATCAATGTTTCGCTCTCAACGTGCTTTGGTTGTCCTATGGAGGGTGAAGTTCCTCAAGTAGTAGTTGAGCAATTTGCACAGCGCTTTGCCGACTTGGGTGTGAGAGGTCTTACGATTTGCGACACAACCGGTATGGCCAATCCAGATCAAGTAAAAAAGATGAGTGAGGCATTGCAAAAGCAATTTCCGAGCTTGCAATTGACTTTGCACTTTCACAACACGAGAGGTATGGGCTTGGCTAACGTTCTGGCTGCAGTGCAATCTGGGATTGTTCGCTTTGACGGTTCCTTGGGTGGCTTAGGCGGATGTCCATATGCCCCTGGAGCAAGTGGCAACATCTCAAGTGAGGATGCTATTCATATGCTCGATGCAATGGGGTATGACACGGGCATGAATATTCCTAAGTTGTTACAGCTAGCAAAAGAGTTACCTCAGATCGTAGGGCATGAAGTTCCAGGGCAGGTGGCCAAGGCAGGTATCACCTACACATTACATCCAGAGCCAAGCTACGTAGATGAATTGCGTCGCGCTCAATAATTAGGAAATAGATCATGATTGACCATTTAGATCACCTAGTACTCACTACCGCTAAGGAAGCGGAGTGCGTAGATTTTTACACCCGCGTTATGGGTATGAAACTGGAATCATTCATTGGTGGTACTCCACCGGTAGAACGCAAGGCATTTAAGTTCGGCAACCAAAAAATTAACTTACATATCAAGGGCAAAGAGTTTGAGCCCAAGGCGGATACTCCGACACCTGGGGCGCTCGATCTGTGTTTTATTGCTGATCGCTCCCTAGAGCAGGTGATTGCAAAGCTCAAAGCAGAGGCGTGGCCCATTATTGAAGGCCCAGTGGTCCGTACTGGCGCAACACAAAAGATTAACTCGGTATATGTACGAGACCCAGATCAGAACTTGATTGAAATTTCTGAGCTAATTTAATCGCCTATAAATCAATATTGCACACTGAGTTATGACTAATCATTCTGAAATGGATTCCAAAGATGAGGAAGATCTCCAAAGGGAGGGCTCTGTGCCGGAAACCCCTAAAAATGAGAATGAGACAAAAGAGAATGAGACTCCAGCAAGCTCTTGCGATTCCAGAAAGAAGAATCTCAGTAAACGTGAAATCATGGAAGAGTTATCCCGTGCCCGATTCCCTTGGGACGAATAAACACAGATTCCCAGTAGAACCATATAATTGCTAGCTATAGCAGTTAGCAAAAAATACTACAAAAGGGATGACATCAATGAGTAATAAGTTAAGAGTAGGCTTTATTGGCCTTGGCATCATGGGTCAAAGCATGGCGGGGCATATATTAGCTGCTGGCCATCCCTTGAATGTTTTTAATCGCTCAAAAGCCAAGACCGATGATTTAGTTGCTAAAGGCGCTAAGTGGTTTGACACGATCGGCGACCTTGCTGCTGAGTCCGATGTCATTATCACGATGGTTGGTTATCCATCTGATGTTGAGCAGGTTTATTTCGGTGCAGGCAATATTTTGGATCGCGCCAAGAATGCCTATCTCATTGATATGACAACTTCTAGCCCATCTTTGGCCAAGAAGATTGCGGATGAAGCAGAAAAGCGTGGTTGCCATAGTTTGGATGCACCTGTATCTGGTGGTGATATTGGCGCACGTAATGCCAAACTCTCCATCATGGTGGGTGGTAAGCAAGCTGACTTTGATGCGGTGCTTCCGATTCTGAAAATCATGGGTACTAATGTTGTATTGCAGGGCGGCCCTGGAGCCGGCCAACATACCAAGATGTGTAATCAGATTGTGATCGCGGGAACCATCATGGGTGTAGGTGAAGGCTTGGGTTACGCTAAATCAGTAGGCCTCAATCCTGCAACGGTCATGGAGTCTATTGGTGGCGGTGCTGCATCCGGTTTTCAGTTGATCAATCTAGGCGCAAAGATGATTGTTGGTGACTATGCCCCAGGTTTCTATGTAGAACACTTCTTAAAAGATTTAGGTATTGCATTAGAGGAGGCGGATAAAGTGAAGCTTGAGTTACCAGCACTAGCCTTAGCGAAAAAGCTTTACGATGAGTTAGTTGCCAATGGCTGCTCGCGTGATGGAACGCAAGTGATCTATACGCGCTATATCAAGTAAATCAGATTTAGCGGCAGGTTTCTTATTGCTAGAAAAGGCCACCCTCGGGTGGCTTTTTTATTGCATCCAATAAACCTGAGTAATTTTGTTATGTATTTCGGATAGTCATCCTAAGAGCGCATACTTAAGGGATGAATAAAGAATTAAGAGTATTTAGAGTTTTAGCGGTAGCTTTATGTGTGGGTTTAGGTGATTTGGCGCAGGCAGTCACTCCCCAGGATCTATTAAAGACCTATGAAGCGCAGTCTGGCAAAGCATCCTCAGCCAGAGGCGAGCAATTTTTTAATGCTAAGCACGGTAAAGAGTGGAGTTGCGCTTCTTGCCATGAAAACCCACCCAATCACGATACTAAGCACATTGTTACCGGCAAAGTCATTAAGCCTTTGTCACCAAATGCCAATCCAGTACGCTTTACTGACGAAGCGAAAGCGGAGAAGTGGTTTAAAAGGAACTGTAACGATGTCCTAGGGCGCGATTGCACTGCGCAAGAAAAGGCAGATGTTCTTGCATGGCTAATAAGTATCAAGTGATGGATTAAATGAGACCGGCATGAAAAAACTTTTTACATTGATCTTCGCTTTTTTTGTAATGACTCCCACAATGGCGGCGAAGATGCCTATGCCAGCAGATGCGCCTAAATCCTATGAATCTGAATGTGCTAGTTGTCACATGGCTTATCCACCAGGATTGCTCAATGAGAAGAGTTGGCAAAATGTGATGAACGGGCTAAATAAACACTTTGGCACCGACGCCAGTCTTGATGCAAAAGATCAAAAAGAAATTTCTGCCTGGCTGCAAAAGAATGCCGCTACCAAGAAAAAATATGATGTATTGGCACCAGATAATCGTATTACCAAAACACCTTGGTTTATTCGTGAGCATGATGAGATCAAAGTAGATGTTTGGAAAAGAGCGGGCGTTAAAAGCCCTGCTAACTGCGGAGCCTGCCACACCACTGCAGCCGAAGGTGTCTTTAGTGAAAAAAGTATTTCGATACCTGCCAAATGAGCGATAAACAATCCATTCTGGTGTGGGATGTTCCCACACGTGTTTTCCATTGGCTATTAGTGATTTGTTTTGCTGGTGCATGGCTTACTTCTGAGAGTGAGCGGCTGCAGATGATTCACTATGCATTTGGCTATTCAGCTTGTTTATTAGTACTCTTTAGGTTGATCTGGGGAGTTGTAGGTACAAGATACGCACGCTTTACCCAATTCATCAAGGGTCCAGCAGAAATGATGAAGCATGCAAAGGGCTTATTAAGTAGCCATTCACACAGCGCTGTTGGACATAACCCAGTAGGCGGCATCGTGATGGTTGGCCTTATGCTATTGATTTTATTGATTGGGCTAACAGGCTACTTTAGCGTGAAGGAGTTTTTGGGTGATTTAATGGGCGAGGCACATGAAGCAATTGCCAGCCTAGCGCTAGCAGTGGTGGTTATTCACGTTGCAGCAGCAATCATCATGAGTGTTCTTCAAAAAGAGAATCTCATTAGAGCAATGGTGACAGGTAAAAAGCGCGGTTTGCCTGAGCAAGCCATTCGGTTTCCACAGTATTTAATTGGGCTCTTGCTTATCCTAGGATCAATCTACTGTTTTTACATGATTCTTACTGGAGCGGTTCCTAGTTTGACCCAGTAGTCAGCAATAGATTTTTGTGGGCAAAAAGCCCTCAAATAGCTTGATCTGTCAGATATTGTGATGTCACCTCGAGCGACAAAACTACTAAAAGGGCATAGAATTAAAGAATGAGAAAGATCTGTATCGCTCTTTGCCTAAGCCTCTTTGCCAGCTTGATTCATGCGGCAATGATGCCTCTTGGGCAACCCGTTTCTCAATCATCAGTTAGCCAGGGTCATCATCAGCTTTCTGTATTTGATGGCTCAGCGCACCATTGTGATGAAGTCGCCAGCAATACATCCGATAGCAATAGCAAGCGGCCTTGTCACGGCGATAGTTATCAGTGTTGCTTAGGTTTGGCTTTTATTTCACCCTTGGCTGTACTGGTTTCTGTGGATTTGAATGTAAATCCAGCTCCAAATTATTCCTCATTGGCGCTTCAGCCGATGATTAACTATATCTATAAACCTCCAAAGTCCTAAGCTCTTTTTGTAGTACACATTAGCTTAAATTGTGATTTCAAGTCGCGGACTTATTTTGGAGAAATGCTATGAACATGACTCACTACATGGAGTTATTGGCTGTTAACCAGCCTTGGAATTTAATTATCTTTATGGCCATCCCGGTGATCTTGGCTGAGACTTTAGCGATTACGGAGTTGTACCTGCTCTTCACTCGTAAGTTTGATGGGGCTGTTTATTACCTAAATCGTTTTGCTGGGATTGCAGTAGGTATCTACTTTATTGGCATTATTTACTACATAGTGGCCAATGCCATCATCCCGATTACTAAAGCGGGCGAGTGGCGAACCATCATTGATGTCATTGCGGTATTTACTTACGTCATTGCTGGCTTGCCATTGATTTGGATTGCCTTACAGGAGTTAGGACTGGTTAATAAAGCGCTTGACCAAATGGGTAGGCTCAAAGTTCATGCGATTTGCGTGGCTTTGTTTTTGGTGTTTGGACACATCGCCATGATTGCCGGTATGGCTGATCCAGGCATTCTTGGATACAAAGCTGCTGGCAACCATCAAATGGGTGAGTCAAATAACTACGAGCATTGTGACCCTGCAATGCACCAGCAGATGATGGGTGATCATCAAAAAATGATGAATGGAAGTGCGCCATCTTCTGCCATGCCAATGAGAAAGCAAAGTCACCAGCATTAAAAGTCTGCGCCTATTGTGCGAATAAATGGCTTGCACAAGTTGCTCAAATGACCCTCTAAAGCCCTCTTAATGAAAGTTTAGAGGGCTTTTTTATGGTTTGTGCATCGAGAAGCGATATCTTGACTAAGGTATAGTATTTTTTGATGCATTAATAAAAAATAGGAGAACACATGAACCGCGAACTATTTGAAAAAGGCCTAAAAACACGTAAAGAAGTTTTAGGGGCTGAATATGTTGAGACTTCATTAAGAAATGCAGATGACTTCAATATGCCTATGCAAGAGTTGGTTACGGAGTACTGCTGGAATGAAATCTGGAATCGACCTGGCTTAGAGAGAAAAACCCGTAGCTTTCTAAATCTAGCAATGATTGCCGCTTTGAATCGTCCGCATGAATTGAAATTGCATGTACGCGGCGCCATTAACAATGGCATCACTAAGGATGAAATTCGGGAAGTATTTATGCAGGTAGCCATTTACTGCGGCGTCCCTGCGGCTATTGATAGCTTCCGTGTCGCAAAAGAGGTCTTCAAGGAGATGGGAATTTAAGGCTATTTCAATGTAGCAATATTTAGCTGGTACTTAAAATATTGCTTTAGGTCTCCCAGCGTATAAAATATTGAAAATTCCATAAACGAGAAAACATATGAAAACTAAACTATTAAGCATTTTTGCAGCACTCACATTAGTAGCTTGTGCAGCTCCTGTAACGCAAACGGAGATTCAGCAGGCTAAATTCCCACCAGCTCCAAAGCAGGCTGATATTGATAAGGAGGTAAATACTTATCTTAAGTCAGCCCTGAACACTCCCGATATGCCAACAAAAGAATGCGCCCCTGCGCGCAAGGCTTGGGCAAGGGCGTTAGCTTTTGAGACCCCAAAATTTGGTTGGATGGTGGTTTGCGATATTAAGGCTAAGGAACGCTCAGGTGGTGATAGCGCTATGAAGACCTACATGTTCTTATTTACCACCAATGGAAACTACGCTTATGATGCTGCCTCCTTTGGCAATATCAACAATAACGTTCAGTTTTTGGACTTAATCAAGTAATTTCCTTGCGATGCTGAATGAATAAAGCCACCTTCGGGTGGTTTTTTAATTGATTGAGGGTTTAAAAGAAAAGGGGCCACACTAGGGCCCCATTGTAAAAACCGTTGCTCGAGTATGCTTCAAGCGAGCATCAAGCAGCCTCTTTAACTTCCTCAATAACCAGCTTGGAATTGCCGCCAATAAGAATTTTGCGTGGTAGCTTCTCTTCGGGGATGACATTCTCTAGCTTAATGATGAGAAGGCCATTCTCGACATCTGCCGAACGCACAATTACTGTTTCTGCTAGGGTAAAGTCATGACTGAAGTCACGATTGGCAATTCCTTTATGGAGATATTCGCCGGCCTGATCGGCTTTTACCTTGCCAACAACAGTCAGCTTATTGCCTTCAGCAGTAATATCAATTTCCTCATTTTTAAATCCAGCTACTGCAATTTCAATAACGTAGTCGCGTTCATTTTTTTTGATGATGTTATACGGAGGATAGCTTTGTGCTTTGCTAACGGTTTCTCCAGTATTCATCTCTTCAATTGCATCAATTAGTCGATCAAAGCCAACAGAGCTTAGTAAAACATTTCTACCAAATGGATAAGTCATCGTTTTCTCCTTAATTTCAAGCAAGTTCACAATTTCCTAGACCCCGAAGGCATCTAGTTAAGGAATATTTAAGGGTGGTTTTTTTGAATTTCAAGGGGCTTGAAATTGAATTTTTTAGCCCATAAATAAAAAATTGATGGCATCAATTCCATATTGAAACTGGGGGCATTCCCCTTCGCCATCTTTAAAGAATGTATTAGCCAACTGACTGTATGGAGAAGAAATGCTTGAAACTAACCATTTAGAACTCCAGGAAAGCGACCGGGAGCTCATCACTAGGCCTGAGCTTAAGCGCTTGATCTTGGAATACCTACAAAAGAGAAGTCGAAAAGAGATTTTGCTGGAGGAGCCGGGCTCCTTGGAATAGGCCATTAGAAGGGCTTTGGGGTCTTGAAATGACAAAAATTATCCCCAAATAAAGGAAATGATCTTATTTATGGGAAACGATAAATGACTGTTGCTACTAAAGAAACTTTGGGATTTCAGGCGGAAGTAAAGCAGCTTTTGCAGCTGATGATTCACTCCTTGTATTCCAATAAGGAAATCTTCCTAAGGGAGCTCATCTCCAATGCCTCAGATGCGGCTGATAAATTACGTTTTGAGGGTATTGCTCATCCTGATTGGTACGGTGATGATCCTGAGCTCAAAATAAAGGTCGAATTTGATAAAGCCGCAAGAACGGTAACCATTTCGGATAACGGAATTGGCATGAGCCGAGAGGAGGTAATCAATAATTTAGGCACTATTGCGCGCTCTGGTACCAAAGAGTTCTTCTCAAAGCTGTCTGGTGATCAGCAAAAAGATGCCGCATTAATTGGCCAATTTGGCGTAGGTTTTTATTCTGCCTTCATAGTGGCCGACCGAATTACTGTGGATACTCGCCGTGCGGGGTTACCTGCTTCCGATGGTGTTCGTTGGGAGTCTGACGGCTCTGGTGAGTTCACAATCGAATCGATCGACCGCCCCCAGCGCGGAACATCTATCACCCTGCATCTGCGCGAAGGGGAGGATGATTTCCTTAATAGTTATCAGCTCAAGTCGATTATTTGCAAGTACTCAGATCATATCTCTTTGCCGATTCAGATGCGAAAAGAAGAGTGGGATGCGGATAAAAAAGAACAAGTTATCAAAGATGAGTTAGAGAGCATTAATCAATCATCTGCATTATGGGTACGTAATAAGTCTGAAATTACCGAAGAGCAGTACAACGAGTTTTATAAACATCTTTCTCATGACTATGAGAATCCTCTATGCTATTCATTAAATCGCGTAGAAGGTAGAAGTGAGTTTACTCAGCTACTCTATGTTCCATCTCGTGCTCCATTTGATTTATGGGATCGCAATAAGCGCGGAGGCATCAAGCTCTATGTAAAGCGGATATTCATCATGGACGATGCTGAAAAGCTCATGCCTATGTATCTGCGTTTTGTCACTGGCGTGATTGATTCAGCCGACCTTCCTCTAAATGTTTCCCGTGAGATCTTGCAAGAGTCGCGCGATATTAAAGTCATTCGTGAGAGTTCTACTAAGCGCGTTCTTAGCATGCTAGAAGAATTGGCCAATAGCGATGATGAGACTAAGAAAGAAAAATATCGCACGTTCTGGACCCAGTTTGGTCAAGTGCTAAAAGAGGGTGTGGGCGAGGATCAGGCTAATCAAGAGCGCATTCTCAAGCTTCTGCGTTTTGCTAGCACTCATATTGATTCAGCAGACCAAGCGGTATCGTTAGCTGACTATGTCTCTCGCATGAAGGAAGGGCAGGATAAGATTTACTACGTCACTGGTGAATCTTTCAATGCCGCAAAAAATAGTCCACATTTGGAGATCTTCCGCAAAAAAGGTGTTGAAGTGTTACTGCTTTCAGACCGTGTCGATGAGTGGATGCTCTCTTTCATCTCCGAATTTGATGGCAAGCAACTAGCATCGGTTGCTAAAGGCGGTTTGGATTTGGGTAGCCTGAGTGATGAAAAGGAAAAGAAAGAGCACGAGGAAACTGAGAGGCAATTCAAAGACCTGGTTGAACGCATGAAAAAAGTGTTGGAGGATAAAGCAAAGGATGTGCGTGTTACATTCCGTTTGACAGATTCTCCTGCATGCTTGATTGCCGATGAGAACGAGCTTTCAGGTAACTTATTGCGCATGTTAAAAGCCGCTGGTCAAAATGCTCCAGACATGAAGCCAATTCTTGAGATTAATCCAGAACATCCTTTGCTATTAAAACTCAAGAGTGACGATAAGCAATTTGATGACTGGACCAATCTCTTATTTGATCAGGCACTCTTAGCAGAGGGTGGGCAGCTTAGTGATCCGGCGAGTTTTGTGAGGCGGATGAATCAGCTGCTATTAAATTGATCTTCTAAAGATCGTCTCTAGTGCGGGTGTCGTATAACGGCTATTACCCTAGCTTCCCAAGCTAGAGACGAGGGTTCGACTCCCTTCACCCGCTCCAGAATTTAGCCCCATGGATTGAGTAAGAAAATCCATTTTCAGAAGATCATTATTTAACTAGTAGGTCTTGCATTATTCGATATGGTGACCAGCCAGAATAGGCTTGTTTATCGGGTATAGTTTTGATAATTCGCAACCTTTTTCAATCTCTATCCAAAAGAATATGAAAACACTTCTCACGCTTTTGCTCGCTACATTCGCTTTAGGCGGTTTTGCTAATACAGAGAAACCAACAGCAAAAATTGAATCGGGCAATCTTCAAGGCACAACCGAATACAGCATGATTGCCTTTAAAGGCATTCCGTATGCCGCCCCACCAGTAGGCGATTTGCGCTGGAGACCGCCGCAACCAGCGGCATCTTGGACTGGCACCCGTGATGCTTCTAAATTTGGCGATTCTTGCCCCCAGCCATATTTGAAAAACTTAAGTGTTGATTTGGCATTGCCAGGCAATGAAGATTGTTTGAAGCTCAATGTGTTTACTCCACAAAAGCCAGGCAAGGATCTGCCGGTAATGGTTTGGATTCATGGTGGCGGTTTATTGGTAGATGGTTCTAAAGATTCGCAATTTCAGCCAATTGGCTTGGTCAAGAACGATGTTATTGTGGTGACTTTTGATTACCGTCTTGGCGCACTTGGTTTTTTTGCTAATAAAGAGCTAGTTGCAGAAGCTAAAACAAAAGGTGAGCCCGTTGGTAACTACGGCACGATGGATCAAATTGCTGTTCTCAAATGGGTTAAACGCAATATTGCAGCTTTTGGAGGCAATCCAAATAATGTGACTATTTTTGGAGAATCTGCTGGTGGTCGAAGCGTGAACTGGTTGATGACGTCAGAAGCAGCGAGAGGTTTGTTTCATAAAGCAATCTCCCAAAGCGCAGAGCAAAGTCCATTGCGTGGTACCACGGAGGTTCGTTATGGCAAGCCCCCGCTTACGGAAATTTCTGCAAACTATATGAAAACGCTAGGTGTATCTTCTTTGAGAGAGTTAAGAGCCTTGCCTGCTAACAAGTTGGTTTTGACTGCAGATCAATTTGAGAGTGGAGGATTTGGCGGCGCATCTATTGATGGCCAAATAATTCCAGGCGACCCCATCACTTTGTTTGCAGCTGGAAAGCAGGCAAAAGTTCCTTTCATCATTGGCACTAACTCTTGGGATTCCAGTCTTTTAGCGCCAGGTCAGCCACCATTGGCAGATGTGCAAAAAATGTTCAATATCGCACCTAAAGATTTTGAGAGGCGTTATGGCAATCTCAAAGATAAGTGCATCTTGTCATCCGATATCTTGGGAGATATTGTCTTCAGGGCTAGTACAAAGTTTTTGGCTAACAGCATGAATGGTATTGCGCCTGGCTATGCATACTACTTTGACTACCTTACGCCAAAGATTCGCCCCGCTTATCCAGGCACTCCTCACACCTTTGATGTTACGTATGTCTTTGGTAGCTATCCGTTGATGCCTCAAGCGCCTAAAGCAATGGAGTCGTCTGCAAATCGTTGTGCGACCATTGAAAAGGCGAATGCAGAAATGAAGAAAAGTATTTGGGCAAAGTATTGGTTCCCAATTACCGATAAAAACGATCCTCAGGACAAAGCTATGTCTGAAAAAATGTCGGCTAGCTGGACTACATTCGCTAAGACTGGCAATCCTAATGTTGAAGGGCAAGCTAACTGGCCTATCTACAACCTAAAAGATGATGTCATGAGACATTACTCTGAAAATAGTCAAACTATTACCGGTATGCTTAAAGAGCGAGTAGATTATCAGATGCCAAATTTGAAGAAATTATTCGATTTAAAGTAATTTCATCGCATTCAAATGATTTATTTGTATTAAATACCATCCCAAGGGGTGGTATTTTTTTGAGATAGCAAACCAATTAAAAATATGAGATATCTACTATGCATATTGATGGCGATATGCCACTCCTTTGCACAAGCGGAGGATTTATTTGTGCCAGTTGCTGATTTTGCTAATGACTCACAGCAATTGACAAAGGGCAAGGTGCTTGAATTTTGGGGTTACCACAACTACCAAGGCGATGATAACTATCAAAACACTCTTAAATTGCGTTACTACAATCCCTTGGAAGCAGGAGATTGGGTTGGTCGCTTCCGTCTTGATACCTCTGTTGTATCAAACTACAACTCAGTATTGCCTTCAAATAACAATGGCCAATATAGTGCTGGCAACACGATGATCACAGTATGGGGTCAGGATCGAACATTCTTGCGATCACTTGGTGCATTGGTTGGTGGGAGAGTGACAATGCCATTTGGAAATAATGGTCAATGGGCGATAGGCCCACAACTAAGTTGGAATTTTAAGCCAACTGTTGACACAATCCTGCGTGTAACCGACTTCTCGCCATTGATTCGTTATATGTATGGTTTCGATACAAAAAATAATAGCCTCACCATTAACCCAAACCAGCCCCCACTACAAAGAAGCCTGCAACTGTTCCCTACCGCTGGCTATCAACTTGACACCAATACGATGCTAAGGCTTTGGGAGGAAAATCCTATTATCTATAATTCAGCTGGTGGTGGTTGGTTTGTGCCGATTGATGCAATGATCGCTCATCGACTCTCAAAAAATTGGGTTGTTGCAATAGGTGGAAGCAAGCAACTTGTTCAAACTTATAAACAATATGACTGGTCTTCTTACGTCAAGATTTCTTTTAATTTTTAGGCGTTAGTTTCTTATCTTAAGCAGATGGGATGAATCCCATATAAACAAAAAACCACTGGACTTCAAAGACTCCAGTGGTTTGTCACTCAGAACTACCAGAAAATTAAATTAAATTCATCATCGCCAATGTTGCTTTAATAACTTGATTATTGGTATCGTTAAAAAGAGATGGGGTTGTGAAATGAATATAGCCTGGCATTCGATAAGCGCCCGCAAGGCGGCTATAGGATTGCAGCTTCGTTGCCCAATCACCCGACTGCATTTGCATATAAAGACTTTCATTGCCGCCGCAAGTAATGATGACCGGGCACTTTACATTTTGAGGGAAGTTGACTGGACTAAAGTCTTTTACCTCTTGCGGTGTGAGCTTTAAGAACTGCTGTCTCATTGAGAGAGATACTGGATAGAGATCTGTCCATCCACTAAGAATGGAGCCGCCTTTGAGTAGGTTCGCTGGCAATCCTTGCTTGTCCCACTCTGTAACTAACATCATGTTTGCCAGATGTCCGCCAGAAGAATGGCCTGATACGTATAGTTTATTTGGATCACCGCCAAATTGTTTTGCGTTTTTATAAACCCACGCAACAGCTTTACGGCATTGAGCTACTAAACCTGTCATGGTGTTTGGTGGGATGTTATCAAAGCCAACCGATATATAGATTGCGTTATTTAAAAGAAAGGGTACCGCTTGTGTTGAGTAATTGTTTTTGTTATCAAAGTCCCAAGACCCACCATGGAAGAAGATCATTACTGGTAGACCTGATGCATATGCAGGAGCAAATACATCTAGTTTTTCTGCATCACCAGGACCATAAGATAAAGTCTTTGGCGGATACTGAGCCCTCACTTTTTCGCTATTGGTAGTATAGGATTCGGCAATTTTCTTCAGTTCAGGTGGAGGGGGCAAATAAGGGCCTTGGTTGAGCTGGTCATTTAGCTGGCTGACGGTCCAACCTCTAAACACAACCTTTTCTTCTTGGGCCATCAGCCCAAAGGTTGGCATCGCAGCAAGTGCCGAGCCTGTTAATAGGAATTTTCTACGTAAATTATTAGGGGTTGTCATGGGTGGTCTCTCCTTCAAATATGCTTCAATAATATATAACTTCTTAATAGGGCGTGAGACTGGGTTATAGTTTTTATCATTCATCATCTCATCAGAAAACTACCCATCTGCATATGAAAAAAATCCTTGCATATCTCATGCTATTAGTTAGTGCTATTACTTTTAATAGCTTTGCTAGCTCAGGATTACCCACGGTTACCGTGGAATCGGGCTCATTGGAAGGCAGTACCGAATACAGCATGAACGTTTTTAAAAATATTCCCTATGCAGCTCCGCCGGTTGGTGATCTTCGTTGGCGTCCTCCGCAACCTGCTGCTTCTTGGGCTGGTATTCGTGATGCATCGAAATTTGGTGATTCCTGTCCGCAACCCTATCTCAAAAATGAAAGCAAAGGTCTTGGCCTGCCTGGTAATGAAGATTGCTTAAAACTCAATGTATTTACTCCGCAAAAGCCGGCTAAAGATCTGCCGGTGATGGTGTGGATTCATGGCGGCGCTCTCCAGATGGATGGCGCCAGAGATCCTCTCTATACGCCAATTAACTTGGTTAAGAACGGTGTCATCGTTGTGACATTTGATTACCGTTTAGGCTCCCTGGGGTTCTTTGCCAGTAAAGAACTCATTGCAGAAGCTAAAGCAAAAGGTGAGCCCGTTGGCAACTACGGCACGATGGACCAAATTGCCGTTCTTAAGTGGGTTAAGCGCAATATTGCCGCTTTTGGAGGCAATCCAAACAATGTGACTATTTTTGGTGAGTCTGCAGGTGCCAGAAGTGTAACTTGGTTAATGGTGTCCGATGCGGCTAGAGGTTTATTTCATAGGGCAATTGCAGAGAGTGCACAGCAAAGTCCTATCCGTGGCTTAGACCAAAGGCGTTTGGGTTTGCCTCCAGGGACTGAAGTTGCCGCTAAATATATGGCGACACTAGGCGTGAAATCATTGAAGGAAATGAGAAGTTTGTCAACTCAGCAGCTAGTGCTAAGTCCCGCCAATTTGAAAGCAGGAGAGTTTGGCAGCTCTATGATCGATGGTCAAATCATCAAGGGTGACCCCATTCCCCTCTTCGCTGCTGGTCAGCAAGCGAGAGTACCATTCATGATTGGCACCAACTCTTGGGATGCAAGTCTTTTTACATTCAATCAACCTCCTTTAGAGGCTCTCGCAAAGAGCTTTGGAGAGGATCCAAGAATTGTTAATCAGCTATATAGCCATATTCCAGAGAAGTGCGCCGTATCAGCAGATCTCATGGGGGATATGTTATTTCGTGCAAGCACTAAATTTTTAGCGGATCGCATGAATGGTGTAGCGCCAGCTTACGCTTATTACTTTGATTACCTCACTCGAAATATTCGCCCAGCCTACCCCGGCGCTCCTCATGGATTTGAATTGAGTTTTGTATTTGGTACTAATGCATTAGCTGCCCAAGCGCCCAAAAAGATGGAATCCTCTGAAAACCGTTGCGCATATATTGAAAAGGCTATTGCAGAAAATAAGACTGGGGCTATCTGGCCTGGTTATATGTATCCCACTACCGATAAGTATGATCTGCAGGATATTGCAATTTCTGAAAGGATGTCTGCAAGCTGGGCTCAATTCGCAAAGACAGGAAACCCGAATATAGAAGGACAAGCAAATTGGCCTATCTATAACCTGAAAGATGATGTGATGAGAAGTTTTTCTCCAAATGACGAATTGATCAAAGGCATGCTGAAGGAGCGCGTAGACTATCAGCTGCAGCATTTGAAGGGTCTATATACTCACCATTGATCTGAGAAACTTGCTACCAACAGATAAAAAATAGCAACATTTCAAAATCGAACATATTAATAGGCTATGCAATAGGCTATGAGTATTAATAATGATTAATTCATACGATTTTGCTTGCTATTGGGTATTAAAATTAAAATTCTTAAAAATAAATTCTAAAAATATGTCTATATTCCTGAAAAATATTCTTCTTGTTTGCCTGTTGTCAATTTCAACATTTTTCTCTTTAGCTTCTGCGGCCGAGATAAAAGTAGCTGCTGTTGAATTTAATCCCACCCCAAAAGATGTTGATGGAAATATTCAAGGAATAGTGAAGGCTGCAATAACAGCTTCAAACAATGGCGCCAAGCTTCTGGTCTTCCCGGAATTTTCAGTGACTGGATTTGGTTATATTCCGAGTGGCCCAAATGATTTTGACACTATTCCGGGTAGAGCAACAGCTGCAATTCAAAAAGTAACTAGTAAATACAATAACTATGTTGTAGTTGCAATGTATGAGTTAGATAAAGATACTGGTGTCATTCATAATGCTGCAGCATTAATTGGTCCAAAAGGCCTTGTTGGTAAGTATCGTAAGAACCAAATTCCTGCTGGAGATTATGAAGTAGCGGCGCCAGGCAACTTAGGATTTCCTGTATTTAATACTGATATTGGAAAAATTGCCCTTCTCATTTGTTTTGACGACAGTCGTCTGCAGTCTTTATTGCTGCCGAGTATACGTGGTGCGGACATTCTTGCGACACCTATTGGCTCAGACACCCTGCCAAAATATGAAAAGATGAGTAATAGCAATCATTCGACTATTTCAAATATTGCAGTTTTAGCTGGTTGGACGGGGATGAACGTAGTTGCCAGTAATCAAACGGGGATAGTTGAATTTCCGAAGCTTGGTCTTACTGATCAGCTTACTGGGGGTTCTACTATTTGGGATAACAACGGCAAACAGCTTGCTCATTCAAAGGTCTCTACATGGACTAAACCATTGCCAGCCGAAACAATTTACGCAACGATTGATCCAGCAAAAAAGAGTGAGCAAAAGACCTATTGGTTAAAGCATCGTCGTCCAGAGTTATATGGTGCTTATAACCTATATAAAGCACCCGTGGATAGCGCTGCAAACAATACACAAAATCAAGTCTCTGCTCTTTTGGTTCAATACGAGCCAAGTAATGGCAATGTGGAAGCAAACGCTAAAAAAGTAGATTCGCTCATTAGTCAAAATCAAAGTGTTTTTAATCTTGCTGTATTGCCCTTCAACTCCTTTTTAGGAAATGTGAAGTTAAGCAAAAATAATATTGGGCAATACGCAGAGCAATTGAATGGTAAGAGTTACACATTAGCATCTGACCTGGCAAAAAAATATAAAACCTATCTCTTATTATCCATGCCAGAAGTAGACGGCGGAAAATATTACGAGACAGCAATTTTGTTTGATTTCAATGGCAAGCAGACTGGCATTTATCGTAAGTCCCACCTCAATGATGAAGAAAAAACATGGGCTAGCGCAGGTAATAGCCTACCGGTATTTAATACGGAGATTCTGGGTAAAGTAGCAATTATGCTGAATGATGAGGTCCGAATTCCTGAGCTGGCTGATGTTTATGGCTTAAACCGCGCTGATTTAATTCTGATACCTACTGCTTATGATGGCAAACAGTACGGTAGTGAGGTGAACATCCCCAAGGGATTGGTTCCGGATGCAAGTAATCGTGGTATGAACTTCTGGTATGACATTGCGAAGTATTCTCAGGCGTATACATTGGTGGCAAACTACCAGCAAGACTCGAATAAGGAATATTTGCGAAGTGCTGTTTATTCTTTGGTTCCAGAGGTGGGGTACTTCCCACCTAGTATTGCTCCGCACAAGGAGATTGCTTATCAGTCACTATTCACAACCCACGCAAACAATACCTTGTGGATTAACCAGCATGATATGGTGGTGGGTAGGCGCTATGACTTGGCTATGCCTTTAACACTCAACATGCAAGGTGATTGCTTTAAAGAGTGGCAAGCAAACTCCACATCTAAATTAGTATGCAAAGGACAGTAGGGACATTACCTCTGAAAATAAAAAAGCCACCCATTGGGTGGCTTTTTATCTGCTCGCAAATTTAAGTGGCTATACAAGATCCATCATGGCTAATGTGGCCTTAATGATTTCATTATCTTTATTCGTGAATAGAGACGGCATTTGGTAGTGGTTGTAATTAGCAACTTTGTATGCGCCAGCAAGACGACCATGAGACTTAATTTTCTTTGCCCAGATTTGAGATTGCAGTTGCATATAAGGACTTTCTGACCCCCCACAAGCAACAATTACAGGACAAGTGATGTTCTGCGCATAATCAACAGGGGTATATTCCTTGATGTCCTTGGCCGTCAGCTTTAAGTACTTTTGTCGTACTGAGAGTGAGTCGGGATAGAGGTTTGTCCATCCGCTTAAGATTACTCCGCCTTTGATTAGATTGGCAGGAAGCCCCTGTTTTTTCCATTCGGTAACAAGCATCATACTAGCCAAATGCCCTCCGGAGGAATGTCCGGATACATAAATATTGTTCGGGTCCGCTCCAATTTGCTTTGCATTCTTAAAGACCCAGGTAACAGCACTGCGAACTTGCCCAACTAAACCAGCCATTGTGTTTGGTGGAATATTGTCAAACCCAATGACAACGCAGATTGCGTTTGATTGTATGAATGGGATAGCTAGGGATGAGTAGAGTTCTTTCGTGCCCATACTCCACTCGCCTCCATGGATGAAAATCATGACTGGCAGATCCTTAGCATTAGCGGGTGCAAATACATCTAACTTTTCATTGGCGGATGACCCGTATGAAATTGTCTTTGGTGGATATTTGGCTCTAACCTTTGCCCCGTTCTCAGACAAGGTATCCAAAATTTTGTTTAATTCAGGAGCAGGAGGTAAGTAGGGCCCTTGATCTAGCTGATCATTTAGTTGGCCATAAGTCCAGTCCATAAAGACTTTCCTTTCTTGAGCCATTAATCCAAATGTAGGCATCGCAGCAAGCGCTGAGCCAGCTATTAAGAATTTTCTACGTAAATTGTCAGGGGTTGTCATTGATAGCCTCTTCATCGACTGAGTAGCAATACTATAAGCAATTTCCAAAGAAAAAGCACCTGGATTTCGCTAGAGGCTTTTGTATAAATGGAGGGTCGGGCGAGATTCGAAATCGCGACCAAAGAGGTTTGCAATTTCTGATTGTCTTATACCCTGTTTTAAGTAAATAATTAAGTATTAATACTTCTCTACGCCTATTGCAAATCTTAATATTGGGCATATTCATGTTTGCTACATTGCGAATTTATTTTTTTAACGCCTATTAAGTAAGGTTGTGATCAATGAAGGATTCAATTAAATGGTTAGCTGTAGTCTTAATATTATTTTTCGTGATTTTTGTATCCGTGGATAAGTTGCTTTGTAATAAGTGGAAATATCATGACTACGCTGCCGGAATAGATCGTAGTTTGTCCTGTTTTTGGAATTAGTGCTTTTAAATTATCAAGAAAATTGTGATGTTCTTACAGTGAGAAGTCTGAGAAAGAGCCGTCTTTTTGTCGGAGCCTTGGAAATGATGGAGATTTGCTTTAGGAGAATTAAAATTGATTAAAAAAAATACATTAAAAAAAATAAATTTTCCAGAGTACATTTTTGGAGCTATCCATGCGTTTATTTTGAAAAACAAAGGGAGAACGTTTCGCCAAAAAGTTTTCTCGCTTTTAAATCCAACCCCAACATCTGGGCATCTTCATCGCATTGTCGATCATCTTATTATTATTTCGGTATTGGTTTCTGTGATTTCTGTCATCCTGGAGACGGTCTCATGGATTCATGCCCCCCTTCAAAAAACGTTTTATTCAATCGAAATTTTTACAGTAATTATATTTACGCTTGAGTATTTAGGGAGGGTCTACTCATGCTGTGAGATGCCTGAATATCAAGATCCCATCTTAGGAAGACTAAGATACATGCTCTCGATTGGCGCATTAATTGATCTTGTTGCGATAGCACCATTTTTTATTGGTCTCGCATTTCATGAAACATACGATTTGCGATTTTTGCGTGTCTTCAGGTTGTCTCGACTATTGAAGTTGACGCGCTATACCGGAACTCTCAATACCATGTACAAGGCCATCTACCGTGAGCGCCGTGTATTGTTTGCAGCGGCATTTATGATGGTTTTGTTGGTCATTCTCACGGCAAGCCTGGGCTTTGAGTTTGAGCATACCGCGCAACCTGATAAGTTTGAATCTATTCCTGATGCGATGTATTGGGCTGTTATTACACTTGCTAGCGTAGGGTATGGTGACTTAACTCCAATTACACCAATAGGCAAGGCAATGACAGTTGTTATAAGTTTAATTGGTATTGGTATTTTTGCCATTCCAGCCGGTTTAATGGCATCGGCTTTTACTGACCAATTGCGGATTGATCGCGAAGCGTTTGAAAATGAATTTAGGGAGGCTATTTCTAAAGGTAAGTTATCTTCAAGTGATCATCTTGCTTTGGAGGCAGAGGCAGAAAGATTGCATTTATCCAAAGAAGATGTTAATCGAATAACCGATAAAGTGAAGAGTGAGTTAATGAGTAATGGCGGCACCTTGCCAGAGGGGGTGGCTCCAGAAATTATTTTTGAAATGTATCGACGGCAAGTTAGTCATCTGAAAGTGTTTTCGTTAAGCAAGCATGCAGAATGTTTGAATATGATGGTTCAGGAAATCGAGCATGCAACTGAGTTGGAGCGTGAAATATGGCTCGTATTAAATAAAAAATTGAATTAGAGCGCTGGGTTCACTATTCGGTTGAGAGCGATCACTCGAGAGCAATTTTTTGTCAAAGTGGTTACACAGATCGTTTGTTGAGTCCGTACAGCAAGCACATTCCAAATAACCCATAAGAAAAGTCGCCCGAAAATGGCCATATAACTGGTAGGGTGGCTGAGATTCGAACTCGCGACCAGCGGATTAAAAGAGCAGTTTTAACGCCGACACACTCAACTTAACACAAAGATATACTGGTTTAGTGCCGAGTCAAACGGATGCTTAATTGTTTACTAGTCCAGTTGGTTGGAACATTGGACTCATAATTCTTTGGCTCTGGGTTCAAGTCAATTAATTGGAGAAAAGGTCACAACCCGGGTGGGTTTTTTCTGTAGTTGCTGCCGTAAGTCACCTCGGGTACATGCCATGCTAAAAATAGGCCCTATTTTGTCCCGCATTGACTGCAGTCAAGCATGTTTCAGACCTAGTTTTCTATCATTTATTAAAAGAGTAGATGGGTGAAAAACACATGGAATTCGAAATACCAGAACCCCTGGCCAATGCGCTACTTGGAATGATTAGTGAGGGTTCACCGCTCGCTAAGCGGCTGAGCGACCACGGCCTTTCCCAAGGTAAACGTGTGGTGCCTAGCCACCTTTTCGACGCCAGTTCACTGAACACACTCTACAGTCTGTGCCGCACGGCCAACGAGCGTGAGCTGATGTTCCAAATGTTGGCGCTGGATAATATCCACGCTGCGCCGGCTGCTCGAGGGATCCCCAGCTTGGAGCATCTCATCCCTGGTCTGATCGCCTGGCTTTCGCGTGACATGATCGATGGCTGGCTCTATAAGCTCGGCAAGGACGGTGTGTTGCTGCCTTGGCTAGTCCATTCTATGCGTTATGTCCAGCCTGTTGATGGTGCAGCTTACGTCATCATCGGCCTTCTTGCTAATACCTTGCAGTCTGCAGAACGGGGGCCGGTTGCCGATCCCAGGTTAAGGCGCACGGGCATGACTTACAGCATCACCTTTTATGCCGAAGATATTCTGGATCGCACGATTCCCGAATTGATGACGGGTCATGGTTATTTTAAGGAATGTGCGGAATTCAAAAATGAATACGAGACACACCTAAAGCGTTTCATGCAGATACAGCCGAAGTTTGGTGCGCAGTTTACTGTTTCTGGCTCAGTCTGGATGTCCAGCGAGGGGCCTCGTCCACAACTTGAATGTATACGGCTGCAGGCAGGCACAACGGCCCGCTGCGTCAATGACGAAGAGTTGTTGGAGCGTCACTTTGATACCACCGCCGATGCAGCCTTCTGGCGTGGAAGCGGTATTAGCGAAGGTTTTGAGCGGATTCCTCAACATTGTTATTTACACCTATTTCACTTGGATTACCACCACAACGTGTGGGCGCATGTGCAAAATGTTGAAGCATATCGTTACAAGCCAGAATTGCGTGACAAGCTGGTTCTGCCTCATGCTCATCGGGACCTGATTGATATCTTGACCGCTGATCGTAACTTCCTAATGGAGGATATTGTCGAGGGTAAGTCGGGCGGTACAACCATACTGTGCAAAGGTGCGCCTGGCTTAGGCAAGACGCTGACAGCAGAGGTTTATGCTGAGGTTGTCGAGAAACCACTATATCGCGTACATTCTGGTCAACTCGGCGTAACGGCAAGTTCAGTGGAGGCCAACCTTTCTAAAATCCTCCGGCGCGCGGCGCGCTGGGATTCGGTGCTGTTGCTTGACGAGGCCGACGTTTACATTCGTCGCCGTGACAACGATCTACAGCACAACGCTATCGTGGCTGAGTTTTTGCGTACCCTCGAGTACTTCAACGGTTTGCTGTTCATGACCACCAACCGCGTAGCCGACATTGATGACGCCGTCTTGTCGCGCTGCATCGCCATCATCCAGTTCGAGACGCCGACGCAAGTGCAGGCGAAGCAACTATGGAAATCGCTAGCGCAACAGTTCAACACCGAACTGCCCGACGACCTAGTTGAGCGCTTGATAACAACCTACGCAGCTGCCAGCGGTCGCGATATCAAGGAGTTACTCAAGCTGACGCTCAAGTTTTGCAAGGGTAAGAATTTGTTGCTCAGCGAGGAAGCTTTTGCTCAATGCGCAGCATTTCGCAGCATCGGTAATCCCGTCTAAGATGGAGACGTTCGATGCATCTTTCCTAGGGGATTCGCTACTGGGTCGGCTCAGTTTTCGACCCGGCGCTGTACCTGATAAGCAAGCCTTGCCCGCTGGTCGTCACAACCTCGGCATTGCTAGCGAGCGTGATGCTGTATTGATCGTGCCGGAGGGCCTACAGCCTGGAGTTCCAGTTCCTCTGCTCGTGATGTTTCATGGGGCTGGAGGAAGCGCCGATAAGGTGCTGCCATTTGTGATCGATCATGCGCATCAGCATGGCTTTTTACTTTTGCTCCCTCAGTCTCTGTTTCCAACTTGGGACATAGTCGTAGGTGGTAACGGCCCAGACCTAGAGCGGCTGGACAAAGCGCTGCACGAAGTGGCATCACGCTTTTTGATCAATCCATCCCACTTAGGATTTGCTGGGTTTTCAGACGGAGGAAGTTATGCCTTGTCAGTAGGCGTTACCAATGGTGACATCGTTAGTCATGTGATTGTGTTTTCCGCAGGCTTTATGTCAGTCCTTCAGCAAAATGGTGCGCCTCGTATTTTCATTGCTCACGGGTTGGAAGACGAGCAGCTGCCAATTGAAACTAGTGCGCGTCCTCACGTAACCAAACTTAAGGTCGCAGGATATGACGTAACCTCAGTGGAATTCAGGGGTCCCCACCACATCGAGCCGGCAGTGGTTGCATTGGCAATTGATTTCTTCCTGGAGCCGACGGCGCAGCCCTAACAAGCCACACTTAGTACACAGAAATTCTCGCGGAATTAGTTGAGATTCGAGCTCGTTACAAATGGATTAAAAGAAGTCGTGGGTCTTCGTTTACCTATATTTCTATTAACTTAGCTGGCGGTAAAAACTGGTGTGCGATTGACTGTGCGATTGCTTTTTGGTGCAAAGTTCGAATCTGTGGGTCGGATTTCGAGCTTTTGAGCGTTACTTAAGTAACGGTAGGGAACTTTGAGATTAATTAGTTAATAGCCCTAGATTTTGCTTTATATTTATTGGTTCGAGGCTCCCTAACTCTCCAATAGAACGAATTCACCGAGGCTGAGTTTTTCTCTGAATTGGGAAAATGAAAATTTAGCCTTACATTTTCCTGAGCTAAGTATTTCAATTTTCCCCTCGGGCGTTAAGTTGGCTTGATACTCTCCGGCCGGAAATAGCGTTTCAGCAAGATTGTCTCTTGCAGTGGATTGGGCATTCAGAATTAGCCCTTTTGTTAATACGATACGCATGTGCCATCATATTTTTCAAAAGCGCATGTCGCATTTTCATTTGCACTCTTTCATCACTCAGATGCACCAAGTTGGATCTCAATTTATCCACTTTAGACCAAGGTGCTTCTAGCCGGACAATTTAGCCTCAAAAAAGTTTGGGATCTTAAACGCACTTACTTAGTGCAGCTAACTTTTCATTGCTATGTAAAAAGTTCTTTGATTAAATAGTAGGTAATTTCTGCAATGCAGCAATAACTCTTGGTAGCTAATTATGAAATTAATCACCGCAATTATTAAGCCATTTAAGTTGGATGAAGTTCATGAGGCTCTTGCGCCTCTTGGTATTCAAGGTATGACTTCATATGATGTACATGGATTTGGTCGCCAAAAAGGGCATACCGAGCTTTACCGAGGTGCTGAATACGTTATCGACTTTTTGTTAAAGCTAAAGATTGAAGTGGCTGTCAGTGATGAATTGTTGGATGACGCTATACGAGTGATTTCGAAAGCTGCATACACAGGAAAGATTGGTGACGGTAAGATTTTTGTTACCCCACTTAATGAGGTTATAAGAGTTCGAACAGGAGAGTCTGGCCCTACTGCTCTATAGGCTTGACGGTAACTGCCACGTTTAAAGTATGGTCTGCTCCACCATGTATCACACCTCTAATTGGAGAGACATCGGTGTAATCTCGGCCTTGTGCTAGGTGGACATAATCCTCTCCTGGTGTTTGGTAGCCCCAGCGATTATTTGTCGGGTCAAGATCACACCACAAACCAGTAGATAGCTGTCCGTTTGTATCAACGCTTGGAATATATATAGATGCCCAGGCGTGAGAGGCATCTCCACCAATCAAGCGAGCTTGGCCAGGCGGGGGATTTGTCAAAATATACCCACTGATATATTTGGCCGGTATCCCAATACTTCTTAATGTGGCTATTAAGATATGGGAAAAATCTTGACATACTCCTTGACGTTTATTTAAAGCCTCTAAAGCGGGCGTTCCAATGTGTGTGCTTTTGGCTGCATATTGAAATTCTCCATAGATGCGTTGTGTCAAATCAATCGCCGCTTCAAGGAGTGGCCTCCCATTCGTAAAGTTTGCCCTCGCAAAGTTTATAAAGTCAGTGTGAGGGGCAATAAAAGGAGAAGGAAATAAAAACTCAGATGCGGCATCCCATTTAGAGCTGGAGTGATATCGAAAATACTCTCGCACTAGTTCCCATGAAGGGGTATCTGATGGCTTTGGCCCTTCTGTGCAGCCACTAGTTTCAACAACTGAATTCGTAGTGATGCAGAGCTCGGTGTGTCTATTTTGAAGTGAAAAGAAAGTGCAAATATTGCCAAAATTATCTACATTTTCTTGGGACCATGCGGGGATGGGTTGAACTTCAATTTTTGTATTGACTACCTGTTGAGTGGTAGTAGATGCAGGCTTGAGATGAGCGAAATGCTGCGCAATTTCTACATGAGGATCATAGAAATACTGAGTATCGTGGATTATCTCTAGCAACATAATCAAAAATATTTATAACTGAACACTGTAATCGCTTTTATGAATTAAATTAAAGTAACGCGCGCTGATTTCATCGGATACATGCCAAGCAGACTGAGATACAGCACTTAAACAGTTTGTTAAGTTCATAAAATTACCAAATGCATCAGTACAGGATAGGTTATACAGGTCGTATTCTTGGGGATTAGAAACGCTACGAGTTAATTCATCTGGATTATTCCGCTGTGTTCCGGCTAGTTTTGATAGTCTAGCTCGCAGTGCCTTGGTAACCCATGCCAATGAACGGGGATTTTCATCATCCAGAACTAGTAGACTTACAAGCGGCGCAATTTCGCGACTTTGTTGGTGCTGTGCTTGAAAAGTGATTGTACTGTCGAATAGATTCAGTAAGGCTGTATAGCCGGAGCTATCGGTGTTGGGGTTGTATAGCAATCCCATTCGGATGGCGGAGTCTAAAACTGTTGTTAGAAATGACAAACGCTCTATATGACGACCGATCGAGAGGAGTTGCCAACCATCGTCGCGCGTCATGCGGTCGGTTTGAGCTCCTGTTATGGCTGCAAGTGAGATGCTTGCTCGCTTTAAAGCATCAATCGCTAGCGTAGAAGAAAAGTCATTGTTGAAAATCGCTTTATGGCAATCCTGTTGAAACTCTTCAATGCAATGATTTATTGTGCTCCACTGTTCGATTGAAAGTCTTTCTCTAACAGTGGAGGCAGTACGTTTCATCGCATTGAGATTGAATCCTACGCTAGTGACATTTTCCGTCATACTTAGCGAGTTGATCAGTGTTCTTTCAAATACGCGGTGACGAGTATCTCCTTGACTGAAATTACTTGGCACTCCTTCTGGTACCAGGCCATATTGATTACAGAGATGCTCCAGCCATACCCATAAAGAGTGCGATGGCGTGTATTCGCTATTAATATTTTCTAAATATAGTTTGGCTAAACGAAGAATATTTTCACTTCTCTCCGTATATCGACCAAACCAATAGAGATTTTCAGCGGCGCGGCTTGTCACAATCCGCTTTCGCAAAATGTGATCTTTATTTGCCTCTTGATGTGGGTGTGTTTCCAGCAATGGTTCGGTAGTGTTGCCCTGGACCCATACGTCAGCACTACTGCCACCCCTTTGCATAGAAGCGATACCAGAATCATCGCTTGCAATTCGGGCCAATCCGCCCGGAAGAACTTGCCACCCCCCAGATTCATCACTAAGAGCAAATACTCGCAGCATGTATGAGCGTGGTTCTATCAACGATGGATCATTCACATTCAGGGCATTAAGCCAAGTTGGCATTTTTGCGAGAGGTATGTAAGTCTGAACAGTGTGTTCATCAGGTTGACGAGTAATTTTGCCAACCCATTCATCTAGGTGTGCTTGCGATAAATCAAGACCTAATGTGGACTCATAAGTCTGATGGCCATCACCATTGGGGTAGGTTGGCTTAATGGCGCTATTTCGTAAGTTTGGAATAGCAGAATCTAGAGCAGCTCTTTCGCCGCACCACCATGTGTCCATTGCGGGTAGCTGAATTTTTTCCCCTAGCAAGCGTTCGCTGATGCCGGGTAGAAAACCCAAAAGAGCGGGGGATTCTAAAAACGCCGAGCCGGGCGCATTTGCCATAACGACGTTGCCTGCGCGAATAACCTGTAATAAACCAGGAACACCCAGTGTAGAGTCAGTGCGTAACTCAAGTGGGTCCAAAAATTCATCATCTACTCGCTTGAGTAATATATCAACCGGCGCTAAGCCACGAACCGTTTTAAGGTACAGGCGTTGATCACGAACGGTGAGATCTCCGCCCTCTACTAGTGTTAAGCCAAGATAGCGGGCAAGATAGGCATGTTCAAAGTAAGTTTCGTTATACGGACCAGGCGTAAGCAATGCAATGTGTGCGTTAGTACCAGCAGGACTCTCTTGCTTTAATGCATCAATTAAATCCCTGTAAGTACTAGCTAAAGGAGCAATATTCATTCGCTCATAGGCCTTGGGAAATTGCCTTGCGATGAGATTGCGGTTTTCTAGCAAATATCCCAGGCCTGATGGTGCTTGAGTTCGCTGAGAGAGTACTGACCATTTTCCTTCTGGTGTTCTAGCTAAATCAAAAGCGATAATATGTAAATGCTTACGGCTATCAAAATTTGCGCCGTACATAGAGCGCAAATAGCCCGGATGTCCATAAACTAATGCTGGTGGAACTAAGTTTTCTTTCAGTAAATTCTGTGGACCATATACATCTTTAATAATGCTTTCTAGTAGCTTGGCCCTTTGTAAAATTCCCGATTGAATTTCTTGCCAAGATTTGGGGGTAATGATCAGTGGAAAAAGGTCGACAGACCAAGGGCGTTGTGGACCAAATTCATCGGCGTATACGTTATAGGTAATGCCGTTATCACGAACTTGTCGATTCAGTTCTAGGGTGCGCTGATCTAAATCAGAAAGGCCTGATGGCCCAAGCTCTTGAAAAAATAATTGCCAATGGGGCAGCAGAGCATTTGAGTGCCCCCTTAATTCATCGTAGTGCCCCTCTCTTGCTTTAGGTGCTTGGCGGGCAATGTCCTCCACCAAGGAGGGGTCTGCCGAAAATTTCAATGAATTTATCTGAGAAGAGTCCACAGCCTATTGTCTCATCGACGCATATCTAGCGTAAATGGAAATTCTTTGCTTGCTGTCTGTTCAATATTTGCTTGGATCCCCTCGATCTTGCCCGGCGTGTGCCCCATACGGAAGAAACGAGCAAGTCGTCGGCTTTCTGCTTCATAGGCATTGACTGGAAAGGTGTCGTAGTTGCGTCCGCCTGGGTGGGCTACATGGTATTGGCAGCCACCAACAGAACGTTTCATCCATGTATCAACCATATCGAATACCAGGGGGGCGTGCACTCCAATGCTGGGATGCAGACTTGAGGGTGGATTCCATGCTTTATATCGAACGCCTGCGACATATTCTCCTGCAATTCCAGTTGGCTGAAGTGGCAATGGTTTACCGTTGCAAGTAATGGTGTATCGACTTTGATTAAGACCGGTTATGCGCACCTCGACGCGCTCAATAGAGGAGTCAACGTAACGTGCAGTGCCTCCAGCTACACTTTCCTCTCCCATCACGTGCCAGGGTTCAAGTCCATTACGCAAGGTAATCTCGGTTCCCATAGTTTGCACTTGGCCAATTAAAGGGAAGCGGAATTCCAGATGTGGAGCAAACCATTCTGATTTGAAGTCATACCCATATTGCTGCATCTCCTCGATCACATCATCAAAGTCCATTTTGATAAAAGTTGGCAATAGACAGCGATCATGTAACTCTGTTCCCCAGCGGGTTGCGGGAGCTAAGTAGGGTTCATTCCAAAATCTCGAGATTAGCGCCCGAATAAGTAGTTGTTGAATAATACTCATTTGTGCATGCGGTGGCATCTCAAATGCGCGAAGTTCTAGTAAACCTAAACGCCCTGTTTGGCTATCTGGGGAATACATCTTATCAATGCAAAATTCACTACGATGTGTATTGCCTGTGACATCAATCAAAATATTACGTAAGGTGCGATCAACCAACCAAGGTGGCATGCTAGTGCCATATTTCTTACGATTCTCGTGAATCTCTTTGAGTGCAATTTCTAGTTCATAAAGTTGATCGTTACGAGCTTCATCTACACGTGGCGCTTGGCTGGTGGGGCCGATGAACATGCCGCTGAAGAGGTAGCTTAAGCTAGGGTGGTTGTGCCAATACAAAATCAGACTAGCTAAAAGCTCTGGCCTACGTAAGAAAGGACTATCAACTGGGGTTGCTCCACCCATTACAAAGTGATTGCCACCGCCTGTCCCAGTATGGCGTCCATCTGTCATAAATTTTTCCGCTGACAGGCGGGACTTAAAGGCGGCTTGATATAAAAACTCGGTATGTTGAACTAGTTCATCCCAGTTATGGGCTGGGTGAATATTGACTTCAATCACACCGGGATCAGGTGTAACTTGCAACAGCTTGAGTCTTGGATCTCGCGGAGGCGGGTAGCCCTCGATGACGATTTGGAAATTTAATTCTTGTGCGGTCGCTTCAACCGCCTCTAATAAATTAAGGTAATCCTCTAAGCGTGCGAGGGGCGGCATAAAAACGTAAAGTGCGCCATTTTTACCCCCATGCTTATTTTCTGCATCTGGACCATTAGCCCGCATTGGATCGCGAGTCTCAACACATAAAGCAGTGCGAGTAATCCAGGCAGCAGACTCTTGTTGTTGTGGGTAGCGAGTAGCTTTTGCTTGGCTCCAGATAGTTTTACCAATTCCCAAAGCTGAATCGGATGTATTTTTACTTAAGCTCGGCTGTTGCTGAATGACTTGTGCATTTTTTGGTAATGCTGTCCTAGGAGCAAAGGGATCTTGCTCGATCATGTATGGGTAATCGGCTTTACTGGTCCAAGGTAAGGAGTCAAGCGGTAGACGATAGCCCATCGGGGAGTCGCCAGGTAGGAGATATAGTCGATCCTCGCGATAGAACCAAGGGCCTGTACTCCAGCTAGTATCAAAGTAGTTTTGACCCTGATTTGCCTCAATAGGCAATACATAGCCAATCTCAGAATCGAGCTTTTGTGTAAATACACGCTTTAAACGCGTGCGCTCCATCTCATCATCTAAATTTGATTGAAATGGGTCAACATTTACAGGAAGCTTGGATTCTCTCCACAAGTAATAAAAGATATCTTCAAAAGCGGGCTCAATGAATTTATCAGCTAAGCCTAATTTATTGGAAAGTGTGTAGATAAATTTCTTTGCATCATTGTTGGTATATGTGATGGGATGGCGCTCATCTGCAAAGAGCTTGGGATTCTTCCATATGGGGTGACCATCAGCCCTCCAATAAATAGAGAGCGCCCAGCGTGGTAACTGCTCTCCTGGATACCATTTGCCTTGACCAAAATGTAAGAATCCGCCATCGCCATATTCTTTGCGCAAGCGCTCTACTAAATCAGTTGCATAACCACGTTTTGTTGGACCCAATGCATCAACGTTCCATTCACGTTCATCACGACCATTCACAGAAACGAAAGTAGGCTCTCCACCCATGGTTAAGCGCACATCACTAGCTACCAGTTTTTGATCAACTTTGTGCCCTAATTCAACGATAGCCTGCCACTGATCTTCTGTATAAGGTTTGGTAACGCGTGGAGACTCATAGATTCGTGTCACATCCATAGAATGTTTAAATTCAACTTCGCATTTATCCACACCACCTTCTATAGGTGCTGCTCCCGAAGGCTCTGGAGTGCATGCAACAGGAATGTGACCTTCACCAGCAAATAAGCCTGATGTCGGGTCTAAGCCAATCCATCCAGCACCCGGCAAATAAACTTCGCACCATGCATGAAGATCAGTGAAATCTACTTCTGTTCCGCTTGGGCCGTCTAGGGCCTTTACATCAGGCTTTAACTGAATAAGGTAGCCCGATACAAAGCGCGCAGCTAAACCACTTAGACGCAACAAATTGACCATCAGCCATGCGGAATCACGACACGAACCACTGCGTAAATCTAATGTCTCATCCGGAGTTTGAACACCAGGTTCCATGCGAATGAGGTATTGAATATCTTGTTGAACCTTCTGATTGAGCTTTACTAAAAAATCAATCGTCCTCATTTCGTTGCGATCAATTGCTTTGAAATACCTATTTAGGGTTGCGTTTCGTATTTTCCCAAGATAAGGGCTTAATTCTTTTTTAAGCTCTGAGTTATAAGTAAATGGATAATTTTCAGCATCTGGCTCTAAGAAGAAGTCAAAAGGGTTGTATACCGCCATTTCGGTTACTAGATCAACTGTAACTTTGAATTTTTTTGTTTTTTCAGGAAATACCAAACGTGCTTGGTAGTTTGCATAAGGATCCTGTTGCCAGTTAATAAAGTGACCCTCAGGCTCAACCTTGAGTGAATAAGAAAGAATATGACTTCGGCAATGTGGTGCGGGCCGGAGTCGAACAATTTGCGGACCAAGTTCAACTAAGCGGTCATAGTCATATTCTGTAACGTGATGAAGGGCGGCGTGGATAGACATGATTAAAAGTCTATAAGTTCACTAGAAGAGTGCATTTTGGGATCGCACTTCAATAGTGCGGCATCGAGTGGTATGCCCAAAAAAGGGAAAAAACTGGTCAAAAACAGGGCATAGATTTGAATCTCGCAAATCTAGAGAGGTTAAGTTGTAGTTGCATTCTTTAAAGAAGGTAAATATGCCTAAGCAAACCACTCTAACGATTAGCAGCAAAAACTATTCTTCATGGTCTTTGCGTGGCTGGTTAATGCTCAAATTATCTGGTTTGCCTTTTCAGGAAGTCGCAGTGCACCCTGATGATGTAGATAATCGAGCAGAGTTGCTACTTCTCTCTCCATCCATATTGGTCCCGCGTTTAGATCATGATAGATGTAGGGTATGGGACACCATGGCCATAGGAGAGTATCTTAATGAGCTAATGCCAAAAGCTCAGCTTCTTCCTAAGGATCCTAAAGCAAGAGCGCATTGTCGATCTATTTGTGGAGAGATGCATTCTGGATTTTCAGCAATGCGTGCATCCTTGCCGATGAATATCAAAGGAAAATTTGAGTCATTCAAAGTTTGGTCAAAGGCACAAATTGACATCAATCGTATTTTAGTAATTTGGCAAGATTGCCTCTCTACATATGGTGGCCTATATCTCTTTGGTGATAAGCCAACCTTAGCTGACGCAATGTTTGCGCCAGTCGTTACAAGATTCCTGACTTATAACGTTGAAATTGATGATGCCAGTAAACGTTATTGCGATCGCATTATGGCAATGCCAGAAATGAAGGAATGGGTGATGGGCGCCCTTGAAGAACCCGATGATATCGAAGAGCTTGAAGTGGAGTTTTGATCATGAATGCACCCGTAAAGTTTAAAAGTGATACAGATTTTTCACATGTAAAACCTTGTGACACTCAGTTTTTGCCAGGCGGTTTAAGAGATTTTTTTCTCTACCGTGATTTGGGTGTTGCAAAAGCAACCAAAGGCAAGGTAATTGCTCATTTAGTAAAAGCAAATAAGCCGCCAGTAGATGGTACAGGCTGGCATTACCATGTGGCTGAATTTCAGATTGTCATCATGAACAAGGGTTGGGCCAAGTTCATGTATGAAGACAAAGTGACTCTAGTGGAGGCGGGTGATGTAGTGCATCAAATGCCAGGAATTACCCACTACCTTTTTGATTACTCACCAGATATGGAGTACTTAGAAATTGTGGGGCCAGCAGATTTTGGTACCGTTCCTGTATCAGACGGACCAGCAAAAGTTCCAGGAGTCACCCCGTGGAAGTAATTAGTCAAAATTCTCTTGGGCCTGATTTTGCAGTCTTATTTCAGCGCATTAAGGCTTTAGCTGATGAGATCAATGGAATGCGTGAATATTATCGCGAGCTCTATAAGAAGATTGAATCGGGAGAGTTCTCGGAAGCCGATGGAGAGCCTAAAGATTTGATTAAAACTTTTAATGTTGCTGGTTTTGTTAATCTATCGCTCATATCAGCTAGTGCCGCACAGACGGCGGCGATTATTGCCAATGATGTTTCTTTGAGTAGGGTGTTTGATCCTACTTTAAAAGCTACAGAACGCGCTTTACGTCATTTAGAGCAAGGTATTCATTGATGATGTACAAAGCCTATCAAGCTTTTACAAACTTGCATGATCCGGTTCGGATTTTTGCAAAAGCGTCGGAGCGGGTTTCTAATAATTGGTTTGGCAATTTCACGCTCAATCCAATGCAACGCCTTGCTGCGCATTACGAACAAATAGCATTACTAGGTTTCACACACACCAGACCTGATTTTAAGATTTATTCGGTAATAAATTCATTTGGAATAGAGCAGGCCGTAGATGAAGAATTGGTCTACTCTACTCATTTTTGTAACTTGGTACGTTTTACTAAGGCTGGAATAGAAGGACAGCCAAAGATCCTGCTTGTGGCACCAATGTCTGGACACTTTGCCACGCTCTTAGCTGGCACCATTAAAACGCTCCTAAGAGATCATGAGGTTTACGTGACTGATTGGCTCAATATTAGAGATGTACCTCTTAGTTTCGGAAATTTTGATTTTGATTCATATGTTGAGCACATCATTACATTTTTAAAATTTATTGGCCCACAAACGCATCTGATGGCTGTATGTCAGCCAACTGTTGCTTGTTTGGCAGCAACGGCAATTCTCTCAGAAGATAAGAGTGCGTATGTGCCAGCAAGCTTAACGCTTATGGCCGGCCCCATTGATGTAGGTCAGAGCCCAACTAAAGTAAATGAATTGGCAACTAGTAAGCCTCTCTCTTGGTTTGAGGATAAATTAATTGGGACCATTCCACGGCAATTTAATGGTGCAGGGCGCAGAGTCTACCCTGGATTTTTGCAATTAATGGCTTTTATGAGCATGAATCCTGATCGTCATGCAGAGTCATTCAGAAAACTCTATGAATACCGCGTTAGCGGAGAGGCAGAAAAAGCGGATGCAATTCATGAATTTTATGAAGAGTACTTTGCAATTATGGATTTGTCAGCAGATTTTTATTTGCAAACCCTCAAAAAAGTATTCATGGATCGCGATCTTCCTAATGGGAAACTCATTTTCCAGGGTCGAATAGTAAATCCTAAGTGTATTAAAAAGACCTTTTTGCTCACAGTAGAGGGTGAACGTGATGACATCTGTGGAATTGGCCAAACTCTAGCTGCACAAGATCTTTGCAGTGGCCTACCTGGCTATATGAAATCGCATCATCTACAAGCTGGTGTTGGTCACTATGGCGTTTTCAATGGTAAGCGCTGGGATGGGCAGATATATCCAGTTGTTCGTAATCACATTCAATCAGCGCAATAAAAACGGGAGGAAATATGGTTGTTTACATTACTAACGGTATTGTCGCGAGAATGCGGCGCAATGATGGGACTGATAGAGGATCTCTATCGCTGCTTCCTGGAAAATATATTGCCAACAAAATCAATGATGGTTCGCTAGAGATTTTGCAGGATGCAGGCGAACCCGTTTATTTGTTGCCGTTTATTTGGTGGGAAAAAATGGAATTAGGCGATCTTTTGATTGCGGCGTAAAAGGTTTCATAAATGAACTATCAGTACATCAAAACCGAGCAGGCGGACTTGATTGCGACAATTCGATTTAATCACTATAGCAAAAGGAATGCCTTAAGTGAGTGCTTAATTGAAGAGATGCATCATGCGCTTGATCTTTTTGGTAAAGAGGACGTACGTGTTTTAGTGCTGCGATCAGATAAGAAGAACAAAGTATGGTCTGCAGGACATGATGTAATGGAGTTACCAAGATCTGAGCGTGACCCACTTCCGGCGGACGATCCCGTGATGGTGCTTCTTAAATCCATTAGGGCTTTTAGGGCCCCGGTTATCGCTATGGTAGATGGTTCTGTTTGGGGGGCATCTACAGATCTGATTATGAGCTGTGATATTGCAATAGGTGATCATGATTCGACTTTTGCAATTACACCTGCAAAACTTGGCCTTCCTTATACGGCCAGTGGAATTTTGCATTTCATGTCAAGAATGCCGCTTAATATAGTCAAGGAAATGTTTTTAACGGCAGATCCGATAGGTGCAGATCGAGCATTGCAGATCGGAATTCTTAATCATCTTTATGTATCAGGTGAGTTAGAAGCGAAGACATATCAAATGGCGAGGACTATTGCCTCGCGATCACCTCAGGCTAACTCAGTCCTCAAAGCTCAGGCGCAAATGTTATCAGATGCAGCCGTAATGAATCCTTCCGTCTTTGAGCATTTGCAATCATTGCGTAAGAACGTTTATATGGGTAGCGACTATCGTGAAGGTATCACGGCATTTCTTGAAAGGCGTGATCCCGTTTTTGGTCAAGCAATTAAGTAGAAATTTCGTGCAGGTGGAAAAACAATCTTTAATTGAATTTAGTTACATTAGTAGAGCTAAGGACCCCTTTTCTAAACTTCAATTGATTCAGTTGTTTGATAAAGCATTTAATAGCAATACTGCAAATCAAATAACCGGCGTCTTATTTTATGAAAATCGATATTTTGCGCAAATATTAGAGGGCAGTAGAGAAGATATTTCTCATTTATGGAAGAAAATACAGAATGATAATCGTCATGTAATTATTCGTGAATTAGATTTTCGAGCAATTGATGAGCGAGCATTCCCTAATTGGGGTATGCGATTTTTTGGAGCCGATCGAATCGCTAAATATATCCCGGGGTTAAGGGGGTGTCTTAATGGTTTATCGGACAACGATACCAAGCTCTTGACTTTAATGCGTTCGGTTGCGGCATTAGACAAATCGTAAAGATGAATATCGATATATCTCTAGAGCCGTTGAGCTATGAAATCATACGAAAGCTCCTAGATTTCCCAAAACGCTTTATATAACTGGTGGGTCCTCGCAGAAACGAACTTTTTTCAGCTCAAAATCTCAAAGTATGCGATTGAATTTTTAATAGCAAACCCAGTATCTATATGGGTTTATAGCAAGGACCAACGGATTGATAATTGACGTGTGTCTTAGGTTTGTGGGGCATCGCCCGCAAAGCCCTATTCTATATGGTGGGTCGGGCGAGATTCGAACTCGCGACCAACGGATTAAAAGTCCGCTGCTCTACCGACTGAGCTACCGACCCAGTTAAGCCATCGATTATAGCAAGAAGTTTGTTGGCTTTCCCTGGGTTTGCGGTCTTTGCCTCTCAGCCCTTGTAGCTACAAGTGGTTTATGAGTTGACTCGTCTGGCAACAGGTGGATTTTTCGAGAAATAGTCCTTAATTCCCCTCAAAATTGCCTCTGCAATCTTATCCTGATAGCCGTCATCGTTTAATCGAGCCTCTTCCTGAGGATTGCTAATAAAAGCCGTCTCTACGAGGATTGAGGGGATATCTGGGGCCTTTAAAACTGCAAAACTGGCTTGCTCTACTTTTGGTTTGTGTAGCGCCGCAAATCCACCAATTTGTTTTAGAACCGAGTTACCCACCTGTAGAGAATCTTTAATCTGCGCAGTTGTTGACATATCCAATAGTAAGTTGGCAACCTGTCTATCTTGTGTCTTGATGTTGATGCCGCCAATCAAATCGGAAGCATTTTCTTTATTGGCCATCCAGCGTGCTGTTGTACTACTGGCGCCCATTTGAGAAAGTGCAAATACAGAGGCTCCTCTAGCATTTCTTTCAATAAAGGCATCCGCATGAATGGATACAAATAAATCAGCTTCTACACGGCGTGCTTTTTGGACCCTTACATGTAGTGGCACAAAGTAATCGCCATCTCTGGTTAAGAAAGGGCGCATATACGCCTCACCCTCAATCTTGTCTTTGAGGCGCTTGGCAATAGCTAGAACGACATGCTTTTCTTTGGAGCCTGCCGCACCAATCGCGCCAGGATCTTCGCCACCATGGCCAGGATCAATAGCAATCGTGATCAAGCGCTTATATTTAGCGGGTGCTGGCAATTCTTTAGTTTCAGGAATGGCTTGAGCTACAGGCGCTGCTGGAGCTTTGGCAAGCTCTTTTTCTTTCTTGGTGGCGAACTGTGCAATGAGATCAATCTCTTCATTCGACTTCTCGAGCGCAGTCTCTTTTTTAGCGCTACTTCTCACTAAAGCCATTAATGGATCTGGTGGTGTAGTAGGGTACAAGTCAAACACCATACGGTAGTTATATTCAGCAACCGGATCAAGCGTAAAGAGTTGCGGCTTAATGGGTTCCTTCAAGTCAAATACCAAACGCACAATGCCCGGCTGAAACTGCCCGACACGAACTTGCGAAATGTAAGGATCGTTTGGTTTTACTTTGGCGACTAAATCTTTGAGTGTGGGGTTGAGTTCTAGTCCCTGCACATCCACCACTAAACGATCGGGGTTGGTCAGTATCTGCTGCGTAATGGGAAGTGGTGTATCGGACTCCAGGGTAACTCGGGTGTAGTCCTCGGAAGGCCAAACGCGTACACCTAAAATCTTGGCGCCCCAGGCAATATCAACCTCAGTGAGCAACAAAGCAAAACTCAAAAACTTCACCGAAGTCTTGAGAGTCTGCCTTTTCGAGAGATTGGTCTTTTTTGGACTCATTACGTACTCATTAATTGCCGGTAGATTATTCGCACACTACTTCAAAGGAAGTTTTGGCAATGCACATACTCCAGATGGAGTTAAGGCATTGATCTTGATAGTACGTTCGTTTTCATCTGCGCCTGCAGCTAACTGAATCTGAATATCAAGTCCTGGCAATGTGCCTTCAGCTTTTTCTGGCCATTCAATAAGGCAAATGCCAGGAACATCAAAGTGCTCAGCAAATCCTGCCTCTTGCCATTCCAGGGGATCACGCATGCGATACAAATCAAAATGGTGAATGGTGATTACTTGATCTTTGAGTTGCAGTGGATAAGGCTCGCACAAGGTATAGGTTGGGCTCTTTACTTTGCCTTCATGACCCATGGTCTGAATGAGGTATCTGGCAAGAGTCGTTTTACCAGCGCCGAGGTCGCCCTCAAGAGAGATATTGAGATGCGAGCTTGGCTGCTTAGTTAGAAAGTGCTCAAAACTGGCGGCCAGCTGCTTCGCAAAAGATGCGGTGTCGGCTTCCTGCCTACAATAGAGATCAATTGCAGTGAGCGGGGACTGGATTGCCTTTGTTTGAGTCATTCCCCCTAGTTTATTCAATTATTGCGCTACATTCTGTATTCCATATGTCTTTACCTACCAACTCTCAATCCTTAGACGGGGCCGATCTGCGTGATTGGCTTGATGCCCAAGCTATGGCACTGGGGTTTGATGGTTTGCGTATTACTGATACCCATTTAGGTCCCGCGACTGAGCGCCTCAAAGAGTGGCTTGAGCAGGGTCGGCATGGGCAAATGGAATACATGCAGCGCCATGCGGAACTGCGCTCCAATCCTGAGCTTTTAGTTCCTGGCACGATGCGTGTGATTTGTGTCTCAATGAACTATCTCCCGCCTGAAACGGATTTTGATGCAGAGTGGCAACGACTAGAGGATCCTTCGCAAGCAGTGGTATCCATGTATGCGAGAGGGCGTGATTATCACAAGGTGCTACGCAATCGCTTGCAAGAATTTGCCAAACTCATCGAAGAGCGCATCGGAAAACTGGGTTTTCGCGTATTTACCGACTCAGCGCCATTGATGGAAGTGGAGTTAGCCCGCAAAGCAGGCTTAGGTTGGCGTGGCAAACATACGCTCTTACTTAATCGAGAATCTGGCTCCACATTCTTCTTGGGTGAGATCTTAGTAGATGTGCCGCTACCAATTGATGAGGAAGTTGAAGAGCGCTGCGGTACCTGTACATCCTGCATCGATGTGTGTCCTACGCAAGCTATTACTGCGCCTTATCAATTAGACGCACGTCGCTGCATCTCTTACTTAACCATTGAAAATCCCGACGCTATTCCGGTTGAGTTTCGACAAGCTATGGGCAATCGAGTGTATGGATGTGATGACTGCCAACTCATTTGCCCTTGGAATAAATTTGCCAAACGTACAGAGCTGCCTGATTTTGCAGGACGTCACGGCTTAGGGCAGACCAGACTCTTACAGCTATGGTCCTGGACTGAAGCTGAGTTTGAGCAGCGTCATGAGGGTAGTGCTATTCGTCGAATTGGTTATAACCGCTGGCGTCGTAATTTGGCAGTGGCGATGGGTAATGCTTTGGCGAGCGAGGTGGAGAAGAGTGCAATTACTGAAGCATTAATCGCAGCGCTTCCAAGTGCCGATCCTTTAGTGGCCGAACATATTGAGTGGGCCTTAGGTCAAAATGCTCAGTCAGCATAAATACCCACAAGCTTTACAATTATTCCATGTCATCCAACGACCAGCCATGCATTGATCCTAGTGAAACCGCGCTAGAAGAGGCTGCGGTTCAGCGCTTTAAAAATCCAAGTGATGCTTTTTGGTCCGGCATTCGGGATGCGGCTGGTGCGCCTGCAATGGTGCTTTTTGCAGGCATGGTGGGCTTTGGTGCGATGGGCAAAACCAATGGCTTTGATGTTTGGTTTACCACCTCCACTTCATTTTTTATGTTCGCGTTGCCGGGACAGGTGGTCTTGCTCGAGATGGCGATTACGGGGTCTTCTGTTTTTGCTATTGCTCTGGCTGTTACCTTAACCTCCACCCGCTTTATCACGATGACGGTGACACTCTTTCCACAATTTCATCAAAAAGATCGCAATCGCAGTCTCTATGCCTCTGTCCATTTATTAGCGATGACAGCATGGGCTATCTCGATGCGGGAGTTTCATGCGATTGAGATTAAGCACCGCCTGAGTTACTTCGTAGGTCTTGGCTTGCTGTGCTGGTTGATTTCCGTGCCTGGAACAATTTTGGGTTATTACTTAGCAGGTATGGTGCCCAAGCCAGTTACTTTAGGTTTGGTATTTATTAACCCTCTATTCTTCTTGCTCACCTTTACTGAAGTAAAGCCTTGGATCAATCGCATTGCCCTTTTACTAGGAGCTATCTTTGGCCCGATTTTTTTTATCATTGATCGCGATACCAGTTTGTTAACCGCTGGCTTAGTTGCGGGCACCATGGCTTACTTTATCGATCGCAAGTTCTTGCGCAAAAAAGCCGGGGTGATTGGATGAGTGGGGCGATCGACACCTTAAGCCACCTAGGCGATGCATTGACCGGATGGGGTCTTTGGATCGCTTTAGTAGGCGCCTGCCTCGGCACCTATTTTTGCCGCGCCATTGGCGTATTTCTGTCGCAGAGTATTAATCAAGATAGTGAGATCTTCCGCTGGTTAGCTGCTGTGACGTATGCGATGGTTGCTGCACTCACAGTCCGTTTGATTGTGATGCCGCTAGGCCTAATGGCAACAGTGCCATTGTGGATTCGTCTTCTGATTTGTGCCTTGGCAATTGGCGTGATGATTTCTAAACCCACCAAGCGATTAGTTCCCGCCTTATTGACTGGAACCTTGTTGATGGTAGGTTACGGCGTTATTCGTTAGCTAACCAAATAACGCCAGCACCACCTTTTTTGCTTTTATAGATGCGCCCCCAAAATTCTGGCGATATGTACAGCTTCTCTTTGAGTGCCATCAGCAATTTGATGACGACAACTGGTACCGTCAGCCACCACCCAGCTATCTGGTGACTTCCGAATACTAGGCAACAGACTAGCTTCTGCCATTAGTTTGGACACTTCAATATGTTCGGCTTCGTAACCAAAGCTTCCCGCCATACCGCAACAAGAAGATTCAATGAGCTTGGGTTCTGCATTCGGAATGAGTTTGAGTAATTCCATTGCAGGAGTAACGGCAGCAAAAGATTTCTGGTGGCAGTGACCATGAAAGAGTACTGGTTTATCGGCTGCTTTCAGTTGGATCTTGAGTTTTCCAGCTTTAGCTTCGCTTGCTAAGAATTCTTCCAACAGTTGCGCTTGTTTAGAAACCCGCACAGCACGCTCACCAAAGCCCATTACGAGCGCTTCATCTTTCAAGGTAAACAAGCAAGAAGGCTCCAAGCCAATGATCGGAATGTGCTTATCCGCATAAGGTGCAAGATGGTCAACTAACTCACCAAGATTCTCTTTAGCTTTATCAACCATACCTGCGGCTAAATAGGTTCTGCCACAGCAAAACTCTTTGGAACAACTATTTGTTTTATCGATTTGGCTTTGATTCTGTTTTTGCTGACTCTTGTGGGGAATATGTACGCGATAGCCGGCAGCCTTGAGAACCTTTAATGCTGCCTGAAGGTTCTCATCTTCAAAGTAGGCGTTAAAAGTATCCGCAAGAAGTACTACACCCTTACCATCACCATTGTTTGCTAATTGTTCTGGAGTGTATTGATAAGAGCCTTTTGCTTTCTGATTCCAGAAAGTTTTACCCTTCCAAACCGGCAAACTTCTTTGCGCAGAGATGCCCATGACCCACTCTTGAATCTTAGCAATCACTGTAATGTGATTGCGTAGATTGAGAAGACTTGGCAAAAATGGGGTATTGCTAATCGTACCAGCGTATTTAGGAAGATAGGCAATCGCTAGATCTCTGAGCGAGTGGCCTACACGCTTTTTGTAAGCGGATAAGAACTCAATTTTCATCTTCGCCATATCAACGCCGGTAGGGCATTCACGGCGGCAAGCCTTGCAGCTCACGCAAAGCTCCATCACTTCCTTAATGGCATCGCTACCTAGGGGCGAAGATTCATCTTTGATATCGAGTTGATTTGAAAGTGCAAGGCGCAGGGTATTCGCTCTACCGCGAGTGAGATGCTTTTCATCACGGGTGACGCGATAGCTTGGGCACATGACTTCCGCGTCAAACTTACGGCAGTGACCATTGTTATTGCACATCTCCACTGCTTTGGCTAAGCCCAGTGCTGGGTCTCCACCAGTGCCAGGCGCCGTAGTTTCTTCTGTGACAGGATCGTTCTGTACGTTCCAGGCAGACCAATCGAGTGCGGGTTGCAGTGGAATGACTTTATAGCTCGGTGGAAATCTAAAGTTGATGGAGTCATCCATCTTGGGTGGATTAACAATCTTGCCTGGATTAAATAAGCCCTTTGGATCGAATGCATGTTTAATTTCTGCAAGGGCTTCGGTGATCTTTTGGCCAAACTGCCAAGAGATCCATTCGCCACGACAGAGGCCATCACCATGTTCACCGCTATAGGCGCCTTTATATTTGCGTACCAAGGCAGAGGCTTCTTCGGCAACCGCGCGCATCTTTTGGGCGCCATCTCTACGCATATCCAAAATAGGGCGCACATGCAACGTGCCTACGGATGCATGCGCATACCAAGTGCCACGTGAGCCATATTTAGCAAATACATCAGTCAATGCCTGAGTGTAATCAGCCAAACTCTCCAGAGGCACAGCACAATCTTCAATAAAGCTCACCGGCTTACCATCACCCTTAAGGCTCATCATGATGTTCAGTCCTGCTTTACGCACTTCCCACAGATTCTTTTGTAGGCTGGCATCAGGCATTGCTACTACCGAGCCTGGCAATCCCAAATCGCTCATCAGTTCTTGTAAAGCTTTGAGTTTTTCTAGTAGTGGCGCATGCGCTTCGCCAGAAAACTCCACCAATAGAATTGCTTCAGGTGTTTGGGCTGTGTGATCTATCAGAGCAGTTTCAATCGTTTTCTTAAAGCTGGGATTGCTGCGTGCCAAATCAATCATGGTGCGATCCACCAGTTCTACTGCAGTAGGACCAAGCTTCACAATATGCTGGGCGCTATCCATGGCTTTATAGAAGCTTGCAAAGTTCACAATGCCGAGCACTTTATGTTGCGGTAACGGTGCTAGCTTCAGTTTGAGTGATTTGAAATAAGCGAGAGTACCTTCGCTGCCCACCAACAAATGGGCTAAATTAACGCTGCCATCTTGGGTGTAAGGCAATTCGCTTTGGGGATTGAAGATATCGAGGTTATAGCCCGCAACCCGTCTTAATACTTTTGGAAAGTGAGCCTCAATTTCAGGTGTGAGGGTGTGGGCTAAACCTTTTACAAAATCACCTAGTTGTTTTGCGGCACCAGAGCTATTGGCATAGTTCCCAAACTGCGCTACTTGGCCATCCGCTAACCAGGCATCAATACCTAAAACGTTATGCACCATATTGCCGTAAGCAATTGAGCGACTGCCGCAAGAGTTATTGCCTGCCATACCACCAATGGTTGCTTGGCCAGCGGTGGAAACATCCACTGGATACCAGAGGCCATGTTGTTTGAGTGAACCGTTGAGATGATCCAGTACGATACCTGGTTCAACTTCAACATATCCTTTATCAAGATTGAGATCTAAAACGTTTCTGAAATATTTGGTGTTATCAATTACTAGTGCTGCACCAGTAGTTTGGCCGCATTGGCTGGTGCCGCCACCACGAGGTAGTACAGGCACACCTAGTTCACCTGCAATCTGAATGGCGCTCGCAATATCTTGTGCAGTCTTTGGCACAAAGACAGCCACTGGCATTGCTTGATAGATGGAGGCATCCGTTGCGTAACGTCCGCGACTCGCACTATCGGTCATTACTTCACCGGAAGTCTCCTGGCGCAAGCGCTTGGCGAGTTCGGCTTGATCTACCATGAGTTCTTTAAGGTCAAGAAGGTCAAGAAGGTCAAGAGGCTTGTTCATAACTTGCTTGTCTCCACATCTTTGATTGCTGCTTCCGATTTCAGTAACTGCACTACAACATCACGTTTATTTTGTACGTGCTGGATCATAATCTTGCGCATGCGGGCAGCATCTCTAGCTTTAAGGGCAGCGAGCATCTCTTGGTGTTCTTCAACCGCCTTTTCCCATTTCACGCCATCTTGATTAGAGCGAAAGCGCAGGGCTTCAATGCGAGCGTTGACTTGTGTGAAAAGTCTTGAGAGCACTGGATTATTTGCCGCTTGATTAATGAGGTGATGAATGTGTAGATTGAGTTTGTAATAACTTGATAAATCTCGACGTGCATAAGACGCCATCATTTCGTATTGGAGTGCTTCTAATTCAGAGAGGGCGGTGTTGCTAATATTATTGGCAGCGAGTTCACCAGAAAATCCCTCAAGATCGGCAATCACGTCAAAAGTATGAATAACATCCTCGAGGCTAAGCTGGACTGCGATCGCGCCACGATTCGTAATGAGTTCAACTAAACCATCTGCAGCTAAGCGCCGAATCGCTTCACGAATGGGGGTTCGGGAAACATTAAGACTCTCGGCCAGTTCCCGCTCGTTAAGTTTGCTGCCGGGCGCGATTTTCCCCTCCACCAAGAGCGATCTGAGTTTTTGAAAGGTGGCCTCATGCAAATTCTGAGAATTGGGCTGTTCTATGGCTGCCATGCTGTAATCCCCTAAACCCTAAATTTGTATACAAAAATAACAATAAGCCATCATAAAGCATAAATATAGGCTTTAAATGTCAATTTATACGGTTTATTAAAGAATTATTTTAATAATTTGTATGCAAAATGGAAAATTTGCAAAAATTGTCATACACTAGTGCCAGAAATAAAACCCATAAACACACCCATAAGTGAGACAAAGCATGTTGAAACTTGATAACCACGCATCAGGACGCCACTTTTTACATATTCCTGGCCCTAGTCCCGTTCCTCCACGCGTACTGCGTGCCATTAGCTATCAAACCATCGACCACCGTGGTCCTGAGTTTGGCGCCTTCGGTCTGAAGGTTTTAGAAAACATCAAAAAGATTTTCAAGACTGAACAGCCTGTGATTATTTATTCTGCCTCAGGAACGGGTTCTTGGGAAGGTGCTTTGTTTAACGTACTGAGTCCTGGTGACAAAGTATTATTTTACGAAACTGGTCAGTTTGCTAACCTATGGCGCGCGCTTGCTAAGCGCCTTGGTTTGGATGTGGAAGTGGTTGGTAAAGCGGGACAAGATACTTGGCGTTGGGGTGTAGATGCATCAGTAATCGAAGAGCGTTTACGTAAAGACACTGGCCATGAAATCAAAGCAGTTTGTGTAGTGCATAACGAAACTTCTACTGGTGTGACATCAAACATTGCCGCAGTTCGTAAAGCGATTGACTCACTAAAGCACCCAGCCTTATTGCTCGTTGATAGCGTATCTGGCTTGGGCTCAGCAGATTATGAGCATGACAAATGGGGTGCTGACGTTACCGTTTCTGGTTCACAAAAAGGCTTGATGTTGCCACCTGGTATTGGCTTTAATGCGTTGTCACCACGTGCCATTGAGGCTAGTAAAAACAACAAAATGCCTAAAGCATATTGGGCTTGGGATGAAATTCTCGAATCCAATAAAACCGGTTACTGGCCGACAACTCCAAGCACCAATTTGATGTATGGCTTGCATGAAGCGATGGACATGATGATGGCCGAAGGCTTGGATACGATCTTTGCGCGTCACCAACGTTTAGCTGCTGCTTGTCGTGAAGCAGTAAAAGCTTGGGGCTTAGAAATTCAGTGTCAAGACAAGGATTGCTATTCACCAGTACTCACTTGTATTGCAACACCTGAAGGTATGGATGCGGATGTATTGCGTAAGCATGCTTTGGAGAAATTCAATCTCTCATTGGGTACCGGTTTGGGCAAAATCAAAGGCAAGGCATTCCGTATCGGCCATTTAGGCGATTGCAATGAATTGAGTTTGATGGCTGCTTTATGTGGTGTTGAGATGAGTTTGGGCTCTATGGGCTTTAAACCCAAGGCCAGCGGTGTCGTTGCTGCCCAAGAATTTCTCAAATAACCACAAATAATCAATTAGTTGGGCGCAGTTTCAGTGCATATAGGGTGTGGTAAGGCTCCTAGACTGGGGTCAGGCTACACCCCTTATAATTCAGGTGCTCTGTATAGATAGCACTTTCATCATATAAAACATATTCGAGACAAAGAAAGATTAACTATGTTGGCTACTAAACCATATTTAACCCAAGCTGATGTCCAAAAGATTTTGGATGCAGCAAATAAACACGCTGCCGCAAACAACTGGGCGGTAACTATTGCCGTTTGTGATGATGGCGGTCATATGTTGGGTTTAATTCGTCGCGATGGTTGCGCTCCTGTGTCAGCTTACATTGCTCAAGAAAAAGCACGTACTGCTGCTATGGGTAAACGTGAGAGCCGTGTCTACGAAGAAATTATTAATAACGGCCGCACCTCTTTCTTATCTGCTCCGCATATTTCGGGCATGTTGGAGGGTGGCGTCAATATCGAGGTAAATGGGTTTACCATCGGCGCAGTCGGCGTTTCCGGCGTTAAATCGACAGAGGATGCTGAAACCGCTAAGGCCGGCATTGCTGCCATCCTGTAAGTTACCTTGACAAATACTGCTACTGAAATAAATTCTTCTACACGGGTTAGCGAAGCTGCTACCCCTACAGCAACAATCACTTTTGCTGACTTTGGTTTAGATCCGAAAATTCAAAAAGCGGTTCTGGAGCAGGGCTACAACACTCCGACTCCGATTCAAGCGCAATCAATTCCACATGTCTTAGCGGGAAGCGACCTCATGGGCGCTGCGCAAACTGGAACTGGTAAGACGGCTGCTTTTGTATTGCCGATCATTCAAAAGATTTTGCGTCACGCTAGCAATAGCGCATCACCAGCGCGTCATCCAATTCGTGCATTGGTTCTCACGCCAACTCGCGAGCTGGCTGTGCAAGTGGCAGAAAACGCTACGAGCTATTCAAAGCATACTGATTTGCGCGCTGCCGTAGTCTACGGCGGTGTAGATATGAAAGAGCAAGTAGGTATTTTGCGTAATGGCGTAGAGATACTGATTGCCACTCCTGGACGCTTACTTGATCACATTGGCTCAAAAGTGGCCAATCTCTCCCAAGTGGAAATCTTGGTGTTGGACGAAGCCGACCGCATGCTTGATATGGGTTTCTTGCCAGACTTACAGCGCATTATTGATTTGATTCCAGCGCAAAGACAGACTTTATTGTTCTCAGCGACTTTCTCACCAGAAATCAAAAAGCTGGCACAAAGCTATTTACGTACTCCAGTGACTGTTGAGGTGGCTCGTCAAAATGCTGCCGCTGATACAGTTAAACAGGTGGTGCACATGGTTTCCTCTGCAGATAAGCAACGTGCGATTGTGAAGGTGCTTGAAGCACGCACGCGTGCAGGCTTATCACGTCAATGCATTATCTTTACCAATAGTCGTTTGGGCTGTGCAAAGTTATCTCGCGCTCTTGAGCGCGATGGTATTAAAGCAGGCGCGATTCACGGTGATAAGAGTCAAGGTGAGCGTACTTTAACTTTGGATGCCTTTAAGTCTGGCGCTATTGAAGTTTTAGTGGCAACTGATGTAGCAGCTCGTGGTTTAGATATTCCGGATATGCCTTGCGTGATTAATCACGAACTACCCTACAACGCAGAAGACTTTATTCATCGTATTGGTCGTACTGGTCGCGCTGGTAGCAAAGGTGATGCGATTGCCTTAGTTGATGCCAGTGAGAAGCGCTTACTCGACGATATTGAAAAGTTGATGAAGCGTAAATTGGATGTGAAGCCCTTGCCTGAAGGATTGCCTTCACAAGCTCGCCCATCATCCGGTAGCTATGGCAGTGGACCGGCTAAAGTGTCCGATCCTTTCTTCTACAAGCCTTACGAGCCCAGCATTCCTGCTGCATCCCCTAAAACTCCTACAGATGCAAAGCCAGAAGAGAAAAAAGTGGGCATTACTCCCGCTAAGCCTGCTGTTGGCGCTTTGCTTGGTGGCTTTAAAAAGAAATAAAGCAAGAAAAAAGTAAGAAAGAAAATTAGGAAATTAAGAAGGAAAGACTATGTTCTTTCGTTTTTCCATGCAAGAGTGGCTGCTAATAGCCACTCTGCAATAGTGACATTCTCGCCATCAGGCAAGTTCTTCAATCCCAAATGCTTTGCTGCTTTACGCAGCTCCATTAGCGAATGTTTGTCATCTTGTGTATTGATTTGCGTTGCTAAAGTTTGTTTGCTGAGTTTTTCACCATGCTCATCAAGCACTAAAGGTAGATGTAAATACTCTGGCCTCTGATATCCCAATACTTTTTGCAGGTAAATTTGTCTTGCGGTGTTGCTTAATAAATCTTTGCCACGCACGATATGGGTAATACCTTGCTCTGCATCATCCACTACTACAGCTAGCTGGTAGGTAAATACTCCATCGCTTCTATGCAATACAAAATCACCCACTTCAGTGTTGAGATCTTGGTTTTGGTACCCTAGTGCTAAATCCTCAAATTCAATATGGCTATTTGGGGGTAGAGCGATCCGCCAGGCTTTTCCCGAATCATTTAAAGCATGTGCGGTATTGCTTATTAATGAGGCAGGGCGGCAGGTGCCTGGATAGACCATTTCTTGATTGCGGGGTGTCTCTACTCCGAGGCTGGCTAGGGCGTTGGCAATAGTCTGCCTTGAGCATGTGCAGGTATATAGGTATTTCAAGCTATTTAAGCGCTCTAAAGCCCTCTGGTAAGCCTCTTGGCGCTGGGATTGGTAAATGATCTCCTCGTCCCAAGAAAGCCCGCAGGCAAGCAATTGAGACTGTATTTGTTGGGTTGCTTCGGGGACGCAGCGGGGGGTGTCTAAATCCTCAATTCTGAGGAGCCATTTCCCTCCATTTTTACGGGCATCTAACCAGCTTCCGAGGCCGGCAACAAGGGATCCGGCGTGAAGTGGGCCGGTGGGGGATGGAGCAAATCGCCCGCGATAGCCGCCGGCTGGGGATGGAAGGTTTTTGGGTGTCGACACAGCTAAAATCATCTCATGGCTTCACCCCGTTTTGTACATCTCCGCGTCCATTCCGAGTTTTCAATTACGGATGGAGTCGTTCGTATTGATGATGCGGTCGCTGCAGCCGTCAAAGACGAGATGGGTGCCTTGGCCATCACGGATTTAAGTAATTTATTTGGTTTGGTGCGTTTTTACACCGCTGCACGCTCGAGCGGCATAAAGCCAATTGCTGGTGCTGATGTTTGGATCAGCAATCCTCAAGATCCTGATCAGCCTCATCGCTTATTGCTCCTGGTTCAAAACCATTCCGGTTATCTTAACTTATGCGAGTTACTTAGTAGAGCATCCTTAGAAAATCAATCACGCGGTCGTGCTGAAGTGGATTCTGCTTGGTTTAGTGAGTCTGCTGCTAAAGCAGAAGATAAAAAAGCCAAGCGGACCTTATCTTATGGATTGATTGCGCTCTCTGGCGCACGCATGGGTGAAGTAGGGTCAGCATTGCTAGCTGGTCAGGAAGACCAAGCGAAGATTGTTGCTAGACGTTATGAAAAGCTGTTCCCAAATTCTTTTTACATTGAGGTTCAACGCGGCGGCAATCCACAAGATGAGAAGCAACTGCAACTCGCTTGCCATTTAGCGAGTGAGCTCGATTTGCCGGTAGTGGCAACTCACCCAGTGCAGTTCATGCAGAAAAGTGACTTTACGGCGCATGAAGCCCGTGTTTGTATTGCTGAAGGTGAGTTGCTTGGCAATCCGCGTCGCGCCAAAAAGTTTAATGAAGAGCAATACTTCTTAACCCAAGAAGAGATGGAAAAACGTTTCGCAGATTTGCCGGCAGCCATCGCAAACTCTGTTGAAATTGCTAAGCGTTGCAATCTTTCATTGGTCTTAGGGCAGCCACGTTTGCCAGATTTTCCAATACCGCCCGGAATTACTTTAGAAGAATATTTATTGCAGCAATCCGAGATCGGTCTAAAGCGCCACATGGAACGTAACTTCCCGGATGTGGAAGAACGCGAAAAAGAAATGCCGCGCTACCAAGAGCGTCTCGTGTTTGAAGTTAAAACGATTGCCCAGATGGGTTTCCCGGGCTACTTCTTAATCGTGGCGGACTTCATTAACTGGGCTAAGAACAATGGCGTACCAGTAGGTCCTGGCCGTGGATCTGGCGCAGGCTCTTTAGTGGCGTATTCACTCGGCATTACTGACTTGGATCCACTACGTTACAACTTGCTCTTTGAGCGCTTTCTCAATCCAGAGCGGGTATCCATGCCCGACTTCGATATCGACTTCTGCCAGCATGGTCGTGACCGTGTGATTCAGTACGTAAAGGATAAATACGGCAAAGACGCTGTGAGCCAGATTGCTACCTTTGGAACCATGGCTGCCAGAGCGGCAATTCGTGACGTAGGACGCGTGCTGGAGCAGGGCTATAACTTCGTTGACGGTATCGCCAAGCTAGTGCCGAATAAGCCGGGCCAGTACATGACGATTGAAATGGCCAAGAAGGAAGAGAAGCAATTAGCCGAGCGCGAAAAGAATGAAGACGAAGTGCGTCAATTGCTATCTTTGGCCCAGCAATTGGAGGGTATGACCCGTAACGTCGGTATGCATGCGGGTGGTGTGTTGATCGCCCCAGGACGCCTCACGGACTTTTGCCCTCTCTACACCCAAGAAAGTAAAGATCAAGACAGTAGCTCCGTTATTAGTCAATTTGATAAAGATGACGTCGAAGCAATTGGCTTAGTGAAGTTCGACTTTTTGGGCTTAACAACGCTTACCATCTTGGCTGCAGCAGAGCGCTGGATTAAAGCATTGCATGCTGATCGCAGAGATTGGAATATCGGTGAGATACCACTTGATGACGAAAAAGCATTTGATGTACTCAAGCGTGCTAATACGGTAGCGGTATTCCAGCTAGAAAGCCGCGGCATGCAAGGCATGCTTCGTGAGGCAAAGCCCGACCGCTTTGAAGACATTATTGCGTTGGTGGCTTTGTATCGCCCAGGCCCTATGGATTTGATTCCAGACTTTATTGAGCGTAAACACGGTCGCCAAAAAGTGGAGTATCCCGATCCACGTATTGAGCCAGTTCTACGTGAGACCTACGGCATCATGGTCTATCAAGAGCAGGTGATGCAGATGGCGCAGATGATTGGTGGCTACTCATTAGGTGGTGCTGATATGTTGCGTCGTGCGATGGGTAAGAAAAAGCCAGAAGAGATGGCCCAGCATCGCAAGATCTTTAGTGATGGTGCAAAAGCAGGCGGCATCTCCGAGGGTAAGGCTAATGAAATCTATGACTTGATGGAGCGCTTTGCGGGCTATGGATTTAATAAATCCCACGCTGCCGCTTACGCACTCTTGGCATATCAAACAGCCTGGCTCAAAGCGTATTACCCCGCAGAATTTATGGCTGCCAACTTATCGCTCGCAATGGATGATACCGATAAGGTGAAGATTCTATATGACGATTGTTTGGTTAACAACATTCGGGTGTTCTCGCCAGACATCAATACGGGTGTGTATGAGTTCACACCATTGCGTGCGCCTGATGCAGCCCCAGACTCCCCAATCAGTCATGTCCGTTATGGCCTGGGTGCAGTGCGTGGTACTGGTGAGGCAGCAATTGAATCCATTGTTAAAGCGCGTGAAACTGGCGGACCATTTAAGGATCTGTTTGATTTTTGTGCTCGCGTAGATCGCAGACAGGTGAATCGCCGTGCGATTGAAGCCTTAATGCGTGCTGGTGCATTTGATAGCTTGTATCGTGACTCTGTACCTGCGGGTGGTAATTTGTACGACATTCGCTCAACCTTGCTTGCTTCTTTGGCCAGAGCAATTGAAGCCGCTGAACAGGCAGAGGCTTCTATCCATCAAGTGAGTTTGTTCGAAGTCGCTGGTGAAGAAAATCGCCATCTACCTGAGTTGGTTCGTGAGCCTGTTTGGTCTGAAAAGAAACGTCTGCAAGAAGAGAAGAATGCTTTAGGACTCTGTTTAACGGGTCATATGTTTGATGCCTACCGTGAGGAGACTTCTCACTTTATTCGTCAACCTTTATCAAAAGTTACCGAAGGCAAAGACCAGTTGATCGCTGGCATTATCACTTCAGCGCGTATGTTGACTGGCCAGCGCGGTCGCATGATGATTGCGACAATTGATGATGGCACTGCAGCCCTCGAAGTCACTTTATATAGCGAGGTGTATGAGCCTAATCGCTCATGGCTCAAGGAAGATGAACTCTTGGTTGCTAAAGTCAACGTGACTCCGGATAAGTTTTCAGGCGGAATGCGGATTGTTTCTGAGGCGGTGATGGATATCACTGGTGCGCGTATGCGTTTTGCTCGTAATATTCACGTATGTATTGATAACGCTATTGATATCAAGATGCTGCGGAGTCAAATCAATCCTTACTTGATGGCCAATCGTGTCAGAGATCCAAAGCTGGGCGCATCCGCTCCAGCTGCTCCAGGCTCAAATGATGGCATGAAGGGTTTGATGTTAACTGCTGCAGTCACAACTAGCGGCGGCGCCTGCTTAATGCAATTCCCAGAAGAGCTACGCATCTACCCAGATGATGCTTGCTTACATAGCTTGAACCAAATCTTGGCATCCAAGCAAAAAGATCCCGTACAAGTTCAGTACCACTAAATAATTGTCTTACCACAGCAATTTTTTATTGCCCTAGCTCGGAAATACCTTTTGAATCGCTTCAATCACTTGTTTAGGTTCTAGAAGATCCAAACACTCGCTATAGCTATCGGCTTTATCAAGACATCCGGCTTTACGACATGGTACGCATTCACCAGGGCCTTGCAAGATGATGACATTGCCTACGGTTTGTGTACGGGCGCGCAATTGATAAGGTTGTTTACCAATAAAGCCATTGGGCCAAGGGCCAAAGTTGGTTGGCGGGGTAGCGCCAAAGAGGGTGATAGTTGGGGTATTGCAGGCTGCTGCTAAATGTGTGATGGACGTATCAACACCAATATATAAAGCAGCGCTCCGAATGAGCGTGCCCGCCTGCGGAATGGATAACTTGCCCGCAGCGTTGATTACTTTGCCCTTAATTTCTTCGGACAATAAAGACATGATGTCGTGATTGAGTTGTACATCTTGCTTTGCCGGTGAAGCGCTTAATACAACCTGAAAACCTTGATTAACCAGCCAGGTAATGAGTTCTTGCCAGTATGCGAGTGGCCAACGTTTATAAGCAGTAAGAGGTCCTGGGTGAATGACGACATAAGGCTGTTTGAGTTCACCGGCGATGACAGGTGTCAAAGGTTCGCCCACAGGAGGTGTCACCGAGATCGGCCTAGAGAATAAATCCGCTGGATTTTTAAAGAAGGTTTCTAGAAGGCGGAGCTTTTCTGTAATGACGTGTTGATTAAAGTAATCAACATCCACGGTGTGCATGCAGATGAACTTCTTCCAGGCATTTTGCTTCTCGCTCTTGCTATGCTTGTTTTGATCTTCAGAATCTTTGCCTTGAGGATGGCCACTTAGGACACCCACTCTTCTGAAAGCGGCTACTAAGCCATATAGGTAGGCACGGTCGCTAGGTTGGGTGACTACCGCTAAGTCATAACGCTGAAATAGGCGATTAAATAATGAGAGGTATTCACCAAAACCTGGTCGATCTGAGGTTTCAATAAATTCAGAAATGTCTGGATTGCCGTACAACATGTCTAGCTTGCCGCGATAGCCTAGAAAATGAAATTCTGCATCAGGCCAAAGCTCCCTGGCTTTGGTAATAAGGGGTGTTGTTACCAGCACGTCGCCGATTTGCCGAGTGGCAATGAATAAGACTTTTTTAGGCTTGGGTTTTGAGTAAGTGGTCATATTGTTGCGAATACTTACAGCGCCTTAGCCAAAATCTTCTCGCGCACATGTCGCGCATTCTCTGCAGCATTACTTTGATCATTAATTTTATGAAACAGATGTAGGACTTCAGTAGACCAAGAGCCCGATTTGCGGGTGATTCCGTGATGCTGCAATCGAAATACAAAGTCAGCATCTTCGTGACCCCAGCCTGTTATGGTTTCATCAAAGCCATTAATAGCTTTTGCATCTGCTTTCCAGCAAGCCATATTGCAACCTTTGATGCGACGCCAAACAAACTTTTTGTAATCACGCCAGGAGCCGTCGCCAAGCTTGATCTTGAGGGGCAAGTATTTATTAATGCCCCCGCTAAGACGCATACCTAGCAAGCCTGAGGAGAATTTCTGAAAACTCCATTGAGGCCAGGAGAGTAATTCTTGGGTGAGGCCCTTATCCAGAAGGACTCGACTACCGGTCACCATACATCCTTTTTGCGCCAATTCACGATGTCTTGCTACAAAGTCTGGCTGCACAATGCAATCGCCATCTAAAAAAACGAGGTAATCACCATAGGCAGCATTAATGGCTTGATTCAGAATTTTTGTTTTCCGAAAGCCATGATCTTCTTGCCAGAGATGCTTGATAGCGATGGGATATGAGTCCATGAAAGAATCAATCACCTTTTTTGTACTCTCGGTAGAGCCATCATCGGCAATGATGATCTCAAAGTTCTTGTCTGTTTGAGTGGCTAGTGATTCTAGGCAAAGCTTGAGTGCTTGTGGCCAGTTGTAAGTGGCCAGCAAAATCGAAATCATTTATTGGCTTCCTGGTTGAGGTGCCAAAGCTTGATGTAGCGATAGTAAGTGCCTTGACCATTAGATACTGCTAGAGCAAATCCTTGCGCCCCATCTAAGAATCCGGCGCGAATAATGTATGTGCGGATAAAGGCCCATACACCATGAAGAACGGCCTTGAGAGGGCTACTTGTCTTTCCTTTGGCAAATGCTTGCTCTGCGGATGCGGTGGAATAGCGATCGAGCTTTTGCAGAACTTGAGAGTAGTTCATAAAGCTGTAATGGAGCAATGGGTTTTCTAGTTTAGCTACCTGACCATTGGGTATGAGGCGCTCATGGACTATATCATCTGAGAAGCGGGCGGTGCCACGTTTAAAAAGACGATCTACATAGTCAGGGCTCCAGCCAGAGTGGCGGATAAAACGACCGCAGTACCAGGATAATCTAGGGATGGCAAAACAGTTCACATGGGCGCTATGGTGAATTGCCGTAAGGATCTCAGATTTGAGAGCTGTAGTTAGGCGCTCATCTGCATCTATGGATAAGACCCATTCACCGGTTGCAAGGTCTAAAGCACGGTTCTTTTGAGGGCCAAAACCAGGCCAGTCGGATGGCTGGGATATGGTCGCACCATGGTTTTTGGCGATTTCTAGGGTGCGATCCGAGCTATTGGTATCAACAACCACGATCTGCTGGGAAATACCCTCCAGGGAGGCCAGACAATCGTCCAAATTGGCCTCTTCATTGCGGGTGATGAGTATGACTGATAAGGTGGGCATAATTCATTATATGAATGCTCAAGACCGTATTGCGTTAAATCGCTTAATTGCTTACCTTAAGCCCCATTATGGCCTGATTATTGGGTCCCTTTTGGCTATGGCTGTCGTAGCTGGTGCTGAAACCTCAATTCCAGCCTTAATGAAGCCCTTATTGGACCGTGGCTTTACTGGTCAGCTTAATAGCAAGCTTTGGCAGGTGCCAGTTTTCTTGGTGGGCTTGGCTTTGGTTCGGAGCTTGGCGCAGTTTCTGTCGAACTATTTGTTAACTAGAGTCATTAATTCCGTACTTTTAAAGTTGCGCGAACAAATGTTTCAAACTCTCCTACATGCTAGCACTACTTTTTTTCAAAAAAACTCTGCATCGAACTTAATCAATGGTGTAGTTTTTGAGGTAAATAATGTTCTTTCCGTGATGGGTGGAATGCTCATCAGCTTGGTGAGAGATTCATTGACAGTTGTTGGTTTGATTGGCTACTTGATTTATCTCAATTGGCAATTGACTTTAGTTGTCTTGATTATTTTCCCGGTGATTGCATTCATCATGAGCAAAATCAATCGTCGACTCAGATCACTTAATCGTGAACAACAAACGCTTACCAGCGATCTTGCTTATATTGTTGAAGAAGCTGCTGCTGGTTACAAAATTGTTAAGGTGCATGGCGCTGAAGAGTATGAGATGAATTGTTTTAAGCAAAAGGCTGAGCGAGCTCGTCAGTTTGCTCTGAAATCTGCAGTTGCGGGTGGTTTAAATCAGCCTATTACTCAATTGATAGCGTCTATGGCTCTATCGGTGGTTCTCGTAATTGCTTTAATGCAGTCAGCCACTGAAGGCACTACTGTTGGAGGTTTTGCGGCTTTTATTACCGCCATGATGCTGGTGATTTCCCCATTAAAGCACTTGGCCGACATTAATCAACCACTCCAACGCGGCCTCACTGCAGCAGAAATGATTTTTGGATTAATGGATCAACCTTTTGAAGAGGGTGAAGAGCGCAAGCAAAGCATGAAGCCGCTTGATATAGCTAAGGGCGGCATTCGATTTGAGAATGTTGGATTTGCATATGAGCAGGAGGGTGATCGTAAGGATGCCCTCAGTAATATTAATCTCACCATTAAGCCAGGCGAAGTTGTTGCTTTTGTCGGGCCATCTGGTGGTGGTAAATCTACTCTCGTCAATTTGTTGCCTCGATTCTATAAACCTACCAGTGGTCATGTTTTCTTAGATGAAATTCCCTTAGAGGATATTGTGTTGGCCGATGTGCGTCGCCAAATTGCTTTTGTGAGTCAGGATGTCATTCTCTTCAATGACACCATTGCAGCGAATGTGGCATACGGAGCTACTGGTCAAGAAGGAATTGATCGCGGCCGCGTCATGGAGGCATTGGAGGCTGCCAATTTAAGTGCTCTTATTAAAGAGTTGCCAGAAGGAATTGATTCGCTAATAGGTGATAACGGCAATCGCTTATCTGGCGGGCAGCGCCAGCGTTTAGCAATTGCGCGTGCGATCTATAAAGATGCACCGATTTTGATCTTGGATGAGGCAACTTCCGCTTTGGATTCTGAATCTGAGCGCCAGGTCCAGGATGCGCTCGAGCGCTTAATGGCTGGCAGAACTACCTTGGTCATCGCTCATCGCTTATCTACCATTGAGCATGCCGATCGTATTGTGGTTTTGGAGCACGGCAAAGTGATTGAAAATGGTTCACACGAAGAACTAATTAAGCAAGATGGGCTCTATGCCAACTTGCATCGTATCCAATTTTCAAACGCCTAACTAATAAGCGAATTTAACTAAGAACAATATCGTATTGTTCTTGGCGGAAGCTACCTTCTGCTTGGAGGGTAATGGGTTTACCAATAAAGTCACCGAGTTGTGCCAGAAATTGATTCTCTTCTTCCAAGAAGAGGTCAATGACATCAGGCGCAGCCACAATCCTAAATTCTCTTGGATTAAATTGGCGGTGCTCCCGAACAATCTCACGCAAAATCTCATAGCAAATCGTTTGTGCAGTTTTAACCTCACCCTTGCCAAGGCATGTAGCGCAAGGCTCACAGGTAATATGGGCCAAGGATTCACGAGTGCGTTTGCGAGTCATCTCTACTAAACCTAAAGCAGAGAAGTCGCTTACTGAGGTGCGCGCATGATCGCGCTCAAGATTGCGCTTAAGTTCATGCAGCACTGATTCTTGATGATCTTTACCAATCATATCGATGAAATCAATAATGATGATTCCACCTAGATTACGTAAGCGTAGCTGCCTTGCAATGGCTTGGGCAGCCTCTAAATTCGTTTTAAAGACTGTGTCATCAAGATTGCGTGCGCCGACATAACTGCCAGTATTCACATCAATCGTAGTCATAGATTCTGTTTGATCAATCATCAGATAGCCGCCCGATTTGAGATCAACTCTGCGACCCAGTGCCTTATTAATCTCGGCATCGACGTCAAATAAATCAAAGAGGGCGCGCTCGCCACGATGTAATGTCAACTTGCCCAATAGATTGGGCATGTAAGAATTAGTAAATAATTTAAGTTTCTCGAAATTCTCAGCTGAATCCACGCGAATCTGCGTAGTTTCTTCTCCGGCCACATCCCTTAATACTCGTTCGGCCAGGCTTAAGTCTTGATAGAGAAGGGTGGGCGCAGGATTGTGTTTCATGGCCGCATGGATGTTTTCCCAGGTGGTGCGCAAATAAAGCATGTCATGCTGCAGTTCAGTATCTGATGCATCCTGAGCGCTGGTTCGGACAATAATCCCACCTTTTTCATCGGCAGCCATCAAACTAGCCAAGCGTGCCTTAATGGCCTCGCGTTCCTCGGGTTGATCAATTCGTTGAGAAACGCCAATGTATTTCTCGGTGGCAGTATCGCTGCCTGCGGGCGGAAGGTAAACTAAATTACGTCCTGCAATACTTAATTGAGTTGTAAGGCGCGCACCTTTTGTGCCTAGAGGATCTTTTAGTACTTGCACTAAAAGTGTTTGACCTTCAAACAATAACTTTTCAATTTGCGCTTGAGGATTATTTTGGGTGATATCAGCAACGTGCATAAAAGCAGTGCGCTCTAAGCCAATCTCAATAAATGCTGATTGCATGCCAGGTAGCACGCGAACCACTTTGGCTAAATAAATATTACCCACAATGCCCCGTTGGCGAGTGCGTTCAATTTGTAGCTCCTGAACAGCCCCTTGCTGAATTAAAGCAACGCGCGTTTCTTGCGGGGTGATATTGATCAGTATTTCTTCGTTCATACGCGATTCAGGCAGGCAATTTCTAGTAATTGTTGAGTTTCATAGATGGGTAAGCCCATGATACCGCTATAACTTCCTTGGATAGAGGGAATAAAAGCACCCCCTAGACCCTGAATGCCATAGGCCCCGGCCTTGCCAAAGGGTTCGCCACTGGCGATGTAAGCATTTATCTGTTCTGGGGATAGATTGGCAAATTGCACGTGTGATACCTGTACCAAAACCTTAGGTGCCTCTGTTGGAGTTGGGGTAATGGCAACTGCAGTTAATACCTCATGTGCTTTGCCGCTGAGCATGTTCAGAATTCTTGCAGCATCTGCCGCATCGCATGGCTTGCCTAAAATTTCACCATCAGGACTATTGGGTAGGCTAACGGTGGTATCTGCACAGAGAATCGGAGCCCAAGGTAAATTACTTTTTTGCCAACGAGAGAGTGCTGCTGCACTTTTTGCTAGGGTAACTCTTTCAACATAAGCGCGAGCTTTTTCTTGGGGAAGAGGTGTTTCAATGCCTTCACTATCCTCATCGGCGCTTGGTAAAAGCATTTCGAAGCGAACGCCAATTTGTTCTAAAAGTTCTTGGCGACGCAGACTCTGCGAGGCGAGATAAATAAATGGGCTCACAAGATTACTCACGATGGTAGGGGTGACCTTGCAGTATGGTCCAAGCTCGATAAAGCTGCTCTACCAGCAGTACTCTAGCCATAGCATGAGGAAGGGTCAGGCTGGAAAGGCGCCACATCGCCTGAGCGGTGGTTTTCAGGCTCGGATCCAAACCATCTGCACCACCTATAAGGAAGGTGATATCAAAACCCTCTTGGCGCCAACTGGCCAATTGAGTGGCTAAGTTTTGAGTGGTTTGGTCTTTGCCGCGCTCATCTAAAGCAATCACTCTTGAGCCCTTCGGAATGGCGGCAGCAATTTTGACGGCCTCTTTAGCAGGCGTCAGGTCAGGTTTGATTTCTTTAATTTCAATGCTGCAGTCTGCAGGCATTCTTTTAATGTAGTCATGAGTTGCGGTTGCAACCCAATCAGGCATCTTATGACCAACTGAAACAATGGTGAGGCGCATCGATGCTTTTAACGACAAACTTATTCGTCGTCTTCTGATTCGCTAGCTTTAGCAAGACCTTTGCTGCCAGCCAATTTCACGCGTACAGGCTTAGCACCCCACATGCCTTCTAGCTGATAGTAAGAACGCAGCATCGGTTGCAAAATATGCACAACAATATCGCCGCAATCTACTAATACCCATTCACCAGTTTCCAAACCTTCAATAGAGATGACTTCGCCACCTTTAGCGTTCACCTCTTCTTTAACGGACATTGCTAAAGAGCGGGTTTGGCGATTGCTTGAGCCGGTGGCAATAATGACCCGGTCAAATAGTTCACTTAATTTGGTTGTGTCGTAGACGCGAATATCTTGGGCCTTCACATCCTCTAGAGCATCAATTATGACGCGTTGTAATTTACGTAAGTCCATATTCTTTCGGCAATAATTTTTGTATTTAGGGTGATCTTAGCTTGATTACTGATACAAGCCCAGATTTGTAATGATTTCTAGGGTATGGGTTGGAATTTGCTCAGACGCTATGGCGCTTCTAGAGCTGGATTTAAGGCGATCTCTTAACTCGGTAGAGGATAAGTCGATATTGAGGCTTTCATCGATGTATATGAGGCCTGCAGCGCAATTTTCAAGAGCGGCAGCATCTTTTGTTTGATGTTCTTGTAGCAATTGACTCACCTTAGGGCTGAGTTGCTCCTTTAAGTCATGGTGAGGTCTGGTGGCTACGGCAAAATTCACAAATTGGCTGAGTTTTTCCCAGGAGTTCCAGCTAGGTAGCGCAACCAAAGAATCCGCTCCCATCAACCAAGTCAGGCTAGCATCCGCGCCAAATCGCTCACGCAGTGCTTTCACGGTATCAATGGCATAGCTTGGACCGGCACGATCTATTTCTATGCGATCAATGCCTACTTGAGTGGATATCTTTAAATACAAAAACGCTCTAGCTAAATCAATGCCAGCAGCCTCAGTTAATCTAAAACGCATTTCTGCTGAGGTGATGCATTTGCCTTTTTGCCACGGCTCACCACTGGGTATCAGTAGGAGTGCATCCAAGCGCAATAGCTTAGCAAAATGCGTAGCTAGTTTGAGGTGGCCAACATGAGGAGGATCAAATGTACCTCCCAGAATGCCAATTTTTTTAATAGCGCTCAATGCTGGATGCTCACGCTAGCCAATCGCGTGGCTTTAGGTAGTAGTCATACAACTTAGCTTCTGGTGTGCCAGGCTGAGGCTGCCAGTTGTACCACCACTGAACCACCGGCGGCATTGACATCAAAATAGATTCGGTGCGGCCACCAGAGTGCAGACCAAAAATAGTGCCTCGGTCAAAGATGAGGTTGTATTCCACATAGCGGCCACGACGATATTCTTGGAATGCCTTTTCTTCGGCGGTAAAGCTATCTTGATAGCGACGCTGCACAATCGGCAGATAAGCATTAATAAATGCATCTCCTACCGCACGCGTCATCGCAAAGCTCTTTTCAAAACCAAGCTCATTAAAGTCATCAAAGAAAACTCCACCAATACCGCGCGGCTCTTCACGATGCTTTAGATAGAAGTACTCATCGCACCACTTCTTAAAGCGAGGATAGAGCTCTTCACCAAAAGGATCTAGTGCGTCTTTAGCGGTTTGATGAAAGTGTTTGCAGTCTTCATCAACCCCGTAATAGGGTGTGAGATCAAAGCCACCACCAAACCACCAAACCGGTTCTTTTCCTGTGGCTTGCGCAATAAAGCAGCGCACATTCATATGCGTGGTTGGTACTTTGGGGTTATTTGGGTGAAACACCAAAGAGACGCCCATTGCTTCAAAGCTGCGTCCAGCCACTTCTGGGCGGTGATGCGATGCTGAGGGCGGCATTTGATCGCCGCGAACGTGTGAGAAGCCTACACCACCTTTTTCTAGAATATTGCCGCCATCCAAAATACAAGTGCGACCATACCCTTTGAGTTTGCTGTCTTCGGGCTTATGCCATTCATCGGCAATAAAGACCTTGCCATCCAAAGCACTCATCGCGGTGGTAATGCGCTCTTGCAATCCTAAAAAGTAATCTTTTAAGGCTGCAATATTGATTTGGGTATGTTGATCTGACAAAGGTGCTCTAACTCGATATTGGTTTACTTAATGGCTCGATAGCCAATATCTTTGCGATATTGCATGCCATCGAACTTAATGTGATTGATTGCTTCGTATGCTTTCTGTTGGGCACCACGGACAGTATCAGCAAGTCCAACAACGCACATGACGCGTCCACCAGAAGTTACTACCTTGCCATCTTGCAGTTTTGTGCCAGCATGGAAAGTAATTTGATCTTCGGTATCAGCGGGGATGCCGGTAATCACATCGCCAGCACGAGGGGTGTCGGGGTAGTTATGAGCGGCAAGCACTACGCCCAGGGCAGTGCGGCGATCCCATTCCAGCTCGACCTCATTGAGTGTGCCGTCAACAGCATGATCTAAAGCATTCACGAGATCGCTACGCAGGCGCGCCATGATTGGTTGAGTTTCTGGATCACCCATACGGCAATTAAATTCAAGTGTCTTAATCTTGCCATCCGGTGCAATCATCAAACCTGCATACAAGAAGCCGGTGTAGGGAATGCCATCTGCTTTCATGCCATTTACGGTTGGCATGATCACTTCGCGCAATGCACGTGCATGGATTTCTGGAGTAACTACCGGAGCGGGGGAGTAAGCACCCATGCCGCCAGTATTAGGGCCCTGATCAGCATCGAGTAAGCGTTTGTGATCCTGGCTTGTTGCCAAAGCTAAAACGTTTTTACCGTCAACCAAAACAATGAAGCTAGCTTCTTCACCAGTGAGAAATTCTTCAATTACTACACGAGCACCAGCATTGCCTAATTTGTTATCAGCCAACATCATGTCCACCGCGGCATGCGCTTCTTCAAGGCTCATAGCAACAACTACACCTTTGCCTGCAGCAAGGCCATCAGCCTTAATCACAATCGGTGCGCCTTTGGAGTCGATATAGGCGTGCGCCTCTAAGGCATTAGAAAATGTTTGGTAATCCGCAGTAGGAATGCCGTGACGTTTCATAAAGGCTTTGGAGAAATCTTTAGAAGACTCCAATTGCGCAGCTAATTGGGTTGGACCAAAAATGCGCAAGCCATTATTACGAAATACATCTACGATGCCGGCGGCAAGTGGGGCCTCAGGACCCACAACTGTTAGGTGAATTTTTTCGCGCTTAGCAAAATCAGCAAGTTCTTGTAACCCAGTCATCGGCAGATTCTCAATGCCTGCAGAAGTCTGTTTAGCGGTGGCCGTGCCGCCATTGCCCGGAGCAACATAGACAGTTTGTACTTGAGGGGATTGAGCTAGTTTCCAAGCCAGCGCGTGTTCGCGTCCGCCAGATCCGATAAGTAGAATTTTCATAACAAGCTAACTATTATTTAAATGAGGTAATTAAAAGAAGTGAATTTCAAAAATCAAAGCGCTGCGTTCGTAAAGACCTCTTGAACATCATCTAAGTTCTCAAGTGCGTCCAGCAATTTCTGCATGCTTTCTGCTAGCTCCCCTTCAAGGGCAATCTCAGTCTCAGGGCGCATAGCAACTGTTGCTAGTTCAGGCTTTAGGCCTGCTTTACTGATGGCATCTTGTACCTTTGAGAAATCTGGAACAGGGCATAAGACTTCTAAAGATCCATCGTCATGAGTGATGACATCTTCTGCGCCGGCATCTAATGCAACTTCCATAAGTTGATCTTCGCTCGTTCCTGGAGCAAATAACATTTGACCGCAGTGTTTAAATAAGAAAGCAACCGAACCTTCGGTGCCCATATTGCCACCGTTTTTATTAAAGGCATGGCGCACCTCTGCAACGGTACGAGTGCGGTTATCAGTTAAGCAATCAACGATGATGGCAGCGCCATTCATGCCATAACCCTCATAACGAATCTCTTCGTAGTTCACGCCCTCAAGCGATCCAGTGCCGCGCTGAATTGCTCTTTGCACGTTGTCATTAGGCATATTGGAGTCTTTAGCCTTATCAATCGCCAAACGCAAACGTGGGTTAGTAGCAACGTCGCCACCGCCTAATTTGGCAGCTACGGTAATTTCTTTAATGAGTTTGGTCCAAATCTTGCCGCGTTTTTCGTCCTGACGACCTTTGCGGTGCTGAATATTGGCCCATTTCGAATGGCCGGCCATACGGGTAAGTCCTTTTAATAATTTGGCTAGAAGACCTCATTTTAAGGGGTTCTAGACCTAAGGTAGGAGGTATCTAGCCATTTTTTGTTACACTCTCATGTCTTAGCAGTAACAAAGTAGAAAAGTAAGCAGAATTTCCACTGCAAACACCTGCCTCGGTGATGGAATTGGTAGACGTGCCGGACTCAAAATCCGGTGCCGCAAGGCGTGGCGGTTCGAGTCCGCCCCGAGGCACCACTCAAAAACAGGTCTGTTTTTGAGGATTCCCCAAATTAGAATCAATCGCTAAATTACATTTAGTTAAATCTCATACGTCTCAGTCTCGTTCGACATTGCCTGCTCAACAATCTTCTTGGTGAGCGTGGGTGAGAAGAGTTCTATAAAGGTGTATACAAATGAGCGCAAGTAAGCGCCTTGCTTAACCCCCAAATGGGTCACGTTGTTACCAAATAAGTGTCCCGCAGGAATCACCTTCAGATTGCGATCTCGATCAGGGTCATACGCATGGCCTGCAACAATCCCGATACCCATGCCGGTCTCAACATAGGTTTTAATAACGTCCGCATCAATCGCTTCCAAAATAATGTCTGGTGTGATGTTTCTTTGTGCAAAGGCTGCATCAATCTTGCTACGACCCGCGAATGCTTTGTCATAGGTAATGATGGGGTACTTGGCAATCTCTTCAAGTGTTAGTGTGGCTTGATTTAGAAGTGGATGGCTGAGCGGTACCATCAATACATGATGCCATTGATAGCCTGGTAGTGCCAGCACCCCCGGAGTATTAGCAATACCTTCAGTTGCAATTGCGATATCTGCGCGATCATGTGTGAGTAATTCTGCAATTTGACCTGGACTGCCTTGCTGAATACTGACCTTAACCTTTGGAAAGCGTTTAGTAAATTCAGTAAGCACTTTAGGTAGGGCATAACGTGCTTGAGTGTGGGTAGTGGCAATTACAAAGCTGCCTTGATCTTGGCTAGCAAAATCTTTGCCTACTCGTTTGAGTGTTTCCACTTCATCGAGGATGCGTTCAATCGAACTCAAAATTCTCTTGCCGGGTTCTGTAAGGGAGCGAATACGTTTGCCGTGACGGCGGAAGATCTCAACACCCAACTCATCTTCTAGCTCGATAATGGCCTTGGATACCCCTGGTTGGGAGGTAAAAAGTGCTTTGGCAGCGGTCGTTAAGTTGAAGTTTTGTCTAACGGCTTCCCGTACAAAACGGAATTGATGTAGATTCATTAGGATTCCAGTCTATATATCAACAAAGATATAGGAATCTCATTCTAAATGAATTTCAGGTATTAAGCCTTAGAAACCCAGCGCAGACCAGCGAGCGCCAATAGGAAGTAAAGCAAGGGCGGTGTAAGCGCGGTGATCAGTGCTGGCCAAGATCCCAAAAGCCCTACGTTTGAGAACAGAGAGTTAAAAAGCTGAAAGCTCATACCCAGCATGATGCCGCCAAATACCTTAATACCAACGCTACCAGCTCGTACCTTGAGGTAGGCAAAGGGAAGTGCCAATGTGAGCATCACAAAAATAGTGAATGGGTAAATTACTTTTTTCCAGAAGGCAATCGAATGTCGGTGCGCATCTTGTTTGTTATCACGCAGATGGGATATGAAGCGACCCAAACTCACGATGGACATTTTTTCTGGGCTGATTAAAAGCACGCTCAAAATTTGTGGCGTGACTTCGGACTCCAGGGTAACGATTGGATGTGTAAAAGTCTGCGCAGAAAAAACAGGATTGAGCGGGTCTGATTGCTTGGTTTCTTTGAAACGTGTTTCAGTCACATCGTTTAATACCCATACACCTGTCTCATCAAACTGCCCTGACACGGCACTGCGAATGGAGAGCAGGTGATAGGTGTCATCAAACTCATACATACGAATATTGCGAATCTCATTATCCTTATCGACCTTACCAACGTTGACGTAGCGAACCCCAGGGCGAACCGGGCCACTACCATCTTCGTCACGTAAGCGATCTTTTACCCAGACACCAGTTCTAAATTGAGATGAGTACGCTGAACCCATGGCTTTCATGCGAATCTGATCGGACTTTGCTTCTGTATAAGGCCCAACCCATTCACTCATGATGAGTGTCAGCGCAATCAATGGAAGAGAGATTTTGGTGAGCGTAATGAGTCCGCGTCTCACATCTAAGCCAGCGATACGCAAGATGGTGAATTCGGACTGACTCGCTAGCATCGCAAATACATAAATACTGCCAATCAATCCTGCAATCGGAATGATTTCAGAAATACGGCTTGGCGCCTTGAGGAGAACATGAAGTAGCGCTAAAGGGGGTGTGTAAGCCCCTTGTACCGAACCTAGCTCGCTCAAAATATCGAAGAACAAAAACAGTGCTACCAATGCAAAGAGAATGAAGCCAAAAGCAGCATAGATCTGCTTAGCTAAATAGCGCTCATAGATGAAGGGGAAGAGCAGCTTCATTTTTTAACAATTGAGGCGGGCAGCTGACGGAGCCACCACTTGAGTGAAGGGTTGATACGATTGCGAATTAAGACTGTTGCAATCAATAAAGCAAGTAAATGTATAGGCCAGATGGCAACAAAAACACTGACCTTACCTTGCGAAACAAAATTTTGTGTCAGGTTTAGCAGGTTGCTGTATATCAGGTAAATCAATACCGCATAGAACATTGCTGTGTAGTTACCAAGACGCGGGTTTACATAAGCAAGTGGTATAGCGATTAGCACCAAACCCAAGGCCATTAATGGCAAACCAATACGCCAGAGTAGTTCAGCGCGATTAGGATTAACTGAGGCTGGGTTAGGGTCGTTGAGAAGCTCGGTAATGGTCTTCTCTCGATCGCGAGGTGCAGGTGCTAATGCATCTTTGCTGCGAATTTTGGTGCTGTACTCGTTAAATTCAAGAATTCTAAAATCGGGCTGTGTGGGTTGCCCCTCATAGCGCCGCCCGTTGTGGAGCACGATAGACTTTTCCCCACCCTCCGAATTTTGGATGTAGCCAGTAGACGACACTGCAATGCTCAAGCGACCATTTTTTGAGTCCGCCACGAAGATATTTTTTACTTCACTCTTGTCTACATCGAGCTCTTCAATAAAAAAGACGCGCTCTGCTTTTGCGGATTCCTTAAATTGCCCGGCACTCACCATGGATACATCATCTCGTTGTTGAAAGCGCTGACTAATTAGGGTGGATTCCCGATTTGCCCATGGCCAAACAAAAAGTGCAAGCAGGGCAATCACAATGATGAGTGGTGTAGCAAATTGCAAAATCGGGCGAATGAGATTGGTGATGCTCAAGCCGCTTGCAAACCAAACGATCATTTCGGAATCTTTATACCAGCGGACTAAAACAATGAGGGTCGCCACAAATAATGAAACAGTTAAGAGAACGGCGAGATAACCCAAAGTGGCCAAGGCAATTAATACAACTGCATCCTCAGGATTGACTGCGCCATTAGCGGCGTAGCCCAAGATTCGGATAACCAGAGTGGTCACCATGATGGTGACTAAGACCAAAAACACCCCACCAGTCGTAAAACTGAGTTCGCGGCGGAGGGCCTGTTTAAAAATCATGAAAAATAAGGGTCTGGATTCGTGGGGTTATTTGGGGCTATAAATGTCTTAAATTGCTATTAATAAGGGGTCTATCCTCATGTCGGAGGATAATGGATAAACGTCTCGGATTAGCAATTTCACCTCTTTTGAATCGACCAAAATACCGTAATAGATTATGACAATCCAATTTAATACCAAAATTTTCCCTCAAGCCGACCTGCAGAGCTCAAAACTTCAGAAATCCAGTCTCAAATCCCTATTGGGTCACAACACTGACTGTTTGGTTTTGGCCTACTCAAAAGCAGATTTTGATAGTTTCTCTGGGGCTAAAGGCGCGAAGGCCAAAGCGGGCTTTTTGCCCGAGTTGGATCTCTTGCTTGGAGGTTCGGTCAATCACGCTAATGTTGTTGGGGATTTGGATCCTAAACAGGCTTCCGTTTGCATGTTGCGAGCAGAAAAATCGTGGACTGCCAGTGGTATTAAAGCAAAACGCGTATTGCTTGTTGCTTTGGGTGATGTTCATCTTGCTGGTGAACGTAGTTTGACTACTTATTCCAAGGTGGTCCGTGCAGCTTTGAAGGTGCTGAGCGGCGGCTCTATTGAGAATGCGCTTTGGTTTACTCCGAGCTTTGCGCTTGCACATAAAGCAGATTTCATCGCAGAAGAAGTGCGCCTGACTGTGCAATATGCTGGTGATCAAGCTTATCGCTTTGGTGTTCGTCAGCCTGCTATGAAATTTAAAGCCAAAGATAAAGTAGATACATTTAAACAATTGGTGTTCGCTGGTAATGATGATTGTGCAAAAGAATTAAAAGCTGCAGTAGAGCAGGGTGTGGCTATGGTTGAGGGTATGAACTTAGCAAAAGATTTGGGCAACCTTCCACCCAATGTTTGTACGCCAACATATTTGGGCAAGACTGCGCAAGGCTTGAGCAAGAAGACTGGCTTGAAAGTCGAAGTGCTCGGACGAAAGCAGATTGAAGCCTTAGGTATGGGTTCTTTCCTGTCGGTTGCCAAAGGCTCCGATACTCCACCGCAATTTATTGTGATGCGTCACCAAGGCGGTAAAGCGGGCGATGCTCCGATTGTCTTGGTTGGTAAGGGAATTACTTTTGATACTGGCGGTATCTCACTCAAGCCAGGCGAAGCAATGGATGAGATGAAGTACGACATGTGTGGTGCCGCATCAGTGATCGGTACCATGTACTCAGTTTCCTTAATGAAATTAAAGAAGAATGTCATTGGCGTCATTCCGACTTGTGAAAATATGCCATCAGGTCAAGCTACACGACCAGGCGATATTGTGAAAAGCATGTCTGGACAGACGATCGAGATTCTTAATACCGATGCAGAAGGCCGTCTCATTTTGTGTGATGCATTAACTTATGTTGAGCGCTTTAAACCAGCGGCGGTGATTGATATCGCAACCTTAACTGGCGCGTGTGTCATTGCCTTGGGACACGTGCATAGTGGTTTATTTTCTTCAGACGAAGGTTTGGTGACTGAACTCACAAAAGCAGGCCATGCTTCCTTGGATACTGTATGGCGTTTGCCTTTAGATGCTGCTTATCATGAGCAACTCAAATCGAATTTTGCGGATGTCGCCAATATTGGTGGGCGTCCAGCAGGAAGCGTGACGGCAGCATGTTTCTTGTCACGCTTTACCGAGAAATACAAATGGGCTCACTTGGATATTGCAGGTACCGCTTGGAAAAGTGGTGCCGCCAAAGGTTCAACTGGTCGCCCAGTTCCTTTGCTAGTGAATTTCTTACTTGAGCGCAAGTAAGTAGTTTGCGGATCTTTGGATAGATACTGAATGGCACGAATCGATTTTCATAGTAATGTAAACGACAAGCTGGAATACGTCTGTCGTTTAACACGCAAGATCTGGAGTGCTACACCTGAAGGCGAGCCTGTTCGTAATATTGTGATGGTGGGTGAGAGGGCCGACTTGCAAAAGTTAAATGATCTTTTGTGGTCGTTTAGTGGCGCTGATTTTCTACCGCACTGCTTCATCGAAGATGAGGCCGCAGCAGAAACACCCATTGTTTTGACAGACGACTTTGCTTCTTCCGCTTTAAGCAACGTACCCCATGCAGATGTGATGATTCATCTGGGTATGCGTATGCCTGCGGATGTGCCCGCTCTTGTAGCTCGTTTCCCCAGAATCGTTGAGGTAGTTACTGTCAATGAGGCCGAGCGTTTAGCTGGGCGCGAACGCTATAAAGCCTACCGGGATCTAGGTCACGAGTTGCATAACTTTGACCAATCCAAAAGTTAATATTCATGTTGATTCATCCTCAGTTTGACCCCGCAGCAATTCGTATTGGAAGCTTTGCTATTCACTGGTATGGCTTGATGTATTTGATGGCCTTCGTGCAGTTTTTGCTCTTAGGTCGTTTGCGTATTAAGGCACCTCGTTATCAAGCTTTGGGTTGGACCTATAAAGATCTTGAGGATCTACTTTTTGCAGGCGTTCTCGGTGTTGTGCTTGGTGGGCGCCTAGGTTATACCTTGTTTTATATGCCAGGCTTTTACTTGGCCAATCCTTTGAGTGTTTTCAAAATCTGGGAAGGTGGTATGTCTTTCCACGGGGGCTTGTTGGGAGTGTTGGTCGCCCTTTATTGGTTTGCTAAAAAACGGCAGACCACTTTCTTTGTTGTTAGTGATTTAGTAGCTCCCCTTGTCCCATTTGGCTTGGCTTTTGGTCGACTTGGTAACTTTATTAACGGAGAGCTCTGGGGTAGACCTACTGATTTGCCTTGGGCGATGGTGTTCCCATTGGTAGACTCTGTGCCGCGTCATCCCTCACAAATTTATCAACTGCTCGGTGAGGGTGCATTACTCGGTATTGCGCTCTGGATTTATGCAGGCAAACCCAGGCGTGTGGGTCAGGTATCTGGATTCTTCTTGTTGGGTTATGGTGTTTGCCGTTTCCTGGCTGAATACGCGCGTGAACCTGATGCCTTCCTTGGCCTTCTTGGCCTTGGTTTGTCTATGGGGCAATGGCTATGTGTACCTATGATGATATTTGGCGTCTATCTGATGACCGCATTCAAATCTAAAAGTGCTTAAAACCCATCACTCTCTATGTTGAACGAAGAACTGACGCTGCGAAAGTTAGAAATTCTTTGTTCGTTTGTGCGGACGGGAAGCCTCTCACGTACTGCAGAAGAGTTGCACTTAAGCTCAGTCAGCATTCACAAGGCGCTGCATTCTCTTGAGACAGGGATTGGATGCCCTTTATTTGTTAAAGAGGGACGTCAATTAAAAGCTTTGCCCGCAGCGATCTATTTGGCCGAGGCAAGTAATGATTTGTTATCAGATGTAGACCGTATCCTTAAAAAGACGAAAGCTAAAGCAGGGGTTGAGAGTGGGCAAGTTCGTCTAGGTTCAATGTACTCCCTGACTGCAAACATCATTCCTCGCATGATTATGGGCACCAAAATCCGCAGACCCGATTTAGATATTGATTTGTTTCTTGGGTCCAATGAAGAGTTGATGAAACGATTGACCGAGGGCAGTATTGATGCGATTGTCATTGCTGTTCCAACAAAAGGCTTGCCCGAGGGCGTCCAGGTGGTTTCCCTCTTTGAGGATCAGTTATTTCTAGCCTCCTCTAAAAGTAGTAAGCCTGACGCAACCGATATTGACCTATCCGAATATCAGCATGAGAAATTTCTTACCCTTCAGGACGGCTTTGCTACGACTTCAGGGTTTTACGAGGCTTTCCAGCTCGCAGGCTTTAATCCTAATGTGGTGATGAAGGTGGGCGACATCTTCTCCCTCATGAATATGGTCTCCGGGGATCTTGGACATTCCTTATTGCCGGGTAGGGTGAGGGCACTCATGGGCGATGCCATTGAATTTACACCCCTACTGCCCAAATACCAGGTTATCCAACATATAGGCCTAATGTATCTTCAGGCTAATGAATCCAACCCCAATATTTTGGCTTTAGCGGCTGAAGCCCGCATGTTGCATCGCAAAAACCCCTGATTTACCCTTAGATTTTACGAAAATACTTAACTTTAAGTTAATATTTATTCTTTTAACTTAATTGATTTTGCATGTTCTGAGTAATAAATTGGAACGATCTTCATTTTGTCGTTTTTCTTTTTTGAAAAGATTACATGCTCGAAAAGCTAGCAAAAGCCCGTAACCTGTCAAAGGCAAACAACGCCATTAAGCGCTTGATTTCCGAGCGAGGCGAATCCAATGCAGTTAGCATGGCTGACGATGTTGTAAACAACTATCGCAAGCTGACAAAAGATCAACACATTGCATTCTTTACTTATTTATTTGAGAAATTAAACCCTCAGGTAGATGCTGTATTGAAAGCCGCGCAAAACTTTGCAGCCGAATCTACAGCGCGCAACTACATACAGTTACAAAAAGTTTCCGAATCTCCCAGACAAGAATTATTCCGCCGCTTAAATCGTGCTGGCCATGGCACAGCTGCTGTAGTGCAAATGCGGCGAGATCTTTTGCAAATCTTAGATAAGAAGCCGGAATTAGCGGCAGTCGATTTTGATATGCGCCATCTTTTGTCATCTTGGTTTAATCCAGGATTTTTAAAGATGCATCGCGTTGACTGGAAATCACCTGCAGAGGTTTTGGAGAAGTTGATTCATCACGAAGCGGTCCATGCTATTGATGGCTGGGATGATTTACGTCGTCGCCTTCAGCCTGATCGCCGCTGCTTTGCCTTCTTCCACCCGCAGCTGCCTAGCGAACCTTTGATCTTTGTGGAAGTGGCGTTGTTGCCTGAGATTCCAACGGTGATTACGCCTTTAGTTGACAAGAAGGCTGAGACAGTAGACCAGCCATCGCAATACAAAGTGGCAGTGTTCTATTCAATTAGCAATTGTGAACCAGGTCTGCGCGGCGTATCGATGGGTAATTTCTTAATTAAGCGTGTTGCCGAGCAGTTGCATGCTGAATTCCCAGGACTCAAAACCTTTGTCACCTTGTCTCCAATTCCTGGATTTATGGATTGGGTATCGGCCGGGGCTAACTTAGGTGAGGATGTTCCTGCAGAGAGATTGAAGCCCAACTTACGGGCTGCTCGAGATCAGGCCTTGGCAAATCTCAAGTTAGATGCGCAGTCATGGGCAGAAAAACTTAGCGCTGGATGGCATCCCGATTTGGCATCACCAAAAGAGCAAGAGTCTTTACTTTGCTTGGCCTCCATCTATTTAGGTCTAGGTTCTACTGGTCGCAATGGCAATCCAGTTGCTAAATTCCATTTAGGTAACGGCGCCAAGTTGCATTTGGTCAATTGGGCAGGAGACTTGTCACGCAAAGGTTTGCGTCAGTCAGCAGGCTTGATGGTTAACTATCTTTATGACTTGGGTAACGTGGAAGAAAACCACGAGAAATTTGCTAACGGTGAGATTGTGTATTCAAGGTCGGTAGGACGCTTGATGGCGCCGTGATAAAGAATTGAGGGGGAGATGCTCGGAGGCAGAATCCAAAGAGATTCGCCCAAGAGCTAAAAAGAGAACTGGGCATAAAGATCCAGAAAGTAGTATGGTGTCGGATGAGGCGGTATTGATAATTTACATAGCCAAAATATTGGCAAGTGGAGGAGACTAGGATGTTTAAACAATTAAAACTTTCGACAATCATTAAGAAAGCGGCTTTTTTAGCGTGCGCTATGCCTTTAGTGGCTATGGCGCAGGAATGGCCAAATAAACCGATTACTTTCGTTGTGCCTTTCCCTGCAGGCGGTGGCACAGATGCTTTTGCTAGGCCTTTAGCAACACAGCTCACCAAGCAGTTAGGTAAGCAAATTGTTATTGATAACCGTGGTGGTGCCGGTGGCACTCTAGGCGCTTCTATTGCTGCTAAGGCTGCACCAGATGGATACACCTTCTTTGTTGGTGCCGCGCACCATGCAATTGCGCCATCCATGTATCCGAATCTGGATTACGACGTTGAGAAGAGTTTTGTGCCGGTTGCAATGATTGCAAGTCCACCTCAAGTAATTGTCGTAAATCCAAAGAATGTTCAGGTGAAGGACTTGAAAGAATTCATTGCTCTCTTGAAGAAAAACCCAGGCAAGTTCAACTACGCTAGTGCTGGTAATGGCTCCACGCATCATTTGGCTGGCGAGCAATTCAAGATGTTGACTAAAACCTTTATTACCCACATTCCATATCGTGGTGCTGGCCCAGCTATGCAAGACTTGATTGCAGGTCAAGTAGATATCGAGTTTGATGGCTTAGGTTCGTCAGCGGCTCAAATTAAAAATGGTTCGATTGTGGCTCTAGCGGTTGCATCACAAAAGCGTGCTCCCGGATTTCCGAATGTACCGACAGCGGCTGAAGCAGGCTTAGTGGGATACGAAGTATCTACGTGGTATGGCTTGTTTGCACCAAAAGGCACGCCACAACCTATCGTCGATAAGATGATTGCTGAAACACAGAAAGCTTTAAATACACCAGAGATCAAAACCATCTGGACTAATAACGGCTCTGAAACACCTACTCTTTCTGGCGAAGCATTTGGAAAATTTGTGAGCGCTGATGTTAAGCGTTGGGCTGCTGTAGCGAAGGCTTCTGGCGCTAAATTAGATTAAGAATTTTTATTAAAAATTACCCCTGGGGTTTGAGGTTCGAATGAATTTATATTCACTATTGGAAAAAGGTTTTCCAAAAGATAAAAATGCATGTGCTCTTGAGACGCATGATGGTTTGTATTACTCCTGGGGTGACCTAGAATCTGCAACGGCAAAGCTGGCAAATTTACTTACCAGCTTGAAGTTGCCAAAAGGCTCTAGGGTGGCAGTGCAGGTTGAAAAATCACCTGAGGCTCTTTTTCTTTATTTAGCAACGATTCGTGCGGGGTATGTATATTTGCCGCTCAATACCGCTTATCAGTCTGCTGAAATTCAATATTTTTTAGAGAATGCTGAGCCGGCAGTAGTTGTCTGCAGCAGTAAGAATCTATCTTGGGTATCTAAGGTTGCAGCAAAAGCTGGCACTAAGCATGTCTTTACCTTAGATGAAAACCGCACTGGCACTTTATTAGAGCGTGCAGCTGGGTTGAGCGATAAATTCAAAACGGTTCCGGCAAAGGATGACGATCTTGCGGCTATTCTGTATACCTCTGGCACTACCGGTCGTAGTAAGGGCGCAATGCTGACGCATAAGAATCTGGGTAGCAACGCGCAAGTACTGCAAAAGTTTTGGGGGTGGGAAAAAGGCGATGTTTTATTACATGCTTTACCAATCTTCCACGTTCATGGTTTGTTTGTAGCGGCTCATGGGGCGTTGATTAATGGTAGCAAGATGATTTGGTTGCCGCGTTTAGATACCGCGCAACTCATTAAACATATGCCAAAGTCGACAGTGATGATGGGTGTTCCAACCTTCTATGTGCGCTTATTGGCTGATAAAGGTTTCAATAAGAAAGTGGCGCGCAATATGCGTCTATTTGTTTCTGGTTCCGCTCCATTGCTTACAGAAACATTTAATACATTCAAGGAAGTCATTGGCCAGCCAATTTTGGAGCGCTATGGTATGAGTGAGACCGTGATGTTGGTCTCCAACCCTTATAAAGGCAAGCGCGTAGGCGGCTCGGTAGGTCTGCCTTTGCCTGGTGTAAAGGTGCGTGTAGTGAATGAAGACAACAAACCGTGTAGGGTCGATGAAATTGGTGGCATTCAGGTTAAAGGTCCAAACATATTTAAAGGCTACTGGCGTATGCCAGAGAAGACCGCCGAAGAATTTACCAAAGATGGTTGGTTCAAGACGGGTGACGTTGGTCGCTGGGGTGGGGATGCCAACGGCGGCAAAGCGCCGAAGGAATACTTATGCATTGTTGGCCGTAGCAAGGATTTAATTATTTCTGGTGGCTATAACGTTTATCCCAAAGAAATTGAAAGCTTTATCGATGACATGCCTGGTGTTGATGAAAGTGCTGTGATTGGTATTCCGCATCCAGATTTTGGTGAGGCAGTGATGGCAGTAGTTGTGCCTAAGGCCGGAGCTAAATTAAATGCTGAAGAGATGGTCGCTACTTTGAAAACACAAATTGCGAACTTCAAAATTCCAAAGCGTGTTGAAATCGTTTCTGATTTGCCTCGTAATGCTATGGGTAAGGTACAAAAGAATATTTTGCGTCAGCAATACACAAGCTAATTAATAGCCAAATGCCTTGCGGCTTTCATTAAACATGAAGGCCGCAAGCATCAGCAGCATCACGCCAAAAATGCGTTTGAGTTGGGCAACATCTAGTTTGCGCGCCATTTTGGCGCCAAGCGGCGCTGTGAATATACTCACCACCGCAATACAGACTACCGCCGGTAAGTAAACAAATCCTAGGGAGCCGGATGGTAGGTTAGGGTGACCCCAACTACCGTACATATAGCCTATAGTCGCTGCCGCTGCAATCGGAAAGCCCAGGCCAGAGGAACTCGCCATAGCAACATGCGGTTTGACATTGCACCAGAGCATAAAAGGCACGGTGATGAAGGCGCCGCCGGCACCCACCAAACTTGATAAGGCCCCTGCAAATGAGCCAAAGCCAAACAAGCCTACAGGGCTTGGCAGATCTCTCCCAGGCTTCGGTTTTTTATTGAGCAGCATCTGAATTGATGTATAGACAATAAAAATGGCGAAGAAAAGTGAGAGCCAAGAAGTATTTAAGGCTTCAAAAATCTCGCTGCCACCAACCAAACTGCCAACGATCAAACCAGGACTCAGCGACGCGACTAACTTCCAATCGATGGAGCCATGTTTGTGATGCGCCCAAATCGCAGAGGTGGTGGTAAACAAGATGGTGGCCATGCCGGTAGCGATGGCCATGTGCACAATGACTTCTTGATTAAATCCTTGGTGGTTAAAAACCAAGATCATGAATGGCACCAGAATCATGCCGCCACCAATGCCTAGTAGGCCTGCTAAAAATCCAGAGATGCTCCCGCACAGCATCAACATGGCAATATCACTTAGTAACATGAATTCCCCGCCTTAGCCGCTAGGCCGTCATCCTGAACCCTAAGGTTCAAGGTGGAACGGCTACTCTGCTTCGGGTGCATTAAGAGGCTCAGGGAGTGACCAAGTCTAAGTTGGCACTGTGAACTTTCGAAACGCTCACGCCCACAAGGTAAAGATCGTTCCGGATGCTTGCGCATCGGTTCAAGGAACTATTGGCCTTGGCGAACCAGGCAGGGAAAGGGTTTGCATCAAAGCATCAACTTGATCTTCTAGAGCGCGAATTTCACCTTGCAGGCGAGTGACTTCATCGGAGCTTGCATTGGGGGAGGTGCTTTGTTGCGTTTGATTCTTTTGTAATGTAATGAGATCGCCAGCAATTTTGAGTGCCGCCATCATGCTAGCGCGTTCAATGCTGCGGTTGCCACCACCAATAGCAAGCTGAATTTGTTCGTCAACCAGGACGCATGCCGCTCTTAATAGGGGTTCGTGCTCAGCGCTCGTTGCTAAGGTGATTTTTTGGCCGGCAAGACTTACTTCAATGCGTTGTTGGCTCATTATCATCCTCTGGATTATTTGGTGTTGCAACTTCGCCAAGCAGATTTAGTTGGCGACTATCACTTTGATCTGGTAAGCGACTCAAAATGCGTTGAACGCGTTTTTGAGCATCATCAATCTTGCCTTCCAGTTGTGCTCGATTTTGATTCAAGTTTTTTACTGCATCTTCAATCAATGAAATTTTTTCAGATATCCGAGTAATAATGATGCTGAGCGAATTTAGGTCGCTAGCATCGTTGCTTGGGGGAATTGGGCTTAATTCACTCATATTGGTATTGTAGCCTCAGCTTCAACCGATGGGTGAGGGCGCTACTTTAAGTCCCGCAATGCAAAAATGGGGCTTAAAGTAGGCGAATCATTGCTGGGATGTTTAATTGAAGTTGTATTTCAGGGTTACAAAAACCGACCTTGGTTCGCTAGGGTAGTACGAGTAGCGACTAGAGACGTTGCTTGGCGCAGTTCCGTACGTGGCATATTGTGCATTGCCAACGTTTTTGACGGTAAGGCGAGCCTCAATACCCTGGTATTTATATGATGTGAAGATATCTCCAATGACATAAGAGGGCATCACTGGTGTCGCGCTGTAGTAACTGGGGCCTGTGTCGTAATGCTGGCTGCTGACGTAATTAACCACCCCACCAATGGTCCAATTTGTTGCAACGAGGTAGTTCGCTCTAGCATTGAGAAGTGTGTCTGGAACAACTGGAATAGCATTTCCGGAAAATGGCCCATCAGCATAGTACGACTTTTGGTACTTTCCTCCGAAGCCAATATTAAGAGAGGGTGAAATGTTAGATGCAACATCCAATAACATTCCACCACGATTAACTTGATAAATTGAGTTGTAGTTATAACCTGTCGCGGGGTTATAGCTAATTTCATTTTGTGTCATCGACTTAAATATTGACGATGTTACTTTGGAGTTCAAGATATCCCAGTTGCCACCAACCTCATATGTCTGTGTTGTTTGCGGTTGCAAAATCCCGCTAAAGACAGTTGATGTGGTTTGGGTTGTTGGGTTGTATAGCAGACCCCAGTATTCATCAATATTAGGAAATCTAAAAGACTGATTCCACTTTACATACACGCGTTGTCCCGGCAGGTAGTTGGCATTCAGCGCTAAATCTCCCGCATTGGCAGCATATTGCTGATTACCATAGACGGTCCCATTTGATGCGCTAATGTTGGAGCTAGTTGTTGATGCTTGCTGGACTTGTCGACGGAATCCTCCGCTTGCCTCCAAAATATTTCCTAGAGGGACTCTTTGCATTACGTAAACCGAATTATTAATTTGCGTGGCATTTTGCGAGTCGCTTGTTAGATTACCGTAATAAGTTCCAAAGGGATTGCTGGTGGCATCAAATTGATTTGCAAGAATGATGCTTTGAGATTGTGGCGTGTAGCTATTACTTCCAGCTTGATTCGCTTTCGAGAAATCATAACCAAAAATCGAAGTGCCAATAACGCCAAAGTCTGCTTTCAGTCGTGGCGATAAAGCAAGTTGCCAGCCCTGTAATTTATTATTCATCGGACTCCCGGCTGAGCCAAATTCAGGGCTAGCAAAGTAATCCGCTTGGGGCACATAGAAAAAAGAGGACTTATTGTTATAAGAGGTATCAATTTCTACTACGTAATTCTCACTTAATGTTTTTGTTAGCCCCTGGCGAAAGCCAGAATTATTAGTTGTTATGTTGTTGCCTGCATTCTGTGGTCTAACAGATAGTGGGTTTCCTGAGCCAACCAATCCAACTACAGGGCTAGCAAGTTGTGAATTGGTGTAGCCGTAATAGGCATCAACAAAAAAGCGATCTCTGTTGCCTAAATCTTGCAAAATTTTTGCATCGATTGAGTAAGCGTTTGCCGCTGTATTGGGGCGCCAGCCATTGGTATTGGATGTGTTAGCGCTAACTTGTAAAGTCGTTTTATCGACTGTATTTCTGAAGATGGCATTGTTAATAGAGGTTCCCCAAGTGCCATATGTCGCAGAGGCTTGGTTAATGCTTTTCTTACCGCCATTCGTAATGATGTTGATCACGCCGCCAACGGCGCCATTGCCATATTGAACGCTTGCGCCACCCTGAAGAATTTCAATTCGCTCAATGGAGTCGATTGGAATAGATTCCCAGTCGATGCTGCCCGAATCAATGGGATTGACGCGGATGCCATCAACCAAGATTGCGGTTGTGCTGTTGCCAGTTGGCCCAAATCCACCCATGTCTACGGATGCATCCAGATTTAAGGCGCTTGAATTTAAGCCGCTTACTCTTAAGCCGCCAATTTGAGATAAGACCTGAGGAATCGTGTTGGAAGTCGAGTTCTCAATTTCATCACGCGTGATCACTTTGACATTCGCCGGGACTTGATTCAAGTTTTCCTCAAATCGCGTACCAGTCACTATTAGTGTGGATGGATTATTTTGTGCAAATGCTGCCTGGGTGAAGCTGAGGGAGAGGAGAGTGCCACAAACTACGGCGATTTTTTTCTGCTTTAACTTCGATTTCATAAAAGACTTTCTGTTATCGATTGCCTAGCTAACTTCCCCGTTAGCTGGGTCGAACAGAATTTCACGTGCAGGAGTTCAGGCGTCAATGAGGCGCGGGTTGCGCTTAATTGGCGCGCGAAGATCCCCGTCCGCAAAATTCCACCTGTCTTGGCCGGTATCCGGGCTAGTAAATATCAGAATCTGGCCTTCCCATGCGATTGACGCGCACAGTGGCTTTGTCAGATTCCTGACGCCTTTTAAATGAATAAAAGACGCATTTACCTACCGTTGCGGGGGCAGCACACGTTTAGTGTTTCCCGTTTAACTTTATTGCATTGCAACAAAGCACCACGACCCCGCCATTCTAGCTGAATTGGTGCGGTCTAAGACCAAAACACCCGCTCTAAAAGGCAAAAAAGCCTACAATATGAGGTCTAGGAGCAAGTATTGATGACCGTATTAGATAAGCACCCCGAAAAAAACCTGATTCGCCTACAGTTGAGTCAAAACTCGGTCTTAAAAAGCTTGGATCCAGCTGCAATGGCCGAGTTAGAGCGTCATCTCGAAATTTCCGACCTTAAAAAATCTGAAATACTGCTGCACCAAGGTGACCACCAGATGGAGCAGTACTTTGTTCTTGACGGCATCCTGAAGCGTATTGTTTCTAGTGCGGACGCAAAAGAAATGATTCTGCGTTTTGCTATCGAAAAAGATATTGAAACCAGCTATGCTGCATGGCGCCTGAAGACGGCTGCCCCCTACAGCATTGCCTCTGTAACCAAGGCCCGCGTGGCTCGGATGCCTCTAAAGAAGTGGGCAGAGTTCCTGGACCAGCATAAGATTCTTAAAGAGAGTTTTGAGTTTGAAGTCATGCGCCTGATGAGTGAAATCATGGCCCACACTATTACCTTGCATATGCTCGATGCCCCAGGCCGGGTGGAGCGTTTCCTGCGCAAATACGAGGATTTGTTTGAGCTTCTCCCTAAAAAGGAGCTTGCGGCTTACCTTAATCTCTCCCCGGAGACCTTGAGTCGCCTGAAAACAAAGCATAAAGAGCTTTTTGTTTAAACGGATACCCACCTGTGGTTACAGGATTTAGGGGGAAATTGACCGAAGTCAATGATGAACCCACTCCCCAAGCCTAATATTCATCTCAGCCTAAGCGGGGTCAAAAATCCCGCAGTGCGATTAATAACTAAATTGGAGACATTAGCGAAAGCTAGATTGCAATAGCTCTTATCGAGCGATTTGCGATTCTTGAAAAATTTCTATGACAACAGATAATCAAAACACACAGTTAACAGATGGTTTCCATCTCGTTATTGACGCCTTAAAGGCAAACGACCTTGATACGATTTTCGGCCTAGTTGGTATTCCAATTACCGACTTGTGTCGTTTAGCGCAGGCTGAAGGTTTGCGTTTTATCGGCTTCCGTCATGAGCAGCATGCAGGTAATGCTGCAGCGATTGCTGGTTATATGACACAAAAGCCAGGTATTTGTATGACAGTATCTGCTCCTGGTTTCTTGAACGGTTTAACAGCACTTGCTAATGCAACTGTGAACTGCTTCCCAATGATTTTGATCTCTGGTTCAAGCGAGCGTGAAATCGTTGACTTGCAACAAGGTGACTACGAAGAAATGGATCAGCTCAATGCGGCTAAGCCATATTGCAAAGCTGCTTATCGTATTAACCATATCGAAGATATCGGTATCGGTTTTGCACGTGCAATCCGTGCTGCGGTTTCTGGTCGTCCAGGTGGTGTGTATTTGGATTTGCCAGCTCAGCTGCTCGCGCAAACTATGCCTGCCGACGAAGCTAAGAAATCCATCTTCAAGGTAATTGATCCAGTTCCACGTCAGATCCCAGCGGCCGATGCGGTTGCTCGTGCATTAGACGTATTGAAGGGTGCCAAGCGTCCATTGATTCTGTTGGGCAAAGGTGCTGCTTATGCTCAAGCTGATAAAGAGATCCGTGATTTGGTTGAGAAATCTGGCATTCCTTATTTGCCTATGTCAATGGCCAAAGGTTTGTTGCCTGACAACCATCCGCAGTCTGCTTCCGCAGCACGCTCATTTGTATTGGCTGAAGCTGATGCGGTGTTGTTGGTTGGTGCGCGTTTGAATTGGTTGCTTGCACACGGTAAAGGTAAGACTTGGGGTAAAGAGCCTAAGAAATTTATCCAAATCGATATTCAAGCAAACGAAGTGGATAGCAACGTACAAATTGCTGCTCCATTAATTGGTGATATTGGCTCATGCGTTGGCGAGCTCTTGAAGGGTATCTCTTCTGTTCCTAAGCCAAGCGCTGAGTGGATTGCAGCTATCACTGAGAAGAAAGATAAGAACACAGCCAAGATGGCGGAGACATTGGCTAAAGAAGCTAACCCAATGAATTTCCACGGTGCATTGCGTGTGATTCGTGATGTGATCAAGAAGAACCCAGATGTGAACTTGGTAAACGAAGGTGCAAATACGCTCGACTATTGCCGTGCAATCGTTGATATGTACAAGCCACGTAAGCGTTTTGACTCTGGTACTTGGGGCATTATGGGTATCGGTATGGGCTATGCGATTGGTGCTGCTGTAACTAGTGGTTTGCCAACAGTGGCCGTAGAGGGTGATAGCGCGTTCGGTTTCAGCGGCATGGAATTAGAAACCATTTGCCGTTACAACTTGCCAATCACAACGGTTGTTTTCAATAACAACGGCGTTTACCGTGGTACTGACGTTAATCCAACAGGCGGTGCTGATGTTGCGCCTACCGTGTTTGTTAAAGATGCCCGTTACGACAAGATGATTGAAGCATTTGGTGGTGTTGGTTATTACGTAACTACACCAGCAGAGTTAGAAGCAGCGTTAACAGAAGCTATTGCTGCCGGTAAACCAGCTCTCATCAATGCTGTTATTGATGAAACTGCAGGTACTGAGAGTGGACGTTTAACAAACTTAAACCCATCCACTGCAGCTGCTAAGAAGTAACCCAAGATAAATTTAGAAGCAAACAAGAAAGACTTAAGGAGAAACAAACATGACTAAACCATTAGACGGCATTCGCATTATTGACTTCACACACGTACAGGCAGGTCCTGCATGTACTCAGTTGCTTGGCTTTTATGGCGCTGACGTTATTAAGGTAGAACGTCCAGGTGCTGGCGACGTAACTCGTAGCCAGTTGCGCGACGTACCAGGTGCAGATGCTTTGTACTTCACTATGCTCAACGGTAATAAGCGTTCTTTGACTTTAGATACCAAGACGCCAGAAGGTAAGGAAGTTTTAGAGAAGATGATTAAAGTTTCTGACGTAATGGTTGAGAACTTTGGTCCAGGCGCTTTGGATCGTATGGGTTTCTCATGGAAGCGTATTCAAGAATTGAACCCAAAAATGATTTTGGCTTCTGTAAAAGGCTTTAGCGATGGCCACTCATATGAAGACTTAAAAGTGTATGAGAACGTTGCTCAGTGTGCTGGCGGTGCTGCTTCTACAACTGGTTTCTGGGATGGTCCTCCAACTGTTTCTGCTGCGGCTTTAGGTGACTCTAATACTGGTATGCACTTGGCAATCGGTATTTTGACCGCCTTGATGCAACGTCAAAAGACTGGCAAAGGCCAAAAAGTTTCTTGCTCAATGCAAGACGCTGTACTGAACTTGTGCCGCGTGAAATTGCGCGATCAACAACGTTTGGACAAAGTTGGTTACTTGGAAGAGTACCCGCAGTACCCACACGGTTCATTCACTGACGTAGTTCCACGTGGCGGTAACGCCGGTGGTGGCGGTCAGCCAGGATGGGTGTTGAAGTGTAAGGGTTGGGAAACAGATCCAAATGCGTACATCTACTTCACTATTCAAGGCCATGCATGGGAACCAATTACTAAAGCTTTGGGCAAACCAGAGTGGGCAACTGATCCAGCGTATATGACTGCTGAAGCTCGTCAAGACAAGATTTTTGATATCTTCGCAACCATTGAAGACTGGCTCAAAGATAAGACTAAGTACGAGGCTGTGGACATCCTCCGCAAGTTCGATATTCCATGTGCTCCAGTTCTCTCAATGAAAGAATTGGCTGAATCACCAGACTTGCGTAAGAGTGGCTCTATCGTTGAAGTTGACCACAAAGTACGCGGCAAGTATTTGACTATCGGTAGCCCAATCAAGTTCTCTGATTTGGAAATCGAAGTCAAGCCATCTCCAGTATTGGGTGAGCACACTGACGAAGTATTGGCTGACCTTGGCTATGGCAAGGATGAAATTGCTAAGTTGCACGCAGCAAAAGCTGTTTAATAACAATAAACATTGGTATTAATTTGAAGGCGCTCCCTGTGGGCGCCTTTTTTATTCTGTAGACTGGATTTATGAATACAAGTGTCGATTTACATAAATTGGTGGAGTGCGTAGGCGATGCGATCATTGTTGCTGATGCCCATGAAAAGATTGTGCTTTGGAATCCTGCCGCCACTCGTATCTTCGGATACTTGGAGAAAGAAGCTTTAGGCAATACTTTGGATCTCATTGTTCCGGAGCGCCAACGTCAAAAACACAATGAGGGTTATAGCCACTCTATGGAGACCGGCACCACTCGGTATGGAACATCTCTTTTGAAGGTGCCCGCCAAACACAAGGATGGCAGTACGCTCTCGATTGCCTTCACTGTGGGAATGCTCTTTGATGCCTCTGGTAAGGCCAATGGGGTAGTGGCAATCATTCGGGATGAAACCGAGCGCTTTGCTCAAGAAAGGGCTCTCAAAAAGCGTCTTTTTGACCTTGAAAACCCTCAGACTTAGCTTCACATAGCCTTATGGAGTGGCCAATAAAGGCTTAAAAGGCGTCTGTGCCCAAATATTGGGCACGCCACAATTTTCCCTATTTCACGCTGGTAAAATTGCCCCAATTCAAAATTTTCATTCTTATTAGGACTTAAATCATGGCAAAAGCACTAGAAGGGGTCAAAATCCTCGACTTTACGCACGTTCAATCAGGCCCAACCTGTACTCAGTTACTGGCTTGGTTTGGTGCGGACGTAATCAAAGTAGAAAAATCTGGCGAAGGGGATGCAACACGTGGTCAGTTGCGCGATATCCCCGATGCAGACAGTTTGTACTTCACGATGTTGAACCACAACAAGCGTTCCATCACCGTGAACACCAAAACTCAAAAGGGCAAAGAAATTCTTGAGCGCCTCATTAAAGAGTGTGACGTTTTAGTGGAAAATTTTGCACCAGGTGCTTTGGATCGCATGGGATTTTCTTGGGAGCGTATTCAAGAACTCAATCCAATGATGATCATGGCCTCTGTAAAAGGCTTTGGCCCTGGTCCATACGAAGATTGCAAAGTGTATGAGAACGTAGCGCAATGTGCTGGCGGCTCAGCATCAACTACTGGTTTTGATGATGGCCCTCCGATGGTAACTGGTGCACAAATCGGTGATAGTGGAACAGGCTTGCATTTAGCGCTCGGTATTGTTACTGCACTCTATCAACGTACCCACTCTGGCCGTGGTCAGAAGGTATTGGCAGCAATGCAGGATGCGGTATTGAACTTGTGCCGGGTGAAGTTGCGTGATCAACAACGTTTAGAGCGCGTAGGTCTCATGCAAGAGTACCCACAGTTCCCGAACGGTGAGTTCGGCGACTCTGTACCCCGTGCAGGCAATGCCTCTGGAGGTGGTCAGCCAGGCTGGATTGTTAAATGTAAGGGTTGGGAAACTGATCCAAACGCCTACATGTATGTAATCGTTCAAGCTCCAGTTTGGGAAGCAATTTGCAAAGTAATCGGTCGCGAAGATTGGATTACGGATGTACGTTTTGCATCACCAATGGCACGCTTGCCACATCTCATGGAAATTTTCGGCGAGATCGAAAAGTGGACCATGACCATGACTAAGTTTGAAGTCATGGATATCCTCAATCAGTACGACATTCCATGCGGCCCAATTCTTTCTATGAAAGAAATCGCTGAAGAGCCAGCATTGCGTGCGACTGGTACTGTGGTTGAAGTGGATCATCCAATTCGTGGCAAGTACCTTACTGTTGGTAATCCGATCAAGATGTCTGATAGCCCAACTGAAGTGACACGTTCACCATTGCTTGGTGAGCACACCGATGAGATTCTTCATGAGTTGGGTTACACCACTGACGATTTGATTTCACTCCGTCACGATAAGGTGATCTAAGATGCGGGTTGCCTTGATTGGGAGTGCGGATTTTGGTAAAGCGGCATTAGAAGCTTTTTTGAATCGCGGCGATGAAGTGGTTGCCGTTTTCTGTCCACCGGATAATCCCAAATCAAGCAAACCGGAAGTATTAAAAGAAGCTGCACTCGCAAGGGGTTTAAACCCCTTGCAGTTCGCCTCTCTAAAGGGTCCTGAGGCTGCTCAGGCTATGATTGATAGTAATGCCGACATCTGCGTCATGGCATACGTCATTCAATTTGTACCGCAAGAGCTCTGCAAGATCCCGAAGCACGGTACTATTCAATATCATCCATCGCTCCTTCCTAAATATCGCGGCCCCAGCGCTATTAATTGGGCAATCGCATTAGGTGAAGAGAAAACAGGTTTAACAATTTTCCGTCCATCTGATGGCTTGGATGAGGGCGAGGTGATTTTGCAAAAAGAAGTTGTCATTGGGCCGAATGACACCTTAGGCAAGATCTACTTTGATCATCTTTTCCCAATTGGGGTTAAAGCTCTGCTAGAAGCTGCTGACCTTGTGGTCGCCGGCAAGCATCAAGAAATCATTCAAGATGAATCACAAGCTAACTATGAGGGTTGGTTTGATGCTAACGCTGCGCAGATTCATTGGGCTACACACATCAGTCAAATCTATAACCTGATTCGTGCTTGCAATCCAGCGCCCGGTGCATGGACTAAGTTCGGCGAGCAAAAGGTTCAGATCTACGACTGTCATAAGCATGTAGCTGCTACATTCGGTGCCGTCAAAGGTAAGCCGGGCGAGGTAACGCAGATCACGCTAGATTCTTTCTTTGTCACCTGCCATGGTGGGCAGATCGAAGTTCTGAAAGCCAAAGGTGCCGCAGGTAAACTAAGCGGTGCTGAGCTAGCGAAAGAGTTGAGTTTAGAGGTAGGACAGTTCTTTGCCCTGTAAAAACCCCAGGGGTTAAATTTCTAAGTTATCAATCAGACGTGTTTTGCCAAGCTTAGCCGCTGTCAGGATGACAAGTGGCTCACCTGCTTGTAATTGCTCATTTGAGGCCGGCGCCAAATCACTTTGCTGACGAATGGCAATGTAATCAGGTTGCCAGCCACGTTTTGCTAGAGAGGCAACCGCCTCTTTCTCAATCTCAGAGATGGATTGGGTATTGCGATTCTTTAATTGCAGGACGCGCTCACGAACTTCTTTCAATGCTTTTTGTAGCTCAGGAGCTTCGGCCCGCTCTTCCACGGAGAGATAACCATTACGAGAGGAGAGGGCAAGACCATCTTCGGCGCGAATCGTTTCGCCTGGGATGATGTCAACCGGCAAAGCAAACTGCTTAGCCATCTGACGAATAATCATCAACTGTTGATAGTCTTTTTTGCCAAACACGGCAACCTTAGGTTGGACGCAAGAGAAGAGCTTAAGAACAACAGTGCAAACACCTTTAAAGAAGCCTGGGCGGAACTCGCCCTCAAGGATGTCTCCTAACTGCTGCGGTGGATCAACTCGGTACTCTTGTGGCTGCGGATAAAGATCGCGCTCGGTAGGTGCAAACAAGATGTACACACCTTCTTTTTCCAACTTATCGATATCTGCCTGCATCGTGCGAGGGTAGCTATCAAAATCTTCGTTAGGGCCAAACTGTAAACGGTTCACAAAGATGCTGGCCACCACAGGATCACCATGTTGCCTTGCTAAGCGCATCAGGGAGAGATGGCCTTCATGGAGGTTGCCCATTGTCGGTACAAATGATGCGCGGTTTTGACCGCGCAGATGGTCACGCAACTCCTGAATGTCGCTAATGATTTTCATGCAACAGGAGTATAGGCAAGACGCACATAAATCGGCGCATATGGCTCTGCTTGGGTGATTTCTACTAATGCTTCGCGTGAGAGCTCAAGCATAGCGATGAAGTTTACGATCACCACTGGAATGCCTTTACCAGACTTAATAGCATCTTCAAATAATTCACCAAACTCTACGAATTTGGTGCCTTGTAAACGGCGCAAGATACGTGTCATAAAGTCACGTACTGACAACTCTTCACGAGTAATGGTGTGGTGTTGCGTGAGTTTGGCGCGGTGGAGAACATCACGCCAAGCTGCTTGTAAGTCTTCTACATTGACATCAGGCCAAGAAATCGCAATGGTGGTATCCACATAGCCATGAGCCACCTGGAAATCGCGACCTTGTTGAGGAATTTGATCGAGTTCTTGTGCTGCAAGTTTCATGCGCTCGTACTCGAGTAAGCGACGCACCAATTCAGCGCGTGGATCTTCTACTTCTTCTTCGCTGTCCGCTTTCTTCATCGGCAGAAGCATGCGGGACTTAATTTCAATCAACATAGCAGCCATGAGTAAATACTCGGCAGCTAGTTCAAGATTGTGATGGCGAATTTGGTCGATATAACTCAGATACTGTTGAGTAACCTGCGCCATCGGAATATCTAGAACGTTGAAGTTCTGTTTACGGATTAGGTAAAGCAACAGATCTAAAGGACCTTCAAAAGCCTCTAGAAAAACTTCTAGAGCATCTGGTGGAATATAAAGATCAGTGGGAAGCTTGAAGAGCGGCTCGCCATAAAGTTTGGCGAACGCTTCCGACATACCATCGGTTACCGATGGAGTGCTGTCTAGTAAGTCTGATATTGGCTGAGCGCTTGGCTCATTGCCAGAATTAGTCATTCGAATACACGTAAGCGCGTTGCTTCAATTTCGCAGCTTTGGCGCGACGTTGATCTTCAACGCTCAGTGGCTCTTTATCCCACAATAGGGCGCGACCAGCTTGCTGTTCAGCTTCGAGGTTTGGGCGCTCGGATTTGAGTTCATTTAAGAACTGGGTGAATTCAGATTGATATCTTGCCATGACATTTCCTAAAATACTCAATAAATTCAATAACTTATGAAATTAATTCGAAAAGTTATCTAGGGACTACAACCGTCATTATAGGTGCTTTTTAGGGGGCTTTTTACAAGTTTGCAGCCAGCAAAGCCTCAATTTGAGGGGCTTCAACCCTTGTCATTAGGTGCTTATATGGCTTGATAGGGTTCTTGCTGGAAAGGGGGGTATTAATGTCCGCCCAGGATAGAGGTGGTAAGGAGAGAAATTCTTCTACGCCAGCAGCTACCTGAGGAATAACTGGCTTGAGATACAGGCTGAGCATACGGAATGCTTCAAGGGTAATGCTGCAAACCCTTTGTAACTCAGCTTCACGTTCTAGATTTTTGGCGATTTCCCATGGCTTGTTCTCATCGACAAAACCGTTCACTTTGTCCGCCATTTCCATGATGGCTCGCAGTGCTTTGGCGTACTCACGCCCCTCATAGAGTTCAGCAATTTTTTCGCTAGATGAAGCAATTTCTTTTAGTAGTGGATTGCTCATTGCTTCGTCAGAAACAATGCCACCAAAACGCTTCACCAAGAAGCCAGCGCTACGGCTTGCAATGTTGATGTACTTACCTAATAAGTCACTATTAACGCGCGCAACAAAATCTTGAAGATTTAAATCCAAATCTTCCATGCTGTCATTGAGTTTGGTTGCGAAGTAATAGCGGAACCACTCTGGATTAAAGCCGCACTCAATCACGCTATTTGCAGAGATCAATGTGCCGCGTGACTTACTCATCTTCTCGCCATCAACTGTTAAGAAGCCGTGTGCAAATACATTGGTTGGTGTGCGGTAACCTGCAAATTGCAAAGTAGCCGGCCAAAATAAAGTGTGGAAATACAAAATATCTTTACCAATGAAATGGTATTGCTCAGTTGTCGTGTCTGGCTTAACCCATTCATCAAAATTGAGGCCTTTAGCTTGGCAGTAATTAAGGAAACTGGCGTAGTAGCCAATTGGGGCATCAAGCCAAACATAGAAGTACTTACCAGGCGCATCGGGGATCTCAAACCCGAAATACGGGGCATCGCGGGAGATATCCCAGTCGCCCAACTTGCTTTCGCCGGGTTGACCAACCCATTCTTTCATCTTATTGCGAGCCTCTGGCTGCAAAGGAATTTTTACTTGAGTCCAGTCGCGCAAAAAATCTTCGCAACGTGGATCAGACAACTTAAAGAAGTAGTGATCTGAAATCTTTTTAATTGGTGTTGCGCCGCTAACGACTGAGAATGGATTCTTCAGGTCGGTAGGCGAGTAGGTTGCACCACACTTTTCGCAGTTGTCGCCATATTGATCTTTGGCGCCACACTTAGGGCACTCACCTTTAATAAAGCGATCCGGCAAAAACATTTCTTTAACGGGATCATAAGCTTGCTCAATCGCACGTTTTTCAATCAATCCTGCATCACGCAGCTTTATGTAAATACTCTGTGCGAGTTTTTCATTCTCGGGACTATCTGTGGTGTAGTAGTTATCAAATGAAATCAGAAAGTTGTCAAAGTCACGCTTATGTTCTTTCCAAACATTAGCGATAAGTTCTTTTGGGGTAAGACCTTCTTTTTCAGCCCGCAACATGATGGGGGTGCCGTGAGTGTCATCGGCGCCAACATAATGCACTTCATGGCCACACATTCTTTGGAAGCGAACCCAAATATCGGTTTGCACGTACTCCACAAGATGGCCGATATGGATCTGACCATTGGCATACGGTAGGGCGGAGGTAATAAGGAGGCGGCGTTGGGAACTGCTCATGTAATGCGGGCTTAAATAAGAGGGTTAAAAGGTTAACTGGGATGCAGACCTCAATTATGAGGGCTGGTGCAGTGATTTTAGTCTGCGGTTAAAGTAAAGCACCGTGAAGTCTTCATAAACCCCGATAAACTTCCTATAAGCCCGACCCCGAGAGAGTATTTATGGCAGCAAAACCCAATATTCAGATGTCCTGTGCCTCCGTGCCTGTAGTGCACGAGGTTGAGGTTATAGATGAAATGGGACGTCTTAAAAAGACCCATATTCCTGGTGAGCGCCCTCTAACTATCTATTTGGACAAGCGTGAAGTTGTGACGCTAATGACTCTAGGTAGCGCTCCAGAAGCTCTAGTTCTTGGCTATTTACGTAATCAGCGCCTGGTTGAGTCTCCTGATGACATTGAAAGTATTCAGGTGGATTGGGAGACCGATTCAGCCGCTGTAAAAACCCGCCGAAGCACGGTGGATATTGATGCCTTAACTAGTAAGCGGGTTGTAACTACCGGCTGTGGTCAAGGGACGATGTTTGGTGGCCTGATCGAGGAGATGGACGAGATTCAGCTTCCCCAGGGTCCGACTTTGTCCCAAGAGGCAATTGTTGCCTTGATTGATTCCATTCGCATCCATGACACCATCTATAAAAAGTCTGGCTCGGTCCATGCTTGCGCAGTTTTTGAGCGCGACGGTAATGAGGGCGTGCGCCTATTGCATTTCATTGAGGATGTTGGTCGCCATAACGCGGTTGATTCGATTTCTGGCTTGATGTGGCTAGCCAATAAACCGGGCAAAGATCTCATCTTCTTTACTACTGGCCGCCTAACCTCGGAGATGGTCATTAAAGGCGCCCAGATGGGCATTCCTTTCCTTCTAACCCGCTCAGGAGTCACCTTAATGGGGCTGGAGCTGGCTCGCAAAACCAACCTCACCATCCTGTCCCGCTGCTCTGGCAAACACTTCGAGATCTATAACGCCCCGGAGAGGATCGTTTTTAGCCAAAAACCCCAATAATTTCATGGGCAGGTAAGGGCGAAGGTTTTACAATTCGCCCATGACTATTAAATCTGACCACTGGATCCGCCGCATGGGCGAGCAAGGCATGATCAGCCCATTTGAGCCTGGGCAAGTTCGCCAAGACGCCTCAGGCAACAAAATCGTAAGTTATGGCACATCAAGCTATGGCTATGACATTCGTTGTGCAGACGAATTCAAAATCTTTACCAATATCAATAGCACCATCGTTGACCCAAAGAATTTTGATGAGCAATCCTTTGTTGATTTCAAAGGTGACGTCTGCATCATTCCTCCGAATTCATTTGCGCTAGCAAGAACGGTTGAGTATTTCAAGATTCCACGTAGCGTTTTAACCGTTTGCGTTGGTAAGAGCACATATGCGCGTTGCGGCATCATTGTGAACGTCACACCATTCGAGCCTGAGTGGGAAGGTTACGTTACTTTAGAGTTTTCAAATACCACTCCATTGCCTGCCAAGATTTATGCGGGTGAGGGTTGTGCCCAAGTCCTCTTCTTTGAGAGTGATGAAGTGTGTGGCACCTCCTATAAAGATCGCGGCGGTAAGTATCAAGGTCAGCGGGGCGTTACCCTGCCTAAGACCTAAGCCATTACGGCAGTGCGTAAATTCTTTCCGTTTAATCGCCGTCCTGCGCGAATTAACCTAGATGAATATCGCGCAACACTCTCACGTACTGAAATTGCGCGTCCAGAGAATAATTTTTATCACTGGCTATTAGGTACTAGCTGGCGTAGTTTCTTGCTGCTGGTGGTCTTTGTTTACTTGGGTACCAATCTCCTATTTGCATTTGCTTATTTAGCCTGTGGCGATGGTGCAATTACTAATGCAAGATCAGGATACTTATTAGATGCCTTTTTCTTTAGCGTGCAAACTATGGCAACGATTGGTTATGGTCGTATGACGCCGATAGGTAGCTGGCCAAATGCAATTGTGACTTTTGAGGCTTTTTTTGGGATTGTGTATTCCGCATTAACCACCGGCTTGGCTTTTGCGCGCTTCACTAGGCCTACTGCTGGTGTCCGTTTCTCTAAAGTAGCTGTCGTTGGAAGTCATGATGGTGTACAAACATTTAAGTTTCGCGTGGCAAATGATCGCAGTTCACATATTGTTGAAGCACAGTTGCGCCTCTGGCTCATTGCGGAGAGTATGACAAGTGAAGGTGAACGCTATCGCCGCTCAGTCGAATTGCAGTTACACCGCTCTGAGAGCCCAGTGTTCTCATTAACCTGGACTGCAATGCATAGTTTGGATGAGACAAGCGCCTTAAAGGACTACTTGGGTAAAGAAGCGATTGAGCGTCAATGGCATTTGCTCATTACCTTTACGGGTTATCACGAGAGCTTAGCTAATCAGGTCTACGCTCGTCATGTTTACTTACCTAAAGATGTGCAGCAAAATGCGACATTCATCGATATAGTCGCAGCATTACCAGACGGCGATCGAGTAATTGATCTAACCAATTTTGATAAGTGGGTTCCGAATACATCGGACAAGTTAGCAGGGGAGTATTTATGAAATTTCGTTTCCCAATCATCATTATCGATGAGGACTTTCGCTCCGAAAATATTTCGGGCTCAGGAATTCGTGACCTCGCTGAGGCGATTGAGAATGAGGGTATGGAGGTTATTGGCTTAACCAGCTATGGTGATCTAACTTCGTTTGCTCAACAGGCTTCTCGTGCATCTACTTTCATTGTTTCGATTGATGATGAAGAGTTTGATTCCGATTCTGAAGACCATGATCTTCCTGCTCTGAATAACCTACGTGCTTTTATTACCGAAGTGCGTAAGCGTAATGAAGATATTCCAATCTTTTTGTATGGCGAGACTCGTACTTCACGTCATATGCCTAACGATATCTTGCGTGAGTTGCATGGCTTCATTCACATGAATGAAGACACGCCGGAGTTTGTTGCGCGTCACATTATTCGCGAAGCAAAGGTGTATTTAGATTCTCTAGCGCCACCATTCTTCCGCGCGTTAACGAACTATGCCTCTGAAGGTTCGTATTCTTGGCATTGTCCTGGACACTCTGGCGGCGTTGCTTTCTTAAAGAGCCCAGTAGGGCGCATGTTTCACCAGTTCTTTGGTGAAAATATGCTCCGTGCTGATGTTTGTAATGCCGTGGAGGAGTTGGGTCAACTGTTGGACCACACTGGCCCGGTGTTGCAGAGTGAGCGCAATGCTGCCCGTATCTTTAATGCTGACCATTTGTTCTTCGTCACCAATGGCACGTCAACATCAAACAAAATTGTTTGGCACTCCACCGTTGCTCCTGGCGATGTTGTATTGGTTGACCGCAATTGCCATAAATCAGTCATTCATTCCATCACCATGATGGGCGCGATTCCTATCTTCTTAATGCCTACCCGTAATCACCTGGGCATCATTGGTCCGATTCCAAAAGAAGAGTTTGAATGGAAAAATATCAAGAAGAAGATTGATGCTAATCCGTTCATCAAGGATAAAAACGTTGTGCCTCGTGTCATGACGCTCACACAAAGCACTTACGATGGTATTGTCTACAACGTTGAGATGATTAAAGAAATGCTCGATGGCAAAGTCGACTCATTGCATTTTGATGAAGCTTGGCTGCCGCATGCAGCCTTCCATCCTTTCTACAAGGATATGCACGCCATTGGCTCAGACCGTAAGCGCACCAAGAAGAGTTTGATGTTTGCCACCCAGTCAACTCATAAGTTATTGGCCGGTTTATCGCAGGCATCCCAGGTATTGGTGCAGGATGCAGAAGATGCGAAGCTTGATCGGGATTGCTTCAATGAAGCTTATTTGATGCACACCTCGACTAGTCCTCAGTACGCGATTATTGCGTCTTGCGATGTATCTGCTGCCATGATGGAGTCACCTGGCGGTACAACCCTGGTGGAAGAGTCGATTGCCGAAGCAATGGACTTCCGTCGCGCCATGCGTGAAGTCGATGATAAGTTTGGGGCTGACTGGTGGTTTAAGGTTTGGGGTCCAGACCATTTAGCAGATGAAGGTATTGGCGAGCGTTCAGATTGGATTTTGGAGCCATCCGCCGCTTGGCATGACTTTGGTAAGTTGGCTAAAGACTTCAACATGCTTGATCCTATTAAGGCAACAGTAGTAACGCCTGGGCTTGATATTGAGGGTAACTTTGGCTCTATGGGTATCCCAGCCAGCATTGTTACCAAGTACCTTGCTGAACACGGTGTGATCGTGGAGAAGTGTGGTCTGTATTCATTCTTCATCATGTTCACGATCGGTATTACTAAAGGTCGTTGGAATACCCTTGTCACTGAGTTGCAGCAATTCAAAGACCACTTTGATAAAAATGCGCCTTTGTGGAAGGTATTGCCTGAGTTCGTGGCTAAGCACCCACGCTATGAGCGCGTTGGCTTAAAAGATATTTGTCAGCAGATTCATGAGTTCTATAAGGGTCGTGATGTAGCCCGTATGACTACAGAGATGTATACCTCAGACATGGTACCTGCGATGATGCCTTCAGAGGCATGGGCAAAGATGGCGCACAAGCAGGTTGATCGTGTGCCTCTAGACCAGCTCGAAGGACGTGTAACAGCAATGCTGGTAACGCCATATCCTCCAGGCATTCCATTGCTAATCCCTGGCGAGCGTTTTAATAAGCGCATCGTGGACTATCTCTACTTTGCTAGAGACTTCAACGAGCAGTTCCCGGGATTTGAAACGGATATCCACGGTCTAGTCAAAACGAGTGCTGATGGAAAAAGTGAGTACTACGTTGATTGCGTGAGACAAGAGCGCGACATAACCCTTTGATTCAAAGATGCTTTACATCTTAAACCCCGCAAAAGAGGGGTTTTTTGCTTGTATAGGACGGGGATACTGTCTACACTTGTCCTATATATTGTACAAGTATGGAGTCTTATGAGGGGTATCAATTTTTCTGATGCTAGAAGTCAATTTAAGCAAGTCATTGATCAGGTGGTAGATGATTGTGATGTTGCCATCATCTCGCGCAGAGATGCAGAAGATGCTGTAGTCATGTCCTTGAATACCTATAACAGTATGATGGAAACACTCCATTTATTAAAATCTCCTGCTAACGTTAAACACCTGGAGAAATCTTTGGCGCAATATCGCAAGGGGCAAACTAAAGCAAAGGCCTTGGTGGATGCTCAGTAGGTTGGTGTGGACAAATGCAGCATGGTCCGACTATGTGTATTGGCAGGGACAATAAAAAAACCTTAAAGCGCATTAATTCCTTAATCAAGGATGCATTAAGAAATCCTCAAGAAGGAATCGGAAAGCCCGAAGAACTTCGAGAAAGTCTGTCAGGATTTTGGTCCAGAAGAATCGATGATGTTAATCGATTAGTGTATGCAAATGAAAAAGACCAGCTTGTGGTTATTGCTTGCCGCTACCACTATGAATAGTTGTGTTGCTGCTTATTTGATAGGCTTATCCAGCTGAAAAGTTACCGGAGCATCTTCATCTACTTTAGGGGTTGAGTTATCAAGTGTGTTTTCTTCGCTCGTGAAGTTGAAATCCTGACTCTCTATGACTGCAGCGGGCTTATCCAAGAAAGTTGTCACCAAGGCTGGGAAGGTTATAACTACAACAACCATTAGCAATTGCAACCCTACCCAAGGTAGTGCACCCCAGTAAATATCGCTGCTCTTGACTTCTTTAGGTGCTACGCCCCTGAGGTAGAAAAGCGCAAAGCCAAATGGCGGATGCATAAAAGAGGTTTGCATATTGACGCACAGCATGACCCCAAACCAAACCAGTGCAGCGCTAGCCGCAGCTTGTGGATTGCCATTCATGGACGCTAAAAGTACCGGAGCTAATAATTTGACTGCTACTGGTGCCAGCATTGGTACGACGATGAATGCGATTTCAAAGAAGTCTAGGAAAAAGGCTAAGAAGAAAACAAATAAATTCACTACAACTAGAAAGCCAACCCAGCCACCGGGTAAATTAGAAAAAAGCTCTTCAACCCAGAAGCCGCCATCCACCCCTTGAAACACGACAGAGAAACAAGTCGATCCAATTAATATAAAGACCACCATGGCAGTAATGCGCATCGTGTTTTGATATGCCTCCTGAACCAATCCCTTTAAATTCGGAATGTTGGCCCTTCGAATCCACGCTAGTATCAGCGCACCCATTGCACCCATCGCTCCCGACTCAGTTGGGGTGGCTATACCAGTCATGATGGTCCCTAGTACTAAAAAAATTAGCACTGCAGATGGGATGATTCCCATAAGACATTTTTTCCAAAGCGCCATACCCTTTAGTGTGAGATCACTCTCGGGAACAGGCGGTAGGTAGTCCGGACGAATGCGGCTCAAGAAGAATGTGTAAAGCGCAAAGAGAGCGATCTGTAGAAGTGAGGGCCCCCACGCACCTAAATACATGCTGCCAACATCAGCGCTGCCGCTTTGTGTTTTAAGTTGATCAGCCAATACGATCAATACTAAAGATGGAGGCACTAGCTGGGTAATGGTTCCAGAAGCTGCCAAAACGCCCGTAGCGTAGCGCATGTTGTAGCCGTAACGCATCATCACTGGTAATGAGATCATTGCCATAGCGATTACCTGGGCGGCTACAGTGCCAGTAATTGCACCCAAAATAAAGCCAACAATGATGACTGAGTAGCCCACACCTCCACGCACGCGTCCAAATAGCTGTCCCATTGAGTCAAGCATTTCTTCTGCAAGACCACAGCGCTCCAGAATGGCGCCCATAAAAGTGAAGAAAGGAATAGCTAGCAATAGATCATTGGCGAGTACGCTACCAAAGATGCGTTGTGGAATAGCCTGCAAAAATGCCATCCCAAAAAAACCCTCGCTAATTGCAATGAGGGAGAAAAATAATCCTGCTGCCATCAGTGAGAAAGCGACTGGAAAGCCGATCAACATAAAGACGATCAGCCCACCAAACATTAAGGGCGGCATCCACTCCAATGGAATCATTGCATCGGCTTTTCGTAACGAAGGTCTTCGGCGGGTAGGGAAATTTCACCTTTGAGTGCGCCGATACGTTTGATGATTTCTGAGAAGCCTTGTAGGCTCAGCATGAAAAATCCAAATGGCACCACAAACTTAATAGGGTAGCGCGCCAATCCACCAGAGTTCAGGGAGTGCTCCATCACCAACCAGGATGGATAAAAAAGAGTGGTCCATGAGAGCCATGTAAACAAAATGCAGGCCGGCATCAAAAAGAAAGTTAAACCAAATAGGTCGACCCATAAACGGCCGCGATCAGAGAGTTGGGAATAAATTAAATCAACCCGGACATGCTCGTTGCGTCTCAGCGTATAAGAGGCACCAAGCATGACTGCGGCAGCAAAGAGGTACCACTGCAGCTCAAGGGGCCAGTTGTTACTGATATCCAATCCATAGCGTAGAAGTGCATTGGCCGCTGATACTACGCATGACAGCAAAATCATAATGCTGGCTGCCTTGCCCAGAAGCTGGTTTACACGATCAATGCCTGCAGAGAGTTTGGACCAAAACCCCATGCAATTTAGAGGTCAGCACGACCCCGTTTGATGGCTGCAAGAACTTGAGCTGGGGCGGTGCCACCAGCATGTTGGCGTGATTGAACTGAGCCATCGACTGTAAGCAATGCAAAAACATCATCACTTATTAACTCAGGGCGGTTATCAAGGCCACAAGCAAAACGAAGTTCTGAGAGGCTTAGGTCAGTCAGCATGCAATTTCTGCCAACGCAAGCCTTAACAGCATGCGCTACAGCTTCATGTGCATCACGGAAGGCCAAGCCTTTTTTAACCAAGTAGTCAGCCAAGTCTGTTGCTGTTGCAAATCCTTCTTCAGCAGCCTTCTTCATTACTTCAGCTTTGACTTCAATGTGCGGAACCATGTCAGCAAAAATACGCAAGGTATCTTGTACGGTATCGACAGCATCAAATAAAGGCTCTTTATCTTCTTGATTGTCTTTGTTGTAGGCGAGCGGTTGACCTTTCATCAAGGTCAGCAAAGAAATCAAATCACCATAAACACGACCAGTCTTGCCCCGAGCTAATTCAGGGACGTCAGGATTCTTCTTCTGCGGCATGATTGAGCTACCAGTACAAAAGCGGTCAGGTAGATCAATAAAGCCAAAGCGTGGGCTCAACCAAAGTATGAGCTCTTCAGAGAGGCGTGATACGTGCATCATCAAGATGGATGCAAAGGCGCAGAACTCAATTGCAAAGTCACGATCAGATACTGCATCCAAGGAGTTATTGCAGATGCCATCAAACCCAAGCGCCTTGGCAACTTGCTCACGATCGATTGGGTAAGTGGTTCCTGCTAATGCTGCTGCACCCAAAGGCAAGCGATTAAAGCGAGCGCGCAAGTCGGCTAAGCGACTTGCATCACGACTAAACATTTCATAGTAGGCCATCAAGTGGTGGCCAAATGTAATTGGTTGCGCTACTTGTAAGTGGGTGTGACCAGGCATGATGGTTGAAGCATGCTTCTCGGCCAAATCCAACAATGCCACACGTAAAGATTTCAGGGTGATAGCAATGTCATCTACGCTGCCACGCAACCAAAGACGTAGATCGGTTGCCACTTGGTCATTGCGTGAACGGCCAGTGTGCAAACGCTTGCCAGCATCACCAACTAAGGCAGTCAGACGAGCCTCAATATTGAGGTGAACATCCTCAAGAGCAAGTTGCCATTTAAATTGGCCTGACTCAATCTCGCTCTTAATCTGTGCCATTCCCTTTTGAATATCGGCTAAATCTTGGGCGCTAATGATTTTTTGGGTGGCCAACATCTCAGCATGGGCCAAGGATCCAGCGATATCTACCATCGCAAAGCGTTGATCAAAGCCGATAGAGGCTGTATAACGCTGTACTAGTTCGTCAACGGGTTCGGCAAAACGGGCCGACCAAGCTTGGGCTTTGTTGTCTAAGGAATTATTTGATGAGCTCATAAACACAGTATATTGGTGTAGGTCTTTGATTATTTTAAATGTTATGTCCCAAACCCTGAATTCCACCCCTGCGGCAGCCCCAAGGCGCCTCGTAATTGCCTCCCGTGAAAGTCGCCTAGCCATGTGGCAGGCTGAGCACGTCCGAGATTGTCTTAAAAAGCTATATCCGGACTGCGATGTCCAGATTTTGGGGATGACTACCCGTGGTGACCAGATTTTGGATAGAGCCCTCTCTAAAGTGGGTGGTAAGGGTCTTTTTGTAAAAGAGCTAGAAACCGCTCTGGAGGATGGCCGTGCAGATTTGGCGGTGCACTCCTTGAAGGATGTCCCTATGGTGATGCCAGAGGGCTTTGACCTTTCCTGTGTGATGGCAAGAGAAGATGCAAGGGACGCTTTTGTATCGAATGATTACGCTGGCCTGGAGGATCTTCCTGCTGGAGCGATTGTTGGTACATCTAGCTTGCGACGCGAATCTGTTTTGCGTGCCAAATTTCCATACCTCGAGATACAACCATTACGCGGTAATTTAGATACGCGTATGGGTAAATTAGATAAAGGCGAGTATCAAGCCATTATTTTGGCCGCTGCTGGTTTAAAACGGTTAGGTTTGGAGTCACGCATCCGTGCATTTTTGCCATACGATCCTTACACGCCTGCTGCAGGTCAGGGCGCTTTGGGTATTGAGACATTAAGCAGGCATCCCAATATCAAGCAATGGCTTGCTCCATTAAATGATTTACCAACCCTGTTCGCTGTGTCTGCTGAGCGCATGGTATCCCGTCAGCTGGGTGGTTCATGTGAGGTGCCGCTAGCTGCACATGCTGTGTGGGATCAAAATCAAATGAAGATTCGCTCATTTGTTGCAAGCACCGATGGCAAAGCTATTTGCCTTGCTAATGGCAGTGCACAAGTAGAGTCGGTTGAGGATGCGGAAGCTTTGGGTCTAGCGGTGGCAAAAGATCTGCTGTCCCAGGGCGCTGCAGATTTAATTCCAAAGATTTCTAAATAAGCGCATTAGTAGCGATGAGCACTAAAACGATCGTCGTTACCAGACCTAGCGGCCAAACGCGCCAGCTGATTGAGGTCCTTACTCGTGCAATCGAAGCGAGTGGCGTAGGAAAACGTAGTCTGCCAGAGATACTATCGTTACCTTTGCTCACTATTGTTCCGAAGTCTGATGAATATTTGGCGGACCACATTGCGACTGTACTGAGTGATGCCGACTTAGCTATTTTTGTGAGCCCGAATGCCATTGAAAGCGTGATGCGTTTATTGGAACGTGACTGGCAAGACTTTTCTAAAAAGATCATTCCGATTGGTGTGATGGGTGGCAGTAGTCATTTAGCTCTAAAAAACCATGGCATTGGTTTAGAAGAAACTCCTACCCCCATCATCATTCCTAAAAATAATGAAAATTGGGACTCTGAGGGTTTATGGCGGGAGCTTGGAACCCTTCAATGGAATTGGCAGAATAAAAAAGTCGTGATCTTTAAGGGTGAAGGTGGCCGTGATTGGTTGGCTGACACATTAACAAAGGCGGGCTCTACTGTAGAAGCGATTTCTACCTACAGTCGTGTGCCTTTAGATCTGGATAACCCTGCTTGGGATCTCGTGCGAGAAATGGATTTGAGTAAATCTCTTTGGCTACTCACTTCTTCTGAGGCAGTGCGTTATCTTGGTGAGGTCATGAAAGATCAATTTATTCAAAACCTAAATAGTGCAAGTGCGCTATGCCCGCATCACAATATTGCTGATGCGGCTGAGTTAATTGGGTTTGGTGAAGTCTTTACCAGTGAGCCAGGTGATGAAGCTTTGATTAAATCTACTTTAGCTTGGTTAACAATCTAAAAGCAAAAGCGAAGAACTAAAACTTCACAGCATCCAATAGGGCAGGCAAGAAAATTTCATTTACCAAAATGGGATGACCCTTTAGACGATAGAGAGTGCGTCGTGCCCACAACGGGGAATTCAAATCAGAAAAATGTTTAGAGCATTTTTTCCATAATTCACTGCTTTTATCTAAACGAGCAATATCTCGCGGGGGCTTTGCCTTCGAGTGCATACGTGTTTTGGCAAACAAGACAGCCCCTAGAGGCTTTGTACCTAGGCGCAGGACCGCATGATTACTGCCGCTGGAGCTGAAGGTGGGGATGACGCTGTGTGCCATTACTAAAGGGGTTCCATTGGCGCAAAGAAGTACTTCACGAACTCTACAGCGCCTAATCTTGAAATGAAAATAGCGACTTTCGTCGCTATTAAGTGTTTGACGGCAGTCACGCAAAACCTGCACCTCTAGTTTTTGCCCAATTGCTTTCTCAATTTTTTGGGTGAGAGACCTGGTATCGCTTAGCCAAGGTTGCCACTCGCGTGGCGCCCGATGGATTTCACCGGAACCGACTCGATTCCATGCAGAACGGAGACGATTACGGTGGATCATTTTTAGCTACCGCTAAAGTTACGACGTTGACCGCCAGCCTTTGGTTTCGCAAAACGCGGACCACCTGCAGGGCGTGAATCACCAGAGCGTGCTGGACGTGAGTCAGCAGAACGCGCAGGACGTGAATCGCCTGAACGACCACCGCCAAAGCGAGACTCTGAACGAGCGCCTGAGCCATAACGACCACCGCCACCGCCTGAGCGACCGCCACCAAAGCCACCGCCTGAGCGACCGCCACCAGGACGACCGCCGCCACCAAAGCTTGGCTTGGCTTGTGGCTCAAGACCCGCGATGACTGAAGCAACGATGTCTTGCTGTGTAAAGCGCTCGATATTGCGGATCTTGGCGCGATCACGATGTTCAACCAGAGTGATGGCAACACCATTACGACCTGCACGACCGGTACGACCGATGCGATGCGTATAGTCTTCTGGTTTCATTGGCAAGCCAAAGTTAATCACGTGACTAATACGTGGCACATCAATACCGCGAGCCGCTACGTCAGTCGCAACCAAAATCTTGGTGTGACCTTTACGCAAAGACTCAAGGCGACGCATACGTACAGCTTGAGGCATTGCACCGTGAAGGGCGGTAGCTTCATAGCCATTAGCACGCAAGGTATCAGCAATTTTTTCGCTCTCAACTTGAGTGCTTGCAAATACAACCGCTTGATCCAAATCGGCATCAGCCAAAATGTGCTCAAGCAACTTATGCTTGTGTGACATGCTGTCAGCCCAATGCAACTTCTGTTCAATGTTGGCGTGCTTTTCACCTGCGTGAGCAAGTTCAATACGCTTGGCATCTGTAGTCAACTCGTTTGCTAAAGACATAATCTTCGGCGCAAAAGTTGCAGAGAACATCAAAGTTTGGTTACGGCCTGCGCAACGCTTATCAATAGCCTCGAGATCATCAGCAAATCCCATGTCGAGCATGCGATCGGCTTCGTCGATAACGAGTTGTTTTACGTCGTCTAAGCGAATTGCCTTGCTGTCGCACAAATCGAGCAAACGACCTGGGGTTGCTACAACTAACAATGCACCTTTTAATGCTTGGATTTGCTTGCCGTAAGGCATGCCACCCATCACAGTTGCGATGCGAATACCTTTCATGCCGCGAACTAAGTTCACTGCATCGGCGGCAACCTGTTGAGCCAATTCACGAGTAGGGCAGAGCACTAACACTTTTGGTTGTGCGCGACCTGGTACAGGTGAGTTGTTCGGGTTACCTTCGATTAGCTGATGAATCATCGGCAATAAGAAAGCTGCAGTTTTACCGCTACCGGTTTGGCTGCTGACCAATAAGTCACCACCAGCTAAAGCCGCAGGAATAACCTGAGCTTGTACAGGCGTGGCTTTGGTAAAACCCAGTTCAGCAACGTTTTTGAGGAGTGATGCCGCAAGGGCAAAATTCTGAAATTCATTTCCAGAGCTCTTTGAGTCATGTGACCCGTGTTTTGTTTCTTTAGAAAAAGTCATGCTATTACACACCCCCTTTAAGGGATGTCTCCGTATGTTGCACCCATGGTTTTTTATAGGATGCGATGGTCAAAGGCATCGACCATCAGACAAGCGGCAGCGCGTTTTTGTAACTTCTGTGTCTATGACTTCTAAACGGTACGCTGAAATAGAGCTGGGGGGCGATGAATCAAATTGCTTAAAAAAGCCTCTCATTATGACAGTTTGAGGGTTTGATTACAAGGGTTTTCCCGAATTAATTATATGATTGAGTGATGGAGTGGCTTTCCCTTGATCTCTTATCACCCAGTAATGCTGGAATTATGGATTTCTCAAGTTATTTGCTTGGGACGTTATTCATTATTTTGTTGCCTGGTCCAAATTCGCTTTATGTCTTAACGATTGCCATTCAAAAGGGTTGGCGTGCTGGAGCATGGGGTGCAATCGGCATCTTTTTTGGTGACTCGTTATTGATGATGGCCGTTGTTTTAGGGGCCGCATCTATCTTGATTGCTTCACCTATCACTTTTAGTCTTGTACGCACTCTCGGTGCTGCCTACTTGGCATGGATGGGTTACGGCTTATTTCGAAATGGTCAGCAACGTTGGTCATCAGGCATGGAAGCAAAACGGCTTGAAGTTCAAATGCGCTTGATGCGTTTACATCCAGCATTGGCTGCACTGACGCTATCACTCACAAACCCCAAAGCAATCTTTTTCTTTATTGCCTTCTTCTCGCAATTTATTCGACCGGATTTTGTGCGCCCATTGCATACCTTCTTTTATCTGGCAATTGTTCTGCAGGTAATGAGCATGGCTTATTTGGCATGCCTCATCGGCGTGGGCCAAGCCTCTTTAAGATTCTTTCAATTGCGCCCCCGTTTTGCCGCAGCACTCTGGATGCTAGCCGGCATCTTATTTATTGGGTTTGCAATCAGGCTGCTACTTGTCTGAGGTATTACCTCAAATAGCGCAATAACCACTCGGTCATTTTTCCGTAAGGAGGTCGCGCTGATTTTGTGCCTTTGAAAAGATTTAAGCCAAAGAAGCCGCGCACCTCAAGAATCGACTTCTGGTGGCTAAAGGTGTCAAAGCCTGCTTTGCCGTGATAGCTGCCCATGCCGCTAGCACCAACTCCGCCAAAAGGCAGATCCTCAATAGTGATGTGAAGCAGTGTGTCATTGACAGTAACGCCGCCAGAGCGAGTCTCACTCAAAACACGCTTCATATTCTTTTTATCTTTACCAAACCAATACAGGGCAAGGGGATTTGGTTTGTTATTTACATAAGCAATCGCTGCAGAGGTGTCGGCAATAGTCACGATCGGTAGAATAGGTCCAAAGATTTCTTCGTGCAGAATGCGCGCTTCTGGCGAAACGTTGATCAATGCAATTGGTTCAAATGGACGCGTGCCGGCGCCTGGGTTATCTAAAAGGGGGATTGCTTTTGCTCCACGATCTAGCGCATCACTCACTAAGTGTTGCCAGTACTGCAGTTGTCTTTCGTCAATCGGTCCAGTTAATTCTGCAGGATTGCTAAATTGAGTTTGTGCTGCAGCTTGCAACTCCTGAATAAATGCTTCTTGAAGACTTGGTTCAAGCAACACATAGTCTGGGGCAATGCAGGTTTGCCCACCATTTAGCAACTTTCCATAGGTGATAGAGGCGGCCGCATCTTTGAGTTTGGCACTTTTATCAATAATGACGGGGGTCGTCCCACCTAGTTCTAGAGTGACTGGCGTGAGGTTCTCGGCAGCAGCGCGCATAACCTTTTTGCCGATCGTACCGGAGCCGGTAAAGAAGAGGTGATCGAAAGGCAGCGCTGCAAATTGCTCAGCTACATCCGGTCCGCCAGTGGTGACACAAAATTCTGTTGGGTGGAAATATTCTTGAATTAAGCTCGCAACAAATCCGGAGGTGCGTGAGCTGCGTTCGGATGGTTTTAGCCAAACGCGATTACCAGCAGCAAAAGCAGCGATCGCTGGAATGAGGGCTAATTGAACGGGATAGTTCCACGGGCTCAAAATGCCAACCACGCCCAGCGGTTGACTTTCAACATAGGCATATGAATCGCCCATATGAAAAGGCACCTCTCTTTGCTCTGGCTTCATCCATTCTTTAAGGTGCTTGCGAGTATATTTACATGCCTGATAAATCATCTGGCATTCAGCAAGCCTTGTCTCTACGGAATGGCGTACTCCAAAGTCTGCCTCAAGCGCTTTGCAAATTTTCTCTTCATTAGCTGCAATCATTTTTTCAATGCGAACAATGCGATCTAACCTGACTTCAATCGTAGGATTTGGTTCGGCAGCAAAGGCTGCTTTAATTTCGTCGAGTTGGATAGTGAAGCGATTCATAGGGGATTATTGGTTAGCAGACATTTGAATAAGGTATTAGGATAAAGCCATGGAAACAAATATCAATAAAAACGAACCCCTTTTAGAGCGCGCAACCCTTGGCGGAGGCTGTTTTTGGTGTCTTGAGGCGGTTTATCAGCAAATTGCCGGTGTGAAATCCGTTGTTTCTGGTTATGCCGGTGGAGTGATACCTAATCCGACTTATGAGGCTGTCTGCACTGGCGTATCTGGCCATGCAGAGATCGTGGATATTTTCTTTGACCCGCAAGTGGTTTCATTTCGGGATTTACTGGAAATCTTCTTTGTGATTCATGATCCAACCACTTTGAACTATCAAGGAAATGATCATGGCACCCAATATCGTTCTGTCATCTTTACGCATAGTGACGAGCAAACCAAGATTGCACATGAAGTAGTGGGGGAGTTAGAGGAATCGAAAATCTACTCCAATCCTGTAGTCACGCAGATTGAAACTGCGCCAACTATTTATCCGGCAGAGGCCTATCACCAAAATTATTTTCAGCAGCACCCCTATCAAGGGTATTGCATGGCGGTGGTTGCGCCCAAGTTGGCTAAATTTAGAGCGAAATTTAAATCGCTTATTGCGCCCCGGTATTCCTAAATCTATAAAAGCTTAGGGCGCTAGGCGATTCACATGCCACTGATGTCCATCAAGCTTGTAATGCATGCGGTCATGCAGTCTCGAAGGGCGACCTTGCCAGAATTCAATTTCAGTAGGGCGTAGACGGTAACCACCCCAATGCTCTGGACGAGGGGGTTTGTCACCAAATTCCGCCTTAAAGCGTTTCTCAGCTTCTTCTAAGAATTCTCGGTTGGGTATGGCAGTGCTTTGTGGGGATGCCCAGGCACCAATTCTGGAAGCGGGTGGACGGGAGTGGAAGTATTCATCACTTTCAGCAGCAGTTACTTTCTCAACAACACCCTGAATCCGCACCTGGCGCTCTAACTCATGCCAATGAAAGAGTAGGGCTGCCTGCGGGCGAATGGCTAAATCACGGCCTTTTTGGCTTTCGTAGTTGGTAAAAAAGGTAAAGCCGTTTTGATCGGCGCCTTTTAGTAAGACAATACGGGCTGATGGATTTCCCGCTAGATCTGCTGTTGCTAAGGTCATGGAATTGGGTTCCGGGCACTCTGCCTTCACTGCTTGTTCAAACCAGAGTTGAAAAAGCTGTAGGGGGTCCTGAGGAACTTCGGTCTCTGATAGCTGGCCAAAGGTGTAATTTTTGCGGAGTTGAGCAATGGAGTCCATTTATTCAGTATAAAGAGAAGCTATGGCAGAAGACAAGGCAGAAGGCAGCTTAGAAAATCGACGTTTTGGCGGAGTCTCCAGACTCTACGGACCAGAGCTACGTGAACGTTTTCTGAATGCAACTGTAGTGGTGGCAGGTCTAGGAGGAGTTGGCTCTTGGGCTGCCGAGGCTTTGGCGCGCACTGGCATAGGACATTTAGTCTTGATTGATTTTGATCACATTGCCGAGAGCAATACAAATAGGCAATTGCATGCTTTGGAAGGGCAGTACGGTAAAGCTAAGGTTGAGGCGATGACCCAACGCATTCTGCAGATTAATCCAGAAATCAAACTCACTTCTTGTGATGCGTTTTTAGAACCAGAAAATCTTGATCGACTCGTTCCAGAAAATGCGTTGGTGTTAGATGCCACTGATTCAGTACAAACTAAAATTGCTTTATCTGTTTGGGCTGTTAAAAATCAGCGTGCAATAGTAATGTGTGGTGCTGCTGGCGGAAAATCTGATCCCACATCCGTGCGTTGTGAAGATCTCTCGCGCACCGAACAAGATGCTTTGCTAGCTAAGGTTCGCCAAGGGCTAAGACAAGATCATGGATTCTCCAGAAATCTTAAGAAAAAAATTGGCATCCGTGCCATCTACTCTCACGAACCGCGTGCTGGTGCTTCTAGCGGTGGCTTAGCCTGCTCAGGCTATGGTTCTACGGTGATGGTTACTGCTGCCTGTGGCTTGGCTGCGGCTGCGGAAATACTCAATCTGATTGCTGCTCAGTAGTTTTTTGTAAAAAGCGCCTGAAATCCTTAAGGGGATTCCCTGTAGGAATTTACTGATTCTTTTGCAGTCACCAATAATTTATTGCAAACCCTGCATTGATTTAAAAGACATTTTTATTTATCTCTACTCAGATTTAGTCAATTCGTCACTTTAGTAATTTTTCACCTCTAGTGCTCATCAGCAGTCCTCCCTAGACTTTGCTCCGTTGGTAAATCGCCAATGACAAATCGAAAGGAGGTCTCTCTTGCAGACTGAACACACCGGCCTAAAGCGCCACCTCAAAGTACGTCATATTCGTTTGATGGCCTTAGGCTCAACGATCGGCGTCGGCTTATTTCTTGGATCGGCTAGCGCCATACAAATTGCTGGCCCGTCTATTCTTTTGGGCTACCTGCTTGCAGGCTTGGTTGCCTTCATTGTTTTGCGTACCCTTGGTGAAATGGCAGTGCATGAGCCTGTAGCGGGTTCCTTTGCGGCTTATGCCAATAGCTATGTCGGTCCATTGGCGGGTTATATGGTGGGCTGGGGTTATTGGACCTATTGGATTGTGGTCGGCATTGCCGAAGTCACTGCTGTAGGTATTTATATGGGGATATGGTTTCCAGAGACGCCGCAGTGGATTTGGGCGCTTTCCTCAATCGTGATGATGGGCTTAATCAATCTTATTGCCGTAAAAGTGTTTGGAGAGTTTGAGTTTTGGTTTGCCTTGATCAAGGTGGTAGCGATTGTCGCCATGATTGCGCTTGGCGGCTCTGTCATTTTGTTCGGATTTACAAATGATTGGCAACCGATTGGCTTAAGCAATCTATGGCAACACGGCGGCTTCTTCCCAAATGGGACTAATGGAATGTTGCTGTCCTTACAAATGGTTTTATTTGCATACGTTGGTATCGAGATGATTGGCTTGTCTGCAGGCGAAGCTGAGGATCCACAAAAAACGATTCCGATGGCTATTGATTCCCTGGCATGGCGCATTCTGATTTTTTATATGGGCGCCATCCTTGTGATTTTGGCAATCTTCCCTTGGAATCAAGTTGGTCAGCAAGGAAGTCCATTCGTTGTGATGTTTGAAAGATTAGGCTTACGTGAGGCTGCAGGACTAATTAACTTTGTTGTTATTACCGCTGCACTTTCGTCATGTAATGCGGGCATCTTTAGCGGTGGGCGTTTGTTGTATTCCCTATCGTCTAATGGTTATGCGCCTAAATCTTTTTCAAAGCTCTCAAAGTATGGCGTTCCGCATCGTGCTGTGATGTCTACGGTTGGAGTTTGCATGACGGGCGTGGTACTGAATTATTTCATGCCTGATAAAGCTTTTCAATACATGATGGCGGCAGTCACGTTCATTGGCTTGATGGTTTGGGTTGCCATTCTGATTACGCAGATTCAATTCCGTCGCTCTCTATCTAAATCCCAAGTGGCTCAATTGGCTTATCGCGCTCCTTGGTGGCCGTATACCTCGTGGTTCGCTTTGGCATTCATTGCTTTGGTAGTGGTGTTAATGGGCTTTCACGAGGATGCGCGGATTGCCTTAATAGTGGGGCCGTGCTTAATGGGCGTGTATCTCATGATGTTTTATGTCGTGGGCTTACATCGCAAAACTGCAAGTAAGCGTGACTTTAAATAAAAGGAGATAGTAATGATTATTGGTGTACCTCAGGAAGTAAAAAATAATGAGTTTCGGGTTGGTCTAACACCCGGTAATGTTAGCGGGCTATGTAAGCAGGGACATTCCGTTCTTATTCAGCGAGGTGCTGGGGCGCAAATTGGCTTAAGTGATGAGGCTTATCGACTTGCTGGTGCTAGCTTAATCAATAGTGCCGCTGAAGTGTTTCACAAGGCAGAGATGATTGTGAAAGTCAAAGAGCCTCAGGCGCAGGAGTGCGCCATGTTGCGGGAGGATCAAATTTTATTTACATATTTGCATTTGGCTCCAGATCCAAAGCAAACAAAAGCCTTGCTGCAATCCGGCGCAACTTGTATTGCCTATGAGACTGTCACCGCAATGAATGGCGCCTTACCTTTATTAGCGCCTATGAGCGAGGTGGCGGGGCGTATGTCGATTCAAGCGGCCGCATCCCATCTTGAAAAAACCAATGGCGGTCTAGGGGTGCTGATGGCTGGTGTTCCTGGCGTCTCACCAGCAAAGATTGTGATTCTGGGTGCAGGCGTAGTGGGGCGTAATGCTTTGCAAATGGCAGTTGGTATGGGTGCAGATGTGTGCATCTTTGATCGCGATATTGATCGCTTGCGTCAGATCGATATGTTCTATGGCAATCGAGTGAGAACTTTTTACTCTGATAGTTTGCTGATTGAGCAGGAGGTCTGTGAGGCAGATGTTGTAATCGGAGCAGTCTTGCTTCCTGGTGCTGCAGCACCAAAGTTGGTGACGCATGACATGATAAAAAGGATGAAGCCAGGTTCGGTGGTGGTGGATGTAGCCATTGATCAAGGTGGTTGTTTTGAAACCTCTAAACCTACAACCCATGCGGATCCAACATTTGTAGTCGATGGCGTGCTTCATTACTGTGTTGCCAATATGCCGGGCGCAGTTGCTAGAACATCTACCTTTGCACTCACCAATGCAACTTATCCATTTGTAGAGGCTTTAGCCAATCGTGGTGTGATGAAGGCGCTTTCCATTGACCATCATTTGCGTAATGGCCTTAGCGTTCATAAGGGAGTCTTAACTTCAGAGCCAGTTGCCCAAGCTCAAGGGCTGGACTGTGTATCAGCTGAGGGGTTATTGGCGGCATAGGCGTATCTAAAAACAGGTGGTCCAAAGCGTGGGGGATTTAAACTATCCCTAATACGCGGAATATTGCGAAACTGATTGGACCAACTTACATGGATTTTTCAGCATTAACTCTCTCCGCTGGGGTGGTTGCTTTAGCGGAGATGGGTGATAAAACCCAACTGCTTTCTTTGATGCTAGCAGCTCGCTACCCAAGGCAAGCTATGGCAATCATTGCTGGTATTTTTGTTGCCACCATTGCTAACCACGCATGCGCCGCACTGCTGGGCCATTGGTTGACGACTCTGCTGTCGCCCGATGTCATGCGCTGGATTTTAGGATTGAGTTTCTTGGGTATTGGTTTGTGGTTGCTGGTGCCGGATCATATTGATGATGCCGCTGGATCTAAGGTCGCTGATAAAGCCCTACAAGTATTTTTCCTGACGACTAGCCTGTTCTTTTTGGCCGAGATGGGTGATAAGACGCAAATAGCCACTATTGCCCTAGGTGCTCGTTATGAGGATGTAGTCTCAGTCACCATTGGCACCACATTGGGGATGATGTTGGCCAATGCTCCTGCAGTCTGGATTGGTCAAAAGTTTACCAAGCGGATGCCAATCAAGTGGGTGCATGCCATAGCGGCCATTACCTTTATTGCCATTGGCATTGCTACCTTGATTTGGGCTTGATTCAGAGGGATCACCAGTTTGCCAGCCTAGACTTAAAATAGGCGCATGAAAACTGATCTCCCGCAGAGCTTTCGTCGGCTCGAATACCGCCCTCCTGTCTACACCTTCGATCAGGTTGAGCTTGATATCGCTCTCGACCCAGTTAGAACCATTGTTAAAAGTCGCATTGAAGTTCTGCCAGGCAAAAGCTTTGAACCAGGAGCCCCCTTGACATTGGTCGGACATGAGCTCGAATTCGTTAGTTTGCGGATTAATGGCGAAGCCCATCGCCATTTTGAATTAACTCCTGAAACACTCACGATTCATTCTTTACCAAATGAAGGTAAAGATAAATTTATCGTTGAAATTATTTGCGTTTGTGTGCCAGAGAAAAACACAACTCTGATGGGCTTGTATGTTTCTAATGGCAATTTCTTTACTCAGTGTGAGGCAGAGGGTTTTAGAAAGATTACCTATTTCCTGGATCGTCCAGACGTCATGGCGCGCTTCAAAGTAACGCTACGCGCTCGTGAATCAGAGTGCCCAATCTTGTTATCTAACGGTAACTTGATTCATACAGAAAAACTTCCTAATGGTTGGCACAGCGCGACCTGGGAAGATCCGTTTCCTAAGCCATCGTACTTGTTTGCCTTGGTGGCAGGTAAGTTGGAGTGCATTGAAGAGACCATTACGACCAGCAGTGGGGCTAAGAAGCTATTGCAGATCTGGGTTGAGCCGCATGATCTGAATAAGACCCGTCATGCCATGGACTCTTTAATCGCTTCCATCCATTGGGATGAAAAACGCTTTGGCCTAGAACTGGATTTAGAGCGCTTCATGATTGTGGCTGTTAGTGATTTCAATATGGGCGCAATGGAGAACAAGGGATTAAATATTTTCAATACCAAGTTTGTTCTCGCTCAACCAGAAACAGCGACTGATGCTGACTTTGCCAATATTGAAAGCGTTGTTGCGCATGAGTACTTTCATAACTGGACCGGTAATCGCGTCACTTGTCAGGATTGGTTTCAGTTATCACTGAAAGAAGGCTTAACGGTATTTAGAGATCAAGAGTTTTCTGCTGACCAAATGGGTAGCGAGTCTGGTAGGGCAGTCAAGCGAATTGAAGACGTTCGCTTGCTGCGTCAGCTCCAGTTCCCGGAAGATGCGGGTCCGATGGCGCATCCGATTCGTCCTGATGAGTACCAAGAGATTAATAATTTCTATACCGTTACCGTATATGAGAAAGGCTCTGAGGTGGTCCGAATGTACCAAACCTTGCTTGGTAAGGATGGTTTCCGTAAGGGTATGGATCTCTATTTCAAGCGTCATGATGGGCAAGCGGTGACCTGCGATGATTTTTTGATGGCGATGGCTGATGCAAATGGTAAAGACCTGACTCAGTTTAAGAATTGGTATAGCCAAGCAGGCACCCCGAGAGTTCAAGTTCAAGAGCATTACGACTCCGCCAAAAAACAGTACCAACTCACGCTGACGCAAAGTTGTGCGCCTAGCCCAGGACAGCCAGAGAAAAAGCCTTTTCATATTCCGCTGAAGATGCGCTTAATAACCAAAGCAAACAATCAAAAAGAGCAACTGCTAGAGCTCACGCAAGAGAGTCAGGTATGGACCTTTAACAATATTGTAGAGTGTCCAGTGCTGTCGATTAATCGTAATTTCTCGGCACCAATTAACTTGGATTTTGAGCAGTCTGAAGCGGATCTCTTAACGCAATTCTCCAGCGATGACGATGCGTTTAATCGCTGGGAGGCTGGTCAAAAATTGGCAATGCAAATGATTTTGAATAATCGTTTGCCAGATGCTCAATTAATCGAGGCCTATCGCAATATTCTCCTTGATCCTATCTTGGATCCCGCCTTTAAAGATTTGGCTCTGACGCTACCTGCCGAGTCTTATTTGTATGAGCAATGTACGAGCGTTGATCCGCAGACGATATTTACTGCACGCCGCGCCTTCCGCAGGGAAATTGCAAAGCAACTTCAGCTAGAGTGGGCTGCCTTGTATCAGCAAATGCAAACACCCGGACCATTTAAGTCAGACGGAGTGGATTCTGGAAAGCGCGCACTCAAGAACTTGTCTTTAAGCATGTTGCTTGAAGCGGCGCCGGGAGTGTGGGCGCCAATGGCAGCCAATCAATATCAGATTGCTGACAATATGACTGATCGCTATGCTGCATTATCTGCGCTGGTAGTACATGGCGCTAAACCAGCCAAAGATTGTTTAATTGATTTCTACAATCGATTTGCCAATGATGCTTTAGTGATTGATAAGTGGTTTGGCTTGCAATCAAGCCGTCCACCAGTTGATGGTCTTGACTCCACTCTGGTGGAGGTGAAGAAGCTGCGCGAGCATCCTGCATTTAAGTTAAATAACCCTAACCGAGTACGTAGCGTCATTCACGCCTTCTGCGCCAATAACCCAGCAAGCTTTCATCAGGCTGATGGTAGTGGCTACGAGTTTTGGGCTGATAGCGTCCTGGCGCTTGATCCTATTAATCCTCAGGTTGCCGCTCGTCTTGCGAGATCCCTGGATCGCTGGCGCTTGTTTGCTCAACCCTATCAAGATCGCATGAAAGCCGCTCTGGAGCGGGTTTCAGCGTGCCAGACCCTCTCTCCGGATGTGAGGGAGGTAATTGGGAAGGCGTTGGGAAATTCAGTTTAACGTGGGATATCCTTCATTTCGGGGGCTATCCCACCAAGTGCTGACAGTTTTTTAGCGGCTTGTAATCGAATAAGTGTCGTAATTGCCTCATGAATAAGCTTGCTTGGGCTTAATTGTGGGTTGAAATGCTTCATCGCCTCACGAATTAACTCATCATCTACATTAATTATCATAATTAAATCCCCGTCTTAAGGTGTGTAATTTCGTGTTCTTACGCCTTAAATTATGATTGCATCCAGGAACAAGGCAAAATAGACCCTAATTTTCAATAGAGCTTTGGAGAAATACCTTTGTCCCCAAGTACCCATATTAATTTCAAGCAATACTTAGCATCCGCAAAACCTGCGGGTGCGGCAATTCCTGCTGGATTGCAGGAATTGCTGACTGCAGTAGTCAATACCTGTTCAACACTGAGTCATGAAGTGGCTCAAGGTGCGTTGATTGGGTTACTCGGCTCAGCAGGCACTGGGAATGTACAAGGCGAGGTTCAACAAAAGCTCGACATCATTGCAAATGATTTGCTAATTGATGGAGTCAAGGGTTGCAAGTCTCTTGCTGGCTTGGCATCCGAAGAGATGGAGTTGCCAGTTCCCGTTCAAGGAACAGGGGATTACTTGCTCCTGTTTGATCCACTTGATGGATCATCCAATATTGATGTGAACGTTTCTATTGGGACAATTTTTTCTGTTCTAAAGAAGCAAGACCCTAATGCACCTTTAGAGACTTCTGATTTCTTATTGTCAGGCCGTCATCAAGTTGCTGCTGGTTATGTTGTATATGGTCCTCAAACCACGATGGCGCTGACCTTAGGTGATGGTGTGGTGATGTTTACGCTCAATAAAGTCACTGGCGAGTTTTTATTGATCAAAGATTCGGTAACTATTTCTCATTCCACCAAAGAATTTGCAATCAATATGTCCAATATGCGTCACTGGGCTGATCCAGTACGACGTTATGTTGAAGAATGTCTTGCTGGCGTTAGTGGCGCTCGTGATAAGGACTTCAATATGCGCTGGATCGCCTCTATGGTGGCAGATGTACATCGCGTTCTGTCCCGTGGCGGTGTATTTATGTACCCATGGGATCAGCGTGAGCCTCATAAGCCTGGCAAGTTACGCTTAATGTACGAAGCCAACCCCATGAGTTTCTTGGTGGAGCAAGCGGGTGGCGCCTCTACCAATGGCACAGATCTCATTATGGATTTACAGCCAACCGATTTGCATGAGCGTGTTTCTGTGATGCTGGGCTCTAAAGAAGAGATTGATCGTATTCAGCACTACCACTCATAAGCAGTTATATCTCCAAAATAAAAAACCCAATCAGTTGATTGGGTTTTTTACTCTGAAAAAACTTTAGAGCATGTGCCTATATTCTTTCCTAAGGCTTTACCTTTTCTTTAAGGTAGGCGAGCGACTCTTCTACTTGATCAATGAGGATAAGGCAGATATCACCAGCAGATAGATCATCTAGGGCGGTATCAATAGCTTTAAATTCACCATGAATCTCTTTAATTTGCCTTGCTTTGGTAGCGCCAACTAGGCCCTCTTGAAGCAGTTTTAATACTTCACCGTCTTCGCGACCACGCTGGCAGGCATCTTGATAGAGGATGACGTTGTCAAACGCATTGCCTAAGATGCGGGTGAGATCGCGAATATCTTCATCACGACGATCGCCTGCACCACTAATCACTACATGACTCTTATTTGGCTTCATTGCTTCAATGGCGCTGGTTAAGGCGCGCATCGCATCTGGGTTGTGACCATAGTCAGCAATGACAGTTGCACCATTGTGCTGGAATTGATTGAAGCGACCCGGTACTGAATTAGCATTGCTTTCAAAGCTATGTAAGCCACGTGCAATCTTTTCTGCATCTAGGCCTAGAGCCCAAGCTGCGCCGATTGCGGCCATCGCATTTTCCACCTGGAATCCAAGTACCCCATTTTGAGTTAATGGAATCTCGCTGACAGGGAAGCGGAACATCACACGTGCACCTTTGGATGCAACGATGTAGGTGCCGTCAAAGTAAATAACTTTTTTGTTTTTGGCGCGATGTGCTGCAATAACTGGGTGGTGTTGGTTTTGGGCAAAGAAAATAACTCGACCAGAGCACTTATCCCCCATCTTTGCAACCATTGGGTCAGCCGCATTGAGAACTGCCGCTCCAGTGGGGGCTACGTTTTGCACAATCACACGCTTCAGAATGGCCAAGTCTTCAACACTAGTAATGTAATTGAGGCCTAGGTGATCGCCTTCACCAATATTGGTTACTACTGCTACTTCGCAACGATCGAAGCCAAGTCCCTCGCGTAGCATGCCGCCTCGAGCGGTTTCTAGAACTGCTGCATCTACGTCAGGGTGCATTAATACATTGCGTGCACTCTTAGGGCCGCTGCAATCGCCTGTATCGATTAAGCGATGGTTGATATAAACACCATCTGTGCCAGTCAAGCCAACACGCAAACCGGTTTCAGAAATCAAGTGGGAGATTAATCGAACGGTGGTGGTTTTGCCATTGGTGCCGGTAACCGCTACAACAGGTATGCGCCCATCTTCGCCTGGAGGGAACATCATATTGACAATGTCTTCACCGACTGGACGACCTTTGCCGTAGGAGGGTTTCAGATGCATGCGCAAACCAGGTGCAGCATTGACTTCAACAATACCGCCACCTTGTTGCTCGAGTGGCTTGTAGATGGATTCGCAAAGAATATCTACACCAGCAATATCAAGGCCGATCATCTGAGCGGCAGCAACAGCACTTGCTGCAACATCAGGATGAACGTCATCGGTAACATCGGTTGCAGTGCCGCCGGTACTCAGGTTAGCGTTGTTACGTAGTAGAACGCGTTCACCAGTTTTGGGAATATGTTGTGGGGTGAGGCCGGAACTTGCTAAATGTGCCAGGGCAATGTCATCAAAGCGAATTTTGGTGAGGGCAGTAGCATGACCATCACCACGCAATGGATTTTTGTTTTCTATTTCAACTAATTCAGCAACGGTGTGGGTGCCGTCACCAACTACCTGAGCAGGTTCGCGGCGTGCAGCAGCAGAAAGGCGATTGCCAACTACTAGTAAGCGGTAGTCTGCGCCTGGCAGATAGCGCTCAACAATGGTTTCACGACCAAAGGCTTGAGTCACGATAAACCCAGCGCGCACCTCTTCTTCAGTCTGAATATTGGCAACAACGCCTTTACCTTGATTGCCGTCCTTTGGCTTAAGCACAATAGGACCACCAATTTTTTGAGCAGCGCGCCAAGCATCATCGGCTGTAGTTACCACTTCACCGATTGGAACTGAAACGCCAGCAGCAGCAAGTAGGTTTTTGGTGAGCTCCTTGTCTTGCGCAATAGCTTCAGCAATGGCACTAGTGTCACTGGTTTCTGCTGCTTGAATACGCTTTTGTTTACTACCCCAGCCAAATTGCACCATGCTGCCTTCGGTCATGCGGCGATAGGGGATATTGCGTTGTACTGCTGCATCGACGATGGATCCAGTGCTGGGGCCTAAACGGACATCTTCATACAGTGCCTCTAGTTCGGAGAGGGCTGCAGCCAGATCAAAAGGCGCATCGTTGAGTGTTGCTTGTATTAATGCAAAGCCAAAGTCAAAAGCCATCCGACCAACGACTTCTTCGGTGTATTCAACAACAACTTGGTAGACACCGGTATCTATGGTTTGAACGGTGCGACTAAAGGTGACTGGACAACCTGCTTGCGCTTGCAGACCTAGGGCTGCATGCTCTAAAGCATGTGCAAGCGAAAGTACTTCATTGTGGCCGCCGCGACGCATGCTACCAAGTTGCGGAAAGCGTTCACGAATCTTGATTTCAAACTGGGGAATCGAGTCGATTGAGCGCTCTGATTCATCACAGGAAACAATAGCTTCTAAAGCGGTATGACGGCTCCATAAATTTGGGCCGCGCAACATGCGAATACGGGTAATTTCCAATTAAGCCCCTGTAGCAGTGGTGGCGTCAGGCACGAAAGTTTCCGCACCTGCTTCAATAACATTAAACGGAATATCTAAAGCCCAGGCGGCGGCAATCGCTGCGCCTAAATTCATAGTCTTCCAAGGAGTAGAGCTGTTTGCCTCAGAGTGGCGTGGAACCGGAATAGATTTCTGATCCAATTTGCCAGACTTCAGAGTAATTTGTTGTTTGCCAACCGTGACTGCACGTCCACCATTTAGAAGATGTGTCTTCACGATTTCAGATTCAGGATTCTCGCTAAAGAATATTACTTCGCCATCGCAAAGTTCTGCCATTTGCACGCACATTGGATCGTCGGCATTCAGAACAGCTACGCCTGTGGGTAGCACAACATCTACTTGAGTTCGAACAATGCTAAAGACTTGATCTTCATCGTAGATTGCATACTGCGGGAAGTTGGCTTTGGGGTCGACATTCAACACTACGCCGACCTGGCAACGATCGTAGGCTAAGCCTTCAATTAGCATCGATAAATGATTGTTCTCAATGACTACCGCTTCTACAGCGCGATTGAGAAGGGTGCGACGTGCATTCTCCCAATTGGATGCGTTGGAATTCGGGATGGCGCGATTGCCAAAGAACAGGCCCTTGCTGCAAGAAAGACCAACATAGACGTTGGTTAGACGCAAGAAGTGCGCAATCATTTCAGCAACAGGGGTTTTGCCACGTTCACCACAAACACCAACTACTGGGATGCGGAAGTCCGCACCTGGAGGGAAGAGGTGGTTTGCAATCTCTTTGCCAACAGGCTGGGGTTTACCGCTTGCTGGCTTTAGGTGCATTAATAAACCAGGGCCGGCATTGACCTCAACAATAGCGGCATTTTGATCCGCTAGTGGTTTGCTAATGTCTTGTGCAACTAAATCAACACCAGCGATTTCTAAGCCCACAACACGAGCAGCTAAAGCTACTTGGCTAGCAACATCTGGGTGAATTAAATCAGTGACATCAAATGCAACGTTACCGTTACTTTGAATCAATACTTTTTGATCAACAGCAGGAATGCTGTCACCAGTTAATTTCTGGCGCGCTAGTTCAAGCTCTACTGCAGAGTCAATACGAACTGGATTAAGAGGGTGTTCTTCAGCAGTGCCACGACGTGGATCAGAGTTAATCTGAATTTGAATGAGTTCATTAACGGTGTGTTTGCCATCACCGGTGACCCAAACCGTTTCACCTTTTGCAGCAGCAACGACTTTATTGCCAACTACGAGCAAGCGATGTTCATCACCAACAATGTGACGCTCAACCAATACCTCGCTACCTTCATCAATCGCAACTGCATAGGCAGCTTCAATTTCTTGTTGGGTGTAGAGATTAATAAATACGCCACGACCATGATTGCCATCGATCGGTTTCACTACCACTGGCAAGCCGATATCTTGCGCTGCTTCCCATGCATCATCAGGGCTGGTGACGGTTCTCCCTTCAGGTGTTGGTACGCCTGCGCTACGCAGTAAGCTCTTGGTTAAATCTTTGTCGCGAGAAATCGTTTCTGCAATAGCGCTTGTTTGATCGGTCTCAGCCGTCCAGATGCGACGTTGCTTAGCGCCATATCCCAACTGCACTAAGTTACCTTCAGATAAACGAATCGATGGAATGCCACGCTCTTCAGCAGCATTAACAATGCAAGCAGTACTTGGACCAAGTAAAAGATCGTCACCAAGGTCACGTAAATTTTCGATGATGGTTTGCACTAGAGCAGCGCAATCACTGTTGTCTTGTGCCAAAGCTAAGTAAAGATCACGTGCATATTTGAGGGCAGTTAATGTGACCTCTTCGTTGATGGCGCTAACCATGACTTTGTAAACACCACGACGATCACCGTCACGTGCTTTGCCAAACCCACCAGGAATGCCGGCTAAATTTTGTAGCTCAAGCGTCAGGTGCTCCATGATGTGAGCAGGCCAAGTGCCTTCCTCGACGCGCTTTAAGAACCCGCCAGTTTCGCCATAGCTGCAACGATGTTCAACCAAGCTTGGCATTGCTTTCACAAGACGATCGTAAAAGCCAGGAATGAGGTTAGAGGGGTAATCCTCTAAATCGCCAATATCGACCCAAACCTCGATAACAGGGTGGTAGGTCCACATATTGGGGCCACGGAGATGCTTAACGCTCAGAATCTCGATGGATTTATCTAGTAATTGGGGCATATGCTGTGTTGCGATGGCCGTCGCCTGGGTTTTGGCTTTGACGCGTCAGACAGTCTCTCTGTTTCTAGTAGTTATTGAAAAACTCACAAAAATAGCAAAAATACATAAAAAGGCCTATATAGACAATTTAACGGCTTTTGACCCCCTAAAGTTGACAGGAGTAATAAATCTAAATAATTCAGCTCCACTATACTTTTAAGGTCAATGAAGCCACAAATCTTACCTTTTGCACCCGCGCTGCCAAGCGCTTGGGAAATTGTTTTAGCGAATCAAAATACCCCAGTAAAGAGTCCTGAAGACCTGCTGGCTTGGGTTGAGCTCGATCTGGATGCGGATTTGCGCTTTGAAAAAAGCCTGCTTTTACTCAGTCAAGAGGGCCTATTTTGGACAGATGGCAAGGTATTTGAGTCTTGGCAGTTGGGTCAAGGCACCCATTTAGTCCATGGCGATCATGCAGGAGTAGGGAATTTAAGGCTAGAAACTGCCGATAAGTTACTCAAGTCTTGGAATTTCACCTTAGCTGTAAATCCCCAGGTGCTTCGATTGCAATCGAGCTTTAAGCAACTCAATCGTGGTGAAGAAATTAGTAGTGGTGAGGTTGGTGAGTACGATAAACAGGTATGCCCAGCTTGCTTAAGTCCTAAGCCGGCAAACTCTGAAAGTTGCCCAACTTGCGATCCTGAAGATGATGTTCCGCCATCCACTTGGACATTATTTAAGCTTTGGCGTTTTGCCCGTCCATACAAAAAACAATTACTACTCGGTTTTGTATTGACTCTGTTATCCACTGGCGCAACATTAATTCCGCCGTATCTCACGATGCCGCTAATGGATCACGTGTTGATCCCATATGAGAAGGGTAACCCGATTGATTTCCATTTGGCCAGCATGTATCTCTTGGCTTTGTTTGGTGCTGCGATCGTTGCATGGGGCTTGGGTTGGTGGAAAACCTATTTACTTGCTTTAGTGAGTGAGCGTATCGGCGCTGACTTGCGAAACACTACTTTTGAGCATTTGCTCAAACTCTCATTAGAATATTTCGGTGGAAAACGTACAGGCGACTTGATTGCACGTATCGGCGCAGAGACTGATCGCATCTGCGTTTTCTTGTCTTTATACGCACTCGATTTTGCAACTGATGTGTTGATGATCACCATGACAGCTGCGATCTTGGTATCTATCGATCCTTTGCTAGCCTTGGTTACCTTGGCGCCTTTGCCATTCATCGTCTGGATGATTCACGTAGTGCGTGATCGTCTACGTTTTGGTTTTGAAAAGATTGATCGCATCTGGTCTGAAGTAACCAATATTCTTGCTGACACGATTCCGGGTATTCGTGTTGTCAAAGCGTTTGCACAAGAAGATCGCGAACTCAAACGCTTTGTAGATTCCAATAAACATAATCTGCAAATTAATGACCGTGTGAATCGTGTCTGGGGCTTGTTTTCTCCTACAGTGACACTGCTGACAGAAACGGGTTTGTTGGTGGTATGGGGTTTTGGTATCTGGCAAGTAGCGCATCAGAAAGTCACTGTTGGTGTCTTGATTGCATTCTTGGCATACATCGGACGTTTTTATATTCGCCTCGATTCAATGAGCCGCATTGTTTCGCATACCCAAAAAGCAGCTGCGGGTGCTAAGCGTATTTTTGATATTCTCGATCACGTCTCCAGTGTTCCTGAGCCCATTAACCCAGCCCCCTTGGGTGAGGTCAAAGGCCGCATCTCTATGCGTGGCGTAGGTTTCCGCTACGGTAATCGCGCTGTTACCAAAGGGATTGATTTAGATATTGCTCCTGGTGAAATGATCGGCTTAGTAGGGCATAGCGGATCAGGGAAAAGCACTTTAGTAAACTTGATTTGTCGCTTCTATGATGTGAGCTCTGGCTCTATTTCATTGGATGGGCGCGATATTCGCAGCATCGCTATTGCCGACTATCGCAAGCGCATTGGCCTTGTGCTACAAGAACCATTTTTATTTTTTGGCACGATTGCTGAGAATATTGCTTACGGCAAACCTGATGCCACTCGTGAAGAAATCATCGATGCAGCGCGTGCAGCCCATGCCCATGAATTTATTCTGCGATTGCCTTTAGGTTATGACTCACTGGTTGGTGAGCGCGGTCAGTCTTTGTCGGGCGGTGAACGTCAGCGTATCTCCATTGCGCGTGCCTTGTTAATTAATCCAAGCATTTTGATTTTGGATGAGGCGACATCATCTGTAGACACGACAACTGAAAAAGAAATTCAGCGTGCTTTAGATAACTTAGTTAAAGGTCGCACGACGATTGCGATTGCGCACCGTCTCTCCACCTTGAGAAAAGCAGACCGCTTAGTTGTTTTAGACAAAGGTGAGATTGTTGAAATTGGCTCACACGAGCAGCTAATGGAAGCGCAAGGTGCTTATTACACTTTGTATCAAGCCCAGTTGCGCCATGCAGCAGAGTTGGTTGAGGGCGGCGCTATTGGAGAGAGCTTGGAAGAAGAACAGGCCGAGCAGCAAGAAGAAAAACTAGAAGAAGTTGCCAAGAAAATTGGGGGTGGGGTATGACGCAAATCAATCAATCCACTCATCAACTCGAGCGTGATGCCTTAGGTCGACTAGTCTTTATTGATAACAAAGGCGAGCGTCATGTAGGCGTGCATCCTGTCAGAGCTTTTCCAATAACCGCACCTGGCGCTGGCATTGCCATCATGAATCAATCTGGTAAAGAGCTTTGCTGGTTTCCAAACATGGCTGCGATTTCTGAAGCAGAACTTGGATTGATTGAAGAAGAGTTGGCCGAGCGAGAGTTCATGCCGGTCATTGAAAAAATCACCAAAGTCTCTACCTTCGCTACTCCAAGTATTTGGGACATTGAAACCGATCGTGGCCCAACACGTATACGCCTCAAAGGCGAAGAAGATATTCGTAGGATTGCTGGCAATACATTGCTAATCGCCGACTCGAATGGTTTGCAGTTCTTAATCAAAGACTCCACACAGTTGGATAAAGTGAGTAAAAAACTTCTCGATCGCTTCCGTTAAACAAGGTTGACCATCATTCAATTTAAGGGAAAACCCTTAATAAAAATTAGCATTTATGGCATTTTAAAAAAAGTGCATTTTTCGTGCATTAAATGCGGTTTTTTGTCTCAGATATAAGTACACTATCTGCGGTCTTTGGCTTGATTTATCAGGGTTTCTACTAGATTTCAGAAGCTCGTGTGATTCGATTGCGAAATTATTGATGGCAGTCAAGTTTTACTGGCACATCTTGTTTAAAAATCATTCACACAACAAATAAGCCGAATTTAAATTGGTTAACCACAACGGAGACTTACTTTATGAAGATGAAGTTAAAAGGGGCTTTGATTTCAACCGCACTCGCCCTTGGTGTAGCTGGTGTTTCACCTGCATTTGCAGCGTGGGAGCCTACCAAGCCTGTTGAGTTCATTATTCCTGCTGGTCCTGGTGGCGGCGCTGATCAAATGGCGCGCATGATCCAAGGCATCATCACTAAAAATAATTTGATGAAGCAGGCTGTTATCCCTGTGAACAAGGGTGCAGGTGCTGGTGCAGAAGGTTTCTTGGCAATGAAAGAAGCGAAGGGCGATCCAAATAAGATCGTGATTACGCTCTCCAACTTGTTTACTACCCCTTTGGCAACTGGTGTTCCATTTAACTGGCAAGACATCACTCCAGTAGCGATGTTGGCACTAGACCAATTCGTTTTGTGGGACAACGCTGAAAAGCCTTACAAGACTGCTAAGGAGTATATCGACGCAGCTAAAGCAGCTGGTCCAGGTAAATTCAAAATGGGTGGTACAGGCTCTAAGTCTGAAGACCAGATCATTACAGTAGCGATTGAGAAAGCAACTGGTGCTAAGTTCACTTACATCCCATTCAAGGGAGGCGGCGACGTTGCGGTTCAGTTGGTCGGTAACCACATTGATTCTTCTGTGAACAATCCAATTGAAGCGGTTGCTCAGTGGCGCGCTGGTAAGTTGCGTGCATTGTGTGTATTTGATGACACACGTATGCCATACAAAGAAAAAATCACTCCAACCCAATCTTGGTATGACGTACCTACCTGTAAAGAAGCGGGCGTTCCAACTGACTACGTTATGTTGCGCGGCATCTTCATGGCACCAGGTGTAACCCAAGAGCAAGTGGACTTCTATATCGATTTGTTTAAGAAGGTTCGTGAGACAGCTGAATGGAAAAAGTTCATGGCTGATGGTGCATTCAATCAGACATTCATGACTGGTAAAGAGTTCCGAAACTGGCTCACTTTGAACGAAGCTTTGCACAAGCAGTTGATGGGTGATGCTGGATTCTTAGCTAAGTAATTTTGCAACTTCAAGGTGGGGCCTCCAGTAGGGGGTCCCATTTTTTGAGTAAATGCGTTAACCAACTTTACAAAAAATATAAAAATGTCTGAACATACAAATAATTCAAATCAAGAGTCAGCAATTAGTGTGAGGGCGATGGATATTATTACTTCTATCGGGTTCCTCGCTATTGGCTTGACAGTAATGATTGGCAGCCTAAAGCTGGGTGCTAGCTGGGGTTCTGATGGCCCTGAGGCAGGATATTTCCCGTTCTACATCAGTTTGATTATTCTCCTTTCAAGCACAGTCACACTTTATCAAGCTGCCATTGTTAACAAGAAAAAGAAAACAGAATCTTTTGTTGATAGCGAGCCTTTAAAGCAAGTGATGGCCGTACTTTTGCCAGCAATCGTCTTTGTGTTGGGCGTGCAATTGATTGGCATTTATGTTTCCGCTGCTCTATACATTGCAATATTTATGGTGTGGTTAGGGAAATATCCAATTTGGAAGGCTGTTGCTGTGGCTGTAGGTGTGAGCGCCGCCCTCTACCTTATGTTCGAGTACTGGTTCCAAGTTCCATTGCCACACGGATCTTGGTTTAACCCACTTGAGTTCTTGGGTGTACGTTAAAAAATAATAACTATTAAAAAAGATTAAAAAAGGAGTTCAAGTTGGAAGAAATTAGCGCTCTATTCAACGGCTTTGCCGTTGCAATGACACCCTTTAACTTGCTGTTAATGTTGGTAGGTGTAACGCTTGGCGTGATCATCGGCGTGTTACCAGGTTTGGGTGGTGCAAACGGTATTGCGATTTTGCTGCCGTTGACATTTACAATGCCACCAACTTCCGCAATCATCATGCTCTCCTGTATTTACTGGGGTGCGTTGTTTGGCGGAGCGATTACATCGGTGCTTTTTAATATTCCTGGTGAGCCGTGGTCCGTTGCGACAACCTTTGATGGTTATCCAATGGCCCGTAATGGTAAAGCTGGTGAAGCATTGACCGCAGCCTTCACATCTTCATTTGTGGGCGCTTTCTTTGCGATCGTGATGATTACCTTCTTGGCGCCATTGGTTGCGAAGTTTGCACTCCAATTTGGTCCACCAGAGTTCTTCTCGGTCTACCTGCTTACCTTCTGTAGTTTTGTGGGTATGAACAAGGGATCACCATTCAAGACCATCTCAGCAATGATGTTGGGCTTCGCATTGGCTACTGTTGGTATGGATACCGTTACTGGCCAATTGCGCTTGACATTCGGCAACCCAGAATTGATGCGCGGCTTTGACTTCTTGATCGCTGTGATCGGTTTGTTCGGTATCGGTGAGATTCTCCTGTCTATGGAAGAGGGCTTGGCGTTCCAAGGTGCGGCAGCGAAGATTCGCGGCAAAGTGGTTTGGGAAACTTGGAAACAATTGCCTAAGTACTGGGCCACCTCATTACGCAGCTGCTTAATTGGTTGCTGGATGGGTATTACTCCAGGTGGTGCAACACCTGCATCTTTCATGGCTTACGGCGTTGCTAAGCGTGTTTCTAAAGAGGGCGACAAGTTCGGTACCGGTAAGATGGAGGGTATCGTAGCTCCAGAAACTGCAGCCCACGCTGCTGGTACTGCAGCGCTTCTCCCAATGTTGTCCCTCGGTATTCCAGGCTCACCAACAGCAGCGGTATTGCTCGGTGGCTTGTTGATCTGGGGTTTGCAACCTGGTCCTTTGCTTTTCGTAGAGAAGCCAGACTTTGTTTGGGGCTTGATCGCTAGTATGTACTTAGGTAACTTGGCTGGCTTGTTTGTGGTTCTCACTTGCGTGCCATTGTTTGCCTCCATCTTGAGGATTCCGTTCTCAATCATTGCGCCAGTCATTATTGTGATTTGTGCAGTGGGTGCATACACCGTTCACAACGCGATGTTTGACGTGTGGTTGATGTTGGGCTTCGGTATTTTGGGTTATCTCTTTAAGAAATTAGATTACCCAATGGCGCCAATGGTCTTGGCCTTGGTGCTGGGTGACCGTGCTGAAGATTCTTTCCGCCAATCTATGTTGTTGTCTCAAGGAAGCTTGGATATTTTCTTCTCCAACTACTTGGTAGGCTTTATTACTACTCTTGCATTGGTTCTCCTCTTCTGGCCATTGATTGGCAAGTTGATTGGCAAGAAAAAGGCAGTAGCATAAAGAAACCCGCTAGAAATAGCGATTTCAAAGGGAAAAGGGGCATCAGCCCCTTTTTTCATGCCAAAAACAAGAGAAGCGCAAAAGAAATACAAAATTCCGATAAAATCCCACCATAATGTATTTCCATAAAAACCGCCTCATTCACTGGATTGCAGCTGCAGCCATTGCAATGAGTGCGCTTGCGCCCGCCGTTTCTCAAGCAGTATCGCTTGCTAAACACGGCCAAGGTTTTGCGATGGAGATTTGTTCGGTTGATGGCAGTAAGATTCAGATTCAAGTGCAAGGCGATGAGCAAGAGGTGGCGGAACAAGCTCAGCCATGTCCTTATTGTGTTGCTCAAAACAGCATCACCCCAGCATTCAATACGAACCTTACATTCCAAGCACCGCAAACATTGGCTTTGCTGCCAGCACTTTTCTATCAATCACCCAAGCCACTCGCTGTTTGGGTAACTCCTCCTTCAGCAGCACCTCCCACACAAGCCTAAATCTTTTTTAGGGCATAGCGTCTAGCTATGTAATTGGCAGCTATAAGTTGCTGTGTATTTGTGTTGAGTTAAAAATGAAGTTGAAAAAATTAGTAGTTGCAATGGGTATCTCATTGCTTATTCCCGAGGTTTATTCTGCAGAGCCTTCTATGCCACCCGTTCTTGTATCGGGTTGGCATGATAATTTGGACTCTAATAGCCCGAAAAATCCTTTTAGAACTGCACCAAGTAGCGAATCCCATGTAGAGGTGATTACAAGGGAACAAATTGAAGAGCTGCATGCCACTAATATTTTTGAGGTAATGAACACTGCATCTGGTGTTGTAAGTACTCTCGGCAGTAGAAAAGGTGGATTTGGTGGATTGATGATTCGTGGCGACTCAAATTTTCGCTGGATTGTTGATGGGGCCTATTTGCAGCCGGATATGGCATCTAGAATTTTGGCCGCCCTCCCAGTATTTTCAATTCAAGAAATTAAAATCGTACGGGGATCTAGTTCATTGACCTTAGGTCCTATGGTGGGTTCAGCCACTGCAAGTGGTGCACCAGTTGATGGATTTGTTGTGGTTGAAACTAGAAAGCCTAGAAAAGATGAGGTTCAGTTAAGGGGTTCGGCCGGGACATATAACACTTATCAAGCTGATCTTTGGGGTGGAAAAGTGATGACCGATCAGGATTTAAAGGCTTATGTTGCTGGCTTGGTCTTTAAAAATAGCACCGATGGCCCAAATGAAACGGTTTATAACTCTCTGACATATAACGCTGGAAGTCAAACCGGTGGAGGGCTTATTAAAGGAGGTATGCAAGCTTACGGGCTTAATATTGATGTGATGGGGTATGTAGCCCGCGGCACTTCGCAAATTCAAAACTATAACAAGAGTTTTTCCTCCACAACAGCACCTGGCAATTGGAATGTAAATCCTTCAGATAATGATTTATTTATCCTGAATGCAACAAAATCCTGGGATGAAACTAATACAACCTTGGCAAGCATCTCAGGAAATACGAGTTATCAAAACCTTAACACACCAAAGACATTGGCTGCTCCGGCGGCATCATATAGCAATAACAATGAAAATAATTTTATGAATTTAAAGCATGTTTTTGCTAAAGATACTTATAGGGTTACCTTGGGGGCTGATTATTTGCATTGGAATAACCCAACTGGGATGAATTATTACGAAGGAGTTCAACGCGAGGAAAGTACCACAGGTTTATTTACGCAGTTAGAAAAGTCCTTTTTGGATAAGGATTTAAATTTTGACGTTAGTTATCGACAAGATCAAGTTAAGGTACAGCATGGTCTTGACTCATACTTTGGTGGTCAAGCGGGTCAAAGAAATGCATCGCTGCAGTATTCAAATAGGACATTGAATCCTGCAAAGTTCTACACTCTAGGCGCTCAGTATCGAGTAATGCCTGAGACGAAAGTGAACGCAAGATACGGCGGCGCAAATCAATCCCCTCAAAATGTGACACCGATGCCTGGAGTGACACTTGGAAATGATCAACAAACCAAAATTGAATTTGGTGTTGAGCAAAAAGTATCACCCCTATTAAATCCTGCAGTCAATTATTTCTCTAGGCAGGTTACAAATGAAAAAATATTGGGTGGCTATAATAGATTATCAGGTACACCAGTAAGAAATTGCTCGTTGCCCGAATCTTCTGTGATTGGTCAAACAACCGGAATATATGCGGCATGTTATAACCAAAGTGATACCAATCGAAGCGGTATTGAATATTCAACCCAAGGCGTGTTTGCTGAGAGAAGTAATTACCGCGCAAGTTGGACAAATTTCACTACGCTTAGTGGAGCATATACAAGTCTGATTACTCCAAGAAATATTGGGGATTTTACGTTTGCTCATGGCATTGATAAGTTCACTATAACTGGTAGCGTTAAGTATGTTGCTCAATACTATGGAATTACTGCTACCTCAACAGTTCCAACAGTCAAAATTGGAAATTTCACAAATTTTGATGCGGGAATCAGTTACGACATGCTGGTAGATTCAGTTGCCCTTACCACCACTTTGTATGGAAAAAATTTGTCAAATATTAAATACCAAACCACAACCGGCATTCAGGACTGGGGTCGGGTATTTGGTGTTGAAGTAATAGCGAGATTTCAATAATGAAAAACAAAAATCCTTGGACAATGCGCCGTGCCCACTTCTGGGTTGGGACTATTCTTGCTTTGCCATTCCTGTTGATGGCGCTTAGTGGCATCTTTATATCCATGAGAAGTGTTACTAATATCAAGGTTCCGTTAAGTTGGTCTGGCGCTGAAAAAGTTCCTGAGCGCCTCCCTGTAATGGCTTATCTAGAGATTAGTAATGAGATAGCATGGATAGGAAACGCCCAAGGACTGCATAAGGTAAGCAATGGAAATGCCGAAGAAGTTACTCATTTTTCAGGTCAAGAAATCATGTTTCTTGCGGCTTTGCCAAATAAACCATTGCCACTAGTGGCAACAAGAATGGCAGTATGGTCACCCACTTCCAATGGGGAGTGGAAACCATTAATTCGTGGCAGAGTAAGGCAGCTTTCGTCCTTACCCGATGGTAGGGTGCTTGCAATTGCTGGTGGTAGAGGAGAGATGGCGGACGGCAAGCCCATGGCAACCTTTGATGGAATGCATTGGGAGCCTTACATGCCAGTGATGAAAGCAAATCGCGATCTTCCTGCGCTTGAAAATCCTAAGATTGCACTTCACCAGTGGATGCGTGAATTGCATTCAGGCGCTTACTTTTGGGGCAAAGGGGTTGGAGAGATGATATGGAGCAATATCTTGGGTTGGGTACTGGCAATCCTCGTGTTAACGGGCTTATGGATGTGGATTAAGACCCTTAAGCGGAATGGGTAAGTGAAAATGATCTGTTTAATCATACTAAGCTCAATTGTTGGGTGCCTAGCCTTGGGTTTATTTGCTTATGGCATATTTACCTTGATTATTAGTGCAAGAGTCCGCCAAACAACTCGTATGAAAATCATTGAACCACTCTCTTTGTCTATTAATGGCGAAAATCTCCCAATTGAGGAGGGCGTGCTTCTAAATACGCTTTGGGCTCATTTGCCTGATGCGGATTGTAAGGAGGGTGAGTGCGGTGGTTGTCGTGTAAAGCTATTAAAGGGTGATATTGAATGGGTAAGAAATCCCATTTACCAATTGACGGATACAACCCATATCTTGCCCTGTAGTTGTAGGGCCAAAACATCCCTGGTTTGTGAGTCAGTAGCTTAATATATCTATTTTTATTTGGATCAAAGTCATAATTTTGTAACAATAAAACTCCTTATCTACTCTTAAAAATTGTGAATTAGATTAGATTGATTCTTAATCAGAAATTAAATACTTATGCTAATACGAATATTTAAATTCTTATTATTTTTATTGTCTTTAATTCTTTATGCTTGTGCAAATCAGCCAGGTACTTGGGTTAAAAGTGATGTTGCGCCACTCCAATTTAATCAAGACAACTACGCCTGTCTTCAGGAGTCTCAGCAACCCTATGGATACAGTCAAGGTGGTTTTGGCTGGGGGTATGGTTGGGGTCCTGGGTGGAGTGGATATAACGGTTATTCGGGGGTGCAAACCAATCAAGAGCTTTACTCGGCCTGTATGAAGGCTCGTGGCTACAGCTGGCAGCCAGATAAAGCCCTCAGCCAGTAAGCTCTATTTGTATATTTGGATTGTATTTCAAAAGAATTGATGATTCAGTCGGTATTGGGAGTTGAGTATTTGATGTAAGTCAAATAGGTGATGAGTATTACCGAGAAAATTATTCGTTAAATTTAACAGGGAGTAGGATATGTTCATCAAGACTTTGAAATCAGTGTTAATCGCTTTATTAGCCGCTTTGTCACTCTCAGCTTTTGCTGGTGCGAACGATCCTTTATTTATTAATTTATCAACTGATGAAACGCATCGTTCAACGATGGCTATTAATTTTGGCAAGCATCATTCTGCAAATGGTCATCCATTGAGCATTTTCTTGAATGACAAAGCAGTAATTTTAGGTGTGAAGGCTGGCTCAGAAAAGTTTGCTGACCAGCAAAAAGAATTATCCGAAATAATTGCTAAAGGCGGTCTCGTGATTATGTGTCCAATGTGCTTAAAACAAGCTGGTTATTCAGAATCTGATTTGATTGCTGGCGTGAAGCTCGGAAGCCCTAAGGTTACAGGTGACGCTTTATTCAAAGACGGCACTAAGACAATGAGTTGGTAATTAGAAATGTTTGATTTCTGAAAATGTATTTAATTAAGCACCGCAAACTCATCCACTGGATAGCCGCTCTGGCTATCTTGCTGGGTGCGCTTGCGCCTGCTGTTTCACAGGCTTTATCTTTGGCCAGCAATGGTCAAGGATTTGTCGTTGAGATTTGCACTACCAGCGGCACTAAGATGACTCAGGTCATCGTGGATGAAGATTCGTCTCCATCTGCTGTCATGGCTGGTCACTGCCCATACTGCGTGGTTCAGCCGATTTATTTGTTGCCTGACATTAGTGCGTTTGAGTTTGTGGCTCCTCAAAGCTACGCCACTCAATCGCTATCTACTTATCAACCCCCGCAGATTCTATCTGCTTGGGTTACGCTACCCTCGAGAGCGCCTCCTACTGACTCTTAACTCACTTTGTATGCATGGCTTTGCCATGTTGTTGGGCAAGAAAACTTGCCTTTGATTTGAGGTTGAAATTGGAGGTTTTAATGTACGCCATTATTGAACGCCCAGAGAATGGGGCTACAGCAAAACAAATTATTACCAAGCTTTCCCAAGAGGTGCTACTGCCGGCGGAGCGGATAGAGGGGCATTACTGTGATAATCGCTTTCCATCACGCAAGCCTATTGATCGCTACTCTTGTGTAGAGTTGATTCGGTATATCTGGATCAATCAATCATCTAGGAGAGCATTTGTGGTCAAGCTCCCAAAGGATTTGCCTACTGATAATGCCTTTATCCAGGGCTTTAATGATCACTATCTAGGATATGTCCCCCAAAAGCTGGGTAGGGCACACTTAAAAGAATTGGCTGTCCTTTATAAGAAGATAAATGATATTGAGAAATATAAACGTCAATTAGGTACAGGTATCTTTGCTTTGATGGGTACTGCTGGCATGAGTGCTTTCTCTAAAAGGGAGCTGAGCAGCTTGTTATCAGAGCAAGCCAAATCCCTCAGACCGGTTTATGCCATGATTGAGGAACGCTTGGAAGTCTTAAAGAGTGAGTTAGCTAGTAAGAAAGGCATTTTTCAACGTGGTAACTCGCATAGCTATTACGACAGGCTGGCAGCATGAGTAAATGGTTTAGAAAGTTACCCGGTTATCAAGTCTACGAGCCGGATCTTGAGCGCAAGGTCTTGCACGAGCTTCCTCAATTTATCGTATTTGGAAGTTTGGCCTTAGCTCTGCCAAGCTTGCTCTCAAGGCTATTGCTGTCTACTAAGGCGCAAAGAATTATTGATATTTTGGTAATTAGTACGGAAATCTTCTTCTTAGCCTTGGTGCTGACCTTGGCTATTGCAGCATTTATTGTGATGCTATCTAAGGGGCCTGCTTATGTGGCTGATGCATATCCTTTAATAGACTCTGATAAACCATCGAAATAGTGATTTTTCTAAGATCGATTTAAAGTAGGACAATGTAATTTAGTAGATATTTGGCTCAATAAGAATCAGAATTTGTATTTAACTAAGGGGAGTAAGAATGAAAAGTAATACTTTATTAAAAGCATTGTTGATCTCAGCAATCGGCTTTGGTTTTGGTGGCTTTGCAAATGCACAAAACGCTAAAGTTGGTAGCGTACAAATTGAAAATGCTTATACGCGTGCTACTGTTCCTGGACAGCAAGTTGCAGGTGGCTTTATGAAGATTGAAAACAAAGGTGCTGCTGATCAATTGGTATCCGCAAGCTCACCAGTTGCTGGTGAAGTGCAATTGCACGAAATGGCGATGGATGGCAATGTTATGAAAATGCGTCAGGTTAAAGATATCGCTGTGCCTGCTGGCGGTGCTGTGGAATTAAAGCCAGGTGGCTTGCATCTCATGTTCATGAACATCAAGGCGCCATTAACCGCTGGTGAAACTGTTCCAGTCAAACTCAAATTCGCTAAAGCAGGTGAAGTTGAAGTGAAGATGCCTGTAAATGCGATGGGTGCAGGCGCAGGTCATGGCGGAGCTATGAAGCACTAAGATTTAGATTCAGCAGCAATGCTGAGGTAATAAAAAAGCCCCTAGTTTTACTTAGGGGCTTTTTCTTTGGTGTAGCAACTTAGATTTTTAAATCCAAGTCCGTCACCGCACCTTTGCTAGCGCTGCTCGCCAAACTTGCATATTTAGCCAATAAGCCGCGGGTATAACGTGGCTTAGGCTGTTTCCAGGCTGCGCGACGCTTTGCAATCTCGGCTTCATCTACATTAAGTTGAATCAGCAATTTGTGAGCATCGATTGTTACTGAGTCACCTTCATTGATGAGGGCAATCGTGCCGCCCACATAAGCTTCAGGAGCTACGTGGCCAACTACCATGCCCCATGTGCCACCAGAGAAACGGCCATCGGTAATAAGACCTACAGACTCGCCTAAACCTTGGCCAACGAGGGCAGATGTGGGGGCGAGCATTTCACGCATACCGGGACCGCCTTTAGGGCCTTCGTAACGAATGACAACCACGTCACCATCTTTGATCTTCTGCGCCATGATGGCTGCCATAGCATCATCTTCGGAATCAAAGACGCGTGCTGGACCAGTGATGGACGGGTTCTTCAATCCGGTAATCTTAGCAACGCAACCCTCGGGAGAGATATTTCCTTTGAGAATTGCCAAGTGACCTTGTTTATACAAAGGATTATCTAAGGTGCGAATGACTTTCTGATCAGCGCGAGGGACTGATGGCACATCTTTCAATGTTTCAGCAATGGTTTTACCAGTGATTGTCATGCAATCGCCGTGAAGCAATCCTCCATCGAGCAAAATCTTCATCACTTGTGGAATACCACCGGCTTGATGCAAATCAGTAGCTAAGTAAGTGCCAGATGGTTTCATATCCACGATTACTGGAACGCGCTTACGAATGCGTTCGAAGTCATCAATGGTCCAGTCGATTTCAGCAGCGCTAGTAATGGCCAAGAAATGCAATACCGCATTGGTAGAGCCACCAACAGCCATGATGACACTTACAGCGTTCTCAATAGACTTTTTAGTGATGATGTCGCGTGGACGCAGGTTATTTTTGACTGCTTCAACTAAAACACGCGCTGATTCAGCTGCGCTGGCAACCTTTTCAGCATCAACGTTAGCCATCGTAGAAGAGTAGGGAAGGCTCATGCCCAGTGCTTCAAATGAAGAACTCATGGTGTTCGCTGTATACATGCCACCACAGGAGCCGCTGCCCGGACAAGCGTGCTGCTCAACGCCTTTTAAATCTTCCTCACTGAGTCGGCCAGAGGTAAATTCGCCAACTGCTTCAAATGCAGAAACAATATTGAGCTCTTTGCCTTTGTAATGGCCTGGCTTAATAGTGCCGCCATAAACATAAATACCAGGAACGTTGGTGCGAGCTAAAGCCATCATGCCACCTGGCATATTTTTATCGCAACCACCAATCACAACTACACCGTCTTGCCAAAGGCCATTGACACAAACTTCAATACTGTCGGCAATGACTTCGCGTGAGACGAGGGAGTATTTCATACCCTCAGTACCCATACCGATACCATCAGAAACTGTTGGCGTACCAAACAATTGTGCTTTTGCACCTGCTGCTTCGAGAGCTTCAACCGCAGCATCAGCTAATTTTTGCAAGCCACTATTGCAAGGAGTAATGGTGGAATGCCCATTCGCAACGCCAACCATAGGCTTTACGAAATCCTTTTCTTCGTAACCCATTGCGTAATACATCGAACGATTAGGTGCGCGAGCAACCCCTTCGGTGACCATGCGCGAGCGTTCATTAAGGCGTTTCATGCTTATTACTCCAGAAAAGGTTTGTGTCGAAAGGCTCTATTGTGCCGTGAGATCGATTTGAGGGTCCTGCCGGGGGTGGCACGTTCCCAAATTGTTGCAATGCAGTATAAATATGTCAATGAAATCATTGATTTAGGCCTAAATATTAGCTTGATAGCTAATAGCTTACTGAAAAGCACTGCAGTACATTAGCTCAACTATTACTTTTTCCTTTGAATTCAATGACTAAAGTCGGCCACATATACTTAATTGATGATGATGAATCCATGCGCATTTCTCTCTCCAGAATGCTGCGGGAACTTGGCTACTTAGTTGAAGACTATGCCTCTGCAACCCAGTTTCTAGAGAAGTCTGTGCCTGTATCCCCAGCAGTCATTCTGCTAGATATGCAGATGCCTGATATGACAGGCTTAGATTTGCAGGACAGGCTTCTCAAGTTCGGACGCAAGACCCCTATCATCTTTGTTAGCGGCCAAAGCCACCCCCATCAAATTGTTCAGGGACTCAAGAAGGGGGCGGTCGATTTCTTATTTAAGCCATTTAACCTTGAAGAGCTTTTAAAAGCGGTTGCAGAAGCAATTGACTTTGACAGTCGCCAGCTTAAGCGCGTTTCTTTAGATGTTGAGGCTAAAAAGGATTATGAAAGCCTGACCCCGAGAGAGCGTGAAGTGTGTGGATGGCTTGTAAAGGGCCTTTTAAACAAGGATATTGCGGTAAAACTAGGAACAACCGATGCCACGATTAAGGTTCACAAGGCAAGAGTGATGGATAAAATGCATGCCGATTCAGTTCAGGTTTTAGTGAAGAAATATCTCGAGTCCAATCTTGAAAACCACCCTTTAAATAATTAGCTTGGCAGCTAATTACCCTTGCACCATTTTGGTATTAGTATCAATCTTGTTACTTCCATATAAGGTAGTTGCCGCGTAGTGAATAAATCAGAAAAACTTCCAGAGATTCGTAAAGAAGCTTTTACTAAGGCTAGAGAAAGCCTTGGTCTAAGCACGAAGGATTTATCTGGAATGGCTTGCCTATCTGCTCGTCAAATTGAGCAGATTGAGAATGGTGAGAGTAGTAGTTTTTATGGTGCTCAAATTAAATTCACGGCAGCAAAAAAAGTTGCTGGTTTATTAAAACTCACCCCAGAAGAAGCATTTGATTTTTCTGGAGTAGCGCAACCCATTAAACCAGTTGAAGTGGAAGAAAAATTGCAGGAGGAGACAAAAGCCTCTGCAGTAGAAAAAAATGCAAAGCCTGAAAAGTCAAAAGAATCTATAGAAGAGAAAGATGCCACTCCGCTAGCCAAAGCTGCAGAGTCTAAAACCGAAAAGAATGATGCGAAAAAAATAACGCCAAGCGTTGTTGATTACAGCGTGAAGTCAAAAGCATCCGTAGATCCAAAAAAGAAAATCATTCTGTTGTTAGCAATTGCTGCAGCCGTAATTTTTTCCTTGGTCAACTTACGTCCGCTCTTCTTCCCTGAGTCAGTCAAAGAAGAGGTGGTTCTTGTTCAAGAAGTTGCACCAGAGACGCCGCCAGCAAGCGTGCCTGCTGAGCAAGCGCCAGCCGCCCAACCTGCAGCTGCTGTTCCTGCTCCTGCTCCGTCTACTCAGTCTGTTGCTGCAGTCGTTACAGCTGAGTGCCCACTTGCCGATGCTTCGGCTCTCAATTACAAACCAGACGCACCTAAAAAGGCGGGTGACATGGTGTATTTGCAATCCAAGACAGCGCAAACGGTTTGTGTGGTAGATGCTGCCGGTAAAACTCAAAACAAAATGCTTGAGCCTGGAGTTGGGGCTAGCGTCTATGGCAAGCCACCATTCAAGGTCTTAACGGGCGGCTTGAATCAAATAGATTTGTATTACCAAGGTGCAAAGGTGCGCACTGGCAATACGAGCAGCAAGACCATTATTTTGGAGCCAGCTGAGATTGTTCAGTCTGTCGTTCCAGCAACTTCCACAGATTCTCAATTACGTTAATCCAAATAAAAACAGCGGCTAATTAAGCCGCTGTTTTGAGTAAAGCATTAAAGCGATCGTTAAACTGCTGCGTTATCGGTTTCACCGGTACGAATGCGAATTACTTGTTCAACTGCAGTAACGAAAATCTTGCCGTCACCAATTTTGCCAGTACGAGCGGCTTTAGTAATGGCTTCGATAGCAGCGTCTACGCGGTCATCAGCAACTACAGCTTCTACTTTTACCTTCGGCAGAAAGTCGACTACATATTCAGCGCCACGATAGAGTTCAGTATGACCTTTCTGACGGCCAAAACCCTTAACCTCAGTTACTGTCAGGCCTGTAACGCCTACTTCAGCCAAAGATTCACGGACTTCGTCGAGCTTGAACGGCTTAATGATGGATGTAATTAATTTCATTTATTCCCCCTAATGCAGTAATCATACCTAGAACTTCAATGGCTTGCCAAAAAATGCCTATTTTCTGGACGTCTAGGCTCTAAATTGTGATGTGATTGGATAGCGCCAATCCCGCCCAAAAGCACGGGTTGTGACACGAACCCCTGGGGGCGCCTGACGGCGCTTATATTCATTGAGCTTAATGAGGCGAGTAACTTTTTCTACGCTCTCCGCATCAAAGCCTGCGGCAATAATCTGGGCGATCGATTGGTTTTGCTCCATGTAGCGCTCAACAATACCGTCTAACACTTCATATGAAGGCAGGCTGTCTTGATCTTTTTGGTCGGGGCGCAATTCTGCTGAAGGGGCGCGAGTCAAAATACGTTCTGGAATGATCGGCTTAATGCTATTGCGATAAGCGCACAAGCGATACACCAAAGTCTTGGCAATATCTTTAATCACTGCAAAGCCGCCGGCCATATCTCCGTAGAGAGTGCAGTAGCCAACAGCCATTTCACTTTTGTTACCGGTAGTTAAAACCAGGCGACCGGTTTTATTGGATAGAGCCATGAGTAGGGTGCCGCGTACACGTGCCTGAATGTTCTCTTCAGTGGCATCGACCTTTAAGCCTTTAAATTGTTCGGCTAGAGAAGCCTCTAAAGCATCAACTGGTCCGCTGATCGGAATCTCATCATATTGCACACCTAGGTTCTGTGCCATCTCCCGTGCATCGATCCAGGAGATGTCTGCCGTATAGCGGGAAGCCATCATGACTGCACGTACCTTGTCAGCGCCTAGAGCGTCTACAGCAATTGCAAGAACCAATGCTGAGTCCACGCCGCCAGATAGCCCAATGATCACGCCAGGGAAGCGATTTTTGGTGACATAGTCACGTACACCTAAGACCAATGCTTGATAGGCCTGCGCTTCAACAGACTGGGGTGGGGTAATTGAGCCTTTTTCCAGTTCGCCGGATGAGGAGGCTGTAACAATGCCTAAACCCGTTTCAAACTGAGGCATGGCCATTACAACCTCACCTTTGCTATTTAACGCAAATGATCCGCCATCAAAAACCAATTCATCTTGGCCACCAACGGCATTGACATAGACCAGCGGCATTTTGGTTTGAGCAATATGGTCACGCAGTACATCAATGCGTAGTGCTTCTTTTTTCAAGTGATAGGGTGATGCGTTTGGCACAAGCAGCACTTGTGCGCCAGCGGCATGTGCTTGTTTAGCGGGGCCAGCATGCCAGGCATCTTCACACAGAATTAATCCGTAACAAATGCCTTCGCATTCAAATACACAAGCTTGATTACCGGGAACGAAGTAACGTACTTCGTCGAAGACTTCATGGTTAGGCAATTCCTGTTTTGCATAGGCTGCAATGACTTTGCCGTTTTGTAAAACGGAAGCGTAGTTTTGCAAGCCTGCTGCTGTCTTTTTAGGGTGTCCGACGATAACAGTCAGATCAGAATACTGAGCGAGCTCTTTCATTAAGAGTTCAAGTTGCTCTTGCGCTGCTGCAATAAAAGCTGGGCGGAGCAATAGGTCTTCTGGGGGATAGCCAGTGAGCGAGAGCTCAGGGGTTACTACGAGTTTGGCGCCTTGGGAATAGGCCTCTAGAGCGGACTTGTGAATCAGTTGCGCGTTGCCAGCCAAATCACCCAGTAATGGGTTGATCTGGGCTAAAGCAATTTTTTGTGCACTCACTCCGATTCACAAAGCCTTTTAATAATTTAAAAAATTACTTGTTCTCTTTGTTGTAGCGCTCGATACCTTCCAGGATTTCCTGGTGAGCTTCTGCAACGCCACCCCAACCCTTCACTTTTACCCATTTGCCTTTTTCAAGATCTTTATAGTGCTCGAAGAAGTGTTGAATTTGGTTTAAGCGCAAAGGATTGATGTCCTCTGGTTTTTGCCAGTGAGTGTAGATAGGCAAAATTTTGTCTTCTGGAACAGCTAACAGCTTTGCGTCTTGACCGCCTTCATCTTCCATTTGTAAAACACCAATTGCGCGGCAGCTAACAACCACACCTGGGATCAATGGAAATGGAGTAATCACGAGAACGTCAACAGGGTCGCCATCACCAGCAATTGTTTTATTGATGTAGCCATAGTTACATGGATAGTGCATTGCAGTACCCATAAAACGGTCAACGAAAATAGCGCCACTCTCTTTATCTACTTCATACTTGATTGGATCCGCATTCATTGGGATTTCAATAATGACGTTGAAGCTCTCAGGGATCTTTTTACCTGGCTTGACGTTGTCGAGACTCATAAATACTCCGAATAGTGATTAGTAAATACCCTGATCCTATAGAGGGGGCGCAGGGGTGATTCTGTTACATACTGGTACTACTTAAAGACCATAGTTTAAAGCTTTCGGGAACCGGGTCTACCTAAGTGCAGGTTATGCAAATCAATAAAGATTAACAAATGATTAACTTTAGGGAGTTCAAGCATGAGTAATGTCACTTTAGGCTTGTATTTTGCCTTGGCGTGCGGTGTCCTGGCCGTGGTTTACGGTTTTGTGATGCGCGGCTGGATTTTGAAGCAAAGTACGGGCAATGCCAAGATGCAAGAAATTGCGGAGGCGATTCAGCAGGGTGCGGCAGCCTATTTGGCACGCCAATATAAGACGATCGCCGTAGTTGGGGTAATCCTGACCATTTTGATGGCGCTCTTCCTCGATTTTGCGACTGCCATTGGTTTTGTTATCGGCGCCGTGCTTTCCGGTGCTTGCGGTTTTATTGGTATGAATGTCTCAGTGCGTGCAAACGTTCGTACTGCAGAAGCAGCTACTAAGGGAATGAATGAAGCACTCAATGTGGCGTTTAAAGGTGGTGCCATTACCGGCATGTTGGTAGTGGGCCTCGGCCTCTTGGGTGTTGGCTTGTTCTTCATGTTCCTTGTCTCTATTGGCGCAGGACAAGACCTCTCTTCTGTATTGCACCCACTAATTGGTTTGGCATTTGGCTCTTCGCTGATTTCAATTTTCGCCCGTTTAGGTGGTGGCATCTTTACTAAGGGCGCAGACGTTGGTGCTGACTTGGTAGGAAAAGTGGAAGCGGGTATTCCTGAAGATGATCCACGCAATCCTGCGGTGATTGCTGACAACGTTGGCGATAACGTTGGCGACTGTGCCGGTATGGCCGCTGATTTATTTGAAACGTATGCAGTGACTTTGATTGCAACCATGGTGTTGGGTTCGCTCATGGTGACTGGGGCACCAGTAGCAGCGATCATTTATCCATTAGTACTCGGTGGCGTTTCAATCATTGCCTCCATCATCGGTTGCTCGTTTGTAAAAGCTACGCCTGGCATGAAGAATGTGATGCCCGCTTTATATAAAGGTCTCATCATTGCCGGTGGTTTGTCATTGATCGCTTTCTACTTCGTCACCAACTACGTCATGCCGGACGACGCTTTGGGCATTCCTGGTAGTCAATGGCGTTTGTTTGGCTCAACAGTAGTAGGTCTCTTACTAACAGCAGGCTTGGTATGGATTACTGAGTACTACACCGGCACGCAGTTCAAGCCAGTACAGCATATTGCTGAAGCTTCTACTAAGGGTCACGGTACAAACATTATTGCTGGCCTTGGTATTTCGATGAAGTCGACTGCTTATCCAGTACTGTTTGTATGTGCTGCAATTTTCGCAGCATATTGGCTGGCTGGCTTGTACGGCATTGCAATTGCAGCAACCGCTATGTTATCGATGGCCGGTATTGTGGTTGCACTTGATGCTTACGGTCCAATCACTGATAACGCTGGCGGTATTGCAGAGATGGCAGGTTTGCCACAATCGGTACGCGATATTACCGACCCATTAGATGCGGTTGGTAACACTACTAAAGCAGTTACCAAAGGTTATGCGATTGGATCTGCTGGTTTGGCATCACTCGTGCTGTTTGCTGACTACACCCATGCTTTAGAGGGTATTGGTCAACAAGTGTCATTCGACCTTTCGAACCATATGGTGATCATTGGTCTCTTTATCGGCGGCATGATTCCTTACTTGTTTGGCGCCATGGCCATGGAAGCAGTTGGTCGTTGCGCTGGTGCGGTGGTTGAAGAAGTGCGTCGTCAGTTCCGCGACATTCCTGGAATCATGGAGGGTACAGCTAAGCCAGAATACGGCAAAGCAGTGGATATGCTTACCTCAGCAGCGATTAAAGAGATGATCATTCCTTCACTCTTGCCAGTGGTTGCGCCAATCGTAGTTGGTCTCTTGCTAGGACCTGCTGCATTGGGTGGCTTACTCATGGGTACGATCGTGACTGGCTTGTTTGTGGCGATCTCGATGTGTACTGGTGGTGGTGCTTGGGACAATGCAAAGAAATACATCGAAGAGGGTAACTTTGGTGGCAAAGGTTCTGAAGCGCATAAAGCTGCAGTAACTGGCGATACTGTAGGCGACCCTTACAAAGATACTGCAGGTCCTGCAGTAAACCCACTGATTAAGATCATCAACATCGTGGCATTGCTTATCGTGCCATTACTGCCAGTGATCTCACGTTAAGTACTCAAGGTGCAACAAACAAAAACGCCTAGCATTGCTAGGCGTTTTTCATTCAAAGCTTACGTAGCTGAAAATATTATTCCAAGGTTTCTAGGTAACGCTGCGCATCTAATGCAGCCATACAACCTGTACCAGCGCTAGTAATCGCTTGACGGTAGATGTGATCTTGCACATCGCCTGCAGCAAACACACCAGCGATATTGGTGGCAGTGGCGTTGCCTTCCAGTCCTGAGCGGGTCTTGAGGTAACCATTGTTCATATCGAGCTGACCAACAAAGAGTTCGGTGTTTGGCTTGTGGCCAATCGCAATAAAGGCGCCAGTCACAGCGATATCTTCGGTGCTGCCGTCTTGTTTCTTAATGCGGACACCAGTAACGCCTTTTTCATCGCCAAGCACTTCATCGAGAGTAGCGTTCAATTTGAGCTCTACTTTGCCTTCGGCCACTTTCGCCATTAGGCGATCGTTCAAGATTGGCTCGGCACGGAATTTATCGCGACGGTGAATCACGGTTACTTTATTCGCAATACCTGTGAGGTAGAGCGCTTCTTCAACAGCAGTGTTGCCACCACCCACTACGCAAACATCTTGATTGCGGTAAAAGAAACCATCGCAAGTAGCGCAACCAGAAACACCGCGACCCATAAATGCTTCTTCACTTGGTAAGCCGATGTATTGAGCAGAAGCACCGGTACAAATAATTAAGGCATCACAGGTGTAAGTTCCAGAATCGCCAACCAAACGAATCGGCTTCTCTTTTAATGCTGCAGTATGGATGTGATCAAAAATGATTTCAGTATTGAAACGTTCAGCATGCTTTAAAAAGCGATCCATGAGCTCAGGGCCTTGAACGCCATCCGCATCCGCAGGCCAGTTTTCAACATCGGTCGTGGTCATTAATTGACCGCCTTGCGCTAGCCCAGTAATGAGGGTGGGGTTCAAATTGGCTCGGGCAGCGTAGACAGCAGCTGTGTAACCAGCAGGGCCAGATCCGAGGATGAGAACTTTGGAGTGTTTTGGGGTATTTGTAGTCATATTCAAATTATAGATTTGCTTGATTACAATCGGTAGAACATGGCAAGAACCACATATCCGAAGTCCAAGGCTCCATTGAGCCCCGAGCCCCCAGAGAACGGCGGGCAGGGCAGGATGCCCCGCCTCCTATTAGAGGTCCGCTGGTTCATCTCCCTAGGCCTTTGCCTGGGCTTATTTGCCATATTGCTGACCTATTCCAAGGCTGATCCAGCTTGGTCCCATGCCAGTTTTGAGGCTCCCAAGAACCTGGGGGGTCGTTTTGGGGCTTATTTAGCAGATTTAATGCTGTATGTATTTGGTGTTTCTGCCTTTTGGTGGGTAGCCTTGTTTGGTCGCCGCGTCCTTAATGGCTGGCGTGAGCTTTGGAGCATTCCACTCCCACCAGATCCAGAGGCAAAGCCAGACTCCTTATTAATGCGCTGGATGGGCTTTGGCCTGACTTTAGCGTGCAGCATGGGCCTTGAGTCTATTCGTATGCATTCGCTGTCCTGGGAGCTCCCTAGACCCCCTGGCGGCATTTTGGGAGAGCTGATTGGCGACCCATTGCAAATGTCCCTTGGATTTACTGGCGCCACCCTTGTTTTGTTATTCGGTCTATGTGCTGGTCTCTCTCTGTTTATGCATTTTTCCTGGTTGGATGTCGCAGAAAAAGTAGGACGTTTCTTGGAAGTATCTTTCCACCGTATTCGACAACGTCGCGATAGCGAAGAAGATCGCAAGCTGGGTGAAGCTGCTGCTGAAGAGCGCGAAGAGTTTGTAGAAGAATTCCGCGGCCGAGTTGAAGTTGCTGCGCCAGTGCAAATTGTGCGTGCGCCTGTAGAGATTCCAAAGAGTGCTCGGGTTGAGCGTGAGAAACAGCAACCTTTGTTTGTGGATATTCCGGACTCTGAGTTGCCACCACTCGCATTGCTTGATCCAGTGCCCGAAGCAAAAGAAACGATTTCTGCTGAAGTGTTGGAATTTACATCTCGTTTGATCGAGCGCAAGTTAGCTGAATTTAATGTTCAAGTAACCGTCATCGCCGCATATCCAGGTCCAGTGGTAACGCGCTACGAGATTGATCCAGCGGTTGGTGTGAAGGGTAGTCAAATTGTGAATCTTTCACGTGACTTGGCTCGCTCATTAGGCGTAGTCAGCATGCGTGTAGTAGAGACGATTCCTGGTAAGACATGCATGGCTTTGGAATTACCAAACCCAACACGTCAATCTGTTTATCTGTCAGAGATTCTGACATCACAGGTATACAACGACAACCACTCATTGCTGACTCTAGCTTTAGGTAAAGATATTTCTGGTAGTCCAATGGTGGCTGACTTAGCGAAGATGCCGCACTGCTTGGTTGCGGGTACTACAGGTGCTGGTAAGTCTGTTGGTATCAACGCCATGATCTTGTCATTACTCTTTAAGGCTAAGCCTGATGAAGTGCGGTTGATCATGATCGATCCAAAGATGCTAGAAATGGCAATCTACGACAAGATCCCACATTTGCTTTGCCCAGTAGTAACGGATATGAAGCAGGCTTATAACGCCCTGAACTGGGCCGTAAATGAGATGGAGCGCCGCTATAAACTGATGAGTAAGTTTGGTGTGCGTAACTTAGCTGGCTTTAATAAAAAGATTGCTGAAGCAGAAGAAAAAGGTGAGAAGCTCACCAATCCATTTAGTCTGACCCCGGATGATCCTGAGCCAATCTATAAAGCACCAGTGATCGTCATCGTCATCGACGAGTTGGCTGACTTGATGATGGTCTCCGGCAAGAAGATTGAAGAGTTGATTGCACGTATTGCACAAAAGGCGCGTGCTGCTGGCATCCATTTGGTTTTGGCAACACAACGTCCAAGCGTCGATGTGATTACTGGCTTGATTAAAGCCAACGTACCAACGCGCATCTCATTCCAGGTGAGCTCGAAGATTGATAGCCGCACGATTTTGGATCAGCAGGGCGCGGAAGCATTGCTCGGTATGGGTGATATGCTCTACATGGCTCCAGGTACCGGCTTACCTGTGCGCGTGCACGGCGCCTTTGTATCTGATGATGAAGTGCATCGTGTGGTTGAGTGGCTCAAAGAGAAGGGTGAAGCTAACTATATTGATGGCGTCCTCGAAGGCGCGGATGAATCCAATGTCGATGCATTGACTGGCGAGAGCGGTGGTGAAGCTGACCCACTCTACGATCAAGCCGTTGCCATTGTTCTTGAGAACAAGCGTCCATCGATCTCATTAGTGCAACGTCATCTGCGTATCGGTTACAACCGTGCCGCACGTCTCCTTGAGGATATGGAGAAAGCAGGCCTCGTATCGAAGATGGGTAACGGTGGCAATCGCGAGATTTTGCATCGCCCATCTGAATAAGGCAGTCATTTTGCAAAGATTGATATCTGCAGCGCTCCTTGGAGTAGCAATTCTATTTTCTAATGCGGCCCACTCCCAAGCTGAGAGTGGTGCTGAGCAATTACGTCAATTTGTGCGTAACTCTAAAACTGCTGAAGGTGATTTTGTGCAGCAGCAGTTGCGCGCACCAAAGGCCAATGAGCCACAAGACAAGGGCCTGAAAGTGCTGCGTCAAACGCAAGGACATTTTGTATTTCAGCGCCCAGGCCGATTTATTTGGGAAACACAAAAGCCTTATGAACAGAAGTTGATTGCTGATGGCAAACAATTAATTTTGTGGGATAAAGATTTAAATCAAGCAACTTTTCGTCCGGCAGGACAAGCCTTGGCTTCTACACCGGCAGCCATTCTGTTTGGCGAAACTTCATTGGACCAGCACTTTGACTTAGTTGAAGGTGAAGAGCGCTTGGGAATGAAGTGGGTCTACCTAAGTCCTAAAAAAGATCCTAATGCGAAGAACAAAAATGATCTTCCGTATACAAAAATCTCTATTGGCATGGCTAACGGCCTACCAAAAGTGCTTGAATTAACAGATGGCCTAGGAAGCGTCGTTCTGGTTACTCTGGATAAGATCCAGCTTAATGTTAATTTGCCTGCCAATCGCTTTACCTTTACTCCGCCTGCAGGAGCGGAAGTCTTGCGCTTAAACTAGAGCTACATATTCACTAAGTACTAAAACAGAACAAACCAAACCAGAGCAACATATGATTGATCCGCAATTACTCCGTAAAGATATCGCCGCAGTTGCTGCACGCTTAGCAACTCGCAAGTTCCAGTTGGATGTTGAGAAATTCAACGCATTAGAGTCCGAACGTAAATCGTTGCAAACCCGTACCGAAGAATTGCAAGCCAAACGCAATCAATTGTCTAAAGCGATTGGTATGAAAAAAGGTAAGGGCGAGGATGCCTCTACTGAAATGACTGAAGTTGCACAAGTCAATACCGATATGGAGTCTGGTGCGGTTAGGTTGGGCTCGCTCCAGGCAGAGATTGCTGATTTCTTAATGGGTATCCCAAATCTTCCCGATGAATCTGTTCCTGCTGGTAAAGACGAAACCGAAAACAAAGAAGTAAAGCGATGGGGTGAGCAACCGATTTTTGATTTTGAGATTAAAGATCACGTAGATCTTGGTGGTCCTTTAGGGCTTGACTTTGAAGTGGCAGCTAAGATCAGTGGTTCACGCTTTGTAGTACTTAAAGGGCCTATTGCTAGATTGCACCGTGCCTTGGCACAGTTCATGATCGATACACATACTACAAAGCATGATTACCAGGAGGTGTACGCACCCTATATGGTGAACGCTGCTTCTATGCGTGGCACGGGTCAATTACCAAAGTTTGAAGAGGATCTGTTCAAAGTCCCGCGTCAAATGGGTGGTGAAGACGGCAATGGCGAAGCTAAAACAGAAAACTTCTATCTCATCCCAACTGCCGAAGTGCCTGTAACCAATCTCATTCGCGATGAAATCGTGAATGCTGATAACTTGCCTATGAAGTTTGTAGCTCACACACCGTGCTTTCGCTCGGAAGCCGGTAGCTATGGTCGTGATGTGCGCGGCATGATTCGTCAACATCAGTTTGACAAAGTAGAGTTAGTGCAAATTACTAAGCCAGAGGATTCAATGCAGGCCTTGGAAGATCTCACTGGCCATGCTGAGCGTATTTTGGAATTACTTGAATTGCCATACAGAAAAGTATTGCTCTGCACGGGCGATATGGGCTTTGGTAGCACCAAGACTTATGACTTGGAAGTTTGGGTGCCTTCACAAAATGCTTATAGAGAAATTAGCTCATGCTCCAGCATGGGTGATTTCCAAGCCAGACGTATGCAGGCTAGATTTAAAGCTGGTCAAGGTAAGCCAGAATTGGTCCACACTTTAAACGGCTCGGGCTTAGCTGTAGGTAGGGCATTGGTTGCCTTGCTGGAAAACAAACAACAAGTCGATGGCAGCATTGCTATTCCCAAAGCACTGCAGCCTTATTTGGGTGGCTTAGAAGTACTCAAACCAATGTAATGTTTCAGTAAATGAAAAAGTTCTCATTACTCATGACTCTCATTTGCTCAGCATTGATCTCGCCGGCTGCTTTGGCTGGTGACAAAACCTATCGATGCGAGGTTTTGAGTGATGCCTATATAAAAAGTAATGGAGAGTTAGATATCGTTAAAGATAGTCCCCGAATTGGTCAAGAATTTGCGGTAGTTAAGAAAACCGGTGAGGTTATTGGTGATGTGATGGATTCTCTGGGAAAGCCTAAGCTAATCGCAGCTGGCGGCAAGGGCAATCCTTATAAAGTGATTTGGACGAAAAATTCTGCAGGTAAAGATAGCGCCTTTGTTGACTATCTCAGTATCGAAGGATTTGCAAAAGATGGTAAGTATCCTTTTGGATTTTTCTCTGGCGTACTCTTAATGACGGGTGTGTGTCAGTAAGGCGCTCCTCTGGCCTGAATTATTAGTGGCTTTACCCCAAGTTATAGATAACTTGGTGACGCGATGACAGAAGTCTTAAATAACGATAGTTTTTATTTTCAAACGAGAAGCATTCTTTTCGAGTACTTTATCAAGAGTGACAATTGATTTCGCTTTAAAAGATTTTGCTGCTGCGAGATGGAGTGCATCACCAGCCCTGAGGTTTGACTTGCTGTCAATTACTAGGATCCCTGCAGAGTAATATGTTTTGCTCTCAATGGGCATTAGCTCGATATCATTTTGGCAAAGAATGTCAAATTTTTTCCAAGCCTCGCGACTCTGCTTTTCTGTTATTTGATTGGTTCTGACTTTAAGACTAAGTGCGCTGGAAAATTCAGTAAATGTCCAGGTGGATGAAATCATTTTTGCAGAGCTACTATCATGCCATCTATCAACAGCATCGCTTTTCTGTTCAGTTGTACATAACGCCACAAAAATACTTGTATCAATGTAGATCATCAATAGCGCGCCTTTGAGCGAACCTCATCCATTACTGATGTGCCCATCTTCAACGTAGCCCTGAATGCTCTTAGTTGAGCGGCGATCTCTTTACGTTCTAGTTTCTGGGGTCGAATAATTAATGAGCCATCCTTTGAGAGAGTTGCTTCAACCTTATCCCCCTCTTTAAGCCCGATTTCTTTGATAAATGTAGCGGGGATGCGAAGTGCCAAGCTATTGCCCCATTTAGAAATTTGGATATTCATGATCTAGTCCCATATAGATATACTTAAATGTATATCTATATTAATCGCACCTATCCAGTTTGCCTAGCTCATGCTTAAGTCCCTATCGACCATATGGCTGCATGTATCGCTGGATATAATGATTTACCGGTTCGGAGAGGTGGCAGAGTGGTCGAATGTACCTGACTCGAAATCAGGCGTAGGGTCAAACCTACCGAGGGTTCGAATCCCTCCCTCTCCGCCAAGTCAATAAGTATTTCAAGGGTTTGCAAAGATGCAACATCCTAGTTACCAAAATCGTTACCAAATATATCCGTGGCGAGATTCAAACCCGCGTTCAACGGATTATGAAAACATTGGCATCATAATTGCCGCTATGATGAATTGCCATATTGATACGGGTTTTTTTATTGCTACCGCTCCCACTAAAGCCGACATTCCAGAATGTGCTTTGCCTTCACTTAATTCTGCTTCATAGACTTTTAGTACTTCAATTTTTGTATTCTTAAGTAAATTCTTTATAACTTGTTCTGTGTACAAATTTTCAATCTGACTTGGTCCGCCGGTTTTATATTCCAATTGCTTTGGTGTGTAACCTTGAAGAATTAAGACGCCGCCTGGTTTTAATGCTAACAACATATCTTTAAATAATCTGGAGCGTTCTTTGGGATTCGAGAATTGAATGAATATCGCAATGACTGCATCGTAATCGCCTGCCTCCCAATTGATAGATTCACAATCTGATACGACGTAATTGACCGATACATTTTTGCTGCTAGCAAACTTTTTTGCTTTCTCAATTGCAATATCAGAATAATCAAACGCATCAACTTGGTGATTCTGCTGGGCTAGCCAAGTAGAGTTTCTGCCTTCGCCATCTGCAACACACAAAATTCGTGCATTCTCTTTGAGGTACTTTGGAGCCATCTCTTGTAAAAATTCGTTTGCTTCAGTTCCAAATAGGAAACCTTCGCTATTAAAGCGGTCATCCCACATTTTTTTGGCTTCTAAATGTTTCATCTGATTTTTTCTCGTTCTTCTAAGATTGCATTTGTTGAATCAATTAAGGTAGGCATTCACCATTGAAAGATCCTGCTCTGAGATTTCACCGGTAAGTGCAGCTATGCGTAACCGATTCAGTAGGTAGTTCACTTTTTCCATATAAAGTGCATAGTCATTTGCGATGAGGTCACTTTCAGCTCCCAAAAGTTCCATCGTGGTGCGAGAACCATTCGAATACCCGATCCGTGTAGAGCTTAACCTTGCTTCTCCAGTCTTTTGGGCATTTGATAGTGCCGTTAACTTATCCTTTGCGCCATAGAGCGAATACCAAACCGATCTTAAAGTTCTCTCTAAATTCTGCTCAGACTTGTTGTACTCGGCTTTAGTTTTTTCAACTAAGAGCAATGACTCCTCTTGCTTGGCTGTGCGGTAGCCGCCAGTATATAGAGGGATTGAAAGCTGTAATCCAACAAGATAATTATTAGTTGCTGTATTGCTGGCGGGACCAAAATTACCAGATCCACTTAAACTATCTTTAGAGGACTGTGCAACCGCATCGAGCTTAGGTGAGGCTGCTGTACTGTACTTTTCAGCCTCTTCTTTTGCTGCTTTTTCTTGCGTTGAAAGCATTTGCAGTTGGAGGTTTTGGGACTTTAACTTTCCTACATGTGTTTCGAGGCTTGGAAGTGATAGTTGTGCAACATTTAAGTTGATTCTTGATGTGTCAATATTGACTGCGCCTCCATATAAATCCTGTAAGGCGAGTTTTTTGACGGAGAGATTATTGCTTGCATCTAAGGCGCGTACTTTTATGGTGTCCAATCGCTCGTTTGCTTCTTGCATATCTGTTTGACTGGCATCGCCAAGCCTAAAGCGCTTCTCAATTTGTTGGCGAGTATTGGCAATTGCTGCTTCTTGTTTTTTGACCAATCTAACGGCCTCTTCGGCACTAAGGACATCGAAATAGCGTTCAGCAACCAACAAAATTAGATTTTGGTTAGCTATCTGAGCCCCAAGATTGGATGCATCAGCCGAGAGATTGAGATGTCGGCTTTGGGCAAGGCGTTCGCGGTTATAAATTGATTGGGTAGCGCCGACGGTATATCGGTTAACGAAACCATTATTAACTGAGGTATTGAAATTAGCCCCATTAAAAGTCCCCATACCTGGCGCATAGAATTGCGCACCAGTAGTTGAGGTGTTATAGCTCATGCTGCCGGTGAGGGCGGTTAAGTTGACGCTTGGAAGCCATAAGGAAGTTCCCTGATCACGCCTTTTCTCTCCAGCCATCTGCTCATACCGACTGGCAATGAAATCCGGGTCCCTATTTTGTGCTTCATGCCATACCTCCATTAAGCTTGTTGCCATTGTTGGATTGGATGAAATGGCTAGCAACGCCATCGCAGCTGCTGCAAAAGGTTTTATATCAAGAAGTTTCATTGGTAACCTTTGAATTTATGCGCCAGCTTTAGCGCCCAACTTACGAACAATTGTTTCCATGAGGCACCAGCCGGTTAAACCACTTTGCAAAATATTGGCGCCAACAAAAGCGGTAAAGGCTAAAAACCATTCATTTGCGAACCCTGGACTTCCAGGGGCGCCAAGCGCTATTGAGATCAAAATGAAAGTGCCTGCAATGATGTCAACAATTTTCCAAGAGGTCATGATGAATTCCTTAGATTAATTAATCAGTAGATTTGAGAATTTTGTCTGCTCGATGAGCATAAGCCGAGTAATACAGCAAGGGAATTACCACTAAGGTGAGTGCAGTTGATACCAGAATCCCAAAGATTAATGAGATTGCAAGGCCGTTGAAAATAGGATCATCCAATATAAAGAATGCCCCTAGCATTGCCGCTAACCCTGTAAGTGCAATAGGTTGGGCTCGCGTGATGGCAGCATCCACCACGGCATCCTTAAAAGCAATTCCTTGGCGAACCTGGAGGTTAATAAAGTCAACTAGCAGTATTGAGTTACGCACAATGATGCCAGCCAGTGCAATCATGCCAATCATGGAGGTTGCTGTAAATTGCGCGCCGAGCAGAGCATGCCCAGGCATTACCCCAATAATCGTGAGGGGAATCGGCGCCATGATGACGAGTGGTGTGAGATAGGAGCCAAAGTGCGCTACAACTAGTAGATAAATGAGTATTAAGCCAACTGCATAAGCAGCGCCCATATCACGGAAGGTCTCATAAGTAACTTGCCATTCACCATCCCACTTAATAGCATAGCTCTGGTAAGGATTGCTAGGAGCGGCAGTAAAGAATTCTTCCACTTGCTTGCCATTTGAATCTTTAATTTCCCTGGTCAGCGATCTAGCCTTAAATAAGCCGTACAAAGGGCTATCCACTTTTCCGGCGGTATCTGCAATAACATAACTTACTGGCAGAAGATCCTTGCGATAGATGGTTTGCTCTCGGTCTGCGTCTGCGATAGAAACTAGCTGGCCTAGAGGCACCGCCTCCCGCTGTGAGTTTCTGACAGTCAATTTCAGCAACTCTTTTAATGAGTCCTGTTTATTTTCTGGGAGTCTAATTTCAGTAGGCGCGGGGTATTTGGATTTGTCATGAACGTAAGCAATATTTTCTCCGGAAAGCCCAGCCTTCAAAGTTGTCACGATTGCTTGTTGAGAAATGCCCATCAGACTTGCCTTATGACGATCAACTAACAAGAATTGCTTTGGTGATTTTGCAATGCTGCTGTCATCAATGTCGACAATGCCATCGGTTCTCTCAAGAGCGGATCTTACTGATTTACTAACATTCAGTCTGCCCTCTGGGGTGGGGCCATAGATCTCGGCAACGATAGGTGAAAGGACTGGGGGGCCTGGAGGCACTTCTACCACCTTGACATTGGCGTTATATTTTTTTGCAATCTCTTGCAATGCTGGGCGAATGCGACTTGCAATAAGATGGCTTTGATCTGAGCGATGGTGCTTATCTACGAGGTTAACTTGAATATCGCCTAATGCTGGATTTTGTCTAAAGTAGTACTGGCGTACCAAGCCATTAAAGTTTATCGGGGCGGAAGTGCCTGCATAAATCTGGTAGCTACTTACTTCAGGAGATTTAGATAAGGCTCCCCCCATTTCCCTCAAAACCTCTGAGGTCTTTTCGACCCTAGTGCTTGGTGGCATATCCAAGATCACTTGAAATTCTGACTTGTTATCAAATGGCAACATCTTTAATACCACTAAGCCAATCATTGGCAGTGAGAGTGAAATCAAGATTGCTACAATCACCCCGCCTGCCAACAATTTTCTATTTCTTTTTCCAAATTGATCACTTAGCAGGGGATCAAATATTTTCTTAAACTTCGGGCTGATCCACTGGGCTAGATTGAAGTGTGCCTTTTGACTGGACGAATGTGGAGCAAGCCAAATTCTCGCCATCCAAGGTGTAACCATGAAGGCAATTGCTAGTGATAGCAGCATGCCCATACTTGAATTAATTGGAATGGGGCTCATATACGGACCCATCAGCCCACTAATAAATGCCATGGGTAATAGTGCGGCAATCACAGTAAGCGTTGCTAAAATAGTAGGCCCGCCAACTTCATCTACTGCGCTAGGAATAATTTCTTTTAAGCTTTTATTGGGGAATAGCAGTTGATGTCGATGAATGTTTTCAACTACCACAATGGCATCGTCCACCAAAATTCCAATTGAAAATATCAAGGCAAAAAGGGAGACTCTATTGATGGTAAATCCCCAGGCCCATGAGGCGAATAATGTTGTAGCCAAGGTAAGAACAACCGCTGAGCCAACAATCATTGCCTCTCTACGGCCTAATGCAAAGAAAATTAGAGCTACTACTGACAATGTCGCAAAAATGAGTTTTTGGATTAACTTCGTAGCCTTTTCATTGGCAGTTTCGCCATAGTTACGGGAGACTGCAATTTCAATATCTTTTGGTATTAAGGTGGATCTTAGAAATTGCAACTGATTTAAAACTTGGTTTGACACGTCAACGGCATTCTCGCCGGGTTTCTTGGTAACTGAAATAGTGACGGCTGGATGATCTGCAGTACCATTTTCTGAGGCTTCTGCGTGCCAAACTAGTCTTTGATTTTGGATTGGTCCATCAATAACTGTGGCTACATCTTTGATATAGATAGGATTGCCTTGACGAACCCCCAAGGCAATATCTTCCACGTCCTCTAGGTTTTTCAGAAATGGGCCAGTCTCAACCGCAATTGATCCTTGCTCAGTGAGTAAGTCTCCTACCGGCATTCCTAGGTTGGCTGTTTCCAGCGCCATTCTAAGCTCGGGAATAGTCACGCCTTTAAGAGCCATCCTCTCGGGACTGACTTCAATTCGGATCGCGCGTTTAGGTCCACCAATAGTGGTAACTTCCCGAGTGCCCTTTATTCGCTTCAAGTCTATTTCAATTCGGTTGGCTATTTTTTCCAACTCATAAGAGCTAATTGATGAATTTTTAGAAAATAAAGTGAGGGTAAGCATTGGAACATCATCTATGCCTTTTGGCTTAATGATGGCAGGCATGACTCCAAGCCCTTTCGGTAGCCAGTCTGAATTTGCTGCTACGGTGTCATGCAGCCGTACCAATGCTTCCGTCCTTGGTACCCCAACTTTAAATTGAACGGTGATGACTGAAAGCCCAGTTTGAGACATTGACATCACATGTTCGATCCCAGCAATCTGCGAAAGTACTTGTTCTGCCGGTATTGAAACCATTTCCTCTACGTTTTTAGCGCTTGCACCAGGAAAGGGGATGATGACATTAGCCATCGTCACATTAATTTGAGGCTCCTCTTCACGCGGAGTCACGATGATGGCAAATAAACCTAAAAGCAAAGCAAGAATCGCTAGCAGGGGGGTAATTTGTGCCCCTTGAAAGAATGCTGCTATTCGGCCTGAAATCCCTAGTTTTTTATCCATGACTCTGCATTCGGTTATTTAATTTACTTAATTATATTATATAATAAAGTAAAATGAATGAGATGTGCGAATTTGTTCTAAAAAATCTTGGGGGCCTGATATGGCTGTGAATATGGATCTGGAAAGAATGCAGGAGTCTGCAAATGAGGCTTGTAGGCTACTTAAAACGCTAGGAAATAGCGATAGATTGCTATTGTTGTGCCAGATAAGTCAAAGTGAAAAGTGTGTTGGAGATCTCGAGAGTGCCTTAGGAATACATCAACCCACGCTTTCTCAGCAATTAACTGTATTACGCAATGAGGGTTTGGTTCAAACTAGGAGGGAAGGCAAGCAGATTTATTATTCACTATCTAGTGAGGTAGCGCTTGATGTAATGGGTATTCTCTACAAGACCTACTGCAATCACTAGTTAAATTATTGATTTAATGCATTTTTTAAAGTATTCGCAAAATAAACTGATCTAACTGTTGGGCAGAAAGTGCTCCACTCACCCTCTCCATTTCGGCACCATTTTTAAAACCTGCCAAAGTTGGAATTGATCTAATTGAAAATTCCTGACCGATTGCTGGATTTGCTTCGGTATCGAGTTTGATGTGAAGAATACTTTCACCATGCTTTTTAGCGCTAGATAGAAAGGTGGGGGCAAACATTTTGCAGGGACCGCACCAAGGAGCCCAAAAATCAACAAGGACAGGCATCTTGCTTTGGCTCAAGATTTCCTTAATGCTCGCTTGGTCGGCGTCGATAGGCCCTAAGAGTAGGCTCGATTTACAAATCCCGCAAATGGGCTTTTGATTAATTCTATCTAGTGGTAAGCGATTAAATTTATGACAGCTAGGGCACTTGATCAGCATGATTTCACCTTTTAATTATTGAATCACCCAATAGATTGATGTACTTGCAGTAGTTTATAAATTGATTCGTGAATTGGTCCAGGTAGGGGCTCCATACCAGCGTCTCCGACCTGCATGCAGATTTGTCCTCTTAAGACAATCAGACCTTTCAATGTTTCGCGTTTATGAAAATGATCGTGCGTGCGATCAATATCGGCCGTTAAGAACTCATGCAAGTACGCATGATTGGATAAATCCAAATTCAAGGCAAAGGCAAGTCTGACAATTTCACGATTAAGCTCATGAATTGTTTTCTCATAATCATTTTCTTGTACTGGTCCTGAAATTGTATTCATATTTTTTTATTGTAGCGGGCAGGGAATGAATTTATAGGGTATTTGATCAAATTCTCCTCTTAGTGGGGTTGGCGCTCTTAATGGGTGGCGGTGAAATATGTTTGATTTAAAACAAAGTGGCGTGAATGAATTGAGCTTAGAGTAAGAGCCTATGAATACTCTCTTAAATATTCTTCCTGGCTTTGTAACATGCCCTCCTGGGGTTGAGCGAAAGATTCTTCATGGCGTGCCTGCAATATTGGGCATCGGAAGTTTAATCATTCTCCTTCCATCTATTGTGACCAGGGCCCTAGTTGCATATGACTATATTCAGGTTACAGGATCGACTATCAAGTTAATTGATATTTTGGTGATTGGTACCCTAGTGGTGTATTGGCTCACAATCCTTACTATAGCCATTGGGGCATTTTTGGTGAAGGTGATGAAGGGACCAGCATATGTTGCTGATGCTTATCCAATGGAAGATGTTGAACTTCCTCAGGTCTAACCTTCTTGCTTATCATTATATATTATCATATAATGATAATTACACCATTTAATAAGGATTGAGATGAAGACGGCACATGATTTGGTTGCAGCAGCAAAGTCTGAAATAAAGGAAGTTGAATTAGCTGATGCAACGCAGGCTATTCAGGATGCAGATGTATTGCTAGACGTCCGTGAGACAGATGAGTATGCAAGTGGCCATATCCCAGGTGCAATCCATATATCTAGAGGGCTACTGGAGTTTAAGTTAAGCAATGATCCGAGTTTTAGCGCTCGAGACATGAAAATTGTGTTGTACTGCAAGAATAGCGGTAGGGCAGCACTTGCATCTAAGGCCCTTCATGAAATGGGCTATCTTCATGTGCAGTCTATATCAGGTGGATTCGATGCTTGGGCAGCAGCAGGCGAACCTATTGCAAAGCCAGAAGCCATTAAATTCGAGTAATACCATCATAAAATATTTATCACTCTCATGTTGATATAGGCAATTTTTTTGATATCAGTCAAATTGATCTTTATTTGAAAGTTCTATAGTCATAAAGTAGGAGGTAGGTCAAAATGAAAATGTGGATAGAACTATTTGGATCTTTTGCTGGTCAGTTAAGTTTGGCTGTAATTTTATTTATGATTGGGATGGCTATTTTCTTTATCAGACTATTTGTTAAAAAAAGTGCTGAGGGCGGATAGATTATTTACCAACATCGGTCTGGGTTTTTGCCAGACTTCAAAGAAGCATTACTTTAAGTAACGCCTGGCGCATTCTTTAAAAGTGCTCTGGAGTAGCGAGGTATTGAGATCATTGCTCCAAAGCACTTTTTTTGAAATCCAATGGGTGAACTTGAGTTTCTTCTCCTCTTATCAAATTAGTCACACAAATACACGCACCGATATTTTGGAGGCGTAACCACACAAAATCCCAGTGTTTTTCTTTGGATTTCTGCTCTCATAACCCTTTGGTCCCAGGTTCAAGTCATGACGGGCCACTAAGAAGCGCTTAAACCATCTTCGGCTGATTTTATTATCTGCGACCGTCTCTTATGGGTCGGCAGCTGCCTAACGCTAGAAACTGGCCCAAAGTCTCATATCGGCCAATAAATGCCATTGCCTATAGCAGATTAATTCCAAAGCCCTTCATCATCAAGGCAAATAGGCCAAAGCAGATGATAGTTGCCACTACGCAAGCCCCCATCGTTAGCCAAAATCCTAACTTTGGAAGTAGCAGTGGAAACAATAGAAACATTGGCAATGTTGGAATTACATACCAAAAGGTGTAATAGGCATGATTGGCTATCTTTTCCTCGGGCTGGTTTTCAACATACAACCACACCAGAGTTAAAAGCGTCATCAAGGGCAATGCCGCAATAAAGCCACCCAGTCGATCGCTTCGCTTTGCAACTTCAGAAATGAATACAACCATCCCTGCTGTTAGGAGATACTTAGTAATAATCCAAGCCATAGACGCCTTAAGTGTTTTTGCTTGCCCCATTATAGGAATATCGTTTAAAACGACATTACAAATATATGCGCATAGACGTATGTACGTGAACTACTTTCTTTGATTTAGATTGCTTGACCCCCATTGATCTAGCTGTCGCTGATTATGAGCGGCCACACCTTCAATAGAATCCTGAGGTAATTGTTTGAGGCACTCTGCTAATGCTTCAGGACCGAGCTTTTCGGCAGGCTTATTTTGTTTTATCCCTTGCGGTGATTTGCCATCCCATGCGAATGGATTGTTAAATGATGGTGGATCAGGTAAACAGTCATCACTGTAAATGGGTGTGTCATCAGTAGCAAATGGCGTAAATGAAATTGTCTTTTCAAAGATGAGTGGTTTGCCAGTTGGCGTGGGCGGTGGCGGTGGCATTGAATAAATTGCTTTACGAGCAAGGGCTTCAGCCTTATCAGATGTCTTCCAGAGTGTTTCAACTTTAGTGATGCTTCCATTTGGAGCAATCTCGATTCTGAATCTCACCTGCCCTTGATCGGCACCTTCAACAGCTGTTCCCATCATGCTACGCACTTGCTTGCCCCAGGTGTGTCTGTAGCCTTTACTATTTTTTAATGTGTAGGTTGAGGCAAAAGCCCATTCCTCTGCTGTTGGGGCATTTGGAGCTGCTTGTGTTGCTGGGGCCTTCTTTGTGAGCGTCTGATTCTTCTGGATGTTGACGGGCTCTTGCTTTTCTTGCGGCTCGTTCAGTTTGATAACAACGACATCTTCTTTAACTGTTTTTAGCGGCTTTACTGTTGATGGAGCCCATAAAAGTAGAAAGCAGACATGTAAAGCTAAAGAAAGTACAAGCGCCGACTTAAAAGCAGACTGTGGCGTTTGAATAAGGCGATTAAGACGGAACAATCACTACTCGTCTTGTTTAGCTAGCTTCAAATTCATATTGAGCCAATTGGGTATGCCATCTTCTGCTCGTACTGCCTTAAATCCTTTTTCTCTGAGGCGCTTTACAGCTTCATAAGATAGTACGCAGTACGTGCCCCTACAGTAAGCGACAATCGTTTTAGATTTTGGAAAATCCCCCAATCTCTCTTCTAATTCCTCAAGGGTGATATTGAGTGCCCCTTCAAGATGGGAGTGAGCGTACTCTTCACTAGGCCGCACATCTAAAAGCGTGATTTCTCCACGCTTGGCTAATTTAAGTACTTGATTAACTGGCATGCCTTCTAAGCTATCTCGCGAGGTGAGGTACTTATTGACGAGGCTATCGACTTCTTCAATGTGGCGCTGTCCAACACCTTGTAGCTTTAAGAACAAATCAATGACATCTGAGTCCGCTATCTCATAAACAATGGATTTACCTTGTCTGATCGTATTCACAATGCCTACTTGTTTAAGTACTTGTAGATGTTGCGATACATTGGCAATTGGCAGCTTAACCTTTTTAGCTAGGTCTTCAACAGCTGTAGGGCACTGAATAATCAGTTCAATCAGCTCTAAGCGCACTTCTGAGCCAAGGGCTTTCCCGAGTTTGGCAAATTGCTCGAACAGTTTTTGCTTGAAAGTAGATTTTTGTCTAGGCATAATCATTCAATGATTTTATTGAATATAAGTGAGGGTGTAAATGCTTAAAAAGCTCGTGGGGGTCATTATCTCTTTGTTCTCATTAAGCGTTCTTGCTAACAGCCCTGTCCCGCTAGAGATTAACGGGCAAAAAGCCTTGGTATTCATTAATCAAGATCCTCCTGGGACCAGATGTAACACCAATGTTCAAATTGCCGCAGAAATTGCTAATGCGTATCGACTACCAATTTTGGTTCTGCCCCAAACAGCCGTTCCGCCATTAACGCCAGCTCCTTCAGTTTGGTACAACGGACAAAACATAGCGGCAAGTGGTGGCGCTCACAATGGCATGGTGAGCTATCAAATCATTGCGGACATTCTGGAGTTAGAGGGAACCACCAAGCAGAAGAAGCAAGGTAAGTTATTTAACGATAGCGTGAGACCTGAATTCGATAAGTTCAAATCAACTATTAAGACTGGGAAATAAATGAGAAAACTATTCATTGCGCTTGCGCTCACATCATTCATAGCAAGCCCTACATTTGCTGATAACAAAGCTATTGCTGTTGATGAGATGGCGGGTTATCTTGAGTTTGTGGACTATGGCGGTGCTACGATATTTCCTGAGCAGATACCCGCAGAAGAATATAAGAAGATGATGGTGATTGATGCTAGAGATAAGGCTCAGTTTGATAAGAGCCATATTCCTGGAGCAGTCAACATTGAGTGGCGCCAAGTCTTGGCACAAAAGGATAAGATTCCTAAGAACAAGCCTGTCTTAATCTACTGTAATACCGGCAGTCTCTCAGCGCAGGCAGGCTTTGCTTTGCGTGTTGCTGGCTATGAGAATTTGCGCATTCTTCAGGGTGGCTATGAAGAGTGGAAAACTAAAGGTGGCATGGATGCTTACAAGAAGGCTGTTAACAAACAGCCTAAGCACTAGCAAATGAACAAAAAAGAACATTGGGAGAAGGTCTACGGCGACAAGGCACCGGATGCGCTGAGTTGGTATGCGCCACACCTTGATACATCCCTCAGTCTTATTCATCAAGCAGCACACAGTAAAGATGCCGTCATTATTGATATTGGTGGTGGCGAATCTACGCTAGTTGACGACCTTTTGTCTGAGGGTTATGAGGACATCAGCGTTTTAGATATTTCTCAAAAAGCAATTGATGTAGCTAGGGATCGTATTGGTAAGCGGGCTGTTCAGGTTCACTGGTACTGCGCTGATATTACACAAGCAACATTACCGCAAGGCTATTTTGACGTTTGGCACGACAGAGCCGTCTTTCATTTTTTAACTGAAGAAGCACAACGAGCAAGATATGTAGAACAAGTGATGCGCTCAGTAAAGCATGGTGGCTATGTGATTATGTCGACCTTTGGACCCGAGGGCCCTGAGAAGTGCAGTGGTTTAGACATCGTTCGCTATGACTCAGAAAATCTTCACAGTCAGTTTGGTCAGACATTCAAGCTGATTGACAGCTCAACAGAGCTCCATCAAACCCCTATGGGGACCACCCAGCAGTTCTTATATTGCTTTTGTAGGATGGAATAGGCTTTACTTAGCTTAGATATTTTTTTACCCAAGTAGGGATCGTTCGACGTAACAAGTTTGGTGTTAAAGCTATCATACATTATATAATAATATATAGTGTATGATAGCTTTAAATAGTGCAAAAAGATTAATATTAGGGATTAATAACGATTGCGTTGATTTCCATCGTAATAGGTAATTAAATCACCCCTTAAACAACTAAAGGGAGCATGATTAAAAGATAGGCATCTTTTATTCAAGTACATTAATGGCTCAAAAAAATGAATAGCACCATTAAATTAAAAGAACTCTTAAGTTCGCTTCTACTCCGAATGCGTGAATTGAACATTACCCGCCGTCAATTACTGATGGGTCTCACGCTTACATTTTTATTAGTCGTATTTGGATTTGTTGTTCTAAATTCTGGGCCTTTAGCGTCCACAAAAGTGACGACCATTAAAGTCAGCGACCAATCGCTTGCACCCACACTATTTGGAGTGGGAACAATTGAAGCGAGGCGGTCATATTTGATGGGACCAGTAGTTGCTGGACGCGTTTCAAACGTATATGTAGATGTAGGCAATTTGGTTAAAGAGGGTCAACTACTTGCCGAGATGGATTCTATTGATCTGAATCAGAGAATGATTGCTGCTGAGGCACAAGTGACTGATGCAAAGGCACGCTTACTGCTGGCTTCTGAAACGTACAAGCGATATGTGGAGTTGGGAAAGAAAAATTTTATTAGCCCAATTGTTGTTGAAGGCAAGTCACAGGAACTCAATTCAGCAAAAGCGATTGTTCAAAAAACAACTGCTGATTTGGCTGGGCTTAAACAACAAGAGCTTAATATTAAATTAAGGGCTCCAGTAGATGGGATCATTACATCTAGAGATGCCGAGCCAGGCTCAACCGTTATTGCTGGTCAGGCGGTTTTAAAATTAATCGACCCAACGAGCCTATGGATTAAGACGCGTTTTGACCAAGGTAAGTCAATGGGATTAGCCGTTGGCTTAGATGCAAATGTGATATTGCGCTCTAATCCACATCACCCAATCTCGGGCAAGGTAGTTCGCGTTGAGATGCTCAGTGATAGTGTCGCGGAAGAACGCATTGCCCAAATTGAAATGATAGATATGCCCAAGACTGTTTCAATTGGGGAGATGGCAGAAGTGACATTGCAATTAGCCTCTAGTGAATATGGCCTTAGCTTGCCCAATGCAAGCATTAAAAAGAGGGGTGATGAAACTGGGGTATGGGTGCTCAAGGATGGCAAGCCCCATTTTGCTCGGGTACAAATTGGACAAAACGGCTTAAATGGTCAAGTGGTTATTCTGAGTGGACTTAAGAGTGGTGATGAAGTTGTTCTCTATAGCGATGCTGAAATTAAAGAAGGGCAGCGTATTAAGGTGGTTGATTCTTTATTGAAGAAAACGCCGTGATTAGCCTAGCGGGTCGTGACATTGCGCATTCTTGGGGTAAGTTTGCTCTAACGGGATTGGGCCTCGGACTGCTAATCGGTGTCACTCTAACAATGGCAGGGGTATATCGAGGCATGGTGGATGATGCCATGGCCCTACTAAACAATAGCGGTGCAGATCTTTGGGTGGTACAAAAAGATACCCAAGGCCCTTATGCTGAAGCATCCAGCATTCGAGATGACTATGTAAGAGGCGTGCTGGGAATGCCAGGCGTTGCACGCGCAGCTAACATCACCTATCTCACAATGCAGGTTCGTAAAGGGCAGAGTGACACTAGAGCCATGGTGGTTGGGGTAGAAAGTGGGCAGCTTGGTGAGCCGGCCTATTTGATTTCTGGTCGACACATAGTCCAATCACACTATGAAGCTTTAGCGGATATCAAAACGGGGTTTGAGCTAAACGACCTCATTCAAATTAAGCGCCATCAGTATCGGGTAGTGGGTTTAACTCGACGCATGGTTTCATCGGGCGGTGATCCAATGGTATTCATTCCAATTAAAGATGCACAAGAGGCGCAATTTCTAAAGGACAACGATGCGATTCTGAATGATCGCGCCAGAAACGTAGCCAATCCCAGTTTGAATCGCCCCATTCCTGGGTTATTGGATGCTATTACGGCATCGCAATCTACCAATCACAGTGTGAATGCCATCCTTGTTCAAATCCAAGAAGGAAGAACTCCGGAGGAGGTGGCTAAACCAATCCGTCGCTGGAAACATCTTGAGGTGTATACAAGAGCGCAGATGGAAGAAATCCTTGTTGCCAAGTTGATTGCAAATTCTGCGAAACAAATTGGTATGTTTCTAGTGATCTTGGCGGTAGTAAGCGCTGCCATTGTGGCTTTCATTATCTACACCATGACCCTAGGAAAGATTAGGGAGATTGCCGTGTTGAAATTGATTGGCACTCAAAATAGCACTATTGCTAGCATGATCTTGCAACAAGCCCTTGGATTGGGTTTAATCGGGTTTATTGTGGGAAAAACTTCAGCTACTTTTTGGGCGCCGCTGTTTCCAAAATATGTTTTATTGGAGCCGATAGATGCAGTCATCGGATTCATTTTAGTGATGGTCATATGCGCTTTAGCTAGTACCTTGGCGATCAGGACTGCATTGCTAGTAGATCCTGCCCAAGCGATAGGGGGCTGATATGAGTACATACAGTATTCAATTAGAGGGACTTCGAAAAACTTACGGACATGGTGATGCTGCTGTAGATGCCCTAAAAAATGTCAACATGCAAATTGCTCCTGGTGAAGTGGTTGGGCTTATAGGCCCATCTGGGTCTGGAAAAAGTACGCTACTGAAATGTCTAGGAGCAGTCATTGAGCCCACAGCAGGTCGCATGACTTTGGGTGGTGAAGTGATCTACGAGAATGGTTGGAAGATTAAGGACTTAAGGGCTCTGAGAAGAGACAAAATTGGCTTTATTTTTCAAGCGCCTTACTTAATTCCCTTTCTGAACGTGACGGATAACGTGGCGCTTTTACCTATGCTTGCGGGGGTGCCAAACAATATTGCTAGAGCGAGGGCTAAGGAGTTACTAGAAGCTTTAGATGTTGCGCATCGGGCGAATGCTAACCCATCAGAATTATCTGGGGGTGAGCAACAACGAGTTTCCATTGCAAGGGCTTTGGCAAATAGACCCCCAGTGATTTTAGCCGACGAACCGACAGCTCCTTTAGATAGCGAAAGAGCCTTAGGAGTGATGGGGATCTTAAATCAAATGGCCAGCCAATATCAGACTGCAATTATTGTGGTTACCCATGATGAAAAAATTATCCCTCTATTTAAGCGAATTTACGCTATTAGAGATGGGCAAACTATTGAGGAATCTAGATAGGAATTCATGATTAATTTCCGAGGCAAGAAAATTCACCTTAGGTCGTTATCCCCAGTTTTCCAAACGAGCGTTACTTAAAGTAACGCTCGCAATGCTAATAAAAGAACCCTTTGGAGCAACGAAGTGTTAGATGGTTGCTCCAAAATCCTTTGGTTTTGAAAACCAAAGAGTGAACCAGCGTTTCTTGCGATCTCGTTAAATTAGTCACACAAACGCTTACACACCGATAATCGTGCGGCGTAAGCTCTTGAAATCCTAGTGGTTTTCTTTGGATATCTGCTCTCATAAGAGAGATAACCTCGTTGTATTTTGCTAAGAACCTAATAAACATAAGGGTCTTAGCGTGGTAAGGGTAGATAGGTTTGCTTACACACCGCTTACACACCGAGGCAAGTTGTAAAGCAGTAGTTTTAGCCCAGTTTTATCGGGTTAAAAAGTGTAGTTTTAGGGCCTATAGCTCAGTTGGTTAGAGCAGAGGACTCATGGCGTAAGTTGTGCCATATACGTGGAAACTGTATATGGGATGGTGTCAAATTCGGAGAAAGCTAAAGGTAGCCAAAAGCTGCACAAGCTAACGCCGAGCGAAGCTTAGTAGAAATACTTTGAACGTGTAGAGACTAGACGGCACCCATCTAAGTGCGCGAGCATATGATGAAGGCATAGTCCAGGGAGTAGTGAAAGCTACACAAACCGGAATCCTTTGGTCCCAGGTTCAAGTCCTGGTGGGCCCACCAGAAAAGCAAACCCTCATCAGAAATGGTGGGGGTTTTGTCTTTTGAGCGTTACTTAAAGTAACGCTTGCGGGTCTGCTATCGGCCAATAGCAGCCGTAAGAGCGGAGGATTACGCATCCCTGTATCAGTCGATGTCGCTTTAAACGACATCGTTGGATTTACTCCTCCAATAGGCTTCTTAGCATCCAAGCAGTTTTCTCATGGATATCTTGTCGTTGAGTCAGAAGATCTGCGGAAGGTTGATCGTTTGCTTTTTCAACTAAGGGAAAAAGTTTACGAGCAGTTTTCGCTGTTGCTTCTTGAGCCTTAACAAGATGCTTCACCATATCCATTGCCTTTGGCACCCCTTCAACTTCTTTGATTGAGGTCAGTTTTGCGAACTCTCTATAAGTTCCAGGTGCTGGCTCCCCAAGTGCCCTTATGCGTTCTGCTATTAAATCTAGTGCCGCCCACTGCTCTGTATATTGAGCCATGAACATAGTGTGAAGCGTGTTAAACATCGGACCCTTTACATTCCAATGGAAGTTGTGGGTCATCAAATACAAAGAGTAGCTGTCAGCTAAAAGCTCAGATAATCCTTTTGCGATGGCTTTTCGATCTTTTTCACTAATACCAATATCTATTTTTGTGCTCATTTTATGCCCTTGTTTTTATAAAAATTTCAATGTGAAGTTACTTATCTGCTCATCATGCGCTACTAAGCAAGCAAAAGATAGGGCGGTGCTGTAGGCAGCGGTCAACTTCTCCCAACCCAGTTACAAGCACCACAGCCCTTTCTTTTACTGAGGATATATTTGGGGCTTTAGGATGGTTGCTAAATCTTTCTCATAGCCATGATTAATAAAATACAAGCCCTCGGCGATAACTGCTAATCTATTTTGGATTTTCATTTTTAACTCCATCAGTTATTGATTGCGATGTGGTTATCTTGTTCCTTATATGGATATCAGTCCAACGAATTTAACTGGGCAAGGTAATCGAATAAATCGATGAGTGGGCTAGATCCTCAGCCCCGGTCGATTCCACCCCGGGCCGTCAAGAACTCAAACTGCTGCCTTTCGGCGGCTTTGATTTGGCCACCGAGCTCTCCAAAGGCTCGCTAAATCAGCTATACCGCTTTATTGACTCTCAAGGATTTTCTGAAGTGATTCGGTATTTTTAACAAACTCAATCTTGGTAACTCTCCCTTGATTAAGAAAGGCTGCCGTTACGGCATCATCCTCTCTTGGCCAAGATTGACTTTCATCTGCGTTCAGAACTATTCCTACGGAGTAGGGTAGATCTCTCATAGAAGGAAGCGCAAAAGTTCTCGTGATAAATCCCGGCATTTTGCTGAGATCTGAAAAATATACTGTTTTCTTCGAGCTTAAATAATCAGCCCCTTTTTGAGTCAGGAGGCTTTGTACGATAGTGTTGGCATTTCGACTGCCGCTAAAAAGTACAAGTTTTGTATCAGCAGGAATTGACCATGGTTTGTCATGCTGATCATTGATAGTTATCTTGGGGGTAGGGTCGCCTGCCTTAAGCAATGGTACTTGCGCCCATGTAGCTGAGCATATTACGGTTAATGTCAGTGCTAAGCCAATGAAGTTTCTCTGAATGCGGTTCATATATTCCTTTTTTTGCAATTTGAGCCCTAAATAACCTTACTGAATAAATGTCATATAAAAATATATAAAGTAGTGTACTATGAAGTTGTGACACTAATTAGATAAAGGAAATCATCATGAGTGAAATGACAGTGCAGTTCCCAAGATTAAACGAGCGAGCTCCAGAATTTAGTGCAAAAACCACTTTTGGAGATAAGAAGCTTTCTGATTATGAAGGTAAGTGGCTTATTCTTTTCTCGCACCCAGCAGATTTCACGCCAGTATGTACAACTGAATTTATTGGTTTTGCTAAAGCAGCAGAGACCTTCAAATCCATGAATTGTGAGTTATTGGGCTTGTCAATCGACAGTCTCTTCTCCCATTTAGCATGGGTAAGAAACATTGAAGAGAAATTTGGTCAAAAAATTACTTTCCCTATTATTGAAGATATCAAGATGGAAGTGGCTTCTGCCTACGGTATGGTCCATCCAGGTGCGGCCGATACTCAAGCAGTGCGCGCTACCTTCTTTATCGATCCTAAAGGCATCTTACGTGCCATGGTTTATTACCCAATGAGTAATGGCCGCTCTATTGATGAATTTGTTCGCTTATTGCAGGCAATGCAAACAAGCGATAAGAATTCAGTAGCGACCCCAGAAGGATGGACTCCAGGATGCGATGTTATCGTGCCACCACCAAAAACTTCTGAGGCAGCTGATAAGCGCGCTAGTGAAGGTTACAACACGGTGGATTGGTATTACAGCACTAAAAAGTTAAATTAACCTGGTATCTTAACCATTCCAAATCCTTGCTAATACGAAAGGATTTGGAATATGTCCTTCCAGCGCCATAGTCAATTTAGTGACACAATATTTGCATCACTTTAATTTGGAGATATCGTGCTCGATTCGTTGCTTTATAGTCGCATTCAATTTGGTGCGAATATTTCCTTCCATATTCTTTTCCCGACAATTTCGATTGCATTAGGTTGGTTTCTTTTTTACTTCAAGATTCAACATAACCGAACTGGATTAGATTGCTGGCAAGAGGCATATCAGTTCTGGATAAAAATCTTCGCTTTAACTTTTGCTTTAGGTGTCGTAAGTGGCATCACGATGAGTTTTCAGTTTGGGACAAACTGGCCCGGCTATATGGAAACAGTCGGCAATATTGCTGGCCCATTACTAGCTTATGAAGTTTTAACGGCATTTTTTCTTGAGGCAACTTTTCTAGGAGTCATGCTCTTTGGCGCAAAGCGTGTTTCGCAACGAGTCCATACATTGGCCACCTTTCTCGTGGCTTTTGGAACCAGTCTTTCTGCCTTCTGGATCATTGCTTTAAATTCATGGATGCAAACCCCGCAGGGATTTACCATGATTGACGGTAGGGCACATGCCGTTGATTGGATGGCTATTATCTTTAATCCATCGATGCCTTATCGGCTTGCTCACATGCTTCTGGCCTCCTTTCTGACGGTATCATTTTTCTTGGCTGGAATTTCTGCATATCGATATCTGCGGAATAGTCGCTCACCAGCAAACTTACTGGTAATGAAGTTGGCTCTCACTGTTGCCATGGTTTTAACGCCTATTCAAATCATGCTTGGAGATTTGCACGGCCTCAATACCCTTCATCATCAGCCTGCAAAGTTAGCTGCCATGGAGGGGATTTGGAATGGCGGTACTGGTGTACCTGCAGTGATCTTTGGAATACCGAATCAACAAACTCGCACCAATGATTATGAGATCAGTATTCCTAAGTTGGCATCGCTGTACTTAACTCATAGCTGGGATGGTGAGGTTAAGGGTTTGAATGAATTTGGAGAGAAGATTCCTCCTGTCGCCCCTGTATTTTTTGCTTTTCGGATCATGGTTGGCATGGGTATCTTAATGCTCTTATTTTCATGGTTAGGGCGGTGGCAGTTACGTCAAAATCGACATCTACCAAGGTTGATAGCTAAAGGTTTGGTGTTGATGACCTTTTCTGGCTGGGTTGCAGTCTTAGCTGGTTGGTATGTGACCGAAATTGGACGTCAACCCTACTTAGTTACTGGCGTGCTTACAACTGCTCAAGCCGCAACAACTTTGCCAACAAGCATGGTCTTTTCTACACTTTTTGCTTATTTAACTCTTTATGTAGGTTTGTTGAGCGCATACATTTGGGTGGTTTTCTATCTGGCTCGTCAGGCTGATGATAAAGAAAATCCCAATGCTCAAATTGAGAAAAAATCCGAATCCTCGTGGAGCCCCTTTAGGACTTAAGTTATGACGCCAATTGACTTCACCCAAGCATCAGTCTGGTTGCCACTATTTTTCTTTGTCGCGATGGGTATTGCCATGCTGTCATATGTAGTTCTGGATGGTTACGACTTGGGAATCGGAATGCTCCTTAATCGGGCATCGGATCATGATAAGGACATGATGATTGCATCGATTGGTCCATTCTGGGATGCTAATGAAACCTGGATTGTTTTGGGTGTCGGCTTATTGCTAGTTGCATTTCCTCTGGCTCACGGGGTAATACTGACAGAGCTTTACTTGCCTGTAGCGGCAATGTTGATTGGATTAATTTTGCGAGGCGTCTCATTTGACTTTAGGGTCAAGGTCAATATTGAGCAAAAGCCACTTTGGAACTTATTGTTTTACGTCGGCAGTTTGATCGCCTCGGTCTCTCAGGGCATCATGATCGGCCGGCTGATTGTGGGTTTTGATTCAGGAATTCTGGGCTGGGTCTTTTCACTCCTTGTTGGAATATGTTTACCAGCAGGTTATATTCTCTTGGGATCTGCCTGGTTAATTTTAAAAACTGAAGGAACCCTTCAGCAACAATCATTTCGATGGGCTAAAACAAGTTTATGGCTCACTGGATTTGGGGTCGCATTAGTCTCTGCTGCTACTCCATACTTCAGTCCTGAAATTATGCATAAATGGTTTTCTTGGCCACAAATTCTTTGGCTTTCCCCAATTCCCATTGCGACCGCTATTTTATTTTTTCTCGCCAATCATTTTATTTGTGCATTAGAAAAAGGCTCCAGCAAGAGGGAGTGGTTACCTTTTGCCTGTGTTGTTGCCATTTTTTGGCTGGCATTTTTTGGTATTGCTTATAGTATTTTTCCATATGTCATTATTGGGAAAATGACGTTGTGGCAAGCGGCTGCAGCTACTGAATCCCTATGGTTTATTTTTTGGGGTGCAATCGTAGTTCTGCCTACCATTCTTGGTTATACCCTTTTTTCATACAGAATCTTTAAGGGTAAAGCTAGCGTACTCACTTATTATTAGTAACGTTTTACCCCATTTATTATTCAGCATGTATATGCGTATAAACGTATATACAAATGTACGCATAAAATAATGTCTATAGAGTTAACTTGAGAATATCGCGATGATGAAGCCTGTAGATATAAAGATTGCTTGGCAGGGTCAGAGCGACTGTGAGTCATGCTCTATCCGGAGCTCTGCTTTGTTCGCAGAGTTAAATGAGGAGGATTTCTCTAAAATTCATTCTCCAATAGACGATTTAAAGTATGAAGCAAATTCTTTGATTTATTCCCAGGGTGAATCTGCTCAGCATGTTTATACCTTGCGTCAAGGTTATTTAAAGTTACTCCATCTCAATCCTGATGGCACCAGCAGGATTGTACGGCTTGTAAAGCCGGGAGATTTATTTGGGATGGAGGCACTATTGGGTGATCATTACAAGCACGCTGCTACTGCGCTTACTAATATTCGTGCGTGTAAGATTCCTAAAAATGTTATTTCAAGTCTGGGGGAGGAATCTCCAAGATTGCATCGTCAGATAGTGAAGAAATGGGGTGAGGCGCTCTCGGAATCTGAAGCATGGTTTTCAGAGATTAATACTGGGCGCATTGAAATTCGCCTAGCCAGATTTTTTATTCAACTGGCAAGGGAAACGAGCTCCCACACAGTCGCACCTCTTTTTAGACGTGAGGATCTGGGTTTGATGATGGATGTCAAATTTGAAACAATTAGTAGAGCCTTAGCATCTATGTCAGAGCAGGGGTTGATTTCAGATGTTACAAGGCTTTCAGTCCAAATTCCCAATATGAATGCGCTCAAGGATTTTGCAAAACGAGGAATGTAATTCGCTGATAGTAATTAATAGCTAGAAAATAATTCACCGCTGATTATGAAAACATCGGCATCATAATTGCTGATAGGGCGAACTGCCATATCGATACTGGCTTCTTAATTGCCACCACCCCAATTAGCGCTGATTTTCCAGAATGCGCTTTTCCCTCGCTTAATTCTGCTTCATAGCTTTTTAAGACTTCAATTTTTGTATTCTTAAGCAAACTCTTTATAACTCGCTCTGTGTACAAATTTTCAATCTGACTTGGCCCACCGGTTTTATATTCCAATTGCTTGGGCGTGTAACCCTGCAGGATTAAGACGCCGCCCGGCTTTAATGCTAGTAGCATATCTTTAAATAATCGTGAGCGTTCTTTGGGGTTTGAGAATTGAATGAATATCGCAATGATTGCATCGTAATCGCCCGCCTCCCAATTGATTGACTCGCAATCAGATACAACGTAATTGACCTCTACATTTTTACTGCTAGCAAACTTTTTTGCTTTCTCAATTGCAATATCAGAATAATCAAACGCATCAACTTGGTGATTCTGCTGGGCTAGCCAAGTAGAGTTTCTGCCTTCGCCATCTGCAACACACAAAATTCGTGCATTCTCTTTGAGGTACTTTGGAGCCATCTCTTGTAAAAATTCGTTTGCTTCAGTTCCAAATAGGAAACCTTCGCTATTAAAGCGGTCATCCCACATTTTTTTGGCTTCTAAATGTTTCATCTGATTTTTTCTCGTTCTTCTAAGATTGCATTTGTTGAATCAATTAAGGTAGGCATTCACCATTGAAAGATCCTGCTCTGAGATTTCACCGGTAAGTGCAGCTATGCGTAACCGATTCAGTAGGTAGTTCACTTTTTCCATATAAAGTGCATAGTCATTTGCGATGAGGTCACTTTCAGCTCCCAAAAGTTCCATCGTGGTGCGAGAACCATTCGAATACCCGATCCGTGTAGAGCTTAACCTTGCTTCTCCAGTCTTTTGGGCATTTGATAGTGCCGTTAACTTATCCTTTGCGCCATAGAGCGAATACCAAACCGATCTTAAAGTTCTCTCTAAATTCTGCTCAGACTTGTTGTACTCGGCTTTAGTTTTTTCAACTAAGAGCAATGACTCCTCTTGCTTGGCTGTGCGGTAGCCGCCAGTATATAGAGGGATTGAAAGCTGTAATCCAACAAGATAATTATTAGTTGCTGTATTGCTGGCGGGACCAAAATTACCAGATCCACTTAAACTATCTTTAGAGGACTGTGCAACCGCATCGAGCTTAGGTGAGGCTGCTGTACTGTACTTTTCAGCCTCTTCTTTTGCTGCTTTTTCTTGCGTTGAAAGCATTTGCAGTTGGAGGTTTTGGGACTTTAACTTTCCTACATGTGTTTCGAGGCTTGGAAGTGATAGTTGTGCAACATTTAAGTTGATTCTTGATGTGTCAATATTGACTGCGCCTCCATATAAATCCTGTAAGGCGAGTTTTTTGACGGAGAGATTATTGCTTGCATCTAAGGCGCGTACTTTTATGGTGTCCAATCGCTCGTTTGCTTCTTGCATATCTGTTTGACTGGCATCGCCAAGCCTAAAGCGCTTCTCAATTTGTTGGCGAGTATTGGCAATTGCTGCTTCTTGTTTTTTGACCAATCTAACGGCCTCTTCGGCACTAAGGACATCGAAATAGCGTTCAGCAACCAACAAAATTAGATTTTGGTTAGCTATCTGAGCCCCAAGATTGGATGCATCAGCCGAGAGATTGAGATGTCGGCTTTGGGCAAGGCGTTCGCGGTTATAAATTGATTGGGTAGCGCCGACGGTATATCGGTTAACGAAACCATTATTAACTGAGGTATTGAAATTAGCCCCATTAAAAGTCCCCATACCTGGCGCATAGAATTGCGCACCAGTAGTTGAGGTGTTATAGCTCATGCTGCCGGTGAGGGCGGTTAAGTTGACGCTTGGAAGCCATAAGGAAGTTCCCTGATCACGCCTTTTCTCTCCAGCCATCTGCTCATACCGACTGGCAATGAAATCCGGGTCCCTATTTTGTGCTTCATGCCATACCTCCATTAAGCTTGTTGCCATTGTTGGATTGGATGAAATGGCTAGCAACGCCATCGCAGCTGCTGCAAAAGGTTTTATATCAAGAAGTTTCATTGGTAACCTTTGAATTTATGCGCCAGCTTTAGCGCCCAACTTACGAACAATTGTTTCCATGAGGCACCAGCCGGTTAAACCACTTTGCAAAATATTGGCGCCAACAAAAGCGGTAAAGGCTAAAAACCATTCATTTGCGAACCCTGGACTTCCAGGGGCGCCAAGCGCTATTGAGATCAAAATGAAAGTGCCTGCAATGATGTCAACAATTTTCCAAGAGGTCATGATGAATTCCTTAGATTAATTAATCAGTAGATTTGAGAATTTTGTCTGCTCGATGAGCATAAGCCGAGTAATACAGCAAGGGAATTACCACTAAGGTGAGTGCAGTTGATACCAGAATCCCAAAGATTAATGAGATTGCAAGGCCGTTGAAAATAGGATCATCCAATATAAAGAATGCCCCTAGCATTGCCGCTAACCCTGTAAGTGCAATAGGTTGGGCTCTCGTGATGGCAGCATTCACCACAGCATCCTTAAAAGATATTCCTGCGCGAACCTGGAGGTTAATAAAGTCAACTAGCAGTATTGAGTTACGCACAATAATGCCAGCTAGTGCAATCATGCCAATCATAGAGGTTGCTGTAAATTGCGCGCCAAGTAGAGCATGCCCAGGCATTACCCCAATAATCGTGAGGGGAATCGGCGCCATGATCACGAGTGGCGTGAGGTAGGAGCCAAAGTGCGCTACAACCAGTAGATAAATGAGTATTAAGCCAACAGCATAAGCAGCACCCATATCGCGGAAAGTCTCATAAGTAACTTGCCATTCACCATCCCACTTGATGGCATAGCTTTGGTATGGGTCACTTGGAGCAGCGGTAAAGAATTCTTCCACTTCTTTGCCGTTTGGATCTTTAATTTTCTTGGTTAGCGATCTGGCCTTAAATAAGCCATATAAAGGGCTATCCACTTTTCCGGCGGTATCTCCGATAACATAGCTTACCGGCAAAAGATCCTTGCGATAGATGATTTGCTCTCGGTCTGCGTCTACGATAGATACTAATTGGCTAAGAGGCACTGCCTCCCGCTGTGAGTTTCTGACAGTCAATTTCAGCAACTCTTTTAATGAGTCCTGTTTATTTTCTGGGAGCCTGATTTCAGTGGGCGCAGGATATTTTGATTCATCATGTAAATAAGCAACGTTTTCTCCAGCAAGTCCAGCCCTTAAGGTTGTCACAATCGCTTGTTGAGAAACGCCCATTAAGCTTGCCTTGCGACGATCAACTAACAGGAACTGCTTTGGCGATTTTGCGATGCTACTGTCATCAATATCGACAATGCCATCGGTTCTCTCAAGAGCGGATCTCACTGATTTACTTACACTCAGCCTGCCCTCTGGGGTAGGGCCGTAGATCTCAGCAACGATTGGTGAAAGGACTGGGGGGCCTGGAGGTACCTCTACCACCTTGACATTGGCGTTATATTTTTTTGCAATCTCTTGCAATGCTGGGCGAATGCGACTTGCAATAAGATGGCTTTGATCTGAGCGATGGTGCTTATCTACGAGGTTAACTTGAATATCGCCTAATGCTGGATTTTGTCTAAAGTAGTACTGGCGTACCAAGCCATTAAAGTTTATCGGGGCGGAAGTGCCTGCATAAATCTGGTAGCTACTTACTTCAGGAGATTTAGATAAGGCTCCCCCCATTTCCCTCAAAACCTCTGAGGTCTTTTCGACCCTAGTGCTTGGTGGCATATCCAAGATCACTTGAAATTCTGATTTGTTATCAAATGGCAGCATCTTTAATACTACTAAGCCTGTCATTGGTAGTGAGAGTGAAATCAAGATTGCTCCGATCACCCCACCTGCGAGTAGCTTTCTATTTCTTTTTCCAGATTGATCGCTGAGTAGGGGGTCAAATATTTTCTTAAACTTTGGGCTGATCCACAGAGCGAGATTAAAGTGTGTCTTTTGACTATCTGAATGTTGAGCAAGCCATATTCTTGCCATCCAAGGTGTCACCATGAAGGCAATGGCAAGTGAGAGCAGCATGCCCATGCTGGAGTTAATAGGGATGGGGCTCATGTAGGGACCCATCAGACCGGTAATAAATGCCATGGGTAGGAGTGCAGCAATCACGGTAAGTGTTGCCAAAATGGTGGGCCCGCCAACTTCATCTACTGCGCCAGGAATGATTTCTTTTAAGCTTTTATTAGGGAATAGTAGTTGATGTCGATGAATGTTTTCAACCACCACAATGGCATCATCCACCAAGATTCCAATTGAAAATATCAAGGCAAATAGGGAGACTCTGTTGATAGTAAATCCCCAAGCCCAGGAGGCGAATAGTGTGGCGGCTAAGGTAAGTACAACCGCCGATCCAACAATCATCGCCTCTCTACGACCTAATGCAAAGAAAATTAGAGCCACTACTGACAATGTCGCAAAAATGAGTTTCTGGATGAGTTTGCTAGCTTTTTCATTAGCAGTTTCACCATAATTCCGCGAGACTGCTATCTCGATATCTTTGGGTATTAGGGTGGATCTTAAGGATTGCAATTGGCTGAGTACTTGATTGGAAACATCGACGGCATTCTCACCAGGTTTCTTGGTAACTGAAATCGTGACTGCTGGATGATCTTCAGAGTCTTTATCAGTCACGTCCGTATGCCAAACTAAGCGTCGATTTTGTATCGGCCCCTCAACGACTGCAGCCACATCCTTGACGTAAACGGGGTTCCCTTGGCGAACCCCTAAGGCAATGCTCTCCACATCTTTTAAGTTTCTTAGAAAAGGGCCGGTTTCAATGGCAACGGCTCCTTGTTCTGTAAGAAGATCACCGACTGGCATGCCTAGATTGGCAGTTTCTAGCGCCATTCTGAGTTCTGGAATAGTGACACCCTTGAGTGCCATTTGCTCGGGGCTAACCTCAATTCGGATTGCCCGTTTTGGGCCTCCAATGGTGGCGACTTCTCGTGTCCCTTTTACTCGTTTCAAATCAATTTCAATTTGATTGGCTATTTTTTCCAACTCATACGATGTGATTGAAGGATTTTTTGAAAATAGCGTCAGTGACAGTATTGGAACGTCGTCAATTCCCTTGGGCTTAATGATGGCGGGCATGACCCCGAGATCTTTTGGCAACCAATCTGAATTGGCTGCTACGGTATCGTGCAGCCTTACCAGGGCTTCTGTTCTCGGGACACCAACCTTGAATTGAACAGTGATTACTGAAAGACCTGTTTGAGACGTCGACATGACATGTTCAATGCCGGCAATCTGCGAGAGCACTTGCTCAGCGGGAATCGAGACCATTTCCTCTACGTTTTTAGCGGTCGCGCCTGGAAAGGGAATAATGACATTCGCCATTGTTACGTTTATTTGAGGCTCTTCCTCACGTGGAGTGACGATGATTGCAAACAACCCTAAGAGCAAAGCTAGGATTGCGAGCAAGGGAGTAATTTGCGCCTCTTGGAAGAAAGATGCTATCCCGCCTGAAAGGCCTAATTTTTTATGCATTGCTCTTTACCTAGTTAATCAATTTATAAAATTATGATATATAATAATATATAATAAACTGTATGTGTTAGCAAAAAGATTTGCGCACCTGGGGGTATAAATATGGATTTCAAGATATTGCCGTCATCGGCAGATGAGGCCTGTCGATTGTTGAAGGTGTTATCAAATAGGGATCGGATGTTGCTTTTATGCCAAATTAGTCAAAGCGAGATGTGCGTTAGTGAGCTTGAAGAGTGTTTGGATATTCACCAGCCAACCTTATCTCAGTAATTAACCGTTTTGAGAAATGAGGAATTAGTTGAAACAAGAAGGGAGGGTAAGCAAATTTATTACTCCCTATCTAATCATGTGGCACTGGAAGTGATGGATGTTTTGTATTGAAATTATTGCGGTAAGTAACTAAAGGGGTGTGAATATGAAGTGCAATGTTGGTGGTGTAGATCGCGTATTGCTTATAGTAGCTGGCATGGTCTTGATAGGTTTAGCTACCGCAGGGGTTGTAGGTGTATGGGGGTGGATTGGCGTTGTTCCGCTCGCAACTGGTTTATTTAGATTCTGTCCTGCCTATCCAATTTTAAAAATCAATACTTGCGGTACGGGCTCTTCTTGTAAAAGCGGTCGTTGCTGCAAGTAAAGTTTAAATTTATCCTCATTCGTAATGATGAGTTTTTTGCTCTTGCACTGAATCCTAGCAAGCCACCTTCGGGTGGTTTTTTGTGTGCTTGGTTACGCAAAAGAAAAAGCCTCTAGATTTCTCTAGAGGCTTTTGTATAACTGGTGGGTCGGGCGAGATTCGAACTCGCGACGAACGGATTAAAAGTCCGCTAGTGGAGATGACGTCCGCCATAATTTTGCAATTGAGGCTCCCTCTCCGCCATACCAGCTTTAAATGGGTTAAATCCGATTAATTAACCCCTCCAGGCATGCCAATTCAACCATTTTCCCTTGTCATAAAAGTGTCATATTCCTCACGTATCGTCTGATTATCGTATTTTTGCGATGACTTTTAAGGTGAATACATGAAATCTCTTTTGAAAACAGCGTTACTGAATGGCGCCATTTCGATTGCAGTTGTAGCTTCAAGTAGTGGCGTATTTGCTGCCGACATGACTGGAGCCGGCGCCACGTTTCCTTACCCTGTATATGCAAAGTGGGCAGAAGCTTATAAAGCTAAAACCGGCTCTAACTTAAATTACCAATCAATTGGGTCTTCCGGTGGTATTAAACAAATCAAAGCTAAAACAGTTGATTTCGGTGCGACTGATAATCCAGTGAAGTTTGACGATCTAGAAAAAGATGGCTTAGTTCAGTTTCCGGCAATCATTGGCGGTGTAGTTCCGGTGATTAACGTGGAGGGCGTGAAGCCAGGTGAAATTAAGTTAGATGGACCAACATTGGCTGACATTTTCCAAGGTGTTATTTCTGATTGGGGTGATAAGCGTATCGCCATCATGAACCCAGGTGTCAAGATTCCTAGTGGTCCAATTACCGTAGTAGTTCGTGCTGATGGTTCAGGCACAACAGCGATCTTTACTGACTATTTGGCTAAAACAAGCTCAATATTTAAAGACGCTGTGGGTTCTGGTGCTTCAGTGAAGTGGCCAGCAGTTTCTACAGTGGGCGGCAAGGGCAACGAGGGTGTAGCGGCAAACGTATCCCGCGTGAAAAATTCAGTTGGTTATGTAGAGTATGCGTATGCCAAGAAAAACAAGATGACCTTTATCTCCCTGAAGAATAAAGATGGTCAATTTGTAGCTCCAGATGACCTTACTTTCGCGGCTGCAGCTGCAGGTACAGATTGGGCTAAGATTCCAGGTATGGGAACTTTTATTACCAATGCTTCGGGAGCTAAATCATGGCCTATTACTGGTGCGTCTTTTATCTTGATGTACAAGGATCCTGAAAACAAGGCAAACGCAGCTGAAGTATTAAAGTTCTTTGACTTTGCATTCAAAGATGGCAAGAAGATGGCCGAAGATCTTGACTATGTTCCAATGCCGGACTCCACTACCGACTACATTCGCAAGAATGTTTGGGCCAAGATTAAGGCGAAGTAATTCAGTATGTCCGATGAATCAACAATCTCTGCGAATACAGTTTCTCCTAAGGCGCTCAAAGTCGCCAGGAAGCAACGTTTTCAGGACATACTCTTTCATCGGACTACCCAGTTCTTTGCATTATCAGTTTTAGTGGTATTGCTCGGGATCATCGCTTCATTATTAATTAATGCCTGGCCCGCTCTAGAAGAGTTCGGACCAGGATTTTTTATTTCTGAAGAGTGGGATGTTGTAAACGGCCAGTTTGGTGGCTTGATTGCCATCTACGGGACCTTGGTGACATCGCTCATAGCATTGTTGATTGCAGTCCCCTTAAGTTTTGGAATTGCCGTCTTCTTGACTGAGCTTTGCCCGGGTTATTTACGTCGTCCGCTTGGAACGGCTATTGAGCTGTTAGCTGCCGTACCTTCAATCATTTACGGCATGTTTGGTTTGTTTATCTTTGCGCCGCTTTTTGCTGAATATATTCAACCTGCACTTGCTGCAACGCTAGGGCAGATTCCTGGGTTTGGAATATTATTTCGTGGTGCATTTAATGGCATTGGCATACTTTGTGCCGGATTGATTTTGGCAATGATGATTTTGCCATTTATCGCCTCGGTAATGCGTGACGTTTTTGAGATTGTTCCTCCTGTGCTTAAAGAATCTGCATATGGCATTGGATGCACTACATGGGAAGTAGTGCGGAATATCGTATTGCCGTATACCCGCGCCGGTGTAATTGGCGGTGTAATGCTCGGGTTGGGTAGGGCGCTCGGCGAAACAATGGCAGTGACCTTTGTGATCGGTAATGCCCATAGACTTTCCTCTTCCTTATTTTCTCCGGGTAACTCAATAGCTTCAACGCTTGCCAATGAGTTCGGTGAAGCTGAAGTAGGCCCACATTTTTCATCTCTTTTTGCTTTGGCTTTAGCCTTGTTCATGATTACCTTCATCGTTTTAGCAGCTGCCAAGTGGATGCTATTGCGCATGGAAAGAAGAGAAGGGCTTAAGTCATGAACGATGCGATCTTTGCAAGACGTAAGCGTGTCAATGCGATTGGCTTGGCGCTCTCCGTAGGGGCAATGAGCCTAGGTATGATTTTCTTGCTCTGGATCTTAGGCGTATTACTTTTTAAAGGTTTTTCTTCAATTCATTTGTCGATGTTCATTGAGAGCACTCCTGCACCTGGCTCTGATGGTGGCGGTTTAGCGAATGCGATTGTTGGCAGCTTGATGTTGGTTGGCTGTTGTACCTTAATTAGCTCACCAGTGGGAGTAATGGCAGGCATCTATTTATCGGAGTATGGTAATAAAAGTAAGGCTGCATCCATTACCCGCTTTGTGACTGACATCATGTTGTCAGCGCCATCCATTGTGATTGGTTTATTTGTCTATGCCTTGCTAGTCGCTCAAGTGAAGCACTTTTCTGGTTGGGCGGGTACGATTGCGTTGTCACTGATTGCAGTTCCAGTGATTGTGAGAACTACGGAGAATATGCTGCGTTTAGTTCCTGGAAGTTTACGCGAAGCTGCCTATGCTTTGGGTGCCCCCAAATGGAAAGTGGCTCTCATGATTACTTTGCGAGCGGCGCAGAGCGGTGTTATGACTGGAATCCTGCTTTCATTAGCCAGGGTGAGTGGTGAAACGGCCCCATTACTATTTACTGCTCTGAATAACCAATTCTTCTCGACCAATATGAATGCGCCAATGGCAAATTTGCCGGTGGTGATTTTCCAATTCGCTATGAGCCCTTATGACAACTGGGTCAATCTGGCATGGGGTGGAGCTCTATTAATTACTTTTGCGGTTCTAGGTCTAAATATTGTGGCTAGAGTCGTGTTTCGTGACAAGGTGCAAGGTTAATCATGAATGCAATTGAGATTCGCAAACTAAACTTCTTCTATGGCAGTTACCAAGGCCTGAAGAATATCAATCTAGATATTGAAGAGAAGAAAGTCACGGCATTTATTGGGCCATCCGGTTGCGGGAAGTCCACCGTGTTGCGTTCTTTGAACCGTATGTATGACCTGTATCCCGGTCAACGTGCGGAAGGTGAAATTAATTTCTACGGAGAAAATATCCTTAACTCTAATCGAGACCTCAATTTGCTGAGATCCCGAATTGGTATGGTTTTTCAGAAGCCGACACCATTTCCAATGTCTATTTACGAGAATATTGCGTTTGGTGTCCGTTTATACGAAAAACTTTCTCGTGCTGAGATGGATGACCGGGTTGAGTGGGCCTTGAATAAGGCCGCCCTATGGGGTGAAGTTAAAGACAAACTCAATCAGAGCGGATTGTCTCTTTCAGGTGGACAGCAGCAGCGCTTATGTATTGCTAGAGGCGTGGCAGTAAAGCCTTCTGTATTGTTATTAGATGAACCTACCTCGGCGCTTGATCCAATCTCTACTGCGAAAATTGAAGAACTTATTAATGAGCTCAAAAATGATTACACCATTGTGATTGTTACTCACAATATGCAGCAGGCTGCACGTGTCTCTGATTACACGGCATTTATGTACTTGGGAAGTCTGATTGAATTTGGAAAAACCGATGAGATCTTTATTAAACCCAAGCGCAAAGAAACTGAGGATTACATTACCGGCCGTTTTGGCTAAAAGGAATAATCATGCCTGATAAACACTTATCATCACAGTTTGATACCGACCTGAATGGTCTATGCAGCAAGCTACTCGAAATGGGTGGCTTAGTTGAGCTACAAATCTCTAATGCTATGAGGGCATTTTCGGAGATGAATCTAGATCTTTGTAACCAAGTGATTCAAACCGAGAAGCTAGTCAACGATTTTGAAGTGCAGATTGACCTTACTTGTACTGAATTTATCGCGAGGAGGCAGCCCACTGCTAGGGACTTGCGTTTAGTAATGGCAATTTCAAAGGCAATTACTAATTTAGAGCGTGCCGGCGACGAGGCCGAAAGGGTGGCCAAGAGAACAAAGCGTTTAATTGAGAACAATATTCAAACAGAAATTAACGCTGCTGAAATTAAGCTCTCAGGACAAATGGCCATTTCTTTATTGCGCCGTAGCTTGGATGCATTTGCACGTCTGGATACGATTGCTGCCGTCGAGGTTGTGCAGGAAGACCGCCAAATTGATGAAGAGTTCCGTGCATTCGTGAGAAAACTCATTTCTTATATGATGGAAGATCCTAAGACGATTACTACTGGCTTGGATATGCTTTCAATCGCAAAGGCAATTGAGCGCATTGGAGACCACGCAAAAAATATCGCAGAGTTTGTGATTTATATTGCCAAGGGATCTGATGTGCGGCATGTGCCACACGAAGAGTTAGTAAGACAAGCCACCAAATAAGATAGAGGCGTTTGCATGGGGCAGCGAATACTGATCATTGAAGATGAGCCCTCTATTGCCGAGCTCATAGCTGTCAACGTAGCGCATGTTGGATATGAGTCGCAAAGGGCTTTGCAGGCTGATGAGGCTGTCTTGTTGATGGCAAATTCACTTCCTGACCTCATTATTTTGGATTGGATGTTGCCTGGTAAATCGGGGGTGCAATTTGCTAAGGAATTGCGTGCTGATCTAAGAACCAGCGCTATTCCAATTCTGATGCTGACTGCCAAGGGCGAGGAGATTGACAAGGTCGCAGGATTAGATGCTGGTGCTGACGATTATGTTACGAAGCCTTTTTCTCCGAAAGAGTTGATTGCAAGAGTCAAGGCCTTATTGAGGCGCTACGAACCAGCTGCAAATGAGAAACCTATTTCTATTGGACCTCTCTCCCTTGATCAGGCTTCTCACAGAGTGTTTTTTTCTAATGGCGGCAGCAAATCTGCGGAAGTCTTGCTAGGACCTACCGAGTTTCGTCTTCTATCTTACTTAATGAATAATCCTGAACGCGTGCATTCCAGGGAAAATCTGCTTGATCACGTTTGGGGTAACGAGTCATACATAGAAGAAAGAACGGTTGATGTTCATATCAAACGCTTGCGTGACGCTTTGGCAACTCAGCATTGTGACGAGATGATTGAAACCGTCCGCGGCAGTGGCTATCGCTTATCAAAAGCATGGCGGCAAGAGTCTGAGTAGTTCATCGTCTAAGATAGCTTATGTTCTCGATTATTAGTCGCTTTCTAGTGCTTCTGGCTTTAGCATCCGCTGGATCTTGGATGGTTTATGGTCAATGGGGGCTTGTGCCTTCATTTGCTGTTGGATTCGGGCTATTAAGTATTCCCCTGATCTATTCGTATTTCAATTTAAAGCGGCTTGAAAAATTTATCCTACTAGATCGCGTAGAGGCTATGCCATCTGCTAGCGGTCTTTGGGGTGAGGTCCTTTCTAGATTGGAAAGGCTTGTGCGCACTATGAAAGGGCAGGTTCGTGCGATTGAGGCTCAGCATGAAAGATTTATTGATGCTTTTCAGGCATCCCCAAACGGGATCATCATGCTCGACGATCAAGATCAAATTGAATGGTGTAATGCCATTGCCGAGCGATTTTTTGGCATCTTATTTAAAAGAGATGCGCAACAGCGTGTTAACTACCTCATTCGCCGCCCAGAATTCATTCGCTATTTAAATGATCGCCTTTTTGATGAGCCATTGTTAATCGAGCAAATGGGGCCAAGTGCCAATTTGAGCTTAATGGTTCAAGTCTTCCCGTTTTCAGAAAATAGGCGCCTTCTCTTGGCGCAGGATGTAACCGATCTGCGGAAGGCTGAAGCCATGCGCAGGGACTTTGTGGCCAACGTCTCCCATGAAATGCGGACTCCTTTGACGGTAATGATGGGTTTCCTGGAGACTGTGCAAACCATAGATCTAGAGCCTGCCAAAAAAGAAGAGTACCTTGATTTGATGATGGTGCAGGGCAAGCGAATGAAAAGTCTTGTTGAAGACCTATTAACTTTGGCAAATCTCGAGGCCAATGCTCATCCCGCAATTCAATCTGCTATATCCATGGAAACTATCTTGGCATTACTAAAGAATGAGGCGGATGCCCTTTCGGGAAATAAGCATGTGATTTCAATTGAGAATAATCTTCAGAATGCCTTATTGGGTGATGAGCGTGAGTTGTTTTCTGCATTTAGTAACTTGGTATCCAATGCCGTGAGATATACGCCTGAAGATGGAAAAATCCAAGTGATATGGCGAGATTCGGAAGATGGCGGTGCAGAGTTTGTTGTTCATGACTCTGGCCCCGGGATTGCGCCTGAGCATTTACCTCGCTTAACTGAGCGTTTTTATCGAGTGGATCGTAGTCGATCTAGAGAGACTGGTGGTACTGGTTTAGGTTTAGCAATTGTTAAGCATGTCGCTACGCGCCATCAAGCCCAACTCGTAATTGAAAGCGAACCAGGTGAGGGTAGCGCGTTTAAAATACGTTTTCCTTCTGATCGCATTGCTAAAGCACCTTAGAGTCCAGCCAAAATGAAGCGTCATTACATAGTTACTCTTCTTACCCTCCTGTTGGGAGCCTGCTCAACCCCGCAAAGTGAGTTTGGCGTCTATCAACAATCGGATGGAACGATTGGAGTGCATGCGCCCAAGAGTGCTAAAGAGACTGAGGCTCAGGAAGCGGCTCTTGTGGAGTGCAAAAAGCAGGGCAAAAGAACTGTGACAATTCTAGAAAGCAGAAAAACGGTCAATGACCGTTTTCCCATAACTTACATCTACCTTTGCAGATAGTGGCGGATAGTTAGTCCGCCATTAGCCGTTGTTCAGTTAGCTAAGAAGCCACTTCTTAATCGATTTATTCACGCACATAGCATCTAAAGCAAGACCAAAGAACTCCGATCCATTGGTTACCATGCTTTCGATAGCCTCCACTTTGCCAGACTTAATGCCACGCAAATAGGTTGCTGCACGATAGCGCAAGAAATGCTCTGTTTCGCCTTCTTCGTTCTCAGTAGAGCAGAGCTCTAGGCTGCCATAGCGAGTTTCTGGGTTGATATTCAGAATAGCTAGACTTACAGCACCAACCAATTTCTCGGGAACTGGAATAGGTACATAAGAGTAGAGGGAGATCATCATTTCTTCTTCATCTACTTCAATGATGTGATCGATATCCAATACGTCTTTTTCAGTTAATTCAGTCTCGCCAGAGTCGCCGCCGCCGAAAGTAGATTCAAATTGCAGCATCGCAGTATTACTGCCTTTAGAGATCTCAATCATGTCAGGGTAGCCAAGCAAGCCTTTCCACCAGTACATCAATGAGAAGGTGCAGGGTTTCACTTCAACCAGACCCTTATTCGTAGACTTCGCAAAATACAAGCCGTAAAACTCATCATCTTGCTCTAGACCGTATTGATCTACCTTAGGTGCTTTAGATGGAGCTTGTTTTACTACTTTCTTGGCAACTTTTTTTGCTGCTGGCTTTTTGGCCGCAGGTTTCTTTGCAGCGACTTTCTTTGCTGCTGGTTTTTTCACTACCTTTTTCACTGTCTTTTTGGTTGCTACTTTTTTAGTGGCAACTTTCTTGACGGCTCTTTTTGCAGGGGCTTTTATTACCACCTTGGTAGCTACTTTCTTTTTTGCTGGAGACTTCTTTGTAGCCATGGTCTATTACCCTTCTTTGGTAGTTATTGTGCTTAGTGCACTAACTGATATTACTGCAATTTCCATAGGGAATTTGCCTTTCCTATATGGGGTTTTTCCGGCAGATTACAAGGGGAGGGGGCAAAACAAAAATATCGCTTTGGGCATTGTTCTTGGAATGCAGGATTGCTAAACTAAACTCAGGTAGCTTTCTATAACTCTAATATTAAGAGGATCTATGTTTCCTGAATATCGTGAACTCATTACTAAGTTGAAAACGTCAGATCGTCACTTCCTGCATTTATTTGACAAACACAATAATTTGGACCAGAAGATCCAAAGAATGGAGGCTCATACAGAGCCGAGTACACAAGAAGAGATTGAGACATTGAAGAAGGAAAAGCTTTTGCTAAAGGATCAGATTTACGCGGTCCTCAAAAAAGCGAGCGCTTAAGTCATTTCAGTTGGAAAAGCCTAGATTGAAACTGGATCTAGGCTTTTTTCAAGAAGCAGGCTTTGAGCAGCATATTGCCAGCCTCTGTCTTGCAATCAACCTCGTGGTCACCAGAGACCAAGCGAATGCCTTTGATTTTGGTGCCAACCTTGAGGGTTATAGATGAGCCCTTAACCTTTAAATCTTTAATGAGGGTCACGGTATCGCCATCCGCCAAAAGATTGCCGTTGGCGTCTTTGACGATCAATCCTGCCTCTATTTCTTCTGCAGCTGCTGCCATGGGCCATTCGTGACCACATTGAGCGCAAACGAAATTCTCACCATCTGGATAGGTCATATCTTCCTGGCAGGCAGGGCACTTGGGCAAATTATCTGTAGTCATAGGTATATTTTAGTCCAGGGGCAGTTAGCGCCGTGTCGTTGCCTGGTATCGCTTTAGAATGATCAGGTGAATAAAGTCCTAAAGATTTCTTTAATTGCTTTCATAGCATGTCTTGCTACAGCTGGCTTGGGCGCTTGGTATGCAGCTTCTTTCATCAATCCCACGCAGTTAACCAAACTTTTGAGTTCAACGGTCAAGGAGGCTACGGGTCGTCAGCTTCAAATTAATGGTCCAGTTAGCCTCAATCTTTTCCCATCCATTAGCGTGAAGGCTGAACAGGTTTCTTTGAGTAACGCCTCTTGGGCAAGCAATCCGAATATGCTGACACTGAAGCAAATTGAGTTGGATATTAGGTTATTCCCACTGCTTAAGGGTAGCGTTGAAATTAGTAGAATAGGTATGACAGGACTCGAGGCTAACCTACAAACGAACAAGAGTGGAGAGGGCAATTGGAATTTGACCCCGCCAGTCTTGACTGGCAATAGATCGGCAACCCAAACCCCAGCCAATACAGCAAGCAACGATTCTACAGACAGCACATTTGTTTCTATTAAGGCAATGGACGTTGTTGATGCCATCATTCGCTATCAAGACGCTAATCAGGTTAAAAAAGTCATTCATCTTCCTAAGTTATCTTTGGGTGGTAGAGAAGGAAGATCGTCGATCTTGCTAGATCTTCAGTATGAAAAATATAGCCTCAATCTAAAAGGTACAACCGGATCTTTGCGCAATGCTTACTTTGCTTGGAATCAGTCTCCGGTAAGCATGGATCTGGATTTGGATCTCACCTTAAATGGAAAATCACTTGCTATTAAAGGTAATATTGACAAGAAGCCCCAGGTTTTGTCGACATTTAATATTCAGTTGAATTCTAAATCCTTTGATTTGGCACCATTGGCTGGATCTGCCGTTATTGCTGGCAAGACTGGAGGTCCTTCTCCTGCAACCCTACATAAACCTCAAGGTCATTATTTCTTCTCAGACGAGAAATTGCCTTTCGATTTACTGCCTTTGGCAGAAGGAGTAATCAGCATCAACATTGCTGAGCTGGGTGTTCCAGATCAAGCTCCGTTTACAAACTTCAAAACAACACTGCAATTTAAGAAAAATAATATTGATGCAAATGATTTAAGTTTCAATGTTGGCAAGGGAAGTGCACAGGCACAAGTTTCTGTTGCCGGTTTTGATGGGTCTGCTCCCAAAGTATCCATTAAAGGACTTGCTAAAGACTTCAGTCTGGAGCAGATAGTCGCAAGTGCCGATTCGAGCGCTAGAGTTTCTGGGGGTGCCACTCGCATAGTCTGGAACCTACAAGGGAGCGGAGTGAGTCCCCATCAATTAGCCAGTCGTGCTAATGGGGCTATTCAGGTTTCAGTTGGGCAGGGAAAATTAGACTCGCAGTTTATTAATAAAGGCGGAGACTTTATTGTTACGGTATTGGATGCAATTAATCCAATGCAAAAAAAATCCAACCAAACTATATTGGAGTGTGCTGTTGCCTATTTACCGGTCAATAATGGCGTGATTAATATTCAGGATTCTGTAGCCGCAGAAACAGATCGTTTGGACATTACCTTATCAGGATCAATCAATCTCGCCAATGAAGCCCTGAATATCAGCATTAATCCAAGGGAAAAGTCGGGCCTTACAACTGGTTTGGATATTGGAGGCTTGGTAAAAATTGAAGGCACCCTGCAAAACCCAAAGGCTGGAGTCAATAAAGAAGGGGTGGTTAATAGCGCCGTCTCGATTGGACTAGGCTTTTTGACTGGCGGCATCAGCATTGCTGCCGAGAACGCCAAATCTTTAGCGACCAAGTCGCAGCCTTGTAAAGCAGCACTGCATTCATGGTCGGATATCTATTCAGTGAGCAAATAAGAGAAATAAATCTCGAAAAATTATTCCTTAGAAAACCAAGCCACTAACAAAGAGGCTGAATAAAGAAATAAAGATACTGGCAAAGAACGCAGTCCAGAAGCTGGAAATCGTAAAGCCACTTACTACAGCTGAGACAAGCATCAATACTAAGGCATTAATCACCAGCAGGAAGAGACCCATTGTGACTACTGTCAGCGGCAGTGTAAAAAGAATCAATAATGGCTTAACAATTGCGTTGGCAAAACCCAAAAGTAGGGCGGCAATAATTAAAGAACCACCATCTGCAAAGCGTAAGCCGCTAAAAATGTAACTAGCAACCCAAAGCGATAAAGAAGTTAAGCCCCACTGGACTAAAAATAGCGTTAAGTTACTCACGGAGGATTCCTTTGTCGATTTTGTATAGGTTTGTCTCTAGTGACTATATTAGCAGTTGATTAATAGTGCGGAGGAATTTCATCCTTCAAGCTGCCGCCTCCGCCACCACCGCTGCTAGCCTGTTCTTTAATCGCTTTGAGTTCGCGATATAGAAATTCAATTTGCTGCTGTTGTTTATAAACTGTCTCATTGAGTTTCTCGATGAGATCTTCGGTAAAGCTCAGCTTGATTTCTAAATTAGTGATTCGTTCTTCAGACATAGGTAAGTGACTTTCTTATTCGGAGATGAGTTCAAAGCGCCCATCTTCCATTTCTTTCTTGGGTCTAATCCAGAAATCATGAGATTGCATTGATTCATAAACATAGGCAGGTTCGAGGTTGGCTTCTACATTGGCAAGGAAGACAACCCTATAAAGGCCGCCGGTCTTAATGTGTCTGAGTTTGCTGCCTGGTTTAAATAGGCCGTCATCTGGATCAGCCATTTTTGGTTTGCTCATGTCAATAACGCACTTTCTCGGTATGATTTAGCGATGGCAAATTCCATCCCATACTCCATTCTAGATATATCTCCGATTCCTCAGGGCTTTACTGCCGCTGATGCGCTGCGAAACTCGCTGGATGTAGCACAACATGCGGAAAAATGGGGTTATACCCGTTACTGGGTTGCGGAGCACCACAACATGACTGGCAATGCGAGTTCAGCTACCGCGGTGCTGGTTGGCTATATCGCTGGTGGCACAAAACATATTCGTGTGGGCTCTGGTGGGGTGATGCTACCTAATCATGCCCCGCTAGTGATTGCAGAGCAATTTGGCACGCTAGAGTCTTTATATCCAGGGCGTATAGAGCTTGGTTTGGGCAGAGCGCCTGGAACCGATCAAATGACTGCCAGGGCATTACGACGAGATTTATTAGGTAGTGATGATCGCTTTCCGCAAGATGTGAGAGAGCTTCAGCATTACTTTGGCCCGCTGCAAGAAGGTCAATCAGTGAAAGCGATCCCTGGTATGAATACTAACGTGCCGATTTGGATTTTGGGATCCAGTTTGTATGGGGCCCAATTGGCTGCACACTTCGGCTTACCTTATGCCTTTGCTTCTCACTTTGCGCCTGATCAGCTACTGGAGGCAATGCAGATTTATCATGAGCTTTTTAGGCCATCAGGGCAACTAGCTAAACCTTATAGCGCTTTTGTAATGAATGTAGTGGCAGCTGATACCGATGATGAGGCTCGCTATCTATTTACTACATTGCAACAAAATGTCGTGAGAATGCGCAGGAATACCAGAGGTCAGTTGCCACCCCCAATTGCAAACATGCATGAATTTTGTGAGCCACACGAGAGAGCTGCCGCGGATCAAGCCTTACAAGTCTCGGTTGTAGGATCGCTAGAAACTGTGAAGAAGGGTATGCGTCATTGGTTAGAGGCCACTGGTGCAGATGAAATCATTTGCACGGGGCAAATATTTGATCATCAGGCTCGTCTGAAGTCATTTGAGATCGCCGCTCAGGCGGCGCAAAGCCTATAGATTGATTGCTGTGTAGTCTGCGGTAATCAGGATCTGCTCTAAAACCGCTTTATTTGCAAATCGAAGCACTTCATTGTCTTTGCTAATTAGGGTGCAGGGCTTTACGGTAAAGGCAAGATCTAAAAAAACCTGATCATCGGGATCTTGGCATAACCAAGGTGACTTCAGTAGATCGTTGTCTTCTATTAATCGAGCTAACGTGTGCCATCGATGAAAGATCTGCTCTTGCTGCGCTTGGTCTAATGAAAATAATGGACGCGAAATGACGTCTGCAAATTCTTCTAAGGTTGCTGGGGTTGCTGGAGACTCTATCTTGCCTTCGACGAGCGCTTGCTTTAAGTGCAGCGCCCTAAAGTCATTAAAGACAAATAGATCTAACAAGACATTGGTATCAAAAACTACTATCGTCATTTCTGAGATCTATTGATTGTTGCGCCAAATCTCTGGGGTAATGGTCACTTGACCCTGGTCAGATGAAATGTATGCTTCGCCATCTTGAATGTTGACATGGATGACCATACTGCGCTCAACCAATTTATTTAAATCTTCAGCCTGTTCAGCTGGAATAGAAATCACTTGCAAGTTGCGAGCGCGAGTCAATTTATTAGCAATTCCATCCCACCAGATTTTGCTCGTTTGACCGCCATAGCAATAGACAAGCACTTGATCTGCCCGACCACATGCTTTCAGAATGCGACGTTCATCGGGCTGACCAATTTCAATCCAAAGCTTAATGGCGTCAGTGAGATCTTTGATCCAAAGATCGGGCTCATCGGTGTCACTCAGGCCTTTTGTGAAGACCAGATCTTCGTGCGCCTGTAGTGCAAAAGCGATGATCCGGATCATCATCCGCTGCTCAGTTTCTGAGGGGTGCTTAGCAATGGTTAAGGAGTGACTGCCGTAATAGTGACGGTCTGAATCTGCGACATGGAGGTCGGCTTTGTGGATAGTTGCGCGTAGAGCCATATCGCATTATCGCCTTTATGTGCGATCTCCTGGCCTGACTGAGTCCATAACCAGTATTATTTGGTCTATGGCTTCTTCGGGGTCTAAAAAGGCCTTAAATCACTGTGTATCGTAAAACTCCATGATCCGTATTACTGAATTGCGTCTTCCTATTGACCATGCTCCAGAAGCTGTGGAGCAGGCGATTCTGAAACGATTGGATTTGAGTGCTAAGGACTTAATAGGTTTTGAGGTTTTTAAGCGAAGTTACGATGCCCGTAAAAACCTTGCCTTATCTTTCATCTACACCGTAGATTTATCCGTTAAGAAAGAAGATGTGCTGCTGAAAAAATTTGCAGGTGATATTCATATTAGACCATCTCCAGATATGAGTTACCACTTTGTGGCCAAAGCGCCTGAATCCATCGAATCGGGAAAAGTGCTGCGCCCAGTAGTAATCGGTTTTGGCCCCTGCGGAATTTTTGCTGCCCTAGTGCTGGCACAAATGGGCTTTAAGCCAATTGTTTTGGAGCGCGGTAAAAAAGTGCGCGAACGCACTCAAGATACTTGGGGCCTATGGCGCAAAAATACACTGAATCCAGAATCGAATGTTCAGTTTGGCGAGGGCGGAGCTGGTACATTTTCGGATGGCAAGTTGTATAGCCAGATTAAGGATCCTAAGTTTTATGGACGCAAAGTCATTCATGAGTTTGTGAAGGCCGGAGCCCCTGAAGAAATTACTTATGTAGCCAAGCCTCACATCGGCACCTTCCGCCTAGTTGGCGTAGTGGAGAAGATGCGCCAAGAAATTATTGAGCTAGGCGGCGAGATACGATTTACTCAAAAGGTGATTGGCTTTGACATTCAGAATGAGCAAATCACCGGGGTCAAGATTGAGGGGCAACCTGATTTGCCAGCGAGCCACGTGATTTTGGCTTTAGGACATAGCGCGCGCGATACTTTTGAGGCATTGCATCATGCTGGTGTCTATATGGAAGCCAAGCCATTCTCAGTAGGCTTTCGCATTGAGCATCCGCAGTCAATGATTGATAGGGCGCGCCTCGGTCCTCATGCGGGTAATGAGCTGATTGGTGCCGCGGACTATAAGTTGGTTCATCACGCTAAAAATGGCCGCTCGGTCTACAGCTTCTGTATGTGCCCAGGCGGAACAGTTGTTGCTGCAACATCAGAGCCAAATAGGGTCGTCACCAATGGCATGAGCCAATACTCGCGCAATGAACGCAATGCCAATGCCGGCATCGTAGTAGGCATTACTCCGGATGATTATCCAGGTGGTCCACTGGCAGGTATTGAGTTTCAGAGGGCAATCGAGTCTAAGGCCTTTGAATTGGGTGGTGGTACGTATGAGGCCCCCGGTCAGTTGATCGGTGATTTTTTAGAGGGCAAAGCTTCTACTGACTTCGGCAGTGTTTTGCCATCCTACAAGCCTGGTGTTCATCTAACGGATCTTGCTGATAGTTTGCCTGCTTATGCTATTGAGGCTATTCGAGAGGCGATACCGGCATTTGAGAAACAAATCAAAGGCTTCTCAATGAAGGATGCTGTATTGACTGGAGTCGAGACGCGCACTTCCTCTCCTTTGCGAATTACACGCGGCGCCAACTATCAAAGCCTCAACATCAAGGGACTGTACCCAGCAGGCGAGGGCGCAGGTTATGCGGGGGGAATCTTGTCTGCAGGTGTCGATGGGATTAAAGTAGCGGAAGCAGTAGCACTAGACTATTTGTCAAAGTAACTCCATATAAGCCCTCCATGACCTCTGTAACAAATTCATCTTCAGCCCAAGAGAAAGAAGTTTTATTTCATCCTGAGCTGTTGAAAAAATTTGATATCAATGGACCTCGCTATACGTCTTATCCCAGCGCTGATCGCTTTCATAATAAATTCTCCGAGGCCGATTATTTAGGCGCACTAGAGCGGGTGGCAAAAGCGAATGATCCACTTTCTCTTTATTTCCATCTGCCGTTCTGCCCCAATATCTGTTACTACTGTGGTTGTAACAAAATTATTACCAAAGATCATGGGCGCAGTGCTAAGTACATTAAGTACCTCGCTAAAGAAATGGTTATGGTTACTAAAGCCATGTGCGCCCACAGAAAGATCCCAATCACGCAATTACATTGGGGTGGCGGAACACCTACGTTTCTCTCACATGAAGAGATGATTGAGTTGATGCAGCACACCCGAGAGCATTTTGAGTTATTGCCTGGCGGCGAATATTCTATAGAGATTGATCCTAGGCGTGTTACTGAAAAAGACATTGCACTTTTGGCTGAGTTAGGCTTTAACCGCATTAGTTTGGGTGTGCAGGATTTCAACTTAGCAGTACAAGAAGCGGTGCACCGAATACAAACAACCGAAGAAACTCAAGCTGTCATCGATTGGTCCAGAAAGTATGGATTTAAATCGCGCAGTGTGGATTTAATCTACGGCCTTCCTAAGCAAACACCAGCAACCTTTAAAGAAACCGTAGATGCAGTATTGGCCATGAATCCCGATCGCTTATCAGTCTATAACTATGCGCATCTGCCGCATATATTTAAACCTCAGCGTCGAATAGCTGAAGCTGACTTACCTCCAGCAGCTGATAAGTTGGATATTCTATCCAACACTATTGAGCGTCTGGGTGAGGCTGGCTACGTCTTTATTGGGATGGATCATTTTGCTAAGCCTGATGATGAACTTGCGATCGCTCAAATAGAGGGCAAGCTTCATCGGAATTTTCAGGGCTACTCTACACAGGCAGAGTGCGATCTATTGGCTTTTGGTATCTCTTCTATTGGCAAGGTAGATGATTGCTATTCGCAAAATGTACGAACCTTAGATGAATACTACAAGGTTCTAGATCATGGGCATCTTCCAGTACTGCGCGGTTTAAGACTTGATCAAGATGACTTGTTGCGTCGTGAGTTAATTGGCGAACTTATGTGTCAATTTGCGTTGGATACAAAGTCCTTTGCTAAATCACACCAGATTGATTTTCAAGCTTACTTTAAGGCTGAGATTGAAGAACTAAAACATCTAGGTGAGGCCGGCCTTCTGAATTGGGAAGGCGAAACGATCATGGTTCCCACAAAAGGGCGGCTATTAGCTAGACGAGTCGCCATGACTTTTGACCGGCACCTTAGAGAATCTCAGGCAAAGGGAACTTACTCCAAAGTTTTATAGGGCAATTCACTAGCTATTTGATCTAGATCAAATAAGCACTAAAACAGTGTTGCTTTTTAGCAATTCAAAAATTCACAAGCTCTTTTCATTTGATTTGCATCAAATTCTCACATTGGTATCAATTCGAAAATAGTTTCATCGAAATTGATAACAAAAAGGGAAACCATCATGCGTATTAAGTCACTCGTAGCAGCAATGGCTGCAGTAACATCTTTAGCCCCAATCGCGGCCCAAGCTCAAGCACAAGAGAATCCTTGGATGGTGCGCGTACGTGCTGTGGACGTTCTATTTCAGAATGGACAGTCATCTACTGTTCAAGATTTGGATGTAAAGGCTCAAAATCGTTGGATCCCAGAATTTGACGTTTCATATTTCTTTACTAAAAATATCGCTGCTGAGTTGGTTTTAACTTGGCCGCAACAGGTAAATATTTACGGTAATCTAGGTGCTGGCCAACAGAATATTGGTAAGGTCACTGCGTTGCCGCCATCTTTATTGGCTCAATACCACTTTACTGATTTAGGTGCTTTCAAGCCCTACGTTGGTCTTGGTGTTAACTACACCATCTTTGGTAATCGCCAAAATTTCCCAGCTTTAGGAAATGCTGTGCAAGTTGATAATTCCAGCGTTGGTGTAGTTGGTCAAGTTGGCATGGACTACATGTTTGATAAAAACTGGGGTTTAAACTTGGACGTTAAATACGCAACAATGAGCACAAATGTAACTACAGTTCAAGGCGGAACAAATCTTGGTAAGTTGACATTGAATCCATGGATGCCTGCTGTAGGTGTGACTTACAAGTTCTAAGAATTCAGTTCTTAGGTCTTGAGATAGGGCTCCTTAGGAGCCCTATTTTTTGCCTTTTTTCTTTTATCTCACTAGATCATCGATGAGTTTCTCAAAAGATACTTCATTGAAAGCAGAGTTATCGAATCGATGCAATAAGGCGTGCGTAGGTGGCTCAGTTCTGCGGATTACGTATTGATCCCAGTGGGCTAGCTTCCACTCATCTCGAGGGTCTGCACGTTTCCTCATACGTTTTTTGGCTTCAGACACATCTAAATCAATCCAAGCAATCTGTATGGTGGTTTGCGGAGGCACGCCTAGGGCTTGTGCATCAAACATTAGGCCGCTCTGAATCTCTCTCGAGAATGGCCCTACCAGAATGACATTTACACCAAGAAGTAAATTTTCCTTTGCGATATCAATGAGCCCCTGATATTCCCAATCGCGGAGATTTTCAAGATAGAAGGGACTATCCCGATCATTTGGGTTTTGTGTGGTAAGTTCCATCACATGAGCACTAAAAGCACCATAGACAGTGTCTTTGTCGAGAAAGAAAAAATCCTCCCCGGTTTTCTCAATAATCAAAGGCAATGCTTGTTTTGCTAAAGTAGACTTGCCTGTGCCTGCATGACCAGCGAATAGGATGAGGCGGGGCGCAGAAGGGGTTAATTTGCAGACCATATAGAGATAGTCTCGCAGAAATTTAGCAAAATATCTCGTCTTTTGGGGAAGTGACGATAATGTCGCCATGGCTTTAATCGTACTTACTGATGCAAAACTGGCTTTTGGCCACGTTGACCTCCTCGCAAATACTGCTTTTTCACTGGAATCCGGTGAGCGTGTTGGCTTAATTGGCCGTAATGGCACCGGCAAATCTTCTTTATTGAAGATCTTGGCTGGCATCGAAAAAATGGATGACGGCCTTCTGCAGTACCAACAGGGGCTACGCATTGCTTACGTTCCTCAGGAGCCAATTTTTGAGGCTGAGGAAACCGTTTTTGATGCGGTATCTAAGGGTGTGGCGCAAGCGAAAGCTTTGCGCGAAGAATATGAGGCGCTTAGCATCGGTGAGTGGGATGATGCTTCCCATCTCCGCCTAGATGAAGTGCAATCCCAATTGGAAGCTTTAAGTGGGTGGAACTGGGAACAGCGTGTTCACGAAACCTTAGATCGCCTACATCTAGAAGCAGATCTAAAAATCAATACACTTTCTGGTGGGACCAAAAAGCGGGTAGCTTTGGCACGTGCTTTGGTAGAGGTGCCTGACGTACTCTTGCTAGATGAACCAACCAACCATTTGGATTTAGATTCTATCGCTTGGTTAGAAGAGTTGCTTAAGGAATATCAAGGCTCAGTTATTTTGATTACTCATGATCGCGCCTTTTTGGATAACGTTTGCACACAAATTGTTGAGCTTGATCGCGGTATTTTGCGCAGCTATCCCGGCAACTTTACGCAATATGAAGTATTAAAAGAGCAGGAGCTTAATGCAGAGTCTTTAGCTAATGCTCGGGCAGATAAATTGTTGGCCCAAGAAGAGGTTTGGATTCGCAAAGGGGTTGAGGCACGTCGGACGCGCAGTGTGGCTCGTATCGCTCGCTTAGAAAAGTTACGTGCTAGCCGTGCTGAACGCAGAGATGCTATGGGGCAGGTGAAGTTAGCAGTTTCTTCGGGAGACCGTAGCGGCAAGATTGTGGCGGATCTGCAAAACGTCAGCAAGTCTTATGACCGTCCGATTGTGAAGGATTTTACAGCTACGATTTTGCGTGGCGATAAGGTTGGTCTATTAGGTCCTAATGGCGCTGGTAAGACAACCTTGCTCAAGTTGATTTTGGGTGCCATTGCACCAGACTCAGGTACTGCAACGATGGGCACCCGAATTGAGGTTGCCTACTTTGATCAAATGCGTGAAGGGCTGGATCTCAATGCTTCATTGGAAGATTACATTAGCCCAGGTAGTGAGTGGATAGAAATCAATGGCAACAAAAAACACGTTAAGAGTTATCTGAGTGATTTCTTATTCGCACCCGAGAGAACCAATTCACCGGTAAGCACCTTGTCTGGTGGTGAGCGTAACCGTTTGCTACTCGCTAGACTTTTTGCAAGACCAGCTAACGTGCTGGTATTGGATGAGCCGACCAACGACTTAGATATCGATACTCTGGATTTGCTTGAGCAGCTCTTGCAAGATTACAAAGGTACCGTTTTTCTGGTCAGCCACGATCGTTACTTCTTGGATAATGTAGTAACAAGCATCATTGCAAATGAGGGTGGCGGCTTCTGGCGTGAATATGAAGGCGGCTATGAAGACTGGAAGATTCAAAAGGCGCGTTCAGACAAGATCCGCGCTGCTAACGCTACCTCTAAATCAGTAGAAAAGTCAGAGGTAAAGGCTGAATTAAAGCCAGAAGCTAAGCCAACCACCAAAAGTGGTGTTCAAAAGCTCAATGGTAAAGAGCGCCAAGAGTTAGAAGCCTTGCCATTGCAGATCGAAGCACTAGAAACTGAGCAAGCAGATATTGGAATTGCGATGAGCAATTCGGATTTGTATAAGAATGAGCCTGAGCTAGCAGCGAGCATGCAGGCGCGTCTGAGTGAAATTACTGCCGATTTAGATCAAAAGTTACAGCGTTGGGAGCTACTCTTAAGTCGCTCTGAATCCTAAGTTGTTACGAGCTTAATTGCATTACTTTAAACGCGTGCGCAGCTGGGCAATTTCATCAAGCAGATCGAGTGCTAGTGCAACCCCAGGCACATTCAGCTCAAGATCGTGCGTGAGGTGAGCTGCAGTTTTGGCTCTTCTTAATGAGTCACCACTAAAGCGCCAATCTTCAGGCGAAGATCCTGCTGGGCTTAGTACGCCCTCAGAAACCCAAGTCATGATGAGATCTTCTGGTGTGCGTGAGGCATGCGAAAGCTCAACAATCGTCATATGAACTTCGTTCTCAACAACTTCGCCTTCAATCCAAGTGATATTTGTTTGTGTCATATCCATCATCCCTTCAAGTGAGATCTAGGGTTGAAATCAAAAGCCTTCTCAAAGTTTTGATAGGCTTCTTTTTGAGCATCAGTTTGTGCTGGCGGCAGCGCTATCGTAGGTACTACATATAAATCGCCTGGTTCTGAGCTGGGAATACCTTTACCTTTGAGGCGCATTTTGCGACCTGCCACTGTTCCTGCTGGGATCTTTAATTCTAGAGTGCTGCCTGCTGGAGTGGGCACATTGACTGTCGTACCTAATGCTGCTTCCCATGGCGCCAAAGGAATATCAATAAAGACATCCTTACCCTCTACACGATAGATGGGGTTTGGATGAAAGTCGATTTCTAAATAGAGATCACCAGCAGGGCCTTCGCCCATGCCGGGACCGCCTTGCCCAGAAAGGCGCAGATTTTGTCCGGCTTTAATACCTTTAGGAATGCTGACGTCTAGCTTGCGCTCTTGTGTGCTGACATGGCCACTCGCATCTTGTGTGGGCATATGCAAGGCAATAGTGCGTTTGGCCCCATTATAGGCGTCTGCAAGATCGATCAGGATTTTAGCGTGGTGATCCTGTCCTTTGAAGTTCATTCCCTGACGGCCGCTGCCGCGACCGCCTTGACGATGTTTGCCTCTGCCAAAAAGAGATTCAAAGAATTCGCTTTGATCACCCTCAAAGCCCCCGCCATAACCTGGATGACCACCACCAAAGCCAGCATCAGAAAATTCAAAACCTTCATTCCAATTGGGGGGAGGTGTGAAGTCTTGGCCGTTCTTCCAGTTTTCGCCAAAGCGATCATAGGCTGCACGCTTTTCAGTGTCTTTTAAAACAGCATACGCTTCACCGATTTGCTTGAACTGTTCTTCAGCACCAGCTTCTTTGTTGACGTCCGGATGGTATTTGCGCGCTAATTTGCGATAGGCTGATTTGATTTCAGCCTCAGTGGCGCTGCGAGCAACGCCGAGAGTTTCGTAGTAATCCTTAAATTTCATAAGCCTGTTTCAGTGTCGTTTCTATCTGGGTTGAGCTAATAGGATTAATTCTACAGTTCTCTTAGCTCATTACCCCAATTTGCCAGGGGACAAATTCATAGTCGCCTAAACCGAGTAGCTCACTCTTAGAGGCTTCGCCAGAGGCGGTCCTGAGAAATAGGTCAAATATACGTTGCCCCATTTCTTGGACGGTTACAGTACCGTCCAAAATTTCCCCGCAATTAATGTCCATATCTTCAGTAAGGCGTTGATACATAGGGGTATTGGTGGCTAATTTGATGCAGGGAGCTGGCTTAGAGCCGAACATAGAGCCTCGACCCGTAGTGAAGGCAATTAGATTAGCACCTCCAGCTATTTGCCCAGTGGCGGATACTGGATCAAATCCGGGGGTGTCCATAAATACGAAACCTTTGGCTGTGACTGGCTCAGCATACTTATAGACTTCCATCAGTGGGCCCGTACCGCCTTTCATGGAGGAGCCTAGTGACTTTTCGAAGATGTTGGCTAGCCCACCGATTTGATTGCCAGGACTTACTTGTCCATTAATTTGTACATCCCTACCAACGGAGTATTCGTCTTTCCACCAGCGAATACGTCGAATGAGTTTTTCGCCAACTGCTTTACTTGCTGCACGACGGGTGAGGGTGTGCTCTACACCGTAAATCTCGGGCGTCTCTGAAAGAATACCGGTTCCGCCGTGACGCGACAAAATATCAATGGCTGCACCTAAGGCTGGATTAGCCGTAATGGAAGAGAAGCCATCCGATCCGCCACATTGCAGGCCAACACATAAATGGCTTGCTGAAACGGTTTCACGCTTAGCCTTATTTGCTTCAGGTAGCAATGCTTTGACTGCTTCAATACCGGCTTCGATTGTTTTACGTGTGCCGCCTGTTTCTTGCATGATGAAGGTATGCAAGTTAGCATTCGCCGTGAGGTCTTCTTGCTCCATCAGGCCCTTGAGCTGATTGCGCTCACAGCCAAGACCTACAATGAGCGCGGCAGCCAGGTTAGGGTGCCGCGCATAGCCGGCCATCGTGCGGCGTAGTAACTCCATGGGTTCACCACTCATCTCCATACCACAGCCAATGTCGTGACTGAATGCCACCACGCCATCTACATTAGGAAAATCTTTGAGTCGCTCCGGCGTAAACCAATCTGCAATCTTATTCACAACTGTTGCAGAGCAATTTACGGTAGAAAGGATGCCAATAAAGTTGCGCGTTCCTACTTTGCCATTTGATCTGACATAGCCTTGGAAGGTAGCACGTTCAGATTCTGGCAATAAGGATGTGGGCTTGTATTCGCTTGCATATGCATAGTCACGATCAAACTCACGAAACTCAGTATTGTGGCTATGGACCATTGTGCCAGCTTCAATATCGGTATTGGCAAACCCTACGGTAACGTTGTATTTGAGGATGGGTTCGCCTTTTAATATTTTCTTAGATGCGATTTTGTAACCTGCGGGCACTTGACTGCGGCTCGTGAAATCCTCGCTTGGAACTTCAGTGCCAATCCCAATATCTACTCGTGCAACCACAATATTGTCATTGGGGTGTAAGCGAATAATTGGGCCAGCAAGTTTTTTTCCAGAGGTTTCAATCATAATCTTATGGCTTTTTAGGTATTGAGGTAATCGTATATCTTGCAGGCCAAATATTTAATGACTCAAGTCAAATATCAACACTTCTGCATCAACACCATCGCTGATCACGAGCGAGGGCTCGTCTTCAATAAACAGGGCATCGCCGCCGACTAACTGTTGACCGTTAATGGTGAGTGTTCCGCGAATGAGATGGGCATAAGCCTTTCTCTTGGGGGCTAGATTTAGCATTGCTGATTGAGGGCCATTGAAAAGTCCGGCATAAACCTTCGCATCTGCATGAATTTTTACGGCGCCATCATTTCCGGATGGGGAGGCGATGATGCGTAGCTTCCCATCTTTCTCAATTACCGGAATGGTTTTTTGTTCGTAGCTAGGCTCAATCTCAGCAACATTAGGCTCTATCCAGATTTGTAGGAAATGGGTGGTTTGGTCTTTGGCGTGATTGAACTCGCTATGAGTCACGCCACTACCCGCGCTCATGCGCTGTACATCACCCGGGGGGATGGATTCGATATTTCCCATACTGTCTTGATGCGCTAACTCACCAGAGAGAACATAGCTAATAATTTCCATATTGCGATGCCCATGCTTGCCAAAGCCCATTCCGGCTGCAATGCGATCCTCATTAATTACGCGCAAGTTTCCCCAGCCCATAAATTGCGGGTCGTGGTAGCCGGCAAATGAAAAGGAATGACAGCTTTTTAGCCAGCCATGGTCGGCATAGCCACGATCTTGGGATTTTCTGAGATTCATCATGGTTTTAGGGCGTCCAAAAGCAAATTGAAAAAATCTGAATAAGATCATTATCATTAGCTTTAGTAAATTTTGCAGATCGGTAGCGCATGGGAAGTTTCAAACAAGACATTCAAGAGACATTCTTAGGTCTTTCTGAGAGCGCTCAGGAGAAGTGGGGCGACTTTACCCAATTTTTACAAGAGACCTGGCCCCTGCTGATTATTTTGCTTGCGATCTTGATGGGTGTATGGCTGTATGCCGATCCTCCACCTCCGAGGCATGTGCTCATGGCTACTGGAGCTTCAGGCGGCTCTTATGAGGCCCTTGGTAAAAAGTATGCGGATTTTTTTGCCAAAAAAGGAGTAACTCTTGAGTTGGTGCCAACTTTTGGCGCCCAGGAAAATATTGATCGCTTAGCCGATCGTAATGACCCTGTTCAAGCCGCCTTCGTGCAGGCAGGCGTTGCTCATACCAAGGAGGTCAAAGGAATTCAATCGCTAGGTGCAATCGCTTACGATCCAATCTGGTTTTTTTATCGTGGACCAGAGGTGAAGAATAGTGACCTAGAGGAACGTAAAGGACACTTTAAATATTTCTCCTCTAAGACTATATCTATAGGTATCAAGGGAAGTGGAACCCATGCACAAGCCCAAAAGATTCTGAAGATCTCAGGTTTTGAGCATCTTCCGCAGTTTGTATACCTCTCTGGCAGTGATGCTGTAAAGGCTCTGCAAGCAGAGAAAATTGACGGCGCTTTTATCGTGGATGCTTATGATGCGCCCAATGTTCAGACTCTTTTGAATGATCCGGCTTTGCATGTTGTTGCATTTAAGCGTGCTGAGGCCTATAACAAAATTCTGCCCTATCTTCATATTTTGGATGTGCCTCAGGGATCTTTTGATTTGGCGCGCAACTTTCCCCCGTCTGATACAAAGCTGCTTGCCACTACGACAAATCTCCTGATTGATGATCGCATGCATCCAGCAATTCAATTTCTGTTTTTAGAAGCGGCAAGAGAAATTAATGGACAAGAATCTTTCTTTGCTAAACGTGGAGAGTTTCCATCATTCAAAGATTCCATGTTGCCTGAAAGCCCTGTTGCGGTACATTTTGAAAAAAATAATTACCCATTGCTGGCCGCCTATTTCCCTTTTTGGATTGCTGAGCTGCTTAATCGCCTTGTTTTTGTCTTGCTGCCTTTTTGTGTTTTGGCTTACCCACTTTTGCAGGCGCTTCCGGGATATCGTGCTAAGCGAATGCAAAACAAGATTACTCGTTTATATGGTTCTCTTAAAGATCTGGAGCAAGAATTATTGGATGGCTTTGATGATGAGCAGCGTGAAGAGTATTTAAAAAGGCTTAATTTGCTCGAGTATCAGGCGCTCAGAATCAAGATATCCAAACGGATGTCTAGCGATTACTACGCCTTACGAACAAGCATTGACTATGTGCGCAATTGCTTGAACAGGGGTGAGCATCCCTACGGTTATGAGGATTTAGACATTAATAAGGAACCTATTTAGATGTATCGATGGGTTTCAATATGGCTTAGGTATATGATCTAAATAAATAAAAATTACAAAATCTATGAGACCATACGATCACCCCTCAAGAGCGCTGTTACATGAAGAGGTTCATGCTCGACCTCCTATTCCATTGTGGCCGAATGAGAGGGTAATATCCCAATCCTTCTTATTGGATCCTGCGACACGTCAGCAGCAGATTGCTTGGGTACAAAAGCTAAGCCATGCTTTAGGTTGCGTCCCCAAGCGAGATGATCACTCATTTATGACGCTACATTTGGCGCCAGAACCGGAAAGAGTTTTAGTGAAATGGGAGTTGCATGGTGAATTCGCAACTATTGCAGTTATTGTCCACAATAAGACTAAGGTCAAGGAACCTTTGCTCAAGTCGAGATTAGAGATTGAGCGTGATCTTGATTTGCTATTTACAAACTTGGGATGCCCGACTATTTCCGAGGCTGGCGGGCAAAGAATTTCTGCCTTAGATTTAGTGTTTGAGCATCGCCCTTTATTTGCTGAGGCTTTAGAAGTTTCTGAAATATTTAGTGGCAACACTGTACTTGGCAGTTTTATTCTCTCAGGTAAAAAAGCACAGCTGTGGACCGACTTGCAGCTTGATGAAGATGGCTTTATTTCTTTCTATATTCCGCATGATGTATTGGGATCCAGACAACTGGGCCGAATAGCTAGAGGTTTAGCAGAGGCCGAAACTTACCGCATGGTTGCTATGGTCTCGTTTCCGGTGGCCAAAAGCCTTTCGCTGCCTTTAAGAGAGGCGGAGTCGGAGTTAGCTGCGGTATCTGAAAAAATTTCCAAATTACAAGCAGAGTCGGGCGTAAATACCGAGAAAGACGGCATATTTCTTGAAGAACTCTCACGACTCGCCTCGCGTATTGAGCAATGGATCTCGGGATATGGTCTGCGCTTTACCGCTGCTGAAGCTTACAGCCAACTGCTTTCCAAAAATCTGCTTGAGTTAAATGAGACATCCATTCCTGGGGTACAAACTTTATCTGAGTTTATGGATCGACGTTTTCAGCCTGCCATGGGAACCTGTATTTGGACTCAAAGACGTTTACGTGAATTATCTGACCGTATATCTAGAACAACCCAAACCCTGAGAACCCGAATTGAATTTGTAAATGAGCAGCAAACGCAAAAATTACTAGCCAGCATGGATCAGCGCGCAAGACTGCAACTTAGACTTCAAGAAACGGTGGAAAGTTTGTCGGTGTTGGTGCTAACGTATTACGCAGTTGGTTTATTGGCGTATATCGTCAAGGGTGGTAAAGAGGCTGGCCTCGCCATACATCCTGAGATTATTGCTGCCATAGCCGCCCCAATTATCGCTATTACTTTCTTGGTGATTAGTCGGCGCAGACGGCGCAAGCAAAAGGCTTAATTGACACATGAAATAAAAAAGAGGCCCGAAGGTCTCTTTTTTATTAGCAGCGAATGCATTAAAGGTATTAACCCAAGCTATCAGCCCAGATATTATGAGCCCAGCCCCATGCGTAGACTCCCTCAAGGGTGGATGGAGCAGGCGATAGACCGCCAGATCCAGGAACCGTTTTAAAAGTCTTTTCTGCCGCGTTGTATTGGTGAACGCTGGCCACATGAACAACTTCTTTGGAATTAACAAAGCTATAGCAAGTATTAGTTAATACTGGCGCTGGATTCACTTCCCAACCACTGAGTTCTGCAACAATCGCTGCTGCAGCCACTTTCGCATGTTGATTGGCCATGTGCCCAGACTTGGGCATTAATGGCGCAATTTGAATGGCATCACCTAGTACGTGAATATCTTTACGTGCAGTCGATTCAAAATTGAGGAAGTTCACATTTACCCAGCGACCATTAGAGTTTGCTAAACCAGTTTTGATAGCAATTTCACCAGCAGCCATTTGCGGTAAGACATTGAGAACATCCGCCTTCACATCATCCTCAACTTCGAGTTTGAGGGTTTTGGTTTTAGCATCTACGCCCACCACATTGCTCTTTGGTCGGTACTCGATAATTCCAGCATACTGCTCAGCCCAAACTTTCTTGAACAAGCCTCCCTTAGAGGTGACATCTTGGTTTGCATCCAGGATTAGCACCTTGCCGCGAGGATTATTTTGCTTCAGATAGTTGGCAACTTGGCAGGCGCGCTCGTATGGTCCTGGAGGGCAGCGATATGGGGCTTCTGGAATACTGATCACAAAAGTACCGCCTTCACGCATCGCAGCTATTTGCTTATGTAGTGCAACGGTTTCTGGCCCAGCCTTCCAGGCTTGCAGAGTAACGCCATCTTTGTTAGCTTGTGCTAGACCTTCAATGCTCTTGAAGTTCAGTGATACACCTGGAGAAACAACGGCTTTGTCGTAGCGCAAGGTCTTGCCAGATGCTAGCGTTACGGTTTTCTTGTCGGGGTCAATGCTGCTGACGCTATCTTGAATAATCTTAATGCCATGACGTTTGCTGAGTGTGTCATATGGTGAAGTGATTTCCGCTAGAGTGCGTGAACCACCAATCACTAGATTGGACATTGGGCAAGAGATGAAAGAGGTATTGGGCTCGATCAAAGTAACCCTGGCTGTGTTGTTGGAAAACAAGCGCAGATATTTTGCGGCAGTAGCACCGCCATATCCGCCACCAATCACCACAATTTCTGCTTTTTGTAAGTTAGCTTGCGCTTGACCAGAGAAGCCAGCTAGTAAGCCAATTGCTGCGGCACCTTGGCCAATAAAGTGTCTACGATCCATGATGGGCTTCCTTATTATTTCTTGCCAAGTTGATTGGCGATGGTTTCAAGTTGCTCGTCAGAGTAGCCTTTGGCTAGCTGCGGCATAATGGTGCCTTCACGTGCGCCAGATTTAAATGCCTTTAGTTGGGCTAGCATTTGTTCGCTAGTGAGGGTATTAATTAAAGGCATGCCGCCGTCCACCACCCCTTTGCCATCAGTTCCGTGACAATTAGCACAGGTGGCTGCGAGGCCACGTTTATATAGATTGCTGGCATCAGCATTTTGCGCGAGGGCAGTGCTGCTCCAGTGGCTTATGCCAATATAAATAGATACTAGGATTGCGGGTTTTAAATACCTTGCTCGCATGTGTTAGTTCTCCGTTCGGATTATTTCTTGGTAATAAATTGCAAATTCGTTTGTTGATATCTTAATCAAGAAACTCTTGAGTATTGATATGTACATCAGAATCATTTTTCATAAGCTCATTCAAAAAAACATGCATTAGCAGTTTTATGGAGCTTTTTTACAAGCCCTATAAACTATGCCAATGCGTGCCCCATTTTCTTACCGTTCTGCCGTTTTAATCCTACTTTTAGGTGTATTTACCTATCTTTACGGTTTAGATAGTCGTTTTGCGCCCAAAAACGGTGACGAGTATCCTTATATGCATATTGTGCGCATGACGGCAGATGCGGGGCAGTGGTTGCCTTTACAGTCTGAAATGGATGGCATCAAAAATACCAAGCCCCCGCTCATCTTTTGGCAGGGTATAGCTAGTACCAACTGGGCGTCTGATTGGACTTTGGTTAATTTGCGCTGGCCTAGCGTTTTATATACCGGCTTAACTGCTTTTTTCTTATTTTTGGCGGTACGTCGGTTTAGTGGAAAAACGCAGACTGGATTATTGGCTTCGTTAGTCTGGCTATCCTTTTTTGCGACGTATCGGTATGGCCGCCCATTCTTAGCTGACCCTCCTGAGGTCTTCTGGATATCACTGCCATTTTTTGCAATCTTATATTGGGGTAAGAGCGCATTCGAATCTAAATTCTTTTTCCCACTCGTTGCGGGAATATGTTTTGGTTTTGCGCTATTTGCAAAATCCTTTGCTTATATCGTGCCCGCTTCTTTTGCCTTGGGTCTTTACTACTGGCGCTGGCGGCAGTGGAGTATTCCGCAAGTATTAATACGGGATCTTTATAAGTTATTCCTCATTGCTGTCCTTGCCTTGGGCGTATTTGCCTTATGGTTTGCCATGGACCCATATCCTGAGGCGGTTTGGAAGGAATTTGTCCTGGGTGAGAATGCTGGCAAGTTTGCTGCTCGCCAATCGAGCTACCTGATGGATTTGCTGCGCGGCGGCGATAGTATTTGGTTGCTGTTACTGACCACAATTGCAAATGCGGGCTTATTTAGTTTTGTGCTGATATCCACTTTGATGCAATGCTGGCGTACACGTCGTTTTCTGACTCTAGAAGAAGTGTTGTTATTGCTATTGATTGCAGCATTCTTCATTGTGTTTAGTTTGCCTAGTCAGCGCTCGGGGCGCTACTTACTCCCAGTGATGCCGGCATTCGCTGCACTGATTGCTTTGTATTGGGATAAGTTGCCTTTGTGGGGGTTCCGACTTGCCTTGCTATTGCAGTTGCTGGTGATATCACTATTAATATGGATTGGCGGCAATCTGCAGTTTTCTCAATTCATGGGCGATGCTAGTACCTGGACTTATTCCTATTGCCACTGGATATTGATGGCGGTGAGTTTCTTAGCAGTATTGATTGGTTTGTTTAGGCGTAGCCAAACTAAGATGCTCGCACTAGCGGCTTGCTTTTTGGTTTATTGCGCCTTGACGAGTAGTCTTGCGCCCTTGGAGGGTCGTTTAGGGCGCTACTCTACTGAGACTATTGCCCAGACACAAGGTAAGGACGTTTGGATTCCTTGTGACTATCGCGCGAAAGATGAGGAGTATCGTTTGCTATTGCCGGGCGCAAAGTTGCACGGCTATTTAGCCAAGGACGCCGCCAATATCAATGGATTAACTGCTAGCTATCCTCTGGTAGCGGTACACTCGCCCCTTGGTGTTGCGCCAGCCTTATGTGACTCTTGTCAGATTGTTGGGCAAAGAATGGAGATGCGGGCGCGCCACTCTAACGAAGAGATTGCGGAGATGTTGGCAGGACAAATTGCCAAACATTTATTTGTAAATGAGTATTTAATTGCTACTCCAGCTGCGATGCCGGATTTATCAAACCTGAAGGATGTTTGTAGATGAGCCGCATTGCTGCACTCTGTTTTTTATTACTTGCTGCTGTCCTGGGCTTTCTTCATATCGATAGTCGTCCTGTTTGGGTACCATTTGTAGTATCAGCTTTTCCTCAAGCAGAGGAAGCGACAGATGAGTATGTAACTACTACAACCAAGACCAAGACTTCATCTAAGATTGCTTTCCCAACATCACAAGCGAATTGGTTGCCCGACACCGGAGCGCCATCGGTTCACGCCGCTTCATTAATCGCTTTAAAAAATGGCGCAGTTCGGGCATTCTGGTTTGCAGGCAGTCGTGAGGGTGCTGCGGATGTCTCAATCTATAGCTCGGTATACGACTCTCATTCTGCCAAATGGAGTGCGCCTACTGTTGTTATGGATCGTATTAGCGCCGAGAAGGGTTTATCGCGTTACATTGCCAAATTAGGCAACCCCGTGCCCAGTAGGTTGCCAGATGGAAGATTGCAATTATTTTTTGTGACTGTTTCTATTGGCGGTTGGGCAGGAAGCTCAATTTCTGCAATTATTTCAGATGATGAGGGGTTGACGTGGAGTAATCCGCAACGCCTGATTAGCTCGCCGTTATTGAACTTAAGTACTCTCGTGAAATCCCCTGGCGTCTTGTACGCCGATGGCTTGTTGGGCTTGCCTGCCTATCATGAGTGGATAGGGCGCTTTGGCGAGTTTTTGAGGGTGGATGCCGGACGCGTGATCGATAAGCGTCGCATGAGCTCTGGCCGCAGTGCAATTCAGCCGCTGGTGTTTGTGAACGACGCTCAAGATGCTAGCGCTTATTTTCGACAAACACGCAGTGCAGGGTTACCAAAGCAAATCCCGGTTAGCGTCACACAAAATGCAGGGCAAAGCTGGCAACAGTCTGGGGACTTAGCGATTCCCAATCCCAATTCCGCAGTGGCGGGTGTAACACTGAAGAACGGAGCTCACGTCTTGGTTTTAAATAATATTGAGTACGGTCGCTATCGATTGGTTTTAATGATGAGCAACCCTAAGTCAGGGCAGTGGCAAGTCGTTGAGGTATTGGAGGATGATGAATCTTTGCATGATGCGCAACGTAAAGAGTTTTCATATCCCTACTTAATTACTGTTGATGGTGATGATGCCCATTTGGTCTATACCTGGGACCGTAAAAAAATTCATCATCGTTATTTTTCGGGTGCTTGGCTAAAACATGCTTTAAGTAAGATGCAGACACAAGAAGTTGAAGTACAGCATTCGGAGGCCCAATAATGAATTCATTAATGCAAATCTTGCCTTTGATAGAGCTATCTATCACGACGTCGGTTATTTGTATTTGGGCTCTGCAAAAATTCTCCCCAAATCCTTTCTCATTCACGGTAAAGATTTTCTTGGTTCTCTTAATTGGAAATGTATTGTTCTGGCCGTTAGGCTTAGGCATGGAATTGCCATTAGTAGCTTATATACGCGGTGTAACTGGTGACCTCAGTATTGTCTTAACTCTCTTGCTCTGGAGCTCATTGTTACCTTCAAGTAAGCCGATACCTATGACTTTTAGGTCTGCCGTTGCCATTGTGGCGTTCTGTTTTTATCCATTTGCTCTAGGATTGGGAATGATGGACCCCTACGCATGGGGGTATGGATCCTTTCCATTTTTAATAGCAGTTATAGTATTCGCAGTTATTTGCGCATTAGCCAATTGGACGAAAGGCATTTGGATTATTGCCATTGCCATTCTTGCGTGGGCGGCTCAGTGGCATGAATCTAGTAATCTTTGGGATTACTTGCTCGATCCTTTTTTGGCGATTTGGGCTTTGGTTAGCTTTTTTGGAATGCTTTATAGAAGGCGTCGTGATAAGGCCCGCTCTGGATACTTATTTAGACCGGGCTAAGATTGGTTGGTGACTTACTAGCCCAACCGGGTATTTAGTAGGAAATAAAAAAGCCAGCGCAATGCTGGCTTTTTTATTTCATGCGATTAATGCTTAGTCTGGAATATTCGCTTTACGAATAATAGGACCCCATTTATTGATTTCTGCATCAAGATGTGTCTTGAGACCGTTAGGGGTCATCTTCTCTGGAGAGACAATATCGATATTGGCATCTGCCAGACGCTTTTGCACATCAGGAGTATTGAGCGCTTTTTTCAAGGCAGCATTCAACTTATCCAAGATCGGCTTAGGAACACCTTTTGGTGTGTACATACCATGCCAAACTTTAACTTCAAAGCCTTTGAGGCCTTGTTCATCCAAAGTCGGAACATTAGGAATGGCAGGCAAACGCTTTAAGGTAGTTGTACCGTAGGCTTTGACACGACCATCTTTAATGTAAGGAATGGTTTGAGTTGTTTGGTCGCAAAGAAGGTCTACTTGACCGCCCAGTAAGTCGGTAAGCGCAGGGCCAGTTCCTTTGTAAGGAATGTTGGTTAACTTCACACCCATGCGGCTTTGAAACAACAATCCGCATAACTGTGAAACAGCGCCTGGACCCGCATTGGCCATCGTAACTTTAGAACCGTTGGCTCTGATGTAAGCCTCAAGCTCTTTAAAGTTGTTTGCTGGTAAATCTTTTTTACCTAAAAGAACCATAGGCACGTCAGCAACTTGACCAATGTATTCGAAGTTGGTCATTGGATCGTATGGGAGCTTGTCATACAGGGCATTGGCTGTTGCCATACCCATATGATGCAAGTAGATGGTGTATCCGTCTGGAGCTGCACGCGCTACTTTGGTGGAAGCGATTGTGCCACCAGCGCCTGGTACGTTCTCAACAACAACTGTTTGGCCAAGCGCTTGACCCATGGGCACTGCAATCAGACGTGCTACAGAGTCAGTTGGACCACCGGCTGCAAAAGGAACAATCAGGCTGATTGATTTAGTGGGCCAGTCTTTTTGCGCCAGAGCGCTAGTGCTTAGAAATGCGCCAGCGGTTAATGCTGCTGCAATTCCTGAAAATAAAAATTTCTTCACTTTCAATTTGATCTCCATGTTGTTGTTATATTTATCAATTTTGCCAGTTTTAAAACTTTTTTGTAGCTAATAACCCTAGTGTTTACCAGTAATTGCCAGGGTTCTTTGGGCTAATAACACTACAGGCCTATCAATCATGCGGCCATCAAGCTTCACGGCACCGCCCTTAGATGCTTTATCTGCATCTATCACCCGCTGAGCCCATGCCAGCTCTTCTTCAGTGGGTGTAAATGCTGCAATGACGATGCCGACCTGCTTAGGATGAATGCACAGCTTGCCACCAAAACCCATACGTTTTGCGCGTTCTGCATCCTCAGCGATGCGCTCAACATCATCAGTGGAGGGTGTGACCCCATCAATAGGAGGAGCAATCTGCGCTAGGCGAGAAGCTAAAACAATTTGATAGCGAGCTGTTTGTAACTCAGTTTCTTGACGGTCGCAAACCATGCCAAGGTCAGCCTGTAAATCTAGGTTGCCTAAAGCAAGGCGAATGACCTGATTGGAGTTGGCAATTTCTTTCAACTTATCTAGGCCGACTGCAGTCTCAATCATCGGAATGATTGCCGTATTAGGCAGTATTAAAGCAGCGCCATTAATTTGATCAAGAGATTCACTCTTTGGAATGAGTAGGCAAGCCACTTGCAGCTCTTGCGCAAGAATGAGATCGGCTGCATAAAACTTACTACCTGGTGAGTTCGTGCGAATCACCAAGCGTTTCTTTTGCTCATCACTAAAGTTTGGCCAAGCGGCGCGGATTGCATCGCGTGCACTGGCTTTATCTTCCTCGGCAACAGCATCCTCAAGATCTAATACGACACCGCTAGCTCCGCTATCAAGGGCTTTTACAAAACGCTCAGGACGAGTGCCGGGTACAAATAAAAAGTTAGTACTAAATCCTAACGGCGTATCAAGTGGGTTCATGAGTAGAGGTATGTTTAATTCGAAGGAAGTAGAAAGCCTATCTTGGCTTGTTTGCGGATATTCCACAAGAGATCAATTGCTTTATTCATCTCGGCTGGGTTGGCGCCACCGCTGAAGGCGGCTAGACGCATCGCTTTGTCGGTAATTTCTGCGCGAGATAGGGTGTTGCCAGGATCGCCCTTAGGCTCATCAACGCGACCATCCAAAACTTGCCCATTCTTTAAGTGCACTTTAACTTTGCCGATCCAGCGTTGTGGATAAGCGCCATCTACTTCAGGGTCCAGAGTCATCGTAACGCGCTCACGGAACGCGCAGATCTCATTATCATGAAAGTGCGTGTCAAATTCCTGCAAACCAGCAAATTGATAATGGGTAACTAAAGCCAATACTGTACCCATAGAAAACTTAGATTGATGCACGGTAGCTGGATCTGTTACCGGCCCCAAAACATCAATAGCGCCTTGATGCACCAAAGTCTCTACCTTAACGATGTCGTTAGGGGATAGCTTATTGGCCAACATCACTTGCAATAAGGCATCTGCAGCAGGGTGAGTATGGCGGCATGAAGCGTAATACTTAAAGCTAGTTTCTGCTAAAGCCCAGCGGCTACCTAAGCGATCCACTAGCTTACTTGGATCGCTATCGCTTGACATGCCAGCGGCAAGACCTTGCTTACCCTCCAGAATATGCTGCGCACCTGTAAATCCAGCTTGTGCGATATATGCAGACATTAAGCCCGTAGATGCGGCATGCGCTGTATGAAGTTGCTTGGAGTCGGCGGCATCGCGTAAAAACTCCCAAAGACCAGCTGATTGTGTGCCCGCAGAACCAAAGGCGTTGAGCATTTTCTCGGGAGAGAGTTTCAGAAGTCTTCCAACTGCTGCAGCCGCCGCAAGAGTGCCAGCGGTGCCGGTAGTGTGAAACACTTTGTAATGAGAGCGACCCAGAAATTCGCCAACGCGGATGCCTACTTCATAGCCTGCAACTGCAGCAACCAATATTTCTTCACCAGAAGCACCAAGGGCTTGTGCGCAAGCAAGTGCCGGCGGAAATACTACTGTCGCTGGATGAAAGACTGAGCCATTGTGTACATCATCTTGTTCTGCAACATGGGATGCTGCTGCATTTGCCATTGCCGCTAAAAAAGGGCTGGAGGTTTTGCGAGAAACCAGAATCTCAGATGGCCCAGCGTGTGCCGTATTAAAACCGCTCATGTTCTGCGCAAATTGGGTGATGAGCTCGACTGGTCGTGAGCCTTTCCCGGCAATGGCAGAACCAAACCAATCCACCATTAAATCTTCAGCACGGTTCATCACATCGTCAGGAATGTCTGTAGCCTTGAGGTTGGCCGCAAAGCTGGCGAGTTCACGGGAGAGGTGTTGGATGGTCATAAATAAATAGTGTTTGATTAAGCTAGTACGGCGGTGGCTTGCATCGTTAGCCAACCTTCGTGATCTTGCGCCCAAATCGAAATCGTTTTTCCGCTCGGATCTTTTTCCAAATCAGGTTTGGCGTTCACTTTAAAAGTGTTGATATCAAAAGTAGGGCGAATGGCGCGGAACTCAAAACTCTTGAGCTTGCAACCAGGAATACTTTGACGCACAAGATCAACTAATAAAGTCGCAATCAAAGGTCCATGCACAATCAAGCCAGGATAGCCTTCTACCTCGGTAACGTATTTACGATCGTAGTGAATGCGATGGCCGTTAAATGTTAGTGCTGAGTAGCGAAACAGCAATACATCATCAGGCGTAATGGTTTTGCTCCATTTGGCATCTGTTGGCGCAGGGGTGGGTGCTATAGGCTTGTCGTCTGGTCCGGGAGCATCGCGATAAACGATGTCATGTTCTTCAATGATTGCTAAACCATTTTGATTGGAGATCTTATGGTTAACCAAAACGAAAATCAAATCACCGGTGCGACCTGCTTTGTGAGTTACTGACTCAATTGTAGAAACTCGCTCAATTTCATCGCCAACTGCCAGCGGCTTTAGCCATTCAATACGACTGCCTGCCCACATGCGACGTGGTAGTGGAACTGGAGGTAAAAAGCCACCGCGTTTAGGATGACCATCAGGGCCTATTTCAGATTCGCGGGCGTGAGGTAGGAAATACAGCCAGTGCCATAACTCCGGTAAAAAAGTACCTTTACTTGGGGCGGGATCTTCACGATCCAAGGTGGCCGAGAGGGCGCGCACTGGCGCTGATGTAACTGTGTCTTGAAATGACTCTGTTTTACCGAGCCATTCTTGAAGATGGGTGATGGTTTGAGGTTCGATTCGCATAAGTTGCATTATGCCAATCTTGGAGAAAAACTCACCCCATCAAGATGGAGATGTAGTGAAATAGTAATCCAGCTAAGGCAGACCCACCCAATACCGTGAGAACACCCTTTTGAAATTTAAATAAGGCTAATCCAGCCAAGACGCAGATTAAGATCGAGATCCAGGAAATCGAGCCACTAAAGCCCCTAGGTAAAAAGACGTGATATGCAAAAAAGAGGCCTAGATTGGCGATGACGCCAACAACAGCTGCAGTGATAGCGGTCAGAGGAGCGGTAAAGCCAAGTTTGCCGTGAGTTGATTCAATGAGTGGTCCACCAACCAGGATAAAAAAGAAGGAAGGTAGGAAGGTAAACCAAGTGGCAATACAAGCGCCCAGTACACCAAACCAAAAAGGATTGCTAGCGCCTATTAAGTGTTGAATGTGCCCAGCAAGGTAGCCAACAAACGCAACCACCATGATGAGTGGACCTGGCGTGGTTTCACCAAGTGCTAAGCCATCAATCATTTGGTTGGCGCTAAGCCAATGGAAGTGATCAACAGCTCCTTGATATACGTAAGGAAGGACTGCATATGCTCCACCAAAAGTCAGAAAGGCGGCTTTAGTAAAGAACCAGGCAATCTGTGGATATAAGGTCTTCCAGCCGAAGAGTAAGACTAAAGTACCTATAGGTAGCAGCCAAAAGCTGAGAGCAATCAAAGAGTGGCGAATCGTTTTATGATAATCAAATTGCGCATGCTCTGGAGCAGGAGTGTGATCATCAATAAGCGCACTGCCATGGCTGCCGGATACTTTACTGCCATGGGTATTTTTTTGTTGAAAATATTCTGGATATTTTTTGCCACCCCAATAGCCAATAGCAGCAGCAATCGCTACGATGATTGGAAAAGCAAGATTCAGAATAAAGATTGATAAAAAAGAACCTAGAGCAATCCACTGCAGAGCCTGGTTGTGAATAGTGCGTTTACCAATACGTACTGCAGCGTGCAAGACGATTGCAGTAACAGCAGGCTTGATGCCAAAGAAGATTGCTGCAATCCAAGGAACTTGCCCAAAGGTGAGGTAAACCCAGGATAGGCCAATCAATATGAATAAAGAAGGCAGCACAAAGAGTGTTCCCGCAAGAATGCCGCCCCAGCTACGGTGCATTAGCCAGCCTATGTAAGTCACTAGTTGTTGAGCCTCGGGCCCAGGAAGGAGCATGCAATAGTTCAGCGCATGTAAAAAGCGCCGCTCAGAAATCCAGCGACGCTTTTCAACTAACTCTTGGTGAAGGACGGCGATTTGTCCTGCTGGCCCACCAAAACTAATGAAGCCAAGTTTGGTCCAAAACTTCAAGGCCTCACGTAGTGGAACACTCAAACTTCGTCCATTCCGCCAACTACTTGGCTAAAGCCGTTATCAACATAAATGATTTCAGCAGTAATGCCGTTTGCTAAATCAGACAATAAGAATGCTGCAGTGTTGCCTACATCGTCAATGGTGACATTGCGACGAAGTGGTGCAGTTTGTTCAACTGCTTCCAAAATCTTGCCAAAGCCTTTGATGCCTGACGCTGCCAAGGTTTTAATTGGGCCAGCAGAAATACCGTTAGCACGAATACCTTTAGGACCAACTGAGCCGGCAAGGTAGCGCACGGAAGCTTCTAGAGAGGCTTTAGCTAAACCCATGGTGTTGTAGTTAGGAACATTCTTCATCGAGCCCAAATAAGTCAGGGTAAGTAAAGAAGACTTATCGCGCAACATGGGTAAAGCTTCTTTCGCCATTGCAGGGAAGCTATACGCTGAAATGTCATGGGCAATCTTGAAGCCTTCACGAGAGAGGCCTTCTAAAAAATCACCAGCAATGGCTTCTCGAGGTGCAAAGCCAATAGCATGAACAAAACCGTCAAACTGAGGCCAGGATTTAGCTAAATCCTTAAAAAGGGCGCTAATTTGCTCATCGCTGCCCACATCACAGTCAAAAATCAGGTCAGTATTGAATTCATTTGCAAAATCAACAATGCGGTCCTTAAAGCGTTCGCCCACGTAGGTAAAGGCTAGCTCAGCGCCTTCGCGATGGCAGGCCTTGGCAATGCCATAGGCAATTGAGCGGTTAGAGAGGAGGCCGGTAATGAGGATTTTTTTGCCGGAGAGAAAGCCCATGTTGTGTCCTTTGCTTCAAATATGATTAGCTATCTACAATTGTTGCATATATGCCCACCTTAAAACTCATTCGCCAAATTGCCCGTTTTCTGCTCCTAGCGCTGCTAGTAGGGCTAGGAGTCAATGCGGCTATTGCTGGACAGGGTATTGCGCAATACGGTAAACCCAAGTATCCCGATGGATTTGCCCATTTTGATTATGTGAACCCAAACGCCCCTCGGGGCGGAACCTTGGTATTGCCCAATCCAGGGCAAAGAACCAGCTTCGATAAATTCAACCCATTTACTTTACGCGGCATTACTGCACCAGGCATTGATTTGATGTTTGAATCTTTGGCTGAGGGGAGTGCTGACGAGGTATCTAGTATTTATGGATTATTGGCTGACGATATTCAGGTAGCCAAAGATCACAGGTCAGTAACGTTTCATATTCGTTCGGAAGCGAAGTTTTCTGATGGCAGTCCTGTATTGGCGGCTGACGTTAAATACAGCTTTGATACTTTAATGAGTGGTAAAGCTCATCCACGCTATAAGACAACTTTTGCTGATATTAAAGAAGCGGTAGTTTTATCTGATCGCTCCATCCGCTTTGATTTTAAAAATGACAATGCAGAGTTACCAATCTTGGCGGGTACCTTTCCAGTGTTCTCGCGTAACTGGGGTAAGCAACCCGATGGATCGATGATCCCATTTGAAAAGCTTGCCTTTGAGGCACCGCTTGCAAGTGGCCCTTATTTGATAGAGTCTTTTAAAGCTGGCAAGTCGATTGTCTATAAAAAGAATCCCAACTATTGGGCTGACCAACTCAGTAAGCCACTCAACGTGCGCGTTGGTTTTTATAACTTTGATCGAGTGCTATACAAGCTCTACAGTGATGATGCTGTCAGGCTGGAAGCCTTTAAGGCGGGGGAGTTTGATGCTCTTGTTGAGTATCGCGCCAAGATTTGGGCCAAAGGCTATGTTGGCTCAAAGTTTGATAAAGGTATTTTGCTGAAAAAAGCATTCCTTAATCACAACGGTGCTGGGATGCAAGGTTTTGCAATGAATGTGCGCCGCCCAATTTTTAAGGATGTGCGTGTACGTCAAGCATTAGGTTATGCGTTAGATTTTGAATGGCTCAATCGGCAGATATTTTTTGATCAGTATAGTCGCATCAATAGCTACTTTACGAATAGCGACTTAAGTGCCAACTTTGATGGTCCTCGCAAACCAACTGAAGGTGAGTTGAAATTACTTAAACCTCTGAAAGCAAAATATCCGCAGTGGGTTCCAGATGCTGTTTTTGAGCCAATGCCTGCGGCGCCATCAACCAAGCCGCCAGGAAGTTTGCGTCAGAACTTAAAAAAAGCGCGCGAGCTTCTCATGCATGCGGGATGGCAGTATCGCGATGGCGCATTGCGCAACGAAAAGGGTGAGCCATTTCGTTTTGAGATTGTGGAAGACGGTGGCTTCTTCTTGCGGGTGATTTCTGCGTACGTTCGCAACCTAGAGAAGTTAGGAGTGCAGGTCGATATTCGTACAAGCGACTTTGCTCTGCATCAAAAGCGTATGAACGAATATGACTTTGATATGACCACCGTACGATTCCAGGATTCTCAAAACCCAGGCAATGAGCTCTGGGACCGCTTTGGTAGTCAAGCTGCCAAAGAAAAGGGTTCCGATAACGTGATTGGAGTGCAATCACCTGTAGTAGACGCCTTGATTGATGAGATTACCAAGGCGCAAAATCGTGAACAGTTAAGAACTGCTACTAGAGCACTTGATCGTGTCTTGTGGAATAGTTATTACGTAGTTCCTCAGTGGTACAACCCAACCCATCGTGTTGCCTTCCGTCATGAGATGCGCTATCCAGAACCGCCTTTGTACTATTCAGCTGAGCTGTGGATTATGCAAAACTGGTGGAAAGAGGAGTCTAAATAATGCAAGGTCAAATGCGCGCCTATATCTTTAAGCGCCTGCTCTTGATGATCCCAACGATCTTGGGTGTATTAACTCTCACCTTTGCCGTAGTGCAATTTGTTCCAGGTGGTCCAGTAGAGCAAATGGTATTGGAGTTAAAAGGTAAAGGTAGTGCAGCGACTGGCGGCTCAGAGTCATCGGGCTCTGGTGCAACGTATCGCGGTCGTCAAGGTGTTGATGCACAACGCCTGGAAGAGGTGAAAGCCTTGTATGGTTTTGATAAGCCACCCCTTGAGCGTTATTTCATGATGTTGGGTCGCTTTGCTCGATTCGATTTAGGTCAAAGTTATTACCAGCACGAAAGCGTATGGCGTTTAGTTGTCTCAAAATTGCCGGTGTCGATCAGCATCGGTTTATGGACTTTCTTTATTACCTATTTAGTCTCGATTCCTTTGGGTATTGCGAAGGCGGTACGTGATGGCTCACGTTTCGATGCCATTACTAGTAGCATGATTCTTGTGGGTTATGCGATTCCTGGATTTGTGTTGGGTGTCTTATTGCTGGTGGTATTTGGCGGGGGAAGTTTTTTACAGATCTTCCCGCTAAGAGGTCTAACCTCTGATAACTGGAGCGATCTCAGTCTCATTGGCAAGGTGATGGATTACTTGTGGCATTTGGTGTTACCAATTACAGCATCCGTTCTAGGAAGCTTTGCAGTGGTGACCATGTTGACTAAGAACTCATTTCTAGAAGAGATACGTAAGCAATACGTTCTGACTGCGCGCGCAAAAGGGCTTACTGAAAAGCAAGTTCTTTGGAAGCATGTCTTCCGCAATGCTCTTTTGCCACTGGTCACAGGTTTCCCTGCAGCGTTTATTGGCGCATTCTTTACGGGCTCCTTGTTGATAGAGACTTTGTTCTCTTTGGATGGACTTGGCTTGCTTTCGTATGAGTCAGTGATGCGCCGCGACTATCCAGTCGTATTTGGCACTCTCTACCTATTCACCTTAATTGGTTTATTTACGAAGCTGATTTCTGATCTTTGCTATGTATACATCGACCCACGCATTCAGTTTGGTGCGGGAGGTAGTTCATGAATCGTTGGCAACGCTTTAAGAATAGTCGCATGGGCTACGCTAGCCTATGGATATTCATGGTACTTTTTGGTTTATCGATGTGTGCCGAGTTCATTGCCAATGACAAGCCTTTAGTGGTTCGCTATGAAGGCCATTTCTATTTCCCGATCGTGAAGAGCCAGCCAGAAACGGTTTTTGGCGGAGACTTCGCCACCCCGACTGATTTCTTAGATCCAGATATTCGTCATAACATCACGAGTAACGGTAATTGGGCAATTTACCCGCCGATTCACTACAGCTATGAGACGCTCAATTACTTCTCTAAGGTGCCTAATCCAGCACCACCATCTTGGGAGAACTGGTTAGGGACCGATGATCGTGGGCGCGATGTTTTAGCACGCCTCATCTACGGCTTTCGCTTATCCATTCTTTTTGGGTTGGCGCTCACTATTGTTGGCGTTACTGTTGGCATTATTACTGGATCCTTGATGGGATTCTTTGGTGGCAAGTTTGATTTGATTTCTCAGCGATTGATTGAAATTTGGTCGGCTATGCCAGAGTTGTACTTGCTCATTATTTTTGCTTCGATCTTTAACCCTAGCGTTTCCTTGCTCATCATTTTGCTGGCAGCCTTTGGTTGGATGGGTTTATCGGATTACGTTCGTGCAGAATTCTTCCGTAACCGTGCCTTGGAGTATGTGCGCGCAGCTAGAGCCTTGGGTTTAACAAATGTGCAAATCATGTGGCGCCATATATTGCCTAATAGTTTGACTCCAGTGATTACCTTTTTACCGTTCCGCATGAGTGCAGCCATTCTTTCTTTAACGAGCTTGGATTTCTTGGGCTTGGGAGTGCCGCCAGGGACGCCAAGCTTGGGCGAATTATTATCTCAAGGCAAGAGTAATCTCGATGCATGGTGGATCTCTTTATCTACTTTTGCGGTCTTGGTGACAACATTGCTGCTGTTGACCTTTATGGGCGAGGCATTGCGCAACGCATTTGATTCTCGTAAAGCTGGCTTGATGAGTGGGAGTCGCTCATGAGCTTGTTGCGCTATGAAGATCTTTGTATTTCATTTGGGGCAGGTCGCCGCGAAAAGTTTGCCGTGAATCATCTTGATTTGGAAATCGGCATAGGTGAGCGGGTTGCTCTCGTTGGCGAGTCGGGTTCTGGTAAGACTCTGACTGCATTAGCGCCACTGAGACTTGAGCCAGAGGGTGCGAAAGTTTCTGGAAAGATTCTATGGAATAGAAAAGACGGGAAGGGTGAAGTAGATTTACTTTCCATGTCTATTCAAGACATTCGAGAGATTCGTGGTCGTGAGATTGCGATGGTGTTTCAGGAGCCGATGACGGCTTTGAATCCATTGTTTACTGTGGGCAATCAAATTATCGAAGCAGTGCAGATCTATCAACCTTTGATCTCTAAAACAGATGCGATAGAAGCTGCAGTTGATTTGCTGCGCAAGACCGGCATTCCTGAGCCTGAGCGTCGTTTTCATTCTTATCCACATCAACTCTCTGGCGGTCAGAGACAGCGCGCCATGATTGCCATGGCTTTGGCATGCAAGCCGCGCCTTCTGATTGCAGATGAACCTACAACTGCATTGGATGTGAGTTTGCGTTTGCAGATCTTAGATTTACTCAAAGAGTTGCAAGAGGAGTCTAAAGATGATGGTGGCATGGGAATTTTATTGATTACCCATGACCTCAATTTGGTGAAACACTTTGCGCAGCGTGTTGCCGTCTTGAACCAAGGTAATCTGATGGAGTCTGGTTCTACCAAGCAAGTGTTTGATCACCCCAAAGATCCATACACTCGCGCTTTAGTAAATAGTGAGCCTGTACGTGACCTAGCGCCACTGATGCCATTGGCACCAGTACTACTAAAAACGGAAGAGCTATCAGTAGCCTACCCAAGCTCTGAGTCAGTATCTTGGTTTAAAAAAGCGCCGCCACATAAAGTTCTGAAAAAAGTTAGCTTCTCGCTGAAACAAGGTCAAACCATTGGCGTGATTGGTGAGTCTGGTTCTGGCAAGACAACCTTAGGCATGGCCGTCTTGGGACTATTGGGCGACACTGCAGCAGAAGTAACGGGTGATGTTGATGTGCTTGGTAATAATTGGCAGAAACTCAAACCTGTGGAGAGAAGAGCGCTGCGCTCGAGTCTGCAAGTGATCTTTCAGGATCCCTTTGGCTCTCTATCACCACGCATGAATGTATTGCAAATCGTTTCCGAAGGTTTGGATGTGCACTTTCCAAAGCTGTCGACAGCAGATCGAGAAACCCGTGTGGTCGACATGCTCAAAGAGGTTGGCCTGGATCGTTCGGCGTTATTACGTTATCCCCATGAGTTTTCTGGTGGTCAGCGCCAACGCATTGCAATTGCACGAGCACTTATTCTGCGTCCGCAAATTTTGGTTCTAGACGAGCCAACCTCTGCATTGGATGTTTCTATTCAGAAGCAGGTGCTTGCCTTATTGACCGAGCTACAGAAAAAGTACAACTTAGCCTATCTCATGATTAGTCACGATTTGGCAGTGATTAGAGCAATGTCACATGAGGTAATGGTTCTCAAAGGCGGCAAAGTGGTTGAGTTCGGCGATACCGAAACCCTCATTAAGCACCCCCGGCAGACCTATACGAAAGAGCTTTTTGCAGCTGCAGAGCTAACTTAGTAAGGTCTGGAGAAGGGGGTAAATTCCTGCTAAATGAGCTAATTTGGTGCATTTGCCCCTCTTTAGTGAAAATTTGTCTTTATAAACAAGGGCTTGGGTCTAAATTGAAGACTTGGTAAATTAAGGGTTCTTTGTTAAACTGATTCGATGTCATTGAAAAAAACAATGCTTTCAAAACTTCTGAGCTTTGGTCTGGGCGCATTCATTTGCGTCTCCACTTTTGCGGCCGACCCTGTGGCCGAGGCAAGTACAGATGCGGCTGTGCCTAAAGAAAGCATGTTCCAAGCAGGGCGCTCTTATATCGCCCGCGTTTCTGATCGATTGGCAGATACCGTTACAGGTAAATCAGAAGAGTTAATCAACCGCGCCATGGAAGTGATTGGCGTGCGTTATCGCTGGGATACAGAGTTGCCGCAGTCTGGATTAGACGGCAGTAGTTTTGTTGGCTATGTCTTTAAAGACAAGCTTGGATTTTTATTGCCACGTAAATCTACTCAGATGAGTCGTGTTGGCAAACCCATTACTCGTGAAGAGTTGCAACCAGGCGATCTCGTATTCTTCAACACCATGCGTTTAACTTTTTCTCATGTTGGTATTTACGTGGGCGATAACAAATTTATTCATTCGCCTTCTAAGGGTACGAATGTCAGAGTCGATGATCTCGGCAGTCTCTACTGGGATAAGCGTTTTGATGGCGCGCGCCGTTTAGATGGTAGCGACAATCTCAATGATTCAGAGCGTCAAGAACTTCTCAACGAAGTAAAAAATCTTAAGCGTAAGTCACGCAATCTTTAAGACAATAAGGCTACTAAGCCTTATACCTATTAGCCTTTCAGCTTTTCCTTAATGAGCGTCATTTGTTCTTGTGCTGCTGCCTCGCCAGCAAGAATAGCTGCGTTTCTGGATTTGAAATCCCCGCCACCCATTTGTTTTAATTGTGGCTGAATCACAATGTCAGCACTTTTTAATTCGTACTGATTGATGCTTCGTTGCATAATGGAAATGGTTTGTTGCAAGACACCAAGAGTTCCACTGGCGTCTTGATGGACCGGTTCGGAAGAAATATTGACTGCAATCACTAAAGTTGCACCCATTTGTCTTGCGTAGCTGACGGGCACCGGCGCCACTAAGCCACCATCTAGATATTCTTTGCCACTAATAACTGCAGGCTGAAAAACGCCGGGTACACTGCAAGAGGCGCGCACTGCCAAACCGGTATTACCTGTTCTAAATAAAATACCTTTGCCTGACTGCAGCTCAGTAGCAACAATGCCTAGGGGTATGCGCATTTGTTCAATGGATTTGTTTTGCACCTCACGGTTCACCATATTTTGGAGAGCATCTCCTTTAATAAGACCTCCAAATCGGCCGGCAAAAGGGAGTCCCCAGTCGGCAATAGTGGCCTCATCTAGGTTGAGGGCCAAACGGTTGAGTTCGTTGCCGGTGGCGCCTGAGGCTAATAAAGCGGCAATCACGCTTCCAGCACTGCTGCCAACAACAATGTCAGGTCTAATGCCTTGAGCTTCTAAGGCCTTAATAACGCCTACATGAGCGAAGCCTCGGGCTGCCCCAGCCCCCAAAACCAAGCCAACAACCGGTTTTTTGCTGCTCATCAGACTGCAGGAGCTCAAGCCTGCACCCCCAAGAATGGTGCCCACGCCAATCCCAAGGCTCAGGAGCTTACGACGCCCTATATAGACTGGGGCATCAGATGCCAGAAAAAAGGGTTTGGTGTATTTCTTATGCATGTGGCTATTGTATTGAGCCTACCTTATAATGGGCGCAAGGTGAACGAAAAGGACTTCGTTTCAGCGCGGACATATGCCAATAAGAACTGATGAGATGGATTGTCCGTAGTCGCTAAAGAACACCAAAACCAATTACTAAATACATTTTTAAAGCCTAGTCAGGATGATTCCTGGTAGCCCGACTTTTATGGATGATCACAATAAGCGCGTAATTGAAACAGCCCTCCTATGCGCGCAGGAGCCACTCACTGTTGCTGATTTGTCTCGCTTGTTTGTTGAAGACATCACTACGGCGGATATCGATGAGGCATTGGTCGAGCTGCAACGTGCTTGGGACGACAAGGGTATGGAATTGGTGCATATCGCAACAGGTTGGCGTTTTCAGAGCCGTCTGTCGATGCGTGAGTACCTAGATCGCCTCACACCTGAGAAGCCGCCTAAGTATTCACGTGCAGTAATGGAGACCTTGGCCATCATCGCTTATCGCCAGCCAGTGACTCGTGGTGAGATTGAAGAGATTCGTGGTGTAGCAGTTAGCAGTAATGTGATGAAGCAGTTAGAAGATCGTGGTTGGGTTGAGGTCATTGGCCATAAGGAAACAGTTGGCCGTCCTGGTTTATACGCAACGACTAAGCAATTTTTAGATGATCTCAGTCTTACCAATTTACAAAGTCTGCCTATTTTGGAAGACGCGGCACCGATGGCGGCTGCAGAACAATTAGGTCAAGCAGTAATGGAATTTGATCCGTCTGCAACCGTAGAAACAGTCATCATTGATGGCGAAGAACAAGCCATTGAAGTAGAGGCTTTAGAAGTGGCTGAAATCACAGTCGAAGAAGCGGTTATCGAGGTAACAGAAGAAGATACCCCTGAGTCTGAAGGCAAACCAGACGAAACAAAATAATAATTAATGACAAACTCTAACGAAAACGATTCATCCCCGGTAGTAAACCCATCGGCAACCCCATCTCATACAGACTCTGCACCATCAAATGCTGATGGTCAGAAGACTGAGGGGGGAGAGCGCGCGGAACGTGGAGATCGTCGCCCCCGCCGACAAGGTTCTGGAAAGCACCCATTTAATAAGAAGCGCCCCTTTAATAAGGACCGGCCACGCCGTGAAGGTGGCGAAAGCAATGGTCCACGTGAAGGCGGCAACAATCATGGCAGTCAATCTGCCAAATTAGCCCCCAATCCAGCTGAAAGTGAAGCATTATTCGCTTCGGTAGTGTCTGGTGAGTTTGATGCAGCTTTAGATGCTCCAGAAGTTGAAGAAGTTAAAAATCCTGACGGTATAAATGAGAGTGAGATATCTCATCAAACTGGAGCAGAACGTCGCGCACAACGCGCACAACGTTCACGTGAGGACGAAGATCCAGATGCGCCAACTGAAGATGAAGTTAGTAGTTTGCAATTTGCAAACGTAGATGACTTGCCTTTGAGTTTGCGTGATGAAGTGTGGTCAGACCTTGATGGTTTAGATGACGACGCTGATGATGAAGATACTGTTAAGTTGCATAAAGTATTGGCCGACGTTGGCATGGGATCACGTCGCGATATGGAAGACTTGATTATTCAAGGACGGGTTTCTGTAAACGGATTACCGGCACATATTGGTCAACGTATTGGACCAACGGATCAAGTGCGCATTAACGGTAAGCCGGTGCATCGTAAGATTCAGACTAAGCCGCCGCGCGTGATCATGTATCACAAGCCTGCAGGCGAGATTGTCAGTCAATCCGATCCTGAAGGTCGTCCAACGGTATTTGACCGTTTGCCAAAACCGCGTCAAGGTCGCTGGATTGCAGTCGGCCGCTTGGACTTCAATACTGAAGGTTTATTGCTATTTACTACTTCTGGTGAATTAGCGAATCGTTTGATGCATCCGCGTTATGGTGTTGAGCGTGAATACGCTGTTCGCATTTTGGGTGACTTGAGCCAAGAAAACACAGCGCTATTAAAGAGTGGTATTACATTGGACGATGGTCAAGCAAAATTCTTACGCCTAGCAATGGGTGGTGGTGAGGGCGCAAACCGCTGGTACCACGTTGCATTAAACGAAGGACGTAATCGCGAAGTGCGCCGTATGTTTGAAGCAGTTGGCCATACGGTATCTCGCTTGATCAGAACTCGTTATGGTATTTTCTTATTGCCTCCACGATTAAGACGTGGCAAATGGGAAGAAATTGAGACGGGTGGCATTTATAACTTGATGAAATCTGCTGGTCTCAAAATGCCCCAGCCACAAGACAAGGGTCGCAACACCAATCCAAATAGCCGCGATCGACGTCCAGCTGGAGATGATTTTCAGCCTGATCCAATGCAAACCTCAGTTTCTTATTGGGGTTCCCGTGATGCTTTGACATTAGCAAGTGGCCATAGCGGGCTAACGCATCAGGGTAGGGGCGGTAAAGCAGGTAACGGAGGTGGTGCTGGTGATGGGCGCGGCCCGTTCCGAGGACGCACCCATGGTGGTAGACCAGGTCAAGGCGGGCAAGGAAGAAGCGGTCAAAGCCGCAATAAGGCTAAAAAAGTGCACCATGATCAGTCCGCATTTGTGACTGGAACCCCTCAGAACGCTGGAAATGGACCCAAAAGAGGTGTGCCAAAGGGGCGCAAACCTTTCAATAAAGGGTCAAGAAAACCGCGAAATCCAGGCGAAAGCTTCTGATTTGTATCGGTTTTCTCTCAAATAGGCTATAATTTTGGTCTTACAGCAAGATTCTGCTGTTTTTAGTTGTTACCGACTGATGTTGCGATCAACGTAAGTCGGCCTGTTCTGAATTTCGAGAATATGGGCTTTGAAGCCCATTTTTTTTTGCCATTTTGGTATGAAGGAGTGTCGTGAAGGATCAGCAGGTTATTTCTGCAGAGCTGGAAAACTTAGGTTACACGCTAGTTGATATTGAGCGTGAAGCTGGAGGTTTGCTGCGCGTCACAATTGAAAACCCTGATTACGAGCGCATGATTACGGTATTGGATTGCGAGAAGGTTAGTCATCAGTTGAGCTACACCTTGCCAGTTGAAAATATTCCGTATGAGCGCTTAGAGATTTCATCTCCAGGATTGGATCGTCCAGTAAAAACTGCCGCTGATCATGCGCGCTTTGCTGGAATGCAAGCGGATTTGAAATTGCGCGTTGCTGTTGGCAATCGTAAGAATTTTCGTGGTGAGTTGCAAGGTTTGCTGAGTGGTGAATTGAATTCACCGGATGCAAAGTTTGGTTTGGTATTTGAGGGTGCTGATGGTCAGCCTTCTCAATTGGAGTTCTCTTTAGCCGAGGTCGATAAGACTCGGTTGGTCCCTGTTATTGATTTCAAAGGAAGAAAGTCATGAGCCGAGAAGTTCTCATGTTGGCAGACGCGTTAGCGCGTGAAAAGAACGTTGATCAAGCGATCGTATTCGAAGCGTTGGAGATGGCATTGGCCTCTGCAACTAAGAAGCGCTACGCCACAGAAGACGTGGATATCCGCGTTTCGATTGATCGTGATACTGGTGAGTACGAGACCTTCCGTCGTTGGCTGGTAGTGCCGAACGAAGCCGGTTTGCAGGAGCCAGATAAAGAGATTTTGCAATTTGAAGCTCAAGAGCAGCTATCTGATATCGAGGTGGGTGACTACATCGAAGAGCAGATCGAATCTTTAGCTTTTGGTCGTATCGGCGCACAAGCTGCTAAGCAAGTGATCTTGCAGCGCATTCGTGATGCTGAGCGCGAGCAAATTTTGAACGACTACCTTGAGCGTGGCGAAAAAGTCATGACCGGTACTGTGAAGCGTGCCGATAAGAATGGCCTCATTATTGAATCTGGTCGTGTTGAGGCATTGCTGCGTCGTGATCAAATGATTCCTAAAGAGAACTTGCGTTCAGGCGATCGTGTACGCGCTTACATTCTTAAAGTGGATCGTGAAGCACGTGGCCCACAAATTGAACTCTCACGTACTTGCCCAGATTTCTTGATCAAGTTGTTTGAGAACGAAGTTCCAGAGATGGAGCAAGGCTTATTAGAGATCAAAGGCGCTGCCCGCGATCCTGGTATACGCGCAAAGATTGCCGTCATTACTTATGACAAGCGTATCGACCCAATCGGTACTTGCGTTGGCGTTCGTGGCACACGCGTTACTGCAGTGCGTAACGAAGTAGCTGGCGAAGCTGTGGATATCGTGTTGTGGTCTGAAGACCCGGCACAGTTTGTGATTGGTGCTTTGGCTCCAGCCCAAGTGTCTTCTATCGTGGTTGATGAAGAGCGTCACGCAATGGACGTAGTGGTTGATGAAGAGAACTTGGCAATTGCGATTGGCCGAAGCGGACAAAACGTTCGTTTGGCGAGCGATTTGACTGGCTGGCAGATCAATATCATGACTCCAGAAGAGTCTGCTGAGAAAACTGAAAAAGAAGCCTCTTCTGTACGCCAGTTGTTTATGGACAAGTTAGATGTAGACCAAGAAGTGGCTGATATCTTGATTGAAGAAGGTTTCAGCACATTAGAAGAAGTGGCTTACGTACCTCTGTCTGAAATGTTAGAAATCGATTCATTCGACGAAGACACTGTGAATGAGTTGCGTACTCGCGCTCGTGATTCCTTGTTAACAATGGAGTTAGCAAAAGAAGAGCGTATTGGCGAAGTTTCACAAGACTTGCGTTCCCTTGAGGGAATGACCACAGAGTTGATTGCGAAGCTTGCTGAAAATCAAGTACATACCCGTGACGACCTTGCTGAACTGGCTGTTGATGAGCTGGTTGAGGCGACACAAATTGACGAAGAAACTGCGAAAACGCTCATCATGAAAGCGCGCGAACATTGGTTTACTTCATGAGAGGAAGTAGTGCATGGCAACAACAGTAAAAGTACTCGCTAAAGAATTAAAACGTACCGCGCCAGACCTCTTGGAGCAGCTGAAGGCGGCTGGCATCGAAAAAGCTTCTGAGGACGATAGCATTACCGAAAAGGACAAAACGGTCCTGCTCGAGCACTTACAAAAAGCGCACGGTAGCGCTGACACAGGCGCGCGTAAAAAGATTACTTTAATCAAGCGCGAGAGCTCAGAGATTCGTCAGGCAGACTCTGCTGGACGTACTCGTACCGTACAAGTGGAAGTGCGCAAAAAGCGTGTGCTCGTTAAGGCGGGTGATAAGGCTCCTGAGCCAGTAGAAGCTCCAGCAAAAGCGGCGGCTAAAGCTGCGCCAGCTAAACCAGTTATTTCTGAAGAAGAGTTAGAGAAGCGTGCAGCCGAGGCAACTCGCCAAGCTGAGTTACTAGCTCGTCAAGAAGCAGAAATGAAAGCGGCTGAAGAGGCGCGCCAAAAAGAAGTTGCCGCTCCTGTTGTGAAGGAAGTTGCTCCTGTAGATGATGCTCCGGCTGCTGCTGCAGAGAAAAAGGCGACTGCTGATAAAGCTGCAAAAGAGTTAGCCGCAACAAAAGAAAAAGAATTAGCAGACATTCGTGTGCGTCGTGCTGCGGCTGAAGCTGAGGCTTTGGCGATTCGCGATATGATGAGTGCTCCTGCTCGTGTTCTAAAGGCGCCAAGTGAAGTTGCTGCCGAAGAAGCGAAAAAAGGTACTTTACACAAGCCCGCCAAAGCTGAGGGCGCTGAAGACAAGAAGAAGTCCGCAGCTAAAGTTGGCGGCAAAACCATTAAATCTTCCGAGACATCTTCCACTTGGCAAGAGGAGGGCGCCAAGAAACCTGGCGGCTTAAAAACTCGTGGTGATTCATCTGGTGGTGTTGGTGGTTGGCGTTCTGGCGGCGGTCGTAAGAAACAGCGTCAAATCGCTGAAGCAAACGTCGACACAAACTTCCAAGTACCTACTGAGCCGGTTGTGCGTGATGTTCATGTTCCAGAAACGATTACTGTTGCTGAGTTAGCCCATGCAATGGCAGTGAAGAGTGCAGAAGTGATTAAGTTATTGATGGGTATGGGCCAAATGGTCACCATCAACCAAGTACTTGATCAAGATACTGCAATGATCATTGTTGAAGAAATGGGTCACAAAGCCTTTGCTGCGAAACTGGATGATCCAGATTTAGATCTCGGTACCGACGGTCATGATGCGGAGTTATTACCACGTCCCCCAGTTGTAACAGTGATGGGTCACGTTGACCACGGTAAAACATCTTTGCTCGATAAGATTCGTGCAGCAAAAGTGGCTACCGGTGAAGCCGGTGGTATCACTCAGCATATTGGTGCCTACCACGTAGAAACCCCGCGCGGCATGATTACATTCTTGGATACTCCGGGTCACGAAGCCTTTACGGCAATGCGTGCTCGAGGTGCTAAAGCAACTGATATCGTGATTTTGGTGGTTGCTGCTGATGACGGCGTGATGCCGCAAACTAAAGAAGCAATTCATCACGCAATTGCAGGTGGTGTGCCTTTGGTAGTAGCGATCAATAAGATTGATAAACCAGAAGCCAATTCTGAGCGCGTTAAAACAGAATTGGTTGCCGAGCAAGTGGTTCCTGAAGAATACGGTGGCGATGTGCCATTTATTCCGGTGTCCGCAAAAACTGGTGAAGGTATCGATGCTTTGCTAGAGAATGTTCTTTTACAAGCTGAAATCCTGGAGTTGAAAGCACCAAAAGAAGCGCCGGCCCAAGGCTTGGTTATTGAAGCCCGTTTGGATAAAGGTAAGGGACCTGTTGCAACCATCTTGGTTCAATCTGGAACGCTCAAGCGTGGCGATATGTTGCTAGCTGGTTCTACATTTGGTCGCGTGCGCGCCATGATGGATGAGAATGGCAAGCCATGCAACGAAGCTGGTCCATCTATTCCGGTGGAAATTCAAGGTTTATCAGAAGTTCCTGCTGCAGGCGAGGCAGTGCAAGTGGTGCCTGATGAGCGTAAGGCTCGTGAAATTGCACTCTTCCGTCAAGGCAAGTTCCGTGATGTGAAGTTGGCTAAACAGCAAGCAGTCAAACTCGAAACCATGATGGAAAACATGGGTGAAGGCGCGATTGAAGCGAAATTGTTACCACTCATCATCAAAGCAGACGTACAAGGCTCACAAGAAGCTTTATCTCAGTCTCTTATGAAGCTTTCCACTCCAGAAGTGAAGGTGCAAATCGTTCACGCTGCAGTAGGTGGTATTTCTGAAACTGACGTGAATTTAGCGGTTGCTTCTAAGGCCGTCATTATTGGTTTTAACTCCCGTGCCGATGCAGCTGCTCGTAAGCTAGCTGAGAACAATGGTGTGGATATACGTTATCACAACATTATTTATGATGCGGTAGACGAAGTGAAATTAGCCTTGAGCGGTATGTTGACTCCAGATAAGAAAGAAGAAATCACCGGTCTCGTTGAGATTCGTCAAGTCTTCTTGGTGTCTAAAGTTGGCGCAATTGCTGGTTGCTTGGTCGTTGACGGTATCGTTAAGCGCACTTCAAGTGTTCGTCTATTGCGCGATAACGTTGTTGTTTGGACTGGTGAGCTTGATTCCCTCAAGCGCTTCAAGGATGACGCAAAAGAAGTTCGTGCTGGTGTTGAGTGTGGCTTGTCATTAAAAGGCTACAACGACATTAAAGAGGGCGATCAGCTTGAGGTGTTTGAAGTAACTGAAGTTGCACGTTCACTCTAAGCAATATGCATAAGACTAGCCCGCATCGCAACCAGCGTCTTGCTGATCAAATTCAGCGAGACCTGGCCGAACTCATTCCTCGTGAATTGCGCAGTCCAAGTTTAGGTTTGATTACTTTGCAAAGTATTGAGCTCACGCCTGACTTAGCGCATGCCAAAGTATTCTTTACTGTTTTAGGCGCTGAGCCTGAGCATGCTTTAAAAGCGCTTCAGGAAAAAGCCGGCTATTTGCATTCATTACTGTTTAAGCGTTTGCACATCCATACAGTGCCTACATTGCATTTTCACTATGACAGCTCAGTTGAGCATGGCATAGAGATGTCTCGTTTGATCGATCAGGCAGTCGAGAGCGATCATAAAGACGAGACAAAGTAATTTATGGCTATCAGAATCGACGGCGTAGTACTGCTAGATAAGCCTGCTGGAATGAGTTCGCAGGGCGCAGTTACTGCAGTCAAACGTGCTTTTAACGCTGATAAGGCTGGACATACTGGTACTTTAGATCCATTGGCAACTGGTTTGTTGCCTATTTGCTTGGGTGAAGCTACCAAGTACTCTCAAGACTTGCTCGAGGCAGATAAAACTTATATTGCGCAAGTGAAATTTGGTTCACGCACCGATACAGGCGATGCAGAAGGTCAAATTGTTGAAGAGTTACCATTACCAACATTCGCAAGTGACGCTGAAATGAAGGCCTGCTTAGAAGCGCTGCTGCCTAAATTTACAGGCGCTATTTCTCAAGTGCCACCAATGTACTCGGCTTTGAAACGCGATGGTAAACCTCTTTATGAATATGCTCGTGCTGGTGTGGAATTAGAGCGTGCACCGCGTGACATCATTATTCACTCCATTCGCTGGGTTAATATCAACTGGCCAGAGGCTACTCTAGAAGTGAGTTGTAGCAAGGGCACTTATGTTCGTGTTCTGGCTGAAGATATTGGCAATGCTCTGGGTTGCGGTGCTCATTTGCAGGGTTTGCGTCGTACTGAAGTAGGGCACCTTACTCTCGAACAGTCTTTTACGATTGAATCAATCCAAAGCGGTCTACAAAATACCGCTGACTATATATTGCCAGTAGATGCACTCTTGCAAACCTTGCCACACCTCACAGTAGATGAGCAACAGGCTAAGCGCCTTGAGATGGGGCAACGCGTTCCGCTCAATTTACCTTCTATCGAGGCATTAGTGCGCATCTATCGCGCAACTGCTGCTCCCCATAACTTTATTGGTACTGCCGATTGGCGTTCTGGAGTTTTGCATCCGAAGCGTTTAATTTCGCAGGTACATTAAGCAATCATTATTTATAACCCTTTTTACTTATCTTTAACTTTAGAAGCTTCACATGACTAAACGCGCACTTCGTAACATCGCCATCATCGCCCACGTTGACCACGGTAAAACTACTTTGGTTGACCAACTCTTGCGCCAATCAGGCACTTTTCGCTCTAATGAAAAAATGACCGAACGCGTCATGGATTCAAACGACTTGGAAAAAGAGCGTGGCATTACTATTTTGTCCAAGAACTGTGCGGTTGAGTATGACGGTACACATATCAATATCGTTGATACCCCAGGACACGCGGACTTCGGAGGTGAAGTAGAGCGCGTACTCTCCATGGTTGATGGTGTATTGCTCTTGGTGGATGCGGTTGAAGGCCCAATGCCGCAAACGCGTTTCGTAACCAAGAAAGCCTTGGCTTTAGGTTTGAAGCCAATCGTTGTCATTAACAAAGTTGACCGCCCAGGCGCCCGTACTGATTACGTAATCAATGCAACATTTGAGTTGTTTGACAAATTGGGCGCCACAGAAGAGCAGTTGGATTTCCCGGTTGTTTACGCTTCAGGTTTAAATGGCTACGCTGGCATGACTGACGATGTACGCGAAGGCGATATGCGCCCATTGTTTGACACAGTACTCAAGCACGTTCCAGTTCGTGATGACAATCCAGAAGGCCCATTGCAGTTGCAAATTACCTCGATTGAGTACAGCACATACGTTGGTAAGATCGGTGTAGGTCGCGTAAATCGTGGAACAGTGAAGCCTGGTATGGACGTAGTGTTTATGGATGGTCCAGACGGCATTCAACGTAAAGGCCGTATTAACCAAGTATTGAAGTTCCGTGGTTTGGAGCGTGAGTTGGTTGATGAGGCACAAGCGGGCGACATCGTTCTGGTTAACGGTATTGAAGATTTAGCGATTGGGACAACCATTTGCTCGCCAGATACACCAGAAGCATTGCCAATGCTCAAGATTGATGAGCCAACATTGACCATGAACTTCATGGTGAACACTAGCCCACTAGCTGGTCGTGAAGGTAAGTTCGTTACTAGCCGTCAGATTCGAGAGCGCCTTGATCGCGAATTGAAGTCAAATATGGCTTTGCGCGTTAGAGATACCGATGATGACACCGTATTTGAAGTGTCAGGTCGCGGTGAATTGCATCTCACTATTTTGGTAGAAACAATGCGTCGTGAAGGTTACGAATTGGCGGTTTCTCGTCCACGAGTTGTTTTCCATGAGGAAGATGGCGTGAAGATGGAGCCGTATGAGAACTTAACGGTTGACGTTGAAGATACGACTCAAGGCGCCGTAATGGAAGACTTGGGTAAGCGTAAAGGCGAATTGCTCGACATGGTGAGTGACGGAAAAGGTCGTACACGTCTCGAGTACCGTATTCCTGCGCGTGGTCTGATCGGCTTCCAAGGCGATTTCATGACCATGACTCGTGGTAATGGCTTGATGAGTCATACATTTGATTCATATGCACCAGCTAAAGACGGCATCTTGGGTGAGCGTCATAATGGCGTATTGATTAGCCAAGATGATGGTGAAGCAGTTGCCTACGCATTGTGGAAGCTACAAGACCGCGGTCGTATGTTCGTAAGCCCTGGCGATCCTTTGTACGAAGGCATGGTGATCGGTATTCATAGTCGTGATAACGACTTAGTTGTGAATCCTATTAAGGGCAAGCAATTAACTAACGTTCGTGCATCTGGTACTGACGAAGCGGTTCGCTTGGTTACCCCAATCGCCATGAACCTAGAATATGCGGTTGAATTTATTGATGATGATGAGTTGGTTGAAGTAACGCCGAAGAGTATTCGCATTCGTAAGCGCTACCTCAAGGAGCATGAGCGTAAAAAAGCCTCACGCGAATAAGCTAGCTTAGTTTCACAACAAAAGTCACCTGCTGGTGGCTTTTGTTCTTCATTGAAATCAGAATACAAAAAATAATAAAAATATTTAAATATCCGTTTAATAAATAGACATACATGCTGCCATCGATTGAACAACGCCTTGCAAATGAACTCTCCGCTAAGCCTACTCAAGTAGCTGCTGCTATAGCCCTGATGGATGAGGGTGCCACCGTTCCATTTATTGCTCGTTACCGTAAAGAAGCCACCGGTGGATTGGATGACGCGCAATTACGTTTATTGGAAGAACGCCTTAGTTATCTTCGTGAATTAGAAGAACGTCGCAAAACAATCGTTACCTCCATTGAAGAGCAGAAGAAGATGACGCCAGAGTTACTCAAAGCCATCATGTTGGCGGAGGATAAAACTCGCCTAGAGGATCTATACCTTCCATATAAGCCTAAGCGCAGGACTAAGGCTCAGATTGCCTTAGAAGCTGGCTTAGAGCCACTGGCGAATGATTTGCTCACTAATCCAAATTTGGACCCTGAAACAGAGGCTGCCAAATACATTAAAGAAGCGTTTGACGTAGATGGCACTAGTAACCCTGGAGTGCCTGACACCAAGGCGGCTCTCGAGGGCGCTCGTCAGATATTGATGGAGCGTTTTGCTGAAGACGCCACGCTAGTTCAGTCACTTAGAGAGTATTTGCAAGACCATGGAGTAGTAGAGTCCAAAGTGATTGCTGGTAAAGAACAAGAGGGTGAAAAATTTGCAGACTACTTTGATTACTCTGAACCTATTAAAGCCATTCCTTCGCATCGCGCTTTAGCCTTATTTAGAGGTCGCCGTGAGCAGGTGCTAATGGTGAGCTTGCGTTTAGATTCTGAAGAAGAAAAACCAAAATGGGATTCACCGCACAATCCTTGCGAGACTCGTATCGCTAATCACTTCATGATTAAAAATGATGGCCGCCCAGCCGATGCATGGTTGGCGGATACCGTGCGCTGGACTTGGCGAATCAAATTTTCTTTACATTTAGAGTCAGAGCTCATGACTGCACTGCGTGAGCGATCAGAAACTGAGGCAATCAATGTCTTTGCTCGTAACCTCAAAGACTTGCTCTTAGCCGCTCCAGCTGGTCCTAGAGTAACCATTGGCTTAGATCCTGGCATGCGAACTGGTGTGAAGGTGGCGGTCGTTGATGCCACAGGCAAAGTGGTTGATACCGATGTGATTTATCCGCACCAGCCTAAGAATGATTGGGCAGGTTCATTGCATACCTTGGCTAAATTGGCTGAGAAACACAGTGCGACACTAATTTCTATTGGTAATGGCACAGCATCTCGTGAGACGGATAAGTTGGCTCAAGAGCTCATTAAGGCAAAGCCTGAGTTAAAGCTGACTAAGATTGTTGTCTCTGAAGCAGGTGCCTCTGTTTATTCTGCCTCCGAGTATGCCTCTAAAGAATTGCCTGGTATGGATGTTTCATTGCGTGGCGCTGTATCTATCGCTAGAAGACTTCAAGATCCATTAGCTGAATTAGTGAAAATCGACCCTAAATCAATTGGCGTAGGTCAGTACCAGCATGATGTGATGCAAACCCAATTGGCCAAATCTTTGGTTGCGGTTGTAGAGGACTGTGTGAATGCGGTCGGTGTTGATGTGAACACAGCCTCTGCGCCATTGCTAGCAAGGGTTTCAGGGTTAAGCACTGCCGTAGCGGAAGGCATCGTGGCCTATCGTGATAGCAAAGGAGCATTCAAGTCGAGAGCAGACCTCAAGAGTGTTCCGCGCCTTGGAGAGAAGACTTACGAACAAGCTGCAGGATTCTTGCGCATCATGAATGGCAATAATCCATTAGATGCCTCTGCAGTTCATCCAGAATCCTATCCATTGGTTGAAAAAATTCTGAAAGATATTAAGAAGGGTGTAAAAGAAGTGATTGGTGATTCCGCTCTTCTTAAATCACTCTCACCAGAAAAGTATGCTGATGGACAGTTTGGTGTGCCAACGGTTACTGACATTATGAGGGAGTTAGAAAAGCCAGGTCGTGACCCCCGCCCAGAATTTACTACGGCGACTTTTAAGGATGGAGTAGAAAAAATCAGCGATCTGAATGCTGACATGATTCTAGAGGGCGTTGTTACTAACGTGGCGGCCTTTGGTGCCTTCGTAGACATTGGCGTACATCAAGATGGCTTGGTACATATTTCAGCGCTCTCCAATACCTTTGTAAAAGATCCGCATAGCGTTGTGAAAGCAGGTCAGGTCGTCAAGGTTAAAGTGCTTGAGGTAGATGAAAAGCGAAAGCGAATCGCCTTAACAATGCGTTTGAGTGATGAGGCGCCTAAAGTGGGAGCTAAGCCTGAACAAAGAGTCCCAAATCGCCCACGCACAGCAGAGCCTAAAAAGCCGCAAGAGGATAGAAGGCAGGCGCTGCCTATCAATAATGCGATGGCAGCGGCTTTTAGTAAGCTCAAAAAATAAAGGGTAAATCAATCCCAAGCCGAGCATCAAAGTAATTACAGGCTCTAGAGGTCTGTAATATTTCTGTCATATGTTTCTATATAATTGGAAATATGAAAAATACAGATGCTGTTCAAGCCTTTCTAGCTTTAGGCCAAGAGTCAAGACTCAATGTTTTTCGCTTAATTGTGCAACGTGGCGATGTTGGTCTTACGCCAAGCCAAATTATTGAGAAGTTGGGTATTCCAAACGCTACTTTGAGCTTTCACCTCAAGGAGTTGGCGCATGCAGATCTCCTGTTAGTTGAGAGACAGGGTCGTAACTTAATCTATCGTCCAAATGCCAAGCTTGTGAAAAATCTCAGTGAATTCTTATTGGAAAACTGCTGTGGTGGGCAAGACTGCAGCACTGTCAAAGCTATCAAAAGGTCTAAATCAGTATGAAGCAATACAACATTCTTTTTCTTTGCACTCATAATTCAGCGCGCTCAATTTTGGGGGAGGCATTAGCCTCTACACATCCAAGCGGCAAGTTGAGAGGTTTCTCAGCAGGCTCTACGCCTGGAGCCGGCGTTAATCCTATTGCAGCAGATATCGCTGTAGAGCTTGGCATGGATCGAGCCTTACTCAAATCCAAAAGCTGGGACGTTTTTGGCGAACCAAATGCTCCTAAGATGGATTTCATCGTTACCGTCTGTGATAACGCTGCTGGAGAGGTTTGTCCTTTCTGGCCAGGTAATCCTGTAACGGCGCACTGGGGTTTTCCTGATCCATCACAAGTCCAGGGCACCGATATTGAAAAGAGGGCTGCTTTTAATGAGCTAATGAATGGTCTCAAAAAGCGCATCGACATCTTGGCTGAGATGCCATTGGATAAATTAGATTCCATGAGCCTCAAGAACATTCACGCTCAGATTTAACTAAATGGCCCCATGACTTCATTAACTAAAAAACTATCATTTCTGGATCGCTACTTAACGGTTTGGATTTTTGCTGCTATGGTACTTGGTATTGGCTTGGGATACTTTTTCCCAGGGGTAGAGGGCTTCATCAATTCATTCCAGGTAGGCAGCACTAATTACCCCATTGCGATTGGCTTGATTTTGATGATGTATCCACCTTTCGCAAAAGTTCGTTATGAAGATCTGCCAGATGTCTTTAGGGACAAAAGCATTTTTGCAATAGCCTTCTTGATGAATTGGATCATTGCACCTGCATTTATGTTTATGCTGGCGATCATATTTGTGCCTGACCAACCAGAGTACATGGCTGGGCTGATATTGATTGGTATTGCACCGTGTATCGCCATGGTGATTGTCTGGAATGATATCGCCAAAGGCTCCACAGAATATGCAGCCGGCTTGGTAGCATTTAATGCCATTTTCCAGGTCTTGTTCTTTAGCTTTTACGCCTATTTCTTTTTAACTGTATTGCCACCATTCTTCGGATTGGCTGGCTCCAACGTCAGTATTACGATTGCAGAAATTGCTAAAACCGTCTTTATCTATCTAGGCATTCCTTGTATTTCCGGCTTGCTTACTAGGTATGTGGCGCTCAAGATTGTTTCTAAAGAGTGGTATCACGAGAACTTTGTGCCCAGGATCGGAAAGATCACATTAGTTGCCTTGTTATTTACCATTGTCGTAATGTTTAGCTTGAAGGGTAAGCTAATACTGCAATTACCTGGAGATGTCTTAACAATTGCCATTCCATTGCTCGTTTATTTTGGTGTGATGTTTGCGATTACCTTTGTCATAACTACCAAGATGGGTTTAGATTACAAACGCTGCTGTACTTTATCTTTCACTGCTTCTAGTAACAATTTCGAGCTCGCCATTGCAGTTGCAATAGCTGTTTTTGGTATTAATTCCGGGGCAGCATTTGCAGCGGTAATTGGTCCGCTGGTCGAGGTGCCCATCATGATTGGCTTGGTTGCCGTCGCCCTGTGGATAAAAGGTCGTTATTTCAGTACCTTAAGTAGTTAACTGATTTTTTACTCAGAATTTTCACCGCTGAAGTTACAAATTCTCTAAACTGTTAGATTATTTGTTAAATCACGAAAGGCTAGGTTTACTGTGAAAATGTCCCAATCAATTTTCCGCATTGCAGCAATTTTGCTGTGTGCATTAGGTGTCAGCATTTCTGTTGCTAAGGCTGCGGATTTCCCTGGCGATCGTCCGATTACTTTGGTTGTGCCTTTTGCAGCTGGTGGTCCAACCGATAAAGTTGCGCGCGAATTAGCTCTTGCTATGGGCAAGCAACTCAAGGGCCAAGTGATTGTGGATAACAGTCCTGGTGCTGGTGGCACAATCGGAGCTAAGAAAGTAATTAACTCCAAGAATGATGGTTACACCTTGTTGATTCATCATATTGGCATGTCTACTGCTCCGGCGCTTTACAAGAACTTAGGTTTTGATCCTATGAATGATTATGAGTATGTTGGTCAAGTTGCTGACGTACCAATGGTCTTGGTTGGCAATAAGGATTTGCCTCCAAAGAACTTCCAAGAATTACTTCCTTACATGAAAGCTAATACTAGTAAGATTGCTTACGCTAATGCGGGCGTAGGTTCTGCTAGCCATTTATGTGGCTTACTCTTTATGAGCCGCATTCAGTTGGATTTGACTACCGTTCCTTATAAAGGAACAGCTCCTGCCTTAACAGATTTAATTGGCGGTCAAGTTCAGTTGATGTGTGATCAAACAACTAATATCTCCGGTCAGCTAACAACAGGCTCTATCAAGCCTTACGGCACAACAACCATGCAGCGCCTCAAAGCCTTTGATAAGATTCCGACACTCAACGAGCAGGGCTTGAAGAACTTTGAAATTAAAGTGTGGCATGGTGTTTATGCGCCTAAAGGTACGCCTAAAGCAGAGATGGATAAATTATCCAAGGCATTGCAAGGCGCAATTCAAGATCCTCAGTATAAAAAGCATATGGCTGAGTTGGGTGTGGAGATTCCATCGCAAGCAAATGCTAGCCCAGAAGGCCTGAAAAAGCATTTGAAGGCACAGATTGATTTGTGGTCACCGATTATTAAAGCTGCAGGTATTTACGCAGACTAAGCAATCACAGCATCGCAGTAAAGCCGCCTTCGGGCGGTTTTTCTTTTGCGCGATGCTTGAATGTAGAGCCCTTGACTCGATTAATTTAAACTGGGCGACAGCAGTATTTGTTAGCGGAGCTTTATGAGAGTTAATTCAGAGGGAGTATCGGCATCGCAGGTATATCTACCTGCTGATCAATCTCATGCAAATTTACTCAACTTTTTTGTAAAGCATTTTCCTCATATTGCAGAGGATGAGTGGATTTCCCGCTTCAAGGATGGTCTTATTCTTGATCAAGAGGGCCATGCTCTGGCCGCTAATGATGCCTACCTCCCAAATTCCCATTTAATCTACTTCCGGAGGTTGGATCGTGAGCCAGACATTCCATATGAAGAGCATATTCTGTATCAAGATGAGCATATTCTTGTAGCTGATAAACCCCACTTTTTACCAGTAACGCCGAGCGGTCTTTATTTACATCAAACTTTGCTCAATCGCCTCAAGAAAACCACTGGCATACATACGCTAAGCCCAATACACCGCATTGATCGAGATACTGCTGGCCTAGTCATCTTTTCGGTTAATCCACATGAGCGCTCTCAGTACCAAAATCTCTTTAGAGATAGGGCGGTGAAGAAGATATATGAAGCTATTGCGCCTTACTCGAATGATCTCGAACAAAAGCTCCCAATGAATTATCAAAGTCGTCTTGAAGAATCCGAACACTTCTTGCAAATGCATGAGATAGAAGGAGAGCCTAACTCTGACACATTGATTGAATTGATCGATAAAAAACAATCCTGGGCTAAGTATCGATTAACCCCGGGTAGCGGTAAAAAGCATCAGCTTCGATGCCATCTGAATACCCTTCAAATTCCTATTAAAAACGATCAGATCTATCCAGTTCTGACGCCTTATCAAGAATATGACCTAGACTTCTCTAAGCCATTGCAGTTACTGGCTAAGGAAGTGGAGTTTATGGACCCAATAACTCGTGCTTTAAGGTCCTTTAGAAGCTCTCGGGAGTTAGTTTTTTAGAGCGGAAAAGCTTTGCGCTTGAGAGCGGTGCCAATACAGATCAAAAACTCTCGGTAAATTCAGGCTTGGATCAATGTGGCCTGCAGTAAGTAGAAGTCCTGCCGGCATTTCTGGCAAGAGGAAGGATAAAAGTCTCACTTCATGTTTATTAATGCGTCGAATGATGTGTGGCGCATCAATCTCACCAGGGTGATGCAATCCCGCAGCTTCAACTAAAGCTTTTAGTGTTTTCAGAGTTTCATTATGGAAATTAAATACTCGCTCAGCTTTGTTTGGAACCACTAGAGCCTTTTGGCGCAATGGATTTTGAGTGGTCACTCCGGTAGGGCAGTTTCCGGTATTGCATACTTGTGCCTGAATACATCCAATAGAGAACATAAACCCACGGGCACTATTGCACCAGTCTGCGCCTAAGGCAAAGGCAACTGCCATATCAAATGCGCTAATTATTTTTCCAGCACAGCCAATCTTAATTTGATCGCGAAGATTCACGCCAACCAGGGTATTGTGAACGAGACGTAATCCTTCTTGTAGTGGTGTGCCAACGTGATTGGTAAATTCAACCGGAGATGCACCCGTACCGCCTTCAGATCCGTCCACTACAATGAAGTCGGGGTAGATGCCGGTTTCTAACATGGCTTTAACAATGCCAAACCATTCCCATGGATGACCCACGCAGAATTTAAATCCAACTGGTTTGCCGCCTGAAAGATCGCGCAGTTTTTTGATGAAATACATTAGCTCTAGCGGGGTGGAAAATGCGCTATGAGAAGCAGGGGAGATGCAGGCTTCACCTTCTTTTACGCCGCGAGCAGCAGCAATTTCGGCCGTCACCTTTGAGCCAGGCAGAATGCCGCCATGACCAGGTTTTGCGCCCTGGCTTAACTTCAGCTCAATCATTTTGACCTGTGGGTCTACAGCATTCTTGGTGTATTTTTCTGCATTAAATCTACCATCGGGATGACGACAGCCGAAGTAGCCGGAACCAATTTCCCAAATGAGATCACCGCCATGGATGCGATGGTATTTAGAGATGGATCCTTCGCCAGTGTCATGGGCAAACCCACCTTTTTTAGCGCCTAGATTCAGGGCCATTACGGCATTGGCGCTGAGAGACCCAAAGCTCATGGCGGAGATATTAAAAATACTGGCCGAATATTTTTGTTTACAGTCCTTCCCGCCAATCTCCACTCGAAAGTTGTGGCTCAGCAAGCGGGTGGGGGCTAGCGATTGATTGATCCATTGATATCCCGGAGCCATCACATCTAAGGTGGTGCCAAACGGAATCTCATCGGGTACGGCCTTGGCACGTGAATATACCAAGGTACGCTGCTCCTTGGAGAAAGGGGTTTCATCATTGTCACCCTCAATAAAGTACTGACGAATTTCTGGCCGAATAAATTCGAGCATGAAACGCAAATGTCCGATTACAGGATAGTTGCGAAGGATAGCTACTTTAGTTTGTAGGAGATCATAAATGCCAACTAAGCTGAGAAAGCCAAATATCAGCATGAATTGGTATGCCTGCCGATGGAGTTCTAGAGCTGCAAAACTAGCTATGACTGCCAAAACACACAGTACAAATGGAATGTATCTAATAGGCATGTATTTATTGGGTGAGATGGCCATATTTAACCTAAATGTGAATGACTTCAGTATACAAATTTAATACTAATTCTATTTATTTGATTTATATCAAGTGCATAAAGTATGTATGAGTCTTGGCAGGAGTATTCTCAAAGATTAGTAATTATTAATAATAGGAAGAATATGTCATTAAATCATGCAGTTATTTGGATTGACCATAAAGAAGCTCATGTTATGTTTTTGAGTCAGCAGGCTAGTGAGGCTGAGGTTATTCGCAGCAAAACTACTCATGCTCATTTGCACCATAAGGGTGGTGAAGTGGGTAGCGGCAAACTTGCCCTAGATTCCAAGTATTTGCATTCAGTAATTAATGCCGTAAATGAATCCAAGGAAATTTTGATTCTGGGGCCAGGCTCTGCAAAATTAGAATTAATTAAACATGCCCATAAACATGACGCTAAGATTGCTGAAAATATCGTTGGTGTAGAAACTGTCGACCATCCTACAGATAAAGAAATTCTTGCTTATGCACGTAAGTTTTTCTATAAAGCAGATCAAATGCTGTAAATCTAGATATATAGGGAAATACAAATGACTAAAGAAGCTTTGGGGCCAGATGGTCTGCCGGGACACGATTATTTTCTAGATGCAGTTAATCATATTGATGAGGCTGTAGTTAACAATACGATTGCGGCTAGCGCTGCTAAAGGAATCATTTTTAGTCTGGTTGAAACCCTGGGTGCAATGGTTGGCGATCCTGATCTACCAAACCATCTCAAGTCTGGTTATATGGGGGCTTTAGATCTCGCAGTTGAGCTAGAAGCAAAGTTAGCCAAGCTGAAATAATTAAAAAATAGTTTCTGTGCTCAGAATGAACAAGGGCGACTTCGGTTGCCCTGATGCATTTAAAATGGAACGCAATTGCACTTATATAGAAGTTTATGGATCAATCCCCGGAGAAACGTTTAGCTGTCGCCCCCATGATGGAGTGGACTGATCGCCATTGCCGTTCTTTTCATCGCACGCTTACAAAGCAAGCTGTACTCTACACTGAGATGGTTACTACTGGAGCGTTGTTGCATGGAGACGTACCACGCCATTTAGATTATTCGCAAGATCAACATCCGGTAGTGCTTCAGCTTGGTGGTTCTGAGCCAACTGATTTGGCTAAATCAGCAGAGCTCGCTCAGCAGTGGGGTTATGATGAGATTGACTTGAATTGCGGATGTCCATCTGAGCGTGTTCAGCGCGGTGCCTTTGGCGCATGCTTAATGTCAGAACCAAATTTGGTAGCTGACTGTGTCAAGGCAATGAGAAATGCAGTTGATGTTCCGATTTCTGTAAAGCATCGCTTGGGTTTAGATTCGATGGATGCATCGAAATCGAAAGAAGACTACCAATTTGCACTTAACTTCATTCTCGCTGTTGCTGATGCTGGTGCTAGTCAAGTCACCATTCATGCGCGTAATGCCGTGCTCAAAGGCTTATCCCCCAAAGAAAATCGAAGTAAGCCACCATTGCGTTACGAAGTAGCCGCACAACTTCGCTTAGATGCGCAAAAACAATTTCCTAATTTAAAAGTCTTACTAAATGGCGGCCTAGAAACCAACGAGCTAATTGCCGGTCATTGGGATGATTTTGATGGCTTTATGGTGGGAAGAGCGGCTTATCACTTTCCTGCTTTGCTATTGGGTTGGGATGACATGATCAATACTAATGGAGATGCCGCCGGATATCTTTTTAGCGAGAGCGAGTGGCATCGCATACAAATCGCATTGGTTAAGCAGGTTCACGCATGGTTTGACGAATGCCATGCTAAAGGAAGGCTTTTCTATATAGGCGCCTTCACCAGACATATTTTGGGCCTTGCTCATGGCAGGGCAGGCTCTCGATATTGGCGCCAACGACTCTCAGATCACCACGCTTTGGCTAAAGTTCAGAGTAAACCGGCAATTACGGACTTTTTTATTGATGCAAGCCTGTGCCTGGGAGATTGGGCAGCTTTTGAGTTCGAAAGTGCTTAAATAGGGCTGCAATAGAGAGTTTTTGACAGCTTTTTGAGCAAAAAGCTATAATTTAGGTCTTCAGTGGCGGACGTAGCTCAGTTGGTAGAGTCCCAGATTGTGATTCTGGTTGTCGCGGGTTCGAGCCCCGTCGTTCGCCCCACTATATATCTCGAGAGCTCCCAAGTGGAGCTTTTTCTATTACAGTCTTTCACATGAAAAAGTTTGATTTCTCTACCATCCTCTTTGGCCTGCTGCTCACAGCAATCGCTGTGTATTTCATGCTGAGGTCATCTCCAAGTCAGGGCGCTCCAAAATCATCTATTCCATCGGTGCAAATTGGTAATCTCGTTTGGGATCAAACCGAGATGACGATTGCTGACGTCAAAACTTATGCTGCCTCCACTAGCTTTATCAGTGCAGCAGAAAAGAAGGGTGGCGGCCTTTCCTATGAAGCGGGGTTTGTGCAAAAACCAGGATGGTCTTGGAAGACGCCTTACGGTGTTCCTGCAAAAGACGCTGAGCCAGCAGTTCACCTCAATCAAAAAGAGGCGGAGTCTATTTGCCGTTATTACGGCAAACGTTTGCCTACTGACGCTGAATGGACTAATGCTGCTTTTTTGGAGCAAAGAAGCAATCCGCCAGCGGGCTATACCAAAGGCCAACGCTATCCATTTCCAGGGGGTGGCAATCCTTCTGTGTCACATTGCTTAAGTGGCTGCGGTGACTACAAGGGCTTAGCTCCTGTAAGGGCTTTGAATCGGGGTACAGGTCATGTGACCACCAACACTACTAAGCCTGGAGTTAATGGTATGTATGACATGGGTGGCAATGTTTGGGAGTGGACAGCTACAGAGCGCAATGGCGGCTTCATTACTCGTGGTGCATCATGGTGGTACGGCCCGGAAAGACAGCAAGAGTCTGATGTCGAATCAAAACCGGGTGATATTGCTGTGGTTTACATTGGATTTCGGTGTGTGGCTGATGCCGTGAAACAATAGAGGATGTCTACCTCAATCCCTCAATCTACCGATATTGAAATCACACCCGATTACGAGGCAGTGATTGAGGCAATTGAGCGGCACGATCCTTATATCTTTGTTAGTGGCAAGGCGGGCACTGGCAAAACTACGTTAATTGGTTATCTGCGTGAGGCTATTCCGGGTAATGTGGTGGTGGTTGCTCCCACAGGGGTGGCTGCATTGCAAGTAAAAGGGGTGACGATTCATTCCTTTTTCAGATTGCCCCCACGACTCATCTTCCCTGAGGAAGATATCAAGCCACTGCGTGATAAGCGACTCTATAAGGATATTCGTCTACTCATCATTGATGAGATTTCGATGGTGCGTGCCGACGTAGTAGATGCGATGGATCTATTTCTACGCGAGAACGGTCCACAAAAAGGCCAGCCTTTTGGTGGCATTCAGGTGATGTTTGTTGGTGATTTGTTTCAACTGCCGCCGGTAGTCTCGAGTAGCGATATGCAAGTGCTGGCTGATCGTGGATACGAGGGGCCTTATTTCTTCTGCGCCATGGCATTACATCGCAAAGATGTCACGATGGTTGAGCTTTCTAAGATCTTCCGACAAAAGGATGAGTTCTTTGCTGGCCTGCTCAATCGTATTCGGATTAACCAAGATGTTGACGAGGCAATTGATATTCTTAATTCGCAGTGCTATCGCAAAGAAGAGCAAGTTGATGAGCAGACAATTACTCTCACTACGACGAATGCACGTGCAGATCAAATCAACGGGGCAGGGCTCAGAGCCATCACCACCGAGGGCAAGGTATATGCCGGTAAGTCGACTGGAAAATTTAATGTCGATGAGCGTAATTTGCCATCGCCTAATAATTTAGTGCTGAAAGTTGGCGCTAAGGTGATGTTTACAGCAACGGACCCTGGGTTTCCAAAGCGTTGGGTCAATGGCACGATTGGAGTGGTGCGTGAGATGTTGCCAGATAAGGTCAAGGTTATGGTGCAAAACGGCCCATACTCCAATACTGTTGAGGTAACTGGTCATCAGTGGGAATCCTATCGCTACGATCATGACATGATGTCAGGAAAGATTTCTCCCAGCATCATTGGTACTTATGTACAGATTCCATTAATGCTAGCTTGGGCGGTCACCATCCATAAGAGCCAAGGCAAAACACTCGACAAAGTAAAAGTGGATCTCTCATCGGGAGCCTTTGCCTCGGGGCAGGTCTATGTGGCCTTGAGTCGTTGCAAAACGATCGAAGGTATTTCACTACAAAGACCAATTGAGCCTAGGGATGTGAGTTGCGATCAAGAGATCAAGCGTTTCTATATGAACTGCTTGCCAACTTCTAAATAGCAACCTAAAAACCAGCAGCCAATCCATCTCTTCGGTGATCGCTACCAGCAATATAGGCTGAATCTGCATCTTCGCTTAACTTGGCGATTGCTTGCGCGCTACCAAAATCTAGGCTGTTAGCAGGTTGCACAGCCACTTCATGGCCCAGTGCTTTCAAACCATCCACAACACTTGCTGGCATTGATGCTTCAACGGTAAGCTTGCCTAAATCATCAATGCGCCAACGTGGTGAGTCAGAGCAGGCTTGAGGATTGAGATATTCATCAACAAAGCGCATAACAAACTGAATATGACCTTGAGGTTGCATATTGCCACCCATTACTCCAAACGCCATAGTAGGCTTGCCATCCTTCGTTAGGAATGCCGGCAGAATAGTATGGAACGGACGCTTACCTGGTGCCACTTGATTGGGATGATCGTTTTCTAATCTGAAGCTCATGCCGCGATTATGGAAAGCAATCCCGCCTGGTGCAACTACGCCAGATCCAAAGCCTTTGAAGTTCGACTGGATATAAGAAATCATCATGCCGGATTCATCGGCGGCACACAGATATACCGTTCCACCTGAATGAGGGTCACCAGCTCTATAGCTAGAAGCTTTACCGTGATCAATCATGGCGGCGCGACTTGCCAAGTAATTCCTATCTAGTAAGCTAGTCACTGGCATTTGCATTGAGCGAGCATCAGAAACGTAGGCATACACATCAGCAAAAGCCATACGCATCGCTTCAATTTGTAAATGAATGCGCTGAGGAGAATTAGCAGGGTATTGCTTCACATTTGCTGCTTGCAAAATACCCAAAGCAATTTGCGCTGCAATGCCTGAGCCGTTAGGTGGAATTTCATGAAGAGTGTATTCACCGTAATCAAATGCGAGGGGTTCAACCCATTCCGATTGGTTATCAGCAAAGTCTTGCATGGTGAGGCAGCCACCAGTTGCTTGAGCAAAGTCGACCATACTCTGAGCGAGTGGGCCTTTATAGAAAGACTCGCCTTCAGTGGTAGCAATTTCTTTAAGTGTTTTGGCTTGTGCAGGATATTTCCAGATTTGAGCTGCCTGTGGGGCCTTACCATCAATCAAAAATGACTCAGAAAAGCCAGGCTGGTTCTTTAGGATCGGTATTGCTTCACGCCATTGGCGTGCAATGACTGGAGAAACTGGAAAACCATTTTCAGCATAATCAATTGCGCGTTTAAATAACTGAGCAAACGGTAATTTTCCAAACTTACGCGACAGGTCAACCCACCCGGCAACCATGCCTGGAACGGTAACCGTATTCCAGCCAATTAAATCCATAGCTGATTTTCCAGCGAAGTACTCTGGTTTCCAAGCGGCAGGTGCACGACCCGAAGCATTTAAACCATGAATTTTTTTACCGTCCCAGAGGATTGCAAAACCATCCCCGCCTATGCCATTCATAGTGGGTTCAACAACAGTCAGTGTGATGGCTGTTGCTAGAGCGGCATCCACTGCGTTACCACCATTTTGCAAGGCTTCAATGCCAGCTTGGGTTGCAAGTGGTTGGGAGCTGGCAACCGTATTTCTGGCTAGCACCGGAGCGCGGCCACCACCAAAGGGAGGGGAAATCAACATAGTAAGTCTTTTAGTTATGCAATGCGGTTACGAATCAATCAATTTTAATATTGGAGGCCTTCACAATCTTTGCCCACTTCTCATGTTCGGCAACGGTGATCTCGGTCAACTTTTCAGAATTAGCAAACTGAGGATGGATACCTTGATTGGCTAATTTAGCTTTAAAGTCTGGATTTGTCAGAATTTTGCGAATTTCTCTTTCCAGGCGTTCAACTATTACAGGAGAGGTGCCCTTAGGTGCGTAGATAGCAAATAAATTCTCCACATCAAATTTTTTCATGCCATCTTGCTCAAATGTAGGCACGTTTGGCATCAAAGGGGAGCGCTCGGAAGAGGCAATCGCAATTGGTCTGAGTTTGCCGCTTTGAATATGCGGCAGAGATGCAGTGATGCTATCAAACATCATCAAAGTATTGCCAGCAATTAAGTCAGGCAATGCAAAGCTACTACCTTTATAGGGAATATGTACTCCGGTAGCGCCGATACGTTGCATAAATAACTGGGACTCTAGATGAGATAGGGTGCCATTGCCTTGTGATGCGTAATTAAAGTTACCATTCTTGGATTTAATGAACGCAATCAGTTCGGTCATATTCTTGGCGGGAACGCTTGGGTTTACCTCTAAGACGTGAGGTACTGATCCCACTAGTGCAACGGAGATAAAATCCTTTTGCAGGGAGAAAGGTGGGTTAGTGAAAAGGGCTTGGGCAATTGCCTGATTTGTTAGAGCGCTGAAGTGAATTGTGTAGCCATCTGGGTTAGCTTTGGCTGCAGCTGTCATACCAATCATCCCGCCGCCGCCTGGTTTATTTTCAATTACCACTGCCTGTCCCAAGGCGTCTCCTAATGGTGCAGCGATGCTACGCGCAAACACATCAGTTGAGCCCCCCGCAGGGAAGGAGAGAATCATTTGAATTGGTTTTTTAGGCCAATCAGTATCAGGTGCTGCAATGCTTGCATTAACTAGGCCAAGGGCAGCAGTGATACCGAAGACGATGCGATGAACAAGATTCATGGGTGCCTTTATAGAGTGTGAGTTGAATTTTTGAATGAGAGGGTTATTTTTCATCTTTGAGCCAATACCACTTATAGAGAAAACTTTGCCCCAATCTTCTAAATGGAGCAAGTGCCTCTGAGCGCACTTGTCCAAAGAGGTTAGGAAATTCGAGAGGGGAGTTATAAATCGGTAACTTAAACACTTCAGAATTAACTTTGCTTCCAGCAATCAGTTCGGCCAAGCGTTTGCCAGCCCAAGTAGAGAAGGAGACGCCATTACCACCATAGCCGAGGGCGTGCCAGACCATTTGCTTTGGATCGGGTTGAGTGATGCGAGGCATCATGTCATGACTAACATCTACCCACCCCCACCAGGAGTAATTAATCTGAATGCCTGCTAACGGCGGAAACTTTCTAGCGATAGCGTCTATTAATAGCTTGAGATGTTCTGGTGCATTTGCATCGGCACCGCTAATAGAACTACGGCTACCTAGCTGTAGTCGATTGTCTTTCAGTAGGCGGTAATAAAAACGCAGTGTGCGTGTATCAGTTAAGAAAGTGTGCGAACGAAAATTACATGCTGCTATCTCTGCATCGGTTAGCGGTCTAGTCACCACTGAATTTGACAGAATGGGAAGGATGCGATTTTTGATGGGCTTTAAGCCCTGTACGCCATAGCCGCCGGTGCAGATCGCAATACGCTTGGTGCGAACATTTCCGCCCGGCGTACGTATGTGATGAACCCCATTAATCGTTTCCCAAGATTCGACTGGGCTACTGGTGTGGATTTTCACTCCTAAACTTTGTGCTTTGCGGAGCAATCCAAATGTAAATTTAAGTGGATGAATACCAACGCCTTCACGCTCTAAAAGTGCTCCAGCGGCATCATGATCGTCGCAATAATGTTCTCTGAGTTCTTGCGCGCTCATGAGGAGTGGATCGTAGCCAAATACGTCTTTTCGAACTTTCGCTTCATTTTGAAGGTAGATCATTTTTTCTGGACGATGTGCGACGTAGAGGTGACCGCCATCAGTTGCATCACAATCTATTTGACTGACTAAGTCTTTGAAGTTTTCAAAGCCGGTGTAAATCTCTCGATCAAGTTTTTTGGCAGTATCTAAACCCCAGCGCTCAATCCACTGAGAGCGGGATAGTCGACCACTGGCATTTTGTCCTTGACCGCCACTTCTACTGGAGCAACCCCAAGCGGTTTGGTTGGCTTCCAGAATGACTGCTTTGATGCCATGCTCCTGCGCCAAATAAAGTGCCGTTGAAACCCCGGTTGATCCTGAACCAATTACAACAACATCGGTATCAAAGTCTTGGGTTACTGGCCCATCATTTGATGGAGCTGTTCCAGCGCTTGCCACCCAGTAACTTGGCGCATAGTCTTGACCTGTCCCAGGATTCTGGGAGGTGAGGGGGTCATAAAGTGGGTCGTATTTCATTGGGATTGAGTCTAGGGCATTCCCAATTATTTTGTTGCCGGCAAATTCGGTCGATTCTTGCGAAAGACATTCTTCAGTTGAATCTTACCATCTTTGAAAGTGAAAATATCTACCCCGTCCGCTTCTACACGCGATCCATCGGCTGCTGTTCCAGTAAATGTCCATTCCGAAACTCCAAAGTTCTCATGAACAAAATGTCGATCATGGATCCATTGAGCATCTGGAAAGTTGATCCAGGCACTTTCAAACGCTGCCCTTACTGCTTGAAATCCCTCATGGCGTGCCCCATACGATTCAGGCCCTGCTGCAGTCTGAAAGACGCAATCATCGCTCATGAAACTCATTAGGGAATCAATATCGTGACGGTTCCAGGCGGCGCTGAAGGCGGCTAAGGTGGCAACTGTAATTGGGTCTTTAGTATTTGACATAGGGATTATTGCTTGAATTCATGAGGGCGATCAATGAAATTTGGTTTGATTGCTATAGTATCGAATAAATCTAATAAATACATCTATGAGACAACCATGGACAGTTCTGTAAAGTCAGTTGATATGTCAGCCTATTGGCTGCCGTTCACTCCAAACCGCTATTTTCAGCATCATCCGAAGATCATGCAGTCCGCAAAAGGAGCTTACTACTATGACGATCATGGTCGTAAGCTGTTTGATGGCTTATCAGGGCTTTGGTGCTCCCCATTAGGGCATGCTGATCCGCGTATTGGTGCGGCCATTAAAAAGCAATTTGAAACCATGGACTATTGCCCAGCGTTTCAAATGGCTAGTGAAACGGCATTTAACTTGGCGACCCGTATTGCAAAAATGGCGCCTGCGGGATTGGACAAAGTCTTTTTCACTAATTCTGGCTCAGAGGCGGTTGATACAGCATTAAAAATTGCCATTGGTTATCACCGTGTCATGGGTAATGCTTCTCGCACGCGTTTAATAGGAAGGGATCGCGCTTATCACGGTGTTGGCATTGCCGGTATATCCGTGGGTGGCATGGTTGCGAATCGCAAAATGTTTGCTAGCATGATGATGCCAGGCGTAGATCACTTGCCGCATACGCTCAATCTCTCGCAAATGGCTTTCTCAAAAGGGCAGCCGAAGTGGGGCGCTCATTTGGCTGAAGAGCTTGAAAAAATTGTCACTCTGCATGATGCCAATACGATTGCCGCAGTCATTATGGAGCCCGTGCAGGGCTCGACAGGTGTTATCGTTCCGCCAGATGGTTACCTGCAAAAGATTCGTGAGATCTGTACCAAGCACGGCATCCTATTAATTTTTGATGAAGTGATTACCGGTTTTGGTCGTTTAGGCGCGAACTTCGGTGCCGATCGATTTGGTGTAACGCCTGACATGATTACCTTTGCCAAGGGTATTACGAATGGCGTCATTCCAATGGGCGGTGTGATAGTACGTAGCGATATTTGCGAGAGCATCATCTCTCATGGTGGTCAAGAGCAGTCGATTGAATTCTTCCACGGCTATACCTACTCAGGTCATCCAATACCTGCGGCAGCTGGTCATGCCGTACTGGATATTTTCGAATCTGATGATTTAGTCAATCGTGCGCGAGCGCTTGAGCCTGTGCTTGAGGATGGGTTGCATGCACTAAAAGGCAAGCCCGGTATATTGGATATCCGTAATTTTGGTTTGTCGGGTGCCGTTGAGCTCGACCCTGTCCCGGGCAAGCCAGGTCTCCGCTCTATGAAAGTCCTAGAGGCTTGCATCGAAAAGGGTGCGCTAGTTCGTGTAGCCGGCGATGCGATTGCAGTAGGCCCTCCCTTTATATCGACCACAGAAGAGGTGCAATTTCTCTGCAGCGTTCTAGGCGAAGCGATTGATGTAGCTATGCAGGTTAAGTAATCAGCTCAAGCAAAGAAATCAAGCAAGCAAATTATCACTTGTTAAATAAGTGATAAATAACAGGGATAGCAACAGCGCTCACTACGCCGTTCATTCCCATGGCTAGACTGGCATAGGTTCCTGCTTCCGGATGAATGCTAAAGGCGCGGGAGGTTCCAATGCCGTGCGCCCCAATTCCAATGGCGAAGCCTCTTTGCCACCAAGCTTTCATGCCTAATGCATTGAGAACAAATGGTGCCAAGATTGCACCTAGGATTCCAGTGCTCACTGCAAAGATAGCGGTGAGGGTGGGTGAGACGCTGATGCGCTCAGCTATACCCATGGCAATAGGTGCTGTAACTGACTTGGGGTACATGGCGCCAGTAACACTAGCATCTGCTCCGAGTAGGGTGGCAATGCCTACTGCGCTAATAATTGACACCAAGCCACCAGTACAAAGCGAGGCAATTAAAGGAATGGACCTTCCTTTGAGGCTGCTTAGGCCTCGATAAATAGGTATTGCCAAAGAAACAGTCGCAGAGCCTAATAAGAAGTGAATAAATTGCGCGCCCTCAAAATAGGTTGAGTAGGGCATTTCAATAAACTGAATCGTGCTCGCCACAATCAGAATAGCAATGGCCACTGGATTGGCCAGAGGGTTTTGATGGGTTGTCTTATAAATGGCTAGTCCAATTTGATAGGCGGCCAGGGTGATAAATAAAGCAAACAGTGGGCTACCAGATAAGTAGACCCAAATCTCTACTATGGAGTGCTTTTCACTCATGAGATTCCTTCTTGCTCAGGAGGCGCGCAATGAAAGCGCTAGAGGCAATGGTGAGGATGATGCTGCCAACTAGGGCGCTAATAATGGCTAGAGCATTGGCTTTCAGTTGAGGCAGAAATAGCACCACGCCAACAGCCGCCGGAACAAAAAGTAGGCCAAGGTATTGACTAAAGCCGTCGGCAACCATTGCCAGGTCGGAATTGATTCCTTTCCGTAAAACTAGCCAAAGAACTAGAAGTACTAGCCCAATGACTGGTCCGGGTAGCGTCGGCAGTAGAAACTTTGAGACAAGCTCACCAAGGCTTTGAAAGAGTAGGATTTGTACAAGGCCAGAGATCATATCCTGATCTTACTGCCCAATAATTTATGTTGCAAAGCAATAAATTAATTCTTGGTTAAGATGAACATACAAAAAGCAAGGGTATTTTTAATGCCCTAAGAACGATAAAAGACTTGATAGGAGAGCACGCATGGCCGAACTAAATGTGAATGGCAAAAAGTACAAGCTGGATGTAGATCCAGACACCCCATTGCTTTGGGTAATCCGTGAACAAATTGGATTAACTGGCACTAAATATGGTTGCGGGATTGGCGCATGTGGCGCTTGTACAGTTCTGTTCGATGGCCAGGCTGTCCGTAGTTGCTCTATCCCTGTTGCTGCTGTAGAAGGTAAAAAAATTGAGACTATTGAAAGTCTTGAAAAGAATGGTCAATTATCTAAAGTGCAAAAAGCTTGGGTTGATAACCAGGTGCCTCAATGCGGTTACTGTCAATCTGGCATGGTGATGGCAACTACAGCTTTGTTGCGCAATACGCCGAAGCCTACAGATGCGCAAATCGATGCGGCCATTACTAATATCTGCCGTTGCGGCACTTTCCAAGAAGTACGTGCAGCTATTCATGCTGTAAGCAAGGCTTAAGGGGAAAATACATGACTATAAATACAAATGCTTCCCGTCGCCACTTTGTTATCGGCTCTAGTGCAATTGCCACTGGACTAGCCATTGGCTTTGATCTCTCCTTTATGTCTACTGCCCATGCTGCGATGGGTACTGGCACTACCGCAATGACTCCACTAGCCACCCCAGAGATTGGTGTGTGGGTTGTGGTGAAGCCAAACGATGATGTTGTTGTGCGTATTGTTCGCTCTGAAATGGGTCAAGGCACTATTACTGGTTTGGCACAGATGGTTGCCGAAGAGTTGCAGTGCGATTGGAAAAAAGTTTCTTATGATTACCCATCTCCTGGCGAGAATTTAAAGCGTAACAAAGTCTGGGGAAGTTACTCAACAGGGGGTAGCCGGGGTATCCGCACTTCTGAGCAATATGTTCGCAAAGGTGGTGCTGCAGCACGCATGATGTTGATTCAGGCTGCTGCCAATCAGTGGAATGTTCCAGCCGCAGAGTGTGTGGCTAAAGACAGCATCATTACACACACACCTTCTGGTAAGAAAACAACTTTCGGCAAAGTATCTGTTGCAGCATCACAGTTAGAGGTGCCAAAAGATGTGCCGTTGAAAGATCCAAAAGAGTGGAAGCTCATTGGTAAGTCTGTAAATCGCATTGACGGTGTATCTGACAAGGTTACCGGTAAACAAGTTTATGCAATCGATTTGAAGATGCCTGGCATGTTAGTCGCTAATATTAAGGAATCCCCTGTATTTGGTGGCAAAGTAAAGAGTTACGATGCAACTAAAGCCCAAAGCATGAAGGGTGTTAAGAAGGTTGTGCAGGTTGGAGACACCGCGGTAGCAGTTGTTGCTGATACTTTCTGGCAAGCAAAAACCGCTTTAGACCAAGTCAATATTGTTTGGGATAACGGTTCAAATGGGGAGCTCTCTAGTGCTGGCATCAAGAAGATGTTGGAAGAAGGCCTTACTGCGAATGATGCATTTGCACATAACTCGAATGGTGATGTAAAGGCCGCCATGTCAAGTGCATCTAAGACATTAGAGGCTACTTACTTTTACCCATTTTTAAATCATGCAACTCTGGAGCCGCAAACCGCTACCGCCAAGTGGACTCCAGATTCATGTGAAGCTTGGGTGCCAACACAGGATGGTGAGGCTTCATTGGCTGCGGTAATTGCTGCATCTGGATTGCCCGCTGATAAATGTAATGTCTATAAAGTAAACTTGGGTGGCGGATTTGGACGTCGTGGCGCTTTCCAAGATTACACAACGCAAGCGGTAAATATTGCTAAGCAATTGCCAGGTACGCCTATCAAGTTAATTTGGACTCGCGAAGAAGATATGACGCAAGGTCGTTATCATCCGGTAATGATGTGCAAAATGTCTGCTGCAATCGATGACAAGAAGAATGTGACAGCAGTAAATATGCGTTTATCTGGCCAGTCCATCTTGGCTGCTGTACGTCCGGCTGTTGTGGCTGCAAACAAAGGCAAGGATCCTTTAGCATTTCAAGGTGTCGATCCAACTGGCGAGCATGGCATTACTTACAGCTTCCCCAATCTCAATATTGACTATGCAATGCGCAATACAACCGTGCCGCCAGGATTCTGGCGTGGCGTGAACGTGAACCAAAATGCGATCTTCATCGAAACCTTTATGGATGAGATGGCCGAAGCAACTGGTGTTGACGCTGTTGAGTTCCGCCGCAAGCATATGGAAAAGTATCCTCGTGCTGTAGCAGTGCTGAACGCTGTAGCTGATGGCATTGGTTGGAACACTCCTGCTAAACCAGGCGTATTCCGCGGCGTTGCTCAAATGCGTTCATTCGGCAGTTATGTAGCTGCCGCATGTGAGCTTTCAGTGACCAATGGCAATGAAGTAAAGATTCATCGCATTGTTGCTGCTACTGACCCAGGTTATGTAGTGAACCCTGCCCAAGTGGCACGTCAGGTATCTGGTTCATTTGTGTATGGCTTGTCTGCATTATTTGAAGAAGAGATCACAATTGAAAAGGGTGCAGTTGTACAAAAGAACTTTGACACCTTCGGTTCGATTCGTCTCGCACAAATGCCTAAAGTTGAAACCATCATCATTCAAGGTGGCGGTAAAGACTGGGGTGGAGTAGGTGAGCCAACGATTGCGGTAGCTGCACCAGCGGTTCTGAATGCCTTTTATCGTGCAACTGGCAAACGTCTGCGCACGGTTCCTCTGAAAAACAGCGGTATTAAGCTGGTTTAAGAGCTGACTTATTGAAATTGTGTCCATGAGAATGAGGATTGCACTAGCAGTATCTTTGCTAGTGATCCTCAATCTTCAGTTTGCACACGCTCAAGCCATCAAAGGGGATTCGATTATCGAATCCCTTTCTGCTGACCCTGGTGATCCGTTACGTGGTCGAGCTATTGTGGCAAGTCGTCAAACTGGCTTGTGTTTACTGTGTCATAGCGGCCCTTTTCCAGAAGAGCGCTTTCAAGGTAACTTAGCTCCAGAGCTCAAAGCAAGCGTGGTGAGATTGAATGCATCTCAACTTAGGGCGCGCATTGTGAATGCAGCACATTTCAATCCACAAACCATCATGCCGTCTTATTACCAAACAAGTCATCTTAATCGGGTTGCCCCTAAGTTTGCTGGTCAAACCCTATTAAGCGGACAAGAGATAGAGGATGTTATTGCCTTTTTAGTGACGCTGAATAATTAACGAGACATTACAAATAAAATGAAGAAGATCATTCACTATCCGCGGCGACACTGGTTAAAACAAGTGCAAGGACTCGGTCTATTAGCCTTGGCTACTTGCTTAACCCCCATGAAAGCCTTTGCAAAAAAAGAAGATGCAGATGAGGTCATTAAAAAAATCACAGGCGGAGCTCCAGTTAAAGATGGCAAGGTTACTTTGACGATCCCTCCATTGGTGGAAAACGGAAATCTAGTTGTTTTAAAAGTGAGCGTGGATAGTCCGATGACTGTTAACGATTATGTCAAGACGATACATGTAGTTGCTGAAGCCAATCCTTCACCAAATATCTTTACCGTTTACTTAACACCACGTTCAGGCATCGCAAATGTAACTACTCGCGTTCGTTTAGCTGACAGTCAAAGAGTCTGGGCAATTGCACAGATGAGTAATGGTAGTTTTTGGCGGGGATCAGCAGAAACCTTGGTAACTCTCTCGGCCTGTACGGAGATGGTATGAGTAAAACTTCCCGCACATCTATAACCATGCCATCAACGGCAAAGAAAGATTCCATTATTGAGATTCGAGCGATTGCACAGCATGATATGGAGTCAGGTTTTCGTTATACCGAAGGCGGTAAGCAGATCCCTCGCGACATTATTCGTACCTTTACTTGCACCTATAACAATGTAGAGGTATTCAAGGCAGATTTCTATTCTGGTATTGGCGCCAATCCTTTAATCATCTTCACAACAGTTGCGGTTGAATCTGGAACTCTTGAATTTAAGTGGGTTGGAGATGGTGGCTATGAAGCGGTAAATCAGTCTTGCATTACTGTTTCGTGAACTTAATCCTTTCTCTATTTCTTGGCGGTATTTTTCTCACTCTGGGTAGCCCCCTTACATACGGCGCCTCTGCAAAACATCAATCTAGCTATGAGTTGATGTCTGCCGATAACAAAGCAATGCAGGATGACCCATCATTAAATCCTGCGATGTTTTGGGTGGGTGATGGAGAAAATTTATGGCAACAAAAAATTGGCTCTCAGAATAAGTCTTGCAGCTCTTGTCATGGTGATGCAAAGAGATCGATGCGTGGTGTTGCGCCCCAATTTCCTAAAGTAATTAAAGGTAAATTGCAGACTCTAGAAGGGCAAATTAATCAATGTCGCGTTGGAGCGCAGGGAGTATCCTCATTGGCTTATGAGAGTAAAGATCTTCTGGCGCTGACAGCCTTTGTCGCTTTTCAATCTAAAGGTATGCCCATTTCTATCAGCGAGACCCCGGCAAATACATCCTTTTTGAAGAAAGGCCGCCAGACATTTAATGAGAGGATGGGGCAACTCAATCTATCTTGTGCCCAATGCCATGAGGATAGGGCAGGTTTAAAGCTAGGTGGAAGCCTCATTCCGCAGGGGCATCCTAATGCTTACCCTATTTACCGTTTGGAATGGCAAACCTTGGGCTCTGTACAACGTCGACTTCGTAATTGTATGAGCGGAGTTAGGGCTCAGCAGTTTGAATATGGTTCGCCAGAGATGGCGCAATTAGAGTTATTTCTGATGTGGCGAGCAAGAGGCTTACCTCTGGAATCTCCAGGGGTAAGGCCTTAAAAAAACCGTTGTTGAATTAGTCCGAGAAGACTACAGAAGTCGCACCATTAATGAGAACGCGATCATGCAGGTAGTAACGTAAAGCTCTAGAGAGAACAGTGCGTTCTAAATCACGCCCTTTACGCACTAAATCGTCTGGCGTATCACCATGCGTAACGCGAGTAACGTCTTGCTCGATAATCGGACCTTCATCCAAATCGCTGGTGACAAAATGGGCGGTAGCGCCAATGAGCTTGATGCCGCGAGCATGAGCCTGGTGGTAAGGCTTTGCGCCTTTAAAACTAGGCAAGAATGAGTGGTGAACGTTGATGCAACGCCCAGAAAGCTTAGTAGATAAATCATCGGACAAGATCTGCATGTAACGCGCCAAGATCACCATATCCACCTTATTTTCTGCAATAATTTCTAAAAGCTTGGCTTCCTGTGCTGGCTTGGTCTCTGGAGTTACTGGTAAGTGATAAAAGGGGATGTCAGAAAAATCAATACTGGCGTAAACATCACGTGGGTGATTGGAAACAATGCCGCAAACAATCATTGGTAACTCACCAATACGCCAGCGGTAAAGCAAATCAACCAAGCAATGATCCAATTTGGAAGCCATGATTAAGACGCGCTTCAGATCTTTTACTGCACGTAATTCCCAGGTAAGATCAAAGCGTTTTGCAATTTCTAAAAAGCCAGCTCTTAATGTGTCTGCATTTGCTGGGCAGCTAAAGCTCACCCGCATAAAGAATCGCTTTGAGGCCTTGTCATCAAACTGTTGGGCTTCCTCAATATCACCACCTAGTTCAAAAATATAAGTAGCAACTGCGGCAACAATTCCAGGCTTATTTGGACAGGTAAGGGTGAGGTAGTAGTTTTCCGTGGCCATATTAAATCGTCAGTTGAGTGCTAATAAGTGCTAATTTTAGTCTGTTATGTCTTTAAAGGGGTGAGTAAAGTGCTATTGCTTGGCGGTGTCTTTGCTTAAGTCTGCTGGACCCAATAAAGGCTCGCTTTTATCTGTGACAGTGGGTAATACAACCTCAATGCAGATAGGTTTGGAGTCGATCACATTAAAGAAGCTACATTCTTTTTTGGTTGCCGCAGAAGCGGCATGCTCCAAAGGAGATTTTCCCGTTGCTGCGGTAGAGGCTAGACTAGCTGCAGTGCTGGGATTAGCAATCGCAGCAGTGCCTGCAGAGCTAGCTGCGGCAGTGCCACTGCTACTGAGTGCTGCTAGCGGCGCTGCGCAAGCAGTCAATAACACCAAAGTAACAATGAAGCCAAATCCGAGGGCGGTATTCCACCCTCTGTGATGATATTTACTTGCTACGACACGCAACGTTGTAGACGCCAGCTGGCCAAGAGCCGTTCTCAATGGTTTCAAATTGACTGTCTGGAGTTTTTTGCTCTTCTACGACTTTACCTTTACCCATGTTTTCAGAAAACACTTTGAATTCAATTGGGCGATATATTATTGCGCTGCAATCGAATTCATTTAGGCCAATAATAGAATTTGCACTTTCCTTGGTTTTTGGATTCTGTCCAGGCTTTTTGAAGTCTAGTAATGAAATTATTTGTGCTTTATCGCCTTGCTTCTGAAGGGTGGCTGTATCGGCGTAAAGAGTAAAAGCATCGGTTTTCCCAATCTCTTGCCATTCAGCAAGTGCATTACCGGAGCAGGGCAAGGTCACGCCCAAAACACACATAGAAAATATTATTTTCATGAAAAACCCTTGTAAATTACTGGTAATAATTTCTTTATTTTACCCGCCAACAGACGTGTTGGTGACATTTTTGGTTTATCCAAATCCTTACTTATTGCTCAATTCTAGCTGGCGACTCGACTTTTCAGGCTTCATTTGCAATGGTAGGTATTCATTATTGGCCCACAAAGAGTTCATATTGCGGTATAGCTTGCTTTGTACCCATCCTGATTGGCCTGTTTGATAGACGAAGACAGACTTTTCTAGATCTGAAAAATCGAAGACAGTTCGCAAGCTTGGGGCCTGTAGAGTTTCATACGGATTTTTAGACTGCAATAACTCCAGGCGCCCCACGTTGATCGAAAAGCTATCACCGGGGAATGGGGTTTTGATATTAAAGAAGTCCCCCAGCAGGGGGATTTTGCTAAATGGGCGATGCTCGGAGATGGCTATATGTGCATTTCCCCAAGCCCAGGACTGAGGATCATTGCCATACTCTTTGCTGAGATATTCCAGCGCCTTATCAAGAGCAAGGTTTGCCGATTCCTGGCAAGACTCCACACCCTCCGTTTTAGGATTGTCACACCATGGGCTATTGGGATTTTGTACTTGATTAAGTAGGGGCGCGCGATAATTTCGTGAACCATAATTTTCTGTGAATAAATAACTTAAGCGCGAGAATAGATTGCGAGTGAGTTGGTCGGCCCAAGCATTGAAAATAAGAGCGCCCGCACTACCTACTTTCATATCACCATCAAAATTTCTTGCAATCTCCATTGCTTTAGCACTTAAAGGATGAGATGACTTACTAGATTTAAAAAGATCTAGAAGTGGTGTGGCGGCAAGAGATAGAGTATCGCCTTGCATCGTTTTCATGTCATCAAATGAGTGAATATTTTTTGCTTTGATGAGATCAACAATGCGGTGATAGCGCGTTGGTAATTCCCAGTCACCCGTCAAAGGATTGGGATCATTCGCTGCCATGATCTTTTGATTGGCTGTAGCAATCCAGCCTTGTTCGGGATTATTGCTGGCGGGAAGTTGTTCAAAAGGAACGTAACCATTCCAGTCATATTCCTTCTCCCAACCTAGCGCAGGAGCAACGCCATATAAGCCATGATGCAGGAGTCGTTTTGGAGCAATACCAGCAGCTTGATAGGCAATATTGCCTTCCGTATCCGCCATCACCACATTTTGCATAGGTGCGTAATTTTTTCGTAGCGCTAGCTTGAATTGATCAAGGTCAGCAGAGCGATTCATTTCCAACAGGCCAACAACAGATTGATTTTCAATATCTAGCGCTGTCCATCGAAGTGCTAATGCAAAGCGATCGGTATCAATAACGCGTTTATCTTGACGGTATGAATCCGAAATCACAGGTCCATGTCGAGTTTCCTTTACTAAAAAAGTAAAAGAGGGTGCACCTTTAATGTCAATAATTTCTTGGTGAACTTTAAAAGGCAGCGGACCGTCTGGACCTCGATACATACCGGGATTCTTGGTGTCAATTTGTTCGATGTAAATATCTTGAACATCTGGACCAGTATTAGTAAAGCTCCACGCGTACTTATCTGTTCTCCCTAAAACAACCCCCGGAATTCCGGGTAAGGTTCCGCCAATCACATTAATTCCAGGCGCCTCAAGATGTGCGAAATACCAAATGGCTGGTGCGGATAGCCCAAGATGTGGGTCATTGGCCAATAAAGGCTTGCCAGTTGCACTCAACTTTCCACTCAGTGCCCAGTTGTTTGAGCCAATACCATCTTTCCCGCCCAGTCGATTCCATTGACTTAGCTCTGTTGCGGGCAAGTTTTGAGGTTTAGTTTCTAGTGGGCCGGGATTAGGGTGAAAAACTTTCAGATCTCGATATAACTTGGAAAAATCCATATTGCTGACGGGCTCACCAGGCTCATTTGGTGGAGTAACTTCCCATACTTGTTTGGTGCTGAGATACTGAGAAAGCTCTAGTCTTTGTATTTCTTTATGCCAGTTGCCGCCAAGGTCGTAAGCCATCATCAACATCCAGGCAACACTATCCGTTGGAGACCAGTGACCAGGCTTTGATCCGGTCAAGAAATACTCAATCGGTAGTGCCCACCCTAGTTGCGCATTACCTGCATTCACGCCGTCTGCGTAGGCTTGCAATAGCCTCTTAGCAGATACAGGGTAGTGATCAAATTGACGCTCTGCTGCGCGTTTTATTCCAAGAGTGCGTACAAAGCGATCAATTTTTACAGTGTCATTGCCTAGAATTTCTGAGAGTCGTCCGCTGGCAATGCGGCGATTCATTTCCATTTGCCATGAACGCTCGCTAGCATGAAGATAGCCCAAGGCAAAGTAAGCATCTGCCTGATTTTTTGCTTTGATATGGGGAATATCGACTTCATCAAATGTGATTGCTATCGAGTCACCCAGGCTTTTAATTATTCGCTTGCCGGAAATATTCGATTGAGCGGAATATAAATAGGTCGCAGTTACTGTTAAACCAGCCACAAGGCTGAGTCCGATAAGCCAAAAAAGGACCCGCAAAAACGTATTTGGTCTAGATGATTTCCCCAGTAAATTCATGTAGGTATTTTAATTGCTTTATCAAGTCCAACCTTGGTGAGACACCAAAAAAGGGGGCTCTGGGGGCCGGCAACAGGCTTGCATGCTAAAATTTCGCTTGTCTTGATTTATTTAGCACGGCTTTATTGTTTGTGCGAGCCCGAGTGGTGAAATCGGTAGACACAGCAGATTTAAAATCTGCCGACTCAAAAAAGTCGTGCCGGTTCGATTCCGGCCTCGGGCACCAAAGACACTCATACCTCTTTTATGAATTTACCCAAACTTCTCATTTGCTCCTGCTTGACCATTTCATCTGCTCTTGCGTGGGGGGTTGATGTCATGGAGTTTCAGTGCAAGCGTTCTGAAAAAGGTTATACCGAAGAATATGCAATGAAGCTCATGCTTGCTTCGGGCTCGCAGAAGGCAAAAGTTTTTTTAGATGATCGCGATTTAGATCAGTCTGATGCCTTCGGATCTCAGGTGGTGAAGAGTGTCACTCTTGCGCGTCCGAATATATTGATTTCAATTGAAGCAAAGTTTCCGCCAGAGGAGGTGATGGGGGTTGCTTATCCTGCAGGTAGCGTTATTACCAACATTACGCTTGATCCCGTCACTGGCAAGTTTAAGAAGGTAGAAAAAATACAGGGCGGCATCTTGGGTGCAACCATAGGTAATGGTGTTCACACCAGTGAAGAAACTTGCTTGCTATCTAAAGCGCCTTACAAGATTAAGTAAGCAGTCAGTCAAGACTTAATTTGGCTCAGTCACAAAACCTAGTTTAGTTAAACCTGCGCGACGCGATGCTGCCAGTACTTGAGCAACATATTCATACTTCACTGATTTATCTGCACGAAGATTAATTTCTGGTTGCGGCTCTTTTTGGGCGGCTTTCTCAGCATAACCATCAAAAGTTTTTAGATCGATTGGTGTGCTGTTCCAAAAGATTTGACCATTGGCATCAATCGAAAGCTGAACTGATTCTGGCTTAACTTCATTGCGAACACTATTGGCCTTTGGTAGTTCCACTTTCACTGCTTGCTGAATTACTGGCAAAGTAATAATGAAAATAATTAAGAGCACCAACATGACGTCCACCATCGGCGTCATATTGATCTCCGACATGATGCTGTCGTCGTTTTGGTCGTCTTGAATATGAAAAGACATGACTATTCTCCCGAGTTAACTCGGGCGCCAGTAACAAAATAGGCCAAGAGATCATTGCCAAAGCGATTAAGGTCTGCAACAAATAATTTATTGGCGCGATTAATAGCGTTAAACCCCAGAACTGCAGGAATAGCTACTGCTAAACCAAAAGCTGTCATGATGAGGGCCTCACCAATGGGGCCGGCAACTTGATCAATTTGTGCGCTACCAGAACTGCTGATGGCGATCAATGCGTGGTAGATGCCCCAAACAGTTCCAAAAAGACCAATGAAGGGGGCGATCGCACCAGTCGAGCCTAGGAAGGTCAATCCTTTTTGTAGCCCAGCAGCAATCGTATCAATGCTGTTCTTAACACTTCTAGCCATCCACTCAGAATAGTTTAGTGTTTGGAGTAATTCACGGTGATTGGAGGATTGATTTTGGTGATGGACCGAAGCCTTGGTTGCTTGTTTGGCAATTTGATAATAGGGATTGGTTGCATGGTTGCTAAAAGCTTGCAAACCTTGATTAAACGAAGTGGCACGCCAAAAATTCTCAAGTTCAGGTTTTAATTTACGCAGATTGCGTAGATCCCAAAGTCGAGTAAGCAAGATTACCCAGGTCACAATAGAGCAGATAAGTAGGGTGATTGCCACGAATCTGGTAACTGCATCGCCTTCAAGCCAGAGATTTGCTATGCCAAATGGTGTATTCATATTGATTAATTCTTGAGATTAAATTTAATTAAGAGATTAGTTGAAATTCTTTGGGGTGAGCCATTTACTAAAAAAGGTTTAAAGCGATAACGTTTGCCAATTTCCGTGGCGGCACGATCCAGTCTGGGGAAAGTGCTTGATTGCAGTAATGCTACATCTTCCACGCTACCTGTTTCATCAATAATCAAACGCACTACCACTGCACCTTGTTCACCTGAACGCTTTGAGAAGGAGGGGTAGTAGGCATCCGCATCTGGTTGATAGACCACTACTAGTTTACCAATGTCGGTCTGAATTGGTGTGCCGCTAGCACCCCCACCAGTTCCAGGGGCTACTGCTGCATTCTGTGTTTGCGCCTCTGATTTGCTTTGAGATTGGTTTTGTTGTTGTGGAGGCTGTTGCGCCTGAGTAGGACTCGGTTTTTCAGTCAGCTTTTCTTCAGACTTTTCCTTTACAACCTTCTTCTCTTCTTTTGGCTTGGGCGGAGTAGCGGCGGGCGACTGTTGAGCCTTGCTAGCCTCTGGACTTACTAAGTTGGCCATGACCCGCGTGTCGTCCATTGGGGGAGGGCGCTTGCTGAGGTGTAAAAACTCTAACGCAGGCAAGGCATGCAATAACAACACAACGCCAATGATGATCCGCTCGCTTTTATTAAAGGGTAGACGAGCGTCTATTTTTTTTAGTAAATCGCTCATCGAATTTCACCTAGGATCTGCGCCTCTACCGAATGTGATGCAAGGTCTGCGGACATTAAGTCTTGAGCCATTGATAAAAGCAGATTTTCATTTTTGCTACTTAGCAAAAGCAATGATCCAAACTCAGGACTGGCGCCTCTGAATTTAAGAACATCTAGCTGTCTCTTAAGCTGTCTCACAACGGCATCACTGGTATCAATTAATGTGATGGATTCACCAAGTAACTTACGGATGGCTTTTCTGAGGAAGGGGTAGTGGGTGCAACCAAGTACGATAGTATCCGCACCGGCATCTTGAATAGGTTCTAGATGTTTGGCCAACAATTCTAAGGTTTCTTGACCATCCGCTTTGCCTGATTCAATTAAAGGCACTAAACCAGCACCTGCTTGCTTAATGAACTGGCAGTCACTTGGTAATGTTGCTAATAAGGCATTGAATTTATCGCTTTTAAGTGTAGCTTCTGTCGCCAAGACTCCCACAACATGGTTTTGCGATTGCATCGCTGCTGGTTTAATGCCGGGCTCAACGCCAATAATAGGAATAGATAGCTGTTCCCGTATTTTTTTAATCGCCTCTGCTGTCGCAGTGTTGCAGGCAATCACAATGGCATCGCAACCTTGGTTTGCTAAATAACGGCAGAGCGCAAGACTCCGTTGTGCTATCCAATCGCTAGATTTTTCACCATATGGCGCATTAGCAGAGTCGGCAAGATAGATGTAATCATTCTGTGGAAGCTGGCGCAGAGCCTCATCCAAAATGGATAAGCCTCCAACGCCAGAATCAAATACACCGATTAGTGCCAATGAGTTGCCAATACTTTTTTAGTGATACCCGAATAAGTAATTAAGCAACTTTTACGGGAATGCCGGCAATCCTTGCTTGCCAGTCTTTTGGCCCTTCATGATGCATGGAAATTCCTTCAGAATTCACAGCAACAGTTACGGGCATATCTTTAACATCAAACTCATAAATGGCTTCCATGCCCAAGTCAGCAAAGCCAACAACTTTCGAAGTCTGGATGGCTTTAGATACTAAGTAAGCGGCGCCACCAACAGCCATTAAGTAAGCAGATTTATGTTTTTTAATTGCTTCGATCGCTTCAGGTCCGCGCTCTGCTTTACCGATCATGGTAATTAAGCCTGTCTTAGCAAGCATCATCTCTGTGAACTTGTCCATGCGAGTGGCAGTAGTTGGTCCTGCTGGGCCAACTGCTTCATCGCGAACTGGATCAACCGGTCCGACATAATAAATTGCACGATTCTTAAAGCTCACCGGCAATTCTTCGCCTTTGGCAAGCATGTCTTGGATGCGCTTATGAGCAGCATCACGACCAGTCAAAATTTTGCCGTTTAGCAATAGAGTCTCGCCCGGTTTCCAGCTCGCCACCTCCTCGGCGGTAAGGGTATCCATATTAATTCGCTTAGATTTTTGAACGTCCGGTGTCCAAGTGACATCAGGCCAATCAGATAGGGAAGGGGCTTCCAGTTTTGCTGGACCATCTCCGTGCAAGTGGAAATGCACGTGACGAGTGGCTGCGCAGTTTGGAATCATTGCCACTGGTAATGAAGCAGCATGGGTTGGGTATTCCATGATCTTGATATCGAGAACGGTAGCCAAACCACCAAGGCCTTGTGCGCCAATACCAAGCTTATTTACTTTTTCATATAGCTCTAAACGCAACTCTTCAGCGCGTGTTTTAGCACCGCGAGTAATCAGATCCTGAATATCAATCGGTTCCATCAAAGACTCTTTGGCCATGAGCATGGCCTTTTCTGGTGTGCCGCCAATACCAATACCTAAAATGCCGGGAGGGCACCAGCCAGCGCCCATAGTGGGAACGGTTTTTAGAACCCAATCTACGATGGAGTCAGAAGGGTTGAGCATCACCATCTTAGCTTTGTTTTCTGAGCCACCACCTTTAGCGGCGCAAATCACTTCAACATCGTCGCCCGGAACAATTTCATAATGAACAACCGCAGGGGTGTTATCACCAGTATTTTTACGTTTACCAGCTGGGTCAGCCAAAACTGAAGCACGCAAGGTGTTATCTGGGTTGAGGTAGGCGCGACGCACACCTTCGTTCACCATCTCAGTAACGCTCATAGTCGCATCTGGCCATTGCACATTCATACCAATTTTGAGGAAAACCACCGCAATACCCGTGTCTTGACATAATGGACGGCGACCTTCAGCGCACATACGGCTATTGGTCAAAATTTGAGCAATCGCATCTTTAGCACCATGACCCTGTTCTAGCTCATAGGCCTTACCCAGAGCGGAAATGAAGTCCTTAGGATGGTAGTAAGAGATGAACTGGAATGCATCTGCAACGCTCTGAATGAGGTCGTTTTGTTTGATATTTGTCATGGTTTTATGCTTATTTCCACATTATTAGTAAGGTTTGCCCTATTTTAAGGGTTTGCCATAGAGCAAATCCCCAGTGTTTTCACTTATCTTCTAAGGTCTTGAGGGTGTAAACCTGTCATTTTGCGACTTATTTCGCATTTGTAGTTGATTTTAGATGATTGATTATTTGATAGAGGGCTGTGAAGCATGGAACCATTAAAGCAAGAAAACCGCGTTTTTAACCCACCTGCAGACTTTGTGAAGGGTGCGGCCATTCCAGGCATGGAAGCCTATAAAAAGCTTTGTGATGAAGCGAACTCAGATTACGACGGTTTTTGGGGTCGTCTTGCTAAAGAAAATATTTACTGGAAAAAGCCATTTACCAAGGTTTTGGATGAATCTAAAGCGCCTTTCTATAAGTGGTTTGAAGATGGCACAACTAATGCGTCATACAACTGTCTAGATCGTCAAGTTGAAGCTGGTCTTGGTGACAAGACAGCTATTATTTTTGAAGCCGATGATGGCACTGTTACTAAAGTAACTTACAAAGAGATGCTTGAGCGTGTTTGCAAAATGGCAAATGCACTACGTAAGATGGGTGTGAAGTCTGGCGATAGCGTCATTATTTACATGGCAATGACCATTGAAGGTATTGTTGCTATGCAAGCGTGCGCTCGTATTGGCGCAATTCACTCTGTAGTATTTGGTGGTTTCTCTGCACAAGCATTGCGTGATCGCATTATGGACGTTGGTGCAGTAGCAGTGATTACTGCTGATGGCCAGTTCCGTGGTGGCAAAGCATTGCCACTCAAAGCAATCTGTGACGAAGCACTTTCTACAGGCGAGTGTCCTAAGGTTAAGCATGTCATCGTGAGCAAGCGCACTGGCACTGACGTTGCGATGCAAGCGGGTCGTGATGTTTGGATGCAAGAAATCGTTGCTAACGAAGCAACTACTTGCGAGCCAGAGTGGGTAAGCGCTGAGCACCCATTGTTCATTCTGTATACATCCGGTTCAACCGGCAAGCCAAAGGGTGTTCAGCACTCTACTGGCGGCTACCTCTTGTGGGCTATTCTCACAATGAAGTGGACTTTTGACATTAAGCCAAACGATGTGTTCTGGTGTACTGCCGACATTGGTTGGGTAACTGGCCATTCCTATATTACTTATGGTCCACTCGCAGTTGGCGCTACTGAGATTGTGTTTGAAGGTGTTCCTACATATCCAAATGCCGGTCGTTTCTGGGACATGATCCAAAAACACAAAGCATCTATTTTCTATACAGCACCTACTGCAATTCGTTCATTGATCAAGGCTTCAAGCAATGATCAAGCAGTGCATCCAAAGAGCTACGATTTGTCATCTTTGCGTCTCTTGGGTTCTGTAGGCGAGCCAATCAATCCAGAAGCTTGGATGTGGTACTACGAGAATGTGGGCGGATCACGTTGCCCAATCGCCGACACTTTCTGGCAAACAGAAACTGGTGGTCACATGATTTCTCCATTGCCAGGTGCAACCCCAATGATTCCAGGTTCATGCACATTGCCATTACCAGGTATTCAGGCGGCGATCGTGGACGAAGCTGGTGTTGATGTTCCAAATGGTCAGGGCGGTATCTTGGTAGTCAAGCGTCCATGGCCTTCTATGATTCGTACGATTTGGAATGATCCTGATCGTTTCGTGAAGTCTTATTTCCCAGAAGAGTTGGGCGGCACCTTGTATTTAGCGGGTGACGGCGCAATCCGTAACAAAGATACCAGCTACTTCACTATCACTGGCCGTATCGATGACGTGCTAAACGTTTCTGGTCACCGCATGGGAACAATGGAAATCGAGTCTTGCTTGGTTGCCAACCCATTGGTTGCAGAAGCTGCGGTAGTTGGTCGTCCAGATGAGTTGACTGGTGAAGCGATTTGCGTATTCGTAGTTCTTAAAGGCGGTCGCCCAACCGGCGAGGAAGCCAAGAAGGTTGCAACTGAATTGCGTAATTGGGTTGGTAAGGAGATTGGCCCAATTGCCAAGCCTAAGGACGTTCGTTTTGGAGATAACTTGCCTAAGACCCGATCTGGAAAGATCATGCGCCGCTTATTACGCGTGATTGCTAAAGGTGAAGAGGTTACTCAAGACACTTCAACCCTTGAAAATCCACATATCCTTGAGCAACTTAAAGAGTCTCTATAAACAGTACCTGAGGCTTTTAGAGGCTACCCTTTCGACAATCGTATAATAACCGGCTGTACGGAAGGGTGGATGAGCGGTTTAAGTCACACGCCTGGAAAGCGTGCGTAGGTTAATAGCCTACCGCGGGTTCGAATCCCGCCTCTTCCGCCAAGTAGTCAAGAAACCACCTTCGGGTGGTTTTTCTTTTGAAACTTCCCTTAGTATCTAGTTAGTTAGGCATTAAAAATAGAGATAAGCAATGGAGAAAATATGATTTTTACAATGTTATTAATGGATCGTCCTGGTACTGCTGACTTACGCGTTCAAGTTCGTCCTGAGCATCGCGCTTATTTAGCCAAAATGGCTGACCGCATGGCTTTTGCTGGACCCCTCACATCAGAAGATGGGAAAACCACTATAGGTAGTTTGATTGCAATCGACTTTCCGAGTCGGGCTGATGTTGATGCATGGCTAAAGGATGAGCCTTATACAAAAGCGGGCGTATACGAGAAGCCGATCATTAATATTTTTAACAATATGTGGACACAGAAGGCTGGCTTTCCGCCAGCACAATAATTTAACGTAACTTTTTAAATTATTTTGTATTGCTTTAAATGGTTCTGACTCAATTACCTCGTCTCAAAAAATGGCTGATTTGGTTTGGCGTCTTGATGCTCTCCTGTATCATCATCTTTTGGGCGGGGGCTCACCTCTTGGTTCCGGGGTTGATCAAAAGGTCCGCCTCTGAATTTGGTACTAAGATTGGTTATGAGATTGCTTATCAAGATCTCAGTATTTCGCCGCTTAGACTGAAATTAGAGCTTGATGGTTTTAAGTTAGCAAAGTCAGGCGGTGCAAAATTACTGGATTTTAAAAAGCTCGTTATCTCTATCAAATGGACAAAATTAGTCCTAGGTGAGTTGGGCTTTGATGAGATCTTATTGGCCGAGCCAAAAGTGTTGGTGGAGAGGACGTTACATAAGGACGCCCGTTCAGCAATGTGGAATTGGCAGGAGCTGATTGCCGTGCTTGAGAAATCAATACCATCTACTGATCCTACTGAATCCAATAAAGCGCTCAAAATATCTGTCGATGAACTGCAAGTGAGTTCGGCCTCATTAAGCTTGTTAGACGACTCTACTAATTTAAAGGAAGAGCTAAGTCCTTTTACGATGAGGTTACTTAATGTGGCCAACTACGATAAGCAGGGCGTGGTGGCAGGTGTTCGCGGCCAATACGACTTTAATCTTGGCGTCTTACAGGTTTTGGTGCCCGGCGTTAACAAAACTATTAGTTATCAGCGCGTTGCTATTGCGGGAGGGCTGGATAATCCTCAGCCTGGTAAGTTGGGTGTGCAGCTGAATGTGAAGTTGGATGATGGCGCTATTCGCTCTCGTTGGGACTTTAATACTGAATCAAAGTCGGTAGATGGTCAGTTGGAGCTTGTGAATTTAGCAACCGCTCCACTGATTGCGCTCTTGCCTGCGAATAAAGAATTAATAGGTAAAAGCGGTGCAATGAATTCAACACTCGCTCTCAAATTTGGACCAGATGCCGATGTGGTCGCTGGCGATATTCATATTTCGGATTTAACGATTCTGGAAAAAGATCAAAAACATCCTTTGATTCTTTGGAAGATGGCAGATATTCGTCAGCTGGAATATAAAAGCCTGAAATCGAAACAAGCGACCAGCAATAGTCTTTCAATTGATGAGTTGATTGTTGATTCACCAGCACTTCAATTTGAAATCAATGAGGAAGGGTTTTCTAATTTCAGAAGATTATTTACCAAGCCTGCAAGTGAGCAGAAAACTGAAGCTACTGACGCCCCTAAATCAAAGGAATCAACTGCATTTAGTCTCGACATACGTTCTACTAACCTCAAGAATGGCGAAGTGTTATTTTCGGACTTGGCGATGCGTCCGCATTTCAAGGTGGATGTGAAAAAATTCAATGCCACTCTCTTAGGGGTTAGTAATACACCGGGGCGTTTTGCCACGGTGGCTATGGATGGGGTTGTTGCAGGTTCAGGAAGTATGAGGGCTAAAGGCCAGGCATCGTTCGATGACCCACGCCGTAATCATGACATCTTGATGACTTTCCGTAATTTACCTCTGAGCGCATTTAATCCTGCAGTCATGACATTTGCTGGTTATCAAATTGCGAGCGGGCGGCTCAACCTTAATTTAAATTACAAAGCTAAAGAAGGTGACCTTAATGGTAGCAATCAGATCATCATCAAGAAGGTGGTGCTTGGTGATGAGGTGCCAGACTTTGCCGGAAAAAAATTACCATTAGGTTTGGCAATTGCCTTGCTTGAAGACTCTGACGACACCATCGATGTCACCGTCAAGATTGCTGGCAATGTCGACTCTCCAGAATTTAGTGCTAGTGGTCTAGTATGGCAGGCGATTAGCAATGTTCTAACTAACATAGCTACTGCACCCTTTAGAGCTTTGGCAGCATTAATTGGTGTTGGCGGTGAAGAGGGTATTAACGCGGTTCCTGGTGAGGCAGTTTTTTTAGTGGTTGACCAAGATCGCTTAGAAAAATTTGGCGAGTACCTTATCAAGCGTCCGAATTCGAGTTTAGAGATTGTTGGCACTTATGACCCGGTCCAAGATCGAAAAGAGCTGGCTAGGGCAAAAGCTGATTCAGTCATCTTGAAAGATGCAGGCTTCAAACTAATTCCAGGCGAACCCATTCCCGTGCCAAGCTTGTCTGACCCTAGAGTGCAGTCAGGACTCAAGTCTGCCTACGCTGAATATATTGGGAGAATTAAGTTAGGGCAGCGTCTTTTGACGCTTCCAGACGGTGAGCGGCGTAACGAGCAATTGCACAATGAGCTGATTGCTGGCATAGAAATTACAGACAGCGAACTCAAGGAGTTGGCTAAGGCGCGGGCTAAAGCTGCTTACGGATTTATGATCAAATCCGACCCCAGCCTCAAGGATCGCATTCAGCTTGGTGATGTCAAGACGGTAGAGGCAGGAAAAGAGGGAATTCCGCTCGATGTTGAGATCAGAATCAAGTAGACTTGAGGTCATGAATTCAATAAATATGCGCATTTTTTCCATCTTCACGCTATTTGCCTTTTTGGGTCTTACCGGCTGCGGCTCCATTGAATCAGCCGCTCAAGAAGACTGCACCTCAATTGGTTGGCAAATTGGCAGCAAAGGCTACCAAGATTGCTACAAAGCAAGGCTTTACGAGCGCAAGTTGGATTATTCACTTCCTCCTGGCGACAAGCCTTCTCCATCCCTGATTTAATTAGGGTAAACCCTAGATTCAAGTCCTTGAGCGCCGTCAAGGACTTGGGGGTATAAATAACCCAAAATAAAGCGTTGTTTTGCGCATTTCTAGCCTTCTAAGTATTTGGCTTGGCAGGACTTTTTAGTGGGCAAGATGGGAAAAACTTTGCATTCGTGCAAAGCAATAAATATAAAAATTAGAGACTACAAAATATGAATCATCCAAAGCCTTCTGGAGAAGTCAAAGCGGTTGCTGTGGCAACGGCAGATGATTTGAGGGAAACCATTCGTCGTAAGAGTAAGTTGAAGGGGCGTCAAGCTGATGATGCTTCTATTGCAGAGGTGCGCAAACTTATTGGAATTGCACCGCATCGTCGTGACTTGCTCATTGAGAATCTTCATAAGCTTAACGATGAATACCGCGCTTTGCATGATCGACATTTAGTTGCCTTAGCAAAAGAAATGAATTTGCCAATGGCAGAGGTATATGAAGTTGCTACTTTCTATCACCACTTTGAAGTCGTACGTGGCAATGATCCAGTAGCAGATATTCTGATTCGTGTTTGCGATGGTATTGCTTGTGAATTGGCGGGAGCACAAAATCTCTTGTCTAAATTGCCAGCTATCCTTGGCAATCCTAGTATTAAAGTCGTGGCAGCCCCATGTGTAGGGCGTTGCGAGCAGGCGCCTGTAGCCGTGGTTCACCAATATCCAGTGCTATTTGCAACAGCCGACAAGGTTTCTGCTGCTGTCAAAAATAATCTGACAGCACATCCGATGGCTAAAGATGATGCTGTGTTTGAGCCTGCTGCTTTAGCAGAGCAGGGCGTATCACCCCAAGGAGAGCTGCAAACAGTTTGTCCTGATTACGTTGGTTACGAGTCTTATCGCGCACAAGGTGGTTACGCTTTAGCACAAGAAATCCACGAAGGTAAGAAAGACGCTGAGAGCATCATCAAGGCCATGGAAAGTTCTGGCTTGCGCGGTTTGGGTGGTGCAGGATTTCCAGCGGGTCGCAAGTGGCGCATTGTGAAGGATCAAGTTGCCCCTAAATTAATGGCTGTGAACATTGACGAAGGTGAGCCAGGAACATTCAAAGATCGCACCTACTTGGAGCGCGATCCACATCGTTTCTTAGAGGGTCTATTGATTGCCGCCAATGTGGTTGGTATTGATGCTTGCTATATCTACTTGCGCGATGAATATCATGGCTGCCGAGAGTTGCTAGAAGCCGAGTTGGCAAAGTTAAAAGCTAATCCACCATTTAAGTTACCTACGATTGAATTGCGTCGTGGAGCAGGTGCTTATATCTGTGGTGAAGAGTCCGCCATGATTGAAAGTATCGAAGGCAAGCGTGGTGAGCCTCGCATGCGCCCTCCATACATTGCACAAGTAGGTTTGTTTGGCAGACCAACCCTCGAGCACAACTTTGAAACCTTGTACTGGGTGCGCGATATTGTCCAGCGCGGACCAGAGTGGTTTAGCTCATTCGGTCGTCATGATCGTAAAGGCTTGCGTAGCTTCAGCGTGAGTGGTCGTGTGAAGAAACCTGGTGTGAAGTTAGCTCCTGCCGGTATCACCATTCAAGAACTAATTGATGAGTACTGCGGTGGCATGCAAGATGGCCACAAGTTTTACGGCTATTTGCCTGGTGGGGCATCGGGGGGCATCTTGCCAGCGACTATGAACGACATTCCGCTCGACTTTGATACCTTGCAACCTTATGGCTGCTTTATTGGTTCTGCTGCGGTGATGGTATTCAGCGACAAAGATAAGGCGCGCGATATGGCTTTGAACGTCATGCGTTTCTTTGAGCATGAGAGTTGCGGTCAATGCACTCCTTGTCGTGTAGGCACGGGCAAAGCAGCTCAACTGATGCAAGCCAAGTCTTGGGATCAAGAAACTTTAGAAGACTTAGCCACGGTGATGGTGGATGCTTCTATTTGTGGTCTAGGTCAAGCGGCACCAAACCCCATTCGTTGTATTCATAAATATTTCCCGGAAGAAGTAGCTTAATAAAAGTAAATATAAAAATCAGGGAATAAAGAGACAAACATGAACGCTCCAACAAATCCTAAAGAACTTCAATTGCAAACCGTTGAGTTTAAGCTAGACGGCAAGACCATCGTTTCCTATGAAGGTGAAACGATTCTCAAAGCTGCTAAACGTCACGGCATTGATATTCCACACTTGTGCTTTAAAGATGGCTACCGTCCAGATGGCAATTGCCGTGCTTGCGTAGTCGAAATTAATGGTGAACGTACATTGGCACCAAGCTGCTGTAGAAGTGCAACACCTGGCATGGAAGTGAAAGCCAATAGCGAACGTGCACTAAAGAGTCAAAAGCTTGTCTTGGAGATGCTGCTCTCTGATATGCCTGATGAAGGCTTTAAGTGGGTAGGTGACACCAAAGAAGAAGAGCAGAAGAATCAGCATGGCGAGCTCAGTACTTGGGCTGCGCGCATGAATGTCACTGTGCGCCCAGAGCTCAGAGCTATCCGCCGTGAAAAAGTGAGCAGTGATGTTTCTCATCCGGCGATGGCAGTCAATTTAGATGCGTGCATTCAATGTAATCGTTGTGTACGTGCATGCCGTGAAGAGCAGGTCAACGATGTGATCGGCTACGCGATGCGTGGTGCTCATAGCGAGATCGTATTTGATCTGAATGATCCAATGGGCGAGAGCACCTGCGTAGCTTGTGGCGAGTGCGTGCAAGCTTGCCCAACTGGCGCATTGATGCCTAAAGGTTTAATTGGTTCGCAAACGGTAGATCGCAAGGTAGATTCTGTTTGTCCATTCTGCGGTGTTGGTTGCCAAATTACCTACAACGTCAAAGACGAAAAGATTGTTAGCGTAGAAGGTCGTGATGGCCCAGCAAACCACAATCGTTTATGCGTTAAGGGTCGTTTTGGTATGGACTATATCCATAATCCACAACGCCTTACTAAGCCATTAATTAGAAAAGCAGGCGTTCCAAAGGATGAGTCCATGCTTGAAGGCAGGCAAGACTGGTCTGACATCTTCCGTGAAGCAACCTGGGAAGAGGCTTTGGAAGTTGCTGGCGGCGGCTTAAAGAGACTGAAAGATCAATACGGTAACAAAGTATTGGCTGGCTTTGGCTCTGCAAAAGGCAGTAATGAAGAAGCTTATCTATTTCAAAAACTGGTACGTACAGGTTTTGGAAGCAATAATGTAGACCATTGCACGCGTCTTTGCCATGCTTCATCTGTTGCTGCTTTATTAGAAGGTGTAGGCTCTGGCGCAGTAAGTAATCAGGTAAATGATGTTGAGCACTCAAGCTTAATCATGTTGATTGGATCAAATCCAACCGCTAATCACCCCGTTGCTGCTACCTGGTTTAAGAATGCTGCTAAACGCGGCGCCAAAATTGTTCTGTGTGATCCGCGTATGACCGAGATTAGCAAACATGCTTGGCGCACAATGCAGTTCAAGCCTGATACCGATGTGGCTATGCTTAATGCAATGATCTATACGATTATTGAAGAAGACTTGGTTGATAAAAACTTTGTTGAAAATCGTGCCAATAATTTTGCAGCCTTAAAAGAGAACATCAAAGGCTACAGCCCAGAAGCGATGGCGCCAATCTGCGGTATTCCAGCAGAAACACTGCGTGAAGTGGCTAGAGAGTTTGCAACTACCAAATCAGCAATGATTTTGTGGGGTATGGGTGTTAGCCAACACGTTCACGGTACTGATAATGCTCGCTGCTTAATTGCCTTAGTGAGTATCACAGGCCAAATTGGTAAGCCAGGATCTGGTTTGCATCCATTACGTGGACAGAACAACGTTCAGGGCGCTAGTGATGCTGGTTTGATTCCAATGATGTTCCCCAACTATCAGCGCGTCGATAATCCAGAGGCACATGCTTGGTTTGAGAAATTCTGGGATACGCCGTTAGATAAAAAGCCCGGATATACCGTGGTAGAGATCATGCATAAGATCACTGCGCCTGATTCTGATCCAGACAAGATTCGTGGCATGTATGTCGAAGGTGAGAACCCAGCGATGAGCGATCCTGATTTAAATCATGCCCGTCATGCTTTGGCTTCCTTGGATCTTCTCGTAGTTCAAGATATCTTCATGACAGAAACCGCTTTGCTGGCTGATGTCGTATTGCCTGCAAGTGCTTGGCCTGAGAAGGTCGGCACGGCAAGCAATACAGACCGTATGGTGCAAATGGGCAAGAAAGCAATTAACCCTCCTGGTGATGCCAAGCCTGATCTGTGGATTATTCAAGAGATCGCTAAGCGTATGGGTCTCAATTGGAATTACCAAGGTCCTGACGCTGGTGTTGCTGAGGTTTATGATGAGATGCGTCAAGCCATGCATGGTGCTATTAAGGGTATTACTTGGGAGCGCCTGGAGAAAGAATCAAGCGTTACCTATCCATGTTTATCCGCTGAAGATCCAGGTCGCCCTATTGTGTTTGATGATCAATTCGCCACGGCCGATGGTAAGGTAAAACTTGTACCTGCCGACATCATTCCAGCGAATGAACGTCCCGATGCTCAATACCCATTTGTATTGATTACAGGCCGACAGTTAGAGCATTGGCATACCGGTAGTATGACTCGTCGCGCTACTGTGCTTGATGCTATTGAGCCTATGGCAACTGTGTCTATGAATGGTGAGGATATGACTCAGTTAGGTGTATCTGCGGGTGATGTGATTACTGTTCAGTCTCGTCGTGGTGAAGTGGGTATCCACGTGAGAAGGGATGACGGTACGCCAAGAGGTGTGATCTTTATTCCATTTGCATACTATGAGGCTGCTGCTAACCTCATTACAAATCCTGCTCTAGATCCATTTGGCAAGATTCCAGAGTTTAAGTATTGCGCTGTGAGGCTGGCCAAAGGTGGTCAAGCAGCCAAGATCATGGGATACGGCACGAATGCCCCAGGTGGATCCAAGGTTATGTCCAACGTTTAAAGATCACTCAAGAAAAACACAACAAGGCTCCTATATGGAGCCTTGTTTGTATTTAAACCCTATATTCCACATTACTACTTTTGTAGTAAAATACAGTAAAGGGGGTCCAAATGGGTATGCCGGTAAGAATTGATGATGATCTATATGAATTAGCCAAGGTTGAAGCCAAGGTGGAGCATCGAACGATTGCCGGGCAGATCGAGTTTTGGGCAAAAGTAGGTCGGGCGGCAATAGATAACCCAGATTTGCCCGTAGCATTCATTACGGAGTCGCTCGCATCATTGGCTGAGCCTAGAGAGCAATCCACCCCATTCATCCCTCGCACTAGGAAGCTTTGATGGCGTATGACGTTTATCAAACACGCCGATTCTTAAGGCAATACAAAAAATTAAATGACAAAACTGCCAAGGATGTCGATGACGCTGTAATCCTGGTGGCTAAAAAGCCAACTATTGGAGAAAAAAAGAGCGGTGATTTTTCTGAATTATGGGTATTTAAGTTTAGAAGCGGTAATCAGCTTTATTTACTTGGGTACTCGATGGATGACGGGCTAAGACTAATTTATCTGGGGTCTATAGGGTCTCACGAAAACTTCTATCGTGACATTAAGCGATAAATGAGCGGATATCTCTAGGGACCTTTAGAATAAGACCTCAATGGCCAGTTCAAAACCCTCCTCACAAACCAACAACAAGGCAGAGCTACCCGTGCTTATTATTGGAGCGGGTTTAGCGGGTCTAACGGTCGGATTACATATGGCTGAATCCCAGCCAGTGATTTTGATGGCCAAACGCGGTTTAGGTGAGGCTGCGACAGCTTGGGCGCAAGGCGGTATTGTTGGTGTTGTCGATAAAGAGCATGACAGTATTGATTCACATGTAGCCGATACCTTAGACGCAGGCGCGGGTTTAGTTGTTGAATCTACTGCCCGGTACATTGCTGAAGAGAGTGCTGAGGCTATTCGTTGGTTGGTAGAGCAGGGTGTTCCGTTCACCACCGATGAGGCTGGCCCAATGGGTTTGCATTTAACTCGCGAAGGTGGACATAGTCATCGCCGAATTGCGCATGCTGCTGATGCCACCGGTAAAGCAATTCATGAGGTGCTGTTGGATAAAGCAAGAGCACATAAAAATATTCAGATCTTAGAACATTGGATTGCTCTTGATCTCATCACCAATCGCCAGCTTGACGCTAGGACGCAGCGCACTAAGCCGAACCGTTGTTATGGTGTGTATGCGCTCGATATTAAAAACAACCGCGTGGAAACGATTGAAGCCAAGTCAGTAGTGCTGGCTACAGGAGGTGTAGGTAAGGTTTACCGCTACACCAGTAACCCTGATACTGCTACCGGCGATGGTATTGCCATGGCTTGGCGCGCTGGTTGCCGGGTAGGCAATATGGAATTTATTCAATTTCATCCGACCTGTTTGTATCACCCTAGCGATCGCACATTTTTGATTACCGAAGCAATGCGCGGCGAGGGCGGTTTATTGAAGCTGCCTGATGGCGCACGCTTCATGCCTGAGCACGATGACCGTCATGAGTTGGCGCCACGCGATATTGTTGCTAGAGCCATCGACTTCGAAATGAAAAAACACGGCTTGGATTATGTACATCTTGATGCTACTCATTTAGGTGAGGCATTTATTAAAGAGCATTTCCCAATGATTTATGCTCGTTGTATGAGTCTTGGTTTGGATATTACTAAAGAGCCCATTCCAGTAGTTCCTGCTGCGCATTACACCTGCGGTGGCGTGGTGACTGATCTCAAAGGTCGTACAGACTTGCCAGGACTTTATGCAGTCGGTGAAGCAACTTATACTGGCTTGCATGGAGCCAATCGCTTAGCTAGCAACTCCTTATTAGAGTGCGTTGTCATTGGTAAGGCGGCTGCAGAAGATATTTCACAATTAAAAGCCCCAGCAATGCCCAATTTACCCCTCTGGGATGAGAGTCAGGTGGAAGATGCTGATGAGCAGGTAGTCATTGCTCATAACTGGGATGAGCTCCGTTCTCTCATGTGGAACTATGTCGGTATTGTCAGAACTAATCGCCGTCTTGAGCGAGCTCTACATCGTATTAAACTACTGCGCTACGAGGTGCAAGAGTATTACGCCAACTTCAAAGTAACGCGCGATTTAATTGAGCTCAGAAACCTATTGGAGTGCGCTGAGTTGATCGTCCGCTCGGCTCTAATGCGCCGCGAGAGTCGGGGATTACATTACAGTCGCGATTATCCAGGCACTTGGGCTGTTTCTTACCCAACCATTCTTACCCCTCAGGTGGAAGGCGCTGAGAGCGATTCAGCCTCGTAGTCTCTTAAAGCTATAGAACTCCATTTTTGGTGATAAGCTAACTCAATATCACAAGGAATTTCATGGTCAGCTTTAAAGAGGAAGTCTACGAACATATCTCGGCTGTTTATCAAACTGCTGTAGATGAGATTAAGAATGTCTTTGGCTTAATTAAAGAAGTATGGCCATTGATCTTTTTATTACTTCTCGCTCTAACTATTCTCATCTGGTTTGCTAAACCCGCCCCACCCGATAAAGTGTCAATGGCCACAGGTACCGGTGGATCCTATAAGATCTTGGGTGAAAAATATAAAGCCTATTTTGAGAAAAAGGGTATTGAGCTCAAACTAGTAGAGACTCACGGCTCTAAAGAAAATCTACAGCATTTAATAGATCGCAAAGACCCAATTCAAGCGGCTTTTGTACAAGGTGGAATGATTGCCGTAGACAACTTATCTGGCGTGCAATCTCTGGGTAGTATTGACTATGAGCCCGTGTGGATTTTTTACCGTAGGAATACTTTCAATGAAGGTATTCATGTTTCTGATCGAGATATAGCTAAGCTCAGAATAAATATTGGAGCCGTTGGAAGTGGCACCCATACTCAAGCGCTGAGTATCTTGAAGCAAAATCATCTCAACCCAGCGGCTCCCAATTTATTGAGTATGAATAATTCTGATGCTGTGAATGCCATTGAGCGAGGGGATATTGATGCCATATTTTTGGTGGACGGCTATGATTCGCCTAATGTACAAAGGCTGATCAAAAACCCAAATATTCGTTTGGTGACATTTATTCGGGCAGATGCCTATACTCGTTTAATGCCTTATTTTGAGGAGTTGACGGTCCCTATGGGTGGATTTGACTTGGGAAACAATATTCCAGATCACCCCATTCAGCTAATTTCCACAACAACAAATCTCTTAATTGATGATCGCCTACATCCTGCGATTCAAATTCTCTTTTTGGAAGCTGCCAAAGAAATCAATGGAGCTAAGTCCTATTTCTCAAAAGCAGGTCAGTTCCCTGTCTATATGAATACCGAGGCGCCACTGAGTAACGAAGCAAAGTTTTTCTATGAAAAGGGTACGCCAACCTTGATGAAGTATTTGCCATTTTGGTTGGCAGAGTTTTTAGAGCGGATGTTTTTCCTCTTGCTACCTTTTGCTGCCTTTTCATATCCCATTATTAAATCAATCCCTAGCTATAGAATCAATCTGGCGAAAAAGCAGATTAATTCAATTTATAAAGAGCTGGATAAGTTTGAGCAGAATACGATTCAAGCCTTCGAACCCAATCGTCGTGGTGAATACATTGAAGTGCTCAATGAGATGGAGCGAAGGGTTCTTGCCTCAAAAGCGGCCAAGCTAGCCACTGCCGACTGCTATAGCCTACGAAACAACATTGAATTTATCCGCAATGCCTTGGAAAAGCAGGTGATTTATAAGGGTAGGGAAAGCTAACCTAGGATCCTCATCGAAAAATCAACCGCATTAATATCTTTGGTTAATTTTCCGAGTGATATGCGGTCAACGCCAGTGCTTGCAATAGCGCGTATTTGGTCTAGATTGATGCCACCCGAGGCTTCCAGCAAGGCGCGTCCAGCAGTGATTGCAACAGCTTGCTTCATTTGATCGGTATTAAAGTTATCAATCAAGATGCTCTTGGCGCCGGCAGTCAAGGCTTCTTCCAGTTCCGCAAAGTTTTCTACTTCAATCTGAATATCTACACCCGCATTTAGAGCTTGTGCATTTTTTAGGGCTGCAGTGACGCTACCAGCTGCAGCAATATGATTTTCTTTAATCAAAATGCCATGCCAAAGTGCTAGGCGTTGATTCTTGCCACCACCAACGAGTACTGCATATTTTTGTGCCTGGCGTAGCCCCGGAATTGTCTTGCGAGTATCTAGAACGGCACAGCCTTTAGGGTTAGGGCTGGCACCTTCAATTGCATCAACATGCTGGCGGGTGATGCTTGCTGTCCAAGAGAGCGTTTGCAAGAAATTAATACAGGTGCGCTCAGCAGAGAGCAGGGCTTGTGAGTCAGCCTCGATATCGCAAACCTTGGTGTCGGGTTTCATGAGATCACCCTCTAGGTAATGCCAAGTAACCTTAGTATTGGGATCAAGTTTCTTGAGAGTCCCTTCAAACCAATCTACGCCACAAAGCACCGCTTCCTGACGAACAATGAGCTGAGCCTTTACTAGCTTGTTAGGCACTAACTTTGCAGTCCAATCGCCCGTGCCAATATCTTCCATGAGTGCATCGGCAATATTACGTTGGCGGGCTTGCTCTAGCGTTTCGTTGTATTCAAACATGAAAACAATATCTATCTAAAAAGAAAATAAAAAAAGAAAGAGAAATCAGTAACTAAATCACGCAGCGCCGATATTTTTCACAAATCCATGTTGTGCTTTGGCTAAGAGGTCAGGATGGCTCTTGGTGAAGTCGAGCATTCGCTCGATACAACCTAATGCCTGAACTCGAATTTCCTCATCAATCAAGATTTCCCCAGATGCGTTTTCTAAACAATTCAAAATGCCTTGTAGGCCATTCATGGCCATCCAAGGGCAGTGTGCACAACTCTTACAAGTGGCGCTATTGCCTGCGGTAGGAGCTTCAATAAGTTTTTTATTTGGAGCTAATTGACGCATGCGATGCAAGATACCATTGTCAGTTGCCACAATGTATTCATTTGCAGAACCCTCTACTACGGCATTAATCATGGCAGAGGTAGAGCCCACAACATCTGCTAGGTCTACCACTGCTTGTGGAGATTCGGGGTGTACCAAAACCATTGCATTAGGATGTGCAGCCATCAACATCTCTAGTTCCGCTGCCTTAAATTCATCATGAACAATGCAAGCACCATTCCATAACAACATATCTGCGCCAGTTTGTTCTTGGATATAGCGACCAAGATGACGATCCGGTGCCCACAAGATTTTTTTACCATCAACTTTGAGTTGATGAACAATAGCAAGGGCGCATGAACTTGTAACCATCCAATCGGCTTGTGCTTTTACTGCTGCGCTAGTGTTGGCATACACAACGACAGTGCGATCTGGATGTGCAGCTCTAAAAGTTGCAAAGTCTCTAGCATCACAACCTAGATCTAATGAACAAGTGGCATCGAGGTCAGGCATGAAGACACGTTTTTCTGGACTAAGGATCTTTGCTGATTCGCCCATGAAGCGCACGCCGGCAACAATCAAATTTTTAGCAGGGTGATTTTTACCAAAGCGCGCCATCTCTAAAGAGTCGGCAACATAGCCCCCGGTCTCCATTGCTAAGTCTTGAATATCTGCATCCACGTAATAGTGGGCAACTAATGCTGCATCTTTCTCAACTAGCAGTTTCTTGATCAGGGCAATGACGGTAGCTTTTTCAGTACCATGCAGTTGGGGTGGGGTCTTTGCCCAAGCTTGGGCTGTACAGGTAACTCCAGCGGAATCTTGCTGGGGGTAGTCAAAGGCAATCGAGGTCCTAACAGTTGAATTCATACGAAATCTTACTTAACCCTAGTAATCTTGGCTGAAATGCTAGAACGGCAGCTTGGCATCAGGCTTGGCAGCCAGTAGGACCGCCTTAAATTCTGCCTGAATGCGGGCAATAGCTTCTTCACTGTCTGCTTCAAAGCGCATCACTACCACTGGGGTCGTGTTAGATGGTCTAGCCAGGCCAAAACCATCAGCATATTCCACGCGCACACCATCAATTGCATTAATGGACTCAGAAGTAGGGAACTTGGCATGGGCTTTGATAGTTTCTAGCAAAGCAAAGGGCTCGCCTTCAGCGCAAGCAATTTGCAATTCAGGGGTGCAGATTGCATTTGGTAAATCATTGAGCGTCTGATTAGAATTTTTTTCTTTTGACAGAATTTCTAGAAGACGTGCGCCTGTATACAGGCCGTCATCAAAACCAAACCAACGATCCTTAAAGAAAATATGCCCTGACATTTCGCCGGCGAGTGGAGCGCCTGTCTCTTTGAGTTTGGCTTTAACCAAGGAGTGACCTGTTTTCCACATCAGCGGCTCTCCGCCATATTGCTTCACATAGGTTGCGAGATTACGAGTGCATTTAACGTCATAAATAATTTGACCACCTGGATTGCGTGACAGAACATCTTTAGCAAAGAGCATCATTTGGCGGTCTGGAAAGATTACCTGACCATCCTTAGTGACCACACCTAAGCGATCGGCATCGCCATCAAAAGCAAGTCCGAGTTCATTATCGGTAGTCTGTAAGTTCTTGATGAGATCTTGGAGGTTCTCAATGTGTGCAGGATCTGGATGGTGATTTGGAAAATGACCATCTACTTCACAAAAGAGTTCTTGTACTTCACAACCCAAAGCCCTAAAGAGTTTTCCGGCAAATGCACCGCCAACACCATTGCCGCAGTCGACAGCAATCTTGATAGGGCGGGCTAATTTCACATCACCAATAATGCGATCTAGGTACATTGGGAAAATATCAAACTCGGTTCTGCTGCCTTGGCCGGTAGCAAATTTCTTTTCTTCAATGCGTTTACGTAGCGCCTGAATTTGATCGCCATAAATAGCTGCACCACCCAGAACCATCTTGAAACCATTGTAGTTAGGGGGGTTGTGGCTGCCGGTAATCATGATGCCGGACTTTGGTTTCTTGCCGTTCAGTGTTTGATTGGTTCCAAAGTACACCATCGGTGTAGCGACCATGCCCAAATCGATCACATTAATACCAGTAGACAGCAATCCTTCAGTCAAGGCTTTAATTAGGCTAGGGCCTGATAAACGACCGTCGCGGCCAATCACAATCTCAGTTTCACCAAGCTCACACATTTCAGTACCAAAAGCTTGGCCAATCAATTTGGCAATCGATGGATCTAAAGTTTCATCAATAATGCCGCGGATGTCGTAAGCTTTGAATATAGAAGGTGAGAGTTGCATAAGCTTTCTTTCGGTGTCTAGACTAGAGCTAGAGCTAATAAAACTATTGATTAAATAAGTTAATACGGGCGGCCGTTACTTCATCAATGCCAGTATTGGCTTGAACGGTGCCATCATTTTTCAGAGCCGCCTCAATTGGCTTTGCTAGAACTTTGCCAAGCTCAACGCCCGGTTGATCAAAGCTATTAATATTCCATAAAGCGCCAAGCGCTGTGGTGCGATTCTCATAAAGCGCCAAAAGGGCGCCCAAGTAAAAAGCATTGAGCTTAGGCAGAATCAATAAATTACTGGGGCGCTTACCAGGATAGGTATTGTTTGGGTTGTCGGTCTTCTTGCCGTTGGCTAAGGCTTGTGCTTGAGCTAGACAATTAGAGAGTAGGATGCGGTGATGCGCTTGTGCCTCAGGCAAATTACTCATAGGCTCGCGCACTGCGATGAAATCAATTGGAATGATTTCTGTACCTTGATGTAATAGCTGAAAGTAGGAGTGCTGCGCATTACTACCGGAGCTTCCGAAAACAACTGGGCAAGAAAATTTCACTGGCTTGCCGTCACGATCGACGCTCTTCCCATTACTTTCCATATCCAGTTGTTGCAACCACTTTGGGAACCAATCTAAAGCATCCGCATATGGAATAACGGCATAGGATTTAATGTGGTGTTTTTCTTGCTGGAATAGCAAGCTGAGCGCCATGATGACGGGCAGATTTTCTTCAAGAGGTGCAGTTTTGAAGTGCTGGTCAATGGCTTGTGCGCCTGACAGAAATTCTTTAAAGGTATCAAAGCCGTATTGCAATGCAATGGGTAGGCCTACTGCAGACCAAACAGAGTATCGCCCGCCAACCCAATTCCAGAATGGGTAGATATGGTCTTGATCAACCCCAAACTCTTTAGCTGCGGGCACATTGGCTGTAACAGCAAAAAGGGATTTGCCTATTTGGCTGTCGGTAAGACCATTGTTCTTTAGCCATTTCACAACTGCCTTGGCATTCATAGTTGTCTCAAGTGTTGTAAATGACTTCGAGACAATAATGACTTTGGTGCTGTGCGGTAAAGCGCGTTGCAAAATGCGGTTTAATTCTGCTGTGTCGATATTGGCCAAGAAATGCATGCGCATGCCACGACTCTCTATGTCGGGAACATGAGCCAAAGCCTCGATCGCTAGGCGTGGACCAAAATCAGACCCACCAATACCGATATGGATAACGTCGGTAACGCCAATCCATTTATTGCATAAAGCCTCGATTCGTTGCCAGACTTGTGCAACATCCGGCATGACATCTTTGCCATCTACCAAAACGGGTGATTTATCTAAATTGCGAAGAGCGGAGTGAAGAGCGGGGCGATTTTCTGAGTTATTGACCGCCTTGCCGGCAAAAAGATCGGTAATAAATTGCTCCAGATGGGCTTTTCTTGCCTGCTGAAAGAGGGAATTCCATCCAGCCTCACCAATGCCTTGATAGGCGCTGTCTAAAAAGATGCCGTTAGTTTGATGGAGGGGTTGCGAGTTCTGTGCAGCGGGTTTTAAAGACATCTATGAATTTTATCAATAACTGACCTCCAAAACTCCCAAAAACTACCTTAAACCACTGAAAATGTTACGATTTCAGCATGAATATAAGCAAATCTAGACGCAGAGTCGGCTAAATGGACCGGGTTGACTGTGTCGTTATTGGGGCTGGGGTCATTGGCTTAGCGGTTGCTAGAGAGATGGCTTTACAAGGCCGAGAAACTATTTTGCTTGAGCGCGAAAGCGCATTTGGCACGATTAGTAGCGCTCGTAATAGTGAGGTAATCCATGCTGGCATTTATTACCCCAAGGATTCACTTAAGGCGAAGTTATGTGTAGAAGGTAATCGTATGCTGTACGAGTACTGCCGTACGCATCACGTAGCCACTCAACCTTACGGCAAACTGATTGTAGCTAGCGATGAATCTCAATTAGATGACCTGCAGGCCATCCTCTATAAAGCACAACAAAACAACGTTCCAGAAATCAAAATGATCACTGGTGAGCAAGCAAAATCTATGGAGCCCGAGCTCAATTGTTCTGCTGCTGTACTTTCAGCTTCAACCGGTATCGTTGATAGCCATGGCTTCATGCTGTCCTTGCTTGGTGGTTTTGAGGATGCTGGTGGTATGGTCGCTTATCAATCCCCGCTGATCAGTGCAAAGCCGCTAGGAGCAAACGCTCAAGATGGATTCGAGTTAGAAATCGGTGGCGCAGATGTCATGAAGATTCAAACGAAGCTTCTGATTAATTGCACCGGCATGAGTGCACCAGCGATTGCAAAAAAGATTGAAGGGCTCGCTAAGGAGCAAATCCCAAAAGCGTATTTCGCAAAAGGTAATTACTTTTCTCTCTCTGGGAAATCACCATTTAAGCATTTGATTTATCCGATTCCTGAACCCGGCGGCTTAGGCGTGCACCTCACTCTGGACATGGGTGGTCAAGCTAAATTTGGGCCTGATGTTGAATGGCTAGAAATCGATGAAGAAAATCAAATCGATTACACAGTCAATCCTAAGCGGGGTGACGGCTTCTACGAAGCCGTCAGAAAGTACTGGCCAGGTCTGAAAGATAATGCTTTACAGCCAGATTACTCAGGCGTTAGGGCAAAAATTGTCCCGCCCAATGCGCCTGCAGGCGACTTTTGTTTCAATACACCCAGGGACCATGGTATAGAGGGACTCTTTAATCTATATGGCTTCGAGTCCCCGGGGCTTACCTCCAGCCTAGCAATTGCCAAGTATTTAGAGTGTCAAATCAAAAGTTCTCTATAATCTAGGACTTGAATCAACCGTGATTCACAGTAAGTCGAACTAAAGGAAGAGTGGCAGAGCGGTTGAATGCACCAGTCTTGAAAACTGGCGAGGATGAAAGTCCTCCGTGAGTTCGAATCTCACCTCTTCCGCCAGATCAAATGCAAAAAAGCCCAGCAATTAATTACTGGGCTTTTATCTTTTCAGACGTTAGAAAAGAATTGCTACATCTTACGATTACTTCTTAGCTGGAGCGCTTACAACTGCAGCAATTGCTTCTGTGTAAACCACTTTAACTTGATCGTTTACAGCGATATCTTTCAATAGATCAGCATTTTTAACTTTGACCTTGAAGAGGTTTCCATCAGGGCCTTTTAAAGAAACAATGTTCTTAGCCGTATCAATAGCTTCAACGTTAGCAGTTGCAGTCACAGTATTGGTTGTGATCATGCCTGGCTTATCACCTTGAGGAGCGGTTACGGTGCTGGTGCTTACTTGCTCACCAACTGCACCTGGATTTTTAACCTTAACTAACTCAACAGCAATAGCCATTTCGTAAACAACATCAAAACGGTCGCCTACCTTGATTTCTGCAAAGTTCTTCACATCAGGACCAGCAACGATAGAGGTTTCGCCGTCTTGATTTTTGAGGGTAACAGTGCGAGTTGCGGCATCAATCTTCGTTACTTCTCCGTCATAGATCAGTGCGGCTTCTTGAGCGGCTACACCAGCTACAGGAGCTTTTGGTTTGGTGAGCATGAAGTAGGCGCCAACCGCAATAGCTGCGATAACAACAGCGATGATAATTTTTTTCATATTAGTTTGATCCTTAAGGAATTTAGAGTGCATCACCATGGGATGATGTGGTAATAGGTAAACACTAGCGATTTAGTATTTATGGCAATTATATTGCTCCATTAGAAGCTAGCAGCAAGTCCAATTGATGTGCCATGCACGTTTTGACCAAATTGGTACCTAAATACAACCCTGATGCGGCTAAAGATGGGGTCAGAGGCGCTACGATCTAGTTCAATGCCTGTTCCGACTGAGGAGAGGGAGTTAAACCCTAGGGCTCCTCGTAAGTCGCCCAAGAACTCTGTATGAGCCAACTCAAAGACTGCACGAAGTGGCCTATCCAGTAGCGTGATCGAAGTAGGAATGCGACTTCTAGCCCAAAGCGCCAGACTTTGAGAATCAGCAGAACCTTGTACTGCCGTGGAGGTATCAAAGGTTTGCACCGGAATATTGGTGTAGCGTAACTCCACATCAATCTCTTGATCTGGTTTGTAGTTCTCATAGTCGAGCATAACGGAGCCGCCTAAACCGTAAGAGTTCATGCGACCGCCGTTCAAAAATTGCAGATCAACACCTTTGCGATTTTCAATCACACGTGAGGCGATTGAGAGATCGCTTTCTAAATGCCCAAGCATGACGTTCGCAATTGGTCTAAAGCGTAATTCATTGGTAATGGGGAAGTCCCAGCCAACCCCTCCCGTGCCGGTGACGCTATTCCAGTGCACTGGAACGGTAACGGAAGAATTGCCGATGCCATCAGTAAAGTTTGGATTGTAGCGGTTAACAGCGATAGTACCTTCAAGATAAAGCGGAAAGTTCGCGCTAATGCGATCGCCACCACCTAAGGAAATCATTTGTAAATCCGAGTTATCGCCATCTTTATTGCGTATTGATAATGACCCGGTTGTCACATCAGGGGTAAGAGAATAGCCAGTAATTGTCATAAAGGCATCAGCACGCTTTTTAAGATAATTGTTTGCTGCGTTATATAAAGCTGTCTGTGCGCAAACACCCCTGATAAATCCAATCATCAGGCAAAGAGCAACTAAAAAAAGTGTGGTACGCCGCAGGCTCATGCCAAGAGGTATCAATTGAATCCAGAAGATATACATTTTAAGTTACCTAGAAGCTAGCTCTAGGGCGAATACCGCTTCATTTTTAGGATGTACCATTGAGTCTATGAAGCTTTTGCTTGCACTCTATTTCTTTATATTAGCGATTATCCAAACGGGCTTATTGCTTGGTATTTATCACTACTATCGCTCCCAGAATACAGTACGACCAAATATTTACTGGCTAACCTCCTTGGCAACGAGCTCATTGGCGCTTGCTATTTTTGGTGGAGGCATTATCACTATTGATGATATTTCTCGCCCAGAATTTAATTTCACCATTGGAAATACGCTGTTTTACATTGCCGCAGTTTCGCAAGCGTTATTTTGCCAATCGTTAAATCGTGATGTAAGTAAGGCGACCAAAATTATTTTGGGTATTTCAGCTGTTTTATTCTTATTTATATTTGAGTACCTCAGAAATACTTCAACGTTCGAAACCCGTACTGCATTTATGTGCGTTTTGGCAGGCTTCTTTTATGTATGGCAAATTCTTGAGATTAGGTTAAAGCGTAAATCATCGCCATCAAGTCAATTAATCTATCTTCAGTATGCAAGTAGTGCAGAATTATTTTTTGCAATCGGTCGTTTAACTATCTTATTGATTGGCGCCTTGAGCATTAAGCAAGTTGAGCAGATCCCGCAGATACTGATTCTCTTTACGATTGCTCAACTCGTTATGAATACGCTTTCCTACATAGCAATTGGCAGTTATTGGGCCGAGCAAATTGCTTTCTCAAGCTTTAAGTCCAACCAAGAAAATCAGGAGATTAAAGTGCTTCTGAGGGAACGGGAAACCCTTATAGCATCATTACTTAAAGCCAATAAGACCGCTAGTACAGGCGCTTTGTCTGCCGCTATTGCCCATGAGTTAAATCAACCCTTGGGTGCCTCAAGTCTCAATATTCAATTTTTACAAAAGAAACTTTCAGAGGGGCAGTTAAATCCTGAGCTTGAAAAAGAAATTTTTGCCACTTTGCTTTCAGACAATCAGCGGGCTGCGGGGATTATTCGTTCATTACGCTCAATATTTTCAGATGATAAGGTGGGCTCTTCCAAAATTGATCTTGCTGAGTTAATTGAGGTGGTGCTTAACATTACTAAGCCAGAGATCACTGCAAAATCGATTCAGATAGTGCTCAGTGTTGAACCTCATTTGCTGGTTCAAGCGAATCGAGGTGAGATTCAACAAGTGCTATTGAATTTGGTGAATAACGCGATTCAGGCCTTGATAACTTCCTCACAGCCCTTCAAGAAATTGATGATAGAAGCACGGCATGTGGAGGGCGGTGTTTTATTGACCGTTGCAGATAACGGTGATGGCATTCCGGAGTCCTTACAAAACCAGTTGTTTGAGCTTCTCTCGAGCACCAAGACGTCTGGAATGGGTCTGGGGCTTTGGCTTTGTAAACATATCATCACACGCCATGGGGGCAGTATTGAGTTCGTGCCAAATGATAGTGGTGGCGCAAAATTTATAGTGACACTCCCCGACGCAATTGAACTGGCTTAACTCTCGCTAAATAAATTAGCTCTAAAGCTAATTGCCCTAGACAAAGCAAGCCATATCATTCGAGATATAGGCATTTAATTGATATTTCCCATTTGGATTAGGTTATGAAAATCAAACTTTCTCAAATTACGCTAGTCGCTTCATTAATGAATTCTGGTTTGGCCTTGGCCGCTGGTGGCGGTGGTGTTGTTGCTGATTCTGGTGCAATGCAAGGCAAACACTTTGACTCCAAAGGCAAGATGCCATCTAGCTACACTGTGGAGCTCCAAAATGGTTTGCGCAAAACACTGCCGTTTGAAGATAAGCGTGATTTTGAGGAGTCTAAAAGAGGCTTCATTGCTGCGCCAGCCTACAAAACGATTATGGCTGATGCTGGCAACGTCGCTTGGGACATGGGTAGCTATGAGTTCCTATTACAAGGTAAAGATTTTGATAGCGTGCATCCATCCTTGCAACGTCAAGCCATTCTCAATATGGGCTATGGTTTGTATGAGGTAGTGCCGGGTAAAATTTATCAAGTTCGCGGCTTTGACTTATCGAATATTAGTTTCGTGAAAACGAATTCTGGTTGGATTGTCTTTGACCCATTGACCTCAAAAGAGACCGCTAGAGCAGCTATGGAGTTGGTTAATGAAAAACTAGGCAAGCGCCCAGTCGTTGCTGTGGTCTACTCTCACTCGCATGCCGATCACTTTGGTGGTGTTCGTGGTGTAGTCGAAGAGGCCGATGTAAAAAGCGGCAAGGTAAAAATCATTGCCCCAGCAGGCTTTATGGACCATGCCGTAGCTGAAAATGTCTATGCAGGTAATGCCATGACACGCCGCTTGTATTTCCAGTATGGCGTCTTATTGCCGCGTAGCCCATTCGGCCACGTTGATCAATCGATTGGTAAAAATACTGCGGCTGGCAACTTGGGTTTAATTGAGCCAACTATTCTAATTAACGAGCCATTTGAAAAAATGACGATAGACGGTGTTGAAATGGAATTCCAAAATACACCGGGAACAGAGGCGCCTGCCGAGATGAATACCTATTTCCCGCAGTTCAAAGCATTCTGGGCTGCAGAAAATATTACCGGTACCATTCATAACATCTATACCTTACGCGGTGCTCTAGTGCGCGATGCTTTGGCATGGTCTAAGAATATTAACAATGCCTTATATCGTTATGGCAATGAGGCGCAAGTAATGTTTGCTTCGCATTCTTGGCCGCGCTGGGGTAATGAGCGCGTTCAAGAGGTGATGCGTACTCAGCGCGATAGCTATGCGCACCTTAACAACGAAGTGCTTCATTTGGCTAACAATGGTGTGACCATCAATGAAGTGCATAACGTGTATAAACAGCCCGAGAGTTTGAAGAAGCAATGGGCAGCGCATAGTTACCACGGTTCAGAAGAGCACAATAGTCGCGCTGTGATCAATCGCTATTTGGGCTACTGGGATGCCAATCCTGCCACCTTGATTCCCTTGTCACCAAAAGATTCTGCGCCACTGTATGTGGAGATGATGGGAGGTTCTAGCAAGATCATGGCCAAGGGTAAGCAACTCTATCAGCAGGGTAAATATCGCGAGGCGATGGAGATTGTGAATAAGTTGGTTTATGCAGAGCCTAACAATACTGCCGCTAAGGATTTGCTAGCAGACATTTTTGAGCAAATCGGCTATCAAAAAGAAAGTCCTAGCGTGCGCAATAGTTTCCTGGGTGCTGCATACGAGTTACGTCATGGCATGCCTTCTGGCGCATCACCGAAGACTAATGGCCCTGACATGATCAGAGCAATGACCACAGAGCTCTGGCTCAATGCATTGGCAATCAGCATGGATAGTAAAAAAGCTGCTGGTATGAAGTTCACTATCAATCTGAGTACTCCAGATAATGGTGAAAAGTTTGTTGTGGAGATGAGCAATTCTGCGCTGACCAATATCAAGGGTTATCAAGATAAAAATCCAAACCTCACTATCAGTGTGAATCGTAGCGACTTAGAAAAAGTCATGGGTGGTCAAACTACCTTTGAAAAACTTCAAGCCGAAGGTAGGGCAAAGTTTGAAGGAGACCGTAAAGTCTTCGATCAATTGCGCAGCACCATGACTACCTTTACGCCGGACTTTGAATTAGTGCCTGGCACCAAGGCTAAAGCACCACCAGCCAAGCCTAGCAGGGATCTGTTTGAGGCTCCCCTAATTGCTAATTCTGATGGCGCTTAAGCTAATCTACGGGTAGGTAATAAACAATGGGCTCCTAGGAGCCCATTTCTTTTATCTATTTCAGTCAAAGGAGAGTGAATTTTTAAACTGAGAATGCGCCGCCATCCTCCAATGACTTCAGTTCTTCTCCAGCAATACCCAATTCTGCTAGCAGCTCGCTGGTGTGTTCACCCAATAAAGGGGGGTGGCGATAAACCTGTTGTGGAGTTCCGTTCATCTTGACGGCAAAGCCAATATTGGGAACTTTGCCTTCAATCGGGTGATCAATTTCCATGCGCATCTTGCGATGACGTCCATGCTCACTATCAAATGCTTCTGGGTACGTGTTGATTGGACCAGCCGGTATTCCTGCTGCCAGAAGTGCGCCAACCCATTCATCACTACTTTTCTTGACAAACGATTTTTCTAATTCGGTGGCGAGCTCTAAACGATTGGCTAAGCGAAGGGGATTTGTTTTAAAGCGAGCGTCTTCAAATAACTCTGGTCGCTCGATCTTGTCGCAGAGCAGTTTCCAGAGTTTTTGATTGGTGGCACCCATCACAAAGTAGCCATCGGAAGCTTTCATGGCTTGATAGGGCGCACTCATGTGGTTTGCGGTGCCTAACTTGTAGGGCTCAACACCGGTACCCCAATATTGCGCGGTATCCCAAATAGAGAATGCCAATGCGGAATCGAACAGTGAGGCATCAATAAACTGACCTTCACCTGTTTTAGTTTTTCCAATATAGGCTGATAAAATTCCATATACAGCGAATAGTGCGCAGCCAATATCGGCCACTGGTACGCCAGCTTTGACAGGTGGTCCATCAGGATAGCCTGTAACACTCATTACCCCGGACATCGCTTGCGCCATTAAATCAAAGCCAGGGCGATCAGCCCATGGACCCGTTTGACCAAAACCCGAGATGCTGGCATAGACCAAGCCTGGATTAATCGCTTCCAATGATGCGTAGTCAATGCCCAATTTTTTCATGACACCTGGGCGGTAATTTTCAACTAGGATGTCGGCCGTTTTGACCAACTCAAAGAAGACTTTCTTACCTGCTTTGGTTTTGAGATTGAGAGTGAGACTGCGTTTATTGCGATTCATATTCAGAAAGCCCATGCTGTCTGAACCTTTCATCTTGAATCCCATTGCTCCGCGAGTTTGGTCTCCAGTACCGGGAGGCTCGATTTTGATGACATCAGCACCGAGGTCGGCCAAGAGCATGCAGCAGTAGGGACCTGCCATAACTTGACTCACGTCAAGAACACGCACCCCTGATAGGGGTAATGACTTGGTGGATCCGTGATGCGCGTCATCTAATGCGCTATTTATAGGTGTTTTCGTCATTGTCTCAATTGTTTTTATATGTTTAGAATTACCCTGCAATATTAACAAACACAATTAAAACAATTTTGGAGACTTTATGTTGGTTAAAACGCCTAAATGGGCTATGCGTAGCTTGCTCGCAATCACGCTGGCCACAAGTTCATTTTTTGCGATAGGTCAGCAGGCCTATCCATCAAAACCAATACGACTTATTGTTGGTTTCGCACCTGGTGGCGGTACTGACATTGTTGCGCGTGCAATTGCACCGAAGATGAGTGAAATCTTAGGTCAAAGTGTCATTATTGAAAATAAATCTGGAGCTGCCGGCACGATTGGCGCTGACTTAGTTGCAAAGTCTAACCCTGACGGCTACACCTTGTTAATGGGGCATTCCAATTCTAATGCGATTTCTCCATTTGTATTAACAAATGTGCCATATAACCCAGCAACGGATTTCACCCCGATTACCTATTTAGGTTATGTGCCAAACGTATTGGTTGTGAAGTCTTCGCTGCCTGTTAATTCAGTGGCTCAGTTAATTTCTTTGGCTAAATCAAATCCAGGTCAGATGACTTATGGATCCTCTGGTATTGGTAGTACACAGCATTTGGCTGGAGCCTTGTTCTCCAAGATTGCTGGCATTCAGATGAACCATGTTCCTTACAAAGGCAGTGGTCAAGCGATTGTTGACTTGCTTGGTGGTCAAATCACTATGAACTTTGATACCTTGCCACCGAACTTGCAGCAGATTCGTCAGGGCAATTTAAAAGCATTGGCAATTTCAACCCCAAAACGTTTATCACTCTTGCCAAATGTGCCAACATTTGCGGAGGTAGGTATTGTTGGCTTTGATGTAACTAACTGGTACTCCGTGATGGGGCCAAAAGCAATGGATCCGGCAGTAGTCAATAAGATCGATCAAGCTGTTAAAGCTGCCATGAATGATCCAGAAATCAAGAAGACATTGGATGCTCAAGGATTGCAGCCAGAAGGCCCTGCTACTCCTGCAGCCTTTAGTTTGTTCCTGGCTGGTGAGCTTGCTAAATATCAGCGTCTCGTTAAGAGCTTAAACATCAAAGCTGAATAAATTGCATGAGTGAGTCTGGTAAAGGGGGGAATGTTGCGCAAGTCTTATTAGAGGTACGCGATAGCATTGCCCACATTACCTTTGATCATGTGGCGGCCCGCAATGCGATGACTGTCAGCATGTATCAATCTCTAAAGTCTATTTGTGAAGATCTTGCCAATAATCCAAAGATTCGGGTAGCTATCTTTCGTGGTGCTGGAGGCAAGTCCTTTGTCTCTGGCAGTGATATCGCGCAGTTTGCAAGCTTTAAGAGCGGTGATAATGGCGTGCGTTACGAAGAAGGCATCGATGACTATCTTGCTCCATTGGCAACCTTACCAATTCCAACTATTGCTGTGGTTGATGGTATGGCGGTAGGTGGTGGGTTAGCTATTGCAAGCTGCTGTGATTTTCGCCTTTCTTCACCTGGAGCTAAATTTGGCGTACCCATAGCTAAAACGCTTGGTAACTGTTTATCAGCAGGCAATATTGCTTGGCTCGTGGCTCATCTAGATATCAACATTGTGAAGCGGATATTGTTATTGGCTGAGATGATTTCTGCGGAAGAGTTGGTAAAACATGGATTTGTATTTGCTATTCATAACCAAGATCAATTGAGTCAAGAGGCTGAAAATTTAGCTGAGCGCCTCAGTAAATTAGCGCCTATTACTCAAAAATCGAGCAAGCTCGTTCTTGCAAGGCTTATTAAAAACAATCTACCGGATTGCAACGATCTCATTAGCGAAACATACGGAAGTGCTGACTTTAAGAATGGGGTTGCTGCTTTTTTACAGGGTGAGCCACCAACCTGGATCGGAAAGTAGCAACCTAAGCTATAGATTTAATCCAAAAACATCTCTTGTAGATTATTAAGGTAGCGCATTCCCATTTCAGTGGCCTTTAGTCTACTAGGATTTTCATCTAACAATCCCTTTTTGCTTGCCTCATCTAAGACTTTGCTAATCACATTCAAAGGCAGGCCGGTACGTTCACTAAAGGTGCTTGTATCTACGCCATCAGTCAATCTTAGGGTGTTGAGCATAAATTCAAAGGGAAGATCTTTAGCTGCTATCTCACGGTTTTCAATAAGCGCATTACCTTTGGTTTCCATTGCAGTCATGTAGGCCTCAGGCTGGCGCTCTCGCACTTGCCGTGTAATTCGATCTGGGTAGGAAACTTTGCCATGTGCTCCGGCGCCAATGCCGATGTAATCACCAAAGCGCCAGTAGTTCAGATTGTGTTTGCACTCTTGATTCTTCTGGGCATATGCAGAGACTTCGTAGCGTTGATAGTCTGCTTTGGTTAGTAGAGCTAAATTCTGCTCATAGATTGCATCAATTTCATCTTCGCTAGGAAGGTTGGGTGGAAAGCTAGCAAAGTAGGTATTAGGTTCTAAGGTAAGGTTATAGAAAGACAGGTGGGGCGTCTTGAATGACAGGGCAGTTTCTATATCCGCTTTTGCTGCTTCAAGTGTTTGCTTGGGTAGTCCGTACATTAAATCTAGATTTACGGATTTGAAGTGTTTTAAGGCGATCTGTATTGCTTGCCGAGCTTCCTCTCCATTATGAATGCGACCCAAAGCTTTAAGTTGCTCATCCTGAAAGCTCTGAATGCCCAGAGAAACACGGTTAATACCAGCCTTAGCAAAACCAGCAAATTTTTTTGCCTCGACTGATCCAGGATTAGCCTCCATTGTGATCTCAGCATCTGGCTCTAGATTCACCCTGGCACGTATTGCACAGAGTAATTGATCCATGCCCTCTGCAGAGAGTAGGCTCGGTGTGCCGCCACCAATAAAAATACTATGGACTTGTCTTCCCCAAGTATTGGGCAATTCTGTTTCTAAGTCGGCAATTAGTGCGTTGGTATACCGCGCTTCATCAAATCCAGACTTACCACCTTTAATTTGATGCGAATTGAAGTCGCAATAAGGGCATTTCTTCTCGCACCAAGGAAAGTGAATATACAGAGCCAATGGTGGCAATGCACTCAGACTTACTTTATTTGAATTGGAATTAAGCACGAGCTTTGAGTTTTGTAATCAGCTCCCGTAGAGCTTGACCGCGATGACTTATTAAATTCTTTTGGGCGGGATCTAGCTCGGCAGCAGTGCAGTTTAGATCCGCCAAAAAGAAGTGAGGGTCATATCCAAAACCATTGCTGCCAGATGCCTTATCAATAACTTGCCCATACCAGCGAGTCTGAACAATCAAAGGCTCAGGATCATCTACGCTATTCATGAATACCAACGTACAAACATAATGCGCACCTCGATCAGAGTGATCTTTTAATTCTTGAATGAGTTTTTGATTATTCGCCGTATCATCGGCTTGTTCGCCTGCAAAGCGGGCAGATAAAACGCCGGGCTTGCCATTTAAAGCATGGGCGCAAATGCCAGAGTCATCAGCCAAGGCAGGCAGACCAGATACAGCGCTAGCGTGCCTTGCTTTGGCTAATGCGTTTTCTACAAAAGTGCAGTGAGGCTCTTCTGCAGAAGGAATGCCTAATTCACCCTGGGGAATAACCTGAAAATTCAAAGGAGCTAAAAGCGCCTGAAATTCCTTTACCTTTCCGGCGTTATTGGAGGCGAGAACGAGTTTTTGCATCGTGATCTTTAATTAAATGCGTCGATTTGCATTTGGGTAAGCTCACGAATGCCTTGCTCAGAAAGATCCAAGAGTTCATTGAGTTCACCTCTGGAAAAAGCAGCGCCTTCAGCGGTACCTTGCACTTCAATCATTCCACCTTTGCCTGTCATGACGACATTCATATCGGTATCGCAAGAAGAGTCTTCTAGATAATCCAAGTCAAGCACTGGAATGCCTTCATAAATACCCACCGAGATTGCAGCTACGCTATCAATAATCGGATCCTTGGTGAGAACGCCACTTTTTAGAAGTTGGTTAACTGCGTCTCTAGCGGCGACGTATGCTCCTGTAATAGAGGCTGTACGCGTACCACCGTCGGCTTGCAATACATCGCAATCCAGATGAATGGTTCTTTCGCCTAAAACTTTCAAATCAAAAACGCTACGCATTGCGCGACCAATGAGGCGCTGAATTTCTTGGGTGCGACCCGATTGTTTGCCGCGGGCAGCCTCTCGATCGCTACGGGTATGGGTGGAGCGGGGGAGCATGCCGTATTCAGCAGTAACCCAGCCTTCACTCGATCCCTTTTTGTGAGGCGGTACCTTTTCTAGAATGCTGGCAGTGCAAAGAACCTTGGTGTCCCCAAAGGCAATCAATACCGAACCTTCGGCATGTTTTGTAAAGGCTCTAGAAATGGTTACTGGGCGCAAGTCTTTTGGCTGACGGCCGCTCGGACGCGCAATATTGGCTGGATTGGTAGGGCTCATGGAAATGGGGTCCTGTTGTTTTGGTCTGGATCAATAATGAATCTACAATGTCCATATGATATCGAGCATGACTGGTTATGGCAGCGCTTCTCGCCAAGTCTCCCTGGGAGCTGGCGTAGTTGCTGATCTGCAGGTGGAATGTCGGGCTGTAAATAGCCGCTTTCTGGATCTTGGATTTCGTCTTCCGGACGAGTGCCGTGGGGCTGAACCTGCTTTACGAGAAATGGCTACCCAAAGCCTCTCTCGTGGCAAGGTAGAGTTTCGGGCTGCATGGCGTGTGAATGCGGGGGCAGCCAATTCAGCCAAATCCAATCCCCATGCTCTTGGCGCCATCAATAAAGATCGCCTAGATGCTTTATATGCCTTACAAGAAAAAGCTCAAGATGCCTTTCCTAAGGCGCAAGAGCTGACTATTGCTGAAATATTGCGTTGGCCTGGCGTTGTCTCTGAGCCTCGTGGCGAAGAAGATAGTTGGATTACTGCTGCTGTTGAAGCTGGACGAGCAGCTCTGGCGGCTCTCATGGAAAGTCGTAGCGCTGAAGGCAAAGCCCTAGTCGGCGTTCTCACTAGTATTACCAACAAAATGCGTGACATTGTTAAGGTGATTGAACCTAAGGTTCCTGAATATGTAGCGCAATATCAAGAGAAGTTAACTGAGCGATTATCAGAAGCTCTGGCGGCACAAGAACAGGCTAAAGCTGGTGCTGAGCTCATGGAGCGCATCCGGCAAGAGGTTGTGCTGTACGCTGTTCGTATTGATGTTGCCGAAGAGTTTGCGCGTTTAAAAACCCATTTGCAGGCTGTAGATACAGCGCTTGCAGGCAAAGGTCCAGTAGGTAAGCGCTTGGATTTTTTGATGCAAGAGCTTAATCGCGAAGCCAATACCTTGAGCTCCAAGTCTGTTTCAGAAGAATGTACACAAGCTGCGCTAGAGCTTAAATTATTTATTGAGCAAATGCGTGAGCAGGTTCAAAATCTTGAGTAACCCCTTGCGTAATGAATTCATGACTAACTCTACTTCGACCCCATGCTATCAAGGCAGTATGTTGATGATTGTGGCGCCATCTGGTGCGGGTAAATCTTCGTTGGTCAATGCTTTATTAAAAGATGATCAGGGATTGAAATTATCTTTATCCACAACTACACGCGCACCGAGACCTGGTGAAATAGATGGCAAAGACTATCGTTTTTTAGCTAAAGAAGATTTTTTGCAAGAGCGCGATCAGGGTCACTTTTTAGAGTGGGCTGAAGTGCATGGCCATTTTTACGGCACATCAAAACCTTGGATTGAGTCTCAAATGCAAGCAGGCAGTGATGTCATGCTGGAGATTGATTGGCAGGGTGCACAGCAGATTCGCAAGTTAATTCCTTCTGTGCAGTGGATCTTCATTTTTCCACCATCAATTGAGGCCCTGGAAGAACGCTTGCGCAAGCGCGGTCAGGATGATGAGGCAACCATTGAGCGCCGTTTAGCGGCTGCCCATATCGAGCTCACGCACGCCCATGAGGCGGATTACATCGTTGTGAATGATTCCTTTGATCAGGCTTTGATGGATTTAAAGCATATTTTGGCTTCCAGCCGCCTGCGCTCTGGGCCCAGTATGGCCAGAAATCCAGCGCTTTTGAAGCGTCTCGGGGTCTAATCAGTTATCCTATAGGTATTGAAGCTAAATTAAGTGAGTTCAGCATGGCCCGTATTACTGTAGAAGATTGCCTTAAAACGATTCCAAACCGATTTGAATTGGTTTTGGCTGCCACTTATCGTGCGCGCCAATTGGTACAAGGTCATTCCCCACGAGTTGAGTCCAGAGATAAAGCTACTGTAGTTGCATTGCGCGAAGTAGCTGCTGGTGTAACCGACCGTGACATGTTGACCAAAGTACCTTTGTAATTAAGGAGTTCCGGTGTGGAGCTCCCTTTAGGAATAGTTAAAACATCGGAAAAAGTAGGAAGCGGCTTGCCCAAAGACGCTTCGCATGACTCAGCTCAAGCGCAATTGTTGGATATAGATTCCAACCCATCCCAAAGCGGTAAGAAATCGATCATTGCGAGTTTGTTGGCGCAATCGAGTCGTCATTTGTTTGGGCCTACCTCTGCGCCTAATCTTCCCCTAAAGCATCAAGTAGTTTCGATTGAGGGGTTGCTATCAAAACTCTCTTATCTAAAGCCTGAAGAGATCGCACAAATCAAGAAAGCATTTCAGTTTTCTGATGCTGCGCATTTAGGTCAGTATCGCCATAGCGGTGAACCGTACATTACCCATCCAGTTGCTGTAGCAGAGCTCTGTGCCACCTGGCGCTTGGATGCTCCATCTATCATGGCTGCATTAATGCATGATGTGATTGAGGATACGGGTTGTACGAAAGCCGACTTAGTTGAAAGGTTTGGCAACAAAGTGGCTGAGTTGGTTGAAGGTTTAACCAAGCTAGATAAATTAGAGTTTCAGAGTCATGCTGAGGCTCAGGCTGAAAGCTTTCGCAAAATGTTCATGGCTATGGCGCGTGATGTTCGTGTCATCTTGGTCAAGCTAGCAGATCGTACGCACAATATGCGTACTCTTGATGCGGTACCGATGGAGAAGCGTCGCCGTGTAGCGGCTGAAACAATCGAAATTTACGCACCTATTGCGCATCGCCTTGGTTTGAACGTTATCTACCGTGATTTACAGGATTTGAGCTTCCGTTATTCAATGCCCATGCGTTTTAGGGTGATTGAAGGTGCCGTTAAGCGGGCGCGTGGCAACCGAAAGGAAATGGTTGAGAAGATTCTACAGACTTCTCGTATGGCTTTCGCAAAAGCCAATTTAGAAGTAGATCTTCGTGGTCGCGAAAAGACACTCTTTAGCATCTATAACAAGATGCGTTCTAAGCATTTAAGCTTTTCACAGGTTTTGGATGTCTATGCTTTTCGCGTAACGGTCCATTCCATTGATGAATGCTATCGCGCTCTCGGTATTTTGCATTCCTTGTATAAGCCAATGCCAGGTAAGTTTAAGGATTACATTGCCATTCCAAAATTAAATGGCTATCAGTCTTTGCACACTACCTTATTGGGTCCATCAGGTGTACCGGTAGAGTTTCAGATTCGCACGACCGATATGCATGCGGTTGCCGAGGCTGGCGTAGCGGCGCATTGGGCCTATAAAGATGGTTCGCCGGACATGAGCGAGGTACAAAATCGTGCTCATCAATGGTTGCAGTCTTTAATTGATATTCAAGATAGTAGTGGCGACTCGCAAGAATTTTTAGAACACGTGAAAATAGACTTGTTCCCAGATGCGGTTTATGTATTTACGCCAACTGGACAGATTAGGGCGCTCCCAAGAGGTGCTACCGCGCTTGATTTCGCATATTCCATCCATAGCGATCTTGGCAATACTTGCGTGGCTGTCAAGATCAACGGCCTGCAATTGCCATTACGTAGTGAGTTAAAAAACAGTGACATTGTTGAAGTCATTACTTCTGCAAGTTCACAGCCCAATCCAGGTTGGCTGGCTTTTGTTCGCACTGGCAAAGCCCGTGCATCGATTCGTCATTCATTAAAGACCAAGCATTATTCTGAGTCGCTTCAGCTTGGTGAACGCCTTTTAGCAAATGCATTGCGTCAACAGGGCGTAGATGCAGCTTTGTTGAGCCCAGAGATTTGGGAAAAGCTAACGCATTGGACAGGCGATAAAACTAGAGAAGAAGCTTGCGTCAACGTTGCTCTCGGTAGACGATCCCCGCAAGAGTTGGCAATTCGTCTGAAAATTTTGATTGATGATGAGGGCGGATCAGAGCAGATGCGCTTGGGTGCTTCTGACTGGGTTGCGCCATATCAAGAAATTAACCATCATCAACGCCAGGCGATTCTGGTGGATGGTCGTGAGGGGAATTCCATTCACTTCCAAAGCTGTTGTCATCCGATTCCAGGCGACAATATCATTGGCTACCTTGGTAAAGGCGAAGGTCTTCAAGTGCATACCAATGATTGTCCTGTCGCCTTGCGCATGCTCTCCAAAGATAGTGATAAATGGGTTGAAGTGGAGTGGGGCAAAGAGCTCAATCGCGAATTTGAGCTTGATTTGGCAATTGATACTCGCCAAGGTAAGGGTGTATTGGCAAGAGTTGCTAGCAGTGTGACTGCTGCAGATTCAAACATCATGAATGTATCTATGGAAGATCGCTTCAAGGAAGATTCTGTGACAATTCGCTTTACGATCCAAGTTTATGACCGTCTACATCTTTCTAAAGTGATGCGTAGCTTGCGCGCTAATCCTGACGTCATGAGAGTTACTCGCACCCGCGCTGTTTAGTTTTAAAGATACTGAACGCCTAGGATTTCAATTTCAGCAGGTCCCGTTGGCGTTTGAATAAAAACGCAATCACCAATCCGCGACTTAATGAGCGCTTTTGCGATCGGTGACACCCAGCTCACATGGCCTTTATCTAAATCAACCTCATCTACCCCAACAATCGTAATGACGGTCTTTTTGCCTGCTTGGGCGCCTTCAAGGGCGGTATAGGTGACGGTTGCCCCAAAGAAGACCTGGTCGGCGTCATTTTCACCGGATTTTCGGGTCAAATTGTCTACAACTACAGCAAATTCTAGGCGTTTATTGAGAAACCGAATCCGCCTATCAATCTCCCTGAGACGTTTTTTTCCGTAGATATAGTCCCCATTTTCGGACCGATCGCCATTGCTGGCGGCCCAGTGCACAACCTTGACAACCTCCGGTCTATCAAGGTTTAAGAGCTGCAGGAGCTCTGTCTTGATGCGTTCGTGACCAGCGGGGGTGATGTAGTTCTTCTCTTCCATGGCATAATTATGGCTGTTGCGGCTGTAGCTCAGCTGGATAGAGTACTTGGCTACGAACCAAGGGGTCGTGGGTTCAATTCCTGCCAGCCGCACCAACTTATATGAGGGCCTAGTTGCAAAACTAGGCCCTTTTCATTTTTCAGCGTTTTATATAACTTAAACTTGTATACCTTATAGTTGGGTTATGAGCATTTCTGACACCATTTCTGCCGTTTCTGAGACCCCAGTTGCTATTTGGTCACAGGTGGACGCCAATTCTGCCAAGGTGTCGCTTAGCGGAACTATTAACGCGTATTCTTTGGGTGGAGTCTGGACTCAAGTGCGTGATTCTCAGGATATCTGGCTAAAGCAGGGCGATAGCAAAGCAAAAACTCTCAGCGTTGATTCTGCGACAGTCGCCTCCTTGGACGGTGCAGGCATTGCTTTTTTAATTGCTCTGGAAGAGGCGCAAACGACTGCTGGAGCTAAATTTGAGTTGTCAGGCTTAAACCCTCGATATCAACCTCTGCTGAAAGAGTTTGATCCAATTAGTAATTTATTTCCAGTACCAGTTGTAAAGCCCAAAAGAAGTTTTGTGGTTAATCTTGGTATGGCGGTTCAAAATTTAATTGACGATTCAGTTGGGCTCATTGATTTCACCGGCCATCTTTTTTCCGACTTAGTTTGGTCAGTCAGAAATCCAAAACAGGTCCGTTGGGGCGACTTTATTAATGCAGCTGTTGAGGCGGGTATCGCAGCTCTCCCAATCGTTGGTTTAGTTGCCTTTTTGATTGGTGTGATTTTGTCATTCCAGGCTGCTATCGGTATGCAGCAGTTTGGCGCAGTCTCTTTTGTTGGTCCCTTGGCCGCCCTGGGGATTGTGCGGGAAATGGGTCCGTTGATTACCGCTATTTTGTTGGCTGGTCGCTCCTCGGCGGCTTTTGCTGCTGAGATTGGCACGATGACAGTCAATAGCGAAGTCGATGCTTTGGTATCAGGCGGATTAAGTCCCATACGTTTTCTAGTAGTGCCGCGTGTTTTAGCAGGCATCCTCGTTGCTCCAATCTTGACTTTGTTCGCAGATATCGTCAGTATTTTTTCTTCGATGTTGACGATGTTGATTTACGGTATTCCGTTTGTGAATTTTTACAACGGGATGTTATCTGCCGTCGATATAGAAGATATTCTTTCGGGGCTATTGAAAGCAACCCTTTTCGGTGTAGTTGTGTCAGCAATGGGTTGTTTACGAGGCATGCAAACTGGCACTGGCGCAGCAGCTGTTGGTATCTCCGCTACGCGTGCTGTAGTTAGCAGCATTGTCATGATCGTTATCGTTGACGGTATTTTTGCCTTCATCTCCTACAAAACAGGTTTCTGATGAACGCGCCAATTACTCCAAATAAATCACCTTACGCAATTGATGTCCAGAACCTCACGGTTGGTTATGGATCTAAAGTGCTGATGCAGAACTTGAATTTCACTGTGAATAATGGTGAAATATTTGTGATTCTTGGTGGGTCTGGTTGTGGAAAATCCAGCCTTCTGAAAAACTTGTTTGGCTTGTATCAACCTTTAGCTGGCGACGTCCTCATCGAAGGACAAAATATTACTACTGCAACGGGTGCTGAGCGTCAAAAGATCATGACCAGCTTTGGCGTGATGTATCAGCAGGGTGCGTTATTTGGCTCCATGAATCTTTTGGATAACGTCACTTTGTTTATGCAGGAATATACCCAGCTGACGCAGACACAAATGGATCTGTTGGCGCGTTGTAAGCTTGATTTGGTCGGCCTCTTGCCATATGAGTCTTACATGCCTAGTGAAATTAGTGGTGGCATGCAAAAACGTGCAGCTATTGCAAGAGCAATGGCTCTGGACCCCAAAATTTTGTTTTTGGATGAACCATCTGCAGGTCTTGATCCAATTACCTCAGCAGATCTCGACAGCACTATCCAGGATTTATCAAAAAACTTGGGCATTACTTTTGTAATCGTTTCACATGAATTAGCCAGTATCTACGCCATTGCTGACAAAGTCATCATGTTGGATAAGGATGCCAAAGGCATTATCGCTGAGGGGGATCCGAAAGTGCTAAGAGATACCAGTAAGGATCCTAGAGTGCATCAATTCTTTAATCGCATTATGAGTAAGGACGCAGCATGAGTAATAACTCAAATCCTAATTATTTTCGCCTAGGCATTTTTGTCCTAGCCGCAATAGGTGTGCTATTGGCGGTTATTTTGATATTTGGCTCAGGTCAGATCTTTAAAAAATCATTTTATGTAGAGACTTACATAAAGCAATCTGTTACCGGTCTAGATGCAGGCGCATCAGTACGCTTTAGAGGCGTCAAGATTGGTCAAGTATCAATGATTAGCCTCTCAGGGGATATATATGAGAGACATGTGCCTTTTCACGATCGTCGCCAGTATGTTGTTGTCAGAATGCAAATCTTTGGCGATAAGGTTGACGAGAGCCAAATCAGTGAGTTTGTAAAAAATAATCTTCGGGCCCGTGTCAAATCTATGGGCATTACTGGTGTTAACTATGTTGAGTTTGATTTTATTTCCAATGCTAACGACTCTCATCAGCTTCCTTATGAGTGGAAATCGGAATACCCCGTAATTCCTTCTCTACCAAATCAGGCAGATGAAATCATCTCAGGTATTCAAAAGCTGATTGGTGCACTCAATGAAATGAATATTGACGGCACGCAGAAAAAAATCGATGCTTTGATTACCAATTTAAATATCATGATGGCTGGTGACGGTAAAGGTAATGAGGGCGTTATTGAATCCGTTAAACAGCTTAATGTAATCATGGCCCGTATTGCTAAGGTAACGGATAAAGACGAGCTTAGTATTCTGATGCGTGAGCTTGTTGGAACAATGGTTGCATTGCGTCAAACCGTTACCAGCATTCAGGGGGATACAAGTACCACGATTGAGAACCTAAAGCAGGCCAGTGAAAATCTTAATGAATTTAGTCGTATTGCAAGTCAATCGCCATCAAGCTTAATTTGGGCTGAGCCACCACCTAAAATTACCCCACCGCTAAGTGGTTCTGGAGCACAAAAATGATTAAGCGAATTCTCTTTTTTACTACAATCCTAGGCCTGGCCTCTTGCTCACTTCCAACCCGGGCACCTGTAGCTCCTACGAGTTGGATGGTTGCACCCGAGAGAACTGCTGCGCCACTCAAATCGCGCTCTGATCTTTGGCTAAAGATTGGGGCAGTTTCTGTGGCCCCTCCATTTGATGCAAAGTCTTTGGTTTATCGCTTAGGCGATCAGCGATATGAAAAAGATTTCTATAACGTCTATACAGTCATTCCATCAGAGATGATTTCGAATGCAGAGCGCAAGTGGTTTAACCAAGCAAATATCTTCACTGCGACAGTTGGTCAGAGCAATAGCTTTTTCCCCTTTTACACTTTGCAGTTAACCGTAAATGAGTTTTACGGTGATTACCGCGTTACGCCTGAAGCAGTTGTAAGTGTTGAATTTTTCTTGACTGTAACCAATGCAGGCAAGGGCAATCCCTTAATTGGTGCAAATCGTTATGCCAAGCGAGTAGCTCTTAAAGACAATACTCCAGAGGCACTTGTTTTAGGTCAGCAGCAAGCCTTGGCTGAAATCTTTCGGGAGTATGAGGTTCAGCTTTCTAAATATGCAGTTAATTTGCCCAAACCTTTAGGCCAGTAAACATATGAAATTCACTAAATTAAATCTGATTAAATTATTTAGCGCGTCCGCTCTTGTAGGATTGTGTTCTGTTGCTGTTGCTCAGGCACAAAATTTTCCCGTGAAGCCAATTCGCTTGGTGGTGCCATTTGCGCCAGGGGGTAGCACCGATATCATCGCTCGTGCAGTAGGCGATGCCCTAGGACGTCAATTGGGTCAGCCAGTCATTGTGGAAAACAAGGCAGGCGGTGGCGGTTCTATTGGTGCATTAGAGGTTATGCGCGCACCTAAAGATGGATACACCATCGGTATGGCTACTGTATCTACGACAGCTGCTAACCCGGCTATCAACCCGAAGATTGGTTACGATCCAATTACTGATTTCACAGCTATTAGCAATATTGCGGCAACTCCAAACATTATTGCGGTGAACCCATCCTTTCCGGCTAAAGACTTTAAAACCTTTATGGCAGTACTTAAGGCAAATCCTGGTAAGTATTCCTACTCAAGCTCTGGAACTGGCGGCATTGGTCATCTACAAACTGAATTATTTAAAAGTTTGACTGGTGTATTTATCGTGCATATTCCTTATCGCGGTGCAGGCCCAGCATTGGCTGACACGGTAGGCGGACAAGTCTCGATGATTTTTGATAATTTACCTTCATCATTACCGTTTATTAAAGATGGCAAGCTAGTCCCGATTGTTGTTGCTGCGCCTAAGCGATTGGCTCAACTGCCTAATGTTCCAACTTTTGCTGAAGTTGGCTTGGCGCCAGTCAATCGCATGGCTTACTATGGCTTGTTAGGCCCGGCTGGCATTCCAAAAGAAGTGGTGGAAAAATACAATGCAGCACTACAAAAAGTAGTAGCTGATCCAGCAGTGAAAAAGCGTATTGAAGACACGGGATCCATCATTAACGTGAATGGCTCTGAAGCCTTCGCAAAGGAAATTAAAGCGGAATACACCGTTTATAAAGAAGTGGTTGCTAAACAAAAATTGCAGTTAGATTAAAAATAATAATTAGTTTTTGGAGACAAAATGGATTTAGGAATTCGGGGTAAGGTTGCCTTAGTAATGGCTTCTAGTCGTGGTTTAGGGCAAGCCATGGCAGTATCTCTAGCTCGCGAGGGCGTTAAGGTTGCCGTTACTGGTCGTAATCCAGATGGCTTACAGGAGTCCGTCAGGTTAATTGAGGCTGTTGGAGGAAAGGCCCTAGCGCTGAATTGGGATTTATCTGACTCATCAGTAATTGATGGCTTAATCTCAAAAGTTGAAAAAGAACTGGGTCCAATCGATATCCTGATTAATAACACGGGTGGTCCGCCTCCAACACCTGCCGCTGGTCAAGACCCAGCACTTTGGCAGAAAAGTTTTAACGATATGGTGCTATCTCTTATCGCTATTACAGATTGTGTTTTGCCAGGCATGCGCCAGCGTAAATGGGGCCGCATTATTACCAGTACGACATCAGGCGCTATTGCCCCCATTAAAAACTTAGCCATCTCCAATACCTTGCGCGCAGCACTGCTTGCTTGGTCTAAAACCTTGGCGGCAGAGGTTGCGGCTGATGGCATTACAGTCAATATCATCATGCCGGGCAGGGTTGCAACTGATCGCTTACGTCAACTTGATGAAGCCCGCGCAAATCGTGAAGGCAAAAGCTATGAGGATGTGGTCAAGCTGAGTCTGGGTCAAATTCCGATGGGGCGTTATGGAGATCCAAAAGAATATGGCGATACAGCTGCATTCTTGGCCAGTCAAAATGCTTCGTTCATTACCGGCACTGTCATGCGCGTTGATGGCGGTCAAATTCAGGCAATTTGAGCCAATTGATCTCTCGCTTCTTGAGTGGTCTGAAGCGCGATTTTCGCTCTACTGAATTAGCTTGGCTTTTTATTGCGCTAACACTTTCTGTGACAGCGCTTTCCAGCGTGAGTTTCTTGGCTGACCGAATGCAAAGGGCATTTGCATTTGATGCCAGGCAGCTCTTGGCATCCGACCTTTTGATTGTTTCTGATCAGCCATTACCAAGCATATTTTTAAGGGAAGCGCAAAGCAAAGAATTAAAAATTGCTCAAACGGTAGTATTCCCGAGTATGGCTACCGTTGGGTCTAATAGTAAGCTGGCATCACTTAAGGCGACAAGTTCTCAATACCCTTTACGTGGTTCATTACGCGTCAAGACAAACGCACAAGATGTAGCGCTAAATAATGGACCTGAGCAGGGTTCTGTTTGGGTTGATCCAGCTATGTTGGCGAGCTTGTCTGCCAAAGTGGGTAACTCTATGCGGCTAGGTGATAAGACCTTTGTGATTGCTGGAGTTCTTGAGCGAGAGCTTGATCGCGGCGCAGGTTTTATGAACTTCGCCCCGCGCGTCATGATGTCCTTGGATGATTTAAGTTCAACAGGTTTGATTGGGCTAGGTAGTCGAGTAACTTATCGTTTGTTACTTGCAGGCTCAGGTGAGCAAATTTCTGCTTATGGTGCTTGGGCAAATCAATATATTGAAAAAGAGAGTCTCAAGGGTGTTCGGATTGAAACTCTTGAGAATGCTCAGCCTATGATGCGCAAAACGCTTGAGCGCGCAGATCGATTCCTGTCCTTGATCGCACTATTGACGGCCATGGTGGCTGCTGTAGCAATTGCTTTATCTGCGCATCGTTACACTCGCAAGCAGGCAGATGCTTGTGCTGTCCTAAAGTGCTTAGGGGCTAAATCAAACGCAATCCTTATCCGGCAGGGTCAAACGCTTTTAACACTTGGTCTTATTGCTGCCTTTCTGGGCTCTCTTTTGGGCTATCTTGGGCAAAATGTCTTAACGCTTCTATTGGATAATCTGGTGATGTCAGATCTGCCTCAGGTATCCATATGGCCAGTACTTTGGAGTGTTTTGGTTGCCTGGAGCTTGTTGTTTGGATTTGCTGGCCCAGCCATTTTCAGGTTGGTGAAGGTTTCTCCTATTCGTTTGATCCGCAAAGAATTTGATGGTGTGGATGTCTCAAAATTTTGGACTGTTGCTTTCGGCCTAGTGACCGCACTTTCGTTAATCATGATCGCTGCACGCGATTGGAAATTAGCTTTATGGACTAGCCTCAGTTTTGCTGCTGCAATAGCTATCTTTGCTTTTGTCTCTTGGGGATTTTTAAGGCTCGTTTGTGCAGTGCCAACCAGGCGATTTGCTCTTAGTTTTGTGATTCTCTCGCAAGGTCGAAGAACTAGTCTTGCTATAGTCCAGATTACAGCCTTAGGAATAGCGCTTATGGCTTTACTATTAGTTCTTTTATTACGCGCGGACTTTTTGAGCGCCTGGCAAGGCAATATACCTAGCGATGCGCCTAATCGCTTCATGATCAATGTACAAGAGGATCAAAAGCAGGGGCTCACGCAGTCTTTGCAAAATGCAGGCGTATCTGCTCCACAGTTTTACCCAATGATTAGAGGTCGATTAATCGAAATTAACGGCAAAGATGTAACGCCAAATGATTATGCTGAAGAAAATGCCCGACGTCTTGTTGATCGTGAATTTAATTTATCGTATACAGAACAAATACCATTAGGCAATCAACTGTTGGCGGGTAAGTGGATAGAGGGTGACGCGCCGCAGATCTCAATGGAAACTGGCATTGCCAAAACCCTGAAGCTAAAAATGGGAGACCAACTAACTTTTGAGGTTGCGGGAGAAGAAATTACCGCTCCCATCACCTCATTGCGCAAATTAGACTGGGGTTCAATGCGAGTGAACTTTTTTGTGATTATGCCTGCCGCTCAGTTGCAGTCACTGCCTCAGTCATGGATTACTTCTTATTATCAGTCACCGAAACAGGAATCTTTGGATTTTCAGTTGAGTCAAACTTATCCCAATCTAACGATTGTGGATGTATCAGCTTCTTTGCAACAAATTCAAGATGTATTAAATAAGCTTTCATCAGTCTTGGGTTTACTGCTGGCATTTACTATCATTGCCGCTATTTTGGTCTTAATGTCTGCTATTGCCGCCACGCAGGACGAGCGTTATAAAAACGCAGCTCTTTTAAAAGCATTGGGCGCCTCTCGTAATACGCTGGCGAATATTGCCAATATTGAGTTAACAATGATTGGTCTGGTGTCGGGAGCATTGGCTGGTCTTGCTTCTGGGATTGCTGCCTGGGCTTTGGGTCGTTACGTAATGGAAATTCAATTTAATGCGTTTGTTGAAGCCCTATTCATGGGTATTACCTTTGGCGTAGTTGCTTGTCTGGCTTCGGGATATCGCTTCCAAAAGAGGATTCAGAAGGCTACGGCAATTGAATGTCTTCGTGAGGCTTGAAGCAGGGTGATCAGGTCAGGGTCACGAGGTTTTTAGGAAGCTCAACTAAGCGCGTACCAGCAAAACGATCTGGCAGGCTTTGCCGATGCAAATGACTTTGACGGTCTAGGTAAGTGCTTAGTGGCCAAATAAATAACGCCACTGCAAAAAGCATTTCAATGATTTGCCATTTCTCTAAATGAAAAGCCCATTGCAATAAGACGCATGGAATAAGCCATAGAGATCCATAAACATAGCGCCAAAAGGCCTGTCGTTTAGTTAAGGTGTAGCCATCTTTGCCGATAATTCTTATTCGCCATGTCTGCATGGCTAGCGTCTGACCGGATTTGGTCCAGTACCAGACAAAGTAAATTCCCAATACAGCATATAGGTACAAAAAAGTAAGCCAACTCGGCAATGAAATGCCGAAAAGAATTCCTAGGCCAAGATTTGGAACCAAAAACGTAAATGCTATTACCCCCAGTAATACAAGTTGTTCATAGAGGCAGCATGAAACACGACGCCAAAATTGGGGAGAAGGTAATGCGTTCAGTTCAGCGGGCGTCATGATAGTCAATTAATTGCTGGATTGACTACTCTCGGATTCTTGCGGTAGGTCTTCTGTAGGAGAGGGGGGTGATATGGCTGGAGCAGCCGCCGCAGCAGGCAGGGTAACTTTTGGAGAAATGGGATGCAGCTGCAGTGTTGGTGAGCTAGTAGCGGTCGGTTTTTTCTTTGTTGCTGATTCAGCAAACTTCTTTTTTTGCTCATCACTGAGTTTTTGGTAAGCTGTCCATGCTTCCGCTTTTTTCTCAGTTGGAAACTTCAGGCTAGCAAGATAATTTTCTCGAGCAAGGCGACGCTCTTTTTGAGAAAGGTTGGACCAGCTAGTCATGCGAGATTGAAGTCGCTCTTGCTCTTGCGCACTCATTTTGGGATAAATATTTGCTACATACATCCATCTTTTGCGACTCTCAGGAAGCATGTAGTCCCAATCGCTCTCAAGGGGCGCAAGGATTTTTTGTTGAGCTGGTTTTAAGCTTTCCCATGTCCCATCAGGTATTTTCTCGGAAATTGTTGTTGCTTTCCCATTTGAATTGTTGGGCTGTAACTGTGCGATTGCTGGACTAGCGATGAGTACGCACAGAAAAGCGCAAAGCGCTAGTCCACAAGATTTTTGCGTTCTAGTTTTGAATGACATCAAATGAGTCGGAATTATTTGCTTTGAATCGAGTCTGATGGGTTATCTGACTCAGAAAGAGGGCCGTTTTTAAGAAAGGCCAGAAATCCGCTGTCAGCATAAGCATCGGGTGGCACGTCATCAGACAACAGTGCCGCATCCACTTCGGCAATGTCATTAATACGTGAATCATCTTGCCACTGTGCGATACCTATCAAGCCAAATACTAAGACCACTAGTGGAGCAATCCAGCCCAAGGTATCCCAAGTGCCGCTTGAACCAGATGTCCAGTTGCGAACAGAGCCTGCTAAAACTTGTTTTTGAATACGTACTTTTTCAGGTTTTTTAACGGATAGAGCCTTCATGCGAGCTGCATACAAGCGATCTTTAATGTTCTGGGGAATGGTGTGAGCACCTTGACGGAGTAGGGCAGCGCTAGCCTGACCAAATTGGTCTGCTTGGGTCTGGGTTAGTTGGTCATCTAAGTGTTTCACAGGGTAATTCCTTTTAATTTCAATGCTTTAGCTAATGTTTGGGTGGCTCTAGAACAGTGGGTTTTGACGCTTCCTTCGCTACAACTCATTGCCAGTGCCGTCTCAGTAATACTTAGCTCATCCCAATAACGCATCAGGAAGGCTTCTCGTTGACGTACAGGCAATTTAGATATTTCTGACTCCAAAGCCTGTAAAAGCTGACTTTTTTCAAGCTTTTGAGCCCCATCTTGATGAATTTCACTGTCATCTGGGGCGGAAAGGGACTCTAAAGCGTCAAAATCGTCGCTTTCATCAGCCTTTTTGCCCATATTGGAAAAAAGGGTTACCCAAGTATTTCTAACTTTTTGCCTTCTAAACCAGTCATGAATGCGATTTTGCAAAATTCTAGTGAAAACCAAAGGTAGCTCTGCTGCTGGTCTATCACCATATTTTTCAGCAAGCTTGATCATGGCATCTTGAACAATATCCAATGCTGCGTCGTCGTCACGCACGGCATATACCGCCTGCTTAAAGGCGCGCTGCTCAATACTGCTGAGAAAGTCAGATAGTTCTTGGGCTGATGCCATGCAATGGATTAGACCTGAATCGGTAAGAATTCAGCCATTTTAGGGGATTGCTATAGAATATAGGGCTTACTACCTAGAATCTCATTCAAGAAGTGGTTTTTTCCGGTAGCAGCGCCGTTCGAACTCAGGCCATAAGCAGGAGATAGAACAGACCAATCAATTTTTTGCCGAAAATTGCAAAGGACGAAAGAAAATGAATACAAGCAGCGCCGAATTTTTAGCTAGCAAAGCTAACAAAGACTCAACAGATACAAACAATGATGCAGCGCCTCCAGAAATGATTGGTGCAGAGATGCTCGTTCATGCATTGCACAAAGAGGGTGTCGAATACGTTTGGGGTTACCCAGGCGGTTCTGTTCTCTTCATTTATGACGAAATTTTTAAGCAAGACAAGTTTGAGCACATTCTTGTTCGCCATGAGCAGGCTGCTGTTCATGCTGCCGATGGCTATGCTCGTGCAACCGGCAAGGTTGGCGTAGCGCTAGTTACCTCAGGTCCAGGTGTGACCAATGCGGTGACTGGTATTGCGACTGCTTACACTGATTCGATCCCTATGGTGATCATCAGCGGTAACGTTCCTACTTATGCTATCGGTGAAGATGCTTTCCAAGAGGCTGACACTGTTGGTATTACACGCCCAGTTGTGAAGCACAACTTCCTCGTGAAAGATGTTAGGGATCTTCCTTTGGTATTGAAGAAAGCCTTTCATATCGCGCAAACTGGTCGTCCAGGTCCTGTGTTGATCGATATTCCTAAGGATGTCTCAGCAGCTAAAGGTCCGTTCGTTTATCCAGATGTATTGGAGATGCGTTCTTACAACCCTGTAATTAAGGGCCATAGTGGACAAATTCGCAAAGCAGTAGCTCTATTACAAGAAGCGGAGCGTCCATATATCTACACCGGCGGCGGTGTGATTTTGTCAGATGCTGCTCCTGAGTTAAAAGAGTTCGCGGAGCTTTTGGGTTATCCAGTCACCAATACCTTGATGGGCTTGGGCGGATTTCCTGGAACAAGTCCACAGTTTGTGGGCATGCTGGGTATGCATGGAACTTACGAAGCCAATATGGCTATGCAGCACAGCGACGTGTTGATTGCTATTGGTGCACGTTTTGATGATCGCGTGATCGGTAACACTGCACACTTTGCAAGTCATCCACGCAAAATTATTCACATTGACATCGATCCTTCCGTGATTTCTAAGCGCGTGAAAGTAGATGTGCCCATCGTTGGCAACCTTAAAGAAGTGCTGGTTGAGATGACCGCTCAAATTAAGGCAGCTGGTCCACGTAAGAATGGCGATAAAGTTGCCGCATGGTGGGATCAGATTAATGAGTGGCGCAAAAAAGATTGCTTGAAATATGACGAAGCTTCTCAAATCGTAAAGCCGCAGTATGTTGTGCAAAAGCTGTGGGAGCTTACTGGTGGCGACGCATTTATTTGCTCTGACGTTGGTCAGCATCAAATGTGGGCGGCCCAGTTCTATAAGTTTGATAAGCCACGTCGTTGGATTAACTCTGGCGGTCTTGGCACCATGGGCGTTGGCTTGCCCTACGCCATGGGCATCAAAAAAGCATTCCCAGAAAAAGATGTGTTCACCATTACTGGTGAAGGCTCTATTCAGATGTGTATTCAAGAACTGTCTACTTGCAAACAGTACGACACTCCGGTGAAGATCGTGTCCCTCAATAACCGTTACTTGGGTATGGTTCGCCAGTGGCAAGAGCTCACCTATAACAAACGTTATTCCAGCTCATACATGGACTCTTTGCCTGACTTTGTGAAGTTAGCCGAAGCCTATGGTCACGTTGGTATGCGTATTGAAAAGAAATCCGATGTTGAGGGCGCTCTTAAAGAGGCGATTCGCTTAAAAGATCGCACCGTATTCATGGATTTCCAGACTGATCCAGAAGAAAACGTTTGGCCTATGGTTCAAGCTGGCAAGGGTATTACTGAAATGCTTTTGGGTAGTGAGGATCTCTAATGCGCCATATTATTTCTGTACTCATTGAGAACGAGCCGGGCGCTTTGTCACGCGTAGTAGGTCTTTTTTCTGCTCGTGGTTACAACATTGATACCTTAAGTGTTGCGCCTACTGAAGATCCTTCTTTATCGCGCATGACAATCGTGACTTTTGGCTCCGATGATGTCATTGAACAAATTACTAAACACTTAAACCGTTTGGTTGAAGTTGTTAAGGTATTTGATTTGAGTGAAGGCCCTCATATTGAGCGCGAGCTTATGATGATCAAGGTTCGTGCTGTTGGAAAAGAGCGTGAAGAGCTTAAACGCACTACCGATATCTTTCGCGGTCGCATCATTGATGTGACAGACAAGAGTTACACCATTGAGTTAACTGGCGATGGTGCCAAGCTAGATGCCTTTATTGATTCGATCGATCGCGCATCGATTTTGGAGACTGTTCGCTCGGGCGGTTCTGGAATTGGTCGTGGAGAGCGCATCCTCAAGGTTTAATTTTTTAACTAATTACTGCATCAATTACATTTTCAATACAAGGAAAGAGCATGAAAGTTTTTTACGATAAAGACGCTGATTTGTCCCTTATTAAGGGCAAGAAAGTCACCATTATTGGTTATGGTTCACAAGGTCACGCACACGCATTGAACCTTAAAGATTCTGGCGTTAACGTTACTGTTGGTTTGCGTAAAGATGGCGCTTCCTGGAGCAAAGCAGCGAATGCTGGCTTGACAGTTAAAGAAGTTGGCGAAGCGGTTAAGGATGCGGATGTCGTCATGATGTTGTTGCCTGATGAGCAAATCGCTGATGTTTACAACAAAGAAGTTCACGGCAATATCAAGCAGGGCGCAGCCTTGGCTTTCGCTCACGGTTTTAACGTTCACTACGGTCAAGTTCAGCCACGCGCTGACTTAGATGTGATCATGATCGCTCCTAAGGCTCCCGGCCACACAGTACGTGGTACTTACGCACAAGGTGGCGGTGTACCTCATTTGATCGCCGTTTATCAAGATAAATCTGGTTCTGCACGTGATGTTGCGTTGTCTTATGCGACTGCAAATGGTGGTGGCCGTGCAGGCATTATCGAAACAAACTTCCGTGAAGAAACAGAAACTGACTTGTTCGGTGAGCAGGCTGTTCTTTGTGGTGGTGCGGTTGAGTTGATCAAAGCTGGTTTTGAAACTTTGGTTGAGGCTGGTTATGCTCCTGAAATGGCTTACTTTGAGTGCTTGCATGAACTCAAGTTAATCGTTGACTTGATCTACGAAGGTGGCATTGCCAACATGAACTACTCAATCTCTAACAATGCTGAGTATGGTGAGTATGTGACTGGTCCGCGTGTTGTTACTGAAGACACTAAGAATGCAATGCGTCAGTGCTTGAAAGATATTCAAACTGGCGAATACGCAAAGAGCTTCATCCTGGAAAACAAAGCAGGTGCACCTACTTTGATTTCTCGTCGTCGCTTGAATGCAGAGCATGACATCGAAGTAGTGGGCGCTAAATTACGCGCTATGATGCCTTGGATTGCGAAGAACAAGTTGGTTGATCAGACCAAAAACTAATCAATAGAAGTTAATTAAAAGGCTCAGAATAAAGATGATGTATCCACACCCCATTATTGCGAAAGAAGGTTGGCCGTATTTAGCGTTAGTGGGGGCGGTGACTTTACTTGTCCACTATCTCGGTGGTATTGCCTGGTCGTGGCCGCTTTGGATCATCTTTATCTTTGTTCTGCAGTTCTTCCGCGATCCGCAGCGCATTCCTGCAATGGGTCGTGATTTGGTTTTGTCGCCAGCTGATGGCCGTATTGTGGTTGTTGAAAAAACCAATGATGCTTATGCTGGTCGTGAAGCGCTCAAAATTAGTGTCTTCATGAATGTATTTAATGTTCACTCTAACCGTAGCGCTGTTAATGGTTTGGTGAAAGAAGTTCAGTATTTCCCTGGTAAGTTCGTAAATGCAGATTTAGATAAGGCATCTACAGAAAATGAGCGCAATGCGGTTGTGATTGACGCCAATGGTCAAATCGTTACTTTGGTTCAGGTTGCTGGTTTGATTGCCCGCCGCATTCTTTGCTATATTCATGTTGGTGACCGTCTCAAGGCAGGTGAGCGTTATGGGTTTATTCGCTTTGGTTCCCGTGTGGATGTGTACTTACCGCTTACTGCTGAGCCACTAGTGAGCGTTGGTGATAAAGTATTTGCAACAAATACAGCTTTGGCCCGTTTACCTGGCTTAGATTGATTCTAAATATTATTCACTAGGATATTTTTTGACAACATTTCGCCGTCGTGGTCGCATAGACCGGAGCCGTCTCTCTCATAGACATGCTGCCAATTCTGATCAGCAGTGGGCGGAGGAGTTGGGTGATGGAATTGATTACGAAATAGAGGAGTTGCATCCTCAAAAGCCTCGCTTGCGAAGCAAGGGTATATATCTCCTGCCAAATGCATTTACTACCGCTGCTTTGTTTTGTGGTTTCTTCGCTATTGTTAATGCGATGAATCATCAATTTGAAATGGCTGCGATTGCGATCTTTGCATCCTTAGTCCTCGATGGAATGGATGGTCGTGTAGCGCGCATGACTAATACTCAGAGCGCTTTTGGCGAACAGTACGATTCGCTGGCTGATATGGTCTCCTTTGGTGTTGCGCCTGCATTGGTTGCTTATGAATGGGCTCTAAAAGATTTGGGTAAATGGGGTTGGTTGGCTGCATTTACTTACTGCGCTGGCGCTGCTTTGCGTTTAGCGCGCTTTAATGTAAACACGGGCGTAGTGGATAAGAAGTTTTTCCAAGGCCTACCCAGTCCAGCAGCCGGCGCCTTAATGGCTGGTTTTATTTGGTTGGCTGATGACAATAAGATTCCGGTGCGTGACACGGCCATTCCATGGGTTACCTTCTTTATCGCTGTTTATGCGGGCCTCACCATGGTTTCTAATGCCCGTTTTTATAGTGGCAAGGCTTTAGATGTCCGCTATCGTGTGCCTTTTGGCGTCATGGTTCTGATGATCCTCACTTTTGTTTTGATCTCATCGAATCCTCCTTTGACTCTATTTGGCTTGTTTGTGGTCTATTCCATATCCGGCTACGTCATTTGGGCCTGGGAACGACTCAGTGGAAAGCGTTTTAGCTAATTCCAGAATTTTGGGGTATAGTAATTCCATGACTATAAATTTCTCACTTTTATCTAGTCTTCTTCTGCTAGCACTAAGCCTAATGCTTGGGGCGGGTGAGGCCTGAGTTAATGAGATAAAAGAAATTCATTAGCCACCACATACCAGCCCCAGCAAATTGCTGGGGTTTTTGTTTTGTAAGATTGCGTTAACTTAATAAGTTCAGAAGTATTTAAAACCGGAGAGCTGTAATGAGCGACAAAGTAATCATTTTTGATACCACCTTGCGTGATGGTGAGCAGTCACCTGGCGCATCAATGACTAAAGACGAAAAAGTACGGATTGCCCGTCAACTAGAACGTCTTAGGGTTGATGTGATTGAGGCCGGTTTTGCTGCTAGCTCTGAAGGTGACTTTCAGGCAATTTCAGCAGTTGCTGCTGCCGTTAAAGATTCCATTGTTTGTTCATTAGCCAGAGCTAATGACAAGGACATTACTCGTGCTGCTGATGCCTTACAAGCTGCTAATGCAAAACGCATTCATGCATTCTTAGCCACAAGTCCATTACATATGGCTGTCAAGTTGCGTATGTCTCCTGAAGAGGTTTTGGAGCAGGCTAAGCGTTCTATTCGTTTTGCGCGTAACTTGACTGCTGATATTGAGTTCTCAGCTGAAGATGGTTATCGCTCTGAAATGGACTTTTTATGCAGAGTCGTTGAGGCCGTAATTAATGAAGGCGCATCCACTATTAATATTCCAGATACGGTTGGTTATGCAACGCCTGAGTTGTATGGTGAGTTTATTAAGACCTTGCGTACACGAGTACCCAATTCAGATAAAGCAGTATGGTCAGTACATTGCCATAATGACTTAGGTATGGCTGTTGCAAACTCTTTAGCTGGCGTAAAGATCGGTGGAGCTCGTCAAATCGAATGCACGATCAATGGCTTGGGCGAACGTGCGGGCAATACTGCATTAGAAGAAATTGTGATGTCATTGCGTACTCGTAAAGATTATTTTGATATGGTTTGCGGTATTGATGCTACACAAATTGTGCCGGCTTCAAAGTTGGTTTCTCAGATCACTGGCTTTGTGGTTCAGCCTAACAAAGCAGTTGTTGGCGCTAATGCCTTTGCGCACACATCGGGCATCCATCAGGATGGTATTTTGAAGAACCGTGACACCTATGAAATCATGCGCGCAGAAGATGTGGGTTGGTCAGCAAACAAGATTATTTTGGGAAAGTTATCAGGTCGCAATGCTTTTAAACAACGCTTGCAAGAGTTGGGCATTACTGTCGATGCTGAAGCCGATTTGAACGAAGCGTTTAGTCGTTTTAAGGCCTTGGCAGATCAAAAGTCTGAGATTTTTGATGAAGATATTATTGCCATCATGTCTGATTCAGCGGCGGCAGAAGAGGGTGAACATTACAAATTCATCTCATTAAGTCAGCATTCAGAAACTGGTGAGCGCCCTAAGTCACGCGTGACTTTTCGCATGGGTGACAAAGAGATTAGCTCTGAAGCAGAAGGGAATGGTCCAGTGGATGCTAGCTTGAATGCTATAGAAGGTATTGCTAAAAGCGGGGCAGAGCAGTTGCTTTATTCGGTCAATGCGATTACTTCCGGCACGCAGTCCCAGGGTGAAGTTACTGTGCGGTTGGCAAAAGGCGGACGCATTGTGAATGGTGTTGGTACTGACCCTGACATTATTGCCGCTTCTGCGAAAGCATATTTATCTGCCTTGAATAAGTTGCACGATCCAAGTCAGGTCAAGCTCAATGCCCAGATGACACCTTAAAATACATAAGTCATTGTTTTATATATGTATTTTCATTGAACCACCTCTCTGGCGGTTTTTTGTTCCTTAGTCTGTTGCGCTTATTGATCTGCTACAATTAGAGGGCTTTGATTTATAAAGCTTTTTTGTATTATTTTGTTAATCACGCACGACACTTAATGGGTGAAAGCTCTGGTGTTCGCAAGTTAGGAGTATTAAAAATGGCAGTTGCTGATATTAAAACGGCGGATATCGTCAAAGAAAACGCGCGCAGCGCAAACGATACGGGCAGCCCTGAAGTTCAAGTTTCATTGCTCACAGCCCGCATCAATGAACTAACCCCCCATTTCAAGGCTAACGCTAAAGATCATCACAGCCGTCGTGGCTTGTTGAAGATGGTTTCACGTCGCCGTCGCCTTTTGGATTACCTCAAAGGCAAAGATTTGGATCGCTATCGCGCATTGATTGAGAAATTAGGTCTCCGCAAGTAATTCTTATCGGTATGCAATGCCATCTTTCTTAGGGTTGTTTCTTTACAGAATCAGTCTTAAGCAGATGGCATGTTTTTTTGGGCGCTTTAGATCATTTGTGTAGGGGATTGTGTCATTCCAATGAGTTTCTGGGTTTTATGCAGAGTCTCCCTGGAATGGCATCCCTTGTGATCCTAAATCGCTCCAGTGTTGTCGTGGCACTGCTTTATCCCACGACAAGCGCATTGCTCGTGTGAGTTTTGCGTGAACAATTTGGAGAAGATCAGAATGACAATGTTTAAAAAAGCAGTTAAAAGTTTTCAATGGGGTAATCATCAAGTAACCATGGAAACAGGCGAGATCGCTCGTCAATCCGGTGGTGCCGTTATTGTTAACGTAGATGACACGGTAGTAATGGGTACAGTTGTAGCCTCTAAGTCTGCAAAGCCGGGCCAATCATTTTTCCCGTTGACTGTTGATTATTTAGAAAAGACATACGCAGCTGGAAAGATCCCTGGCGGCTTCTTTCGTCGCGAAGGTCGTCCATCTGAAGGTGAGACATTGATCTCCCGTTTGATTGATCGCCCATTGCGTCCTTTGTTCCCAGAGGGTTTCTTGAACGAAGTTCAGGTTGTGGTGCACGTGTTGTCCATCAACCCTGATGTACCTGCTGATATTCCTGCTCTGATTGCTGCATCTGCTGCCTTAGCTGTTTCAGGTATCCCATTTGCTGGCCCAGTAGGTGCTGCACGTGTTGGCTATGCAAACGGTCAGTACCTCTTGAATCCAACGCGTACTGAGCAAGCTACTAGCGAACTTGATTTGATTGTTGCCGGTACGCAAGCTGCTGTATTAATGGTTGAATCAGAAGCAAATCAATTATCCGAAGAAGTGATGTTGGGCGCAGTTGTATATGGTCATGAGCAAATGCAAACGGCAATTAATGCTATTAATGATTTAGTTCGTGAAGCTGGTAAGCCTGAGTGGGATTGGACTGCAGCTCCTAAAGATGAGCCATTTATCGCCAAGGTAACTGCATTGGCTGAAGCGCCATTGCGTGAGGCTTATCAGATTCGTCAAAAAGGCGCTCGTTCCGACAAGCTCAAAGAAATTTCTAAAGAGGTAATGGCTAAGTTGTCAGAAGAAGGCGAAGTTGATGCTGTTGCTGTTAGCGACATCATGTTTGAAATTGAAGCGAAGATTGTTCGTAGCCAGATTTTGAATGGTGAGCCACGTATTGATGGTCGCGATACACGCACAGTACGCCCGATCGAAATTCGCAACGGCGTATTGCCACGTACACATGGATCTGCTTTGTTTACTCGTGGTGAAACTCAAGCATTGGTTGTTGCAACACTCGGTACTGCACGTGATGAGCAAATTATTGATGCGCTTGAAGGCGAATACCGCGATCGCTTCATGTTCCACTACAACATGCCGCCGTTTGCTACTGGCGAAACAGGTCGCGTAGGAAGCCCTAAGCGTCGTGAAATTGGTCATGGTCGTTTAGCTAAGCGTGCTTTGATTCCAGTATTGCCAAGTGCAGAAGATTTTGCATACAGCATTCGTGTGGTCTCAGAAATTACTGAGTCCAATGGCTCTTCTTCAATGGCTTCTGTTTGTGGTGGCTGTTTGGCAATGATGGACGCCGGTGTTCCGGTTAAAGCACACGTTGCTGGTGTTGCAATGGGCTTGATCCTTGACGGTAATCGTTTTGCTGTGTTGACAGACATCTTGGGTGATGAAGATCACCTAGGCGATATGGACTTCAAAGTTGCTGGTACAGCGAATGGTATTACTGCATTGCAGATGGATATCAAAGTACAAGGTATCACCAAAGAAATTATGCAAGTAGCTTTGGCGCAAGCTAAAGAGGGTCGCTTGCACATCTTGAGCAAAATGCAAGAAGCGATGGGTTCAGTTCGTACGGAATTGTCAGCACATGCTCCACGCATGGTTTCTTTCAAGATTCATCCAGACAAGATCCGCGAAGTAATCGGTAAGGGCGGCGCTACTATTCAGGCGTTGACTAAGGAAACTGGTTGCAGCATCGATATCAAAGATGATGGCACTGTAACGATTGCTTCTACATCTGCTGAAGGCATGGCAGAAGCTAAAGCACGTATTGAAGGTATTACTGCTGAAGCCGAAGTAGGAAAGATCTACGAAGGTCCAGTAGTGAAGTTGCTCGAATTCGGTGCTTTGGTAAATATTCTTCCTGGTAAGGATGGTCTTTTGCACATCTCTGAGATTTCAAATGAGCGCGTGAAAGAAGTTAAAGACTATTTAGCAGAAGGCCAAGTAGTGCGCGTGAAATTGTTAGCGGCTGATGAGCGTGGTCGTTTACGTTTGTCCCTAAAAGCTGCGATGGCTGATGAGGGCGGCACGATTGCTCCTTTAGCTGGCGCTACTGAAGTGTCTGCAGAGGCTGCTCCAGCGACTGGTGAATCCGCTTAATTACTTTAGCAAGCAGGAGTATTCATGCGCGTAGTTGAAATCAAAGAATTTGGCGCACCAGAGATGCTGGTGCCATCCAGCCGTCCAGATCCAGCCGCTCCTACTGCTGGAACTGGCGAAATTTTGATCAAAGTTTTAGCTGCTGGAATTAATCGCCCTGACGTTTTACAGCGCAAAGGACATTATCCAGTCCCTGCGGGCGCATCTGATATTCCTGGTCTTGAGGTTGCTGGTGAGATTGTTGGCGGTGATTTATCCCATCCTGATAATGTGTTTGGATTAAAGCTAGGCGATAAGGTTTGCGCATTAGTTCAAGGCGGTGGTTACGCGGAACTATGTACTGCACCTGTTGCTCAGTGTTTGCCATACCCTAAGGGCTTTAGCGATCAAGAAGCTGCTGCTTTGCCAGAAACCTTCTACACCGTTTGGAGCAATGTCTTCATGCGTGGTGAGTTGGTTCAAGGCGAGACTTTATTGGTTCAAGGTGGCTCTAGCGGTATTGGAGTTACCGCAATCTTGATTGCAAAAGCATTGGGTCATAAAGTATTTGTTACTGCTGGTACGGACGAGAAGTGTGCTGCTTGCGTGGCTTTAGGTGCTGACCTTGCTATCAATTACAAGACACAAGATTTTGTTGAGGAAGTCAAAAAAGCTACAGATGGCAAAGGTGTGAATGTTATTTTGGATATGGTTACCGGCGTTTATGTCCAAAAGGAAATCGATTGCTTGGCTGATGATGGCCGCATTGTGATCATTGCCATCCAGGGTGGCTCTAAAGCGGAAGTCAGCACCAATCAGATTTTGCGCCGACGCTTGACTATTACTGGTTCAACATTACGTCCACGCCCAGTTTCTTTTAAGAAGCAAATTACCAAACAGTTATTTGAAAATGTTTGGCCTTTGCTTAATGCGGGCAAACTTAAACCAGTTATCTATAAAACATTCACGCTTGATCAGGCGGCTGACGCCCATGCATTAATGGAGTCATCTGAACATGTTGGCAAAATCGTTTTAACTGTTTAGATAATTCAGCACCCATATGCGACCACTCATCGTTATCGGTAATTGGAAAATGAACGGCAGTCTTGCAAGTAATCAAGACTGGATCAAGACCGTTGCTCGTGGCATGGAGAGCGGTATGCCGTCGGGTCGTAGATACGTTGTATGCCCACCATTCCCCTATTTGCCGCAGTGTGCTGAGTTAATCAAAGTGCATTCAATGGCCTTTTTAAACTTAGGCGCGCAAGACGCTTCAGCTTATAGCTCTGGTGCTTACACCGGTGAGGTTGCGGCATCAATGCTCAAAGAGGTGGGATGTACTTACGTCATTGTCGGTCACTCGGAGCGTCGTCAAATGCATCATGAGATTGATGAGGTTGTGGCAGCTAAAGCCCTTCAGGTTTTGGATAACGGTATGACGCCAGTCATTTGCGTTGGTGAGACTGCGGACGAAAGAAACTCTGGTAGAGCAGAAGAGATTGTTTGCTCTCAAGTTGCTAAACAGGTCAGCGTACTGCAGGATCGTCTAGCTGACTGTCTGATTGCCTATGAGCCTGTTTGGGCTATTGGCACCGGCAAGGTTGCAAGCGCTCAGGTGGCACAAGATATGCACCGAGCTATTCGTTTGCAATTAGCCGAATTTAATGAAGATGTAGCGTCTCATGTTGGAATTTTGTATGGCGGCAGTGTCAAGCCTGACAATGCCGTTGAATTGTTTGCCATGCCGGATATTGATGGTGGATTGGTTGGGGGTGCATCACTGAACCCTCATGACTTTCTAGCCATCTGCCAGGCATAGATTTTTTATTTGGAGATATGCTGTGGAATGGTTTAAGACTTTATTGATCGTATTGCAGGTAATTTCAGCCTTGGCTGTGATTCTCTTGGTTCTGTTGCAGCAGGGTAAAGGCGCTGATATGGGCGCAGCCTTTGGTTCCGGATCTTCTGGCAGCCTCTTTGGCGCTAGTGGCTCAGCCAACTTCCTTTCTCATACGACAGCCATTTTTGCTGCTGTTTTCTTTATCAGCACTCTGGGCATTACCTGGATTGGAAACAAGAAAGAAGTGAGCCCTGGTGTGCTTTCTGGAACGGTAGCCCCTGCAACGGCTCCAACAGCTCCTGTTGCTCCAGTTCAAGACCCAACTAAACCAGCAGTTCCTAAGTAAAAAAGTAGGTTTTTACTTATTTAAATGCCCCAAAAATGGGGTAGTACAGTGGTGCAATGCAGTAGAATTGATAGGTTTTGCAAGATGCCGACGTGGTGAAATTGGTAGACACGCTATCTTGAGGGGGTAGTGGCTTAGGCTGTGCGAGTTCGAGTCTCGCCGTCGGCACCAAAAACGAGTATTGATAAGGGTTTTTGCTCTAAATGAATACTTTATGTAGTGGAATAATTAATAATTTGCTGCTTTTAGGATTTACCAGACAAACGAATCAGGGCTATTTTGAATCTCGCTAATTACTTTCCTGTTCTGCTTTTTATCCTCGTAGGCATTGGGGTGGGATTAGTCCCAATGTTCCTCGGAAAAATTTTGGCTCCTTCGAAGCCTGACGCTGAAAAACTCTCTCCATATGAGTGTGGTTTTGAAGCTTTCGAAGATGCGCGTATGAAGTTCGACGTGCGTTACTACTTAATCGCCATTCTCTTCATCCTGTTTGACTTAGAAACCGCCTTCCTATTCCCATGGGGTGTAGCTCTACGTGACATCGGATGGCTTGGCTACGCCTCTATGGTGATTTTCTTATTGGAATTCATTGTGGGATTTGTATATATCTGGAAAAAGGGCGCTCTCGACTGGGAGTGATAGATATGGCATTAGAAGGCGTTCTCAAAGAAGGTTTCGTTACCACCACAGCTGACCAGTTGATTAACTGGACGCGTAATGGTTCTTTATGGCCTATGACTTTTGGTTTGGCCTGTTGTGCGGTAGAAATGATGCATGCTGGCGCATCCCGTTATGACTTAGACCGTTTTGGCGTTGTATTCCGCCCATCTCCACGTCAATCTGACTTGATGATTGTGGCGGGCACTCTATGCAACAAGATGGCTCCAGCTTTGCGCAAGGTTTATGACCAAATGCCTGAACCACGTTGGGTAATCTCGATGGGCTCTTGTGCGAATGGTGGTGGTTATTACCATAACTCGTATTCAGTTGTTCGCGGCTGTGACCGAATCGTGCCAGTGGATATTTATGTTCCTGGTTGTCCTCCAACTGCAGAAGCATTGATCTACGGAATTATTCAGTTGCAATCGAAGATCGCTCGCACCAGCACGATTGCGCGGAAGGCTTAAAACATGTCAGATCGTTTAAATCAATTAGCTGCAAATTTGGAAAAAGTTTTAGGCAAACGCATTCAATCAGTTGAAATTGCTCTGGGTGAAGTCACTGTTGTTGTGAATGCAGATGCCTATTTTGAGTCTGCTATGTTGTTACGCGATGACCCATCTCTTGCTTTTGAGCAATTGATTGATTTGTGTGGCGTAGATTACCAAGAGTTTCGTGAGGGTGCATGGGGCGGTCAGCGCTTTGGCGTTGTAAGTCACCTATTGTCTTTAGAGCACAACTGGCGCTTGCGTGTGCGTGTATTTGCACCTGACGATAGCTATCCTTTGGTTGCCTCAATTACTCCAGTATGGAATTCCGCTAACTGGTTTGAGCGTGAAGCGTTTGACCTCTACGGTATTTTGTTTGATGGCCATGATGACTTGCGTCGTATCTTGACTGACTATGGCTTTATTGGTCATCCATTTAGAAAAGATTTCCCAATCAGCGGTAATGTAGAAATGCGTTATGACCCAGAGTTGAAGCGCGTTGTATATCAGCCGGTCACGATTGAGGCTCGCGAAATTACTCCACGCATTGTTCGTGAAGAGCAGTATGGAGGTCCGGTTTAAGTCATGGCACAAATTAAGAACTACACCCTCAATTTTGGCCCTCAGCATCCAGCTGCGCACGGCGTATTGCGCTTGGTGCTAGAGCTCGACGGTGAGGTTATCCAACGCGCTGATCCTCATATTGGTTTGTTGCACCGCGCTACAGAAAAATTAGCTGAAACTCGTACATGGATTCAAAACGTTCCATACATGGATCGCTTGGATTATGTTTCGATGATGTCCAATGAACATGCCTATGTCATGGCCATTGAAAAATTGTTGCAAGTTGATGTTCCTTTGCGTGCTCAGTACATTCGCGTAATGTACGACGAGCTAACTCGCTTGTTGAATCACCTGCTGTGGATTGGTTGTCATGGTCTTGACGTTGGTGCTATGGCGGTGTTTCTTTATGCCTTCCGTGATCGTGAGGATATCTTTGATATGTATGAAGCGGTATCTGGTGCCCGTATGCACGCCGCTTACTATCGTCCAGGCGGCGTATATCGTGATTTGCCAGACCAAATGGCTCAGTACAATAAATCTAAGATTCGCAGCGCATCTGCAGTAAAGCGTCTGAATGAAAACCGCAGCGGTACCTTATTGGATTTCATTGAGCAGTTCACAAATGGCTTTGACGCCAATGTTGATGAGTATTGCAATCTTTTAACGGATAACCGTATTTGGAAGCAGCGCTTGGTCAATATCGGTATTGTTTCTCCTGAGAGGGCATTACAACTTGGCTTTACTGGACCAATGTTGCGTGGTTCTGGAATCGAGTGGGATTTGCGCAAGAAGCAGCCATATGAAGTGTATGACCGTCTCGACTTTGATATTCCAGTGGGTGTCAATGGCGACTCTTATGATCGTTATTTAGTGCGCATGGAAGAAATGCGTCAATCCAATCGCATCATTAAACAGTGTGTGGCTTGGTTAAAAGCAAATCCGGGTCCTGTAATGAGCGATAACCATAAGGTTTCTCCACCGAAGCGCGTGGATATGAAAACCAATATGGAAGAATTGATTCACCATTTCAAACTCTTTACTGAAGGTATCCACGTTCCGGATGGCGAGGCTTACTCTGCTGTTGAGCACCCAAAAGGCGAGTTTGGTATTTATTTGATTTCTGATGGTGCCAACAAACCATATCGCATGAAAATACGTGCACCAGGTTTCGTGCATTTATCTGCAATGGATGAGATGTCACGTGGCCATATGTTGGCTGATGCGGTAACTATCATCGGTACTCAAGATATCGTGTTCGGGGAGATTGACCGCTAATTAGCGTGCCAAGGATTATTTAATGACTACAACTCTTCAACTATCCGATAAAACAATGGCTGATATTCATCGCAATATCGCCAAGTACCCGCCAGAGCAAAAACAATCTGCAGTAATGGCTTGCTTAATTGCCGCTCAAACAGAAGTGGGTTGGGTTTCTCCTGAAGTCATCGAGACTATTGCTCAGATTCTAGAAATGCCAAGCATTGCTGTTGATGAAGTCGCGACTTTCTACAACATGTACAACACCAAAAAAATTGGTAAGTACAAATTGGTAATTTGCACAAACTTGCCATGTCAGTTAACACATGGTGAAACCGCTGCCACATACCTCAAAGAAACACTTGGTATTGGTTACAACGAAACTACCCCATGCGGTACATTTACCCTCAAAGAGGGGGAATGCATGGGAGCATGCGGAGATTCCCCTGTAATGCTCGTGAATGACAAACGTATGTGCAGCTTCATGAGCAAAGAGAAGATTGATGCATTGTTAAATGAATTGCGTGCAGAAGGGAAAGTAGCATGACCAGCTTGCACGATCGTCATATCAAGCCTTTGATCCTTGCCGGATTAAATGGTGACAACTGGCGTTTAAAAGACTACGAAAGTCGTGGTGGCTATCAGCAATTACGTCGCTTAATAAACGATAAAATTGCGCCTGATGCTATCATTGCTGAATTGAAAGCTTCATCACTACGTGGACGTGGTGGTGCAGGCTTCCCAACGGGTTTGAAGTGGAGCTTCATGCCCCGTCAATTTCCCGGTCAAAAGTATTTAGTTTGTAATAGTGACGAAGGTGAACCGGGTACTTTTAAAGACCGTGACATCATGCGCTACAACCCACATGCTTTGATTGAAGGCATGATTATTGGTGCGTACACCATGGGAATTTCAACTGGCTACAACTATATCCATGGCGAAATCTGGGAAGTGTATTCGCGTTTTGAAGAGGCTTTAGAAGAAGCGCGCGCTGCAGGTTACTTGGGCGACAAAATTTTAGGCAGTGACTTTTCATTCCAGTTACACGCTTCTCCAGGTTGGGGTGCATACATCTGCGGTGAAGAAACTGCATTGTTAGAATCCTTGGAAGGTAAGAAGGGCCAACCACGCTTTAAGCCCCCTTTCCCGGCAAGTTTTGGTCTTTATGGAAAACCAACAACGATTAACAACACCGAAACATTCGCTGCCGTGCCATTCATCTTGGCAATTGGTGGTCAGGCCTACTTAGATCTTGGTAAGCCAAATAACGGCGGAACAAAAATCTTCTCTGTCTCTGGTGATGTGGTTCACCCCGGCAACTATGAGATTCCTTTAGGCACTCCATTTGCGGAGTTATTGAAACTTGCTGGTGGGATGCGTGATGGCAAGGCATTAAAAGCTGTTATCCCTGGCGGTTCATCTTCGCCTGTTGTGCCTGGTGCTCAAATGATGGAGCTCACAATGGATTACGACAGCATTGCTAAAGCTGGGTCGATGCTGGGTTCAGGTGCCGTGATTGTGATGAATGAAACACGTTGCATGGTTCGCGCATTAGAGCGCTTGTCTTATTTTTATCACGAAGAATCATGTGGTCAGTGCACTCCTTGTCGTGAAGGTACTGGTTGGTTATGGCGCATTGTTCACCGTATTGAACATGGAGAAGGACGTCCAGAGGATTTGGATTTACTTAATGACGTAGCAGCCAATATTCAGGGTCGTACGATTTGCGCTTTAGGTGATGCAGCAGCAATGCCAGTACGTGGCATGTTGAAACATTACATGGATGAATTTGCGTATCACGTAGAACATAAGCGCTGCTTAGATTCTGCGAAACCTTTATAAAGATTTAGAGCACGGGATATCTAAAAGTGAGCATGGTAGAAATCGAATTAGATGGTAAGGCAGTAGAAGTTCCGCAAGGTTCGATGGTGATGCACGCCGCGAACAAGCTCGGCACCTACGTTCCTCACTTCTGCTATCACAAGAAACTATCAATCGCTGCTAACTGCCGTATGTGCTTAGTTGAAGTTGAAAAAGCTCCAAAACCTTTGCCCGCTTGTGCAACACCAGTTACCCAAGGCATGAAGGTATTTACGCACTCAGCTAAGGCGGTAGAGGCACAGCGTTCTGTGATGGAATTCTTGCTCATTAACCACCCATTGGATTGCCCAATTTGCGACCAAGGTGGTGAGTGCCAGTTGCAAGATTTGGCGGTAGGTTATGGTAAATCCAATTCTCGCTACGATGAAGAGAAGCGCGTTGTGTTCCATAAAAATGTTGGACCTTTGATATCCATGCAGGAGATGACTCGTTGCATTCACTGCACACGTTGCGTTCGCTTCGGTCAAGAGGTTGCTGGCGTGATGGAATTAGGTATGGTCAACCGTGGAGAGCATTCAGAAATTACTACTTTCGTTGGTCAGACAGTGGATTCAGAGCTTTCTGGAAACATGATCGACTTATGCCCAGTAGGCGCCTTGACCAGTAAGCCATTCCGCTATGCTGCGCGTACTTGGGAATTGGGTCGCAAGCGTTCTGTAAGTCCTCATGACAGTTTAGGTGCAAACACTACAGTTCAAACTAAAGCCAATAAAGTGATGCGCGTTGTTGCTTTGGAGAATGAAGCAATTAATGAATGCTGGATTAGCGATCGCGATCGCTTCTCTTATGAAGGTTTAAATAGTGCTGATCGTGCTACAACACCAATGGTGAAGCAGGGTGGACAGTGGCTTGAAACAGATTGGCAATCAGCGCTTGATTATGTAGCGCATTCATTGAAGACTATCGCGACGGAGAGTGGATCTGAAGCAATTGGTGCTTTAGCTCACCCAATTTCTAGCGCTGAGGAATTGCATCTATTGCAAAAGATGGTTCGCGGTTTAGGTTCGACGCAAGTGGAAACTCGTTTACGTCAATCTGATGTTGCTGCTTCTGCAAGCGCGCCCTGGCTCGGTATGCCGATTGCTAAGATCAATGAATTGGATCGCGTATTGGTGGTTGGTAGCTTCTTGCGTAAGGATCAGCCATTATTAGCTGCCCGTATTCGTGGTGCAAGCAAACGTGGATTACAAGTATCGCGTATTGATGCTGGTGGTGATGACTGGTTAATTCCAAGTACCGGCATAACCGCTACCCCAAGTGCATGGCTTAATGCATTAAGCGAAGTGGCCCATGCTGTTGCTAAGGTTAAATCAGTTAGCGTACCAGCTGGCACAGCTAACTTAACCGTCTCATCTGCAGCCCAAAAAATTGCAGATAGTCTAGTTTCTGGTGAATCAGCAGCTGTATTGCTTGGTTCCGCCGCTATTGCACATCAATATGCATCTGATATACATGTACTGGCCCAATTTATTGCTGAGCAAACTGGTGCAACTTTAGGCTTCTTGCCAGTTGGCGGAAACTCTGTGGGTGCTTCATTGGTTAACGCTAACGGCGCTGGTGTTGAATCAGTTCTGTCTGGCGAGCGCCGTGCAGTAATCTTGATGAATATCGAACCTGATGCGGACCTTCCAAATCCTGCGGCAGCGCGTGCTGCTTTAGCTAAGGCAAACACTGTGATCGCATTGAGCGCTTATAAGAGTGCAGATTTGCTTGAGGTAGCCGATGTCATTCTGCCAATTTCCACATTCACAGAAACAGTTTCTACATTTGTAAACCTAGAGGGTAGAGCCCAAACCATTCAGCCTTCTGTGAAGCCCTTAAGTGATTCACGTCCGGCATGGAAAGTAATTCGTGTACTGGGCGGTCTTTTAGGTCTTAATGGTTTCTTGTTTAATCTTCCTGAAGAAGTCTTGGGAGAGGCTTTACCGGAGAACTATTGCACACGCTTGGACAATAAGGCTTCGGCAACTTCTATTTCCAATAGAAATACAGCCCCATTGAATGGCCTTGAGCGCTTGGCTGATGTCAATATTTATTCTGGCGATCAAATTGTTCGTCGTTCGTCTGCTCTACAACTTACACGGGATGCGAAACGCGGAAATCAAGTTGGCTTAAATCAAAATACATTCTCTGAATTGTGCTTGAAAGAGGGCGACGCTGTACGGGTAACTCAGGGCAGCCTGTCAGTAGATATGCCAGCAACATTAGAAGTAAATCTAGCGCCAGGCGCCGTCAGAATTTCTGCTGGCACTATGGCTAGTGCGAAATTGGGTTCTATGTTTGGCCCTGTAACTGTTAGTAAGGCATAAGGTCAGAGATGGATGATTTCTTGAACATCGTTACCACTCATGGTGAAGCCATATTTGGTTCTTTCTGGCCATTGGTTTGGGCTTTGGTGCGAATCGTCGTTATCGTATTGCCAATGTTTGGTTGCGTAGCTTACTTAACCCTTTGGGAAAGAAAGCTTATTGGTTGGATGCATATTCGTCTTGGACCAAACCGTGTTGGTCCGTTAGGTTTATTGCAGCCAATTGCAGATGCGTTGAAGCTTTTGATGAAGGAGATTATTGCTCCTGCTCAGGCAAGCAAAGTGCTGTATTTCATTGCGCCAATTATGGTGATCATGCCTGCGTTTGCAGCATGGGCTGTCATCCCATTTCAAGCAAAGATGGTTTTGGCTGATGTTAATGCTGGTTTGCTTTACATCATGGCTATCTCATCGATCGGTGTTTATGGAGTGATTTTGGCCGGCTGGTCATCCAATTCGAAATATCCTTTCCTCGGTGCAATGCGCGCATCAGCCCAAATGATTTCATATGAAATTGCGATGGGCTTTGCTTTGGTAACAGTGTTGCTGACATCTGGTTCTCTAAACTTAAGCGCCATCGTGTCATCTCAAGAGCAGGGTGTGTTTGCGGATATGGGTCTGAATTTTCTATCTTGGAATTGGCTCCCATTGTTGCCAATGTTCTTGATTTACTTTATTTCCGGCGTTGCCGAAACCAACCGTCACCCATTTGACGTCGTTGAGGGCGAGTCTGAGATCGTTGCGGGACACATGGTTGAGTATTCAGGCATGTCTTTTGCGATGTTCTTCTTGGCGGAATACGCCAATATGATTTTGATTGCTGCTGTTGCATCAATCATGTTCTTGGGTGGCTGGTTGCCGATCGTTGATTTGCCAATCTTGCGCGATATTCCAGGTTTCTTCTGGCTTTTTGGCAAGACATTCTTCCTCCTGTCTTGCGTGATCTGGTTGCGTGCCACATTGCCACGCTATCGCTATGACCAAATTATGCGTTTGGGTTGGAAGATTTTTATTCCCATCTCCGTATTCTGGGTGGTTGTTATCGGCGCATGGGTTGTGTCCCCATGGAATATTTGGAAATAAGTTGACTAATCATGTTTAAGAAAATTTCCCAATTCCTCGATAGCTTGATGCTTAAGGACATCCTAACTGGCATGTCTATTACTGGCCGCTATCTTTTTAAGCCAAAAATCACTGTTCAGTATCCAGACGAGAAGACTCCATTGTCTAATCGCTTCCGCGGTTTACATGCACTTCGTCGTTATGAAAATGGCGAGGAGCGATGCATTGGTTGCAAACTCTGTGAGGCAGTTTGTCCAGCATATGCAATTACTATCGAGACCGCTGAGCGTGATGATGGTACTCGCCGTACCAGTCGTTATGACATTGATTTAACAAAGTGTATTTTCTGCGGATTCTGTGAAGAAGCTTGTCCCGTGGACGCAATTGTTGAAACCAATATTTTTGAATATTTTGGCGATAAGCGTGGTGACCTGTATTTCACTAAGGACATGCTTTTGGCTGTTGGCGATAAATATGAAAAAGATATCGCCGCTAACCGTGCAGCTGATGCACCTTACCGTTAATCGAATTGAGCTGAACTGAATATGACATTCGATCCATCTACTTTGTTTGCTGTTTTCTTCTACGGTTTTGCAGGATTACTCGTTATCTCTGCATTGCGTGTGATCACAGCTCGAAATCCAGTCCATGCAGCTTTATTCTTGGTCTTGGCTTTTTTCTGCGCCTCTGGCCTTTGGATGTTGCTTAAAGCCGAGTTTTTGAGTCTGGCCTTGATCTTGGTTTATGTTGGTGCGGTGATGGTTTTATTCCTTTTCGTAGTCATGATGCTCGATTTGGATCTAGAACATTTGCGTCGAGATTTCAAAAAATTCCTGCCAGTTGCTTTCTTGATGGGCGCTGTGATTGTTCTTGAACTCTCTATAGTGATCATTCGTAGCTTTATTGGAACTAATGCGCCAGTGCAGCCGATGCCAGAAGAAATGATGGCAAACAATACTCAAGCTTTGGGTATGCTGATCTTTGTTGATTACGTTTACGCGTTTGAGGTGGCTGGTGTGATCTTATTGGTGGCAATAATTGCTGCCGTTGCTTTGACCTTGCGCAATCGTAAGGACTCTAAGTCACAAAATATTCACGAACAAGTCAATGTGGTTGCTACGGATCGTATGCGTATTGTAAAAATGGGCTCAGACATGGCTGCTAAGCAAGATTCAAGAGGAGAGAAGAAATGAGTATTACTCTCGCTCACTATTTAGTGCTTAGTGCAATTCTCTTTGCAACTAGCGTTATTGGCATTTTCTTAAATCGCAAGAATGTGATCGTATTGCTGATGGCAATCGAATTAATGCTTCTTGCGGTCAACATGAACTTCGTTGCCTTCTCTCACTACTTGGGAGATATGGCAGGTCAAGTATTCGTATTCTTTATTTTGACAGTGGCAGCTGCTGAAGCGGCTATCGGCTTGGCAATTTTGGTTGTGCTCTTCCGTAAGGTTGACACCATTAATGCCGAAGATCTTGACCACCTTAAAGGCTAGTCATGCAATTGACCTTAAATATTCCCGTACTCTGCGCAATTCCTTTGGCGCCATTGGTTGGCTCCATCATTGCTGGATTCTTTGGTACTAAATTAGGCGGCAATCGAATTGGGCATGGCGCCAGTCAGTTTGTAACTATTCTGGGCGTAACAATTGCATTTGTTTTGTCCTGCAATGTTTTAGTGCAAGTGATGGATGGTTTTTATTTCAATGGAACTGTGTACCGCTGGATGCAATTGGGTGAACTCAATCTCGATATTGGCTTCTTAATTGACCCCCTTACAGCAACAATGATGTGCGTAGTGACCTTTGTGTCGCTGATGGTTCACATCTACACCATAGGTTATATGCATGGTGAAGAGGGCTACAACCGTTTCTTCTCCTATATTTCTTTATTTACCTTCGCCATGTTGATGTTGGTAATGAGTAATAACCTATTACAGCTCTTTTTTGGATGGGAAGCGGTTGGTGTGGTTTCATACTTGCTGATTGGCTTCTACTTTGAGCGCCAATCTGCGGTGTTTGCCAATATGAAGGCATTCTTGGTTAACCGCGTTGGTGATTTTGGCTTCATTCTTGGTATCGGTATTTTGTTAGCAAGCACTGGCTCGATGCAGTACGACGTGATCTTTGCTCAGAATTCTGCTTTAGCAGCGCAAACATTGCCTGGTACCAACTGGAATTTAATGACGGTTGCTTGTATTTGCTTGTTTATTGGCGCCATGGGTAAATCAGCTCAATTTCCATTGCATGTTTGGTTGCCCGATTCAATGGAAGGTCCAACCCCCATTTCTGCATTGATTCATGCTGCAACAATGGTTACCGCTGGCATCTTTATGGTGTCACGCATGTCACCATTATTCGAGTTGTCTGATGCTGCTTTGAGCTTTATCTTGGTGATTGGCTCTATCACTGCGCTCTTTATGGGCTTTCTTGGCATAGTCCAAAACGATATCAAGCGGGTGGTTGCTTATTCCACTTTGTCTCAGCTTGGATACATGACTGTTGCTTTGGGTGTTTCTGCTTACCCAGTTGCCATCTTCCACTTGATGACTCATGCTTTCTTTAAGGCCTTATTGTTCCTTGCTGCTGGTAGCGTGATTCTAGGTATGCATCATGAGCAAGATATGCGTAAGATGGGTGGTCTCTGGAAATATATGCCGATTACTTGTCTCATGATGTTGCTGGGTAACTTGGCACTTGTAGGTACACCATTCTTCTCCGGCTTCTATTCAAAAGACTCGATTATTGAAGCGGTCGCTGCAAGTCATATTCCTGGTTCTGGATTTGCTTACTTTGCAGTTATGGCGAGTGTATTTGTAACAGCCTTGTATTCCTTCCGTTTATATTTCTTTGTATTCCACGGTAAAGCGCGCTGGGGCCATGATGATGCACATGACCATCATCATCATGCAGAGCAGGGCGATGATCATGCACATCATGGATTAGCGCCTGGTCAAAAACCACATGAGTCACCGTTTGTTGTGACCTTGCCACTAATTCTCTTGGCAATTCCATCTGTGATCATTGGCTTCTACACCATCTCTCCATTGTTGTTTGGAACATACTTTGGCGATTCAATATTTATTGATTTGGCACGCCATCCAGTGATGAAAGAATTGGAAGATGAATTCCATGGTCCAGTTGCTATGGCAATACATGCTTTCACATCGCCAGTGTTACTCCTGGTTGTGCTGGGTGTGTTGACTGCAGCCATTGGTTATTTGTGGGCACCAAAATTGCCTGGCAAAGTTGCTGAAACATTTGCACCTGTTAAGAAATTGTTTGATAACAAATACTATCTCGATGAAATCAACCAAGCTGTATTTGCTAAGGGCCTCATTTGGATTGGTGGCTTCCTATGGCATCGCGGCGACCAAAAGGTTATCGATGGATTCTTTGTTAACGGCAGTGCGCATTCAGTAGGGCGCTTTGCTGGAGTTATTCGCCATTTGCAATCCGGTTATCTTTATCACTATGCATTCGCAATGATTGCGGGCCTAGCGGTATTGTTAGCTTGGGTTTTGTACGCTTATCTGCCTTTTGTTCGCTAGGCCTTTGTTACTTAAGTAGCCACTATGATTCTTTCTTACGCCATCTGGACCCCGATTGTCTTTGGACTCATTATTTTGTTTTATGGGTCTGAGAAGCCAACTGCCGGCGTTCGCTGGTTAGCTCTTATCGGTGCCGTACTCGGCTTCATTGCAACATTACCTTTGATATTGCAATTTGATATTGCAAATCCTGGCATGCAGTTTGTTGAAAAACTTAGCTGGATTCCGCGCTACGACATTAGCTATTACTTGGGGATCGACGGTATCTCCGTTTGGTTCATAGTTCTCACTGCTTTCATCAATATCATTGTGGTGATAGCTGCATGGGAAGTGATTGAAACGAAAGTGTCTCAATATATGGCCTCTTTCATGATCCTATCAGGATTAATGATTGGTGTATTTTGTGCCCTAGACGCCTTATTGTTTTATGTCTTCTTTGAGGCAACGTTGATCCCGATGTACATCATTATTGGTGTGTGGGGTGGCCATAATCGTATTTACGCAGCATTCAAGTTCTTCTTGTACACCTTGCTCGGGTCTTTGCTTACCTTGATTGCCATGCTTTATCTGTACAACGTAACCAATACCTTTGATATCTTGGCTTGGCAAAATACCCGTTTAGATATCGTTGAGCAGATCCTATTGTTTGCTGCGTTCTTTATGGCGTTTGCTGTAAAAGTTCCAATGTGGCCATTGCATACTTGGTTGCCAGACGTTCACGTTGAGGCGCCAACAGGTGGTTCCGTAGTTTTGGCTGCGATTATGTTGAAGCTTGGTGCTTACGGCTTCCTGCGCTTTTCATTGCCTATCGCTCCAGATGCAAGTCAGTATTTGGGACCATTTGTAATCTTCCTATCTTTGGTTGCTGTGATCTATGTGGGTGCAGTTGCCCTGGTCCAGAAGGATATGAAGAAGCTGGTTGCTTATTCATCTGTGGCGCATATGGGTTTTGTAACCCTAGGTTTCTTCCTCTTTAGTCCTTTGGGTATTGAGGGCGGTATTGTGCAAATGATTTCTCACGGTTTTGTAGCAGGCGCAATGTTCCTTTCTATTGGCGTGCTTTACGACCGTATGCATACACGTCAGATCGCTGATTACGGTGGCGTTGTACATCGTATGCCTGCATTTACTGTGTTTGCGGTATTGATGGCAATGGCTAACTGCGGCTTGCCTGCAACTTCTGGTTTCGTAGGCGAGTTCATGGTGATTCTGGCTGCCGTTGATTATGATTTTGTCATTGGTATCTTGGCAGCAACAGCTTTGATCTTGGGTGCTGCTTATTCATTATGGATGGTTAAGCGCGTATTTTTTGGCGCGATCAATAACGCTCATGTAGAAGAGTTGAAAGACTTAAACTGCCGTGAATATTTCTTGATGGCTGTTCTGTCGATCTGTGTGATTGGTATGGGTGTTTATCCAAAGCCATTCACTGACATCATTCATCCAGCTGTGATTAATCTCCTACAGCATGTTGCTGTTAGCAAACTCTGAGTAAGCACAAATGCAAGCATTCGACCTATACGCCATCCTGCCGGAACTTGTTTTACTGATTGCAACCTGTTTACTACTAGTTGCGAGTGTTTACGTTCCCGAAAGAGTGATAACAACTCCCGGTGTTGAGCAAGATGTATTCCATACCCCTCGTGGAGTCGGCTTTGTTTATTTCTTCACAATCATTTTGTTGGTTTGCTTAGTTTTTGCTTTTGTAGGTCGCATGGCTGATCCACCTCTAGTTGCAATGAATGGCCTGTTCCAGTCGGATCCTTTTTCAAACTTGCTCAAAGCGTGCTCTTGCATAGCTGTATTGGTAAGCTTGATTTATTCCAAGCAGTATTTGATGGATCGTGCTTTATTCCGCCCGGACTTCATCGTATTGGCTTTGCTTGCTTTGCTTGGTCAATTTGTATTGATTTCTGGCGCAAATCTGTTGACCTTGTATCTCGGTCTTGAGTTAATGGCTTTGCCTACATACGCCCTGGTGGCAATGCGTCACAACAGCGAAAAGAGTGTTGAGGCTGGTATTAAGTACTTTATCTTAGGTGCATTGGCTTCTGGATTCTTGCTTTACGGTATGTCCATGTTGTATGGCGTAACCGGATCATTGGATCTGATCGAAATTTTTAAGGTTGTAGCCGACCCTAGAGTTAACCACCTGGTTATGGCATTTGGCTTAGTCTTTATTGTAGCCGGCTTGGCATTCAAATTAGGCGTAGTGCCATTTCATATGTGGGTGCCTGATGTTTATCAGGGCGCACCAACGGCTGTTACATTGATGATCGCAGCAGCTCCAAAACTTGCTGCTTTTGCATTGTTGTTCCGTTTGTTGGTAAATACATTATTGCCATTGCTAGGCGACTGGCAACCGATGTTGGTATTGCTGGCAGTCTTATCTTTAGTTGTAGGTAACGTTACTGCGATCGCTCAAACCAACGTAAAGCGTATGCTGGCTTACTCAGCCATTGCGCAAATGGGCTTTGTTCTTTTAGGTATGTTGTCTGTATTTGATGACCATGCTTTCAGCGCAGCAATGTTCTACGCCATTACCTATGTTTTAACTACCCTAGGCACCTTTGGTTTATTGATGGTTCTGTCACGTAAGGGTTATGACTGCGAAACCTTGGATGGCTTGAAAGGCCTCAATAAGAAGCACCCATGGTTTGCCTTTATTGGTCTTGTGATGATGTTCTCATTGGCTGGCATCCCGCCAACGGTGGGCTTTGCTGCTAAGTTAGGTGTTCTTGAGGCCCTGGTTGATGCAGAGCATACTTTCTTGGCTGTAATCGCTGTGATTGCTTCCTTGATCGGCGCTTTTTACTACCTCCGAGTTGTCAAGGTAATGTACTTTGATGAGCCTGAGCATGAGATCACCGTTAGTGGTTCTGGTTTTGCAAAAGGCATCTTGGGTTTAAATAGTATTTTGGTATTGGCGATCGGCATCATTCCTGCTGGATTAATGGGTTTATGCTTAGATGCTATGCGTCGCACTTTATTGGGCTCCTAATGCAAAGCCCAATGTAATTAAAGGCTCCTTAGGGAGCCTTTATTGTTTATGACATTCAAGTGTCATGGCTGTTTTGTATGATGAGGTCATCGATTTTCAAAAGGATAAGTAAATGACTGAAAAATCATTTAACGATCTACCAGCAGGCGATTCTCATTTACGCGAAGAGCGCATTTCTGGTGAAGATATTTATGGCGGTATTTTTCTGAAGATGAAGCGCGACAAAATTGCTTTGCCGAATGGCGAAGAAGCTGTGCGCGAGTATTTAACGCATCCCGGGGCTGTAGCGGTTGTTGCAATTCTTGATGATGGCAGGGTACTTCTGGAACGCCAATATCGTTACCCAATCGCAAAAGCTTGTATAGAGATTCCGGCGGGTAAGTTAGAAATTGGTGAAGACCATCTTCTATGCGCTAAAAGAGAGCTCGAGGAAGAGACGGGCTATACGGCCAAGAAGTGGAGTTACATTCGCCGCATTCATCCGGTAATTTCTTACTCAACTGAACTTATTGATATTTACTTGGCTGAAGACTTGGTTCCTGGTAAGAGTCATCTTGATGATGAGGAGTTCTTGGACGTCTTTGCCGCACCCCTAGACCAGCTAATCGGGTGGGTCGAGAATGGCGAGATTACGGACGTTAAAACCACGATTTCAGCCTATTGGCTAGACCGTTATCGCAGGGGTCTGGTTAAACCAACCCCGATCGAATAGGGCGTTTCTAAACCCGATTAAAATAGGGGTATTGAATTTATCGTTTTTGCCCCTATATACGTTTTATGAAAGTCTATAACTTAGCTTGCCCCTTAGATCACCGTTTTGAGGGGTGGTTTGCTTCAGAAGAAGATTATCTTGCCCAACAAGATAAAGGAATGCTTGCCTGTCCGGTTTGTGATAGCACAGAAATTACCCGCATGCCATCAGCGCCGCATATTGGTAAATCATCTTCTGCAGAGTTAGCAATGCCTAAGACTGAATCTGAAAATCTGAGTGGAGGTGTGGTTGCGCTTACTGGCAGCGATCATTCCCAGCTAGAGGCGCAAGTTCAAGCGGCCTTCTTGAAGGGTATGAGAGAGCTTATGGGCCGTTCTGAAGATGTCGGCGACTCTTTTGCTGCTGAAGCCAGAAAGATTCACTACAAAGAATCCCCGGAGAGAAGTATTCGCGGTCAGACAACTTTGGATGAGGCTGAAGCCTTAAGGGAAGAGGGTATTGATGTGCTATCAATGCCAATTATTCCAGCATTAAAAAATACTCTTCAGTAATCCTCTAATAACAACTCAGCAAATAAAAAAGCGATCCGAAGATCGCTTTTTGCTATTTAAACCCAAGGATTACTTAGAGGTAGGCATCACAAACTCTGCGCCCTTAGCTATGCTTTCAGGCCAGCGCTGCATCACGCTCTTCTGCTTGGTATAAAAACGGACACCTTCTTTGCCATATGCATGCATATCACCGAAGATGGACTTTTTCCAGCCACCAAAACCATGCCACGCCATTGGCACAGGAATAGGCACGTTAATACCAACCATACCAACCTGTACACGACGCGCAAACTCGCGAGCAATATTGCCATCACTAGTGAAGCAAGCAACGCCATTGCCGAACTCGCATGAATTCACAAGGTTTAATGCATCAGTAAAGTTCGCAACGCGTAGGCAAGACAATACTGGTCCAAAGATTTCTTCTAAGTAGATCTTCATATCGGGGGTGACATTGTCAAATAATGTGCCGCCGATAAAGAAGCCATTTTCATTACCAGGTACTTTGAGGCCGCGACCATCAACTAATAATTTTGCGCCAGAAGCTACGCCACTCTCGATATAGCCAGTGATACGCTCAAGGGCTGCTTTAGAAACAATTGGGCCCATTTCGGCATCAAGCTCCATGCCGTTCTTCACCTTCAGCGTCTTTGTGCGCTCGATCAATTTTGGCATGATCTTTTCAGCAACATCACCAACCAAGACTGCCACTGAAATCGCCATACAGCGTTCGCCAGCTGAGCCGTATGCAGCACCAACCAATGCGTCAATTGCTTTATCAATATCAGCATCAGGCATGATGACCATGTGATTCTTAGCGCCGCCCAAAGCTTGTGAACGTTTGCCAAAGTGAGCGCAGCGCTCATAAATGTAGTTCGCAATTGGGGTAGAGCCTACAAAACTTACAGCCTTAACAACTGGATTTTCAATCAAGGCATCAACCGCTTCTTTATCGCCCTGAACGACGTTAAATACACCATCAGGTAGACCTGCCTCCTTGAGGAGCTTAGCCATAAACAAAGATGCAGTTGGGTCAGTAGGGCTAGGCTTCAGAATGAATGTATTGCCACAAGCGATTGCCATTGGGAACATCCACATTGGCACCATGACAGGGAAGTTAAATGGCGTGATACCAGCAACTACGCCCAATGGTTGACGCATTACCCAGTTATCAATGTCTGTAGAAACTTGTTCTGTGTAGTCACCTTTGAGCAATTCTGGAATGCCAGTAGCAAATTCCACAATTTCAATTCCACGAGTAACTTCCCCTTGCGCATCAGTAAATACTTTGCCATGCTCTGCTGTAATGATCGCAGCCAATTCATCGCGATTAGCGTTTAAGAGTTCTAAGTACTTAAACAAGATACGGGAACGGCGTAGGGGGCTAGTTTGACTCCAGCTCTCAAAAGCTTTTTGCGCAATTGCTACGGCAGCATCGACTTCCTTACGGCTAGCAAGGGCAACACGGCGGGCAACAGATCCCTTAGTAGGGTTGTAGACATCAGCAAAACGGCCATCTTTAGGGTTAACAACATTTCCGCCAACATAGTGGCCAATATCTTCTTTTGATTCAAAGGCTTGTGGTGCGTTCATAGTCTCTTGTAGTGAGTGTTTATAGGGTTTTTGGATAAAAAGCCGCTCAGCTATAGCTAGCCTGCACGACTTGACTGTCTCGTTTATTCTACTTTTTGAGTATTCTATCGCTTTACGGCAATTTTCGTATTTTTGACCCTTATTTGGGCTTTTTAAGGTATTCAATGAGTCTTTTATTCTCTAGCTACAGCCTCAATTCGCCACGTGGACCCCTCGAGCTGGCTAACCGGATAGTAGTGGCCCCAATGTGCCAATATTCAGCCAGCAATGGGGAGGCAACAGACTGGCACCTAATGCATTGGGGTAATTTGCTCAATAGCGGCGCAGCACTTTTCATTATTGAAGCCACGGGTGTTAGCCCAGAGGCTCGCATAACTCCAGCTTGCTTAGGTCTGTGGGATGACCGCACAGAAGCGGCGCTTAAAGATAAATTAACCCGTGCTCGCTCCTTGGCCCCCGCTGTACCCGTTTTTATCCAGTTAGCCCATGCAGGTCGCAAAGCCTCTAGTGCTACACCTTGGAATGGTGGACAACTGCTTGCAATGGATCAAGGTGGCTGGGAAACGCTAGCGCCTTCAGCCATTCCGCAGTTAGATGGAGAGCGCCCCCCTCACGAATTAAGTAAGGCCGAGTTAAAGCAGTTGATTGCGGATTTTGTTGCAGCAGCTAAGCGCGCAGATCGTATTGGCATTGAAGGCATTGAACTTCATGGGGCGCATGGTTATCTCCTGCATCAATTTTTATCGCCGATTGCCAATCAACGCACTGATGAATACGGTGGATCATTTGAAAATCGAATTCGGTTTCCACTGGAGCTATTTGCAGCCGTAAGAGCGGCTTATCAAGGTGTTCTTGGCATCCGAATTTCTGCTAGCGATTGGATTGAAGGAGGGTGGACCCCCGAAGAAACAGCGGATTTTGCTAAACAACTTAAACCATTGGGTTGTGATTTTGTGCATATCTCTTCAGGCGGTATTTCTCCAAAACAGAAAATTGCGATTGGTCCAAACTATCAGGTGCCGTTTGCAAAGATTGTCAAAGATCAATCTGGTTTGCCAACTATGACTGTTGGTTTAATTACAGAGCCTCAGCAAGCTGAAGATATTTTGCAGGAGGGTGATGCAGATTTAATTGCACTAGCAAGAGCGTTTTTATATAAACCACGTTGGGCTTGGGAGGCGGCTGCGGCTTTGGACGGAACGGTTACAGCAAATGAGCGTTATTGGCGCTGCTTGCCGCGTGAAGCACAAGCAGTATTTGGTAGTGTAAAAATTGGGCAAAGATAAGCTTCAATAATAAAAATCTGGAGACAGTGATGAATAAAAGTAGATTTATAAGTAGCGTATTTGCGGTATTAAGTTTCGGTTTTGTAGGATTGGCATCTGCTCAATCATTTCCGGATAGACCGATTACTTTGGTTGTTCCGAATCCACCCGGTGGTTTGGTTGATACCTCAGCTCGTTTATTGAGTGAGCCATTGACAAGAGTTATTGGTCAAACAGTGGTTGTGGATAACAAGCCAGGTGCCAGCGGAAATATTGCATATCAATATGTCGCTAATTCAAAGCCCGATGGATACACTTTATTAATTTCTTACTCTGGATATCATGTAGGTAACCCTGCATTATTTGACAAGCTAGCTTGGGATCCAATTAAAGACTTTTCACCTGTAGCTTTGTTAACTGTCTCAACGAATGTGATTGCTGTGCATCCATCGGTGCCAGTCAATAGCCTGAAAGAGTTCATTGCATACGCAAAGGCAAATCCAGGTAAATTAAATTATGCATCGCAAGGCAATGGCTCGGTTTCTCATATTGGTACAGAGATCTTTAAGCAAACAACTGGTGTAGACATGGTGCATGTACCTTACAAGGGATCGGGACCTGCCATTCAAGACGTATTGGCAGGACAAGTTCAAGTATTCATTAGTACACCACCTTCTTTGATGCAGCATGTACAAAGCGGAAAATTAAAAGGCTTGGCTGTAACTGGAAAAAATCGTCATCCTGGCATGCCTAATGTACCAACCACTGCAGAAGCAGGTCTGCCTTCATTTCAGTTAGAGTCTTGGGTTGCCTTGTATGCACCTGCAGGTACACCAGCTCCCGTTATCTCAAAACTGACAAACTCAGTAAAACAGAGTTTGGCATTACCCGAGGTAAAAGAGCGTTCTGATTCGGCTGGAGTAGAGCTACGTTATCTCAATCCAGCGCAAACGGATGCTTTAGTGAAGAAAGAAATCCCTTTTTGGAGTAAAGCTATTAAAGCAGCAAACATAACGCTCGACTGATATTTACTCTATGCCTGATCTCTTAAGGTGGGGTCAGGCAAGGCAAGTGCAAAGGCCCTTGCTGCGCTTAAAAGGAAATGATCTTTGCCTGGCCCAGCTATCAGCTGGACGCCAACAGGTAATCCGCTCGGACCACTGGTTACATTGATATTGATACAAGGCAGCCCCAAGAGAGTCCACTCTCGACAAAAGACGGGGTCACCTGTCCCATCTTTTATATCGGGTGCTTCACCCGTAGCGCTAGGTGCTATCAATAGATCAACCTCATCAATGAATAGGGCGTTGATAGATGATTTTGCATTGCAGGCAAAAATTAAGTCTTTTGTATATTGCTCATAGCTGATTGCAGCACCGTCAGTGAGTTGCTTACTTAATATCAAGCTTAATTTCTTTGGATAGTGGGTTCGCTCAAATAGAAAGCTGCGCGACATTTCAGAGAGCATGATGCGAGTTTGTACTTGTGTAATGTCATCAAATGATTTGGGCAGTTTTAAATCCGTAACAGTTGATTTAGCAATATGTTCCGCCGCATGACGTGCTACAGCCATAGCTGTTGCAGTTTCCTTGTTGGCAAGTGACCAGTTTGAAGTTTTGCAAATGGCAATGCGGGGCTTGTTATTTAGAGTCTCAATCTTTGCAAGACGATGATCTCCACTCATGGCTGCCACACCTAACCCTACATCCTCTACCGCTCTACCAAAACATCCTAAAGTGTCTAATGAGGGCGAAAGGCTCTTAACGCCCGCAATACTAACTTTACCCAAGCTGGGTTTAAAACCCACTACGCCACAATAGGATGCTGGGCGAATCATAGAGCCAGCTGTTTGGCTGCCTGTTGCTAGAGGCACCATAAAGTCGGCAACCGCTGCCGCCGAGCCGCTTGAGGATCCGCCGGGTGTATGCCTTGAATTATGTGGATTTGTTGTTGGACCGCTTTTAAATGATGCCAACTCTGTAGTAACAGTTTTACCCAGAATGATGCAGCCGGCCTGTCGCATCAATGCAATTGAAACGGCATCGGCTACTGGATAGTGATTGGCGTAGATGGGAGAGCCGTAAGAGGTTGGCAAGTCATAGGTGTCAAAAAGGTCTTTTACGCCTATAGGAAGTCCATGCAAAATACCTTTAAATGCCCCTTTATCCAGCTCTTTGGCGTGCGATAAGGCATTTTCCTTGCCAAGGCTAGTCCAAGCTTTTACAAGACTCTCCCGTTGCCCTATGCGGTCAAGACAGGAGAGTAGTAAATCCGTGGCCTTTATCTCCCTTTTAGAGAGGGCTTTGATAGCTTGGGAGGCACTCAGGCTTTCTAGATCTTTCATTGGTTCATTCTACTTATGGTGGCGTATGATCGCAATTTAAGCTTTTTTGTCCCAGAAATTCGATAGAAGATCAGTTAGATGAAGCAACATACAGTTCGCGAAGCATGGCTTGAGGATGCTGTAAGGCATTTGGAGCCGGTATTTTCAAAAGCGGGTTATGCAATCCCTCCTGTAAGAGTTTCCTGTGGCTTTCCAGCCTCCAGCAGCCCCAGAACAACACTCGGTCAGTGTTGGCCTCGTGAGCGATCTGGCGGTGGTGTTAATGAGATATTTATCTCCCCTAAATTAGATGAGCCGGTACAGCTTTTAGATACCTTGGTGCATGAGCTTTGCCATGCCGTAGATGACTGTTTTAGTGGTCATGGCGAGGATTTCAAGGGCATTGCTCAGACGGTTGGTCTAGAAGGTCCAGCCCGGATGGCACATGCCACAGAAGAGTTAACGGTAAAGCTGATGATGATTAGCCAGGAGCTGGGGCCATATCCACATCAGGCCATTGTTTTTCCGCCTCCTAGGCCAAGTAATGCTAGTCGGAGCAAAGCTAAATGCAGTCAATGCGGCTATGAGGTTACCTTGCTTAAAAAATGGGCTAGTTATGGCGCACCAATTTGCCCTAAAGACAATATTCGCATGCTAGAAGCAGCTCCAGAGACGATAGAAAACACCACCGATTACGATACCGATTCTGTAGAAAAAGGTAGTAAAAAGGCGCCGGATGAGATCCGCCGTGCCATTAGCTAGAAATTTGTAAAATTCATATTCACCAAAAAAATATAAAGAGACAAGTTACCTATGAACGCAAAGAAAATTTTTAAAAATCCAAAGATTGCTGTTATTCCAGGCGATGGCATTGGTAAAGAAGTTATGCCTGAGGGAGTCCGTGCACTTGAGGCTGCCAATCGCAAATTTAATCTTGGAATGCAGTTTGATCATTTTGACTTTGCAAGCTGTGATTACTATCTCAAGCACGGCAAAATGATGCCGGATGATTGGTTCGATACCTTAATGAAGTACGACGCAATCTTTTTTGGCGCAGTAGGAATGCCTGACGTTCTTCCTGACCACGTTTCGTTGTGGGGTAGCTTGATTCAATTCCGTCGTGGCTTTGATCAATACGTCAATTTACGTCCAGTACGCTTGTTGCCAGGTGTTCCATGCCCATTAGCCAATCGAAAGCCTGGTGATATCGATTTCTTTGTCGTGCGTGAGAATACTGAAGGCGAATACTCCAGTGTTGGTGGAAAAATGTTCCCCGATACTGATCGTGAGATTGTTATTCAGGAATCTGTGTTCACAAGACAAGGTGTAGATCGTATTTTGCAATACGCATTTGATCTGGCACAAAGTCGTCCTAAGAAGCATCTCACTTCAGCCACCAAGTCAAATGGAATTGCCATTACGATGCCTTACTGGGATGAGCGCGTAGAAGCAATGTCGAAGAAGTTTGCGGATGTTAGGACAGACAAATATCACATCGATATTTTGGCTGCACACTTTGTAATGAATCCAGATCGTTTTGATGTAGTTGTCGCAAGCAATTTATTTGGCGACATCCTATCCGACTTGGGTCCTGCTTGTACCGGCACAATTGCCGTAGCACCATCAGGAAGTATTAATCCAGAAGGCAAGTTCCCATCATTATTCGAGCCAGTGCATGGGTCTGCGCCCGACATCTTTGGCAAGATGATTGCCAACCCGATTGGTCAAATTTGGAGCGGGGCAATGATGCTTGATCACCTTGGCTATCCAGAGGCTGGCAAAGCTATATTTACAGCGATCGAAAAAGTATTAGCTTCTGGCCCTGGAAATGCACCTTTGACGCCTGATCTTGGTGGAACAGCAAAGACTGATGATTTGGGCAAGGCGATTGCAGCAGCAATCTAAACAGATGCTTAACTTGAGGTGCTTAAAGGACTCCAAACGGAGTCCTTTTTACTTGCTTTAGCAATTTCAGCAAGAATTTTTTCATGGCTGAGTAGATCATCTTCTGATGCTGAAAGTATTTTTAAGTTGGCGGGCAGGGCTTTGGTATGACCAGAGGAATCTGCACCTACGGTGTAATCAATGAGATCAATAGACAGATCCTCTTGACCCCTTGTCATTGCCACATAGACTTCGGCCAAAAGTTGGGCGTCCAGTAAAGCGCCGTGCAAGGTGCGATGCTTGTTGCTAATAGAGAAGCGCTCACATAAAGCATCCAAGGAGTTGCGTTTGCCTGGGAACATTTGGCGTGCATCGAGCAAAGTATCGGTAACTTTTGAAGCTAGGTTACGGAACGGAGGGCGTTTTAAGAGGGCGAACTCATTATCTAAAAAACCCAAGTCGAAAGCTGCGTTATGAATAACAATTTCAGCGCCATCTACAAACTCAATAAGCTGCTCAACAATATTTGCAAAAATTGGTTTGTCAGATAAAAACTCTCTTGAGAGGCCGTGTACCGCAAAGGCGCCAGCATCAATATCACGCTCTGGATTGATGTAGTAATGAAAAGTTCGATCTGTTAAGCGACGACCAACCATTTCAACACAACCGATTTCAATAATGCGGTCGCCTGTAGCAGGGTTTAAGCCTGTGGTTTCGGTATCGAGAATAACTTGACGCATTAGGTCCCCTCTAGAACTGCAGGTGGAATATCCATCGGACCATTACCTGCATATTTATCCAGATAAAGATAAATTACCGGAGTAATGATGAGTGTTACAAATTGAGAAAATATCAAGCCTCCGGCAACACTGATGCCTAAAGGTTGGCGTAACTCTGCACCAGCACCAAGGCCGAGGGCAATTGGCAGTGCACCCATCAAAGCGGCAATTGTGGTCATCATGATGGGTCTAAAGCGCAAGATACAAGCCTCTCTAATCGCTTTCTCTGGACTCATGCCTTGATTGCGTTGCGCATCCAAGGCAAAGTCGATCATCAAGATCGCATTCTTCTTAACAATACCAATAAGTAGCAAGATTCCAATTGAGGCAACAATGGTTAGCTCAAAACCAAAAATACGCAGGGCTAAGATGGCGCCAATAGCAGCGGAGGGTAGTCCAGCCAAAATGGTGAGCGGGTGTATATAGCTCTCATACAAAACGCCAAGTAGGATATAAATTACACCTAAGGCTGCTAGTAATAAGATTACTTGGCCAGATTGGTTATCTTTAAAGACAGCCGCATCGCCGCCATAGCTGGTAATGATAGAAGGTGGCAGATCAACTTCTTTTACAAATCGATCAATTGCTTTAGTTGCGTCTCCCAAAAAGACATCTGGTGCCAAGTTAAATGAAATCGTTACAGCAGGAATTTGACCTTGATGATTTACGGCAGTTGGACCAACCGTTCTTACAAAGCTAGCCAAGCTAGACAGCGGTATGAGCTTGTCAGTAGCTCTGCCTCGTACATAAACTTTATTCAAGTCTGTTTCAAACTGCCTATCATCCTCTGCTGTTTCAAGAATGACATAGTAGGTATTAACTGGCGTGTAAATGGTGGACACCTGGCGCTCGCCAAATGAAGAGTAGAGGGCAGTCCGTATATCGGCTATGGATACACCAGCGCTCGCTGCTTTTTCACGGTCAATTTCGATTTTGACGTTAAGACCCTTCAGTTGTGAATCGCTAGTCACATCTCTAAAGATCGGATCAGACCGCATCTTTTGCAACAACTTGTCAGCCCATTCATTTACACCCTCAAAGCCAACGCTTTGTAATGTGAATTGGTAACGGCTTTTACTACTTCTTCCGCCTAGTTGTAGATTCTGCACTGGGCTCATGTAAACCTGGATGCCGGGAATTTCTCTGAACTTGGTTCGAAGACCTTCCATTACCTTGCTCATTTTTTGACGCTCATCTTTGGGCTTCAAAATGATGAAGAACCGACCGGTATTGCGTCCTGAGCTTTGTCCGCCACCCAAAATAGAAATAGATGTAGCAACGTTAGGGTCGCTATCAACAATTTTGGCTGCTTGATCTTGCAGGGCAATCATCGTTTTAAAAGAAGTGTCCTCTGAGGCTTCAACCGTAACTCGCAATTGACCGATATCTTCTTCGGGGAAGAAGCCTTTAGGGCTATAGATAAAGAGGGCGACTGTAATGACGCAGCTAGCAATCGCACCCCACAATACCTTTTTGCGATTCACTAGGGCTAAGTCTAAAAAGTGAACGTATGCCTTTAGTGTCCAATCAAAAAGACGATCAAATTTCTTGGTAATTTCATATTCTTTTGGTTTGTGGTCAGGCTTTGGCAAGTAGCGGCTGCAAAGCATTGGCACTATTGTTAATGAAACAACGGCAGAAACCAAAATCGCTAGCGTAACGACCACTGCAAATTCTCTGAACAGGAGGCCAATTGGACCCGCCATAAAGAAGAGCGGAATGAAGACTGCTACCAAAGACAGGGAAATAGAAACGATAGTAAAACCCACCTCCTTACTTCCCTTAAGCGCAGCCTTAAGAGGATCCATGCCTTGTTCAACGTAACGCATGATGTTCTCTAGGACAACAATGGCATCGTCAACCACTAATCCAACAGCTAGCGTAATACCCAATAAAGAGATGTTATCTAGGCTGTAGCCCAAGAAATAGAAGACAAAAAATGCACCAATTAAGGAAATAGGAAGGCTAATTGATGGGATAACAGTTGCTGAAACATGTTTGAGGAACAGGAATATGACCAGAATCACCAATGCAATAGTGAAAAGCAGGGTTATATTAACGTCATGGATAGACTCAATGATTGAGAGTGAGCGATCGTTGATTAGTGTCAGCTGAATAGAATCAGGCATCTGCGCTTTAAGCGATGGCAACAAACGTTTAATAGAATCAACCACTTCAACCGTATTAGCATTTGGTTGCCTATTAATACCAATTGCAATAGATCTTTCACCTTTTGCTGATGCAAAAGTTTTTACGTCTTCGTAGCTTTCTTGTACATCTGCCACATCCTTAAGATAAATTGGATATCCATTGCGCTGCGCAATGATGAGATTGCCAAACTCTTCCGCCTTAACTAATTGAGGATTTGCATAGATGGTAATGAGTTGTCGTGGGCCGTCTAGGGTACCAACAGGGCTATTAGTGTTGGCTTTATTGATGGCAGCAGCCACTTCATCCATTGTTATATTGCGGTTACCTAGGGCATCTGGTTTCACGCTAACGCGAACTGCATATCGCTTGGCGCCATAAACAGAAACCTGAGAAACGCCTGAAATCGTCGATAAATTCGGTGCCATGAGATTCTCGGCATAGGCATTCATTTCCGAGAGACTAATAGATGGCGAGCTCATACGGACGATTAATACAGGTGTATCTGCAGGATTAATTTTCCGGTAAGAAGGCGGTACCGTCATTTCAATAGGTAGGCGCCTTTGAGCGCGCAAGAGAGCTGCTTGAACATCTACAGCCGCCTTATCAATATCACGATCATTATTGAATTCAAGGGTGATGCTGGTTGATCCGAGTGAATTGGTTGAGCTAATGACCTTGATGCCATCGATTGTTGAGAATTCCTTCTCTAGCGGTAAGGCAACTGCGGATGCCATGTTTTCTGGCGCTGCCCCTGGAAGACTGGCAGTGACTGAAATAATTGGGGTATTGAAGCTTGGTAGAGCAGCTACTGGAATTTTGAAATACGCCACGCTTCCAGCAATGACGGTTGCAATAGATAGCAACACCGTCATGACGGGGCGTCTAATACATAGCTCAGAAAGCGTCATTTTTGCTCTGCAGCAGAATTATTGTTTGCGGGAGCATCAGGAGCTGGAACTTTGCCAGCTTTAGCCTCGCGCACTTTGCTGCCTGTACGTAAATTTTGCTTGCCCTCAACAACAATACGGTCACCAGCTTGAATACCCGTAACAACTGAGGTGCCTTGGTATTCATAAGTGACTTTTACTGGCTTGGCAGTCACTTTGTCATCCTTATCAACCACGTAGATAAGGCGTCCTGTTGGGCTAATCACAATAGCTTGCGTTGGAACCGCAATTGCGTCTTTTAATGTGCTGGCATTTAGTGAGATGCGAGCAAATTGTCCGGGCAAGAGCTCCATTTTTTCATTTGGAATCTGTGCCTTAACTCTAACTGCGGCAATCGCTGGATCTACTTGATTATCGATAACCAAAACCTGGCCTTCATAGGCAGTTTTGCCAGAATTGCCAACAGTTACTTTAACTTTCAAGGGCTCATCAGCCTTTTTGTTTTCCAAAATAACAGGAATATCCTTTTCTGGAATTACAAATTGAACATTGATGGGATTCAGCTGGGTAATAGTAACCATTGACCCAGTAGTTGTAGTTGCGGAGGCATTGGTTGAGCTAATTACCGCATTGCTAGCCTGCACAAAGGAGCCTGGAAACACATTAATAATGCCGGCGCGACCGCTAATAGGGGAGCGTATTGAGTCAAATGAGAGCTGCACCTCTGCTGAACGGGCCGCTGCTTGTGCTGACTTTGCATTTGCAAAAGACGTCTCTAATCCTGCCTTGGAAATAAAGTTCTTCGCCACCAACTCCTTTGCGCGCAAATATTGCTTTTGGGCATCATCCGCTAAGGCCTTTAGTTTTTCGTAATTAGCCTTGTCGTTTCGGTCATCTAGACTGAAGAGAAGTTGACCTTCTGTTACATCTTGTCCATCCTTGATGTGAATTTTAGTAACGGTGTTGGTGACCATTGGGCGAATATCAACAATGCTATTGGAGACAATCGTGCCGGTTGCCTCGATGATCAGTGGTATATCCTTTTTCTCAACCACAATACTAGTGATTGTTTGTGGGCCACCAGCCTTCTTGCCTGTTGGGAAAAAATAATCATATGTTTTTGAACCCGCATACAGCAGTATCAAAACAATCAAAATGCGCCACTTGAAACGTTTGATGAACGCCTTGATAGATGTGTAATTTATGCCTTTAAGCTTATCAAACTGAGGAAAATATTTATTCCAAAGCGCACATAAACGTGACTTGCCCGCATCCTTTAGTTGCACGAGCTTGCCTAACAACTTATCAATAGAGGATTCGATTTTTGACACAGACTTCGTTTTTCTTGGTTTTTTAGGGTTTATACGCTGTTTCTGGGGGCTTTAAAGCAGCTTCATTCTCTCATAAGACGCCCTAAAAGGTGCTTGCCGAACGGCATTGGCCTAGGGTAGAAATTCTTCAACTCCTTTATTGGCTAATTGGTCTGCCAGCTCATTCCCAGGGTGGCCGTTGTGACCTCTTACCCAGTGCCAGGAGATGTCATGGCGTGGGAGCAGGGTGTCTAACTCTTGCCAAAGATCCGCGTTTTTAACAGGATCCTTGCTGGCTGTTTTCCAACCGCGTCTTTTCCATCCCTCCAGCCATTCAGTAACTCCCTTTTGGACATATTGAGAATCAGTCCATAGTTCGACTGTACTGTGTTGCTTTAATGCTTTAAGGGCAAAAATGACCGCACAAATCTCCATACGGTTATTAGTAGTGAGTTTTTCACCCCCATGGATATGTTTTTCGTGACCACCTGATCGCAAAACGGCGCCCCAGCCACCAGGTCCGGGGTTCCCTTTGCAGGCTCCATCTGTATAAATCACGATATGAGGGGGTTTGGTATGCGGCATTGCAATAATTTACTGGGTATTGTTGCTCTTGAGGTCTTTTTGCAGATTACTTCGCTCTGCAGCGGGGCTTAGTTGCTTAATTGCCGGAATTCGGGCTAGAGATGCTGGGCCTATCAGGCGCATTCCTTGTTGGCGCTTGATTGCTGAAACCAGGAAAACTGCACCAAATATTGGCCACCAACGATTCCCCATTTTTTCAAGAAAATTCATCTGGCCCATAACAGCCTCGCCTTGTAGGGGAAATTTGTAGCACCCAAAGTGGCCGCGATCGAGAGAGAAGTTGAGAAGCTCAAGCCAATCTTTAATGCGAATGAGGCTGATGAATTGTCCATCTCTTGGAAGATAAGGTGTGCCAATTAATCTACTGAGATATTGTCGAGCACCCCACAGGCTAGCTGGATTGAAGCCGGAGATGATTAGGCGTCCCTCGGGTCGTAGCACTCGATCGACTTCTCGAAGTATCTGATGCGGGTCAGATGCAAACTCCAAAACATGAGGCAGAACTATTAAATCAAGACTCTCGCTAGCAAAAGGGAGTTCAGTAGAGTTAGCTTCAATTAAATGCCACTTAAAGCGGCCTGCATGGATGCGGTTATCGTTTGAATGAATTAGGAGCGCCTGAAGGGGCATCCGATTCTCGCTAAGTGTGTTGATTTGTGGCAAGCCAATTTGGACAGCATGAAAGCCAAAGACATCAGCAACGATTTGATCATAGCAATGCTGCTCCCAATTAAGCACGTAGCGCCCTGGCGGGGATTGGAGCCACTTTTCCCAAGAGCTCCAAGGGGGTGCGGGCATCTGAGAGGGGATGGGAGGGGTTGGTATCATGAGTACATGGATAAGAATACTTTATTGCGGGTCTGGCCCATTCCGGCCTTTGATGATAACTATATATGGTGTATTCACGATGGCATCAATGCATTAGTCGTTGATCCGGGAGATGCTAAGCCCACCCTTGATTATCTGAAGGCAAACAAATTGACTCTCAAGGGAATCTTGATCACGCATCACCATGCGGACCATACGGGAGGAATCCTGTCCTTATTGGAAAAGTTAGGTGCCAATATTCCTGTCTACGGACCAGCGGGAGACAACATTCCTGGTCGAACAGTTGCAGCAATGCAAGACGACAAAATTGAAATTGCTACACCACGAATTAGCTTAAAAGTATTTGAAGTTCCTGGCCACACCCTCAGCCATATTGCCTATTTTGCGAATATGCAGGCGAACGTTGTGGAGCCTATGTTGTTCTGTGGGGACACTCTATTTGCCTCTGGTTGCGGTAGATTGTTTGAAGGTACGCCAACGCAAATGACAGAATCTTTAGCTAAGTTCGCTGCGCTTCCAAAAAATACTTTGGTTTTCTGTACGCACGAATATACGTTATCCAATATTCGCTTCGCATTGACTGTTGAACCCAATAACCACAATTTAGTGGCATGGGCAGAGCAGGCGAAATCTTTGCGGGAACAGGGGTTGCCAACACTTCCCACTACGATCGGTCAAGAGTTGCAAGTCAATCCCTTTATGCGATGCGATCAACCTGAAGTCATTGCAATAGCAAAAGAGGTTTCAGGTCAGACGGATTTGCCAAGACCTGCACACGTCTTGGCTGCCATCCGCGCGTGGAAAGATCGATTCTGATGCGCATGCTCTATACAGCAGTATTAATTGTTGCTTTTTTAAGTGGCTGTGCTGGCACCGGTGATTGGTCATCCGATACCCCAACAAAGGCCAATCCAAAATCGTCTAAAGCTACACGCGTAAACCTAGCAAACCAATCGGTCAGCAAAATATACGCTCCCTCAGATAACTTATGGATACGCATCCGTGATGGCTTCCAAATGGAGCCGATGAATACACCATTAGAAATTGAGCAAGTTCGCTGGCTTGCTGCTAGACCTGATTACGTTAATCGTTCAATGGCACGGTCTTCGCGCTATTTGTTTTACATCGTTCAAGAAGTCAATGCTAGAAATATGCCAACTGAGATTGCGCTACTCCCATTTGTTGAGAGCGCATTTGTTACCCATGCTAAGTCAAGCGCAAAAGCAGTTGGCTTATGGCAATTTATGCCAGCCACCGGTAAAGATTTTCGCTTAACGCAAAACGTATTTAGGGATGAACGAAGAGACGTTGTCCAATCAACCGATGCAGCATTGGATTACTTGCAACGTTTGAATAATCAATTTGGCAGCTGGGAGCTTGCATTGGCAGCATATAACTGGGGCGCAGGGAATATTGCTAAAGCTCAGAAGCGTAATGCTGCAGCTGGGTTGCCGACTGATTATGAGAGTCTCACCTTGCCTCGTGAGACCCGAAATTACGTTCCTAAGTTAATGGCGTATCGTCAAATTGTCTTGGATCCACAAGCGTATGGCATTGTTTTGCCTGAACTTGAAAACCACCCATACTTTGTTGCGGTGGATGTTGGGAGTGATATTGACGTAGCGCTTGTAATTAAGTTGGCTGAAATCCCTTCAGATGAATTTCATAGTCTAAATCCCTCATTTAATAAGCCAGTGATCCTAAGTAATGCGAATCAGCAAATCCTCTTGCCGTTTGCTCATGCCGAAATCTTTCAGGCTAATTTAAAGCAATACGATAAACCCCTTTCTTCGTGGACGGCTGTACAGGTTTCTAAAACTGAAAGCGTAGATCAAGCGGCAAAAACTTTAGGTGTAGATGTGGATACGCTAAGGGAAGTGAATGGAATCCCGCGCGGCATGCGAATTCGCTCAGGATCTACTGTATTGATTCCTAAAACCAATCGCCGTCCTGGTGATGTATCAAGTGCCATGGCAGAAAACGCCAGCTTGAACTTGGAGAAGCCTGTACCTAAGTGCCCAAAACCAGCAAATACTGGGAAGGGTGGCAAGACGGCAAAGTGCGCCCCAGCTACAACAAGCAAAACAACAGGAAAAACCGCTTCTAAGGGTAATTCTTCAGGAAAAAATTCTGCATCTCAGCATAAATCCGCATCGACAGGACTTGCAAAATCTGCGAAAAATGGTAGTTCAGTCGCCTCCAGCAGCAATAACGGTAGCAAGGGGGCGAGTAAAAGCCAGTAATTACAGTAACTTTTTAAAGAAATCAGGTTGACCATGTCCTATAAAGCACACCACGAACGCTCAATTAAAGACCCAGACGGATTTTGGGGGGAGCAAGCGCAGTTAATTTACTGGGAAAAACCATTCGATAAGGTTCTGAACTACAACAACCCGCCATTTGCAAAATGGTTTGAGGGTGGACTTACAAATCTTTGCTACAACGCAGTAGATCGCCATCTCAAAGATCGCCCAGATCAAATCGCTTTAGTTGCCGTTTCAACAGAAACCAATCAAGAAAAAACTTACACATTTAAAGAGTTGTACGAAGAAGTTAATCGTATGGCTGCAATATACAAAGCAAACGGCATTCAAAAGGGCGATCGTGTTTTAATTTATATGCCGATGATTGCTGAAGCTTGTTTTGCAATGTTGGCTTGCGCTCGTATTGGTGCAATTCACTCTGTTGTATTTGGTGGCTTCGCATCACACAGTCTTGCTTCTCGTATTGATGATGCAAAGCCAAAACTCATCGTTACAGCAGAAGCTGGTGCGCGTGGTGGCAAGGCTGTTCCATACAAGCCTTTGTTGGATGAGGCAATTACTTTGGCGGAATACAAGCCAGAAAAAGTATTGATTGTGAACCGCGGCTTAACCGAGTTCACAACTGTTGCTGGACGTGATTTGGATTATGTAACTGAACGTCAGAAGCATCTCAATGATGTGGTTCAGGTTGAGTGGGTTGATGCTACCCATCCATCATATATTTTGTACACATCCGGTACGACAGGTAAACCAAAAGGCGTACAACGTGATACCGGTGGTTATGCTGTTGCCCTCGCTGCATCGATGAAGCACATATTCACTGGCAATCCAGGCGAGACCATGTTCTGTACATCAGATATTGGCTGGGTGGTAGGTCATAGCTACATCATTTATGCGCCATTACTCTCTGGTATGGCCACAATCATGTATGAAGGCACACCTTTACGTCCAGATGCTGGCATCTGGTGGGAGCTGGTTGATAAATACAAAGTTTCTGTTATGTTCTCTGCGCCAACCGCAGTTCGTGTTTTAAAGAAACAAGATCCGGCATTCTTGACCAAGCATGACCTTTCTAAATTGCGTGCCTTGTTCTTGGCAGGCGAGCCATTGGATGAGCCAACTGCAAGTTGGATTCATGGCGCTATCAATAAGCCGATTGTGGATAACTACTGGCAAACAGAAACTGGTTGGCCAATGCTGGCAATCCAACGTGGCGTTGAAGTGATGCCGCATAAATTTGGCTCACCAGGCGTGCCATCTTTTGGTTACAACATGAAGTTACTTGATGACGCTACATCTGAAGAGTTGGGACCAGATCAAAAAGGGGTTATCGCTATCGAGGGACCGTTGCCTCCAGGCTGCATGCAAACTGTTTGGGGTGATGACAAGCGATTTATCAGCACCTACTGGGAAACCATCCCAGGCAAGTTGATTTATTCCACCTTTGACTGGGGTATTAAAGACAAGGATGGTTACTTCTTTATTCTTGGTCGAACAGATGACGTGATTAACGTTGCAGGGCATCGTTTAGGTACCCGCGAAATTGAAGAGAGCATTTCTAGTCATCCGAATATTTCAGAGGTAGCTGTAGTAGGCATTGAAGACAAGCTTAAGGGTCAGGCTGCTATTGCATTCGTGATTCCTAAGGACGCCTCAAATACCGCCACCTTAGAAGCGGAATGCATGAAAACTGTAGACACAACGCTTGGCGCTATTGCGCGTCCAGGTCGTGTGTATATTGTCACGGCGCTACCAAAAACGCGTTCAGGCAAGATTGTGCGTCGCGCTCTCCAGGCTGTTGCAGAGGGTCGTGATCCTGGTGATATCAGCACCATGGATGATCAAACAGTTTTAGCTCAAATTAAGGCCATTATTGAGCAAAGCGCGAAGGCTTAAAAATTCTTAAATTTCGCTAAAAAGCTCCGCCAGCCATCAAGCTGGAGGGGCTTTTTCTTTTGGAAGTCCCATTTGACTGGATATTCAAGGGTTTACGAGCAGAAATGGTATCATTGCAAGGTTCGAAACTAATTAAATACCCTAGCGCTTAAAGACACTCACCTCCCGCAAAAACATCCTCGGGTTGGTCTTTTTGAGGGTTTTGAGCGTCGGATGGAGCAGGGACTGGAGATGGTTTGTCACCCTTGCTTCCTTCTTTTCCCCCGGCCGTGTTGGCTTTAGCTGACGGCACTTTATTTCCCGGATTTAGTATTGGCGCCCCCGGCGAAACTACCGGCGAAGTTGTCTTCAATACAGCATTGACTGGTTATCAAGAGATCATTACTGATCCTAGCTACTCGCGTCAAATTGTCACGCTGACCTATCCGCACATTGGTAACGTCGGTGTAAATGCTCAGGATGCCGAATCCGATCAAATACATTCAGCGGGATTAGTTATTAAAGATCTACCAAAACGCGTATCGAACTTCCGCTCAGAAGACTCTTTGGATAGCTACCTTACTAAAGCCGGTGTTTTAGGGATTGCTGGAATCGATACACGCAAGCTCACCAGAATTTTGCGCGATAAGGGTGCCCAATCAGGTGCAATTGTTGCGGGCAAGGTGAGCGATGATTATGAGACTTTAGGCAAGAAAGCTCTTGAGCTGGCTAAGGCTTTCCCAGGCATGTCGGGATTGGACCTTGCTAAAGTAGTTACAACTAATAAGTCTTATGAGTGGCGTGAAGCTGAATGGGATTTGCATGGTCCCAATGGCAAGCCTGCATACAGAAACTTAGATACAGGCAAACCAATTAAGAAGGTTGTTGCTTATGACTTTGGTGTAAAGCGCAATATTCTCCGCATGCTTTCTGAGCGTGGCTGCCAATTGACGGTTGTACCTGCGCAAACCAGTGCAGCCGAAGTGTTAGCAATGAACCCTGACGGCGTATTCTTTTCGAATGGCCCTGGAGATCCTGGTCCGTGTGATTATGCTATCGCTGCTGCAAAAGAAATCATCGAAAAAGGTGTTCCAACTTTTGGCATTTGCTTAGGCCATCAAATTATGGGTCTTGCTGCTGGTGCAAAAACTTTGAAGATGAAGTTTGGTCACCATGGCGCAAACCACCCCGTTAAAGATTTAGACACTGGTCGTGTAGCTATTACTTCCCAGAATCATGGTTTTGCTGTCGATGCCAATACATTGCCAGACAATATTCGCGTAACCCATGTTTCTTTGTTCGATGGTTCCTTGCAAGGTTTGGCTTGGAAAGATAAGCCGGCCCTGTGTTTCCAGGGACATCCTGAGGCTTCGCCTGGACCTCATGACATTGCCTATTTATTTGATCGTTTTGTGGAGCTCATGAATGCTGCCAGCAAGAAGGAGGGCAAATAATGCCTAAGCGTAGCGACATTAAGAGCATTTTGATTATTGGTGCAGGACCGATTGTGATTGGTCAGGCTTGTGAATTTGACTATTCTGGCGCGCAAGCATGTAAAGCGCTTCGTGACGAAGGTTACAAAGTCATACTGGTAAACAGCAATCCCGCAACCATCATGACCGATCCTGAGATGGCTGATGTAACTTACATTGAGCCAATTACCTGGGAAGTTGTGGAGCGCATTATTGCCACCGAAAAACCAGATGCGATATTGCCAACGATGGGTGGTCAAACAGCGCTAAACTGCGCATTAGATCTGCATCGTCACGGTGTTTTGGAGAAATACGGATGCGAGCTTATTGGCGCTTCTCCTGAGGCGATTGACAAAGCAGAAGATCGCCAGAAGTTTAAAGAGGCTATGACTAAGATTGGTCTAGGCTCTGCGAAGTCAGGTATTGCGCACTCGATGGATGAGGCACACGAAGTGCAACAGCGGATTCAACAGGAAACTGGCAGCTCTGGATTCCCGGTTGTTATTCGCCCATCATTCACCATGGGTGGATCTGGCGGCGGTATTGCTTATAACCGCGAAGAATTTGAAGAGATTTGCAAACGCGGTCTCGATTTATCTCCAACCCGCGAACTTCTAATTGAAGAATCTTTGCTTGGTTGGAAAGAGTTTGAAATGGAAGTGGTTCGTGATCGCAATGACAACTGCATCATTGTCTGTTCGATTGAAAACTTAGATCCGATGGGAGTACACACTGGAGATTCCATTACTGTTGCTCCTGCGCAGACTTTGACTGATAAAGAATATCAAATCATGCGTAACGCATCGATTGCAGTTTTGCGAGAAATCGGCGTGGACACTGGCGGATCAAACGTTCAATTTTCGATCAACCCAGTTGATGGTCGCATGATCGTCATCGAAATGAATCCAAGGGTTTCGCGTTCATCTGCATTGGCCTCCAAGGCAACTGGCTTCCCAATTGCAAAGATAGCTGCCAAATTAGCGGTTGGATATACGTTAGATGAGCTTAAGAATGACATTACTGGTGGAGCTACACCAGCATCTTTCGAGCCATCAATTGACTATGTAGTAACAAAGATTCCACGCTTTGCGTTTGAGAAGTTCCCTCAAGCTGACTCACGATTAACCACCCAAATGAAATCTGTTGGCGAAGTGATGGCTATTGGCCGCACTTTCCAGGAGTCTTTTCAAAAGGCGCTGCGCGGTTTAGAAGTTGGTGTTGATGGTCTTGATGAAGTTTCTACGGATCTCGATGACATTATTAATGAAATAAATGAGCCAGGCCCGGACCGTATTTGGTATTTGGCTGATGCATTCCGTATGGGTATGGGTCTGGATGAGATTTATGCCGAAACCAAAGTTGACCCATGGTTCCTAGAGCAAATTGAAGAGCTCATTACGATTGAAGCTGAGTTAAAGCAACGTAAAATTGATAGTCTTACTGCACCAGAGTTACGTTTTGTGAAACAGAAGGGTTTCTCTGATCGACGTTTAGCAAAGTTGCTTAGTATTGATGCTGCCTCTGTTCGAGCCGCACGTCACCGTTTAAAGGTGGTTCCAGTCTATAAACGTGTGGATACCTGCGCTGCTGAGTTCTCAACAAATACCGCGTATTTATATTCAACATATGAAGCGGAGCACGGTGAGTGCGAGTCCAGCCCAACCAATAAAGACAAAATTATGGTTTTGGGCGGTGGACCTAACAGAATCGGACAAGGCATTGAGTTTGATTATTGCTGTGTTCACGCGGCCTTAGCAATGCGCGATGATGGTTATGAAACCATTATGGTCAACTGCAATCCTGAAACAGTTTCAACTGATTACGATACGTCTGATCGTTTGTACTTTGAACCATTAACTCTTGAAGATGTTTTGGAGATCGTAGCCAAGGAAAAGCCAAAAGGCGTGATTGTGCAGTATGGTGGACAAACTCCTTTGAAGCTTGCATTGGATCTAGAGCGAAATGGCGTTCCGATTATCGGAACATCGCCTGACATGATTGATGCTGCAGAAGATCGTGAACGCTTCCAAAAATTATTGCAAGATTTGGGTTTGCGTCAACCACCAAATCGCACTGCGCGCACCGAAGAAGAGGCTCTCAAGTTAGCCGAAGAAATTGGCTATCCATTAGTTGTTCGCCCTTCCTATGTTTTGGGTGGTCGAGCCATGGAGATCGTTCATGATGGTCGTGATCTAGAGCGCTACATGCGTGAAGCTGTCAAAGTCTCACATGATTCTCCTGTTTTGCTAGATCGCTTCTTAAATGATGCGATTGAGTGTGATGTTGACTGTATTAGTGATGGCGAAAAAGTATTTATAGGTGGCGTTATGGAGCATATTGAACAAGCCGGCGTTCACTCTGGTGACTCAGCCTGTTCCTTGCCGCCTTACTCTCTATCCGATAAAACGGTGGAAGAAATTAAGCGTCAGACTGCAGCTATGGCCAAGGGATTGAATGTTGTTGGTCTAATGAACGTTCAATTTGCCATACAGAATGTCGATGGCAATGATGTTATTTATGTTCTTGAGGTAAATCCTCGCGCCTCCCGCACAGTTCCTTTTGTTTCCAAAGCCACTGGTTTGCAACTAGCTAAGATTGCTGCTCGTTGTATGGTTGGCCAAACATTTGCTCAACAAGGCATTACCGCTGAAGTGAAGCCCCCATACTTTTCTGTAAAAGAAGCGGTATTTCCATTTAATAAGTTCCCTGGAATCGATCCAATCCTTGGGCCAGAAATGCGTTCAACTGGTGAAGTGATGGGTGTCGGCAAAACCTTTGGTGAGGCTTTGTTCAAGTCGCAATTGGGTGCCGGAATTAAACTTCCTAAGAGCGGAACGGTTCTTTTGACTGTTAAGGATAGTGATAAACCGAAGGCGATCGAAGTTGCCAAGTTATTGCATCAGCTTGGTTTTCCAATGGTTGCCACTAAGGGTACTGCTGCAGCAATAGAAGCGGCTGGTTTGCCTGTAAGGGTAGTCAATAAGGTCAAGGATGGACGTCCTCACATTGTTGATTTCATCAAGAATGGTGAAATTTCCTTGGTATTTACCACTGTGGATGAAACCCGTACCGCGATTGCTGACTCTAGATCCATTCGAACTAGCGCTCAGGCCAATGGCGTGACCTACTACACAACAATTAGTGCGGCACGTGCAGTAATGGATGGTTTATTGGCATCTCAAAATGGCAGGCTGGAGTCACTCGAGGTCTATTCATTGCAAAACTTACATCAGACGCTTATTTAATCTAAAATCAACTTTTAGGCGTAATTTCGCGCAAGATTTTAAGTTAGGTAAGCAGCATGAGCACAATTCCAATCACTAAACGCGGCGCAGAACTTCTTAAGGAAGAGCTGCACCGCTTAAAGCATGTAGAGCGTCCTGCAGTCATCATTGCTATTTCTGAGGCTCGAGCTCAAGGCGATCTCTCTGAGAATGCGGAATATGATGCTGCCAAAGAAAAGCAGGGTTTTATCGAAGGACGCATCCAAGAATTAGAGGGCAAGTTATCTGCAGCCCAAATTATTGATCCTGCCTCTCTTGACGTTACTGGCCGTGTGGTTTTTGGAGCAACCGTTGATCTCGAAGATCTTGAAGATGGCACTAAGTTGACCTATCAAATTGTCGGTGACGATGAAGCAGACATTGCTTTAAATAAGATTTCGATTAGTTCACCCATTGCCCGCGCATTAATTAGCAAGGAAGAGGGCGACGTAGTTGCAGTTCAAGCTCCGGGCGGTAACCGCGAAGTTGAAATATTGGCTGTTCGCTACGTTTAATGTTTCCATCAATTGCCCAGAGAATTTTTAACCTGCTTTCGGGTCTCTGGGTTGGCAGCTTATTAACCATTGGATTTCTGGTTGTGCCGACACTCTTTTCAAGTTTAGGAGATCGTCAGGTCGCTGGATTGGTTGCGGCAACCTTATTCAAGTCAATCGCATACATAAGTGTCCTTACAAGTATTGTTCTAATGTCTCTAGCCAATTACTTTGTACGCTTAGGTAAGTCCCAATTTCGATTAGATCGTTGGTTATTGTTGGGGATGCTGGCATGCGCAATTGGCGCGGCTTTTATTATCATCCCTTGGATGAATTCTTTGCGTGACCAAGCTTTGTATTTGGGCTTGTCTGTACGCGAATCTACTCACGCCGTTCTTTTTGGTCGCTTGCATGGCGTCTCTAGCGCCATCTATATGCTCCAAGCCTTGCTAGGCATCGCCTTAATATGGCGCACAACAAAAAACGCCGACTAGCGGCGTTTTCAATCAATCAAAAGAAGTCTTACGAGCCCAAAGATTTTTTCTTTGTACTGCTCATGCGGACTTTACGTTTCTTAATTGGCGCTGGTGCTACAGCGGCTTTTCTATAGCCTGGTGAAGACCAGCCAATTTTGGATTCTGCGGCTTCGGAGCGCAAGACTCTTTTCTTAGGAGTGGCAGACTTTACAGCGGCAGCGCGTTCAAATGGTGATTTGTTAGATGCAGAACGGCGATCCGATCTTTCGGAGGTGCTAGTACGCACACCAGCTTTGGTCGCAGTACGGTTTGGCTGACGTTTAGTGCGGGGAGTTTGCAAAGTTTTCTTAGTCTGTTTGCTGGATCGGCCTAAACTACTGAATGCTTCATCAATAGCGTCTTTTGGTTTCCATAGAACCAATAATTTGCCGATATGCTGAACTGGGGCGGCATCCAATTTATCGCAAAGCTCTTCATATATTGCAGCACGCACCTCACGGTCATCACCAAAAACACGAACCTTAATCAAACCATGGTGATTGATGGCTAATTTTGCCTCTTTGATTACAGCGGGAGTCAAACCATCGCCGCCTACCATCACCACAGGACTTAAATCGTGTGCGTCAGCTTTGAGGGATTTACGTTGTGCGGGGGTAAGGATCAATGCAGTCATGAGCTTGATGATAGAGCATTCACCAGCAAAATCAGTCGAATGGGCCTAATTTAGCGCTATTTTTTTAGATTCTTTTTGCTTTAGCCGGAAGAAACTAGGAAAATAGAGGGCGAAAGTGGATAAGTTGTGGCAAAGAATAAATTTAATAAAAGTTGGTTGCAGGATCATTTAACTGATCCCTATGTAAAGATGGCTCAAAAAGAGGGCTATCGCGCTAGAGCGGTATACAAGCTCAGCGAAATTGACGAGCAAGATCATCTCATCAAAGCAGGCATGACCATTGTCGACCTAGGTAGCGCCCCTGGGAGCTGGTCTCAGTACGCCCGCAATCGCCTAACTGAGCTTGGCAAAAGCAATCCGAAAATTGAGTCTGGCAAACCGGATGGTCAAATTATTGCGATTGATATTTTGCCCATGGAAGACATTGCGGATGTGAACTTTATTCAGGGCGACTTTCGCGAGGACGAGGGGCTTGCTGCACTTGAGGCCTTATTACCCAGGGATGCCGAGGGAAAAGTGGATTTAGTCCTTTCGGATATGGCGCCCAATTTATCTGGTGTTGGTGTTGCTGATGCCGCCAGAATGGCCTTTTTGGCTGAAATTGCCTTGGATTTTGCTGTGGCACATCTCAAGCCTGAGGGCGCCTTGTTAATCAAGTGCTTTAACGGTAGTGGCTATAGCCAGATTGTTGAATCCTTTAAAAAGGTCTTTAAAACCGTAGCCTCCCGCAAGCCTAAGGCATCAAGAGCCCGATCTTCAGAGATATTTCTCCTGGGAAGAAACCTTAAACCACCCAAATAACCGCCAAAAACCCCGAATTTGTAGGGGGTTTATTAAATAAATATGCTATTAGCTCTTGAAAAAGGGTGGTAGTAGAATCAAATACTTAGAAAGCGATTTGCTTTAACTACTGGATCAACCCAGAAAAGGACTCATTTTGAACAGCAATATGTTTCAAAAAATCGGTGTGTGGCTCATTGTGGGCTTAGTGCTTTTTACTGTTTTCAAGCAGTTTGATAAGCCTAAGGACCAGAATCAAGTTACGTATTCCCAATTCATGGATGACGCCAAAGCAGGAAAAGTAAAGCGCGTTGATGTGCAAGGCCGCACATTACAAGTGACCCCTTCTGACGGCGCTAAATATTCCATCATCTCTCCAGGCGACATCTGGATGGTAGGTGATCTCATGAAGTATGGAGTTCAAGTGACTGGTAAAGCAGATGATGAGCCAAATATGTTGGTTTCTGCCTTGTACTATCTTGGACCAACCCTCTTAATTATTGGTTTCTGGTTTTTCATGATGCGCCAAATGCAGGGTGGCGGAAAAGGTGGCGCATTCTCCTTTGGTAAATCAAAAGCGCGCTTGATTGATGAGAACAGCAATACAGTAACTTTTGCAGATGTTGCTGGTTGTGACGAAGCTAAAGAGGAAGTCTTTGAGTTGGTGGACTTCTTAAAAGATCCACAGAAGTTCCAAAAACTAGGTGGTCGCATTCCTCATGGTGTGTTGCTTGTTGGCCCTCCAGGTACCGGTAAGACCCTTTTGGCGCGTGCCATTGCTGGCGAAGCAAAAGTTCCGTTCTTTTCGATTTCTGGATCTGATTTCGTTGAAATGTTTGTTGGTGTTGGAGCATCACGTGTGCGCGACATGTTTGAAAATGCCAAGAAGAATTCTCCTTGCATCATCTTTATTGATGAGATTGATGCAGTAGGTCGTCATCGCGGCGCTGGTATGGGTGGCGGCAATGATGAGCGTGAACAGACATTGAATCAAATGCTGGTTGAGATGGATGGTTTTGAGAGCAACAGCGGAGTGATCGTTGTTGCTGCAACTAACCGCTCTGATGTATTGGATAAAGCACTACTCCGTCCTGGTCGTTTTGATCGCCAAGTTCATGTTGGCTTACCTGACATTCGTGGGCGCGAGCAGATCTTGCAAGTGCATATGCGCAAGGTTCCTATCGATCCAGATGTCAATGCTGCTGTTTTAGCGCGCGGAACACCTGGTTTCTCTGGTGCTGACTTAGCAAACTTAGTCAATGAAGCTGCATTGTTTGCTGCACGCCGCAATAAGCGTTCGGTCGATATGAAAGACTTTGAGGATGCTAAAGATAAGATCTATATGGGTCCTGAGCGTAAATCTGCTGTCATGCGTGAAGAAGAGCGTCGCAATACGGCATATCACGAGTCTGGCCATGCTGTAGTAGCCAAAGTATTGCCTAAAGCCGATCCCGTACACAAGGTCACCATCATGCCTCGTGGCATGGCATTGGGCGTTACTTGGCAGCTGCCTGAATTTGATCGTGTGAACCTTTACAAAGATCGCATGTTGGAAGAGTTGGCCATTCTGTTTGGTGGACGTGCTGCTGAAGAAGTTTTCTTGCACTCCATGAGTACAGGAGCTTCAAACGACTTTGAACGTGCTACCAAGATGGCTCGCGATATGGTTACTCGTTACGGTATGAGCGATAGCTTAGGTACGATGGTTTATGTTGACACTGAATCTGAAAGTATTTTTGGTCGCAACAGCACCAAAACCGTCTCTGAATTGACGCAACAAAAAGTGGATGCGGAAATTCGTACGCTGATTGATAGTCAATATGCTTTGGCTAGATCGATCTTGGAACAAAATCGTGACAAGGTTGAGGCTATGGTTGCTGCATTGCTTGAGTGGGAAACACTTGATGCAGAGCAGATCAATGACATTATGGAAGGTCGCCCACCACGCTCGCCTAAGCCTCCGCCAGCAACCCAGTTTGGTAATTCCGCTGGCACGCCTGGACCTGCTACCGGTAGTGCGCCGGCAACAGCATAAATAGGATTTGCTTTAGTCTTTGTTGCTAAATCTAAGTAATCAAACTAAGCCCACAACATGGCGTTGTGGGCGTTTTCTTTTTGATTTTGCTAAACGTAATCGCCCAATAGTCATGGGTATTCTGAATGCCACGCCAGATTCATTTTCAGATGGCGGTAAATTTAGATCGCCTAAAGATGCAATTGCACAAGCTGAGCGCATGCTTGCAGATGGTGTTGATCTTATTGATATAGGCGGAGAATCTACCAGACCCGGTGCCATACCCGTTGAGCTACAAGAAGAGCTGGATAGAGTACTGCCTGTAATTGAAGCGCTCAAAGACTGTGGAGTTCCACTTTCAATTGATACCTACAAGTCAGAAACAATGCGACAAGCACTGCATGCTGGTGTGGATTGCGTCAATGATATTTGGGCGCTAAGACAAACTGGAGCCGTAGATGCTGTATTAGAAAGTCAACATTGCGGCATTGTATTGATGCATATGCAACGCGATCCTTTGACGATGCAATTTAATCCCGAATACATCAATGTGATTACAGAGGTAAAACAGTTTCTAAGGGGTCGGGCTGATCTCTTGATTTCTTCTGGCATTGCAAGCGATCGCATTGCAATTGATCCAGGTTTTGGTTTTGGTAAGAGCCTGGAGCACAACCTTAATATGTTGACTAATTTTGCTGAATTTTTATCATTAGAGCTCCCTGTATTGGCTGGCATATCCCGCAAATCCATGATCGGCAAAATAACCGGTAAGGACACAAATGAACGTGTGGCCCCAAGCATTGCTGCAGCCATAATGGCGGCAGATCGCGGCGCCAGCATTGTGCGTGTTCACGACGTAGCCGAGACAGTTGATGCTCTAAAGCTATGGGAGGCTATTCAACTTGATATGTCAGTCTAAGTTTTATAATTAAAAGCATGAAAAAACAATACTTTGGCACCGATGGAATCCGAGGGGAGGTAGGACAATTTCCTATCGTTCCAGAATTTATGACGCGCTTGGGTTATGCGGCCGGCAAGGTGTTAACACGGAACACAAAGCCAGGTGAGCGATGTAAGATTCTGATTGGTAAAGATACTCGGGTTTCAGGCTACTTGTTAGAGGCTGCACTAGAGGCGGGTTTTGCTGCTGCCGGCGTGGATGTCATGCTTTGCGGCCCTATACCAACCCCTGGAGTTGCTTATCTCACGAGAGCCTTACGCTTATCTGCTGGATTGGTAATCTCTGCCTCTCACAATCCTTATCAAGACAACGGTATTAAATTTTTCTCTGCAGAAGGGGATAAATTTTCAGATGATTTTGAGTTCGATATTGAAAAAGAGCTAGAAAACCCTATCGGCTGCGTAAGCTCTAAAGATTTGGGTAAAGCTTTTCGCTTGGATGATGCAGCAGGTAGATATATTGAGTTTTGTAAATCAACAGTTCCTGGCCATCTAAATCTAAAGGGATTGAAGATCGTAGTCGATTGCGCCAACGGTGCTGCATATCATACTGCTCCACATGTTTTCCATGAATTGGGCGCTGAGGTAATTTCTATAGGCGTTCATCCCAATGGTAGAAATATTAATGATGGATGCGGCGCTACTGCACCTGCGGCTTTGGTTGCAAAAGTTCAGGAAGTAAAGGCAGATATTGGCATAGCCTTGGATGGTGATGCTGACCGCTTGCAAATGGTTGACGCATCCGGCAGATTATTTAATGGTGATGAGTTGCTTTATGTATTGGCAAAAGATCGTGTTAATCGTGGCGACAAGGTTGGCGGTGTTGTTGGTACATTAATGACCAATTTAGCTATTGAAAATGCCATCAAGGAGCTAGGCATTGGATTTGAGCGTGCCAATGTAGGCGATCGCTATGTTTTAGAGCTTCTTAAAAAGAATGGCTGGCATGTCGGTGGTGAAGGCTCTGGTCATTTGCTTTGTTTAGATCGTCATTCTACTGGTGATGGCACTATCGCAGCGCTGCAGGTATTAACTGTGATGAGCCAATCCAAGAAGAGCCTTGCGCAGCTATTGGAAGAGGTCGCCATATTTCCACAGGTACTCTTAAATGTGAGGTTTAAGCCTGGCTACGACTGGAAGTTGGATGAGACGCTAAAAAAACAAATTTCGATGGTTGAAAGTAATCTCAAAGATATCGGAAGAGTATTAATTCGCGCCTCTGGTACCGAACCATTATTGCGTGTAATGGTAGAAACTAGGGACGGCGCTGTTGCCATGAGCGCCGCCAAGAGCATTGCCGATTTAGTACCTACTGCTTAGCCAGATATATCTACTTAGAATGTACCCCTTAGTCCAACCATGAAACTTCTTCCTGGTTGGGGTGCATAGAGTCTGACGGCCATAGGCGTTGTTGCATAGCGAATTTGCTCATTAAGCAAATTTTTCATATTGAGATAGATGGTCCAGTTCACCTGCTGAATTCTTTCGGTGTAGGAAATGCCAGCATTTAGTAGGTTGTAACTTGGGGCTGGCCCTTGTTCCCAACTTGCTAAGCGATTTTGTTGATAGCTATAGATGTAACTAGCATTCGTTAGCCAGCCATCTCTTTGATGAGCAATTTCAGCACCTAGACGAGGAGCAGGTTGCAATGGAAGGTTGCCTCCAGCATCAAACGTACCTTGAGATACATCACCAAAGATCCTGCCTCCAAGGCCTGGCTCTCGCCAGTTATAGGTAATTTCACCTTCAATACCTTTAATAGTTGCAGCAGCTTGCTGAGCCATCACAACGCTAAAACCGTCGCCTTCCTGGCCACCGTTATTGATTGCATTTCCGGTGTAGTAGCCATAAATATAGTTGTTAAAACGATTGGCATAGATGCTAGCTTTGCTACGAAGAATTCCCAAGCTCTTTTGAAAGTTGAACTCTAGGTTGTGTGAGACTTCCTTGCTTAAATTAGGGTTACCAATGTCAAATGTTGCTGTAGATTCATGGGCACCATAAGAGTAAAGCTCTTGGGCACTTGGAGCGCGTTGAGAAACTGTATATGCCACACCCAAGCCATGGCCTTGCATAAAATTCCATAGCCCACCAGCCGAATAAGACATCAAATTGAAATTACGGTTTTGCAAAGTAATTCCAGGCGTAAGAGTGCCTGCAGTTGTATCCTGAGCTTCAAGGACAGTGGCCGTGTTGGGGTTTTGAGCCACATTGTTGTATCTCAGACCAAGGCTACCTTGAAGACTGTTCCATTTACCTTCCTCAATCCAAAATAGGGCATTGGAATTTGTTTTTGTTGGCGGAAAAATTGCATAGCTGCCGCTGCCTACTTCAGTAGCATTTAAGGATGCTGCGGTTACTTGAGCGCCAAATGTACCTTTCCAGCCGAGTAGGGGGTTATGAGTTAGCTCTAAGCGCGCTTCATTTGCTAAATTCTTCCATAGGGCGGCTGCTTCGCCAGCATTGTTAAATTCTGTATGGTTGTAATTGGTATTTGCAGCACTAAATTTAAATGATGAGAATCCACTAAATGGGTCACGAGTTTGGTGCTGCAGATCGTAACGATTTTGTGATTGGTTGATTGACCCGCCTTCAGGCGTTGGAATTCCATAATTATTGTTTAGCCGCTCGACAGAAACTCCGGTGTAACCAGACTTACCAATATATGAAACACCGACGCCTAAATTATTTTGGTTACTAAAGCTATTAGGTAATTTTCCAGTGTAATTATTGCCGCCATTTCCCTCTGGTGGCACGGTCCAGCCACCAACGGGCTCACCCTGTGATTGTGTAGAGCTACCAGGAATCGAGTAATTATTGGCATTATTAATTGCTGTATCCACATGTACCGCAACCGATCCAAAGGCACCATCAAGCTCGAGAGAACCAGCTCTGCCATTATTTACTGTTTCATAACTTGTATTGATGGCACCAGTTGCGCGATCAGGTAAGTTAGTCAAAATGCGATCATTTACCACATTCACTAATCCACCACTGGAGCCTGATCCATAAAGGAGGGCGGCGGCGCCACGAAGTATTTCAACTTGATGGGTATTTTGCATGTTGTTGCCAACAGCATGATCTTGAGAAATATTGGATACATCGCCTACTGAGAGGCCATTTTGTAATATCTGCACGCGCGAACCTTCTAGGCCTCGAATCACGGGACGGGATGATCCTGCACCATAACCAGTTGCTGACACCCCAAGTTCATTAGCCAATGTTGCGCCCAAAGTGCTTCCTAATTTATTGGCTAACTCATCACCCTGGAGAACCTTTGTTGGCGTCAAAATGCTTTGTGTAGCTTCTTGACTACCAGTAGCAGTAATCTCGAGACTGGGAGTTTGACTTTGTGCAAATGCATAAGAACTGAAAATGCTACCAACCAACACGCAAATAATGCGTGGCTTTAATAATTTTTTACACTTCATTTGAAGCCCTTAAATTCTTGCAACCATGTAATGGAAGCTAATAAATCAATGACTAGATATTGAATCTAGCCTCTGTAAAGATTTATGAAAGAAGGGTTGGTGGCGCTCTTGATTGGTAATGCTCAATAAAGGCTTGAGCTATGTGGGAATTATTGACTTCACCGGATTGATTAGGTTGATTGACATGTATTGCCGCTGTGACAATCTCAGCTACAACAAATCCAGCCAAAGTAAGTGCATCAAATAAATGACATATGTCTGAATTGTGATTTTGTGATGGCGTGGCATCAACCGTAATCGAGCTGACTTCTGTTTGGCTTTGGAAATTAGCATGTGAAATGCTATGAGACAGGCCTATCCATCGGGTGCCCAACAAGCAAAATGCAAGCAAAGATATGCTCAGAGCAACTTGAATTTGCTTCTTAAATTTGCTTGAAAAATAGGCAACCATGGCACGAATATTACAGGATTTGCCTGCAATAGTGCTCTCGGTGTAGAATGTGGATTCCGTCGGAGTGTAGCGCAGCCTGGTAGCGCACCTGCTTTGGGAGCAGGGGGTCCAAGGTTCGAATCCTTGTACTCCGACCACTTTTCTCTATTTAGTTCTAGATAGTAGTTATAAACCCAGCATGTATCTGCCCATAGCTCAGCTGGATAGAGCAACGGCCTTCTAAGCCGTAGGTCGCAGGTTCGACTCCTGCTGGGCAGGCCACAAATCCCAATAAATTCAAGCATCTACTGTGTCGGGCAAGCGGGTTTATTGCTTTACACAGTTTTTACACAGTTTCATTTATAGGCTATACAATCAAGGTACAGCAAAATAACTGGTAAACAATGCCGCAAAAAGCCCAAACCACCGTCGTTTTACGCGATAAGGAGCTCTACGTAGTGCGTAGAGAGGGTACGGCTAACTGGCAAGTGCATTACAAGGCTAAAAGCTTAAAACGCTGGATACGCAAGAGTACGGGCACTAGCAATCTCAATGAAGCTAAAACTATTGCAGAGGACTTTGCAGCTGATACGAGAGCGGCAGAGCGTCGGGGCTTTCCGGTAGTTAGTAAGAAGTTCAAGGCTGTTGCAGAGGTCGTTAGTGCCAATCTCAAGGAGCAGATCAAGCATGGTACTGGCAAAAAGATCTATGCTGACTATTACCGTGCCATTGATCAATATCTCATCCCATTCTTTGGCAATTACAACATTGACTGCATTACGCCTGCCGTGATCAGCGAGTTTGATATCTGGCGATACCAACATGTTGGTCGTCGTTTAAAGCAAAGCACCCAAAACACCCATAACCTAGCCATGAATGTGATCTTTGATCATGCCATTGAGGCTGGATATATGACTGAGTTCCTAAGGCCCAAATTTAAGAACACTGGTGAGGCGGGTGAGGCTAGGGGCTTTTTTACACACGATGAGCTCATTGCCCTGCAGCAGTTCTTACAAAAATGGACTACACAAGGCAGAACGCAGGCTACTCGTGAACTACGTGAACTGTTGTGCTTATTCGTGGCGTTTGTGGCAAGCACTGGTGTGCGTCCTGGAACAGAGACTAAAGAGCTGCAGTGGCGCCATATTGAATTTATTGAAAAAGATGATTCACGCCTCATTCATATTCATTTGCCACAAGGTAAAACAGGAGCTCGAAAGATCATTGCTCGTCATGAGCTTTGGCCTATTCTAGAAAAGCTGCGTCAATTGCAACCCGCCTATGATAAGTTGACCTTAGATGAGCTGATTGCCAGCAAGAAAAAAGATTATGTTTTCAGGATGCATAGCGGTGAGCGTCCCTATAGTTTTGTGAATGCTTTTGGTGATGGCATTCGAGAGGCTGGCATGCTTACCAATGGCAAAGACAGTCAAGAGCGAAGTCTGTATAGCTTGCGTCACTACTATGCAACCCAGCGCCTGATGGAAGGCTACACCTACGAAGACCTAGAAGTGCAGATGGGGACGAGCGCCGAGATGCTGCGTCGACACTATAGTCATATTGAGGTCTTAATGATTGCTGAGCGTTTAGCTGGCGGTAAAGCTGCTGATCAAGGTGCTGAGATCCAAAAATACATGAACCCAGCCAAAGCCAATATGATGGGCTTAATTGGCTTAACTACTGGCATCTACATCCCGCTGCAAGAGCAAAACCCTGATGCCGCAAAAGAGTTAGAGCAAGCTTTGCTTAAATCAAAGCGTAAAAGTTAAACATGGCTAAAACAAAAATAGTTAAACCATCTCTCGCGACTATGCTGCCCGTAACAGCCTTCTTTGATAAAAAGGCAGAAGCTGCAGTAGCTAAAGCAGCTGATCGCATGGCAGATCTCAAGTTCTTTGAGCAAGTTCTGGCAAGACTAAAGAGTGGTGAAGATTTAAGTTCTGAGATGGCTGCATTTAAAAGGGTTGATACTAAGGTGGCAATTGAGACTGTTAAATCATTAATTGCTAAATGTAAAAGTGACTTACAGGCTGGCTATTGGGACATTAAGAGCAAGAAGATCCAAACAAAAGTGAAGTCAGTTCTCATCGAAGGTGAATTAGTGCCTCGCTATACGGTTGAATACACCATTGCAGTAAGCGGTCGTGAGGTAAACATCAAGGTAGAAACTGCTGGAGTAACAGCAGAAATTTATACAAATACCAAAAAATGTAAAGGCGTTACTGAAGATGTGGCCTTAGATAGGGTGATGCATGAGCTTGTGCTGTCGGGAATGCGCTAGGAAACTCTCGCGACCAACGGATTAAAAGAAGTCGTGCCTCTTCAAAACACCATATAAATCAATAGTTTGTAGGGCCAAAAAGTCACTGTGCGATTGAGTGTGCGATTGTGTTTCGGTGCAAAGTTCGAATCTATGAGTCGGATTTATGTGTTGAAGGCATAGCCTAAGAGGTAATCGAAGTTATACAAACCGGAATACTTTGGTCCCAGGTTCTAGTCTTGGTGGCCTCTCAAAAATAAAAGCCACTCTTCGGGCTGGTTTTTATTATTTACGCTGGATTATTAAAATATGAGTTCTGACCAGATCTTTACAGTTACTGAAACCACCTTTTTAGTGCCGGCAATGGACTGCCCCTCTGAAGAGCAAATGATTCGTATGGCATTGAGCTCATTAAGCACCTATTCAATGAGCTTTGACATTCCCAATCGAAAACTGGTGATTTATCACACTGAGGATCCCAGCGAAGTATTGGCTAAATTAGAGCCATTAAATTTTGGCGCCAGCATTCACAGTAGTAGGTCCGTCAATTCAGTGCCCACTCAAGCTCAAGATAAAGAAGAAACAGCTAGAGAGCGTCAAGTCTTAATTTGGTTGTTAGCGCTTAATGGAGCCATGTTTTTTGTGGAAATCATTGCTGGTTGGTTGGCACAATCCGCTGGATTAATTGCTGACGCCTTGGATATGTTCGCTGATGCAGCAGTTTATGGGGTAGCTCTATATGCAGTTGGAAAAGCAGCTTCTAATAAATTGAAGGCC
>NZ_JACVPP010000001.1:1435653-2150721 GCF_018881815.1 Polynucleobacter sp. MWH-HuK1
GAAATTAGCTGGCATCGTTGAGTTTTTTTTAGCCGCCGGCGCAATTTGGCGAGCTAGCTATCAAATTTATACAGGGGCAGAGCCCGAAGCCAATGCGATGATTTGGATTTCTGTATTGGCTTTAATAGTGAATGTAACTTGCCTATTTTTAATATCCAAGCGAAAGGATGACGGAGTTCATATGCGGGCAAGCTATATCTTCTCCGCTAATGATGTTCTAGCCAATTTCGGTGTAATTATTGCTGGCGTATTAGTTGCTTGGCTTAACAGTCCGATTCCCGATTGGATTATTGGTTTAGCTATTGGATTCTTGGTGTTAAGTGGTGCTATTCGGATTTTGAGATTGAGGTAAAGCTAGGGGCAAAGACTGTCATTGGATGATGGAAAAACAAAATAATTGAGGGAAAACTCCAATCAATTTTTATTAAAAATTCAAATTTATTTTTATGAGAAATTGCGAAAAGTATCAGGATCGCTCTAATTTTCTAATACACTTTCAATAATAAAAATAGCAGCCTAGGAAACAATGTTTATCACTAAAGCAGTCTTTCCCGTTTTAATTACTCTATATGTGCTATGCGCTGGTCTGGTGTTTGTGTTGATTAAAAATAATAGATCCGCAAGATTGTGGATCTATGGTTGTTTAAGCGTAGCATTTGGTTTGGGCTTAGTATTACTTAGGCCTAATTTCCCATCTTGGCTAACTTACTCTGTAGCTAATTTTTTTACTTTGTTTGGCTGGTTTTTATTTTTTGTATCCCTTGAGGTTTTACTAACTAAAAAGACTACTACACTAAATTGGATCCCCATAGTTGCTGCTTTACATGGGTTAATAATTGAAATGCTGTTTTATTTTCAAATTGAAAAATATACGGCTACCTATTTAAGTTTCGTTTGGTCGATTATGAATTTCTGTTTCTTCTTGATCATTATCAAGTGGAATAGAGAAGGTGCGAATAAGTTTGTAAGGGTGATGGCTTATCTATTTTTAGCTACTTCCCTTGTATGGTTGTTTAACATTTTCATTGCCGTCAATCACAATATTAAATTTGTTATAGATGACAATGTTTCAAACTATTTGACATTAACTATTAATGCAATGTTGGCAATATTGCGGCAATTGAATTATTTTGCTATTCACTATGATTTGATCAATACGGAAAAAGAACAAATCAAACGTCTTTTGACAGAACGTGAAAGCCTCATTGCCAGCTTATTGAAAGCTAATAAAACAGCTGCTACTGGTGCTTTATCTGCCTCAATTGCTCATGAGCTAAATCAACCCTTAGGCGCATCGAACCTTAATATTCAGTTTCTAAAAATGAAATTAGACAAAGGGGTGCTAAATCCTGAATTGGGTAAAGAAGTTTTAGAGGCGCTCGAAGCCGACAATCAACGAGCTGCCACGATTGTGAAATCATTAAGATCAATTTTTACAGAAAGCGAATCTAATTCTGAGTTAGTCCGGTTGGGTGATTCGATTTCAATAGTATTAGATATTGCAAGGCCAGAACTGAAAGCAAAGCATATTCAAATCCAGTTACGAGTTGACGAGGACTGTGTAATACGCGTCAACCCATCTGAAATAGAGCAGGTGATTCTTAATTTAGTTAATAACGCAGCACAGGCCCTAGCAAGTTCCGATACAGCAGAGCGTAGGATCACTATAGAGGCCAATAAAGTTGGCGCACAGGTTCTGCTAGCCGTTTCCGATAATGGCTCTGGTGTTCCTGACAAATTCAAAAGTCAACTTTTTGAGCTTTTAAATACCACTAAGAAGACTGGTATGGGCCTAGGGCTATGGTTGTGTAAGCATATTGTTACTAGATATGGCGGCTCTATTCATTACGAGGATGCCATTGGTGGTGGTGCGAAATTTGTGGTGAAGTTGCCAGCAAATTAGCCCAATGGCTAATTGACCAAGCTTGCCTATGGTGAAAACATAAAGCCCTAATTGTTATAGCTTGTGGGTTTTATGAATTTAGCGCACATTCAATCTTTCAGGCAGCTAGGTAAGCGTCTTCGCGAAGAGCGAGAGATGCGTGGCCTGACATTACCTGCAATCGCAAGCTCGTGCGGTTTGGCAATTCAAGAAATTGTTCGGATTGAGAATGGTGAATTATTGGGATTCAGACAAGCACTCGAAGATACTTTAAATAATGCTCACATTTATGCCGAAGCATTAGATATTGAATTGGGGGGTATAGGGAGACAAAAAGCCGAGGCTGTAACAATAAATGCTCAAAACGATGAGGTCTACATCCCAGCTTTTTTAAGAAAAAAATAACTATTATTTCGGCTTGCCCGCTCCTACGGGTTTAACCACTTTCAGTGAAAGCTTAAAGTGGTTTTATTTTGTCGGCTTACCCGACAAAACACCATGACCGTCCCATAAAGAGACGCTTATAGTTCAAGCGGTCCTCCAGCGTAGAACATCCTTACCCACTAAATCCTGACAAGGTCATTTATTGTTTCCATCAGCAACCACTTTCACGCGAACCAAATGAAAAAGCCCCTAGATTTCTCCAGAGGCTTTTGTATAACTGGTGGGTCGGGCGAGATTCGAACTCGCGACCAACGGATTAAAAGAAGTCGTGCCTCTTCAAAAACCTATATAGCATAAGGCTTTGAGAGACCAAAAAATGAGTGTGCGATTGACTGTGCGATTGCTTTTTGGTGCAAAGTTCGAATCCAGCGGTCGGATTTTGTCCTGTTAATGATATTGCTGGTTTGTTATAGAGAGTTTGAGAAGGGTTGCCGCTCTATTGACGCCAAGTTTATCCATTACATTAGCGCGATGTGCTTCTACGGTTTTCAGTGAGATGTGTAGATTTTGACCAACTTGTTTGTTGGTGCAACCTGCAGTAAGGCACTCCAAAACTTCCCGCTCTCGTTTGGTGAGAGTTTTGAGTTTGTTGCGTATGGAATTTAATTCCATATGTTTTTGATAGTCGCTATATGCTTTATCCAGCATTTCATTTGCTAGCTTACAAATGAGATCTTCTTTGTAGGGCTTTTCAATAAAGTCTTGAGCGCCTTGTTTGATAGCTTGGACCGCTAGTGCAACATCAGCATAGCCGGTAATGAAAGCAGCTGGTAGTAAATAGCGCTGTTTAATTAACTGAGTATATAGTTCAAGACCGCTCATTCCGGGCAAGCGGTGATCAAGCAATAAGCAAGCTGGAATTGCTGGGTCTGCATTTTGTAGGGCAAGCAAAAACCGCTCGGCACTTTCATGGGGGCTCACCTTAAATCCATTGCTTTCTAGTAGCCAGACTAAGGATTCCCGAGCATCCTCGTCATCGTCCACTATATAAATGACGCCAGTTTTAAGGGGGATAGATTGAGCATTCAGAGGCATGACTAACACCTTTACTTGATGGATTACCATCATAGGCGCCTTCTAAAGCCTATTAATTGGGAGTTACCCTAAAATATGTTGCTTTGCAGCAAAAAATGCTTGCCTTTGGTGCTAGTCCCTTTTAAAATGGTGCATCGCAGCAAAATGCTGCCTATACTCTGCTTAAAGGAAATATCATGTTTCAAAACCAAGTAAATGCCCAAGTAGCACAAGCACAAGCTAAAGCTGTTGAAAACGCTAAACAATTGGCTCAAGTAGCCGCAAACTGCGCCCAAGAATTGGCTGAAATTAACCAAGCCGCTGCTAAAGATGCTGTTGCTGCTGCTCAAGAAACCAGCGCAAAGCTGTTAGCCGTAAAAGATCCACAGCAATTGGCTAAATTGGCTCAGCCAGAAGCTGCTCAAGAAGCTTTGCAATATGCCGCTCAGTATCAAGCTAAGGTAAAGAAAGTAGTTCAAAACGGTAACCATGAAGTTGCTGAAATCGTGGACGCTTCTATTGATGAGGCTCGCGCTGAATTAGTAAAGTTCGTTAAAGAAGCGACTAAGTCTGCTCCAGCAGGTTCTGAAGCATTTGTATCTGCATTTAAAACTGCTTTTGAAACTTCATTGCAACAGTTTGATGCTGCTCGTGCACATGCTACTGAAGCATTTGCAACTTATGAAAAGAATGTTGACGATGCATTGGCAACTTTGCAAGCCCAAGCTGGCGTCGCTAAGCCTGCTAAAGCTCGTAAAACTGCATAATTGAGTTTTCTGTTTTCAATGAAAGCCGCCCACTAATGGCGGCTTTTTCTTTGGACTTCATGGGCTATGCCAACCATCACAAGCAAAATTGATCCATTAGTAAGCCGCCTTAATCAGCGGGCAATAGATGCGCAAGTAGATTTTCTTGCGCAGGGCAGGGCATTGATAAGCGAGTGGTTACGGGCGACAGATCAGGAAGGTAATTTTGAATTGGCGGTAGATTGGCTATTGGGTAACGGTGCGGATCGTTACTTTAATGACAATCGAGAGGTGCTCGCAGTAATAGTCATGCGTAATGCCATGCAGTTATTTGAGATTCGCGATAGTGCTACTGAAGACGTCTACCAAGATGCAAGAAATTGGTTTGAGGTAAGTTAAGTAACTTTCTTCAACTTTTCTGCAATGATTTTGAGGGCCTGCTCAGCAGTCTTAGCAGGCTTTCCACTACCTGATTTACCAATGACAAAGTAGTGTTCCTTGTGAATATAAATGTGAAGATAAAGCTCATTCTTATTTGCGCCAATGACTATTTGTAAAACGGGCTCATTACTTGCGTGATCAAAAGTCTCGGTAAATGAAGTAAATCCCAAATCATGGGCGTGTTGATCCGCTAAATCCCGAATGAGATTGCTAATGCCTTCAACGAGATTGCAATATTCCCTGTAAAAGACGGGATTGGTATGCCGAAGCTCTGCAACAGCTATAGCGTGTAGGGTGCTAGAAGCCATGGCTATTGAATGATCTCCAGATGAACGTATGCGTCTAAATTGGCCATTGTGTCGCGCTTATCTAAAACAGCTAATCGTAAAGCTTCTTGTTTAAAGTCTTCAAGGCTCGGATGCGAGCCATCACCGCCTAATGAGACGATGTATGTCCAGAGCACTTGGCTTCTTTGATCTTTGCGGTAGATATCGACAATCCGCTTCATCTATCCCCCTTAAAAATGACTATACGCCCAGATTTAAGATATTGGTTCTAATTTTTATAATGCACCGCCGCAAAACGAAGTGCGTTTTCAATGAGTATGAGTTTGACTTGACTGTGGTCAATGATTGCTATGTAGAAATTGCATAAGATCTTTCAATGTCAAGTGCGTATATTCGCTTTTTAAATCTCATTGATGCGCTCGATCGCATGAATCCCGGCCGCGCATTAGATTGCCTGGAGATTGAGTTACTTGAATACATCATGGCGCAGAATTCGAAAAACAATTCTTTATTGGTTGGCGATCTGATTGGTCTAAGCCATTTAGGCTCACAAGCTACCTTGCATGGCAGACTTAAAAATCTGTCTGCACAAGGCTACATTAAATTAATTTCTGACAAAGCGGATGCTCGTAAAAAATTCGTAATCCCCACTCAGCTTACGATTAAGTATGTGAAATTTATGTCTGATTGCTTGGAGAAGAGTTTGAGATCTTAATTAAAATGGCGGCCTTCGGGTTGGTATTTTTTTGAGCGTTACTTTAAGTAACGCTTGTCTCATCTAAATATCAAGTGTAGGATTTAGCTAGTCTCCTCCATATTGGTATATGGTTTATACCCGCTCATAGGCGGGTATTTTTTAATAAAAAAATCCGTGAGCACCCAAAACGGAGGCAATTATTGTGACTAGACTTAATAGCAAAATAATTGCATGCACAATTTGAGTTTTTTGTAGGTTAGTGATGTTGTGCCCATTCTTGACCATCTTTCCATGATCTTTTAAGAAAAATGGTTCCACTATAAAAAGAGCAAGAAAGAAGAGTGCCCAAACAAAAACCATGGCATGCATCCAGAAGTATTGGATTTCTGTAAAGCGGTTCCAGGCATTCAGTTTATAGATCATATAGAACCCACTAATGCCTGCTAACAAGACCATTACTCTGGCGATATTGGCAAATCTATTTTCAATGGCATTAAAAATGGCCAATTGATCAACGCGAAACGAGGTTCGTCTAAGAGTGGGAATAAGTACTAGCGTAACAAAAGTAACGCCACCCATCCAAATCACTACGCTAACAATATGTATTGCTCTTGCGATAGTTAAGTCGTTCATGGAGCTATTGTGGGTTCTTGAGTAATTCTCGATTATCCATGCCCCACGTTTCCCAACCCTCGCCAAATAGTTCATATGGATGTTGAGCTCGATCTGAGCCATTTCCACAAGCCATTGAGTTTGAAGGGCAATACCTCTCACACCCCCAGCAGACGCGTTCAGGGTGCGGCGGATTGATTGGAAACTTCTTTTGCATGATGTGCTCATTAAATTCCAATTAGCTGGATTGGCATTTGATCTATCGCAAATGAAAGGGTGTTTTGATGATTTATTAGAAACCTTACTTTTTTACATAGTTCTATCGGGCTATATCAAACCCCACCCATTATTAGGAAAATGTTCCAAATTTGTAATTTTTAGATAGAGGCTTCTATGTCAAATCAGGTGAATTTTGAACAGCTAGCAAATGTTATGGGCGATGGGGTAGTAATTTCCGATGCCAAAGGGGATATTGTTTTTTGGAATGCTGCAGCAGAGCGCATTTTTGGATATAGCTCTAGTGAAGCTTTGGGAAAAAGCCTGGACATCATTACGCCTGATCGTTTTAGAGAGCGTCACTGGGATGGCTATAAAAAATCAATGGATACAGGAACCACCCGTTATGGCACAACACTATTGACAGTACCCGCCTTGCATAAAGAAGGTAAGCCTTTGTCTATTGCCTTTACCGTAGCCATGTTGACCGATGCCTCTGGCAAAGTTACTGGAATTGCCGCTGTAGTGAGAGATGATACTGAGCGATTCCAAAATGATCGGGCTTTAAAGAAGCGCATTGCGGAGTTAGAGGCGAAGTCTTAAGGCTAATTGACATGTCCAAAAAGACAATGCCTTTATTTGCTCTTGGGTTTAGACCATTCTATTTACTGGCAGCGCTTTGGTCTGTGATTGCCGTAGCTGAGTGGCTATGCGAATTAAGTGGCTATAGCTTCAGGGGTAATAGCGCAATACCTGGTATTCAGTGGCACGCTCATGAAATGATCTTTGGCTTCGCCGCTACGGTTGTAGCTGGTTTTGCGCTTACGGCAGTAAGGGCTTGGACGGGCTTGAATACTCCAACTGGCACATCATTGATGCTATTGGTTTTGCTTTGGATTGCTGGCAGAGTAGGACCATTATTGAGTCCTTACCTGGCAGTTGTAGATGTTTTATTTTTGCCTGCAATTGCGTTTGCTATTGGCAGATTGATTTTGCGTCAGCGTATGTATAGAAATTTATTTCTCCCATTCATTTTGAGTGTATTGGGTGTTTTAAATGCTGTGTTCTATCTTTCGGCGAATAATCGAATTCAAATTGATGCCAATAAAGTCTTGATTATTTCTTTGTTTTTGATTGTGATGATTGAGATCATGATTGGGGGCAGAGTTATACCAAGTTTTACGGCTAACGCATTTTTTGGGATAAAGCAAATTCGTAATAAAAACTTAGCAACCTTAGTACTTGCTTGTTGTGGCGCATCTTTCTTGCTGTGGATTTTTTTTCCAGCAAGTTATTTGACTGCGATAGTTTGTCTATTTACCGGTCTGATTCAATTAAAGATGTTGTGGGGTTGGAATCCCCTTGCAACAGTTTCTAAACCAATCGTATTGGTTTTGCATGCTGCATATTTATGGATTCCACTTGGCTTTATTCTCTTGGGGCTCTCTGCATTAGGTTTTGTGACGATCTATATACCAGTTCATGCATTTGGGATTGGCGCAACCGCAGGGCTCATCATTGGAATGATTACGCGCACTGCAATGGGGCATACCGGCCGCCCATTAATTGCAGGTGTAATCGAAACGCTTGCTTATACATTGGTACAAGCTACAGCAATATTTTGGATGTTGGCTCATGCCTTCAGTGGAACATGGTTTCACTCCGCTCTTGGCTGGGCTGGAATTTGCTGGTGTACAGCATTTATTTTGTATTTGTTTAAATATTTTCCTTGGTTAACAAAACCTCGATTAGATGGGCAACCTGGCTAAGCAATAGCCACAACACTACTTAGGTAACTCAATGACAACATTAATTCCGACTGACGTTATGGAGTTGCTTTCTAAGAGTGGCGTGTCTCCCTTGGTGATAAAAGGGAAAAACATATTGCCTATAGTGCAAGGTGGTATGGGCGTTGGAGTATCGGCTCATCGTTTAGCTGGTGCTGTGGCGAAAGCCGGTGGTGTAGGAACGATTTCGTCGATTGATTTGAGGCGTCTACATCCTGATTTAATGGAGCAAACCCAGCATCTCAAGCCGTGTTCTGAAAGTCGAGAGGCAATCAATGCGGCAAATATAGAGGCTTTGAGGCGTGAGATTCTTCAGGCCAAGAAAGATGCTGGCGGGTTTGGTCTTATTGCTGTGAATGTGATGAAAGCCGTCAACGAATATGCTCAATATGTAAGGTGTTCTTTAGAAAACGGCGCTGACATCATTGTTGTAGGTGCTGGATTGCCGCTGGATTTGCCGGATTTGGCAGCAGATTATCCAGATGCTCTTTTAATCCCCATTCTTTCTGAGGCTAGAGGTGTTCAATTATTAGTTAAGAAATGGATGAAAAAAGGTCGCCTGCCAGATGCCATTGTGATTGAAAATCCCCGTTTAGCTGGCGGGCATGTTGGAGCATCAAGCGTTACGGATATTCATAATACTAAATTTGATTTTGAAAATGTTATCCCAGAGGTGCTCAAATTTTTTGAAGAAGCTGGAATTGCAGGAAAGATTCCTTTAATCGCTGCTGGAGGTATTTCAAGTCTTGAGGATATTAAGAGGCTTCAGGCTTTGGGTGCATCAGCAGTGCAGTTGGGTACCGCCTTTGCCGTTACTACTGAAGGTGACGCGGACGATGCATTTAAACATGTCTTAGCTAACGCGAAAAAAGAAGATATCGTAGAGTTTCTCAGTGTCGCAGGCCTACCAGCCCGAGCAGTGAAGACTCCATGGCTTGGCAAATATCTCAAAGTAGAGAGTGTTCTCAAAGAAACGGCTCGCAAAAAACCACGCTGCACAATGGTATTTGATTGTCTGCATGACTGTGGTTTAAGGGATGGGAATAGTTCGTGGGGTCAATTTTGCATTGACAAAGTTCTAGGAAGCGCATTAGTGGGTAGCGTTCAAAAAGGACTTTTTTTTAGAGGCGCAGGTGCATTGCCATTTGGCACTCAAATTCGCCCAGTAATTGATTTAATTACAAGACTTTTATCTGATGTGGAGCCAATCGAATATGGTTATGCAGCCAATTAGCGTTGATGTATTAGCAGAAAAATATTTAAAAAGCGGAGAGTCTGACGCTGATACAATTTTTAAGCGAGTGGCAAAAAGTCTAGCCGCAGTTGAAGATTCCAAAATTCAAGACGTCGTAGAAAAGCAATTTTTAGATAATTTCTATGCTGGTGCAATTGGGGCTGGGCGCATTATGAGTTCAGCTGGGACAAGCATTAAGGCGACCTTGATCAATTGCTTTGTGCAGCCGGTTGGGGATTGCATTCAAGATTCTGATGAAGATGGATATCCAGGCATTTATGAAGCTTTGAAGCAGGCTGCAGAAACGATGCGTCGTGGCGGAGGTGTTGGCTATGACTTTTCCAGAATTCGTCCAAAAGGTGCCGAGGTTAAGGGAACGGCCTCGATTGCCTCTGGGCCATGCAGTTATATCAATGTCTTTGATCAGTCTTGCTCAACCGTAGAGAGTGCTGGCGCACGCAGAGGCGCGCAGATGGGTGTATTGCGCATTGATCATCCTGATGTATTGGAATTTATTACTGCCAAGAGAACGCCTGGACGCTGGAATAACTTTAATGTCTCCGTAGGAGTTTCTGACGAGTTTATGAAATTAGTTGGCTCAGATGGCGAGCTCGAGCTTTGCCATAAAGCTAAACCATGCGAGGCGTTAATCGCAGCGGGAGCATATCAAAGAACAGATCGGTTCTGGGTATACAGAAAGGTCAGAGCAAGAGAGATTTGGGATGCGGTAATGCAATCTGCTTATGACTTTGCGGAGCCTGGCATTCTATTTTTAGACAATATCAATCGCGATAATAACTTGTACTATTGTGAACGGATTGATGCTACTAACCCCTGTGGTGAACAACCATTACCTCCCTACGGTTGCTGCGATCTCGGGCCGATCATTCTGCCAAAGTTTGTTGTCCATCCCTTTGGTTTTGATGGCGAGCCTTATTTTGACTTTGAGCGATTTGCTCAAGTTGTCAAAGTACAAGTACGCATGTTGGACAACGTGTTAGATGCTACGTATTGGCCGCTAGGTGAGCAAGGTTTAGAGGCTCGCGCAAAAAGGCGTATTGGTGTTGGTTTTACTGGGCTTGGTGATGCTTTAATCATGTTAAAGCTTTCCTACAATAGCGCAGCAGCACGTATTAAAGCAGCTGAAATTGCTGAGAAACTTCGCGATATTGCTTATGGCGCTTCGGTTGAATTGGCAAAGGAAAAGGGCTCATTCCCTGCTTTGGATATTGATCAATATCTATCTGGTGGTAATTTCGCGAGTCGCTTGAGCGATGTTTTAAAGGCAGATATTCGAAAGCATGGAATTCGTAATAGCCACTTGCTTTCTATAGCCCCAACAGGAACGGTTAGCTTAGCATTTGCTGATAACGCATCCAATGGCATTGAGCCGCCATTTTCGTGGACCTATACCCGCAAAAAGAGAGAGGCCGATGGCACTACTAAAGAGTACGCAGTAGTGGATCATGCTTGGCGGGTGTACCGTGATTTAGGTGGGGATGTGAATAATCTTCCAGAGTACTTTGTTACTGCGTTAGAAATGTCCGCAGAAGATCATGTATTGATGATGGAAGCTGTACAGCCATACGTTGATACTGCGATCTCAAAAACGGTAAATGTTCCTGCAGACTACCCATATGACAAATTTAAAGATTTGTATATCACCGCTTGGAAATCTCATTTAAAGGGATTGGCAACCTATAGACCTAATAATATTTTGGGTTCAGTTTTACAGGTGAGCCCTTCTTCTACAGAAAATAATTTGCCAGCCATTGAAACAGATGAATTGCGTAGCAACCCATCTCGAAAAGTAATCGATCGACGCCCAGATGGGGAGTTGCCAGCGGTTGCTGAAAAAATTACCTATTGGACACAAGAGGGTAAAAAGACGCTTTATCTTGTTATTTCGTTCTTGGCTGTCGAAGGTTTAGTGGACGGTAAAAAAGCGAGCGTTGAGAGGGCTATTGAATTTTTTATGCCTGTAGGTCAAAGCGGTGAATCGCAGCAGTGGATTACTTCTAGTATGCGGATGCTTTCATTGGCAGCTCGCGGGGGCTTTTTAGCCAGAGCGCTAAGCGATATGAAAAAAGTAGCTTGGGATAGAGGACCTGTACGCTTAGGTACCAAGAAAAAGCAAGATGGTGCGCTAGCGCCGATGTGGCATGACTCTGAAGTGGCTGCCGTTGCTTTTGCAATAGAAAATATTTTGGCAAAGAGAGGAATTGCTGAGTTCAAGTCCTCTGAGGATTTTGCGATTGGTGAAATCGATCCACAAAAAAGTGCAGCAGGCAGTCTTATGGCTGGTAAAAAGTGCCCAGACTGCGGAGCTCATGCCATGATCAAAAAAGATGGCTGCGATTACTGTACTAGCTGCGGGTATGTTGGTTCATGCGGATGAACAAATTTAATAGAGTTGTCTTTTAATCAATAGAACAAAAGTCCGTAGCAGTAAATAAAAGACGAGGGCAGTAGTTAATGTAATTGCGATTGTTGCGGCAACATTGGGCCATCCACCACGAATGACGGCTTCGATGATGCAAGAAGTTGTTGCTGCTGCGGGGAAGGCGAAAGACCAAAATCCAAATGAAAACGGAACTGCTGTCCAAGATCTCCATCTGGTTAGCACTGCAAAAATAGGCCCAGAGGCAATTCCAAGACCAACTAATACAGCATCTACAGGAATGTTGGGCCAGATGCTTACTGCGGTAATAGTACTGACTGCAGCAGGACCCATTTCGATACCTATTGTTGCTCGGTATTGTGGTGGCAAAGGGCCGGCAAATAACCGATGCAAGATTCGCATCTCTAATAGTGCCCACCCCCCAAGACCCATACCCCAAACCAGATACCCAAATCCAGGTAATCCAATTGCTGTTAGTGCGGCACCTCCAACTAAGCCGCCTGGAACAATCGGCAAATAAAGCGCCGGCGTTACTTGATCACTTGGCATATTGCCCATCGATAACAGATATACCACTCGCCAGGCAATTGTTACCTGAGTGATTAGCGCAATCGCAGTTAAGGTATAGGCAAATGTTGTGTACTCTGGAAATCTGGGAAAGAGCAAAGCAATGGCAAGCATTGTGCTAATTGGAAAGTAGGCCATCATGGGGCCTAAAACTGGGTTTAGAAACTTCTCTTTAATCGCTTTTGGATAAAAAATTGCTTTAATACTCCAGAGGGTTGCTAGAAAGCATAGAATAAGCAGGCCAAGACCAAGGAAGAAGCGCTCAATCCAGAAGGTTGAAATTGATGTGATGTGGGAATACTTGCTCCACGTAAATGAAAGGCTTAGCAGCCCTAAAGACATTCCAAATAATCCAGGATGGAGGCGGTGGAGCCAATTAGGTTCTTTGTCTCTTTGCATGATTGCTTTTATGTATAGTTTTATTAAATGATGAATAGAGAATTTACCCTAAAAAAGAAGTTAATGTTCATTGGTATTGCACTTTTGGTGTTGGCCATGATTTCCATTAGCTTTACTTTATGGGTAACTTGGAAATTAGAGGGCGGCGCTGCAGCTATTAATGAAGCAGGGCGCATGCGTATGCAGACTTATCAGTTAGCGCTATTGGCTGGTGAAGGCAAAAAAGAGGCCGCTTCAAAACTGATTGCTAAATTTGATGACAGTATTATTGTTCTTAAAAACGGCGATCCATCAAGACCGCTATTTGTGCCTTGGAATAAAGTCAATCGAATTTATTTTGCCAATATCTCTAGTCAATGGAGCGCGATTAAAGCAGATTTAGTGAGTAAAAAATCGGACAGTGTTTCGATTGCGCAAGTTGATAATTTTGTCTCCAGTATTGATCGATTTGTTGGTTCAATCGAAGGCGAAGTAGATTACTGGACTAATCTGTTGCATTTATTTCAGTTTGCAATGTTAGCAACTTCACTCATTGCCACTTTATTAATTATGTATGTGGGATACTCGGTTATTTTGGATCCCGTGGAAAAGTTACGCTTAGGTTTTGAGAGTGTTAAGTCCGGTAAACTCAATACCCGAGTAAAGATTGATGCTCAGGATGAATTTGGTGATTTGGCCGCTGGGTTTAATTCAATGACTTCCACCATTAGTGATTTGTACGGCGGTCTTGAGGCTAAGGTGGCGGAGAAGACCTTGCACTTGCAGGAGCGCCAAAATCGATTGCAAGCTTTATATGATTTAAGCTCATTTGTATCGCGTGAAGATAACCTGGAAAAATTGGCCAAGGGATTTTCCGAGCGCATTATGAGTTTGAGTAATGCTTCTGCTATTGCCATTCGCTGGACTGATGAGGCGAACCGCCGATACTTTTTACTATCTGGCGCAAATCTTCCAAAAACAATTACACATGAAGAGCAGTGTGTTGTTTCAGGAGATTGCTATTGCGGCCAATCTACAGGCCTTAGTGAAGTTCAAGTCGTTACGTTTAATCCCAAAACGGAAGCAGAGCGGCATTGTGTGCGAGCTGGCTATAAGACGCTCATTACTGTTCCGATTCTCTTTCAGCAAGACTTGCTAGGAGAGATCGATATTTTTTATTCTGATCCAACAGATTTGGATCAAGATCAAAAGTCATTGTTTGAAACACTCGCCCACCATCTGGCGGGGGCTATGGAGGCTGTGCGTATTAAAGCGATGGAAAAAGAAGCGGCCATATCTGAGGAGCGGAGTCTTTTGGCAAGAGAGTTACATGACTCGATTGCCCAATCGTTAGCATTTCTGAAGTTGCAAGTGGGTATGCTAAAGGATGAGTTGGTTGAGCCGGCCACCACTAAAGCGAAGAAAATTCTTGGCGAGCTTGATGAAGGTTTGCGTGAAAGTTACAGCGATGTTCGGGAGTTGTTGTTGCACTTTAGAACAAGAACTAACACTGAAGATATTGAAACGGCAATTCGAACTACTTTGCAAAAATTTGAACACCAATCAGATATTCATAGCGAATTAGAGATTCATGGGCAAGGCTTGCCTTTGGCGCCAGATGTTCAAATACAGGTAATGCATGTAATACAAGAAGCTTTATCAAATATCCGCAAGCATTCCAAAGCTAAAAATGTAAAAGTTATTGTGAATCAGTCGCCACAATGGATTTTCCAGGTGATAGATGATGGCATTGGCTTTTTACCGGATGATATTTCTATTGATAGTACGCATGTGGGTATGAGTATTATGAAGGAACGAGCAATGAAGATTGGCGCTGATTTAAAGGTCGAGACGAATACTCCAGCTGGCGCCAAAGTACTGCTAACATTGCCAGCATAATTTGCCTAAGTTGAAAGGTGTGAGGGTATAAACATGGAAAAGATTCATATACTGGTAGTAGATGACCACACTTTATTTAGGCGCGGCTTAATTGCTCTGCTGTCACAAGCACAAGATTTAGAAGTGATTGGAGAGGCTGGGGATGCCATTGAAGCCATTAGGCTATGCAAAACTTTGAAGCCCGATGTCATTTTGCTAGACAACCATTTACCAGGCGCAAGCGGTATTCAATCCTTGCCAGATATTTTTCATGCATCCCCGGAATCAACAGTGATGATGCTCACAGTTAGTGAGGATGAAGGGGATTTAATTCAAGCGCTGCAAAATGGGGCGCAAGGGTATTTGCTCAAAACTAGCGAAAAAGATGATTTATTGTTGGGAATACGTAGGGCTTTCGCGGGTGAGTCTGTCATCAGCAAAGAGATGACGCATAAGCTTGTAAGCGCCTTTAAGACGAACAAAAAGTCAGATGAGCGCCCGACTAGTTCCTCATTATTAGCCAGCCTTTCCCCTCGAGAGCTTGAAACCGTAAAGCTCATTGCTACTGGCTCTAGTAATAAAGAAATCGCAAGAGAGCTAGGCATTGCTGAAACAACTGTAAAAATTCACGTTCAGCACGTGCTTAGAAAGCTCAATCTATCATCGCGCGTCCAGGTTGCTGTTTTTGCTAGCGCAGAGGGCATTACTTCTTAAGTAGTAGTTCTTTAGAACTATGCCTGTCTATAGACATAGTTCGACTGCTTTTCAAAAGTAGTCTTTTGGGGGATATGCTCAGCACCCTCTAGTTTTGATAATCACTCATGAGATTAGGGGATATTCATGAGTGCGACTACCAAAACCAGTAATAAAGCTTATTCAGTCCTGATTGTGAGCACCTTAGCGTTCACTGTGTGTTTCATGGTGTGGATGATGTTTGGTGTGATTGGCATCCCAATCAAGAAAGCACTCAATCTAAATGCAACCCAATTTGGCTTATTAACGGCTACACCGATTCTGACTGGCTCATTAGTACGTGTGCCTTTGGGGATCTGGACTGATCGTTACGGCGGTCGCATTGTGATGTTTATTTTGATGCTATCGACTGTCATCCCAATTTGGATGATGGCTCATGCAACAGAGTATTGGCACTTTTTGACTATTGGTTTATTTGTTGGTTTGGCTGGTGGATCCTTTTCCGTTGGAACTCCATATGTTGCAAGATGGTTTCCAAAGAATCGCCAAGGCTTTGCAATGGGTGTATATGGCGCAGGTAATTCCGGTGCGGCGGTCAATAAATTTATTGCGCCAGCCCTAGTGGTGGCTTTTGGATGGACGATGGTTCCCCAGGTTTATGCCGCAGTGATGCTCGGGATGGCAATCTTGTTTTGGATGTTTAGCGCCAGCGATCCATCGCATTTAGTATCAAGCAATATCTCTTTTAAAGATCAATTAAAGGCGCTTAAAGATCCAAAGGTACTTCGCTATTGCCAGTATTACAGCATTGTTTTTGGTGGCTATGTTGGTTTAAGTCTTTGGATGGTGCAGTACTACGTTGGTGAGTTTGGTTTGGAAATTCGCACTGCAGCGTTATTGGCCGCTTGCTTTTCACTTCCAGGCGGAGTCTTAAGGGCAATTGGCGGCTGGCTTTCAGATAAGTATGGCGCTCACCAAGTGACTTGGTGGGTAATGTGGGTTAGTTGGGTTTGCCTCTTCCTTTTGTCTTATCCACAAACTGATTTCACCATTCAAACGATCAATGGTCCACAGACCTATCACATTGGCTTAAATATCTACGCCTTTACAACCTTGATGGCGATATTGGGCGTTGCTTGGGCGTTCGGTAAAGCCAGCGTTTTCAAATATATCGGCGATGACTATCCAAACAACATCGGAACCATTTCCGGCATTGTTGGTTTAGCTGGCGGTTTAGGCGGATTTATTTTGCCGATCATGTTCGGTGCAATTTTAGATATTACCGGCATACGTTCTAGCGCATTTATGTTGATGTATGGAGTGGTCTGGGTTTCATTGATTTGGATGTATTTAACTGAAGTTCGTAAGACTGAAGTAATGGGTGAGAAATCACTTAAACCCACCCATTAATCATTTAAGAGAGAAAGGCACAAAATGTCCTCCACAGTAATTACTCGTTGGGAGCCAGAAAATAAAGATTTCTGGGAGTCCACCGGAAAATCAGTTGCAAAGCGTAATCTGATTCTTTCGATCCCTGCATTAACTTTGGCATTTGCAGTTTGGATGGTTTGGTCAGTAGTAGTAGTGAATTTGCCAAACGTGGGATTTAAATTTTCCACAAATCAATTGTTTTGGCTTGCGTCACTACCAGCACTCTGTGGCGCCACATTGCGCATCTTCTATTCGTTCGCCGTACCCATTTTTGGTGGACGTCGCTGGACTGCTATTTCAACGGCATCCTTATTAATTCCTGCGGTAGGTATTGGATTTGCTGTTCAGAATCCAGCAACCCCTTATGAATTTTTTATTACCTTAGCATTGCTTTGTGGTTTTGGGGGCGGCAATTTTGCGTCTTCAATGTCTAACATTAGTTTCTTTTATCCAAAAGCGCAAAAAGGAACAGCTTTAGGTCTAAATGCTGGATTGGGTAATTTGGGTGTTTCGATTGTTCAGCTAGTTGTTCCGCTGGTTATCACTGCAGGGGTGTTTGGAGCATTGGGTGGTGAGCCACAGACCGTAACCAAGGCAGGCCAACAAGTTCCAATGTGGTTACAAAATGCCGGTTTTATTTGGGTACCATTTATTGCAGTAGCAGCTATTGCTGCATGGTTTGGGATGAATGATTTGGCTGAGGCAAAGGCATCATTTGCAGACCAAGCAGTCATTTTTAAGCGTAAACATAATTGGCTTATGTGCTGGTTGTATTTAGGTACTTTCGGCTCATTCATTGGATACTCCGCTGGATTTCCATTGCTGATTAAAAGTCAATTTCCTGGCGTCAATGCTTTGAGTTATGCCTGGCTTGGACCTTTAGTCGGTGCTTTAGCACGCCCATTCGGTGGTTGGCTTGCCGATAAGTTAGGTGGTGCTCGCGTGACATTTTGGAATTTCATTGCAATGGGCGCCGGCGTATTTGCAGTCTTGAATTTTTTGCCTTCGCAAGGCGCAGGCGGTAATTTCTATGGGTTCCTCATTGCCTTTATGTTGCTATTTGCTACATCTGGTATTGGTAATGGCTCGACATTCCGCATGATTCCAGTAATTTTCTTGACTGAGCGTCAACGTGCTGCCGGAAATAATCCAGCGGATAAAGAGCAGGCAATTCGTGATGCCAATAAAGAAGCGGCAGCTGTATTGGGATTTAGCTCTGCAGTTGGCGCTTATGGTGGATTCTTTATTCCAAAGAGCTACGGAACATCTATTGCTGCTACTGGCGGTCCTGAAGCTGCTTTGTATTCCTTCATTATTTTTTACGTCACATGCACCTTGATTACTTGGTGGTATTACAGCCGTAAAAACGCACCAATGCCTTGCTAAAAGAACTTAAAGGATTGATATGAGCCATTTTTTAGATCGCCTGAAATTTTTATCTACAGATACTGAATCATTTTCAGAAGGACATGGACAGGTCACTGGCGAAGACCGCACGTGGGAAGACGCCTATCGTTCACGTTGGCAGCATGACAAGATCGTGCGCTCAACCCATGGCACCAACTGTACTGGCTCATGTTCTTGGAAAATTTACGTTAAGGGCGGTATCGTAACTTGGGAAACACAGCAAACTGATTACCCACGCACTAGACCAGACCTTCCTAATCACGAACCACGCGGTTGTGCTCGTGGCGCAAGTTATAGCTGGTACATGTATAGCGCCAATCGCGTGAAGTATCCGATGATTCGAGGAAAATTGCTAAAACAATGGCGCGAAGTAAGAGCAGTTGCAAAAAGCCCGGTAGATGCTTGGGCAACTTTAGTTGAAAGCGATGCCAAAAGAAAAACCTGGCAAGAGATGCGCGGTAAAGGTGGCTTTGTACGCACATCTTGGGATGAGGTAAATGAAATCATCGCAGCAGCCAATGTGTACACCATCAAAAAGCATGGGCCAGATCGCATTATTGGTTTCTCGCCAATTCCAGCGATGTCAATGGTCAGTTATGCCGCTGGATCACGCTACTTAAGCCTAATTGGCGGCGTATGTATGAGCTTTTATGATTGGTATTGTGACTTGCCGCCAGCAAGTCCACAAATTTGGGGCGAACAAACTGACGTGCCAGAATCGGCCGATTGGTATAACTCTACTTACATCATTGCCTGGGGTTCCAATGTTCCTCAAACACGCACACCTGATGCTCACTTTTTCACCGAAGTTCGCTACAAGGGCGCTAAGACAGTAGCGATTACACCAGACTATGCCGAGGTTTCAAAATTGGCTGATATCTGGATGCATCCTAAACAAGGTACTGATGCTGCTATCGCCATGGCGATGGGCCATGTGATTTTGAAAGAGTTCTATTTCAAAAAACGCACTCAGTATTTTGATGATTATGTGCGTCGCTATACCGACATGCCAAACTTGGTTGTGTTAGAAGAGAAGACACTTGAAGACGGTAGAACAGTATTGGTTCCCGGACGCTATGCTCGTACAAGTGACTTTGAAGGCAATTTAGGTCAGACCAATGGTTCTGAGTGGAAGACCGTAGCATTAGATACTGCCGGTAAACCCGTGGTTCCATACGGCTCAATTGGTTTTAGATGGGGTCAAGAAGGCCGCAAGGATCAAGGCAAATGGAATCTTGAGTCCAAAGAAGCTCATCATGATAAAGACGTGACTCTGAAATTATCTTTGATGGAAGATCAGTCAATTCACGATGTGGTGCCTGTAGGCTTCCCATATTTTGGTGGTATTGATACGCCGCATTTTGATGTGAATAAACAAAGTGATGTTTTGGTACGCAATATCCCTGCCAAAAAAATGTCCTTTGTAGAAAATGGAGCTCCAAAAGAAGTATATGTAGCTACCGTATTCGATTTATTGGCAGGCAATTATGGTATCGATCGCGGCTTAGGCGGTGATTGCGCTAAGTCATACGATGACAATGTCCCTTATACGCCAGCATGGCAGGAATCAATCACTGGCGTAAAACGTGAGCAAGTAATTGCTGTAGCCCGTCAATTTGCCGAAAACGCTGAGAAGACTAAAGGTAAGTCAATGGTCATTATTGGCGCAGCCATGAACCATTGGTACCACTGTGATATGAACTATCGCGGCATTATTAATATGTTGATGATGTGTGGTTGTATTGGCCAAAGCGGTGGTGGTTGGGCGCACTATGTTGGACAAGAAAAACTACGTCCACAAACAGGTTGGACTGCACTCGCATTTGCTTTGGATTGGATTCGCCCTCCACGTCAGCAAAACTCCACCAGTTTCTTCTACGCCCATACAGATCAATGGCGTTACGAAAAGCTAGGGATGGAGGAGGTGCTATCTCCTTTAGCAAATAAGAATGAATACCAAGGCAGCATGATCGACTACAACGTTCGCGCCGAACGGATGGGGTGGCTACCGTCCGCACCGCAGTTGAAAACCAACCCATTAAATGTGGTTAAAGAGGCAGTTGGAGCTGGCGTTGATCCTAAAGAGTACGTAGTAAAAGGATTGAAGGCTGGCACATTGCAAATGAGTTGCGAGGATCCTGATCATCCAAGTAACTGGCCACGAAATATGTTTGTGTGGCGCTCGAATATCTTGGGTTCATCAGGTAAAGGGCATGAGTACTTCTTGAAGCACCTACTGGGCACAAGCCATGGAGTGCAAGGCAAGGACTTGGGTAAAGATGAAGCGCGGCCTTCTGAGGTTGCATGGCACGATAAGGCTCCGGAAGGTAAGCTGGATTTATTGGTTACGCTTGATTTCCGGATGAGTACTACTTGCTTGTATTCGGATATCGTTTTGCCAACCGCTACTTGGTATGAAAAAAATGATTTGAATACAAGTGACATGCATCCGTTTATTCATCCACTGTCAACAGCCGTGGACCCTGCCTGGGAGGCTCGCAGCGACTGGGAAATTTATAAAGGGTTTGCTAAAAAGTTCTCCGAGGTATGCGTAGGTCACCTTGGGGTTGAAAAAGAAATAGTGCTTACCCCCTTAATGCATGACACGCCTGCAGAAATGGCTCAGCCATTTGATGTGCAGGAATGGAAAAAAGGAGAATGCGATTTAATTCCCGGGAAAACTGCACCACAGATGACAGTGGTGGAAAGGGATTATCCAAATACCTTTAATCGATTTACAGCCCTTGGCCCACTAATGGATAAGGTTGGCAATGGTGGTAAAGGAATAGCTTGGGATACTAAGGTTGAGGTCGAGCAGCTACGTGAGCTTAATGGCAAAGTTGAACATGGCGAGATGGCTGGCATGGCAAAGATTTCTACTGATATCGATGCTGCTGAAGTGGTATTAATGCTTGCCCCAGAAACCAATGGCCATGTTGCGGTAAAGGCTTGGGATGCACTTTCAAAAATTACTGGCCGTGAGCATGCTCATTTGGCGCTACATCGGGAAGATGAAAAGATTCGCTTCCGTGATATTCAAGCGCAGCCACGAAAAATTATCAGTTCGCCAACTTGGTCTGGTTTGGAAAGTGAAAAAGTTTCCTATAACGCAGGCTATACCAATGTCCATGAATACATTCCATGGAGAACGCTCACTGGTCGTCAACAGTTCTATCAAGATCACAAGTGGATGAGGGCATTTGGTGAAGGGTTTGTTTCATACAGACCGCCAGTTGATCTGAAAACCATTGGTGAGGTTCAGGGCATTAAGCCAAATGGCAATAAAGAAATAGTGCTTAATTTCATTACGCCGCACCAAAAGTGGGGTATTCACTCAACCTATAGCGACAATTTGATGATGTTGACTTTAAACCGCGGTGGTCCAGTGGTTTGGTTAAGTGAAAACGATGCAGCAAAAGCAGGCATTGTCGATAACGATTGGGTTGAGCTTTACAACACCAATGGTGCTATCGCTGCTAGAGCGGTGGTCAGCCAGCGTGTAAACCCAGGAATGATCATGATGTATCACGCTCAGGAAAAAATTATCAACACTCCTGGATCGGAAATTACGGGTATGCGTGGTGGCATTCACAACTCAGTCACCAGAATTGTTCTTAAGCCCACTCACATGATTGGTGGTTATGCCCAATTAAGTTACGGATTTAACTATTACGGAACGATTGGCACGAATCGCGATGAATTTGTGAAGGTTCGGAAAATGCGAAATATTGATTGGCTTGATAGTGAAAATGCCAACACAGTTCAAGCGTAACGGAGAAATAAGATGAAAATTCGCGCACAAATTGGCATGGTTTTGAACTTGGATAAGTGTATTGGTTGCCACACTTGTTCTGTTACTTGTAAACAAGTTTGGACTAACCGTCCTGGCATGGAATATGCTTGGTTTAATAACGTGGAGTCAAAGCCTGGTATTGGGTATCCTAAAAATTGGGAAGACCAAGAGAAGTGGAAGGGTGGCTGGAAGCGTAAAAGTAACGGCAAGATTGAACCAAAACAAGGCGGTAGATCTAAGATTTGGATGAACCTCTTCGGGAATCCGAATTTGCCAGAAATTGATGATTACTACGAGCCATTTACTTTTGACTATGAGCATCTTCAATCCGCACCAGAATCTAAGGCGGCCCCAACAGCACGTCCTCGTAGTTTAATTACTGGCAAGCGGATGGAAAAGATTGAATGGGGTCCAAACTGGGAAGAGATTCTTGGTGGTGAGTTCGTTAAGCGAAGCAAAGACTCCAATTTTGATCAAATGCAAAAAGATGTATGGGGTCAGTTTGAAAATACCTTCATGATGTATATGCCAAGGCTTTGCGAGCATTGCCTAAATCCAGCATGCGTTGCATCATGCCCGTCAGGCTCAATATACAAACGCGAAGAAGACGGCATTGTTTTGATCGATCAAGATAAATGTCGCGGCTGGCGTATGTGTGTATCTGCATGCCCGTACAAAAAGATTTATTACAACTGGAAGAGCGGCAAGGCAGAGAAGTGTATTTTCTGTTATCCCCGCATTGAAGCTGGTCAACCCACGGTATGTTCTGAAACTTGCGTTGGGCGTATCCGGTATTTGGGTGTCATGCTGTATGACGCAGATCAAATTGAAAATGCAGCAAGCGTTGAGAATGAAAAAGATCTCTATAACGCTCAATTAAAAGTATTTTTAGATCCAAACGATCCTGAAGTTCAAAAGCAGGCCTTATTGGATGGCGTTCCACCTTCATGGGTTGAATCAGCTAAGAAAAGCCCTGTTTACAAGATGGCGATGGATTGGAAAATTGCATTACCTCTGCACCCAGAATACAGAACTTTGCCGATGGTTTGGTATGTCCCACCATTATCTCCAGTAACAGGCGCAGTCGAAGCTGGTTATGTTGGTGTCAATGGGCATATTCCTGATGTGAAGCAATTGCGTATACCAGTTCAGTATCTGGCCAATATGTTGACGGCTGGAGATGAAGCGCCAGTGGTGTCTGCTCTTGAAAAGATGTTGGCAATGCGGGCATGGCAGCGGGATAAGCATGTAGATGGAACCAGAAATTTAGAAGCTATTAAACAGGCCGGCATATCTGAAGATCAGGTTGAGGATATGTATCAGATTATGGCAATTGCAAACTACGAAGATCGGTTTGTGATTCCAACTTCGCACCGAGAGTACGCTGAAAACACTTTTGATATGAAAGGTGGTTGTGGGTTTACCTTCGGTAATGGCTGCTCTGACGGTGACTCCGAATTAAGTTTATTCGGGGGCTCAAAACGTCGGACTATTCCAATTAAGCCTGCAGTATAAGGAGCAAGAATGAAACATTCATTACCTTTAAGAGCGCTATCTAGATTGCTGCAATATCCTGATCAGGAATTGATGGAGCATTTAACTGAAGTTGCTGAGGCTTTATACACTATGCCAAAGTTAAGTAAGAAGGTGCATAGCGGTTTGGTAGATTTTGTAAAGAATTTACAAACATCTGATTTATTTGATTCACAAGAAAACTATGTAGAGTGCTTTGATCGCGGCAGAGCAACCTCTTTGCATCTATTTGAGCATGTCCATGGTGACTCACGTGAGCGAGGTCAGGCAATGGTGGATTTGCTGCAAACCTATAAAGAAGGTGGTTTGCAATTAAGCGCCAATGAGTTGCCTGATCATTTATCCATCATTCTTGAGTTTGCTTCAACGCTTCCATTGGACCAGGCTAAGCAATTTATTGGTGAAATGGCTCACATTTTGAATGCAGTGTATTCAACTTTGGTATCTCGTAATAATCAGTATGCATGGCTAATTGCTGCTGCCATTGAGTTTTCAGGTGAAAAGTTCAAGATTGTTGATTTAAAGCCTGAAGAAAATTCCATGGATGAGGAGTGGGCAGAGCCACCAGCATTTAGTGGTTGCTCTACGCGAGGTCAATCAAAACCAGGAGAGGCGCAGCCACTGCACTTTGTGAAGCGCACAAAAGAATTAGAAGGGGTTCAGTCATGAGCTATTTAGATACTTTTATTTTTGGAATTTACCCATACATCTGCCTGACAGTTTTTTTTGTAGGTAGCTTGATTCGATTTGATCGAGACCAATACACCTGGAAAAGTGATTCTAGTCAGCTATTGCGTAAAAAACAGTTGCGCATAGGAAGCATCTTTTTTCATGTTGGGGTCTTATTCTTATTTTTCGGCCATTTCTTTGGAATGCTAACGCCGCACTTCTTGTATGAGCCATTCATTACCGCAGGGCAAAAGCAAGTAATGGCTATGGCAACAGGAGGTATTGCTGGAACGTTTGGGTTTATTGGTCTGACGATTCTGTTACATCGTCGTTTAACGGATGATCGTATTCGTGCCACATCTAAGACAAGCGATATTTTGATTGCTGTCATTTTATGGTTCCAGCTGTTGCTAGGTCTTGCAACTATCCCGCTTTCGGGCCAGCATTTAGATGGCTCAATGATGATGAAATTGGCTGGTTGGGCTCAGGATATTGTTACCTTTAATTCCGGTGCAGTTGCTTTGCTGAGCGGGGTTGATTGGGTATTTAAGCTGCATATGTTTTTAGGTATGACCATCTTTTTGATTTTCCCATTTACTCGCTTAGTGCACATTTGGAGCGGCTTTGCATCTGTAACGTATTTGGTAAGACCATATCAAATAGTGCGTAGTCGCCGCCTCGGTATTGGGCGTAAGTAAGGTTTGGATTGACGATGCCAGATGAGCTATTAGAGCGACTCAGAAAGTTTCGTACAGAATACTTTCCTGCGCATCGTCAAGAGTTTGCATCCCTTATAGAGCAAGGGCAATCGCCGAAAACTTTATTTTTAGGTTGCTCTGATTCCAGAATTGTTCCTTACCTGTTAACTGGAACTGGCCCTGGGGATTTATTCATTCTTCGCAATGTTGGGGCCATTGTTCCTCCATATGATGGTTCTTATGGCATTCATGGTACGGCTGCAGGAATTGAATTTGCTGTAATGCAATTGAAAGTTAGCAGAATTGTGGTTTGTGGGCATAGTCATTGTGGGGCGGTAAGGTCTGCCTATGAAGGCGTGCCTAAAGAGGCGATTAACTTAACCGCATGGCTAGACTTAATTAAGGAAGCGCTTTTGCCGGTTAGGCAAACTCCAGAGGCATTAAGGAGGGTGGAGCAACGCTCTATTGTTTTGCAACTTGAGCGGCTGATGGACTACCCCATGGTTCGCGCACAAGTGGAAAAGAAAGAGTTAACTTTACATGGTTGGTATTACGTTATCGAAGATGGCGAAGTTCAAGTTTTTGATGTAACTGCTGGCAAATTTATTCCGGCACATTCTGCAGATAACTGTGGAACAGGCCCTTATTTAGACGATCAATTTGATGGAGAGATCAAGCATGCCAAATAATTCAATGACAGAAATGGCCGCGGCGCTAATTTCTTCACGTCAGTCATACTTGCCTAAACGTTTATTCCAGCCGGGGCCTTCACAAGAGCAGTTGGATTTAATGTTTTCTATGGCTGCTACAGCTCCAGATCACAATCTAACTAGACCTTGGAGGTTTGTAATTTGCCCATTGGAATGCAGGGGGCTGCTGGCTGATGCATTTGCAAAATCACTTGTTGAGCGCGATCCGGATGCCACCGAACAGCAGATTCAAGATGCTATGGTTAAGGCGCATAGAGCGCCGTTGGTGATGTTGGCAATTGTCAATGCCAGGGGAACAGAGTCAGAAGTTCCTCCTAGTGAGCGCATTATTTCAGCGGGTTGTGCTATTCAGAATATTTTTCTGATGGCAAATGCTATGGGGTTTGGTGCCAGCCCTACTAGCGGTAAATCTATGTATATGAAGCCTGTTAGAGATCTGTTTGGCTTAAAAGATCATGAGGATCCCTTATGCTTTATTAATATTGGAACGCCTGATCGAGCAACTCCTGCTAAACCGCGAATGATCCCTACTGAATTTGTTACTACTCTCAAGTATTAGCATTTGTCTTTCCTTTGGGGTATCTGATACATTTCAGGTATGAAGAAAATAGAATGGGAAAGGGTGCGTGCGTATATAAAAAAATGCATCCCACCGGATCCATATGGATTTAGTTGGCTAGATATCTTAAGAGTCTGTTTTGGGCTAGATGTCTTAATTATGGCCGTTGTCCTTTTTAATGAATTTGTTGGGCCAGCAGATAAATCAATGGAAATTAATGCTGTTTTTTTGGTAACAGCTTTAATGATCTTATTGATGCCAGCTAGCCCAATGTTTCACCCAAAAACTATCATTGAGGGAAATGTTGTCTCTGCATTGCTGGCTTCCGCGAGCATTTATATTTTCCCCGAGTCAAATATTGCGATGGTTTTGAGTGTTTCTGCTTCAGCAGCTGCAATGTATGCATTGAAGTGCTTCCAACCAACCGCTTTAATGCTGGCATTGTTTGTATCAACGGGAAAAATCAATAGTTATTACTTTGCTTTGTATCCTATCTTTGCAGACTCAGTAGTATTGGTTATTACTGCATACCTCTATGGGAAAATTACGAAGCACCCATATCCAGCAAAGTTAGAGGCTTAATAGGCTTAAAAGCAGCGCAACAAATTTAATCTAGATCAAATTTGGTTTTCGTAAATATTGTAAATTTACATATCAGCGCATATATGATTGGAGGAGATGATATGGAGTCGAAAGACACTTGTCCGCTAGACGGTAGTTGGATGCGTGATTCCTGTACCACATACCATAATCAAAAAAATAACGGAACTTTATCTAAGTGCCAACATCGAGATAATTGCGCCAATGCTAGGGCGATTGTTGAATCCGACCTTAACGAGTCAGTGTCAATTTCCAAAAAAGTATTAGTTGACCAAATACCTCATATTTTTAAAGATCAATCTTGATCTAATAATTTTGTCGATGTAAAAAAGATAGAACTTAAAGTTGGATGATTGGTTATAAATTATTTAATGGTCGCAATTAATCAAGCCTCAAAAATTTGCCCTAGCTGTCGAGCATTAATACCAATTGATCGCTTGGAAATGATTACCTCTCGCAGTAGAGGCAGAATCACTAAAACGCTGCGTTGTCACAGGTGTATTGAGAAAATAGCACTAGCTAATAAAACTAGAAAATAAAAGGCTAGATCCAACTTGGGAGCGTTACTTAAAGTAACGCTCGCCAACCTCAAATAAAACCACTTTGGAGCAACGAAGTGTGAAATGGTTGCTCCAAATATTCATTGGTTTTGAAAACCAAAGATTGAGAGAGTAATTCTTAAAAGATGAGTTATTTCACTACACAAAACGCTACACACCGATAATCAGGTGACGTAACCTCTTGAAATCCTAATGGTTTTCTTTGGTTGTCTGCTCTCATAACCTGAGAACCTAAACTTGACCTAAAACTCATAATAAGGTCAGCTCAAAGCCGCTGCCATCACAGCCATTCAAGACCCCGATGCGGCCGATGTACTTAGGCTGGCTCCTAAAAAGCAGTTTGCGTACTACGCAGGATTGAAAACTACCGAAAAACAAGTTAGATTTCAATACAACTATTAGATAAAAGATAAAAATGAACAAATTCTCCGTCTCACTCAGTGTTTTGCTTACCTGCGCGACTGCATTTACATCAACCATCTCTCAAGCCGCAGACCTCAAGGGCAACGTACAAAGTGCTGGCAAGCCTATTGTCGGATCAACGGTAACCTTGTTTGCTGCTGGCACTGGCGCTCCCACGCTGTTGGCTCAGAGCAAAACCGACAACCAAGGCGCGTTCAAGTTAAGTTTCACGGATGCCTCGGCAGGTAGTGTCCGTTATGTCATCGCTAAAGGTGGCACGCCCACAGCCGCAGCGGATAAAAAACCGAATGATGCTCTGGCGTTACTTTCGATGCTGGGAACCTCGGTGCCAAAGAAAGTCACAATCAACGAACTCACTACCGTGGCCTCAACATTTACTGCTGCACGTTTTATAAATGGGGAAGTGATCTCCGGAAAGCGTCTTGGACTGCAAATCGCTGCGGGTAACACTCCCAATTTGGTAGACCCCGTCACGGGTACGTGGGGCAGCGTGCTACTAGATCCGCTTAACAGCACCGAGAGCACGACACTAGTGAAGTTGAACACGCTCGCTTCACTCATTAGCGCCTTCGCCACGGTGGCAGACGATGATTGGCGCGCTCGCTTCCTGAAGGCTGCGACTCCGCCTTCTGGCGTCACACCAAAGAACACGCTGGAAGCGATGGCTGGTATCGCGCGTGCGCCATGGGTTGCTCCTAAAGACATCTACGGATTGTTCGACCAAGCCTACCCGCAGCCCAAGGATGGTTCTCGGCGCAGCACGCCCTTTGCGCCATATCTCGCCTACGTTCCAGATGATTTCGCACTGTCGCTAAGATTTGCCGGCGGTGGTGTTTACTCTGCCGGTCGGCTCATGTTCGATGCCAAGGGCAACCTCTGGAGCGGACAGAACTGGATGGCCGGTTCACAGTCGGGAGTCAATAAGAGTATTGGCGGCGGCGTGGTCAAACTCGCCCCAAACGGAACCGCTTTGTCGCCACCAATTACTGGCTTTACCGGTATGGGCATTGACGGTGTCGGCTGGGGCACCGCCGTGACGCTTGACAAGGTCTGGGCCTCGAGCTTTAACGGGAAGATCCTCGTGCTAGATTTCGATGGCAAACCCGCGGCCAAGGAGAGTGATCTCCCTTTCAAGGAGAAGTTGCTCGGACTGATGGGTATCGGTGTTGCATCTAATGGGGATGTCTGGATTGCTGATGGCGTGGGAAACAAACTGGTCTTTTTCCCTGGTGGACGGTTAAAGGACGGAAAGATCGTCGAAGTCCCAGGGCTGAAGTCACCGTTCGACATCGTCATTGATCCCCAGAATCGCGTCTGGGTCAGCAACTCACAATCTGACACTGTCGTGCGATTTCCCGCTGACGATCCCTCCAAGGCCGAGTCCTTTCGCGCCGGGATAGGAGTTCGCGCTCTTGCGTTGGACTCCAAAGGCAATGTCTGGGTGGCAAGCAACATGGACCTGAAAACACCTCCGCCAGTCATTCCTGACGGTGCATCGATCATGGATCAGTTTAGGATTGCCGCTGATGCTATGGTGAAGTACTTAGAGGGGCCACCAACAAGAACTACAGGTGCCATCAACATGATCCGCCCGGATGGTACTCAACCCGTGCCAATGGGCTTCACTGGCCCAGCGCTCAATATTCCTTGGGGTTTGAACATCGACGGCAATGATGACGTTTGGATTGGAAACTTCTGGGCACGCTCGGTCGCGCTGATGGCCGGGGATGATACAAAAGGCTATCCTGCAGGCACTAAGGCTGGCGACCTGATTCACGTATTCAAAAGCGGTAACCTTCAGATGATTACCGACGTGGCCATCGATCCAGCAGGCAACGTCTGGGCAGCAAATAACTGGAACCTCGCTGAAGCGGTGACTGACCAAAAGCCAGCGAACTCTACGTCGACTTGGGGTGGAGGTTCGGGCATTACGGTTATCTACGGTATCGCGGCACCAGTGCAAACGCCGCGCATGGGTGAGGTACGAAAACCATAAGGCTTGACCAATTGGATTGCACCTGCTCAGCCGGGTGCGGTCCCGCAGGTCATCCGAACTAAGATGAGGTCGTAGTAACTTCAGATCTCTCGATTAACAAGGGGTTGTAGTGGATTGTTTATTGGGTTGGAAAAAATGCCGCATGATGATGAGTGTCTTATAAAGCATTACGGCGAAGCTTTGGAGGCGCCTAAGTTTGGTTGGATGGTAGTTTGTGACGTCAATCCAAAAGATCGAGCAGGTGGTGATGGCCCTATGAAAACCTATATGTTCTTGTTCACCACAAATGGTAATTTTGCGTATGACTCGGCTGCCTTTGGGAATATCAATAACAATGTTCAGTTCTTAGATCTGATGAAGTAGTGATAACTTATTAAACAAAGCCACCTTCGGATGGTTTTGTTTTTCATGAAAAGCGGGTCAGCACGCAAAAGAAAAAGCCCCTAGATTTCTCTAGAGGCTTGGGTATAACTGGTGGGTCGGGCGAGATTCGAACTCGCGACCAACAGATTAAAAGATGTGGGATTGTAGATAGACAGTAGTCAAGACATTACATTAAACCTGTCTTGAAAGTTCCGCGGTATCGGCGGCCGATCTTGTGGATTAGATCGGCTTGAGGTGGAAGTCGAATTTTGTCGACAATGTCGTGTTGGAGTGTCGTGTATCCGGGCACTTGATTGTCGGGAAAACCGACAAACGTGGTTGTATTTTGCCCTTTACAAATTACCTTTTGAATTCCCGTGGCGATTCGCAAATTCCGCTAAGTCAATAGGCATTACAAGGGTTTTTGCAGATAAGACACTCTTGTTGCCAAAGATCACCTAGCTGGCTTTCAGTATTATTAAATGACTTGCGTCAGAAATTAAAATGAGCTACTAAAGGTAGCTCTTTTTAATCAAATCCCAGGTAGCTTATTTAAGGCTGATTGTTGTGTTGACGCCTGTTGATACTGTGTTGTCATCGAAAAAGCGAGCTGTGACAGTCTTTGTTTGGGTATAAAAGGCAATAACCTGTTTGCCATACGGCCCTAAGTCACCCAGTTTTGATGCCCTGGAGCCTGTAAACGAGAACATGGGGACTGGGACTGGAATAGGTACGTTAATGCCAACCTGGCCAACGTCGATATCTTCTTGGAATTTGCGGGCGGCGGCGCCCGATTGTGTAAAGATGGCGGTCCCGTTGCCATTGGGGTTTGCGTTAATCATTTCTATCGCCTGATCAAGGTTATCTGCAAACATGAGGCATAGAACTGGACCAAAAATCTCTTGGTCATAAATTGACATGCCTGGCTTTACGTTTGAAAAAATTGTTGGACCTACAAAATTTCCATTTTCAAAACCTACAACTTTGACGTCTCTGCCGTCAAGTAATAGGTCGGCCCCTTCATTAGTTCCTTTGTCGATAAAGCCAGTAACCCGCTTGAGTGCATCTTTTGAAACTAGTGGGCCGACGTCCACATTAGCATCAGTGCCAGAGCTAACTTTAAGCGTTTTGGACTTAGAAACCAATTCAGGAATCCAGTCTTTGGAGTTGCCAACGAGGATGGCTACTGAAAGTGCCATGCATCTCTGTCCAGCCGCGCCAAAGGCAGCGCCAAGGAGGTTGTTTAAGGTTTGTTCCTTGTTTGCATCTGGCATAACAATTGCGTGGTTTTTGGCACCCATCATGCATTGAGCACGCTTACCGCTTGCAAGAGCTCGGTTATACACGTGTGTTCCCACGCGAGTTGATCCGACAAATGAAATTGCCTTGATGACAGGGTGGTCACATATTGCATTAACAACCTCTTCACCTCCATGAACAACATTCAGAACTCCTGGGGGTATGCCTGCTTCATGGGCTAATTCAACCAAGCGCATAGTAACCATTGGGTCTTGTTCTGATGGTTTTAGGACAAAAGTATTGCCTGTCACTATAGCCATCGGGAACATCCACAATGGAATCATTGCAGGGAAGTTGAATGGGGTAATCCCAGCACAAACACCCAGAGGCTGCAGAATGCTGTAAGTGTCAACTGCGTTGGCAACATTGTTTGCAAAATCACCTAATTGAAGATTTCCAATCGATGATGCATGTTCAACAACCTCAAGCCCCCTAAATACATCACCCTCTGCATCGGCCAATGTTTTGCCTTGTTCGGCAGTGAGAGTTTTGGCTAAATCTTTAATGTTTTCTCTAATGAGCTGCTGGTATTTCAAGAAGATTCTTGCGCGAGCACCAATCGGCGTCTTTTTCCATGTTTTAAAAGCTTCAGAAGCGGCTGAAACTGCTGCATCTACTTCATCTTTCGTTGCAAACGGCACCTTTGCTAGAACTTCTTGAGTTGCCGGATTAACAACATCTCTGAAATTTTGTGTTTTAGATTGAACAAATTTACCGTTTATGAACAGTGGAACAACTTGCATATCGATTTCCTAGGTTTCATTGAAATGGTTGATGGGATATAGGGTCGTAGAATAGCAACTTATAAATTAGCAATCAATGCCATTTCTTGCACAGTGGATGTGCAAAAAGAGTCCAAAGGGAACGATTTTGCGGCGTGCTTTTGAACGAGAATATGTGTAATGCACGCGATCTGTGTTTAGCAAATCATTCGTGGAATTTATTGCTCAATCAAAAGCTTGCTATGTTAGCCATTTTATGGCGCCAAATTACTAATCGAATCTATCAAATGCTCCCTCACTCAAATGAACTTTCCATGACAGTATTGATGACGCCAGATAAGGCAAACTTTTCTGGAAATGTACACGGAGGAGATTTACTGAAGCTTTTAGATCAGGTTGCCTATGCATGCGCTAGTAGATTTGCTGGTAATCAGGTTGTGACTTTAAGCGTCGATCAAGTGATCTTCAATCAACCAATACATGTTGGGGAGTTGGTAACATTTTTAGCTTCTGTGAACTACACAGGCCGAACTTCTATTGAAGTCGGGGTAAAGGTTATTTCAGAAGATATTTTGACTAAAGTCGTTCGTCATGTGAATAGCTGTTTCATAACGATGGTGGCAATGGATTCAGAGAGGAGGCCGACAGAAGTTCCAAAACTCCTACCTTTGACCGAGGATCAACAAAGGCGTTACCGAGCTGCTGAGTTAAGGCGAGAGATGAGAGGAGAATTTGAAGATCGATTTAATAGGATCCGAGAATCTGAGTCTAAATATGATTGGAATTGATAGTGAATAACCTAACCAAAGGTATATGGATGGGGATGATTGGTATCGTCACATTTAGCCTTACCTTACCTGCTACCAAGCTAGCAGTACCTGTATTTGGCGCCATTCCTAGCGCATTTTACCGGTCATCTATTGCTGGAATAATTGCCATAATTTATGTTTGGCTATACAAGCCACCAGTACCGAAACTCAAAGATGTACTTCCATTATCGATTATTGGTCTATTAATAGCTTTTGTATTTCCGGTTGGTATTGCTATAGCGATGAAGGATTTGCCATCAGCTCATGGTGGGGTTGTGCTCGGTCTTTCGCCGTTATTTACAGCATTTTTTGCCACTATTCGATTTGGTGAACGCCCTTCAGTGGCATTTTGGTTGACGGCAATTGCTGGAAGTGCATTGGTAGTGCTGTTCTCTTTGTATGAGGGCGGCGGATCTTTACAGATCAGTGATATTGCATTGATCATTGCAGCAGTTTCGGCATCCTATGGTTATGCTGAAGCGGGAAATCTTGCTCAAACTATGGGCGGCAAAGAAGTTGTGACTTGGGCTATGGTTCTATCTTTAGTGCCAGCTATTCCAGTATCAATTTATTTTGCTTATCAGGCTGGTTGGCATGATTTTGCTTTGTTGGATTTGCCGTACGTTGCTATATCAGCGCTATTATTTGTTAGCATTTTTCCAGCATATATTGGAAATGTATATTGGTATAGTGCATTAGCACTGGGCGGCATATCTCATATTGGTCAAGTTCAATTACTACAGCCATTTTTAACATTGATATTTGCAAGCTTTCTTTTGACTGAATCAATTACCATGACAAATTTGGGGTTTGCCTTAGTCGTATTGATCATTGTTGTGATTGGAAAAAAAATGCGAGTTAGAAGAGTTTCCTGAGGTGAAAAGACAAAAAACGCCGCATTAAATGCGGCGTTTTAGTTATGGTGTAGCCTTACCTCTTGCTCGGCTTTTCGGCATCCTCTTTATTGAGGTATTCCACACGTCCATTTTCAACAATGCCCATGACCAAATCGCTTGGGTTGATTGCTTCGTGGTTGGTTGGTGAAAAAGGTTTGTTATAGGTCTTAACAACCCCTTCATAAGGTGTATTCAAATTCTCCAATGCGGCCAAAATCTTAGGGCCCTCATAGCTTTTAGCTTGCTTAATACCTGCAACTAACAAGTAAACGGAATCATAGCCTTGTGCTGCAGATACTGGAGAGTCAATTCGGCCATTTTTAGGCTTGAATTCCTTCAAATACGTGTCGACAAAAGCCTTACGTTTAGGTGTAGTTGGTGGATTTTGAATGAAGGTTTCAGGCATTATGGCGCCATTACCGTTCTTTCCAGCCGTATCAATAAAGCTTGCCATAGATAAGGTCCAGCTGCCAATCATTGGCTTTTTCCAGCCTATCTTAGCCATGCCATTCGCAATCATTGCTAAATCAGGGCCAACAGCGTAAGTGAGGATCACTTCTGCGCCAGCATTTTTTGCTTTTAGTAATTGTGAGGTCATATCAACGTCGCCAATATTGAATTTTTCAACCGCCACAGGTGTCACGCCATAGATTTTCAATGCCTTCTCTAGATCCTCGCGACCAAGCTGACCGTAGTTTGTTGCGTCTGAAAGAATGGCAACTTTCTTTAAGCCACGTTTTTCAACTGCTTCTTTAGCGATCATAGGGGCTTGAATATTATCCGGCGCAGCATTCCTAAAAACATAATTTTCAGGTGCATTTGGGAACTGTTTAGTTACGAGGGATCCAGTGGCTACGTTATTCATTACCGGAACTTTGGCTTCTTGGTAGAAGCGTTGAGAGGCTAAGGCAACGCCAGTATTGATATATCCAACTGTTGCAACTACTTTTTCGTTGTTAATCAATTCTTGTGAAATTTGCACACCGCGTTCATTTTTTGCTTCATCGTCACGTTCAATCAAAACAATTTTGTCACCGTTAATTCCACCTGCTGCATTAATTTCTTTAACTGCCAAGCGGACTCCATCTCGCATACTTACTCCCATAGAGGCTGAACCTCCAGTAAAGGGCCCCATAAGTCCGATTTTGATATCTGCCGCATAGGCTGCAGATGAAATGAGTGCAGCGGCCGTTATTGCAAAAACATTATTTCGAATCTTAATGCTATCTCCATTGCTGTAAATGTGTTAAGTATCTATAGGGTTCAACTCAGCATTGAACGCTGACACAGATTACCGCCAGCCGTTTTGTATTGATAGCAAAAGGCATTAGGGTTTATAACGAATTTGCTGTTGAATTCTTGCACATTCGCTGGGCAAATTTATTCTGTTGATTGGCATTAAATTTTGAAAGAATGCATCACAGCCGCAAATAATGCGGATTTTTAAAGATTTTTCATTGGTGATAAGATGACCAAAGCAATTCGATTTCATAAGACCGGCGCTCCGGATGTGCTCGTTCTTGAAGACATATCCATTCCAGCGCCAGGTCCAGGTGAGGTGCAAATTAAACAAGAGGCAATTGGAGTTAATTACATTGATATTTATCACCGTACAGGGGCGTATCCACTTCCACTGCCAAGTGGCATGGGGGTAGAAGGTTCTGGTGTGGTTACTGCAGTAGGGCCTGATGTAACTGCTTTCCAAGTTGGTGACCGTGTAGCATATGCCGGCGGCCCTCCTGCGGCTTATTCTGAAGAGCGCAATGTTCCGGCTGCCCGTACTCTAAAGATTCCAAAAGATATTTCGGCAGAAGTTGCTGCAAGTTTGATCTTTAAAGGTTTAACCGTTGAATAATAAGGGGAATGCTTTGCCTCGCGATATTGGTACATTTGATTACGTAATTGTTGGTGGTGGAACTGCTGGATGCCTTATGGCAAATAGATTATCTGCAGATCCTAAAATCAAAGTTTTACTTCTAGAGGCAGGCAAGAACGACAACTACATCTGGATTCATATTCCAGTTGGTTACTTATATTGCATTGATAACCCAAGAGCAGATTGGCGCTTTAAGACGGCTGCTGAAAAAGGTTTAAACGGTAGATCACTCCTATATCCACGCGGTCGCGTTCTAGGTGGTTGCTCTTCGATTAACGGCATGATCTATATGCGTGGTCAAGCGGGCGATTATGAGTCTTGGGTACAGGCGACGGGGGATGATGCTTGGTCTTGGGAAAATGCGCTCAAGCGTTACATGTCATTCGAGGATTATCACAGCGCTGCCAATCAATGGCACAGCAAGGGCGGCGAATGGACTGTATCCAAGCAGCGTTTGCGTTGGCCGATCATGGATCGTTTCAAGGATGCCGCGGTGCAGGCAGGCATACCAGCGTCTGACGACTTCAATCGTGGCGATAACTTTGGTGTTGGTTACTTCGATGTGAGCCAGCGCGCTGGTTGGCGTTTAAATACTTCTAAAGCCTTTTTAAGAGACGCTGCAAAGCGCAGTAATCTCACTGTATTGACTGAGGCGGTAGTGAATAAATTGAAAATTGATCCCGCAACTAAAAATTGTTACGGCGTCCAATATATTAAGAATGGTCAAACATCTGAAGTCTTGTGCAATATTGATCATGGTGGCGAGGTATTGCTCTGTGCTGGCGCCATTGGCAGCGTACAAATATTGGAGCGCTCAGGCATTGGTTCTGCAGCACATCTCAAACAATTGGGTATCCCAGTGATTGCCGATCTACCAGGTGTAGGTGAGAATCTGCAAGACCATTTACAGCTTCGTATGGTTTACAAAGTAAGCGGTATTAAAACCTTGAACACCAAAGCCAACACGCTCTGGGGCAAGATGATGATTGGCTTGGAATATGTACTCAAGCGCTCTGGACCGATGTCGATGGCGCCTTCACAGCTCGGCGCATTTGCTTATAGCTCGCCCGAGCAAAAGAGTGCGAATGTGGAATATCACGTTCAACCATTGTCTTTGGAAAAGTTTGGTGAGGACTTGCATTCGTTTAATGCATTTACTGCGAGTGTTTGCAATTTACGTCCCACTTCACGCGGTAGTGTGCACATTAATTCAATTGACCCAGAAGCGCCACCAGTCATTAGTCCTAATTATTTGTCGACAGATGAAGATCGCAAAGTAGCAGCAGAGTCTTTGCGCTTAACTCGCAAGATTGTTGAGCAAGCAGCACTTGCTCCTTTTGCTCCAGAGGAATACAAACCAGGCAAGCAATATCAAACCGATGAAGAGTTGGTAAAGGCAGCCGGGGATATTGGAACCACGATCTTTCATCCGGTGGGCACTTGCAAGATGGGGCGCGCAGATGATCCGATGGCTGTACTTGACCCTCAATTACGTGTGAGAGGCATTCATCATCTACGTGTTGTCGATGCTTCAGCGATGCCGACGATTACTTCGGGTAACACTGCCGCACCAACCATGATGATTGCGGAAAGAGCTGCCGAAATGATTCTGAATGACTTTAAAAATGGTTATCAATAATTGAAAGGACATAAATGTTATTTTCTCTATATTGCTTAGATTACCCAGATGGTTATCCATTAAGAATGGCTAACTATGATGCGCATCGTACGTATTTGGCAAATTCCCCGGTGAAGGTTGTTATGTCAGGCCCGCTTGAATCTGACGATGGCGAAAAAAGGATTGGTAGTTTACTAATTATTGAGGCTGAGAACTTGGATCAAGCCACTGCCTTTAGTAATGCAGATCCATTTCGCATGAATGGTGTTTTTGAAAGCGTAGAAATTAGACGGTTTGTAAAGGCTATCGATAATCGTTAATTGGGAATTTTTAGGAATAAAGATTCGTTCTTTTCAATCTCTGAGGCAATAAAATCTGCAACCGCTCTAATGTGCTGCGCATTCCTATGATCTTCGTGAATATTCATATAAAAGGAGCGGTTGATTGACAGTTGATCGGGAAGAACTGCCACTAGATCAGGAAAGCTTTCGGCTAGAAATGACGGAAGAATGCACAGGCCAACTCCGCCTAAGGCTGCAAAAACCTGAGTCATCAGATTTGTGCTGCTCAGATGGGGAATTAGATCAGTGCCTGCCATGTCCAAGTAATTCAATTCAGGAAAGAAAATGAATTCTTCTACATACCCAATGAAAGGATGTTTTGATACATCATTTTTGCTCATGATCTTGGCGGCAGTTTTTAAATATTCTTTAGAGCCATAAACAAATAATTTGTAATCAGTCAGCCTTCTGGATACTACCCGTGCGTAATCTGGTCTCGAGAATCCAATATAAATGTCAGCCTCTCGTTTTGTTAGGCTATAAATTCTGGTGGATGAAATGATTTCTACATGCAAATTTGGGTATTCTGCGGAAAGCATTTTCAAACGAGGTGCAATGAAGACGGTACATAAACCATCGGGTGATCCAAGGCGAACAGTGCCACTTATGTCCTGTTTTCGGGTGGTTGTTACATCCTCTGCGGTTAGGAGTGCGCTCTCTACGGTTTCGGCAATGTTCAGAATTTTTTCGCCAGCCGGCGTTAAATCATATCCGCTATTACTTTTTAAAAATAACCGCGTTTTTAGCCTTTCCTCGAGCGCTCTAATATGTCTTGCAACAGTTGTGTGTTCAGTGCCCAATTGTTCGCCCGCGCCCGAGAGAGTTTTGGCTCTGACGACTGCTAAAAAATACCGAAGATCGTCCCAGTTTTGGACTGTTTTTTTGGCGTTCATTTATCGAAGATTGTCGTTTATAAAAGTTTGTATACCAGTTTAACCTTTAGTAATTTATATTTTTATGAAACTTAATCAGTATTAGTACTGAGAATTTGGTCATAAGTGAGAAAAATGAATACAGTGGCTGAGGCAATAACATCACGCATGTCAGTGCGCGCATTTACAAAAGAGAATGTTTCAAAAGAAGTTATTCTTAAGTTACTTAATATCTCAGCACGCGCACCTTCTGGCACCAATACTCAACCTTGGAAAGTCTATGTGGTAGAGGGGGCTCCCCTCAGAGATCTATGTGAGAAAGTATGTGCTGCATATGACAGCATTGCCGCCAATCCAGAGCTAGCTAAAGAGTATCAGCCAGCCTATGAGTATTACCCTGCGAAATGGTTCAGTCCTTACATCGATAGACGTCGTGAAAATGGTTGGGGTTTATATGGGCTGCTAGGAATTACTAAGGGCGATAAAGACAAGATGCATGCACAGCATCGCAAAAACTTTGAAGCATTTGGCGCTCCCGTATGTTTATTTTTCACAATCGACAAGGAGCTTGGTAGAGGCTCAATGCTTGACTATGGAATGTTCTTGCAAAACATCATGGTCGCCGCAAGAGGTGAGGGTTTGGATACTTGCCCGCAGGCAGCTTGGAATGATTACGCAAAGATCATCTTGCCCGCTATTGGTGCCCAAGAGAATGAGATGCTGGTGTGCGGTATGGCACTAGGGTATGCCGATAAAGCCGACATTGTGAACACCTTTATTACCCCTAGAGTGAATGCTGAGGACTTTACTACCTGGGTAAAGTAGCAAAACTAGGGTCTCCTGACTTTACGCCGCCTTTGGGCGGCTTTTTTTATTAACCCGAATAAACAACTGTCCTATTTTTATCCGCAACTCTAACCACTAGAGCCCCAGACTTTTTCTTTCTAAGCGCTGATGCTAGTGCGTCGTTGAAGTTACCGTAAGTACCGGCAACCATCCACGATGTATATGGGTTATTCATTTTGTAGATAGTCTTATAGCTTTGAGATTTCTTGCTATGGCTGCTTTCTACTTTTGCTAGATCTTGCTGCCCAGCTTGAATCTTCTGTCTAGCTCGTTCAGCTTTAACTGCTGATTGGGCTCGTTTAACTTGATCTTTAAGGTTTTTAATTCGTGCTTGACCGGGGGTTAAGGGTTTTTGAGCTTTAAGATTTTGAAATTCATAAAATCGCATCAAGTATTTAGCGATTCAGCTTTTAATACTCACTGGGTAGCATGATGATCCAGCGCTCTTCACCCCAGCAGGCGTAAAGCCGTATGCTATCTAGCGGAAAGTCCGTGTAACGTATGTTTTGTTTGGCAAGTACGTTACCATTGCCATCATCAATGACTAGCTCAGCACCTTGTTTGACTTTAACCAGCTTACAACCCGCAAAAGTCTCTTTCTTGGATAAGTGCAATACATGGCTAGCGATTGCATCCATAAGCCAATAACAGCCCACAGTTTCAGCCAAGTACTTGGTGCCATCGGTTAACAAGACTTTGGGCCATAAGGGGTAGTAATACTCGGTACCCGTAAATTGATCCAATTGATTCAAAAGCTGGTGTTTTGTCATATTCATTTTTGCTATGCCTTATCGGTAAAAAAGTATTCCTTGCGGTAATACTTAGAAACAAGGCAAAACCATACGATTTTGACTCGTTTGATGTATTTAATGGTTTCGATTTGCGTCACTTATTTGGCAAAGTTCGCCTTGAGTGCACCACTAGCCTTATCAATAGACGCATCTAGGCTGCCTTTAGCCACGGCATCTTTAATCAGTGCCAGGGTAGTTAGTAGTTCTGCAAAGTCTTTGACTGCAATCGTGGATCTGCCTGGCTTAATTTCTAGTTGCTTAGCACCATACCGGATACAAAAGCACAGCTGTCCATCAATATCTTGAAACCACCAGGGCTTTAGGCGCTTATTCACTTCAATACGCCGGCTATTGCCTTCTAGGTCCTTTACCGTCTTGTGCTTTTTGATGGAAAAAGTAGTGTTTTCTAGTTTGGCTTTCAGCAACTGTTCTTGCTCCCATAGCTTTGCCAGTAATTTGTTGCGCCGTACAACGATAGGGGGCTGATGAATGGGTTTGGTGGATATGACTAGATTCAGGATATCTAGGTCTGATGCTGTTGTGCTCTTTGTAGTTGCCATGCTTTCTCCATAAATTAAGTGGGCAACACAACAATATGGCCAGAAAACCCATCTGGACAACCAAAAAAGGCTGGTTTTTTAGGCTTTGAACAGGATCAAAATAATTTTCAGGTTTTATCTGTTCAGACTAAATAAATTCATAGAAAGATGTAAAAACAGTAAGGTAAAGGTTGGCACGCCGAAGGTAATAGTGCTGCGAAACCCGTTCTGATGTGTGACGGTACGCAATTCAGATCACTTGCTATCTGGCCTCATTGCACTACCCAAGACTCTGTTTTGGATGCTTTAAACGACGCCTCAGTGTGGCAGTACCGTTTGCGATGTTGTATGAGTTGGTAGCGTAGAAATACGTGAATGTAGGCATATATCTATATAGGCTGAAAGTGAGTGGGAAAGCCAATGAAACAAACCCACAAGCTAGTTTGCAAGGGTTCCCTGATATAGACCGCAAATTAGCTGCGTATGACGACACGTAATAGGAGATAGCAAAACCTGCCTTTCTTGCATTAGCAAGTTGTGTGTATATCAGTTGAAAACCTCAGTGAAAGAGGCTTGCATGAGTTAAGCCCTTTATCAGGGCTTGGCTTGTGCTTCCTAGTGAAAGAGAATATTCATTAATTCAAAAAAGAAAAAATGTGCCAAGCGATAGCGAAGGCACAAGCGAGCTTTAGCTCGCTCTATACATAATTAACTAAATCTCACTTACGAGCTTTATTCCTCAATTTCTGAATTTTTCTTCTCGTAGCCTCAAAAGCCATTTGATCATCAGCAATAGCCGCTTGTTGACTATCTGCCCAACGATCAGCGGATTTGTATGCAGTACCTAATTCTCGTTCCATGAGGTAATTGGTGAGATCATTTGCCCATACTTGCTCTGTTTTCTGTTTAATTTCCTCTTCAATCTGATCTATTTGAGGAACGAGAAATCTAGCTAAACGTTCAATCATGTCATGGACCACATCTATATCAGGAGGTATAAAGTGCAGGGCTGAAATTTCAGCTAATGGCACTCTTGAGGCAGCGGGATTATTAGGATTAAATTCAATGTCTCGATTAAATTTGCGTACACCACGACAAATCACAATAATGAGATTGTCGGGAAGATGCACTTGCTTGGCTGCAAGTAACTCTGGATAGTCGAAATGCCCTAAGGGCCATTGTTCTTGTATATCAAAATACCGAAGTAGTGCAATTCTTGCACGTTTGAGCCTCTCTTGGTTGTCTGATGTGGCTGACTTACGGGCTAAAGCCAATATACGGGTTTGGGTAGTTGATGTGTACCACTTAATGAAGTCCTTTTTTGCCACTCCAATTTCTAAAGCATAGCGTAGTACAGTCCCATATTCGCTAATTTGTTTGGTAGATTTGTTGGAGAATATAAAGCGTACTAGCAAGCTTTCATCGGGCGTATTACTTTGAATTGGCTCCATTTTGACTTTGTAATAATCTCGCAAAATGCTATAGAACTCGTAGGGCTCTCTATTGCTTTCGATGTATTCATACATTCCATAGCAATCACGTAATGCTTCATATAGCTTGGTTGTTTCGCGTTTAGAAATTTTGTCTAGGCGATTACGAATCGTCTCAGCTTGCTTGATTAGGCGATGGTGTTGCTTATCTCGTTCGGCAATGCGGGCTTGAAAAATATCATGCTCAGAATCACGTTTAATCGGAGTCTGTATTTTAGTTTTTTTAACAGGGACCACTTTAATTGTTTTGACAGGAGTGTTGCGATTTTTAACAGCATTTACTTGGGTTGCGACGCTATTGTGTTTGGCAATTACTGTGCTGCGTCTCTTGATACTCTCTGCTAGCTTTTCTACTTTGGATTTGGCTGCTTCTTGGCGTTCTAGTTCAAGGCGTTTTTGAGCTGCTTGGCTAAGGATTTTTTGCTGCTGTTTTTTGGTGTTTTTAGTGGGCATAAAAAGTATTCCTTAGCGTAATACTTGTAAATCTTAGCAGTAGTGCTTGATATCCAATAAATGCCATAAATTGCCTATAAATCGTGGCAGATCCGCCACAGAAATACCTAAAAATCACTGGTTTTTGTACTCAACACAAAATAGCTGGAATGTGTTGAGTGCTTGTAACCACTTGAAAATCAAGCGGTAATTTCTCAGTAAATTTCGGTTGAAAAACCCATCAATCTGAGTGTATTTGTGGCCAATTTCGGTAGGAATTTGGCAAATCTGACTACAAAATATAAGTACATATAAGGCTTATTTGGAGGGTATATGGCACAAGCAAGAACACTAAATGATGATGATTTAGAAAAGGCATTGAACTACGCAGCAAGGACTAAAGCAGGGCTGCGTAATCGCGCAATATTGCTGTTAACGCACTTAGCGGGTATGCGCATAGGAGAGGTCGCTAGTGTGCGCTACTGCGACGTTTTAAGCAGCGATAACCAGGTTTTAAGTGAAATCCACTTAGCTGCTAACCAAACCAAGGGCAGCAAAAGTAGGGTGGTTTTATTGTCCGAGCGTATGCAAGCCGAGCTTGCCCATTACATTGCTGCACATCCACCAAGAGATCTTACAAAACCATTATTCCCCACCCAAAGATCATCGGGATTTACGCCAAATACCTTAACTCACGTAATAAATGGTTTATATAGACAGGCGGGACTCAATGGTGCAACCACTCACAGTGGTAGACGGGGCTTTTTATCAAAACTTAGCGAGAAAGGGGTATCTGTCAGGGTGATGATGCAGCTAGCTGGGCACAGTCAGATGTCGACAACCCAAAGATATATCGATACCCGTCCCGATATGTTGCGTAATGCGGTAGAGCTTATTTAGATGTCGCCAAAATACGAGACTTTTCCTTCTTAATCCACGCATTTTTTTCGGTGATGATTTGACTAAATTCCGCCGGATCAAATTTGACGAAATAATTGGGTTTAGATTGTGATGGAAAAACTCCTCGAGCAGCATTTTCAGCAATGTAGGCTGCTGTTTTAAGCTTGCGGGATGTCATTTGCTCTAATGTGCGCAGGCTATCAAAAGCACCAGGATCAGGGCTTCTGCCTTTTCTGTTCTTTTTAATCTTGCATTCTTCGCCGATCTGCCACAGTTTCCAGTCGGGTCTTGCCGATCTAATATAGAGAACGCTCATTGCATCAATCACATTTTCCATGTGTGTATCTTTTTCTGCCAATGAATATTTAGGCTTTGCTGGAATTGGCGGTTCTTGGATGTGCTCATCTAATAGCGCTTTTATTTCTTTAAGGACTTTTTGTCTTGTGGAGTCCAAGGGGATGGCCAACAGGATAGCAGGGGGTTTGTTCAGCTTTGGTCTAGTGCTATCCAAGAATTTGGCTACCGATGCATTTACCTTTGATTTGTCAGGATTGCTTCCTCTTGCAAATTTATAAATGGGGACTGTTCTTGAAGGGGCTCCCTGGATTCCAAATAAATCAACTCCACGCTCAACCCACCAAGTCTTAAACAGATACTTTTGCACATCGCCAAAAGCATCATAAATCTCCAGCACCCTCTCAAAGTCTGCCGGTAATCGATCTTGATCAACCTTAGATAGCCTGCCTTTCTTTGCTCTATAGCGTCTTGCTAATTCATAGCTAGGACTAAGAGCCAAAAACTCAAACCAAAAACGATAGAGGCGGTGAATCTCTACGAACTTCCCATCCTTTTGAAAGTCTGATTTGAGCACGGCTAAAGGGTTATTGGCCATATTTTGACTTCTTTTTGTTGACTAATTTATTTGAAATTATCTAAGTCAATTTAATAATAGTCAACAAAAGAATATGCTGGATTCATGGTGAAAACAAGCTGTATTTGCCATCGCTGCAGCCGCTTTTTAAGCGCTCATCTGCGTGACAGTCAGTTCTTTAAAAACCTAGTCTGTAAACAGCCCGTGCCATTTCAAAGCGCACAGCTGCCGTATTGCCAATTTTTTACTTAAACAAGGAGATTTATATGAAATCAATTTTTCAACCAGCAGTAAACGGAAAAACAAAGCGCTCTTATATGGGTGTCAATGTGATTCTGACGTTTGATACACCAGATAGCACAGGTGAGTCGCAGGAATTTTTTGATCTAGCAATTCCTGTGAATTGTCGTGAGTCTGACGCAGTTACATTTTTTGATGAGAAGCTTTTTAAGCGAATCGTCAAAAAGTGTGAGCAATTAAATCGTAAACCAAGCGACCTCATCAAGATTAGCACTTGTGGCCATTGGGATGTTTTTGAAGAAAAAACTAAACAGCCTGCATTGCCTGAATTGGGCCATAGCTGCAAATGGTTCTTCGGCAACGGTCGCACTGATCTTGATGCATGGGAGATGAGCTTGATTCATCGCTATGGATTTGGAACGGATGTCGATATGAGTTGGGTGGCTGATATGCACAATCATCCCGCTCTAAATGGATGTCTGCGAGATGCGCAACAACCTCAACAAGCTTTACCTCATTAATTTAACAATTTACTTAAAGGAACAAAAATGTTTACACAAACTAAAAACCAACCCTGCGCTGTGGCTATGTCAGATCTTGGCATTTCTACGGTAATTTTGACTGACAAGGAAGAGATTGAGCAAATTTTGCATGAATATGAAACAGCTCCGGATCATGTTTGGTGTGATGGACGCGGCAAGCGGTATATGTACTTGATGCTCAAGCAGGTTCTGCAATCTAAGGATAAGCACTTCAACAAGCACCCTGAATTAATTACTCAATCTAATCAAGACTGGGTTGACTTTTGTGATGACTGCATTTTGCTATTCCTGTTGGATGCGCATTTGCATGAGAAGCCGGTGCAGTTAATTCACCCTCAGTGTTATGCCGAGCAAATTCAACATGCGCAGTTTGATGCAACAAGCGGGCAGATGCCAGTGTTGCTTGATGGCATTCCTGTTATGCAGTAATCCGTAGAAAGGGTCAGCACTACACGCTGACCCATATTAATCATTAAACAACAAAAGGAGAATGAAATGATTCACAAAAACTTATACGTTGAACCCCATGAATTTTTGATGGAGCCTACAAAATCTAACGGCATTTGTTTGGTGTTTGAGGAAGGTATGGTCCCAGATGAGTTGCTCATCGAATCTGTTATCAATTGGGCCAAGAGCGCTCGCACACTTGGTTTCTCTGAGGATCCATATGAGGTCGAGTATGACGAAGAGGATTTTGGGGATGGCACTAATGTCTCAATTAAATGGGCGCAAGAAGTTCCAGCAGTTTCTTATGAGGTTATCAACCTAGTAGCAGGTTACCTAGATGCGAAATTCCCGGATTCTGGCTGTAAAGAGATTCAAGTCTGCATTGCTGTAGGTAGCGAGCTTATTACTCATTGATGTTCACGATTAACGCATATTGTAGAAAGGGAAAATTATGAACCGAGTTATCTCAGACTCAAATTTAAATATGTTGATTGTTCCGCTATCGGACCCTGAGACGGAGTCTTTAGAGGACTATCTTGAAGAAAAGGTGGTGGGAAAGAAGTGGGAGGAGGAGTTTGTTTGTGTTGTGGGCGCAAGCCGTTTCAAAGGATTTTCGCTTATTAGTTACGGACGATATGATCAAGCCAAATTTTCCGACCAAGAAAAAGGCGAGTTAGAGAAGAAAATTGCTCTTTATGGTCGGGAATGGTTGAAAGAAAATACTGACTTTCATCCTCTGACACATTAGTTATGCTAATTTAATTTCAGTCTACGAAAACCCAGCCAAACTTAACTGCTTTTCAACATCCCTTAAGGCCAACTCAATGTTGGCCTTTTTACTTGTTACCTTGCATAAATTAGCTGTATATTTGCCTTATGAGAATCTCAAGCAAAAGCATGATTGCTTTTCAAGTCCTTTTGGACATTGCTGCCCATACAGCTCAAGGTAGAGCCATTTCTATACCCATTATTTGTAAAAGGCAGGGGCTTTCCCACTCTTATATAGAGGCTGTTATTAGTGGGCTCAAATCGGCAGACTTTATCCGTAGCCATCGCGGTCCGGCAGGAGGCTACTCTCTACTCAAAAACCCCGACCAAATTACCTTATTTGATGTTGCGTCTTTGATGAATGAAAGTAATGATTATCGCGCCGATTTAAGTATGACCTTATGGGCTAGCTTGGATGCATACATGATTGTGCAGATGCAACAAATTACCCTAAGTTCCGCACTAAGCAAATCCCCAATCAAAATTGAGCAAAGCACTAAAGGGATCACTCAAGTCAAGGTTAGTGCACCTAGAGTTGCCCAGCCCAAACCTACTCGAAAAATCACCAAACCCAAACTAGGCCCAAACTCTGTTTTTGCTTTTGGATCTTATTTAAAGACTACTTAGAAGATTTACTTCTTTTACACAGTTTTTTACACAGTCGAATTTATAAGCTACAACCACTTGAATCTGTTGGCAATTTCAGCAGCTACGATTTCTTCTAAGCCGTAGGTCGCAGGTTCGACTCCTGCTGGGCAGGCCACCTCCTGTTGATCGTATGCTCTAAATTGTGACCTAACTGCCTATTTTGCGGTTTGCTGTGACTTAGAATGCATCAATGAACATTATTTCTTTAAAGATTTGCTCATTAATGAGCCTTATTTTTTTGCTTAGTGCATGTTCGGTGGCGAAATTAGAGGCAAGGCTTGAAGCAAATCCACAGTGCAAAGAAGTGGTAAATCCAAAAACAGGTGCTCTCATGCCGTGCCCCGGTTCGGATAAGGCTTTCTACAGGGAAGTAGGGTTAGCACCTCCAAATGCTGTGCCTGTAGCAAATAGCACCGTCACCAATACTCCGGTAGCAAAGGCACAAGCAATTCAAGCTTCAGAGCCTAAGACTATGATTCCCGCTCAAAATGATTGCAAGCCTCAGGTACATAAAAAGACTGGTGGCACATTACCGTGCCCCGCACTAGAATAATTTGAAGTAGGCACGATCTTCTGTATTAGAACCTTCTAACCAAGCAATTAACCCATGGAAACGCTATGAAAAAAATGAATGTATTGTTGGTCTCCTTTGTTGCAGTTATTACTTTGGGTGCTTGTAGCAATGCGCCGAAATTAGCCACTGAATCAATGCCAAGGTCTGGATTCTTGCCTGATTACAACCTCTTGGTGCCTGTGGCGACAAGCGATAGCGACACGCGCGTATGGAGATATCGTGTTTCTGGCGTAAACCCAGGAGCATATACTGCGGTCATTCTTGATCCAATTTACTTGAATCAAAATGCAACTATAGATGTCAGTCTTGAGTTGATTAATAAAGCAAAAGCAGCATTGCAGGAATCCATGGTCGAGGCTGTAAATGCGCGCGGCAATATTCGTATTGTTACTCAGCCCGGCCCTGGAGTAGCGCGCATTTCCGTTGGCATTACGGGCGCAGAAAGCTCAGCAAATAGTTTGCAGCCCTGGAACTTCACTCCAATTGGTTTGGCTATGAATGCTGCTGCTTATGCTGGCGGCGTTAATGCTAAAACACCTGCACTCTTAGTCGAAAGCAAAATTACGGATAGTCAATCTAAGCAACTATTGGGCGAAGGCTTAATCACCATTCAAGGTGAGTCCTTCCGCACAAATGCGGGCTCAGCAGACTCTTTCATTGCCATGGCTAAAAAAGTAGTTCGCACTGCAATGGAAACATCTGCTAATCCAACCCCAACTGGTAAATAAATGCCCCACATCTACAGCAACTTTAGTTATATTGAGTATTCAAGTAAGGGATCTGTTACTGTTGCTAAGATTCAAGCAATCGCAAATAGACAATCTTAAAAAAACCACAAGAGACTCTGTTTAGGCTCTTTTTTATTGGGTAAATGATGGCAGTTTTCTTTCCTGGATTTACAGAAAGCAAAATTACCGTTTCATCGGAAGATGGTCCAATTGAAATTGCTTATTTCATTGGTGGTAGTGGTCCACCATTATTGTTATTGCATGGCTTTCCCCAAACCAAAGCCATTTGGAGTCAAGTTGCTCCTGAGCTGGCAAAACTTTTCACGGTGGTGGCTGCAGATCTAAGGGGTTATGGCGCATCTTCTAAGCCGCATGGCAAAAAAGATCATTCCACCTATTCAAAACGAGCCATGGCTGCAGATCAACACTCGCTAATGAAAGTATTGGGATTTAATCAATTCTTTTTGCTTGGTCATGATAGAGGCGGGCGTGTTTCTCATCGTTTGGCTCTAGATTTTCCTGAGAGCGTACTTCGTTTAATGGTTCTGGATATTTCTCCAACATTAACGATGTATGAAAAAACTACAATGGCATTTGCAAAAGGGTATTGGCATTGGTTTTTCTTAATTCAACCCGAGCCTGTACCCGAAACGATGATTGGTGCAAACCCAGAGTATTGGTTAAAAAACCATATGGGTCGTCATGCTGGAACAGTTATATTTTCTGCTGAAAGATGGGCTGAATACTTGGCTAGTGCTAGCAGTCCACAATGCATGCATGCAATGTGCGAGGATTATCGTGCTGCAGCCTCAATTGATTTGATACATGATCGCTCAGATCGAGCTGAGGGCAAACACTTAAAAATGCCTCTGAAGGTTCTATGGGGGGAGCATGGCCTAGTCAATCAGTGCTTTAAGCCACTTGATGATTGGCAAGGTGTGTCAACGAGCGTCACTGGTAGGTCTGTCCCCAGCGGTCATTACATCCCAGAAGAAATCCCGGAGCTATTGATAGATGAAGCCAAGGAGTTTTTCAGGTAGGAACTGAAACTTACCGTGCTAAAACAAAAAACCCCAAAAATCAAATATTTAGGGTTTTTAAATATCACTCTGGGTGAAAGTTGTTACTAGCCATGAAGCTGATCGTACGCTCAAAGCCTAGGATACGGATGTAGCGCCAAGCAATGTCGCGATATTTGCTATCTAAATAGCCAATCGCTACTTCAGGCGTCCTTTTGGACAAGTCGATCTGTTGAATTGCACGGGCCCAACGTTTGAGTCTTGTTGACATATTTGCCACCTCCATGACCATACAACGCATGGAAAAGGGTGCGAGATGACATAAATTACAAAATATTTATCAAAAAACTGCTGAATTTCCTTAAATTGAGACCACTTTATGGGGATTCAAGATGTTTTTAGGGTCCAGTGCCGTTTTGAGCGCCTTCATAAGGTCATGAGCCACCTCGCCCTTATGAGCCCTTAAGCCATCTAATTTGAGCTGTCCAACACCGTGTTCCGCAGAAATAGAGCCTTTACATCTCTCGACCTGCCCATAGACCAGCTCATGTATGAGCTTCTCGTTGGCTTCGTTAAAGGTTTTTGGGTCTGCACCTAAGGGTGGGGCAATGTTGTAGTGCAGATTCCCGTCGCCGAGATGCCCAAAATTGATGATTCTGACGCCAGGAAACTTTTCTCTCATTAATTCATCAGTCACTCGAATAAAGCTATCAAGGGAAGAGAGGGGAATGGTGATGTCATGCTTCAGGTTCGCGCCTTCTTCAGCCTGCGCAAGCGTGATGTGTTCGCGCATGTGCCAAAACGAATTTGCTTGAGTTAAATTGCTGGCGATTACCGCATCGCTAATGATTGATTTCTCAAAGGCATCCTCCAGAATAGTTTCAAGAAGTTGCCTGACGTGATCTTCACTTTCGTGATCCGATAATTCAATCAAGACTGTATAAGGGGGACTTCCTTGCAATGGGTTAGCCATTTGCGGAAAGTGCTTTTCATTCAAATCCAACGACTCTCGAGTCATCATTTCAAAACCCGTAAGTAAAGAACTTGCCCGTTTTTGAAAGAGTGATAGCAACGTAATAGTAGATGCAATACTCTCGCAAGCAACTAAGGTTGTCCATTGTGAAACGGGTAAAGGGTAAAGCTTCATAACGGCTGCCGTGATAATGCCAAGCGTGCCTTCTGACCCAATGAATAGGTCACGCAAGTCATAACCCGTATTGTCTTTGCGCAATCCCTTAATGCCGTTCCAAATCTCTCCTTTGGCGGTGACTACTTCAAGGCCCAAGCAAAGATCCCGAGTGTTGCCGTAGCGCAAAACATTAGTGCCTCCTGCATTGGTTGCGAGATTGCCGCCAATCATGCAACTACCCTCAGCACCAAGACTGAGTGGGAACAGACAGCCATTCTCTGCAGCCTTTTCTTGGACAACTTGCAAGATGCAACCAGCCTCAAGGGTAATCGTTTGGTTTGCGATATCAATCTCGCGAATTTGATTCATTCGCTTGAGATTAAGTATCACTTGATTACCGCTGTTGTCAGGAGTTGCGCCGCCACAGAAGCCAGTATGTCCACCTTGTGGAACTATTGTAATTTGGTATTGAGAACACAAGCGTACGATTGCTGCAACTTCATTAGTATTGCTTGGCAATAAAACAGCAAATGCCTTTCCAGTAAATCGTTTGCGCCAATCAGTTAGATAGGGCGCCTTATCTTCCTCTTGAGTCAAAATATATTTTCTCTCAAGAACCTCAGATAGCTGATTGATGAATTTTTGCATTGTTTATTTATCTGCAGAAATCTTCTTTAGAGCTTTAGCCTCTTTTTTAATTGGCTTTAAATACATTAATAAGCAAACAAAACCAATAGTTGCGAGCAGTGTTTCAATTGCAGCAAGCCAAAAGTTGGCGCCAGTTTCAAGAATGCGCACTAAGCCTTCGGTTACATAAAGTAGGATCAACATTGAGGCCCACTGCATGGTGTAAACATTACCCTTCCATAGGCCGGGAATGGCAAATAACAAAGGAATACCCTTGAGCATCAACCATGATCCACCAGGGCGTAGGGGTGAGATGAACCACTCCCAAGATGCGCAAAGAATGAATAAATCTATAAAGGCCGCGGTGGCTATGAGCTGGTAGGGGTTCTTATCGAGGATCTTTTTAATCATCATGCGTCTTAGATGCCTTGCTTTTTATTGAGGTGCAGCATTAAAGCTGTTTCGGCTAAACGCTTTCCTTGAGCCTTGGCTAAACGTTGCTCTTCAAGACTGATGGGTGCACGACCGTCTGCATGGGCAAGATGGGTAACGCCGTAAGGGCTGCCACCCGTATTTGAAGACATTAGGTCTGGCTCGCTATAAGGAATGCCCATCAACAGCATGCCGTGATGAAACAGTGGAATCATCATCGTCAACAGAGTGCTTTCTTGTCCACCGTGCATGCTGCCAGTACTGGTAAAGACGCAGGCGGGCTTACCAATTAAAGCGCCATTCATCCATTCTGATGAGCTGCCATCCCAGAAGTATTTCATCGGGGCGGCCATATTGCCAAAACGGGTGGGGGACCCTAATGCCAGTCCAATGCAGTCCTGCAGGTCTGAATACTCTACATAAGGTGCCCCATCTTGAGGCACCAAGGCTTCTGTTGCTTCACAAACGGTAGAGATGGCGGGTACGGTCCTTAGGCGGGCATTTACCCCTTGAACGCTTTCAATGCCCTCAGCTATTAAGCGAGCAAGGTCCTTTGTTGCACCATAACGGGAGTAGTACAAAACTAAAATATCAGGTTGGCTCATATTGATCTCTTATGATACGGCGATGCGCCTCATTCGTAACCCCCAATTATGGCTCTCTCTTGGAAAAGAGATATGGGAGCGCAATCGTGGTCAAAATTTAAAGCAAATTGCTGCGAGCCTAGCATTTACAACGACCCTATCAATGGTCCCCATGGTGACGATAGCGACCATGTTAATTGGCTACTTGCCAAGTGTTATTCAAGTTAAGAATGCCTTTAAATCCTGGCTTTTAGATACTTATATGCCTGGTGGAATCAATCAACAAGTATTTGTTTACTTGGATCAGTTTTCTTCCCAGGCCAAGGGCTTAACATTCGTGGGCTTAGCAGGCTTAATCATTACAACAATTATGACTTTGGCTGTGATCGAGGGTGCCTTTAATCAGATTTTTAAGGTAAATAAAAGTCGACCGCTCTACAAAAAAATTGTTATTTATAGTGGCGCAACAATATTAGGGCCAATACTCCTAGGTATAGGCATCTACCTCAGCGGTGTTTTATTTAGTGCATCAGAAGGCTGGATCAGTGCGGTATCTTTTGGCTTTCAACTTGTTGCAACTATAGCGCCCATTTGCTTGGCGATTGTTGTTTATGCGGTTGTATACAAAGTGCTGCCATATGCAAAAATCCTCTGGCGTGATGCCTTCACCGGGGCTTTGGTGGCTGCTCTAGCTTTTGAATTGATGAAATTTGGCTTTGCTATTTTCTTAAGTCATACTGCCTTCTACAAGACCGTTTATGGGGCTTTTGCCATCTTTCCCCTGGGGCTGATGTGGATTTATATGACCTGGTGGATTACCTTAACTGGTGCGGTCCTTGTGGCAAATCTGCCAGAAATCCGCAGCGGCTTCATTAGGGTTATTCGTTACTAAATATGAAGGCCTAACCCTTGATTCAGAGTGGTCTTAAGTCTATATTAAATGCATATATGCATTGTTTTTTGGAGATCAAATGAAAGTTCGTGACATATTGCGCGTTAAGGGCAGCACCCTTTTTACGGTAACTCCAGATACAGCTCTGCAAACAGCCGTTCTGGTAATGAGCGAACACGATATTGGCTCCTTGGTTGTCATGGAATATGACAAGTTAGCTGGCATACTGACTTTCCGGGAGGTAATTGCTGCATTGGCAAAGCATCATGGCAAGCTTGATGGATTGCAAGTTAGCTCTGTTATGAATCAAAAGCCTTTGACATGCAATATGGAAACTGAGATTGATGAGGTCCGCCGCATGATGTTGGTTGACCATGCTCGATATCTTCCAGTGGTTGATCAAAAGATGTTGATGGGCGTAATTTCTTTCTATGACGTTGCGAAATCCGTTGTCGAAGCCCAAGACTTTGAAAACACAATGCTCAAAGCCTATATTCGTGACTGGCCTGAAGACGCTGAAAAAACAGCCTCTTAAGCTATTCTGACCCTCATTTTCTGACAAATGACATAATGTCGATATGTCAGGAAATACATTAGGCCTTCTCTTTACAGTTACCACTTTTGGTGAATCTCATGGTCCGGCCATTGGAGCGGTAGTTGACGGCTGCCCACCGGGCATGGAGCTTTCTGAGGCTGACATTCAACTTGATTTAGATCGACGTAAGCCTGGTACATCAAGACACGTTACACAGCGCAAGGAAGAAGATAAGGTTGAAATTCTTTCTGGGGTGTTTGAGGGCAAGACTACCGGCACTCCGATCGCGTTGCTAATTAGAAATACTGATCAACGCAGCCAAGACTATGGTGATATTTTGCAGACCTTTAGACCAGGTCATGCTGATTATGCATACCAGTCTAAGTATGGGATTCGTGATCCTAGAGGTGGTGGAAGATCTTCTGCGCGCTTAACAGCACCTGTTGTGGCTGCTGCAGCTATTGCAAAAAAATGGCTGCATGAGAAATATGGCACCGAGTTTTATGGCTACATGAGTCAATTAGGCGAGCTGGAAATCCCATTTAAAGATGCGGCAGAAATTGAGAAAAATCCGTTTTTTGCTGCTAATGCAGAAATGATTCCTGAACTTGAGACTTATATGGATGACTTGCGCAAAGCAGGGGACTCATGTGGCGCGCGTATTGAGGTTCGTGCTCGCAATGTTCCTGCAGGTCTAGGCGAGCCTTTATTTGATAAGTTAGATGCTGATATTGCGCATGCCATGATGGGTATTAATGCAGTGAAGGGCGTAGAGATCGGCGCCGGCTTTAAATCTATTGCTCAGCGTGGTAGCGAGCATGGGGATGAGTTGCATCCAGATGGTTTTGCTACCAATAACTCAGGCGGAACTCTTGGTGGGATCAGCACTGGGCAGGATTTACGCGTGTCCATTGCGATCAAACCCACCTCAAGCATTATGAGCCCCAAGCATTCAGTTGATCTGAATGGCAAGCCCATAATCGTTCAAACGAAGGGCCGACATGACCCTTGCGTTGGTATACGCGCAACCCCTATTGCCGAGGCAATGTTAGCCCTAGTATTAATGGATCACGCTTTACGTCATCGTGCTCAATGCGCTGATGTGCCAGCATCCGCTGCGTCCATTCCGGCTGCACAACCTGGATCTTTTCGCGATTGATTTGGCTGATTAAATGACGCCTTCGCTTCGATGGGCCTTCGGGTCCTTTTTCTTTTTATATTTTGCTTATGTTGGATTGGTATCTCCATATGCAAGCCTCTTCTTTTTAGAGAGAGGCTTTAGCGTAATTGAGATAGCGGCGCTGATGTCGATGTTGCAAGTCACCAGAATTGTTGGCCCCTTCTCTTGGGGTTGGCTGTCAGACTATCTATCAAATCGTATTAGCATTATTCGTTTTTGCGCCTGCCTGGCCGCGCTTGTTTTCTTATGTATCTATTTTTTACAAGACTACATTGGTTTTTTCATTTGGATGTTTGCTTTGCACACCATCCTGAGTAGTTTGATGCCCTTAGGTGAGTCAGCGACTATTCATGCTTTATACAAAGATAATTCTTTTGATAAACGCTATGGACGCTTGCGCTTATGGGGTTCGATTGGCTTTATAGCCATGGTTCTTGCTGCGGGCGAACTTTTCCAGCGCAAAACCATTGAGTTATATCCAATCGTAGGCACGGTAGTTTTATTTGCCTTAGCCTTCATTACCTTTTGTCTGCACGAACCAAAGATGGAGCGACGCAAATTGGTGAAGGGGGAGTTATTAATAGTTCTTTTTAATCCTGATGTCCGCTGGTTTTTACTGTCCGGTTTTTTTATGATTTTTGCGCATGCCGCTTTGTATGTTTTCTATTCCCTGTATCTATCAGACCTGGGGTACGACAAATTTCAAATAGGGCTTTTCTGGGCTCTAGGGGTTGCTGCTGAAGTTATTTTCTTTTACTTTCAAAGCAAGGTGCTTAGCAGACTGGATGTTGAAGTTATCTTGCAAGCAGCCTTTGGTATTGGCGTTATTCGTTTTATTTTGATTGCATTCTTACCTATCACGTCAGTCTTAATTGTGGCGCAATTAATGCATGCGGGCACCTTTGCCGCTCACCATAGTGCTGCCAATAAATTATTACAGCGCTGGTTTACTGGCCCCGTGCAAGCTAGGGGCCAAGCTTTAATGGCTACCATTTCGTATGGTTTGGGTGGCACGATAGGCGGTCTATGCGCTGGCTGGATATGGGAGGCGTCACAGCCTAGAGATGTTTTTGTTATGTCTGCATTTGTATGCGGTCTGGCGGGCATGGCAATCCAAAAACTCAGACCGCGACGTTACTCCGCCAGATAAAACTATAAGCCTCTTATTGAATCTTTGCCTTGGCGCGGAGTTTTTGCATCATCTCTGCAAATTTCGCTTTCTGCCAATTCTTATCAGACATGATCATTTGCTTAAGCTGATCCTTCATTTCTTCCATGCTCGGCGCTTTTACATCACGAGAGTCGATCATTTTAATAATGTGCCAACCGAATTGAGATTTAACAGGTTTATCTGTAATTTGACCGTTCTTCAGCTGAACCATAGCTTTAGAAAACTCTGGCACTAGTGCTTTATCGCTTACCCAACCAAGATCTCCACCATTTTTGGCGGAGCCTGGATCGATTGATTTATCTTTAGCAATCTCTTCAAAATTGGCCCCAGCCTTTAATTGAGCAATGATTGCTTTTGCATCGGACTCCTTTTCAACTAGGATGTGCTCTACGTGGTATTCCTTGCCAGTGTATTGGGCTTTAACAGACTCATAAGCCGCCTTAAGATCGGACTCGGCAACTCCTTCTTTTTCAACAAAATCTTCGAACACGGCAGATACTAGTACGCCAATACGTGCTTGCTCCAATTGCTCACGAACAACTTCTTTTTGAATAACACCGCGTTTGTCGGCCTCTTGCAAAATAAGTTCACGAGTCACGAGCATTTCTCGCGCCTGGTCTCGTACTTGAGGGCTGTCTGGTTGGCCTGAACGTTGAACCAATTTATCAAGCTGTGCTTTTGGAATAGATTTGCCGTTCACGATGACTGCATTTTGTGCGTATGCACCTGAAGACATAAGGGAGGCGGTGAGCAGGCTGAGTGAGAGTAATTGATGTTTAGTGAACATAGTATTTGATAGATTAAATAAAAGATGCAACCATTTTAAAGTAGCCTTAGGTAGAAACTTCATCTGGCGTTAATGCAATAATCGTCAAAGCATGAATTTCCTTAGGAATATGGCGATTTAGGGCGGCATAAACGGCCCTGTGCCGCGCAACTAGGTTTAAACCCTTAAAGTCCGAGGCAACAATTTCCAGTCTGAAGTGACCGCCACCGCTTGCTGCGCCGACATGGCCTGCATGAAGATGGCTTTCATCCTCAATCACCAAAGATTGGGTCTGAAAAGCTTTGCGCAAGTCTTGATCAAAAGCTGCAATTCTTTGTTGATTCGCATTCATTCGCTGGGGTGCTCCATATGTTTAGTGAGCCAAACGCCTTGAATAATGACAAACAGCAGCAATAATCCAGTGCTTCCAAATAACTTAAAGTTGACCCAGGTTTCCTCTGAAAATTCAAAGGCAATATAAAGATTGAGGGCCCCCATCACAAAAAAGAATGCGGACCATGCCATATTGAGTTGATGCCAAACAGAATGGGCGCTTTTTTCTTTGAGCGTTACCTGTTTACCCATCAATACCTGTATCCAGTTTTTTTGAAAAAATTGGGCGCTAATAAAAAGAGCGCCAGAAAAAAGCCAATAAAGAGCCGTTGGTTTTAGTTGAATGAATGTTTTGTCATGCAAAAAAATAGTCAAGCTACCAAACACCACAATCATTACTAAGCTGATCCATTGCATTGCATCAATTTTGCGGTGGCGATAATAGACCCAAAGTATTTGTCCGATCGTGGCTACCATCGCAACAATGGTGGCGGTGTAGATATCGGCAAGCTTAAAGGCGACAAAAAATAGGATGATAGGGAAGAGGTCGAATAAGAATTTCATAGGTAGATTATCCCGGTATTTAATTACTTGTCTGTCTTTGCCGAAACCGTATTAGAGCTTGGCTCAAAACTTAAAGAAGCTGAGTTGATGCAATAGCGTAAGCCAGTTGGCATAGGTCCATCCTCAAATACGTGACCTAGATGGGCATCGCAATGAGCACAGCGGACCTCGGTACGAATCATGCCATGACTGGTATCTCGAATCTCCTTAATGGAAGAAGCAGCCTCTGGTGCGTTGTAGCTGGGCCAACCACACCCTGCATCAAATTTGGTTTCTGATAAAAAGAGTGGTGTATCGCAGCAGACGCACTTATAGCGACCCTTATCCCAATGATCCCAATACCTCCCGGTGAATGGTCTTTCAGTTGCCGCTTCACGCGTTACTCGATACTCCATGTCACTAAGTAACTGCTTATATTCTTGGTCGGTTTTCTTCATTTGCAATCCGAGGAAGGTGTATTAGATAAATTTAGGATGAGCAACTTACTTCTACTGCCTGTGCATTGGGAGGCGGGGCTAGAGAATACGATTCATATTCTGGCTGCTCTTCAAAGGGTTTGCTCAATATTTTAAGAAGTTTAGTAACTTCTGAAAAATCTTTATCTTGAGCATTCTCAATAGCTGTCTGCGCCAGATGATTTCGCAGTATGTATTTTGGATTAACTTGATTCATAGCTTGCTGTCGAGACAGATCAGGAGAAGATTCCATTTTTAGTCGTTCTACATACTCTCCGAACCACTGATCAATTGAGTCTCTGTCTATGAATTCATTTCGCAATGGGTTTTGCGAGATAGTTTCATCGATCTTCAGATTGCCCAGACTTCTAAAGAAGTTGGTGAAATCTACTTTCGAATCATGCATGGCCTGCAACAATTTCTCTATTAGAGCTATATCCCCCTCATGAGAGGTGGTAAATCCAAGTTTTTTTCTAAATAGGGATTGCCATGTCTGTGCATATATCACCGGAAACTGCTCGAGGGCAGATCGTAATTGATCTTGCGAAAGTGTTTCATCAGACTGATCTGTCAGCAAAGGAATCATTGCACTTGCAAGGCACGCCATATTCCAGTGCATGATCTGAGGTTGGCGATGATATGCATATCTTCCACCTTGATCGCTATGGTTGCAAATGTGATCAATCTGAAATTGATTCAAGAATCCGAATGGCCCATAGTCCATGGTTAAACCAAGGACGCTGATGTTATCGCTATTAAGTACGCCATGACAAAAGCCAACGGCTTGCCAATGCGCTACAAGCCTAGCATTGCGAGAGCAGATTTCTTGAAAGAGGCTTAAATAAGGCACATCAGCATTTTGAGAATCTGGGTAGTGGTATTGAATTAAATAATCCGCAAACTCCTTCAAGCGCTCAACATCATCCAGCGAAGCAAAGTGTTCAAAGTGACCGATCCTTAAAAAGCTAGGGGCAAGTCTTGCACAAACTGCGGCAGTTTCTAGGCTCTCCCTTCTAACCGGTAAGTCAGACCCAACGATAGATAGGGCTCTTGTTGTCGGAATACCTAGGGCATGCATTGCTTCGCTACAAAGAAACTCTCTAATTGATGATCGAAGTACTGCTCGTCCATCGCCCATACGTGAAAAACGAGTAATGCCTGCGCCTTTGAGTTGTAACTCTTGATCGGCAATGTCACCCAATAAGATTGCTCGTCCATCGCCCAGCTGCCCAGCCCATACGCCAAATTGATGTCCGCTGTAGACGGTTGCTATTGGATTGGAAAATTGACGATCACTAGTATTCAATTGGTTTCCAGATAAAACCCCTAACCATTCTTTGTCGATTGGTAGACCACTTTCATCTAATGCGATGCCAATGAGATTAGCCGACGAAGATGAAAATGCAACCCAGTAGGGTGTGGGAATTGGTGTTGGTATAGTTGCTTGGCAAACGTCATCGCCACTGAATATAAAGGCCATGGGCTTATTCTAGGGGGATTTACCAAAACACGTACATGCCTCTAAAATTATTCTATGAATAAACAAGTCCAAATCAATCCACAGACCCAATTGGCCAATTTAGGGGAAGAATTAAATGTTCCTTTTTTGAAGCTCCTTGGGGTTCGCTGTCTAAGCGCGGAAATGGGAAAAGGGGAGATTTTGCTGGCCCTTAAGCCTGAACATAACAATACCTGGGAAGTCGCCCATGGCGGCGTACTGTTAACGCTAATGGATGTGGCTATGGCCGTTGCCGCTCGCTCAGGCGATCCTAGCGACCGCAGCGTTGTAACCATTGAAATGAAAAATAATTTCATGCAGGCAGCAACTGGGGTACTCCGCGTTAAGGCAGATACAGTTCGAAGAACTGCAACTATGGCTTTCTGCGAAGCCAAGCTCTATAACGATCAAGGTGAAATTTGTTGCATGGCAACTGGGACTTTTAAGTTTCTGAAGCGCTTGGCAACTCGTAATGCTGATGGTGAGCGAGTTGTTAACGATGATGGTCGTTTCGACTAACTTTAAACAGATAAATTAGAGTCAGATGACGAGCTAAGCGCTCCCGTCACAACGTCATGCCCAACTGTGCCAGATGAATCAAAGCGGCGCTCTACTAACTCGAACTGCCCATCTTTTCGTATTCTAAGAATAGTGCTTGATCGCGTTCCATAAGCGGGCGTTTTAATAAAAGCCGGTGAGAGCGCCTTTTCCCACTCCTTGCTTACACCTGTATTTGGGAGCTCATGATCACTAGCATGATGGGTATCAGCCAATAGTTTTAAGTATTGATCTGAATTCTTGAGATTGCCCTGATCCATTGCTAATGTCTGGGCAAATGCTGCTACACGATGATTGACCTTGGGCCAGGGGGTATCTAGCATTGCATTGGATAGACCGTAGACTCCTGGATCCAGGGATTTGGGAGGGAATACTTTACGGGGGCGAACGTTTTGGCCCATCATCATCCGATTACTAACCCAATGCATTTCTGCTTTTGCTGGATCACTAAGATCAGCCATGAGTAAATTAAAGCCGTTATATTGCGAAAATCGTTTCGAATTGTTTTGGACAAATTCCGCTGGACGATCGTTGCTAGTCAAATACATTAAAGACAGTTCGCCACGAGTTCTGGCATCTGGATTTTTTTCGCTTGGAGCCCTTACATTGGTTAAAGCGGCAAATTTACCTGTCTTAGTAAAACCAAGCCATGTCCCTGGACTTCCAACAACATCTGCACGATCTCTCCCCGCAAGAACGAGAGGGTATTCTGGCCACCAAGAAACACCCTCTGTATCTCGCTCGTAAAACTCATCGCGGTTAGCCGCAACCACGAGGGAGTAGTCTGGATGAGAGTTCCACGCGAAAAGAATAAGACACATAAAAAATTAAATTTCTATCAAAGGATAGGGTAATGAATCTATTTTTAACACAGGTCCTGTAGAGCTACCGAGGTGAATATCGCCGTCTTCAAGTGCTTCTAGCTTACACTCAATTTGGAGATCAATGCGCCGATTGTCGACGGGGTGCTTGGTTGATAAAACAACCATTCCAGCAGGCTGGCTAGGATCGTTGCTGTGAAAAAGTTCGGATCCAGGTAATGCATATTGCTCATCATGCTCAGCAACAATTCCGTGCGCAAGCTGAAGTCTTCGCTTAATTGCGCCTCGATACTGGCTGCGAGCAACAATTTCTTGTCCTGGATAGCAACCTTTTTTAAAGTCTACGCCGGCGACGGATTCAAAATTAATCATTTGCGGCACAAACTGCTCTTGCGTAGCTTCAACAATACGTGGAATAGCACTTAATACTTCAAGCTCATTCCACGAGCGCATTGATTCGTCGGAGTCCTGGGTATCAATTTGAGAGTGATGAGGGCACGCCAATAGAAGACGTGCAATCGCACTGGATCCAACCAGAACATCGGGCAGCCGCAAGGCTAGGCACTGATCGTGAAGCTTCGCACTGTTTATGATTTCACCGGTACCATAAAGACCCGCAACTGAGAAACTTGCAGAAAGGTCAATCACTTTAACTTTTGAACGCAGTACATACATGGACAAACGTTTTGCAGTGCTAGCAGCAATATCCCTTGAGATAAATAATGCAAAGCGGTCTTCTCCATCGGATGAAGATGGGAATAAGCCAAGCCAAGCACTTGCCAACAAACGACCCTTGGGGTTGCAATAACCTACGAGACGACTTTCTGAGTAACCTTGAGCTATTGATCCCGGCAGCGTTCGGTTGAGCCCCAAAACCGAGTTTGTTAATTGATTTTGCAAAAAACTTGCAGCATCGGAGCCCTCCACTACGATAAGACCCCATTGAGTCAGATTAAAGGGTAGGGAGGGGCTGTTTTCTAGCCAGTTTTGCTGGAATTGAGTGGAATATGTCATGACCCTTTTATCATAGCCTGATGAGTAGAAAAATTCATAAGAGGGGTTTTTTTAAGAAGAGATGGCCCTCATATCAAGACCTAAGAAAATGGCTAACCCTCGCTGCGGTTCTATTGGCCGTTCTTTATGGGGCTATTTTTTTACTCCCTATTGTCCCAAATCAGTCAAATACTGTTGATGCTGCTAGTTATAGGGTGAAAATTAACCCCAATTCTGGCTTATCAAGTATTTCCGATCAATTAAGCGAACAAGGATTGACGGTTAATTCTGTTGCCCTGCATTTGGGTGCCAGAAGTTTATGGGTTGCCTCCAAACTAAAGCCTGGAACCTATTTACTCCCTCTTAGTGCGAGCCTTGGAAAAGTGCTTTTGCAAATTGCCCGTGGGGATCGCGTTAAAGAAAGTATTGCCATCATTCCTGGTATGACGATTTGGCAATTGAGATCTTTAATGGATTCGCAATCAGCTCTAATCCATAGAACTAAGGGAATGAGTAATAAAGAACTACTCCAACAATTAAATTTGAACTACTCAAGCGATGAGGGCCTTTTTCTGCCCGATACATATGTTTTCGATCCAGATGAGCTTGATCTCAATATTTATCGTCGAGCAGCACAAGCTATGCAAAAACAGCTTATGCAGATCTGGGAGCAACGAGATTCAGGGATGCCTCTTAAAACATCTTATGAGCTATTGATATTGGCATCGATTGTAGAGAAGGAAACTGGACGTCTAAGCGATAGGAATTTAGTTTCTGCTGTTTTTATCAACCGACTTAATAAAGGCATGCCACTTCAAACCGATCCTACGATTATCTATGGAATAGGACCCAAATTTGACGGAAATTTAAAGAAAGCGGATTTACGTAAAGACACTCCCTACAATACCTACATGCACAAAGGATTGCCTCCAACCCCTATCGCCATGCCTAGCAAAGAGTCAATTCTGGCTGCAGCACATCCTGCCAAAAGCAATGCTTTATTCTTTGTTGCTAAAGGGGATGGAAGTAGTCATTTTTCACAAAACTTAAAAGAGCATGAAGCAGCAGTTGATCGATATCAACGGAAAATAATGCCTAAAAATAACAGCAACTAAAATCACTTTATATGACATCAACGCACACAGGATATTTCATCAGCTTTGAAGGAATCGATGGGGCAGGCAAGAGTACGCATGTCGATGCTTTTCGAAATTTGATGCAAGAACGTTATCCAGATAAAGAGGTTGTGATGACGCGTGAGCCTGGGGGGACAACACTCGGCGAGCAGCTTCGTAACTTGCTTTTAGATGCTTCAATGAATTTAGAGACTGAGGCTTTACTCATGTTTGCGGCACGTCGCGAACATCTAGCCCAAGTCATCGAGCCAGCTCTTACAGCAGGCAAGATAGTGATATCAGATCGCTTTACCGATGCCAGCTTTGCATATCAAGGCGGCGGTCGAGGTTTGAGTTTGGAGAAATTAAACGCCTTAGAGCGTTGGGTTCAGGGCCAACCTGACGGCTCACTCCTGCAGCCCAACTTAACCATTTTGTTTGATTTACCGGGTGAGGTTGCCGAAGCTCGTCGCTCAAAAGTTCGCGTACCAGATAAATTTGAAAAAATGGACTTGTCTTTTTTTGAAAGAGTTCGCCAAGAATATTTACGCCGAGCAAATGAAGACCCCAAGCGCTTTCATCTGGTGGATGCAACACAAACGCCTGATGCAATTTGGAGCGGTTTAAAACAGATTCAGATTGCTTTTAAGTGAAGCAAAAGAATCATATTGCGCCGTGGCTTCAGCCTCTCTGGGGGAGCTTAGACTTTAATCAATTGCCGAATGCCATATTGCTCCATGGCCAGTCCGGCATCGGTAAGTTTCCTTTTTCGATTGAGCTAGCTAAAGCGCTACTTTGCGAAAATAATGATCAATCTATAAAACCATGTAACCACTGTGAAGCCTGCCATTGGTTTGATGCAGGCAATCACCCAGACTTTATTTCTCTCGTTCCTGAGACCCATCGCAAACTCTTGCCACACGCTGACTATGAGAGCGAAGATGCGCCAAAGAGGGGCAAGGCTGCACGTGAAGACGATAGCGAATCAAGTGAAAAAAAAGAAAAGAAAATTATCTCGATAGAAGAAACTCGACATGCGATTGAAAATTTGTCTATAGGCTCTCATCGCGGCGGAAATCGTGTGATATTAATTTATCCGCTCGAAATGCTTCGTTCGGATTCCGCCAATACGCTACTGAAGTCTTTGGAAGAGCCCCCAAAAAATACTATTTTTATATTACTTGCCGATAGAGTGGATCGTGTATTGCCAACCATTCGTTCTCGTTGCCGGATCTTAACAGCCCCGCGACCGAATCGTGAGCAAGGCATTTCCTGGCTAAAAACTCAACTCAATGAAATCCCAGGAATGAAGGCAGCCGATGCGGATGTGGAGACTATCTATGACGAGCAGGGTGGGGCGCCGTTTTCTGTACTCAGTTCAATTATTGCAAGACACAATAAAGACGACAAGGATGAACTAACAATATCAATCCAAGCCTCTCGATATTTGCTCCAATCTATGGCCCAGGGAGCCAGACTCAACTGGCTTGATGCTGCCGAAAAAACGCATAAAGCGCAATATGGCCTCCTTTTAGCCAGCATGCAACGTTGGGTTTCCGATCTGCAGTCTGTAGCCCAAGGTGGAGAGCCGCGTTATTACCCCAAGCATTTAACCGTGCTTCAAAGCCTGTCTAAATTGGCTAATGTGCACAGGTTGCATAACTTTTGGAAATCTCTTGTGCAGGCCCGTCGACATGAGAATCATCCCCTTGCAAACAAAATTCAATTAGAGTCGCTGCTTTCTCAATATCAACAGATATTTGGACCTTAGACTGTTCATGGGCGGTCTAAAATAGGCATCATGTTTATTGATTCCCACTGCCACCTTGATTTTCCAGAATTTCAGTCACGATTACCCGAGGTGCTGGCTAATATGAGGTCGGCCAACGTTAGCCATGCTTTATGCGTATCCGTTGATCTTCCTGACTTTCCGAATGTATTAAAGCTGGCGCAGGATCACCCCCATCTTTACGCTTCCGTTGGAGTTCACCCGGATTATGAGGATACTCCCGAACCAAGCCTAGAATTTTTGGTAGACACGGCCCTAAAACACCCAAAGATAGTTGCTATCGGAGAAACTGGTCTTGACTACTATCGCATGGGGGAACGTAGCTACGAATCCATGGAATGGCAGCGTGACCGATTTAGGATGCATATAAGAGCCTCAGTTGCCTCTAAAAAGCCTTTGATTATTCATACACGGTCAGCTTCCGAGGACACCATCAAAATCCTCAATGATGAGGGTGCCAAGAGAGTTGGTGGGGTAATGCACTGTTTTACAGAGTCCTATGAAGTGGCGAAGGCCGCAATGGACATGGGCTTTTACATCTCCTTTTCAGGAATTGTGACTTTCAAAAGCGCCAAAGAATTGCAAGAAACATGCAAGCAAGTTCCTCTTGAAAGAATGCTCATAGAGACAGATTCTCCTTATTTGGCCCCAATTCCATATCGAGGTAAAACAAATGAACCGGCCTGGGTCTCTAAGGTTGGTGAATTCATAGCGGATTTAAAGGGGGTGCCTATTGAAGTGTTGGCAAGCCAGACTACAAGTAATTTTTTTGATTGTTTTCAAATAGATAGAGCATAATTATGAGATTAAAGTTTAATATTTATGCTTCCTGTTTTTTTGCATCAACTTTGTTTTTTGGGGTTTTACATGCTCAAACAGAAGATCAAATTACAGATTTTGCAAAAGCGGCCAAGTTCAACGATGTGGCTACAGTCAAAAGCTTGATATCAAAAGGCGTTAGCCCGAATACAACGGATCCCAAGGGCGATCCAATGCTCAATTTAGCCATTAAGGATAAGTCTGAGGACGTAATTAATCTGTTAATCGCAAACAATGCTACTGACGTAGATTTATCCAATAAGTCTGGGGAAACACCGTTAATGATTGCCTCTATTAATGGAGATTTACCTGTCGTAAAGAGCCTTGTTTTGCAGCGCAAAGCTCAGATTGACCATATTGGGTGGACTCCATTGCATTATGCGTGCGCCAGAGGTCATCTTGATGTCGCACAATTTCTCATTGCTAACGGTGCAACTATAGACTCCTTAAGCCAAGGAAATACAACGCCATTGATGATGGCCGTTCAATCCGGAAATGAGGTTTTGGTAAAGCTTTTGCTTGATAAGGGCGCAGATTTGCAGTTAAGAAATTCACAGGGTCTTAGTGCGATTGATATAGCTGTTATCTATGAGAAACCATGGATTGCAGAAGGCTTGTTATCACGCTGGCAAAGGCTTTATAAGCAGCCTTATAAATGGCCCAAAGGTGTTGAGCCCCCTAAATTCTAGTGATTCATTCTGCGTATAATCATTATTATGTAAAATAAGATATCTTTGTAACATTTAGCAAGCAATCGTATGACTATCAATTTTCTGCATGACGACAAACTCCCCCTGATCAACCTTTTTCAGAATGCTGATCTACCTAGCTTTCACACCCTGTTTTCAGAAATTAATACAGATATGGGTAATAGTCAGATCTGGATCGTATTGCTTCTGGCATGCTTAATGTTGACCTTGCATGGTGTTGCCGTGTTGATGATCGCAGGGACATTTCATTGGATAGATCAAAAACTCGAAAACAAGCGTATCTATGGTGCAAATTTTCTATCCTACTTTGTCGCCATTCTGCTGATCATTGGGAGCCACTTTTTAGAGATTATTGCTTGGGCCTATGTTTGCGTGGCCCTAAAGGTCTTTACAACCAATCCGCAGACTTTTTACTTTGCCGGAGAAATGTATACAACGGTAGGATATGGCGATTACACACTTTCAGAGCACTGGAGAATCCTGCCCATCATTATTTCATTCTCAGGAATTTTCGCTGTCTCAATGTCTGGAGCAGCGCTTTATTCCATGATGGGAGCGTTATTAGGCCGAACCAATAAAAATCCAAAATCGGGTTCGGGGTTTTAGTTTCTAGGGACCAACCCCATTGGGCAACGGATTCTTTTGCTTAAACACAAGCTCTAGCACCCTACCATTTGACTCTAGCGAGCGAATTCGGCCTGGAAGCCATTCGAGGTCCTTGGCAAGCCATATATCTACCTGACGTTTATAGGGATCATTTTCACGCTGCATGAGCGCATAGTGGCGATTGACAGTCTTGCCCATGCTTGGAATGTCGTCTGAAAGCGATTCGCCATAACTCTTGAAATTCCACATTTCAAGCGTGTTGTAGTCCACAACCGGAATCGATCGAATGGCACCGACCTCATCTATCTTGCTATCTCCATTTAGCAACGAAGCAAGCTGAAACATGAGACTAAAACGATCTTGGGTGCCAGGCAAGATTGCTGGCGTAAATTCAGGCTTTTCTGAAAAGAACATCTGCCCTTCCCCCTTTTCATTTCGATCAAACCGAGAATAGCGTGGCGGTTTAGTGCCTCGTTGTGTCCAGTAAATACTTGGCGCAATGCCATAGGAATCCACCGAACCACGCGATTCAAAAACAAATGGGCCAACAAATGCATAGGGAATGTTGATATATAGGCGATAGCTATTTCCCTCGACAATCCAATCAATCTCACCGGTTTGATACTGTTGACCATCGACATAGGTGTCGTAATAAATTATTCCCGATTCAGGTAATTTGAATGCAACTCCAGACTGATTGCCATTTGCACCTAGATTTCCATTGCCGCTTGAATTGGCTTCAGCTTGAGAGCTTGAGACGTTTTGCTTTTCTATCCTCCTTTTAGGAGCTCTAGTCATTTGAATTTTTTTAGGGGGCTCCGTCTTTAACTCCGTTTTAATGATCAGATCTTCCGCAATAGGCTGCGAATCTCTAAATGAGATAAACAGTATGCCAAAAAATAATACGAAATGCCCAACTATCGAAAGTAGCAGGGCAGCAAGAAAAATTCTTAATGATTTAATTTTGGGAAAGCAATGACCACTACCCCACCCTCTTTCTAAACTCAGGACGAGCCCTCCAAGAGGCGGCTAGTTTTAGGTAGATTAGCTGCCAAAAAATCCATTTGATCGGCCAAAATATTGCGCCCCTTTAGAATCATGTCTTCATAGAGGCTTGGTAAATAGGGTGCGTACAACAAGCCCATACCAGCCTGTTCAGGAGTTCGGTTACCCTTACGCTGATTGCATGGCCTGCAAGAAATCACTAAATTCATCCAGCTATATTGACCACCACGACTATTGGGGATGATGTGCTCTGCTTCTGCATGATTTTCATGTATTGCATCACCGCAATAAGCACATAAACCTTTATCCCGTTTATAGAGTTTATGTTTAGTGATGACAGGTACCACATCAAAGAGATTAATTTTGGCGCTACCTTTAACTGCAATGATGGAATGAAGCTCGATGAGGGATTGCTTACCGGTTGCGCGACAAATGCCACCACGCATTTTGAATATGGGGTCACCTAGAGTCCATAAGACACTGCTATCAGCATATTGCTTCGTAGCTTCTTCAGGATTAACCCAGCCCTGGGGAATTCCACCTGCGTCTAATTTCAAGATGCTCAGCACAAACTCTCCTTTCTAGACTGCATCAAGTGGATAGCAGTCATTTGGATCATCTTACAGAAGAAGATTACTGCAATCAATCAACCTAATTGGTAATGAACTTTAATACCTTGGGTAGATGTTCTGGGTAATCTGCAATTCCATGGTCGCTACCCTCAAGCACTAGCTGCTCGGCTCCCTTATAAAAATCCACCATCTCATGCCAATCAAGAAGCTCATCTCCTTTGGCTGCCATTAAGAAATAGCGGGAAGGATCGGTAATTGACTCTACCTGCAGGACTTGTAATTCATCAATATATTCTGGTCGAAAATCGTAAGGCTCATCAGTATCGTAGGAAGTAAGCATTCCTACGTGTGCTGCCAACTCTCTAGGAGCTCTTACGGCGGGATTTAACGCGACTGCTTTGCATCCATACTTCTCTGCCAAGTAATTTGCATAGTAGCCACCCAAAGAAGATCCAATAACTACTAGACTATCGTGCTGAGATTTTTTAATGTGCGAGTTAACCATGTCCATACTTACTTTAGGAGATGCTACAAGCTGAGGGCAATACCACTCAACGGGGTTTTGTGTAGTAGACAAGGCTTTAATTGCGTCACCTGTTATTACTGCCTTACTAGAGCGCGGTGAAGAGCGAAAACCGTGAAGGTAAACGATTAATGTCGAAGGCATATAAAAAATCCAAGTGTCTTTAGGTTCATTTCAATTAGTTGAGCGTATTAATCCAGCCCAAGCCAGACTCGGTCTGATTTGATGGCTTGTATTCACAGCCAATCCATCCTGCATAGCCAATCTTATCAATCAATTTGAATAAGTATGCGTAATTAATTTCACCTGTACCGGGCTCATTTCGGCCTGGATTATCAGCCAGCTGAATGTGGGCAATCTTAGAAATATTTCTCTCTAGTGTTTTGCTAAGCTCGCCTTCCATTCGTTGAGCATGATAGATGTCATACTGAATATATAAATTATCAGAACCGACTTCATTTAGGATGTCTAATGCCTGATCTGTTTTGGTTAAATAAAACCCAGGGATATCAAACGAATTAATCGGCTCAATAAGTAATTTAATATTTGCATTTTTAAGCGCAGCCGCAGCGTATTTTAAGTTTGCAATAAATGTTTTTCGAAGTAATTCGGGATCTATTCCCTCCGGAGCTTTTCCTGCTAAGCAATTGAGTTGATTTACCCCAAGCGTCGTTGCATATTCAATGGCCTTTGTGACGCCCGCTTTAAAGTCTTCTACACGATCAGGCAGGCAAGCAATACCACGTTCTCCTGTATCCCAGTCACCTGGAGGAAAGTTATGAAGAACTAAGCGAAGATTATTTTGATCTAGCTGTTGGCGGATTTCATGGGCCGAGTATGCATAAGGGAAGAGAAATTCCACTGCTTGAAAGCCTGATTTGGCTGCTTTCCCAAAGCGCTCCATAAAAGGATATTCATTAAATAGCATGGTCAAATTGGCTGCAAACTGGGGCATTTCATATCCTTGAGGGTAAGCCTGTGTAATCATCGATCTTAACAAACCCAGGGTGTACATGCCCTGCAAAGAAATACCCTGCTTTATATGCCTATTTACGTATCAAAATAGGCTAAGATTGTCTTAGTGGTTATTTATATAAGGAAAGAAATGAATAAGAAATTTGCGCCTTTAGCTTTGGTACTTGCAGCGTTATTTGGGGCAACAGTTGCCAATGCCCAATCCACCCCTGCTGCACCAGCAGCAAAACCAACCGTTATTGATGCCGCTGTTACTGATAATGTTTATCAGCTATATGAAGGTGAAGTGGTTAAGGTTGATAAGAAAACACGCACCATTACTTTTAAAAATAAAGAGGGTGAGTCTAAATTTGTGGCTGGTCCAGATATTAAGAATTTTGATCAGATCAAAAAGGGAGACCGCGTTAACGTTAACTATGAATTGGCTGTTGCTATTGAGTTGATCAAAACAAAGAGCGATGGCGTTCGTACTAAAGTAGAAACCAATACGGTTACAAAATCAAAGGCCAATGAGAAGCCATCTGAAACGATTACCAACCAGACAACTATCATTGCCGATATTGTTGAAGTAAATCGCGAGAAGAAGTTGGTATCTGTTAAAGGGCCTAGCGGCAAGATCACCACTGTTACCGTAAAAAACCCCGCGCTTCTGGCTGATGTTAAAGTCGGTGAGCAAGTAAAGGTTATCTACTTTGATGCAATGGCTGCGTCAATTACCACCCCGAAGAAATAAGCTCGACATATCATTCTTTGAGTTAATCAAAGAATTGAAGGAGAAAAAAAGCCCCCAATTTAGGGGGCTTTTTAATTGTCTTGGCGGAACGGACGGGACTCGAACCCGCGACCCTCGGCGTGACAGGCCGATATTCTAACCAACTGAACTACCGCTCCAAAATACATCGAGTGAAACATCACAAACTACATTTTACCGCTACCAAAATATCTGGCGTCCCCAGGGGGATTCGAACCCCCGTACTCACCGTGAAAGGGTGATGTCCTAGGCCTCTAGACGATGGGGACCTAGACTACAACAAACTACTATTTTAAATGCTTGGTGGAGATAAGCGGGATCGAACCGCTGACCTCTTGCATGCCATGCAAGCGCTCTCCCAGCTGAGCTATACCCCCGAAATCTCGCAATAAAACTACAAGACATTCAAAACAATCCAAGATTTTATCCTATTTTTGTGCAGGTGCGCAAATTCCTTACTGGAAGACCTTGGAGAGCCTTTTCACAGCCTCTTCTTTACCCAAAACGACCAAGACAGAATCGATGGCTGGTGTCTGAGTTGTGGCAAATAAAGCATACCTAACGGGCATAGCCAAGGCAGGCATCTTGATCTGATGCTTAGCTAAAACCTGCTTAAAAGCTGCCGCATACCCTTCTTTTGTGGGCTCGGCTGAAGCAATAACATCAACCAAATCTTTTAGCGCTGGAATGATGGTCTCGGAAATATTCTCTTTTCTCTGCTCGGGCGTTAAATCTGGCGCGGGAAGATAAAACAACTTTGCACCTTCCGCAATTTCGATCAAGGTATTGGCGCGATCTTTAAGCAAGCTCACCACTTTTACAAAATCTGGTCCTGATTCAGTATCGATGCCTAACTCATGAGCAAACGGCTTTGTTGCTGCAGCCAATTTCTCAGGATCTGCATTCTGGATATATTGATGATTTAGCCAAAGTAATTTTTCTGGGTTATGTTGCGCCGGAGAGCGCCCTAAACTTTCCAAATCAAACCAGTTAACAAATTGTTCTTTGGTAAAAACTTCCGCATCACCATGGGACCATCCAAGGCGAGCCAGGTAGTTCAAAATCGCTTCCGGGAGATAGCCAGCCTTTTGATAATCGCGCACACTCATAGCGCCATTACGTTTGCTCATCTTCTCGCCTAAATCATTGAGAACTGTTGGCAGATGGGCATAAACAGGTGGTGTACCACCTAGCGCCTTCATAATGTTGATCTGTCTTGGAGTGTTATTGACGTGATCATCGCCGCGAATAACGTGGGTAATCTTCATATCCATGTCATCAATCACAACACAGAAATTGTAGGTTGGCGTTCCATCAGGTCTAGCAATCACTAAGTCGTCTAACTCATCATTACTAATCTCGATTTGACCTTTAACAGCATCATTCCAGATTACTGAGCCGCCAATAGGATTTTTAAAGCGTATAACTGGATTCACACCCTCAGGCACAGGAGGCAATGTTTTGCCGGGCTCAGGCCTCCACAGACCGTTGTAACGCGGCTTTTCTTTATTAGCCATTTGTTGGTCACGCAACTGGTTAAGCTCTTCCTCGCTCATATAGCATGGATAAGCCAAACCAGATTCGAGCATCTGCTTTACAACTTCGCGATATCGATCAATTCTCTGCATTTGATAAATGGGACCATCATCAAAATCTAGACCCAACCAGGACATACCTTCGATAATGACATCTACAGCTTCTTGAGTGGAGCGCTCAAGGTCGGTGTCTTCAATCCGAAGAATGAAGTCTCCTTTATTGTGTCGCGCAAACGCCCACGGATAGAGCGCGCTACGAAGATTTCCCAGATGAATAAAGCCCGTGGGACTAGGGGCGAAACGTGTACGAATATGCATAAATCACATTATCTCAGGTCGTGCTTTATATGACTAAAACCCAAAAAAAGTGGATACTTTGACCTATGAATGAATTACTTGTATTTATGTGTGATGGCGCCCCAGTTAGAGGAGAAATCGTCTCTATAGGTAGCGCTTGGCAGGCTGTTTTAGAGCGCCGTAAAGACCCACCAGCCGTCCGTCGAATTTTGGGGGATTTCGTGGGCGCCGCCACCTTGTTGAGTGCCAGCCTTAAGTTTGATGGCACCCTAATTATTCAAGCCCAAAGTAAAGGACCTATTCAGCTATTGGTCGTCGAATGCAAATCGGATTTATCTATGAGGGCAACTGTGAAGCTGTCTGTAGACCCCTCTGAAATTACTCCCGATGCAACCTTGGCCGAACTTTTGGACGTTGGTCAGAGTGGCAGACTTGTAATTACTCTGGATCCCTCTGATCGTGAGCCTGGTCAAGCCCCCTATCAAGGGATTGTGGCTTTGCAAGACCATCAAGGCGGGGTCATAAAGCCGGTTTCTAGTGCTGCGGAAGCTATTGCACTCTACATGCAAAATTCTGAGCAAGTAGACACAAAGATTTGGCTTGCCTCAAGCGATACCCAAGTTGGCGGCTTACTTCTTCAGCGTCTACCGAATTCAGGTGGACATGCTCACCTTGATCCTCAGGTTGCTGCAGAAGGATGGTCTCGCATTCAAACCCTTGGTGAAACAATCACCAATGAAGAGTTGTTAACGCTTCCACCTGAGACAATTTTGAGACGCCTCTTTTTAGAAGAGTCCGCTGAAAACGGAGTACGCAGCTTCCCTGCCCGTCCAATTCGGTTTTCATGCAGATGCTCACGCAGTAAGGTGGCAGATATCTTGCGCATGCTTGGAGAGGAAGAGGTTCAGAGCATTCTTGAGGAACAAGGCGCCGTTGAAACTGTTTGTGATTTTTGCGCAAAGCCCTATCGCTTTGATGCAGTAGATTGTCTACAAGTATTTAAAACGGATTTATTGAGCGATGCTACAAGGCCGCCCTCTAGCGGCCACTAAGAAATAGTTCGACTTAGTATTTTGTATCCTTAGTGTCGGCTGATTTGTCTGCTGGCAGAATTTGCACAAAAAACTCGCCTTCTTTGATGAGACCATGCTCAACACGGGCACGCTCTTCAATCGCTCGAGTGCCATCCTTTAAGTCTTTTACATCGCCAGCAAGCTTTGCATTGCGTAAGGCCAAGAGGCTATTTTTAGCCTCTTGAAGCTCTACTTGCCGCTCCATCTCGTAAACCTTAAGCCATCCACCCTTACCCAACCAAAGCGGGTACTGGATTGCTATCAGCAATACCAGCATGGAGTAGATAACAATACGCATCGCTTGTAAATCTGAAGATTAGCGCTTAAGGTTGTAAAAGACTGACTTACCTGGATAGGTGGCTACATCGCCCAAATCTTCTTCGATACGTAAGAGTTGGTTGTATTTCGCAATGCGATCTGAGCGAGACAATGAGCCAGTTTTGATCTGGCCAGCATTGGTTCCGACCGCGATATCTGCAATAGTGCTGTCTTCGGTCTCACCAGAGCGATGAGAAATCACTGCGGTGTAATTTGCACGCTTGGCCATTTCGATGGCCGCAAATGTTTCAGTCAATGTGCCAATTTGATTAATCTTAATCAATATTGAATTGGCAATACCCTTCTCAATGCCTTCTCTCAGAATACGTGTATTGGTAACAAACAAATCATCACCAACCAACTGAATCTTCTTGCCGAGTTTGTTGGTAATATCAGCCCAACCATCCCAATCACTCTCATGCATGCCATCTTCAATCGAAACGATTGGGAATTGATCTGCCAAGTTACCAAGATAGTCTGAGAACTCGCTTGAACTTAGCTGCAAGCCTTCGCCAGATAAATGATATTTACCATCTTTATAGAATTCGCTAGCAGCGCAATCAAGGGCCAATAGAACATCTTCTCCAGCCTGATAACCTGCGCCTTCAATTGCTTTCATAATCGTTTGCAAGCACTCATGATTAGTCTTGAAGTTTGGAGCAAAGCCACCCTCATCACCAACAGTAGTTGGCATGCCCTGCGAACCTAAAATCTTTTTAAGCTCATGGAAAATTTCGGCGCCACAGCGCAAAGCATCACGGAAATTTTCTGCGCCAACTGGCATCACCATGAATTCTTGAATATCCAAACTATTATTAGCATGAGCACCGCCATTAACGATATTCATCATTGGTACTGGCAACTGCATACCGCCTGAACCACCAAAATAACGATACAAAGGCAATCCAGCCTCTTCTGCCGCTGCTCTAGCAACAGCCATTGATACGGCTAAGGTCGCATTAGCGCCTAAACGTGCTTTGTTGTGTGTGCCATCCAGCTCAATCAGTGTGCGATCCAAGAAAGCCTGCTCGCTTGCATCCAAACCAAGAATAGATTCAGCAATTTCAATATTAATGTTTTGAACTGCCTTTAGTACACCTTTACCTAAGTAGCGAGCCTTATCGCCATCGCGCAACTCAATTGCTTCACGTGAACCTGTGGATGCGCCCGAAGGGACGGCTGCGCGACCCATAACACCAGACTCAAGCAAAACGTCGCACTCAACCGTTGGGTTGCCGCGGGAATCTAGAACTTCTCTACCGATGATGTCAACAATGGCGCTCATGCACCTTCTCCTTAAAGCAATATGAAATGGGTTTAACGAATTTACAAAAAAATTACTTAAAGCTATCTTCTAAAAAAGATCCAGCCGATTTAACAACATCGTCAATCGCAACTAATGAGACAAGCAACTCCTTCATGCGGTTCAATGGCACAGCATTAGGGCCGTCAGATAGGGCCTTGGCAGGATCTGGATGCGTTTCCATAAAGAGGCCGCTGATGCCAACCGAAACTGCTGCACGAGCTAAAACTGGCACAAATTCACGTTGACCGCCACTAGAGCTTCCTTGACCGCCCGGCAACTGAACTGAATGAGTTGCATCAAAAACTACCGGAGCATTAGATTCGCGCAAAATTGCCAAGCTGCGCATATCAGAAACGAGGTTGTTATATCCAAAAGATGCGCCGCGCTCACAAACCATAAATTGGTCTGGAAGATTTTTTTCTAATGCTGCAGCACGGGCTTTTTCAATTACATTCAACATCTCATGTGGAGAAAGGAATTGCCCCTTTTTGAAATTAACGGGTTTACCACTCTGAGCGCATGCGCGAATGAAATCGGTCTGCCTGCAAAGAAACGCTGGCGTCTGCAATACATCTACAACACTAGCAACAGCTTCGATTTCACTAATGTCATGAACGTCCGTCAGAACTGATGCACCCACCTGTTTTTTTACCTTAGACAAAATCTCAAGTCCCTTTTCCATTCCTAAACCACGGAACGATGTGCCGGATGAGCGGTTGGCTTTATCAAATGAAGATTTATAGATGAATGGAATTTTTAAAGCAGTAGTAATTTCCTTTAATTGGCCAGCAATATCAATTGCAGATTGCTCTGACTCAATCACACAGGGTCCGGCAATTAAAAAGAAGCGACGATCTAAACCCACGTCATAGTTGCATAGCTTAAATGTGCTCATATTTATCCTTTATGCCGCCTGCTTTGCAGTGAGCTCTTGATGAACTAGTGCGGCACTGATGAAGGCTGAAAATAATGGATGCCCATCACGCGGGGTCGAGGTAAATTCTGGATGAAACTGCACACCAAAGAACCAAGGGTGAATTGATGCTGGTAACTCCATCATTTCTGGCAACTCTTCATTTGGTGTTCTGGCAGAAATAATTAATCCAGACTGCTCCAATCGAGGAACATAAGTATTGTTAACCTCATAGCGATGGCGATGACGCTCATTCACTTCAGCACCATAAATACGATGAGCTAAAGTGCCCGCTTTTACAGGGCAACGCTGTGAACCAAGGCGCATTGTTCCGCCCAAATCAGAATCATTTGAGCGCTTCTCCACATTACCCTCTCTATCAAGCCATTCAGTAATCAAAGCCACAACTGGCTGTTCGCCTTTAGGATCAAACTCAGTGCTGTTTGCTTTTGTAAGATTTGCTACATGGCGCGCAAATTCAATCACGGCCAGCTGCATGCCCAAACAAATACCTAAATATGGAACATTGTTTTCACGGGCGTAACGAATCGCAGCAATCTTGCCTTCTGTTCCGCGCTTGCCAAAGCCGCCTGGAACCAAAATAGCATCTAAGTTGTTTAAGCATTCGACGCCATCTTTTTCGATAGCTTCAGAGTCGATGTAATTGATATTGACGCGAGTATGAGTATGAATACCGGCATGACGCAGAGCTTCGATCAGTGACTTGTAGGATTCGGTTAACTCAACATATTTCCCGACCATTCCGATAGTAACTTCGTGTTTTGGATTAGCTAACTCATAAACTAAATTTGCCCATACAGAAAGATCAGCAGGCTTTGCCTTGAGATCCAATTGACGGCAAATTAAATCGTCCATTCCTTGAGAATGAAGCATCTCAGGAATTTTATAAATCGTATCTACATCCCATACTGAAATAACTGCTTCTTCACGAACATTAGAGAAGAGTGAAATCTTGGCACGCTCATCTTCTGGAATCGGACGATCGGCACGACAAAGCAGTACGGTGGGCATGATGCCAATCTCTCGAAGCTTTTGTACCGAATGCTGAGTAGGCTTGGTTTTTAACTCACCAGCACTGTTGATATAAGGCACCAGGGTCAAATGTACAAAGGCGCAGTCATGAAGAGGCAAGCGCAAGCTCATCTGCCTTGCAGCCTCTAAAAATGGGAGGGACTCAATGTCGCCAACGGTGCCACCGATTTCGCAAATAGCAACATCTGCTTTGCCATCATGACTTGCTTTAGCACCACGCTCTACAAATGCTTGAATCTCATTAGTGATATGCGGAATAACTTGAACTGTTTTACCCAAGTACTCACCGCGACGCTCTTTACTAATTACGGACTCATAAATCTGTCCGGTAGTGAAGTTATTGCTTTTACGCATCTTCGCAGATACGAAGCGTTCATAGTGACCTAAATCCAAGTCAGTTTCTGCACCATCTTCAGTAACAAAAACTTCACCGTGTTGGAGTGGGCTCATAGTGCCCGGGTCAACGTTGATATAGGGGTCTAATTTTAGGAGGGTGACTTTCAGGCCGCGGGATTCGAGAATCGCGGCAAGCGAGGCAGCTGCGATTCCTTTCCCCAAAGAAGAAACCACACCACCAGTGACAAAAACGTATTTGGTCATCGCTTAAGCTCTGTTGGAAAAAGTAATTATAACGATAGAGGGTCCCTCAGGAGAAAACTGAGAATCTGTAATATGTGAGTTTTTATAAAAATTTACTTATTTTTAGATTCCATGCGCCTTCTATTCGCCATACTGCTTACCCTGCTCTCACTCTTTTACTTTTTACCTTTTGCCATCGCATTTAACAAGAAAAGAGCGAATTCTGGTGCCATCTTTGCCTTAAATTTATTCCTTGGTTGGTCGCTGGTTGGCTGGGTAGTTGCCTTAGTTTGGGCCATGAAAGAAGAGAAGGTCCTTTAAGACGGCTCGAATACCCCTAACTGCCTCATATGAAATATAGTAATTTTGGGTAAAAACCCTCATATTTTCAATAATTTAGCGTTTTCGAGGCAAATTAGCCATTTAAAGTCTTATATAAGACTTAAATAAGTAACTATAATTACCTTAATCGGGAGTAAATTCCCTTTTGGCCTTTCTATTGACCACTTTTACCTCATAGGAAACACAATGTTAGAAGCCTATAACGCCCAAGTTGCTGAACGTGCCACCCTTGGCATTCCTGCTCTACCTTTGACCAAAGATCAGACTGCTGAATTGGTTAAATTGCTAAAAAATCCACCAGCCGGCAAAGAAGTTGAGCTTGTAGAGTTAATTACAAACCGCGTTCCAGCAGGCGTTGATGAGGCTGCGAAAGTAAAAGCTGAATTCTTAGATGCTGTTGCAAAAGGTACAGAAAAATCCCCCTTAATTTCTCGCGTAAAAGCAACCGAGTTATTGGGAACCATGCTTGGTGGCTACAACATCAAGCCATTGGTTGAGTTATTGAGTGATGCAGATTGCGGCGCTACTGCAGCCGCTGCACTAAAGAAAACATTATTGATGTTTGACTACTTCAACGATGTTCAAGAATTGGCAGAAAAAGGCAATGCCAATGCGAAGGCTGTTATGCAAAGTTGGGCTGATGCAGAATGGTTTACAAGCCGTCCCGCCGTGCCTGAGAGCTTAAAACTCACTGTATTTAAAGTTACCGGCGAAACGAATACCGATGACTTGTCCCCTGCTCCTGATGCATGGAGCCGCCCTGATATTCCATTGCATGCGACTGTAATGTTGAAGAACCCTCGTCCAGGTATCGAACCAGACGAAACCGGTGTTCGCGGTCCAATGAAGCAAATCGCTGAGCTGCAGAAGAAAGGCAATCAAATTGCTTATGTAGGCGACGTAGTTGGTACAGGCTCTTCACGCAAATCTGCTACCAACTCTGTGTTGTGGTGGACTGGAGAAGATATTCCTTTTGTTCCAAATAAACGCTATGGTGGCGTTTGCTTGGGCACCAAAATTGCTCCAATCTTCTTTAACACCATGGAAGATGCTGGTGCGTTACCGATTGAGCTTGATGTGAGCCAAATGAATATGGGGGATGTTATTGAATTGCGTCCATACGAAGGTAAAGCATTTAAAGATGGTAAAGAAATTGCCTCTTTCACAATGAAATCCCCAGTGATCTTTGATGAAGTTCGCGCCGGTGGTCGCATTCCATTGATTGTTGGTCGCGGCTTAACTGCTAAAGCACGTGCCGCACTGGGCTTACCTGCTTCTACTGAATTCCGCGTTCCAGTAAGCCCAGCTGATAACAAAAAAGGTTTCAGCTTGGCGCAAAAAATGGTTGGTCGCGCATGCGGACTTCCAGAAGGTCAAGGCGTGCGTCCTGGTACATACTGCGAGCCACACATGACCACCGTTGGCTCACAAGATACTACTGGCCCAATGACTCGCGACGAATTGAAAGATTTGGCTTGCTTAGGGTTCTCAGCAGACCTGGTCATGCAATCTTTCTGCCATACATCAGCCTATCCAAAGCCAGTTGATATCCGCACTCACCATGAGCTACCAGCATTCATGACGAATCGCGGTGGTGTTGCACTTCGTCCGGGCGATGGGGTTATTCATAGCTGGTTAAATCGTTTGCTTTTGCCAGATACATGCGGAACTGGTGGAGATAGTCATACTCGTTTCCCAATTGGTATTTCATTCCCCGCAGGTTCTGGTTTGGTTGCGTTTGCTGCTGCTACTGGTGTTATGCCTTTAGATATGCCTGAATCTGTTATGGTTCGATTCAAAGGCAAGATGCAGCCAGGCATCACTTTGCGTGATTTAGTAAATGCCATTCCTTTGTATGCAATCAAGAAAGGATTGCTTACTGTTGAAAAGCAAGGCAAGAAAAATATTTTCTCAGGCCGTATTTTGGAAATTGAAGGCTTGCCTGATTTGAAGGTAGAGCAAGCATTTGAATTGTCTGATGCTTCAGCTGAGCGTTCTGCTGGTGGCTGTGCAATTCAACTCAATAAAGAGCCAATCATTGAATACATGCAATCCAATATCACTTTAATGAAGTGGATGATTGCTAATGGCTACGAAGACAAACGTACTTTAGGTCGCCGCATTAAAGCCATGGAAGCATGGATTGCAAAGCCAGAATTACTCAAGGCTGATGCTAATGCTGACTACGCTGAGATCATTGAAATTGATATGAGCGACATCAAAGAGCCAATCTTGGCATGCCCTAATGACCCAGATGATGTTAAATTCCTCTCCGAAGTTCAGGGCGAAAAAATCGACGAAGTATTTATTGGTTCATGCATGACCAATATCGGCCACTTCCGTGCGGCTGGTAAAGTCTTGGAAGGCAAGTCTGATATTCCTACTCGTCTATGGATTGCTCCTCCTACCAAGATGGACCAGATGGTTCTTACTGAAGAAGGTTATTACGGCATTTTGGGTCGCACTGGTGCTCGCATGGAAACTCCAGGTTGCTCACTTTGCATGGGTAACCAAGCTCAAATCCGCAAGGGTTCTACAGCGGTTTCTACATCTACCCGTAACTTCCCAAATCGTTTAGGTATTGATACACGTGTCTACTTAGCTTCTGCTGAATTGGCATCTGTAGCAGCACTTTTAGGTCGCCTGCCTACACCGAAGGAATACTTGGAGCAAGTGGAATCCTTGAATGCTAAATCTGCCGAAGTGTATCGTTACATGAATTTTGACAAGATTAAATCATTTAGTGATGTTGCAGATACTGTAACCATCTAAGTAAGTCACGTGTCAGCCTCTCTTTGCGGGGCTGACTAAGCAAAAAGGCGATCTGATGATCGCCTTTTTTGTTGTTTTAGATTTCTGATCGTTTAAATATAAAGCTTTGATTCTTGACGTGCATTCTCACGACTAATGCCGGAAACCCATTTACTGGTAGGCAATCCAGTCTTCTCAAGAATCAATTTTGCACGCTTGGAGACATCTTTCCATTCAGCCTCAAGCCTAGGGCCCTTGAAAGCGATAGCAACGACATTGCAATCATGAGACTCAGGAAATAGCAGCACCCTATTATCAAATGCTTCGCAGATGTTCTTTAAATTCACCTCAAAACTTTTATGACGTGAAAATAAGTTGACAGTCATTACGCCCGGCCCCCTAAGGATATTGAAGCAACCCTTATAAAATTCCAAGGAGCTCGCCGCCGGACCATCACAAATTGCATCATACAAATCAACTTGTACGGCGTCAAACGAACCCTGGTATTTCTTATCCTTCACAAACTGTTTTGCATCAGTTTGAAGTGTTTCTAATTTGCGATCATCATCAGGAGTAAAAAACATCGACCTGGCAGACACGATTACTGCGGGATTTAACTCCACAACCGTCGTCTTTACTGCTGGGCAATAACGATACTGAAATTTAGTCAATGCACCAGTACCCAAACCTAACTGCGCAATCCGCATTCCAGGCTTAGTTTCCAAAAACAATAGCCAAGCCATCATTTGCTGGTTGTACTCGAGGTAAATCTCATCGGGGTCGCGCAAACGCATTGCCCCTTGAATTAATTCAGTGCCAAAATGAAGATAGCGTATGCCACCACTCTCAGAAAATGTAACCGGTTCCATCTATAGAAAGGTTATTTAGCCCAACGACGAGCATTGCGGAAAAGGCGTAACCATGGGCTAGCGCCATCAGGGGTGTCTAACCACTCTGGTGGGCACCAACTCATCTGTGCAGCCCTAAATACACGCTCTGGGTGCGGCATCATGACCATGAAGCGTCCATCTGATGTTGTAACCCCTGTTAAGCCACCTGGAGATCCATTGGGATTCATCGGATAAGTTTCCGTAGGGATGCCTTGATGATCCACAAAACGGAATGAGGCTAATCCCTGCTTTTGAATCTGCTCAAGATTGCCTTGCTGACTAAAGTTTGCATAACCCTCACCATGTGCAATCGCAATAGGAAGTTGACTACCTTCCATGCCTTGAGTAAAAATCGATGGAGAAGCCATGACTTCTGCCATCACCAGGCGAGCCTCATATTGCTCTGATTGATTGCGAGTAAATTTAGGCCATGCTTCAGCGCCTGGAATTATTCCAGACAAATTGCTCATCATTTGGCAGCCATTACAAACGCCTAAAGCAAAGCTATCCTGGCGATTAAAGAACGCAGAGAATTGATCGCGCAGCTGTTGATTAAAGAGAATTGTTTTCGCCCAGCCTTCACCAGCCCCAAGCACATCGCCATAACTAAAGCCACCGCAGGCAATTAAACCTCTAAAGTTCTCAAGCTTTGCTTTGCCGCTGAGCAAGTCAGACATATGGACGTCATAGCTATCAAATCCAGCCCAGTTAACCGAGTAAGCCATTTCTACGTGAGAATTTACACCCTGCTCTCGCAGAATGGCGACCTTGGGACGCTCATTTTTAGCAATAAAAGGTGCTGCAACATCTTCCGATACATCAAATGTGAGCTTGGGACTCATACCTGGATCCGCGATATTGTCTAAGAGCGCAAATTCGCTATCGGCACAGGCTGGATTGTCGCGTAAACGCGCAATCTGGTAGCTGGTGTTAGTCCACATTTTTTGGAGCACTTCTCGTGGCTCGGCAAAAATATTTTTGGCATCACGCCAGACCTCAATACGTCCATTGTTATTTGGCTTGCCAATAACATGACTATATGCACTAAGACCTAATTTTCTGAGAGTGGCAAATACAGCGTCACGATCTACTTTTCGAACCTGAATAACAGCACCAAGCTCTTCATTGAATAATGCGCGCATAGTCTGCTCATGACGTCGTCCTGAAACTTGTTGCGCCCAATTCTTGGCATCACCATAATCAGACTCCTGTCCAGCATCCATTGCAATCATATCCACGTTAATGGAAATGCCACAGTGAGATGCAAAAGCCATCTCTGCAACGCAAGCAAGCAATCCGCCATCAGAACGGTCGTGATAGGCCAACAACTTACCTTCTTTGCGAAGCTCAATGATTGCAGAGGCGAAAGATTTGAGGTCTTCCGGATGATCAACGTCCGGAGTTGTTTTTCCTGATTGATCCAGAACTTGAGCCAAGATACTTCCAGCCATGCGGTTCTTGCCACGACCTAAATCAATCAAAATAAGCTCAGTCTCCAATGGAGATCCAGCTTGACCCTTCAATTGCAGAAGTGGAGTTGATGTCTTGCAAACATCTTGCACCGATGAAAATGCAGAAATAATTAAGGAGACTGGAGCAATAACTTTTTTAGCCTCGTTACCCTCTTGCCATGCAGTGGACATTGATAAGGAATCTTTTCCTACCGGGATGGATATTCCAAGGGCTGGGCATAACTCCATGCCAATTGCTTTAACTGAGTCATAAAGCCTGGCATCTTCACCGGGGGCTCCACATGCTGCCATCCAGTTTGCCGAGAGTTTCACACCCTGAAGATTTGCAATATCTGCAGCCAACAAGTTTGTTACCGCCTCGCCAACCGCCATACGGGCAGCTGCCGGAGCATCGATAACCGCCAATGGCGTCCGTTCGCCCATAGACATCGCTTCGCCACGATAACCCTTGTAATCCATCATAGTGACGGCGCAGTCAGCAACAGGAACCTGCCATGGGCCAACAAACTGATCGCGGGCATTAAGACCACCAACAGTACGATCACCAATCGTAATTAAGAATGATTTGCTAGCAACCGTTGGGTGCTGTAAGACCCAAGCAATTGATTGAGCAAGATCAGCATCAGTTACGTCCAACTCTTTAAAGTCTTGTGTAACACGTTTAACGTCCCGGTGCATTTTCGGTGGCTTACCAAGCAGCACTTCCATCGGCATATTAATTGGTAAAGCAGCGTCAGCACCAGCAACCTGCTTAGAATCACTCAGTGTTAACTGACGCTCAGAGGTAGCCTCTCCAACAACTGCAAAAGGACAGCGCTCACGCTCGCAGAATGACTTAAATAAATCTAAATCTTTTGCATCAATTGCTAAAACATAACGCTCTTGAGACTCGTTGCACCAAATCTCCGCAGGACTCATGCCACTCTCTTCAAGGGGCACGTTACGGAGTTTAAAAGCAGCGCCTAGACCAGCACCATCAGCCAATTCTGGGAAGGCATTGGATAACCCGCCTGCGCCGACATCGTGAATGGAAACAATCGGATTGCGATCGCCAAGTGCACGACATGCATTGATCACTTCTTGCGCTCTACGTTCCATTTCTGGATTGCCGCGTTGCACTGAATCAAAATCCAGATCTGCAGTATTCGTACCTGTAGAAACAGAACTACCTGTAGCACCGCCCATGCCGATACGCATTCCGGGGCCGCCAAGTTGAATGAGCAAATGCCCCGCTTGAATTGCTTTTTTATCGGTGTGAATGGAGTCAATGCTACCAATACCACCCGCAATCATGATGGGCTTGTGATAACCGCGGCGTGTTCCATCTAAGGTCTGCTCAAACACGCGGAAATATCCACCTAAGACTGGTCTACCGAACTCATTATTAAATGCAGCGCCACCCAAAGGGCCATCAATCATAATTTGCAATGGTGTGGCTATGCGCTCTGGCTTGCCGTATTTTTCAGCCTCCCATGGAAGATCTGTACCAGGAATGTTTAAATTGGAAACAGAGAATCCAGTAAGACCTGCTTTAGGGCGACCGCCAACACCGGTTGCACCCTCATCGCGAATCTCTCCGCCTGCACCAGTAGAGGCACCAGGGAATGGTGCAATTGCTGTTGGATGGTTATGCGTCTCAACCTTCATTAAGGTATGAACTAAACGAATATCTTTTTGATAACGATGATCCGCGCCTTTAGGAACCCAAGTTTCCGCCTCGCATCCAGCCATCACGGCAGAGTTATCGGAGTAGGCAACGATCGTACCCTCTGGATGCAGCTGATGAGTATTACGAATCATGGCGAACAATGAGCGCTCTTGATCATCGCCATCAATTGTCCAGCTTGAATTAAAGATCTTGTGACGACAATGCTCACTATTTGCTTGGGCAAACATGATCAACTCAACATCAGATGGGTTACGTTGAAGACGAGCAAAACTTTCAGCCAGGTAAACAACTTCATCATCAGACAAGGCGAGACCTAATTCTTGATTAGCCCTATCAAGAGCAGCCCTACCCTCGGTCATGACTGGAATGCGTGCTAGCGGCTTGTCCTCTAAAGATTGATATAAAGCATTAGCCGAATCGGTTGAATCGATAACTGCTTCGGTCATTCTGTCGTGGACTGCAGCAATAACGAGTTGCTTTAGTTCAGGAGTAAGAGTCTTCTTACTCTTCCATGAAAACTGCACACCTCGCTCAAGTCGCAGAACGTCCAATCCACATTGACGAGCAATATCAGTTGCTTTGCTGGCCCAGGGTGAAACAGTTCCAAACCTAGGGATAACAATCGCAGATTGATCTTCTGATTTGCCTTTTCCAAGCCAGGACTTACCGGGGTTTATTCTGGATTGAAATGGCTGGCCGTAGGTCAATAGGCTAGCAATGACTTCCTGGTTCTTAGCGTCTAATTCAGCCTCTGACCAAATAAAATGAAGGTATTGGGCCTCTAAGGACTCAAGTTCAACGCCTTGGGCTGCCAAAGAGGCTAAAAGTCGCTGTTGGCGAAAAGGGGAAAGCGCATCAGCGCCAGGCAAAAAGTGGAAAAAAGACATCCCTAGATTATAAGGTTTTGCCTACAGTAAACGACCGCCCTGAAGGTGTAGTTGCCGCTGACACCGATCAGCCAAGGCTTGATCGTGGGTAACCAAAATAAGGGTCGATTTATTGGCCTGATTTAGCCCAAAAAGGAGCTCAATCACCTTATTTCCGCTGGCCTCGTCCAAGCTGCCAGTTGGCTCATCCGCAAATAGGACGGCAGGCTTCATGATGAAGGCCCGAGCCAGAGCAACACGTTGCTGCTCTCCGCCAGATAGGGTTTTTGGGAAATGGTTGGCGCGTTCCCTCAATCCTACTTGCTCCAACCAATGCAGCGCATTTTCTTTAGGCATATCCAGACCATTGAGCTCGGCGGGCAACATTACATTTTCAAGAGCCGTTAAATGCGGAAGCAATTGAAAAGATTGAAATACAAACCCTACTTTTTGCCCCCTCAAGAGCGCCCTACCATCTTCATCTAATTCGCTGAGGTTTTGCGAGGCTAGCTCAACATAACCGCTAGAGGGAATATCCAAACCGGCCAAAAGACTAAGTAAGGTGCTCTTACCAGAACCAGAAGCACCAGTTATAGCAACACTCTCGCCTTGTAAGACATCGAAGCTAATGTCGTGCAAAATAGTTAACGTTCCATCGCTAGATAAAACTTGTTTACCTAGTTGTATTGCACCAAGCACCTTTACTGGATTACTCATAAATGAATCAATATTTTGGGTTGAGCTTCTTGAGTAAAAAAATGAAAGCCCTAACGTCGGCTATTGCTCTATTTTGCCTGTTTATTTCATTTGGCACCTTAGCGCAGACAAAACAGACTATTCTAGTGATGGGCGATAGCCTATCTGCAGAATACGGTCTTGTACGTGGAGCCGGATGGGTCAAGCTTTTGGAGGGGCAGCTTCAAGAACAAGGTAGTCCTTGGAATGTGTTTAATGCCAGCATCAGCGGAGAAACAAGCTCCGGTGGACTTTCCCGACTTCCCAAATTATTGGAGCAAAAAAAGCCTGGCATTGTATTTCTTGAGCTTGGCGCAAATGACGCCCTACGCGGTTTATCTATCCAAGAATCCAATAGGAATCTACGCAAGATGATCCAAATAAGTAAACAATCTGGGGCTAAAGTACTTTTATTTGGAATGCAAATTCCACCAAACTATGGGCAAGAGTACGCCAGAGAATTTAAAGATCTTTACGCAAAACTAGCATCTCAAGAGAATGTGCAATTGATCCCCTTCTTTTTAAGCGGAGTTGCATCCGATATCAGCCTATTCCAAGCTGACCGTATTCATCCCAATGAAAAGGCGCAAACCATTCTCTTTAAAAACGTATGGGGCGCTATGGCCCCATATCAAAAATTGCTTAAGGGTAACTAGCCTAGCTTCCGGAACCCGAAGACACCGGCTTGAGAGGATTAATTATCTTCACTCCAGCTACATCCCGCCAGTAAGACATAAATCCCGCAAACTCAGACTGGGCGGCTAGAGCCTGGATTTGTTGGGCTTGTGCTTTATGAACTTTCTCATCGACACCTGTAGGCTGGCGAAGCTGATCGACGCGGTACAAGGTAGTCCCAACACCAGGGTTGCTAACCGATACTAAGGCCGGGAATTTCTCAGGGCTTATTGACATTATCTGATCAAGCGCACCACCAACTAAATTGGCTGGTTTGTTTCTGGAAACCCAGACTGGGCTAGTAAAACCTGAGGCGCTTTTAGGATCCTTTTCCAATGCAGCATAACGATCGGCTGCAGCATTTATTGCTAACTTCTCAGCCAAACGCTGGCTCACTTGACGCTTCACTTCCGCTGCTACATCTTTGTATGGAAGTGTTTGCGCAGGATGAAAAGTCACCACTCGAGCAGAAACAAAAACGCCCGGGGATGTTTGCACTGCTTCAATGTTGCGCTTGTTCTTAACAGCCTCATCACCAAAGAGAGATTGAACAACCTTTGGATTGGCAAGCGGATGATCTTTTGCAACACCAGAGGCGCCAGAGCGGGTTACGCCCTTTTGCGTTTGAACATTCAGCTTCAATTTATCTGCAGCCGGCTTAAGACTATCAGACTGGTCATAAGTCATATTGGCAAACTGATCAGCCTTTTCGCCAAAAACCTTGGCATCTTCCTTTGGATCGGCTTTAAGAACAATGTACTCAACATCCACATACTCAGGACTCTCAAATAGCTTGGCGTTTGCTGTGTAGAAGGCTTGCAACTCTTCTTGCGAAGGATTTACTTTGGATAAATAGTCCTTAGCATCAAAAGACATCGCTTGCACTTGGCGCTCGGTCTCGTACAGAGTTGAAATGATTTCAGATAATTTAGGGCTACCAATTTCAGTACGAGCAACTGAATTCACCAGCTGACCAATCTTTAAATCAAACGCTTGGCTAGCGTAAAACTGCTCCTCATTTAAACCATTGCTTGCCAGCAATTGTTTAAAACGTGCATCATCAAAACTACCATCCTGTTTATAGAGAGCGCGAATCTGGGGAATGTTTTGCAAGCTTTTAACCAAAGCTTCTTTACCCACTTGCAAACGAAGTTCACCAACAGCAAAACCTAAAATTCTCTGCTGCAGCAACTCATTCAATATTGCCTGTCTAAATTGGAGGCTCTGAGCAATCTGCGCATTACCACCTACACGCTCAGCTTGGCGTTTTGCAGCCGCATCTACTTCTTGTGCAGTAATAGGTTTGCCGTTTATTTTTACTAAATCGGTTTCTTTATCTAAAAAACTGGAGTAGCTTGAGATGCCAAAAAATGCAAATGACGGAACAATCAAAAGCATTAGAAAAAACTGCAGAATTCGCTGGTGTTTACGGACGGTATCAAACATGAAAAAATCGCTAGTAAAAAATATGAATACTAGGAGTGTACTAGGGTAATGAGCTTAGTATTGAAACGCCTGAACAGGCTTGGAGGGGGTAGTGCTAGTAATAATTTGGTGGGCGCTGAGAGGCTCGAACTCCCGACATTCTGCGTGTAAGGCAGACGCTCTACCAACTGAGCTAAGCGCCCCAAAATATTACAAGGTGAGATTGTAACCTAAGCGTGAATCTCGAGGGGAATTTCCGCTAAATTGACCTCAAAAGAAGGGATCAATTTAACGGAAAACCGCCCTATTTTCAGTGCTTAAGAACGTCTGCAGCTGCGCCTTTGTCGTTTGCCTTGCTGGCGTCTACCGCCTTTTTAGCAAGCTCTTCCGGCGTTGGGTCTGGTAACGCTTCTGGCATACGCTCTAATGCCAACTCCAGCACCTTATCGATCCAGCGAACGGGAACAATCTCAATAGCATTTTTAACGTTATCTGGAATGTCGATAAGATCCTTTACGTTCTCTTCCGGAATCAATGCAAGCTTAATTCCGCCGCGATGAGCAGCTAAGAGCTTTTCTTTCAAGCCGCCAATAGGAAGAACTTCACCGCGCAAAGTAATTTCACCAGTCATGGCAACATCTGATCGAATTGGAATACCTGCAAATACTGAAACCAAGGCTGTTGTGATTGCGATACCGGCAGATGGACCGTCCTTCGGTGTTGCGCCATCAGGGAAGTGAATATGAATATCCTTCTTTTCAAAAGACTCATCTGCAATACCTAGGCGCTTGGCTCTAGACCGAACAACGGTACGAGCTGCCTCTACTGATTCTTTCATCACATCACCGATAGAGCCAGTGCGTGTGATCACGCCTTTACCAGGCATAACAGCGGCTTCAATGGTCAGCAAATCACCGCCGACCTCAGTCCAAGCCAAACCAGTGACTTGACCCACTTGATTCTCTTTACCAGCCAAACCAAAGTCATACATACGAACTGAAAGAAACTTCTCTAAATTATCAGCATTTACAACAACTGGAGCTGCCTCTTTCTTCAAGAGCAAGAGCTTGACTACCTTACGGCAGATCTTACTAATTTCACGCTCTAAGGAACGCACGCCAGCCTCGCGCGTGTAGTAACGAATCATATTTCTAACGGCACTATCTTCAATCTTGAGTTCGTCTTTTTTCAGGCCATTATTTTTGATTTGTTTAGGAATCAAATAATTTACAGCAATGCTAGTTTTTTCATCTTCTGTATATCCAGCAAGACGAATAATTTCTAGTCGATCCAATAGCGGACCTGGAATATTCAAAGAATTCGAGGTAGCCACAAACATCACATCGGAGAGGTCAAAATCTACCTCAACATAGTGATCCTGGAATGTATGGTTTTGCTCTGGATCTAAAACCTCCAATAAGGCACTAGCAGGATCTCCGCGGAAATCCATGCCCATCTTGTCAACTTCGTCCAAGAGGAATAAAGGATTGCGAACGCCAACCTTAGTAAGGCTTGTCAGAATCTTGCCGGGCATTGAGCCAATATAAGTTCTACGATGGCCACGAATCTCAGACTCGTCACGTACGCCACCCAAAGCCATACGAACAAACTTTCTGTTCGTAGCACGTGCTATAGATTGACCGAGCGAGGTTTTACCAACACCAGGAGGGCCCACTAAACAAAGAATAGGAGCCTTCACGCGATCAACGCGTTGCTGAACTGCGAGGTACTCCAAAATACGTTCTTTAACCTTGTCCAAACCATAGTGATCTTCATCCAACACTTTTTCAGCATTAGTGAGGTCATTATTAATCTTGGTTTTTTTCTTCCAAGGTAAATTTACCAGCGTGTCGATAAAATTACGGATAACCGTTGCCTCAGCGGACATTGGCGACATTAATTTCAGCTTCTTGAGCTCAGATTCCGCTTTTTTCAACGCTTCCTTAGGCATACGGGCGCCCTTGATGCGCTTCTCTAGCTCCTCTAGATCGGCACCCTCTTCGCCTTCACCCAATTCTTTCTGAATCGCTTTCACTTGCTCATTCAAGTAGTACTCGCGCTGACTCTTTTCCATCTGACGCTTTACGCGTCCACGAATGCGCTTTTCCACCTGCAGAATATCAATCTCACTTTCAAGATCAGCCAACAAGCTTTCTAAACGCTGCACAACATCAGTCATCTCAAGCAAGCGCTGTTTCTGCTCAAGCTTGACTGGCAAGTGCGCACAAATAGTATCGGCTAAGCGACTTGGATCATCAATCCCACCTAATGAAGACAGAATCTCCTGAGGTACCTTTTTGTTCAGTTTTACGTATTGGTCAAATTGGGCCATGATTGCGCGACGCAACGCTTCTGTTTCATGCGCATCGATAGCATTGATAGCGGTTGGTGTAGCTTCGCAATTGAAGTAGCCAAGACTATCTTCAATTTGACTTACTTCAGCGCGCTGAACACCTTCAACCAATACTTTGACAGTGCCATCAGGCAGCTTTAACATTTGCAAAATATTGGCAATACAGCCGACCTCATAGAGATCTTCAATAACAGGCTCGTCCTTAGCGGCCGCTTTCTGGGCCACTAAAAGGACATTTTTGCCAGTTTCCATGGCTGCCTCGAGGGCTTTAATGGATTTCGGGCGACCCACAAACAAAGGGATCACCATATGAGGAAATACAACTACGTCCCTTAATGGAAGCAAGGGTAGTTGAATCGGTTCAGAGGGTAGTAATAAGTGGCCAGGCATGGGGCAAATCCTCCAAAGTAATCAATCCTCAAAAGTCTTCAATAGTGATAGTTATTCAACAACCACTAAATAGGGACATTATTTATGAGTAGCATACTACCTATATGGGTAGGCTTTAGAGAAAAACAAGGGGTAAAAAGACAAAAATGGAGCAAAAACGCCTCTAAAATAGCAAAAACCCTAAAAATTTAGGCTTTTTTACTCAAATCCACCTGTTCGGCATCTTGTTTGTAAACCAAAAGTGGTTTTCCACCGTCAGCAATGCTGCTTTCGTCGATAACGACTTTTTGGACATTCTTCAAAGATGGCAAGTCATACATCACATCCATTAGAGAGCCTTCAAGGATGGATCTAAGTCCGCGAGCACCTGTTTTACGCACAATTGCCTTTTTAGCGATGGCTGATAAGGCTTCATGACGAACCTCAAGCTCAGAGCCCTCCATGGTCAGGAGTGCTTGATATTGCTTTACCAAAGCGTTTTTAGGTTCGGTCAGAATCTGAATTAAAGCCTCTTCATCCAATTGAGCCAAAGTAGCCACAACCGGCAGACGACCAATTAACTCAGGAATCAAGCCAAATTTAATTAAGTCCTCTGGCTCCACTTCAATTAAGAGATCGCTTACACCGCGGTCATCTTTGCCTGGAACGGTTGCATTAAATCCAATGCCAGTTTTAGCGGTGCGCTGTTGAATGACCTTCTCAAGTCCATCAAAAGCGCCGCCGCAGATAAACAAAATATTTGTTGTATCCACTTGCAAGAAATCTTGATTTGGATGCTTGCGACCACCTTGCGGAGGAACAGAAGCCATGGTGCCTTCAACAAGTTTTAACAATGCCTGTTGAACACCTTCACCGGATACATCGCGAGTAATCGATGGGTTATCGGATTTACGAGAAATCTTATCGATCTCATCAATGTAAACAATGCCACGTTGCGCTTTTTCAACGTTGTAATCACACGCTTGCAAAAGCTTTTGAATAATATTCTCAACGTCTTCGCCAACATAACCAGCTTCAGTTAAGGTTGTTGCGTCTGCCATCACAAAAGGGACGTCCAACATACGAGCTAAAGTCTGAGCTAAAAGAGTCTTGCCTGAACCAGTGGGTCCGATTAATAGGATGTTGCTCTTTGCAAGCTCTACACCGTCCACCATTGCTTTAGCCGGAACCTTAGATTCTTTTTTATCTGAGCCCTCTACCGGCTTACCGTCTTTATCAAGCTTTTCTTTTTTTGGTTTGGGTAGATACTGCAAGCGCTTGTAGTGGTTGTAAACCGCTACAGCTAAAGTCTTTTTAGCGTGGTCTTGACCGATGACATACTGATCTAAATTCTCACGAATCTGGTGCGGAGTTGGCAAGGAGTCATCACCCTCTTCCTTTGGGAGCTTAGCAATCTCTTCTTGAATAATATCGGTGCAAAGGTCTATACACTCATCACAGATAAATACAGATGGACCAGCAATCAGTTTTTTTACTTCGTGCTGACTCTTGCCGCAAAAAGAACAATACAGAACTTTATCCTGTGAATTAGTTGTGTTTGTATCGCTCAAAATGGGCTCTGTAAGTAATGAATAAGAAAATTAAGGACGCTTCTCGATAACCTTGTCGATCAAGCCATACTCGCGAGCCTGATCAGCTGACATAAAGTTATCGCGATCAGTATCTTTTGCAATTGTTTCAATAGATTGACAGGTGCGGTCAGCCAAGATTTTGTTGAGGCGTTCGCGCAAGTACAAAATTTCACGAGCTTGAATTTCAATATCAGATGCTTGGCCACGGGCACCGCCCAAAGGTTGATGAATCATCACGCGTGAATTCGGGAGTGCATAACGCTTTCCTTTTTCGCCAGCACATAACAAGAATGCGCCCATACTTGCAGCCATACCCATGCACAAAGTGCTCACATGTGGCTTGATGAATTGCATCGTGTCGTAAATAGCCAAACCAGCTGAAACAGATCCACCAGGAGAATTGATGTACAGAGATATCTCCTTATCTGGGTTCTCACTCTCAAGGAACAGCAACTGAGCAATTACCAAGTTTGCAGTTTGGTCGTTTACTTCGCCAACCAAAAAGACAACACGCTCACGCAATAATCTGGAGTAGATATCGTAAGCGCGCTCACCTCTACCAGAGGTTTCAATCACCATTGGAACCAAGCCTAAGCCCTTTGGTTCTAGATTTTCAGACTGAGAATGATTGTGGATCATTTTGAAACCTCTTATAGGTAAGTGAATTACTTAGTTTAGCTTGCTGAGTTCTTCAAAGGTCACAGCCTTATCGCTTACTTTAGCTTGAGATGTGAAGTATTTGATTACATTATCTTCAAGTACTAGGTTCTCGATATCCTTCAAACGGCTTGGATTACTGTAGAACCAACGAACCACTTCCTTTGGATCCTCATAAGTAGCTGCCTGCTCATCAATTTCAGCCTTAATTTGGTCGGCGGTAGCCGCCAAGTTTTGCTTTTTAACTAACTCGCTCAAAATCAAGCCAAGACGCACACGTTTAGTGGCTTGCTCAGCAAAAATCTCTGCAGGAATTGGTGCATCTTTTGCATTAGGAACACCACGTTGCATCAGGTCTTGACGCGCACCTTCAACTAAACGCTCTTGCTCTGAAGCAACCAATGATTTAGGAACGTCTAATTCGCACAAGCTATTGAGCTTATCCATTACTTCATTTTTCAACAAAGAAGTAATGCGACGCTTTACTTCGCGATCTAAATTCTCTTTTACTTCAGCGCGCATCTTTGCAACGCCGCCTTCAGTAACACCTAATGACAATGCGAATGCATCATCAACTGCTGGCATATGTGGCCAGTTAACTGATTTCACAGTAATCGTGAACTCAGCGGTTTTGCCTGCAACATCTTTACCGTGGTAATCGGCTGGGAAGCTCAATGGAAATGATTTGTTTTCGCCTGCCTTAAGGCCCAAAGTTGCAGCCTCAAACTCAGGAAGCATGCGACCTTCACCCAAAACATATTCAAAATTTTCAGCTTTGCCGCCAGCGAATTCAACGCCATCAATTTTGCCAACAAAATCGATAACTACTTGGTCGCCATTTTGCGCTGCAGTATTAGAGCCGCCGTCGCCATGGGCACCAGCCTCACCACGTGGGTGATAGTGAACTTGTTGCTTGCGCAATACATCTATTGCGCGATCAATTTCAGCCTCGCCAATCTCGGTTGTATATTTGGTGACTTCGGCTTTGGCAAAGTCGCCAATTTTCACTTCAGGCAAGACTTCGAAGAAAGCATCGAAGACGATCTTGTCAGCATCAATCTCGCTCTTTGGCTCAAGACGTGGTTGACCTGCTAAAGCAACACCCTCTTTTTGGGCTTGCTCATAAAACATTTCAGCGGCCTTATCAAATTGCAATTCGAAATCAACTTGCATGCCGTGCTGTTTTTCAACGAGGTTCTTTGGAACTTTGCCTGGGCGGAAGCCTGCCATTTTCATGGTCTTACCAACTTTAGCCAATCGAGCTTCACGCGCTTTTGCCAAATCGGCACGAGCGAATTCCAAAGTCATTTTGCGGTCTAGTGAACCTAAATTTTCTATCTGCACAGCCATTCTCGTCTCTTAATTGAAGATCTGGAAATGTGAAGTCCAAGCCAAGTAGCAATCTTGTGGTGCGAGGAGGGGGACTCGAACCCCCACACCATTTCTGGCGTCAGGACCTAAACCTGGTGCGTCTACCAATTTCGCCATCCTCGCGAATATCCGCAAACTGCCAAGCTTAGACTTCACTCTAAAGACCGTAATTCTACAATGCCTAGGGTTTTAGAGATGGATTTAGGCCTTGTAGAGCAAAGCTACCGCATGAACGGCAATGCCCTCTCCCCTGCCTAGGTGCCCGAGAGATTCGTTTGTCTTGGCCTTGAGGTTGACATGGCTATGGGTAACAGCCAAATCAGATGCAATATTTCGGACCATTTCAGGCAAAAAATCAGCCAATTTAGGCTTTTGGCAAATGATGGTGGCATCGACGTTGCCTATATGGAACCCTGCTGCCTGAACCTTTTGAAGTGCAGCCCGGAGCAAAATCCGGCTATCCATATCCTTAAACTGTGGATCCGTATCCGGAAATAGCTGTCCAATGTCATTTAAACCGGCAGCCCCCAGTAAAGCATCCGTAAGGGCATGCAATAGCGCATCTGCATCTGAATGACCCAATAAGCCCTTCTCATAAGTGACATGAACTCCACCTAGAATGAGTTTGCGGTCAGCAACCAGGGCATGAACGTCATAACCTTGGCCAATACGAAACTGCGGGATGTGGGGAGCAATTTGGGTCATATTGGTTCTTTATCGAGTGGCAGAGCTTAAAAGCAATTGCATTAATTCCCAATCGGCGGGATGAGTAACTTTAAAGTTGCGGGCAGCGCCCTCTATCAATAGAGGCTTAGTACCCGCCAACTCGATTGCGCTAGCCTCATCAGTAACATCGGACTCAAGACGGATAGCGCTCACGATAGCATCGTGTAACTGTTTTAATCCAAACATCTGAGGGGTTTGCGCCTGCCACAAGTGCTCGCGGGGTATTGTTTTTTCAGAGTGCGGGATGTTGCCAGCTATCACTGAATCAAGATCAGCCTGCTTCAATGTATCAGCCAAAGGTACGGCCAAAATACCGCCAGCATTAGACAACTTAACAGAGTTAATTAATTTCTCAATGAGCGCTGGTGTGATTCCCGGTCTAGCAGCATCGTGAACCAATATCCAGTCTTCCTCTGCAATGCCGGCTTGGAGCATTGCCGCCAAAGTATTTCTAACCGTTTCCTGCCTGGTTGGGCCGCCGGTTGGTAGAAATTGAATTCCTTTGGCACCCTTTGAAATCGTTTGCAGAATGGGATTATCAATAAAAATGGGGCTGACGCCAATCCAGATTGTGTCAACTTGTGGGGTATTTAAAAAAGCTTCAATTGCATAGCAAAGCATCGGCTTTCCAGCCAACTGCTGAAATTGCTTAGGCAGCTCACCGCCAAGACGTGCACCGGTGCCAGCGGTTGGCAAAAGCGCATGACATTTCTTGTTTGAGGAATTTCCGGAGGCCATACCTGATTCTATAATGAGCTTAGATGTCTGACGCATTAAATCTAGCACCCCCTATACCCGCTCCCCGGGCTGGGCAGCGCTTTACCTTTTCAGGGCTGGTTGGCTCAGCAGATGCGGCCTTAATAGCGCAAAACGCTCTTCGCTATCGGGACAAATTCTCAGTAATGGTGATTTTTTGTGCTCAAGCGCAAGAGGCTCAACGCCTATTAGAAGAAATTCCTGCGTTTGCCCCGCAACTGAAGACCAGACTTCTGCCTGATTGGGAAATTCTTCCTTATGATCATTTCTCACCACATCAAGACTTAGTATCCGAAAGACTTGCCACTCTTTATGAATTACTCAATGGCAGTTGTGACATTGTCTTGGTCCCCGTTACAACAGCTCTTCAAAGACTGGGGCCTCCTGGTTTTCTATCAGGTCACACCTTTTTCTTCAGACAAGGTGACAAACTCAATGAAGCTGCACTAAAGCTGCAGTTGCAACAAGCTGGTTACGATCCCGTGAGCGCGGTAATGCGTCCAGGTGAATATAGTATTCGCGGGGGCTTATTTGATTTATTTCCCATGGGATCGAATCTTCCCTATCGTTTAGATTTGTTTGGCGACGAGATTGAGCAGATACGCGCATTCGATCCCGATACGCAACGCAGCCTGTATCCCGTAAAAGAGATACGTTTGCTGCCAGGACATGAGTTCCCATTTGATGACGCTTCTCGAACAGCGTTCAGAGGTCGTTGGCGGGAAGTGTTTGAAGGCGATCCGAGTCGCTGCTCCATATACAAAGACGCTAACCTGGGCATACCTAGCGCGGGAATTGAATCCTACTTACCACTCTTTTTCGAAGAGCAATCCAATCTATTTGACTACTTCCCCAGATCTGGTGACCCCGTTTGGTTGGTCAGCATTGGGGATGTTGAGGAAACTATTAAGGGATTTTGGAAAGATACACTTTCTCGTTATGAGTTTCTGAAGCATGATTTAGATCGCCCTATTCTTCCGCCTAAGGAATTGTTTTTAGATGTTGATGAATTTTTTACAACTTCTAAACCGTATGCACGTTTAGCTTTTGAAAAGGAAGGCTCTGAACAAAACGAGTTTTCCGCAGTACCCGATATTGCAGTACATCGTCGGGATGCAGATCCGATCAACCGTTTACGCAAAATAGTTGCAACGGAAAAAACACGCATCCTAATATGTAGCGATAGTGCGGGACGCAAAGAATCCATTCGACAGCTTTTTGAGGAAAGTAATTCGGTTGCTGGGGTAGATGGCAAACCACTCTACCCATTAAAGCCAGAAGGCTTCGATAGTATTGCCGATTTCATTAAGAGTGACTCGCTGTTTGGTTTGGTAACTGCACCGCTCTTTAACGGCTTCTCTTGGCCAAGAGAAAATTTAATTGTAGTTACTGAAGCGGAGTTATTTACAACTACCGCAAGACAGCGACGCAAAGGAAAGGCTAATGAGAATGCTGATCCTGACATGCTATTTAAGGATCTGTCAGAGCTTAAGATTGGTGATCCGGTAGTACATGCTGAACATGGTATTGGGCGTTATCAAGGATTGGTACTTTTAAATCTTGCGCCCCCTAAAGAAGCGCCAATATTTGAAGAATTCTTGCATTTGCAATATGCAGGCCAAGCTACTTTGTATGTACCTGTTCAGCAGTTAGAAATGGTAACTCGCTATGCAGGCTCAGATCCAGATTCGGCACCTCTTCATCAATTAGGCTCGGGTCAGTGGGACAAAGCAAAACGTAAGGCAGCCCAGCAAATTCGTGACACAGCAGCTGAGTTGCTAGGTTTATATGCTGCAAGGGCCATTCGCAAAGGCCATGCTTTTGAATTCTCAGCCCATGACTATGCCGCTTTTGCGGAAAGCTTTGGTTTTGAAGAAACCCCCGATCAATCCAATGCAATCGCTGCAGTTATTGGCGATATGACTAGCGGCACACCAATGGATCGCTTGGTTTGTGGCGATGTTGGCTTTGGAAAGACTGAAGTAGCCTTGCGCGCTAGTTTTGTTGCTGTAATGGGCGGCAAACAAGTAGCTATTTTGGCTCCGACCACCCTGCTTGCTGAACAACACGTTGCAACATGGAAAGATCGTTTCGCCGATTGGCCCGTTCGCATTGTTGAGTTATCCCGTTTTAAAACAACAAAAGAAATTAATGCAGCCTTAGAAGCCATTGCTAAAGGTGAGGCTGACATCATTATTGGAACTCACAAGCTGCTCTCCAAAGAAACGCAGTTTGCTAATTTGGGCTTAGTGATTGTTGATGAGGAGCACCGCTTCGGTGTACGCCAAAAAGATGCACTCAAAGCACTTCGCGCTGAAGTGGACATCTTGACGCTTACTGCCACCCCTATCCCAAGAACGCTCGGCATGGCAATGGAAGGCTTAAGAGAGTTTTCCATCATTGCTACCGCCCCGCAGAAACGCTTAGCAATTAAGACTTTCGTTCGTCGCGAAGGCGATGGCGTTATACGTGAAGCAGTTCTGCGTGAAATTAAGCGCGGTGGCCAAGTATATTTCTTGCATAACGAAGTTGAAACGATTCAAAATCGCAAACATGCCCTACAGGAATTGATTCCAGAGGCAAGGATTAGCGTAGCTCATGGCCAAATGCATGAACGTGAGCTTGAATCTGTTATGCGCGAGTTTGTGACACAACGCACCAATATCTTGTTGTGCACCACCATTATTGAAACTGGAATTGATGTTCCTACGGCCAACACCATCATCATGCATCGCGCAGATAAGTTTGGCCTTGCCCAGCTCCACCAATTGCGTGGACGTGTGGGACGCTCACATCACCAAGCCTATGCCTATCTGCTCGTCCCGGACCCAGAAGCGCTCAGTAAACAAGCGCAATTACGCTTGAATGCGATCCAGGCAATGGAAGAATTGGGTTCTGGGTTCTATTTGGCGATGCACGATTTAGAAATTCGTGGAGCTGGTGAAGTTTTGGGTGACAAACAGTCTGGTGAAATTCATGAGATTGGTTTTCAGCTCTATACCGAGATGCTGAATCGCGCCGTGAAATCCCTGCGTAGCGGTAAAGAACCAGACCTCCTCTCTCCAATGCAAGTCACTACGGATGTGAATCTTGGGGTACCCGCTCTTCTGCCGGACGATTATTGCCCCGATGTCCATGAGCGACTCTCGTTATACAAACGTTTTGCTAGCACACATGACTTCTCTGAATTGATGGGCTTGCGCGAGGAATTAGTAGATCGATTTGGTGATCTACCCGATCAAGCCAAGTCATTTTACGAAACCCACCGTCTACGCCTTGAAATGACTGGTTTTGGCATTAAAAAGATTGACGCAACACCAATGTCTATTCAGATTCAATTTATTCCGAACCCACCGATTAATCCAATGAAGATCATTCAGCTGATTCAATCATCGAAATTTATTCAACTTAATGGTCAAGACAAACTTAAAGTTCTGCCGCAAAAAGACCGCGAGTTTGGGAAATTGGAGCAACGCCTTGATGCCATAAGGCAAGTCCTCAGACGCCTGAATGAATCTGCTGTTTTAAGCCCAATAAAGACAGGTCAATAATCAGATTATTATTAAGCCATGAGCAACCAAGTACTTGTAGCGATATCCAGAGACCCTTTATCTGAAAAGCTAATCTTTTCATTGAAGGATCAAGCCTTACATTACGGTGTCTCGCTGCACTCCATAGGCGACCAAGTCACTAATGGCGCTTACTATTCCGAGCGTTTTGAATCAAGCGCGCATATTGAAACAGCCCAACGTGAGCAACTTCGCGCCTTAGCAGCAAACTTTAATGCGGACCTCTGCTTTTTGAAACCAGATCTCTTGCCGCAAGATATTAGAGTGCTGGCAATGGACATGGATTCAACGCTGATTAATATTGAATGTATTGATGAGATTGCAGATTTCATTGGCAAGAAATCAGCTGTAGCTGAAATTACCGAAGCCACCATGCGCGGGGAAATTAAAGACTTCCAAGAGAGCCTTAGGCGACGCGTGGCACTGCTCGAGGGTGTTCATGCAGATGCGCTTGAATCTGTTTATCGAGAACGCTTACGCCCTAACCCTGGCGCAACAGAACTTTTAGCAGGCGCTCATGAGCGAGGAATATATACATTGTTAGTTTCTGGCGGATTTACCTTCTTTACAGAGAAGTTGCGCCAGCAATTAGGCTTCAAACAAACTCAAGCCAACACCTTAGAAATCATTGACGGCAAATTGACGGGCAAAGTACTTGGTGACATCGTCGATGGAGCAGCAAAAGCCGCTCATTTAGATGCCGCTTGCGCACGACTGGATTGTACGAAAGCCAACGCTATCACCATGGGCGATGGCGCGAATGACTTGATCATGATGAATGGCTCCGGTATTAGCGTTGCCTACCAAGCAAAACCTGTAGTCAAAGAAAAAGCCGACGCGGCTTTTGACCGAGTCGGCTTAGATGCTGCTTTACTACTGATCTCTTAAGTTTTTACCTAAGAGATCAGGGTAATTCTTTTAGAGACGCTCAAATATAGTAGCAATACCCTGACCGCCACCAATACACATTGTCACCAAAGCATATTTGCCTTGAACACGATGTAATTCATGAATTGCTTTAGTTGCAATCGCTGCACCCGAACAACCAATTGGGTGACCCAACGCAATCGCTCCACCATTCACATTGGTCTTAGCAGGATCTAAACCTAATCCTTTAGTAACAGCCAATGCTTGCGCAGCAAAAGCTTCATTAGACTCAATCACATCGATTTGATCCAATTTGAGGCCAGCGCGCTCGAGAGCCAATTTAGTTGCAGGAATTGGGCCTTCACCCATGATGTGGTTTGGCACGCCAGCGACAGCATAGGACACTAAACGTGCGATTGGCTTGTGGCCGGCTTTCTTAGCTGTCTCAGCATCAGCCAAGACGAAGAATGCAGCACCGTCGTTAATGCCTGAAGCATTACCAGCAGTAACGGAGCCGCCTTCCTTCTTAAACACAGCCTTCATCTTGCCAAGTGTTTCCATGGTGGTATCTGGCTTTACGTGCTCATCAGTATCAAACACTACATCACCCTTACGAGTTTTGATGGTGATTGGAACGATCTGTGATTTGAAGCGACCTTCTTTAATTGCATTCGCAGCACGACGATGAGATTCAACCGCAAGAGCGTCCTGCTCATCACGTGTTAACTTCCATTTTTCAACCAGGTTTTCTGCAGTTACACCCATATGACCAACACCAAATGGGTCTGTTAAAACAGCAACCATCAAGTCAAGCATCTTTGTGTCGCCCATGCGTGCACCACTGCGCATTGCTGGTGAACCATACATGCCACGTGACATTACTTCAACGCCACCGCCAATACCGTAATCACAATCACCCAACATAATTTGCTGTGCTGTAGTAACAATTGCTTGCAGACCGGAGCTACACAAACGGTTCAAAGCCATAGCTACAGAATCCATCGGTAGACCCGCTTGAATTGACGCCACACGAGCCACATAGGCGTAACGACTATCTGTAGGAATTGTATTTCCAACAGTAACGTAATTAATTAATGCTGGATCTACACCAGAGCGAGCAACCGCCTCTTTCATCACAATGCCGCCGAGCTCTGATGGCTCCAGGCTACTAAGTGAACCATTAAAGGTACCAATTGCGGAACGAACTGCACTTAAGACAACGACATCACGACTCATATCAATCCCCTTTACTAAGCCCAATAATTAGGCTGACACTGCACTAAATAAGTAATAAAAAGTAATCCAACTATCAGTTTTATTCGATTCGTCAAGTTTCGGCTATTAGGTCATGCCCTTGGGAGCTAATGACCATTGCACGGATGATTTCACCAGCACGATAGCGCTTAGAGGGCTTGCTGGGAGGCAAAACCCTCACCAAACCATCAATTTCAGGGGCATCACCAATAGTTCTACCAATTCCACCGGATTCATCTACGCGGTCAATGATCACCTGCACACGTTTGCCTATTTTTTTAGCAAGCCGTTTTATAGAGATTTCCTCTGCCTTTGCCATGAAGCGCGCACGTCGTTCTTCACGAATTTCATCCGGGACAGGGTTCTCCAACTGGTTTGCAGTAGCACCCTCAACTGGCGAATAAGCAAAGCAACCTGCTCTATCAATTTGCGCCTCATCTAAGAAGTTGAGTAAATACTCAAACTCTTCTTCAGTCTCACCAGGAAAACCAGCAATGAAAGTGCTTCTGATGACCAAATCAGGACATGCTTCTCGCCAAGACATGATGCGTTCTATATTTTTCTCACCACTAGCAGGGCGCTTCATACGCCTGAGAACATCGGGATGGGCATGCTGCAATGGAATATCTAAGTAAGGCAAAACACCGCAACCATGTTCTGAGAATTCAGCCATCAACGGCAGAACATCGTCTACGTGCGGATAAGGATAGACATAGTGCAATCTCACCCAGGCTTGATGTTCCCGCGCAATTTGATTTAAGGCATGTACTAAATCAAACATTTTGGTTTTTACAGGCTTACCATCCCAGAAACCAGTGCGGTATTGGATATCAACACCATAAGCGCTAGTGTCTTGAGAAACGACTAGTAATTCTTTTACGCCTGACTCAAATAGTCGCTTTGCTTCAAGCAATACCTCACCAATTGGACGCGACACCAAATCGCCGCGCATGTTTGGGATGATACAAAAAGTGCAGCGATGGTTACAGCCTTCGCTTATTTTGAGATAAGCGTAGTGCTTAGGAGTCAGCTTTACGCCAGCTGGCGGGACTAAATCTGTAAATGGGTCATGTGGCCTGGGAAGATGCAGATGGATGGCTTGCATTACCTCATCAGTAGCGTGTGGTCCTGTAACGGCGAGGACTTTAGGGTGAATGCTCTGAATAAGATCAGAGCCGTCTGCATTCTTTCTAGCACCAAGGCAACCTGTAACAATTACCTTACCATTTTCAGCAAGCGCCTCTCCAATTGCAGAAAGACTTTCTTCAACAGCAGAATCAATAAAGCCGCAGGTATTAACCACCACAAGATCTGCGCCAGAATAATCCTTGGCAGTCTCATAGCCCTCGGCACTGAGTTGTGTCAGGATGAGCTCTGAATCTACTAACGCCTTAGGACACCCTAAGGATACAAATCCAATTTTTCCAGCCACAACTATTCTTTTTCAGTTTTATTAGGCTGAGGCGTAAATGGGAAGTTGCCAAAAAGATTCTGAGATCCCTGCATTTGCTCTTGCATTTTGATGAAGAGGTCTTTGCTCTGTTCTATGTAATTCCCCATCAAGCCTTGCATGAGGGGATTTTGTATATTCATCATCTGCGACCAAGCCTCTGGAGTACTTCCAGCACCCAAACCTTTAGTTTGATCACCAAGCTTATTGTGTATATCTACAAAAGACTGCATGGTCTTCTCCAGATAATTACCCATCAACCCCTGCATGGAATTTCCATAGAAGCGAATAATTTGAGAAAGCATTTGGGAAGAGAAAACAGGTGCACCACCAGCCTCTTCCTCAAGAATAATTTGCAACAAGATGTTTCGCGTTAAGTCTTCTTCAGTCTTAGCATCAACCACTTTAAAGACTTCATTGCCCATCACTAGATTTTTGATGTCTGACAATGTGACATAGGTGCTTGTCTGTGTATCGTAGAGACGACGATTTGGGTATTTCTTGATGAGCCGATCTTCACCTGCTCGTTTTGCACGGGTTACCATTTTTATCCTTACTCTTTACTGCATCGCAACATCAGCGTAGTTTATTCCTAGTTTGACCAAAAGGTAAATACGCCGTGTTGCGGACTACAAATACTCAAATAAATGCTGCAGTGCAATATTAGCCAGTGTGAATACCACCGTTCAACGAGAAGTCAGCACCAGTGGCGTAACCACCGTCTTCAGATGCAATCCAGCAGCAAATTGAAGCAATCTCCTCAGGGGTGCCCAAACGCTTTACCGGAATACCTGAAACAATTTTCTCCAAAACATCCTCACGGATTGCCTTAACCATATCTGTGCCGATATAGCCCGGGGATACAGTGTTTACCGTAACGCCCTTAGTGGCCACCTCTTGAGCCAAAGCCATCGTAAAACCATGTAAGCCCGCTTTTGCAGTTGAGTAGTTACATTGACCAAACTGGCCTTTTTGACCATTCACAGAGGAAATGTTGATAATACGACCCCAGTTGTTATCAACCATGCCATCAATGACTTGTTTAGTTACGTTAAACAATGAATTGAGGTTGGTATCAATAACAGCTTTCCATGCATCTGGAGTCATTTTACGGAAAACACTATCTCGTGTAATGCCCGCATTATTTACCAAAACATCTACGCGACCGACTTCAGCCTTAACCTTATCAAAGGCAGCAACGGTGCTATCCCAGTCAGAAACGTTACCTTCTGAAGCAATAAAGTCGTAACCTAGGGCCTTTTGCTCGCCAAGCCAACGGTCTTTACGTGGTGAATTTGGACCACAACCGGCGATAACCTTAAAACCGTCTTTAGCAAGACGTTGACAAATAGCGGTACCAATACCACCCATACCACCAGTTACATATGCGACTTTTTGAGACATTACTTTCCCCTTTTAAAAACCTTCGTTAATTAGTTTGTGATTTCTGGTGTTGCTTTTTCTTTGACGTACACACCAGGTGCTGGTTCCATTTTTTTGTACTTGGCATTACCAAAGGTAGTGCTTGCTGGTTTTTTCTCACCACCAAATTGTTCAAGCCATTTGGTGTAATCAGGCCACCAGCTTCCAGGTATTTGTTTGGCACCCTCTAGCCACTCTGCAGCTGTCGGCGCAATCTTGTTATTTTCAAAGTAATAGCGCTTGTTTTTTGCCGGCGGATTAATTACGCCCGCAATATGTCCAGATGCACCTAAGACAAAACGGTTCTTACCCCGAAGAATATGAGTGGATTCATAAGCAGATTGCCAAGGAACGATGTGATCCTCTTGTGAGGCGTATAGATACGCCGGGCATTTAATCTTGCCAAGATCAATCTTCTCGCCACAGATTTTGACTTTGCCGGGTTTAACCAAATCATTTTGCAAATAGGTGTGACGCAAATACCAGCAATACATTGCACCAGGTAAGTTTGTTGAGTCACCATTCCAATAAAGCAAGTCAAATGGTGGTGGCGAATTACCCTTTAGGTAGTTCTCCACAACGTAATTCCACACTAAGTCGTTGGGCCTTAGGAATGAAAAGGTATTACCCAGGTCCAAGCCCGACATCATGCCGTACTTACCAGCTTTACCGCCGATGGTGTTCTCGCGCATCTCGACCATGCCTTCATCAATAAAGACATCCAAGATGCCGGTATTGGTGAAATCTAATAAGGTAGTAAATAAGGTCAAGCTAGCAGCCGGATGCTCATCGCGCGCAGCTAACACTGCCAATGCGGAGGTGGTTAAGGTGCCTCCAACGCAGAATCCCAAAATATTGATTTGCTTGGTGTCGCCAATATCTTTAACCACCTCAATTGCTTTAATAACACCCTTACCAACATAATCATCCCAACTGACCTCGGCCATGGAGGCATCTGGATTTTTCCAAGACACCAAGAACACGGTATGACCCTGGCTCACCATGTGACGAACCACAGAGTTGTCTGGTTGCAAATCAAGAATGTAGTATTTATTGATGCAAGGTGGCACCATTAAATAAGGACGCTCAAATACTTGTTCGGTTAATGGAGTGTATTGAATTAATTCAAAGAGCTCATTGCGAAACACCACATGCCCCTCGGTTGTGGCAATATTTTTTCCAATTTCAAAGGCAGACTCATCTGTTTGAGAGACTTTGCCTTTTTTCATGTCTCCCAATAAGTTCACAATCCCCTTTTGAATGGATTGTCCTTGTGAGCTGATGATGCTCTCCAGAACTTCTGGGTTAGTTGCAATAAAGTTAGATGGTGAAAGCGCATCAATCATCTGTTCAGTTGTGAACAGAATTTTTTGCTTAGACTTTTCATCTGTTTCTACTGCTTTAGCTAAGGCCATTAAATGCTTAGAATTCAGCAAGTAAGTTGCCGCAATTACTTTGCTCCAAGAGGAATGCCATGCCTTGCCAGCAAAACGGCGATCTTTCACTTCAATCGCCTCAGGATTGGTTGCGATGTGCGCTAGTTCAGTGAAATATTCTTTTTGAATTTCAGATAAACGCTCTGGCGGAATTAACGCCATATGATGCGGCGCCAAAGATGGCGTTGCACCGGTATTCATGCCTGCAAACATAGTAGTCTCTTCAATTAATTAGAGACATTCTCCGCCCTTAAGCGCTGTAGAGTTATACGCAATAACCCTAGCCCTAGAGAGAATCTAGTAATTACCCTCATAGAATAATGCGTTAATTATTTTGCAATCCAGATAACCGAAGCAAATCTCCCGGTTTGACCATCACGTCGGTATGAGAAAAACTGTTTACTATCTCTCACAGTGCAGTATTCACCACCAAATATTGATGTCACTCCACAAGCTTGAAGACGATCGCAAGCTAAACGATAAATATCAGCTAGAAATTTTCCAGATTTACCAGCGATGGGTTGAAATGCATTTTCAGAAAAAGGTAACCCAGAATCTCCGAAAGCCTCCACAACATCCTTGCCCACCTCAAATGATGCCGGCCCTATTGCAGGACCTAGCCAGACCAGCAAATCAGATGCTGAAGTTTCATTAGATAGGTTCAGCATTTGAGCGACCGTATTTTCCAAAACTCCAGCGCATAGCCCCCTCCACCCAGCATGCGCAGCACCAACAACAGTCCCTTTTGAATTAGTAAACAACACTGGTAAACAATCAGCGGTCATGATCACCAGGGCCTCGTTCGCGATATTAGTGACTGATGCATCAGCATTGATCACATCGCTAAGCTTTGCTTTACGTGTTTGAGGAGTGCTTACTACCGTACTATGAGTTTGCTTTAGCCATAGTGGTTTGCTAGGCAATCCCTTGGCGAAGATTGCTCTATTTGCCAATACAGCTTCAATTTGGTCGCCGACATGATCGCCAAGGTTTAAAGAGTCGTATGGGCGTTTACTAACACCACCAGATCGCGTGCTTATTAGCGAATGTATTGAAGATGGTACAGGCCACTGAGGATTTATAAAACTCATGCTTGTGATTCATTTTCTATAGAGGCTAGGACCACAACCTCTTTTGGCAGGACTGCCTCGCTCATATCTAATTGAGGTAACAAATCTAGTATGTCCTGTGGAGGATGGCGAAACCAAGTCATTAATTCATTTTTTACTGGATGCTGAAGACTTAATGCAAAAGCATGCAAGGCTTGACGACTAAATTCAATATCTTTTGCTGCCCCTGGTGTTTTTTTGCGATAGACAGGATCGCCCACCAATGGAAAACCCAGCGACTCAAGGTGAACTCGAATTTGATGAGTGCGCCCAGTTTCCAGACGACACTCCAATAGGGTTACTGCTGACTCCTTTACAAGCCCTTTAGCCAAACGACGAAAAAGAGTAGCTGCAGGCTTACCTTGAGGGCTGCCTGTAGCCATTTTGAGGCGATCACGCTGATCACGACCAACAGAAGCCAAAACCTTTCCTTGACTTGGTGTATCCCCCCAAACCCAAGCCAAATAACGACGCCCTACCGTTCTATCCTGTAATTGGCGTACTAAGGAGGTTTGCGCTAGATGCGTTCTTGCCACCACCATCAAGCCTGACGTATCTTTATCTAAACGATGGACAATTCCAGCCCTAGGAAGCGTCTTTAGCTCAGGGTAGTGAAAAAGGAGTCCATTTAGTAAAGTGCCTGACCAGTTGCCGGCAGCTGGGTGGACTACTAAACCAGGAGGTTTATTGACCACAATGATGTCTTCATCCTCATAAACCACATCTAAGGCAATATTTTCTGGGTTAAAGGCAAATTGTTCGGGCATTTCCTGTGGAAACACCTTAATACTCTCGCCACCCCGGAGAAGATAACGGGCTTTGGTGACCTTCCCATCAACCATGACCGCCCCTGCCTCAACCCAAGCCTTGAGACGATTACGCGAATAATCAGGCAAAGAGCCTGCCAGCACCTTGTCCAAGCGCTCGCCAGCCATCTCAAAAGGTATTTCTAGGGAGATGAAATCCTCATCATCGATATAATCAATGGGATTCGAATCAGGAGTTTGCGGCAATGCCACGCTTAGAGAGCCTTTCAGTTATGTCCGACGTAATATCAGACGCCAGTTTAAGGCTTGCTGGGAATTCTTCCACACAAAACAAGAGTCGCAATTTAAGCAGTCCGCCTATCGCCTTGCTTTTTGCCCTACTTTTTGCTCTGATGCTTCTAAGTGGTTGCGCAGGCAGTGACGGTCAAAAAGATGACACCGATATCTGGTCAGAGGCAAAACTTTATTCTGAGGCTACAGAAAAGTTAAACGACGCTGACTTTGCTAAGTGCGGAAAATACTTTGAAAAGCTTGAGGCTCGCTTTCCATTTGGGCCATATTCTCAACAAGCGCAAATTAATGCCGCTTATTGCTACTGGAAAGCTCAGGAACAAACTCAAGCACTCGTGGCTATTGATCGCTTTATTAAATTGCACCAAGGTAGTCCGAACCTCGATTACGCTTACTATCTAAAAGGTCTCATTACCTTTAATGATGACTTGGGATGGCTAGGTAAATTTACTGGACAAGATCTGAGCGAACGCGATCCTAAAGCAGCCAAAGAAGCATTTGAATCGTTCAAGGTAGTTGTTGAGCGCTTCCCAAATAGCAAATATGCACCCGATGCCCTGGATCGTATGCGCTATATCGTTAACTCTTTAGCTGAAGCAGATGTCATAGTAGCGCGTTATTACTACCAGCGTGGCGCCTATTTGGCTGCTGCCAATCGTGCCCAATTGGTCATTCGGGATTATGACCGCGCACCAGCCGTTGAAGAGGCGCTTTACATCTTAACTAAGTCTTACGAAAAACTTGGCATGACTCAGTTAAGCAATGATGCTGCGCGTGTATTTAAGCTGAACTTCCCAGATAGCGAAATGATGGTTACTGGTCAACGCGTTAAAAAACAGCGTAGCTGGTGGCAGTTCTGGAATAAGTAATACATTTACATTGTGTACATAGTAAAAATCCTCCGTACTGGAGGATTTTTTATTTGATGGCTAATGGCACTCTTGGCGCTACCGCACAGAGCAATTCATAACCTATCGTATCACTCATTTGCGCAACATCGTCCACCGGAACTTTGTCACCCCAAAGCTGAACAGAGGTGCCGATGTTTGCATCAGGCGCTTTGCGCAAATCAATCGCCAACATGTCCATGGAAACTCTTCCCGCCAAAGGACATATCACCCCATCTTTTCCTTGGGCGACCCAAACTGGTGTACCATCTTTAGCATGCCGCGGATATCCATCTGCGTAACCGCAAGCTACGATACCTACGCGCATATCTTCTGTTGCTTCATAGCGACCCCCATATCCAATGCGATCGCCCTTCTGAATCTCCTGAATATCAATAATTTCACTGTGTAACTGCATAACCGCTTGTAGATTGGCATGCTCAATATCGACATGAAGTCCTGTTGGTGAAGCGCCATAGAGCATGATTCCGGGACGGACCCAATCGCCTAACGCATTTCGATGCCACAAAATAGCCGCAGAATTGGCTAGCGAGGTAGAACCTTCTAAGCCCTCAATTGTTTGATTAAATAACTCTTGCTGAGCACCAACGGACGGAGATTGATCAACTTGATCAGCATTCGCAAAATGAGTCATGTGGTGCATGTGATAGCCAGCAGCATGCAGCCGGTGAAATGCCGTTCGGTAGGCATTTGGCTTGAACCCCAAACGGTTCATGCCGGAGTTCATCTTGAGAAAGACATTAAATGGCTTGTGGTTTTTGGCTTTAAAACGCTCAAGCCACTCAACTTGGGCATCGCAATGAACCACCAAATCACAAGCCAATTCCTCTGCGTGGCTGAGCTCATTTTCATGAAAAAAGCCTTCTAAAAGCAGTATTCGACCCTTCCAGCCATGCTGACGCAACCATGCTGCATCCTGGATATCCAACAAGGCAAAACCATCCGTAGAAGCAAGACCCTTTAGGGCAGCGTCAAGACAATGTCCATAGGCACGAGCCTTAATAACCGACCAGATCTTGGACTGTGGCGCCAATTCTCGAACTCGGTTTAAATTATGCTGAAAGGCGGCAGTATGAATAGAGGCCAAAATTGGTCTATTAATCAGACCGTTAGTTGAATCACCCATAATCACCCCTCCTTTCATGTTTTAATTGTAGTAATGACTAGATTGTACGAATGAACCGTAGCTTTTACATCATTATGGCGGCGCAATTTTTTTCGTCGCTTGCTGATAATGCTCTCCTGATAGCGGCTATCGCCCTTCTGGCCCAGCTCCATGCTCCGGCCTGGATGACTCCTTTGCTTAAATTATTCTTTGTGCTGTCCTATGTGCTCTTAGCAGCATTCGTGGGTGCCTTTGCTGATTCTCGCCCTAAGGGCAACGTCATGTTCATTACGAACACGATTAAGTTCGTTGGCTGTATGGCCATGCTCTTTGGAAGTCACCCCTTGCTCTCATATGCCATTGTTGGCTTGGGGGCGGCTGCCTATTCACCTGCAAAGTACGGAATTTTGACTGAACTGCTTCCACCTGAAAAATTGGTTGCTGCCAACGGCTGGATTGAGGGCTTAACGGTGGGGTCCATTATTTTGGGCACGGTTTTAGGCGGCGTTCTGATTAGCGCCACGGTGTCCCAAAGCCTGCTTGCTTTTGATATGCCAACTTTTGACACTGGCATTGATACACCAGCTGAATCGGCAATCATGATCATCATGATGATTTACGTTGTTGCTGCACTCATTAACTTAAAGATTCCAGATACTGGCGCACGATACGTATCTCAAAAGACAAATCCAATTGAATTGGTAAAAGATTTCGCCATATGCTTTAAAACACTTTGGAATGATCGTCTTGGTCAAATCTCTCTAGCGGTAACCACTTTATTCTGGGGTGCCGGCGCTACTCTGCAATTTATTGTGATTAAGTGGGCCCAAGTAGCTCTTCATATGAATTTGTCTCAGGGCGCTATTTTGCAAGCGATCTCTGCCGTAGGCGTAGCTGGTGGTGCCGTCTATGCCGCATGGCGTATACCGTTGCGCAAATCTTTGGATGTACTGCCTTATGGCATTGCCATGGGCTTAGTAGTCTGCGTGATGGCAGTCTACAACTCTGATTTACTGCCTAATACGAGTATTTTTAGTTTTGGTAAGTTTGACGTTACCCTGAATTTATTGCCAGCTTATTTACTATTAATTTTGGTGGGCTGGCTAGCGGGTTACTTTGTAGTGCCAATGAACGCACTATTACAACATCGCGGACATGTACTCATGTCAGCAGGACACTCCATTGCCGTACAAAACTTCAATGAAAATATTTCAGTATTGATGATGCTATTGATCTACTCACTACTCATTTGGTTGGATGTACCGATTCAAATGGTGATCGTTGGGTTTGGTGTGGCTGTGAGTTTGATTATGTGGCTGGTTATCAAGCGTCACGCCAGAAACCAAGCGGAGTATGACTCCACGCATCTTATCGGGGCACATAAGCACTAAGCTTATCTATAAAACTTTTAAATGTTTTGCAGCACCGATCGAGCCATCAACAAATCTTGCCAGAGCATGGCCTTTTCTTTAGGTTTTGTGAGCACCTGATTTAACTCAAAAGAAGCGATCACTGGGATTTCTTCATCATTACCAGTACTTAGCGCAAGCACGGTTTCGCGCAACTGCGGCAACGGATCTCTTTCGCCAGTAATCTTTTGAGCTACTGGCCCACCAAATGCCACTGCTACTACTGGAGAATCTGGAATTCTCAGTTGCCCCAGATTCTCTGCTGGAGTTTTCCAGGACCACTCATTCTTGGCCAACCCAAGCGCTCGAACAAGGTTTTTAAACAAAATTTGGGCATCGCCCTGGGGTTCATTTCCAAAAAACCACCACATGCCATTACACGCTCTTGGAGAGGCTCGCATCTCTTGAGGGGTGACCTGTGAACTTGCTGCAATAGATGCTTCGGGCTGAGCTTGGATCGCATCACGAGATATCCACTCGGTAATACCCATTTCTTTTAAGAAGCTTGAATTATTGCTCATGCCTCTAGCTTAATCGATTTGGCCAATACAAGGGCGTCTTCTCGCCCACCAGTTTCTGGACTTACAGGGTAATAATTTTTACGAATGCCAATTTGCTCGTAACCCAATTTTTGATAAAGAGCCAAAGCTGCTTCATTGGTTGGCCTTACTTCGAGAATAATGCGCGGGATCTTTTGCTGGAAAGCTACGCCCTCTATAGCCGCCATCACTCTTTCTCCCAGACCTAACTTACGTAAATGTGGTGAGACTGTGATGTTAAGGAGATGCAATTCATCTACAGCAGGAAACAAGATGCAATAGGCCCAAAGAACAGCCGGATCCAAATAGGAGCCTTTAACCACTTGGTCTTCTTGCGGTCGAATGCAATAAGCCCAATGGCCTGCTGCGAGAGAGTCAGAAAAGTTACCTTTTGTCCAAGGATGAACATGGGAAACAAATTCAATCTTCAGAACATCGTCTAAGTCAGCTTGTTGCATGGGCAAAAAAGAAAGCTCTGCAGCGCCTTCAGATGTTGTGCGATCCGACATTAGCTTTTGCCTTCTTCCCGTTCAGCAGTAGTAAATGCAACCTTATCACGCACGTATAGAGGCTCTAGTTGCCGAACCTCGCACTGCAAACCATCTAGTAAAGACTGTTGTGCACATTTCAAAATTCCTAGTGCGGAAATGGAGACACCCGGATCAATTACACCATTGAATTGCGGTAAGCGATGGGGATAGGCATTTAAGGCGCTACCAGCAAGCAATTGCACCCCTTCCAAATTAAGGTCTTCTGGCTTAGTCAAATAAATATCACCAATACGCTTTGGCAAGCGGTTGTCTTCAATATCATAGGAAGCCCAATAAACTTCCTCCATGCGCGCATCAATCGCAATCATTAAATGCTGAGGGTGAGAGGATTTGAAAACTGCTGTATCTAAAATTTGTGCGGCGATAGCATCAAGACTGCATATTGGAACTACCGGAATGTTTTGCGATACAGCTAAGCCCTGAACTGCGGCTATACCTAAACGTACGCCAGTAAATGCACCAGGACCAATGCCTATAGCAATCGCATCAAGGTCTTTCAGAGATGATTTTGTGTCGCTTAAGAGTAACTCAATCCAAGGCAATAACAACTGGCTAGCACCGGCTGTGACGGCTTGATGCCTAAATTGCACTGCCTGACCCTCTAACGATAAAGCCACCGAACACCATGCTGAGGAGGTGTCGATGGCTAATATATTTGCCAATTTAAATCCCGTTATTTTGCTGACCAGTCCAAATTATGAACTTAATCCTGCAATAACTTCTGGAGGGGCCTGAACTAGCTCAATAAGCACCCCTTCACCACTAATTGGGAACTCGTCATTTCCTTTTGGGTGAACAAAGGTAATGTCATAGCCTGCTGCCCCCTTGCGAATGCCGCCAGGTGCAAAACGTAGTCCATTGGCAGAGAGCCATTCAACCGCTTTAGGTAAGTCATCCACCCATAAACCAATGTGATTTAGGGGTGTTTGATGCACTGTTGGCTTTTTTTCAATGTCAAATGGCTGCATGAGATCCACTTCAATCTCATGCGCACCTTTTCCAATTGCGCAGATATCTTCATCCACATTCTCACGCTCAGAGACAAAAGTGCTCTTGTATTCGAAGCCCAACATATCAACCCATAATTTCTTGAGTCGATCTTTGTTCTCACCACCAATAGCGATTTGCTGAATACCTAAAATTTTGAATGGCTTAGCGCTCATAATCATCAACTTTCTTATTCAAAGCGGATGATTAACTGATCAACCGCTAAGCTATCACCCTCCTTGGCGCAAATTTCAGCAACCACACCATCTTGAACAGCTGATAGCGTATTTTCCATTTTCATTGCTTCGATGGAGGCTAGCTTTTGACCAGCGGTAACTGCCTCACCTACTTTGACAGCAATCTTCGTTAAAAGTCCTGGCATTGGAGACATCACCAACTTGGAGGTATCTGGTGGTAACTTGACTGGCATACGACGCTGTAGTTCGGCACCTAATGGGCTCAGCACCATGCATTCGTAATGAACGCCATCGAGAACCAACACATATCGCACACCACGACGTTCTACTTGTGCGGTGATCTTGTGAGTGCCGTTAATAGTAGCGTTCAGACAAATTTGGCCTGGACGCCAATCGCTTACAATGTCATAACGACTTACGCCGTCTGCTTCATCGATATAAACGGAATATACCCCATCTTTAAGCTCAACTCGAATCGGCACCTCAACTGGATCGTTCATAGAGCCCGCTTTTTTACCGGTGACAACTACAAACTTTTTACCAATAATCATTTCGTGACCAGCCAACTGACCATCGATCATTTGAATATGCTCAAGATAGCGATAGCGCATAAATGCTGCCAATGCCGCTAAGCGTTTAGGATCTGCAGGCTGTACTGAGTCCTTCTTAAATCCTTCTGGATACTCTTCTGCAATAAAGCCAGTTGTAAAGTCACCATTTACAAAGCGCGGATGCTGTAGCAAAGCAGCCTGAAATGGAATATTTGAGTGAATTCCGCGAATAACGAAATCATTTAGTGCGGCACGCATTTTTTCAATCGCCCCTGTACGATCCTTGCCATGAACGATCAACTTAGCGATCATGGAGTCGTAGTACATCGGGATCTCACCGCCCTCATAAACACCTGTATCCACGCGAACACCATTCACAGACTCTGGTGGGCGGTATTTAACGAGGCGGCCTGTAGAAGGTAAGAAATTACGGAATGGGTCATCGGCATTAATACGGCACTCCATAGACCAACCGTCAAGCTTCACATCTTCTTGCTTAAATGCCAGTTTCTCACCAGCAGCTACGCGTATCATTTGCTCAACCAAATCAAGGCCAGTAATGCTTTCGGTAACTGGATGCTCAACTTGCAAGCGGGTATTCATTTCAAGGAAATAGAAAGACTTGTCCTTGCCAACTACAAACTCCACAGTGCCTGCAGATTGGTAATTAACGGCTTTAGCTAATGCAACCGCTTGTTCACCCATGGCTTTACGTGTGACCGGATCGATAAAAGGAGACGGAGCCTCTTCGATGACTTTTTGATGACGACGTTGGATTGAACAATCACGCTCATTAAGGTAAACCACGTTGCCATGAGAATCGCCTAAAACTTGAATCTCAATATGACGAGGGCCTTCAACAAATTTTTCGATAAAGATGCGGTCATCACCAAAGCTATTCATCGCCTCTGTTTTGCAAGCAGCGAATCCTTCAGCAGCTTCTTTATCATTAAAAGCAACGCGCAGACCCTTACCACCACCACCTGCAGATGCTTTAATCATGACCGGATACCCGATGCCCTGGGCAATCTTCACAGCCTCTTCATTAGTATCAATCGCTTCGTTATAACCAGGAATGGTATTGACCTTGGCTTCTAGAGCAAGCTTTTTAGAGGCAATCTTGTCACCCATTGCGGCGATAGATTGATATTTAGGGCCGATAAAGACAATGCCCTCTTCTTCGCAACGCTTAGCAAATTGCTCATTTTCAGACAAGAAGCCGTAGCCTGGATGTACCGCTTCAGCGCCAGTGTCTTTACAGGCCTGAATAATGCGATCCATCACTAGATAGGATTCACGTGAAGGTGCTGGTCCGATACATACCGCCTCATCAGCCAACTGCACATGACGCGCCTCTTTATCCGCTTCAGAATAAACAGCCACAGTCTTAATGCCCATCTTTTTGGCGGTGGCCATTACACGGCAAGCAATCTCGCCGCGGTTAGCAATCAAAATTTTCTTAAACATTTTTGTAGTCATAATTTGTCAGCGCCTTTACAGAGGAATATTGCCGTGTTTACGCGCAGGATTCTTCAAGTCTTTATCTTTCAGCATTGCTAGTGAACGAGCAATACGTTTGCGGGTTTCGTGAGGAAGGATGACGTCATCAATGTAACCACGACGTCCGGCCACAAATGGGTTTGCAAACTTAGATTTGTACTCGGCTTCACGTGCTGTAATTTTTTCTGGATCAGATTTCTCTTCACGGAAAATAATTTCAACAGCGCCTTTAGGGCCCATCACAGCGATCTCTGCTGAAGGCCAAGCGAAATTCACGTCACCACGTAAATGCTTAGAAGCCATCACGTCATAAGCACCGCCATAGGCCTTGCGTGTAATCAGGGTTACTTTAGGTACCGTGCAATCTGCGTAGGCATAGAGTAATTTCGCTCCATGCTTGATGATGCCACCGTATTCCTGGGCAGTTCCCGGCATAAAGCCTGGAACGTCAACTAATGTAACTACTGGAATATTGAAAGCATCGCAGAAACGAACGAAACGTGCCGCCTTAATTGAAGCCTTGATATCCAAACAGCCAGCCAATACCAAAGGCTGATTAGCGACAATACCAATTGAGCGACCTTCAATCCGGGCAAAGCCAATCACAATATTTTTCGCGTAGTCAGGCTGTAATTCAAAGAACTCGCCATCATCAACAATCTTCTCAATCAACTCTTTCATGTCGTACGGTTGATTTGGATTTGATGGTACCAATGTATCCAATGAGAAATCCGGCTCTTCAGTGCGATTAGCACCCTTAATCAAAGGCGGTTTCTCACGGTTAGAAAGTGGCAAGTAGTTGAAGAAGCGGCGCAACATCATGATCGCATCAACATCGTTATCAAATGCCAAGTCGCATACCCCGGATACCGTTGAGTGAGTTACTGCGCCACCCAACTCTTCTGCGGTAACGTCCTCATGGGTGACAGTTTTCACCACTTCAGGACCAGTCACGAACATGTATGAGCTATCTTTGACCATGAAAATGAAATCGGTCAAGGCTGGCGAGTAAACCGCACCACCAGCGGATGGGCCCATGATCAAGGAAATCTGTGGAATTACCCCAGATGCAGTAACGTTGCGCTGAAAAATTTCAGCATAGCCGCCAAGAGATGCAACACCCTCTTGAATACGCGCGCCACCAGAGTCATTCAAACCAATAACTGGAGCTCCAACTTTAAGAGCTTGATCCATGATCTTGCAAATCTTTTCAGCATGAGCTTCAGACAAAGAACCGCCAAGCACGGTGAAGTCTTGTGAGAACACAAATACCAGACGACCGTTAATCATTCCGTAACCGGTAACAACACCATCACCAGGAACAGTTTGATCACCCATACCAAAGTCATGGCAACGGTGCTCAACAAACATATCCCACTCTTCGAATGTGCCAGCATCTAGCAAGAGCTCAATACGCTCGCGCGCAGTTAACTTGCCTTTTGCATGTTGAGCCTGAATACGCTTTTGCCCGCCACCCAATCGGGCAAGCTCACGCTTGGCTTCCAGTTGTTGAATGATTTCCTTCATATCCTGCTCCTTAGAAAAATTCATGCCCCATGGACTCCAGTAGCCGTCTTGCCGCTACAGAAGCTGCCATAGTTCCTTGATTTACTTGTGCAACCAAACTTGGTAGAAGTTTTTGCACTGCTTCATTGCTACGAAATGCATTTTTTAGTCCAGCATCGATGCGATCCCACATCCATGCGCCTGCTTGCTCCTGGCGACGAGATTCGAATTTACCGTTCGCCTTTTGCAGTTTTTCAAAATGAGAAACTTTGTCCCAAAGTTCTGGCACACCTTTGCCTTCTAGGGCGCTTAAGGTCATCACTTGCGGATGCCAAAATTCTTTGTCATGTGATGCGTGGTCAGGATTGCCCTGGAATCCCAGCAGACGCAATGAACTCGTGATAAATAATTGAGCGCGCATTGCAGCATCCGGATCGATATCCACTTTATTAATAACAATCAGATCAGCAATTTCCATCACGCCTTTTTTAATTGCCTGAAGATCGTCGCCGGCATTCGGCAACTGCAACAACAAGAACATATCCGTCATGCCAGCAACTGCGATTTCGCTCTGCCCTACACCAACGGTTTCAACGATGATCACATCAAAGCCTGCAGCTTCAGCAACCAGCATGGCTTCGCGCGTCTTCTCGGCTACGCCACCCAAGGTGCAAGATGATGGACTTGGACGAATAAAGGCATTCTCGAGAACGGATAAACGTTCCATACGAGTCTTATCACCCAAAATCGAACCCCCAGAAATACTTGAAGAGGGGTCGATCGCTAAGACAGCAACTCGATGACCTTTTTCAATCAGGGAAAGGCCCAAGGATTCAATTAGAGTCGACTTGCCTACACCTGGAACACCTGAGATACCGAGGCGGAACGATTTGCCTGTTTTAGACAATAAAGAATTGAGTACGTCATCAGCACGATGACGGTGATCTAGACGTGTTGACTCAAGCAAAGTAATGATCTTTGCCAGTGCGCGACGCTGTTTAAGCGATGGCGCACCAGTCAGATCATTCACCAGAGCCTGATCAGCAGCTTCGAGCATGCCTATGATCCGTATTAAGCCGGTTTAACAGACTTGCGAATTTGCTCAAGTACATCCTTGGCCGATGCCGGAATAGGTGTACCTGGTCCGTAGATTCCCTTCACGCCAGCCTCATAGAGGAATTCGTAATCTTGCCTTGGGATCACGCCGCCAACGAATACGATGATGTCGTCTGAGCCTTGTTTTTTCAATTCAGCAATGATGGCTGGAACCAAGGTCTTATGACCAGCCGCTAATGTAGAAACTCCTAAAGCATGTACGTCATTCTCAATGGCTTGACGAGCACATTCCTCAGGTGTTTGGAATAAAGGTCCGATATCTACGTCAAAGCCTAAGTCTGCATAGGCAGTGGCAACGACTTTAGCACCGCGGTCATGACCATCTTGACCAAGCTTGGCGATCATCACACGAGGACGACGACCAAACTCTTTTGCAAAATCGCTAATTTCTGTTTGGAGTTTTGCCCAGCCTTCGGCTGAGTCATAAGCGGCTGCATACACACCGGTCACCTTTTGAGTATCGGCGCGATGGCGCCCGTAAACTTTCTCTAATGCATCAGAAACTTCACCAACTGTTGCACGTAAACGAATTGCGTTTACGGATAGCTCCAAGAGATTTCCTGAGTTATCCTCTGCAGCCTTAGTTAAAGCCTCTAATGCAGCCTGTACTTTTTGTGAATCACGTTTTGCTTTGATTTCTTTAAGACGAGCCACTTGACCTTCGCGAACTTTATCGTTGTCGATCATCAATACGTCAACAAGATCTTCTTTGCCAAGCTTATATTTATTAACGCCAACGATTACGTCAGAACCAGAGTCAATCTTGGCTTGCTTTTCAGCAGCAGCCGCTTCAATCTTCAGCTTAGCCCAGCCACTCTCAACCGCCTTAGTCATGCCACCCATGGCTTCTACTTCTTGAATGATTTCCCAGGCTTTATCAGCCATCTCTTGGGTGAGGTTTTCCATCATGTAAGAACCCGCCCATGGATCGATCACGCTTGGAATATGGGTTTCTTCTTGAAGAATCAGCTGAGTATTGCGGGCAATGCGGCTGGAAAACTCAGAAGGCAGTGCAATTGCTTCATCCAATGAATTGGTATGCAGCGACTGTGTACCGCCAAATACGGCAGCCATCGCCTCAACAGTGGTTCTCACTACGTTGTTGTATGGGTCTTGTTCAGTTAAAGACCAGCCAGAAGTTTGACAATGCGTACGAAGCATCAAAGACTTCGGATTCTTTGGCTCGAAGGATTTCATAATACGCCACCACAGCAAGCGTGCAGCACGTAATTTTGCAACTTCTAAATAGAAGTTCATACCGATCGCAAAGAAGAAAGAGAGGCGACCTGCAAAGCCGTCAACGTCCAATCCTTTTGCTAACGCTGTCTTTACATACTCTTTACCGTCAGCCAATGTGAAAGCCAATTCCAACACTTGGTTAGCGCCCGCCTCTTGCATGTGATAACCCGAAATCGAAATCGAGTTGAACTTAGGCATGTGCTTGGCGGTGTACTCAATAATGTCACCGATGATGCGCATTGATGGCTCTGGTGGATAAATATAGGTATTACGCACCATGAACTCTTTCAGAATATCGTTCTGAATGGTCCCAGATAATTGTTCTTGCTTAACGCCCTGTTCTTCGCCTGCAACGATGTAACCTGCCAATACAGGCAATACAGCGCCATTCATCGTCATGGAAACAGAAACCTTGTCCAATGGAATGCCATCAAACAAGATCTTCATATCTTCTACAGAATCAATCGCAACACCAGCTTTGCCTACGTCACCAGTAACACGCGGATGATCTGAGTCGTAACCACGATGCGTTGCCAAGTCAAACGCAACGGAGACGCCCTGGCCTCCTGCTTCTAACGCTTTGCGATAAAAAGCATTTGATTCTTCCGCGGTTGAGAATCCTGCATATTGACGGATGGTCCATGGACGAACTGAATACATCGTCGCTTGTGGTCCGCGTACGAATGGTTCAAATCCAGGCAATGTATCGGTGTAATTGAGTCCTTCAATGTCCGATGATGTGTATAGAGCTTTTAGGTGAATTCCATCTGGTGTTTTCCAACCCAAGGAATCAACATCGCCATTAGGGGCTGATTTCTGAGCTGATTTTTTCCAAGCATCAAGGTTGGCATCTGGAAAAGATGGCCATGAATTGTTTTCATTTGAACTCACAAAAACTCCCGGTTAATTTTTGTTGCATTGCATCGAAATGTCCTTTCATTTTGCTTGACAATTTTAGAATTGTCTACATAATGTATTCATAATTATGGATACAAAACTGAATAATAGACCGTTATATGAGGAAGTTGCCGATAGACTTCGGGAGCAAATTTTTAGCAAGCAACTAGCACCTGGAAGCTGGCTGGACGAGCAATCACTGGCTGATCAGTTTGGTATTAGCCGCACCCCAATGCGGGAAGCTATCAAGGTGCTGGCATCTGAAGGTTTAGTAACCATCAAAATGCGCCGGGGAGCCTACGTTACGGAAGTTATCCGCAAAGACTTGGAGCAGATTTTTACTATTCTCTCCCTCCTGGAGGGTCAAGCAGCAAAAGAAACAGCTTCAAAAGCAACGGAGGCTGAATTAAACCTCTTAGATCACCTTCATCATCGACTTGAAAAAGCAGCTGCAGATCGAGATATTGAGCAATTCTTTGAGATAAATGGCAAATTTCATGAATTAATCCAAGAAATTGCCGGAAATCGATGGATGAATGGGGTTATCGCAGATCTGCGCAAAGTTCTAAAACTTCATCGCAGAGATTCTCTGACCAGCACAGGCAGACTGCAAAACTCATTGGTGGAACATCGTGAGATTCTCAGAGCCATACTGAAACGTGATGAACACGCTGCAGAATTAGCCATGCGCAAGCACCTAGAGCAAGGACTTGAAGCGCTACGCTAAACTATAAAAGCATAAAAAACAAAGGCTTAGATGATTAATCTAAGCCTTTTTATATGAAGCCATGCTACTAGAATTTACTTTTTAACAACAAAGTTTCCAGGCAAAGAAGAAATGTAAGCCGCCATATCTTGCAAGTCAGCATCACTAAAGCTCTGAACTTGTGAGCCCATTACAGCGTTATTACGACCAAACTGCGCATTGCCATTGCCTACTTTATATGCCTTTAAAGCGTAGTAGAGGTAATCGGCATACTGGCCAGCTAACTTTGGATAAGCAGGCAAGATTGGAGCATTTAGACCAGCGCCATGACATGAGGCGCAATTAGCCTTCTCAACCAAAGCCTGACCTTTTTCTTTATTGGCAGCGTTTGCTACGTTTACCAAACCAATGCTGGATAGCAAAACTGCAGTAATTAGGGCGAATTTCATAAAAGTCTCTATGTATCTTTATTAATGAATCACTTCAATGGGTTGTTAGGTGAGCTAGCAGTTTGCGCAGCATAGTATTCGCCGATATCAGCCATGTCTTGGTCAGACAAGCTGGCAGCTATAGAACGCATTGTCGGATGCTTTCTTTCGCCCTTTTTGTATGCAGCTAGTGCGCTAGCAATGTAAGCGGCATTTTGACCGCCAATCATAGGCACCTTGTATACCAATGGGTAGTCTGCACGATAGTCAGGAATGGAGTGACAACCAATACATAGCCAAACCTTGCTGTTACCAGCCGCAGCATTACCTTTAACTTCATCAGCCTGAGCAACAGAGCCAGCAAAAACCAAAGCTGCGGTTACGGCCAATTGAGGAAGAATGGAGAATTTTTTCATAGAAATCATTATTAATGAGTTTGATTTAGATCAATTTCGGAAGAGTATAGCGGACAGACGCCCTTCCCGCCATTTTGAGGGCCAAAATTAGTAGAAACACTGAAAAATTTAGCTCATTTACCTATACTGGAACGCTTAACCCAGCACTAATTAGGTCAGCATATGAGCAAATCCAACCCCTCTACTCAAAACCAGTTCTCAGGTAGCCAAAGCTATGTCGCCACCGAGGATCTCAAATTGGCCGTAAATGCGGCAATCGCACTACAACGCCCTCTTTTGATAAAAGGCGAGCCAGGCACTGGCAAAACGATGTTGGCCGAGGAAGTCGCCGCCGCCCTCAACATGCCGCTTTTACAGTGGCACATTAAATCCACAACAAAAGCTCAACAAGGACTTTATGAATACGATGCAGTGAGCCGTTTACGCGATTCGCAGCTGGGTGATGAGAAAGTAAAAGATATTCGCAATTACATTGTTAAGGGCGTACTTTGGCAAGCTTTTGAGGCTGATGAACCCACTGTACTACTTATTGATGAAATCGATAAAGCGGATATTGAGTTTCCAAATGACTTACTGCGCGAAATTGATCGCATGGAATTTTATGTTTACGAAACGCGTGAACTCATTAAAGCAAAGCATCGTCCATTAGTCATTATTACTTCCAACAATGAGAAAGAGCTCCCAGACGCATTCTTGCGCCGCTGTTTTTTTCATTACATTAGCTTTCCCGATGCAACGACTATGCAAAGCATCGTAGATGTTCACCACCCTAATATCAAGCAAGATCTTTTAGATGCAGCTCTCAAGGCGTTTTATCAAATACGCTCATTACCAGGGCTCAAGAAAAAACCTTCTACTTCTGAGTTAATTGATTGGCTCAAGCTTCTATTGGCTGAAGATATCCCGCCAGAGGCTTTGTATAGCAACGACGAAAAAATTGTTGTGCCTCCATTGCATGGCGCCTTACTAAAGAATGAACAAGATATCCACTTGTTTGAGCGTTTGGTGATGATGAATCGCAATCATCGTTAATGTATTGATCAATAACGTCCTGTATTTATGTTGATTCAATTCTTCCTAAACCTGAAAGAGGCCAAAGTGCCTGTTTCAGTACGAGAGTTTTTAACTCTCTTAGAGGCTTTGAAATCAGGCGTTATCAACCCATCGATTGATGAGTTTTATCAGTTGGCTCGCATGACTCTAGTTAAAGATGAGCAACACTTTGATCGTTTTGATCAGGTGTTTGGGGGCTACTTTAACGGCATCGAGCAAATCATTGCACTCTCACCAGATATCCCCCTGGATTGGCTTGAAAAAAAACTCCAACGCGTTCTAAGCGACGAAGAAAAAGCTGCGCTCAAAAAATTGGGCGGACCTGATGCGCTGAAAAAGCGTCTTGAAGAACTACTTAAAGAACAAAAGGAGTGGCATGGTGGCGGCAATAAGTGGATTGGCGCTGGCGGCTCCTCTCCGTTTGGTCATAGCGGCTACCATCCCGAAGGCATACGTATTGGTGGCGAGAGCGCCGGCAATAGAACCGCGATCAAGGTTTGGGAAGCACGAGAGTTTAAAGACTATGACAGCGATTTAGCTTTGGGCACTCGCAACATTAAGGTTGCTTTGCGTCGTTTGCGTCGGTTTGCCAGAGAAGGATCTGCCTTAGAGCTGGACCTGGATAAAACTATTCATTCAACTGCAGCTAATGCAGGAATGCTTGATGTCAAAATGCGTCCTGAGCGACACAATCAGGTCAAGGTGTTATTGCTTATGGATGTTGGTGGCTCTATGGATGATCATATTCAGCGAATTGCTGAGTTATTTTCTGCCGCTAAAGCAGAATTTAAACATCTCGAACACTACTATTTTCATAACTGTGTTTATGAAAACCTCTGGCAAAGCAATCGTCGCAGACGCGATGATGTGACGCCAACCCAAGATATCATCAATAAATATGGATCGGACTACAAGCTAATATTCGTTGGTGATGCAACGATGTCTCCTTATGAGATTCTGAGTCCAAATGGTTCCGTGGAGTACAACAATAAGGAAGCTGGAGCAGTCTGGATCAATCGTTTAATTGATCACTTCCCGCATTTTGCCTGGCTCAATCCAGAGCCAGAATCTATTTGGCAATATCGTCAGTCGATTGACATCATGCAAAACCTCATGAGAGACCGCATGTATCCAGTAACCTTAAATGGTCTTGAGAGTGCCATGCGTCAACTTTCCAAGTAAGATTCAGTTATTCCTTTTTGACCTAATTCTTTATCTAAATTAACTCTACTCTTGACTCTATTCATCATGACTACAAACATTAGCGATCGCCTTAAAACCCTTGGTATTGATTTGCCCCCGCCAGGACCTCCTGCTGCGGCCTATGTCATGGCAACCACTACTGGCAATACTGTTTTTCTCTCCGGTCATATTGCTAAACGTGATGGTAAGCCTTGGGTAGGTAAGCTTGGTAAAGACATGGATACCGATACAGGCAAAGCGGCAGCACGCTCTATTGCAATTGATTTGATCTCCACCTTGCAGAATCACTTAGGCTCTTTAGATAAAGTAAAGCGTATTGTTAAGGTTATGGGTTTGGTTAACTCTACCGATACCTATACTGAGCAGCACCTAGTGGTTAATGGATGCTCAGAACTACTCTTTGAAGTATTTGGTGATAACGGCAAACATGCGCGTAGCGCTTTTGGTGTCGCGCAGATTCCGCTAGGCGCTTGCGTTGAGATTGAATTGATCGCTGAGATTTAATTTACTTCAAATAGATTGGTGTCTATCAAGCCCTAGTTTTTGGATGTCCGCCTGAGTGTCAACATCTAATAAATAAGCCTGATTATTTGTCTCAAATACATTCACTAACTCTGGATGCTTGTCCATAAAGGGTCTGCAGACCATCCCGGGTTTTGCTAGGATTTCTTCAATCACTTTTTTTGAAAACAATACCGGGTTACCACGGTTTCCGTTCACCATTGGTAGCACGATTTCCCTGTTAAATCCTGTTTGTTTGAATTGCTCTAACAGGGCTTCAATCTCGGAAACACCAATGTTAGGTTGATCACACAAAGCAACCAACAAAATATCATAGTCAGATTTGAGCGACTCTAAGCCAATGCGGACCGAAGATGATTGACCTTCTGATGGATTTGGGTTTTTTGCTATGGTAATAGAGTTATAAGTCTCTGGCTTGGTTGAATTGATTTCCGCCTCAACTGCATCCGCATAAAATCCTGTGACAACCAATATTTCTACTGGGTTTAATTTTTGAACATATTTTAGAAAGCGGCTTAATAAGCTTTCGCCCTCCTTCTTCAGCAATGCCTTGGGAAATCCACCCAAACGACTCCCCTCGCCTGCCGCCAATAGGAGTATGGCTAGGCGTAATTTTGGGTTTTTGATGGATTCACTAGAAACAGTCATTAGAGTGATAATAAATAGATATTCATCAAAGCATTAGCAAAAGAAGAAAGAGCATGAACAGTACCGACCTCAGCGTTCTTAAATCAGCCGTGAAATGGCTCCGATCAGGCCAATCTGTGGCTATTGCGACCGTGGTTCATACCTGGGGATCCGCTCCACGTCCTGTTGGCTCTTGGTTGGCGATACGTGCTGATGGTCAGGTAGCCGGCTCAGTTTCAGGTGGCTGCGTTGAAGATGATTTAATTCGTCGCGTACAGACTGAAATTTTGACGCGTAATACACCTGAAATGGTGGTGTATGGCATAACTCAACAAGAGGCTGCTCGCTTTGGATTGCCATGTGGCGGCACACTGCGTCTGCTGGTTGAGCCAAAACCGGAGCTAGCTGTTTTAGAAAAGCTACTTGAGAATATTTCGTCGCATCAAATTACTCGTCGCTCAGTGAACTTAAGTACCGGGAAATCTATACTCTCCTTAGGTGATCGTAGCGATGAATTTGTGTGTACTGAACAAGAAATGCAAACGACTTATGGTCCGCGCTGGCGTATGGTCATCATAGGTGCTGGCCAGCTTTCTTTGTATACAGCAGATTTTGCTTTAGCCTCTGACTTTGAAGTCATAGTGATCGATCCCCGTGAAGAATATGCAGAAGGCCTCAATCGCACAGATATTACCTTTTCTAAGGGCATGCCGGACGATGTATTGCTTGAGATAGGCGTCGATTCTCACACTGCAGTGGTTGCCCTGACACATGATCCAAAATTAGACGACATGGCATTGATGGAGGCACTCAAGTCGCCTGCCTTTTATGTTGGTGCACTAGGTAGCCGTAAGAACACTCAGAAACGCAAAGAGCGCTTATTAGAGTTCGATATTAGCCAAGAGCAAGTAGAAAAATTGCATGGTCCTGTAGGACTTTATATTGGGGCTCTCACCCCACCAGAGATTGCAGTCTCGATCCTGGCAGAGGTGATTGCGGTCAAATACGAAATCAGCGTTCCGAAGAAGGTCTAAACGCCGTTCTTAGTTGGCTATGAGTTTGCCGTCTTTTAGGCGTGGCTCTACAAAGTGACCTTTACGCGCACGGTTACCGGCAAAAGACTTCAAGGTTTTTGCATCCAAACTGAGTTCGGTTGGCTTGCCAGCACGGCCTGCGCCGGAGTAAGTCGCTCCATCAGGACCCACAGCAATTGCTGAAGCCAGATGCTCTTTATCATCTAAGCCCATCAAGATTACACCTTTACCACCAGTTGGTAAGCGCTTGAGCTCATCCAGAGGGAAGACTAATAACTTAGAAGCCTCAGACAAGCAAGCAACTTGTTTCATACCAACTTTGACTTTTGCTGCGCCTAATGGAGCATCACCCGGAACCTTTGCATCCAAGCTTAAGAATGATTTACCAGCCTTATTACGGGTACTCATATCCGATACATTGGCCAAGAACCCAAAGCCCGCTTTAGTTGATAGCAATACCAAATCGTCAGGTTGGCCAGCATAGTAAGCAACCATCTGTGACCCAGCAGCCAAATTAACAAAGCTGGTTAATGGTGAACCATCGCCGCGAGCGCCAGGTAATTCGCTAACTGGAACGGTATAGACACGACCATCACTGCCAAAGCCTTGAATAACGTCTACCGTTCTCACTTCGAAGGTGGCATACAAAGTATCACCTGCCTTAAAGCTAAATTGTGTTGGATCATGCTCGTGGCCTTGGCGAACTCGGACCCAACCCTTTTGGGAAACAATTACTGTTACTGGCTCATCAATCACCTTAGTCTCAGCAACAGCGCGCTTATCTTCCTGAATCAAGGTACGACGATCATCGCCAAAATCCTTCATATCGGATTCGATTTCTTTGATGATGCGCTTACGCAAGACGGTATCGCTTTGCAATAGACCTTCTAGATCATCACGTTCAGCTTTGAGCTCTTTAAGCTCTTGCTCAATCTTGATGCCCTCTAAGCGAGCCAACTGACGCAAACGAATATCCAGGATATCTTCAGCCTGGCGGTCCGATAACTTAAATTCTTTAATCAAATCCGCTTTAGGCTCATCGCTATTGCGAATGATCTTGATGACCTTATCAATGTTAAGAAGAACGGTTAAGCGCCCTTCCAAAATATGCATGCGGTCTTTGACTTTACCTAAGCGATGCTGGGTTCTACGAGTAACCGTGGCAACCCTAAATGCAATCCACTCAGAAAGAATGTCTTTTAAGCCTTTTTGACGCGGACGACCATCATTACCAATCATCACCAGGTTCATTGGCGCATTGGACTCTAATGAGGTATGCGCAAGCAATAGGTTTACGAACTCATTAACATCAATATTCTTGCTCTTTGGCTCAAATACCAAGCGCACTGCTGCGTCCTTGCTAGACTCGTCGCGTACACCATCAAGCACATTCAAGATGGTTGATTTGAGATTGTTTTGCTCAGGAGTTAAGGTCTTTTTGCCAACCTTTACCTTTGGATTCGTGATCTCTTCAATCTCTTGCAATACACGCTGAGAGGAAGTGGCTGGTGGCAATTCATTTACAATAATCTGCCACTGGCCGCGCGCCAACTCTTCGATTGACCAACGTGCACGCACCTTAATGCTGCCGCGCCCAGCCTCATAAATCTGGGCAATTTCTGCAGCAGATGAAATGATTTGACCGCCACCTGGATAGTCAGGGCCGGGCATGATCTCCAATAATTCTGAAGTACTCATCTTTGGAGACTTCATTAAAGCAACTGCTGCGGAAGCTACTTCACGCAAGTTATGCGACGGAATTTCGGTGGCCATACCAACAGCAATACCTGAAGCGCCGTTGAGTAATACAAATGGTAGACGCGCTGGTAATAACTTCGGCTCTTGGAATGAACCATCGTAATTTGGCGCGAAATCAACCGTGCCTTCATCAATCTCACTTAATAGCAGGCTAGCGATCTTAGTAAGGCGCGCCTCGGTGTAACGCATTGCAGCCGCGCCATCACCATCGCGAGAACCGAAGTTACCTTGACCGTCAATTAATGGGTAACGTAATGAGAAGCTTTGTGCCAAACGAACCAATGCATCGTAAGCAGACTGATCACCGTGAGGATGGAATTTACCCAATACATCACCTACCACACGAGCACTTTTCACCGGCTTCGCATCTGCACGCAAGCCCATTTCACTCATGGAGAATAAGATGCGGCGCTGTACTGGCTTCTGTCCGTCTGATACATCAGGAAGCGCACGACCTTTGACGACGCTAATTGCGTAATCCAAATAGGCACGCTCTGCATATACCGCTAAAGTTAAGCTGTCTTTACCATCTTCATTTAGATCTATGGTTTTCGGATCATGGTTACCTGAACCACCGCCAGAAGCAACCATTACCGGCGTCTCATCGACTTCAACAACCTCCATCTCAATCGGGTTGGAAAATAAGTCTGCCTGATCAGCGGGATTATTATTTCCAGGAGTCTTCTTAGTTGCCATTAGATATCCGCCTCCACTTCATTGCCGCGCTCTTCAAGCCAATCGCGACGCGCGCCAGACTCTGATTTACCCATCAGCATATCCATTGTTTTAAATGTTTCATCCTCGGTCCAAGTGCCCAGTGTTACAGGCAACAGACGGCGAGTATCTGGGTTCAAAGTGGTATCCCAAAGCTGTTCTGCGCTCATCTCTCCTAAACCTTTAAAGCGAGAGATCTGCCATGCAGTTTCTTTTACACCATCTTTACGCAACTTATCTTCAATAGCTTGTAACTCATTGGCATCTAATGCATAGATCTTTTGCGCCGGCTTTTTGCCACGTGCTGGAGCATCCACCCTAAATAGTGGTGGCCTAGAAATATGAACATGACCCAACTCAATCAGTTTAGGGAAATGCTTATAGAAAAGTGTTAAGAGCAGAACCTGAATGTGTGCGCCATCGACGTCCGCATCTGAAAGAATGCAAACTTTGCCGTAGCGTAGATTGGATAAGTCTGGATTGTCATTCGGACCATGAGGATCGACACCAATTGCCACCGCAATATCGTGTACCTCATTATTAGCAAACAAGCGGTCGCGCTCTGCTTCCCAGGTATTTAATACCTTACCGCGTAATGGTAGGATGGCTTGATATTCCTTATTGCGACCCATTTTGGCTGAACCGCCTGCAGAGTCACCCTCAACCAGGAAGATTTCATTCATGCCGATATCTTGGCTCTCGCAATCCGTAAGTTTGCCAGGCAGAACAGCAACGCCAGAGGATTTTTTCTTCTCAACTTTTTGTCCTGCTCGGGTTCTGACCTGGGCTTGCTTGATGACTAGATCAGCTAACTTACGACCATAATCAACGTGCTGGTTCAACCAGAGCTCAAGAGCCGATTTCACGTAACCAGAAACTAAGCGCACCGCATCACGAGAGTTAAGACGCTCTTTAATCTGACCCTGAAATTGTGGATCCAATACTTTGGCAGACAAAATGAAGGATGCGCGGGCAAATACATCTTCAGGCATGAGCTTCACACCTTTAGGCTGCAATGCGTGCATTTCAATAAAGCCTTTAACAGCATTGAATAAACCTTCACGCAAACCACTTTCATGTGTACCGCCTGCAGGAGTAGGAATCAAGTTCACATAACTCTCGCGCACTGGTGCACCATCTTCAGTCCAGCAAACCACCCAAGCAGCGCCCTCACCTTCGGCAAAGGAATCATCATCACCTGTGCCAGTTGCATATTGCTCTCCCTCAAACGGTGGAATAACTTCTGCGCCATGACCTGCCTGTGCAATAGCTTCATTTAAATAGCCACGCAAGCCTTGTGCATATTGCCAAGTCTGGGTATCGCCGGTTTTTTCTTGAATCAGCGTGACCTTCACACCTGGTAGCAAGACTGCTTTAGAGCGCAACAAGCGGATGAGCTCAGGCGTCGGAATAGCCGAGCTGTCAAAGTACTTACCATCTGGCCAAACACGAACGCGAGTACCGTGTGACTTATCTTCTTTTGAAGAAACAATAGATTTGAGCTTCTCAATCACTTTGCCATCAGCAAAGGTCAAGGTCGACATTTGGCCATCACGCCATACAGTAACTTCTAATCTCTTGGATAAAGCATTGGTTACCGAAACGCCAACACCATGTAGACCACCTGAGAAAGCATAAGCACCACCAGTGCCCTTTTCAAACTTACCACCAGCATGTAACTGTGTAAACACGATTTCTACTACGGGTAATTTCTCCGTTGGATGCATTCCCACTGGAATGCCACGGCCATCATCTTCTACGCTCACACTGCCGTCGGTATGCATAGTGACGATGATTTGCTTACCAAACCCTCCTAAAGCTTCATCAGATGCGTTATCGAGGACCTCTTGAATAATATGTAGTGGATTGTCTGTGCGGGTGTACATTCCAGGCCGCTGACGGACTGGTTCTAGTCCTTTTAGGACCTGAATCGACGATTCGCTGTATTCGGAAGTTTTACGGGTAGCCATGCGCGCAAATTGTAGTCATGTCTGAGATCTAGGCTGAATTTTTCGGGAATTACCCTGCCATCCATGCCAAAATTGAGGAATGGGAGCCTTAAGTCATATTCGCGTTTTAGACCTTAGCCGAGTCTTGGCAGGTCCTTGGTGCGCTCAAAATCTCGCGGATTTGGGTGCAGATGTTATTAAAGTCGAAAGGCCTGGTGTTGGCGACGACACCCGGCACTGGGCCCCCCCTTTTGCCAAAGATGTCAATGGCAAGGAAACCGAAGAATCTGCCTATTTTATTTGCATCAACCGCAATAAACGCTCCATTACAGTGGATATTGCTAAGCCTGAGGGTCAAGAACTTATCCGTCTGCTAGCTGCAGAATCGGATGTGGTGATTGAAAACTACAAGGTTGGAGACCTCGCCAAATACGGGCTTGATTATGAAAGCCTTAAAAAAGTTAGGCCCGACCTAATCTATTGCTCTATTACCGGCTTTGGTCAAACCGGGCCCTATGCTCACCGTCCTGGATACGACTTCATCATTCAGGGTATGGGTGGCTTCATGAGTGTTACTGGTGAAGCCCATGACTTTGAGGGAGCCAGCCCACAAAAAGCCGGTGTTGCTATCGCCGACATCTTCACGGGTATGTATGCCAGCACAGCTATCCTCGCGGCCATCGTCCATCGCGACCATACCGGCGAGGGTCAATACATCGATATGTCACTGCTTGATACCCAAGTTGCTGTGATGGCTAATGTATCAAGCGCCTATCTCACTTCGGGTGAAGTACCTAAACGCTGGGGTAACGCCTCCCCAATCATTGTTCCCTATCAAACCTTCCCCACCTCAGATGGCTGGATGATTGTTGGAGCGGGCAATGATGGGCAATTTAGGCATTTTGTGACAGCGGGTGGTGAAGCCCATTTAGCGGATAACCCACTATACATATCAAACCCCCTGCGTGTAGAACATCGCAAACAACTCATTCCTTTGTTGGAGCAAATGACGCGCAAAAAGACTAAGGGCGAATGGATTGAGCTGCTAGAGAAAGCCAATGTTCCATGCGGACCGATTAACAACTTCAAAGAAGTTTTTGAAAATGAACAGGTCATACATCGTGGTGTGCAGATTGAAGCCCCACACCCGACTGTCGGCAGCATGAAATTAGTTGCCAGCCCAATGCGCTTATCAAGGACACCTACTGAAGTGCGTATGGCGCCACCAACGTTAGGTCAACATACAGAAGAAATCTTGCATGAGCGTCTTATGCTCGACGATAAGGCCATTGAAGAGTTGCGTAGCAAAGGAATAATCTAAATCCCATGACCAAGCCAATCAGCAACGCTGGACTTTCATTGAAGGAAGTCCTCATTTATGGCGGACTGATGGTCACACTGTCTATGGGCATTCGTCATGGCTTTGGACTGTTTAATCTACCGATTACCTCAGCGAATGGCTGGGGACGCGAAACTTTTGCGTTAACGATTGCGCTACAGAATCTTATCTGGGGTGCAATGCAACCCATTACCGGCGCTTTAGCCGATCGCTATGGCGCATTCAAAATCATGGTTGCTGGTGGCATTTTGTATGCATTAGGTTTAGCAGGCATGGCCGTATCAAGCGACGTCATGAATTTCACTTTGGCTGGCGGTTTACTAATTGGCTTGGCGCAAACTGCAACGACCTACAGCGTGGTGTACGGTATTTTAGGTCGCAATGTTCCAGCAGAAAAACGCGTTTGGGCAATGGGCATTACTGCAGCAGCCGGTTCATTTGGTCAGTTCCTGATGATTCCAGCAGAGCAAGGATTACTTAGTGCATTTGGCACCCAAGATGCACTTCTCATGTTGGCGTTGATGGCCAGTCTCATGATTCCAACTGCTTTTATGTTGCGTGAGAAAAATTTCAGCCACCCGGATACTTTGGGCGATCAAACGATTAGACAGGCTTTGAAGGAAGCCGTTAGCAATCCTAGCTTTCGCTATTTAACCTTGGGTTACTTTGTTTGTGGCTTTCAGGTGGTATTTATTGCGGTTCACTTAGCGCCCTACCTTAAAGACGTTTCTGCAAACTATCCCTCTGTTGGCGCGCCAGTAGTTGCTACTTCAGCCCTGGCTCTTATTGGTCTATTCAATATTTTTGGCACCTATAGCTCTGGAATCTTGGCTCAACGCTTTCCAAAGCGCTATTTACTATCCTCCATTTATATAGGTCGCTCAATTGCCATTACTGCTTTCTTATTGTTACCGCCATCACCAATGAGCACTTATATCTTTTCTGCAATCATGGGTTTCTTATGGTTATCGACGATTCCTCTCACCAACGGTATCGTTGCGCAGATATTTGGCGTGAAGTACTTAACAATGCTATCTGGGTTGGTATTTTTCTCGCATCAACTTGGTAGTTTCTGTGGCGCATTCCTGGGTGGCTATTTATTTGATCAAACAGGATCCTATTTAATTGTTTGGGAGATCGCCATTGGGTTGGGTGTCTTTGCTTTCTTAGTGAACCTACCTGTGAAAGAACGCGCTATTAAACGGGTTGCCAATGCTTGAGAAAAAACCTGCCTTTTGGAAAATTATTTCCTATGGGTTTGTTTTATTTATATTGCTTTTTGTTTTTTTAATGTACTTTTCACCAGATATGATGGTGGCCGTTACTAATCAAGTATGGGCTCTGTGTGGTTGGTAATTCATTAGAATCTTCATAACACATTTTTAATTTTCATACCGTCTCGCCGTAGCACAATGGATAGTGCACATGCCTCCTAAGCGTGGGATACAGGTTCGATTCCTGTCGGCGGGACCAAAAATTCTTCATACTTATCCACAGGCATTGTGGATAAATCCTCAAAAGTTTTTGTAAGTCACAGATTTGTATAGGTTGACCTAGCCTGCCTAAATTGTGTGCAAAAAGTATCCCCCTTTCTTTCATTATTACTTACAAATATTTAAGCTAATGCAGCTGCAGTTATGTGTTAAGAGCACCAAGTTCCCTTACACTAAGGTCCATGACCAGCCTTTCGACCAGTACGATAGCCGCCCTTGAGGAGATGCTCCAAAATACAACGCGTTCTGCCCCGGCAGACTTTTTGCCAATCTATTTATCACGCGGCGTAATAGGCGAACAACTTATTGGGCATCTCAATCCAGATTTCACTACCTATTTACAAGAGTCATTACAAAAAGAATTCATTCCACTAATTGCAATTAGTAATGACAAGCTGACAATTCAGTTGGGCAAACCAAGAGATTTATCAAACAGTCTTTACCAGTTAGCCAATCGCATGCGCATAGGTGGTTTTATTCCGGGCTGGCGAAATGAAGACTTTGCATGGGTAGATCAAAATGGCCACAAGTACTTTCGCTTGGAGCGTGCTGCATTTCGAACCTTTGGATTTCGTAGCATGGCAACGCATATCAACGGCTACACGCAAGGCAATACGATTTGGTTAGGTAGACGTAGTGAAACCAAGCCCACTGATCCAGGGAAGTTAGATAACTTAGCGGCTGGCGGTATTACCGCCGATGAAACGCCTTGGGTAAGTGCACGTCGTGAACTTTGGGAAGAGGCTGGGGTACCAGAGCAAATTGCAGAACAGATTGAGCCTGTTGGACGCATTCATATGCGCCGCCCATCCCTTAACCGGGGTTTTCATGATGAACAGCTCTACATTTACGACCTCGAATTAGCTGATAACTTTGTTCCGATGAATCACGACGGTGAAGTCAGCGGTTTTATAGAAATCTCCCTAGCGGAGGCTGCCGCCAGGATTTTGGCTGACGAATTCACCTCTGATGCGGCGTTTGTGACGGCAGACTTCATATTGCGCCGCAATAAATAAGGGATTTGCCCTTATTTGACTATGGTGACACCTACTTGACGGTAGTCATGCATCAATCCCCTAATTCGTGGTTAAATCTCTCATAAGGATGAAACAGGGGTGCCCTTCAAAGGTTTTTAGTTTGAAGGTGCTGAGAAAGACCCTTTAACCCGATCCAGGTAATGCTGGCGTGGGGAGTTACATCAGACCGACACCCGGTTTCGTCCATCTAAAACAGCTAGGAGATGGACATGAGTACAGGCAAACCCACAACAAAAAACGCTAAACACGAGATTCCCAGTTTAAAAAGCTTGGAGCGCGACTTTGGGCAAAAGTTTGCCTATCCAGCTTCAACTAAAACTTACCTCCAAGGTTCACGTCCGGATATCAAGGCGCCAATCCGCATGATTGAGCAGCTGCCTACACGTGTAGGTGAAGAATTGTTAGCCAATCCCCCTGTTCCTGTTTATGACACCTCTGGACCATACAGCGACCCAGATGTTGTAATCAATCTTGAAAAAGGTTTACCAAGACTACGTGATGCCTGGATTGCAGAACGCAATGACACTATTCAATTGGCCGGCCCTAGTTCTGAATATGGTGTAGCGCGTTCTCAAGATGAAGCTACACAAAGTTTACGATTTGCTCACATCAGCGCACCACGTGTTGCAAAAGCTAGCAATAACGTGAGCCAAATGTATTACGCACGCAAAGGTATTGTTACCCCAGAAATGGAATATGTAGCACTGCGTGAGTCAATGGGCCTTGAGCAACTTCGTAAAGACCCAGCCTATAAGCAACTCCTTAAGCAACATCCTGGTAAAGGCTATGGCGCCAATCTTCCGGACATAGTCACCGGTGAATTTGTTCGTTCAGAGATTGCTGCTGGTCGTGCGATTATTCCAGCCAACATTAATCACCCAGAATTAGAGCCAATGATTATTGGCCGCAACTTCCGCGTGAAGATCAACGGCAACTTAGGCAACTCAGCCGTCACCTCTTCTATTAACGAAGAAGTAGAAAAGATGGTTTGGTCTATCCGTTGGGGTGCGGACACGATCATGGATCTTTCAACCGGTAAGCATATTCATGAAACCCGTGAGTGGATTATTCGTAACTCACCAGTTCCAATTGGCACTGTTCCAATCTATCAGGCTTTAGATAAAACTGGCGGCATTGCAGAAGATCTTACATGGGAAATGTTCCGCGACACCTTGATTGAGCAAGCTGAACAAGGCGTGGATTACTTCACTATCCATGCAGGCGTATTGCTGCGCTATGTTCCGTTAACGGCTGATCGCATTACAGGCATAGTATCTCGCGGTGGCTCCATCATGGCTAAGTGGTGCTTAGCTCATCACAAAGAAAACTTCTTATATACAAAGTTTGATGAGATTTGCGAAATCATGAAAGCCTATGACGTCTCATTTAGCTTAGGTGATGGCTTGCGCCCTGGCTGCATTGCTGACTCCAATGATGCCGCTCAATTTGGTGAACTCCATACCCTAGGTGAATTGACTGCCAAAGCATGGAAGCATGACGTGCAAGTCATGATTGAAGGCCCAGGTCACGTACCAATGCAGCGCATTGAAGAAAATATGACTGAAGAGCTCAAGCACTGCTTAGAAGCTCCCTTCTATACACTTGGGCCATTGATTACCGATATCGCTCCTGGTTACGACCATATCACTAGCGGCATTGGCGCAGCCCAAATTGGTTGGTACGGTACAGCCATGCTTTGCTATGTCACACCCAAAGAGCATTTAGGCTTGCCAGATAAAGAAGATGTTCGCGAGGGCATCATCACCTACAAAATTGCTGCACATGGCGCTGATTTGGCCAAAGGCTTGCCTGGCGCCCAAGTCCGCGATAACGCATTATCTAAAGCACGCTTTGAATTCCGCTGGGAAGATCAGTTCAATCTTGGTTTAGATCCTGAACGTGCGCGTGAATATCACGATGCTACATTGCCAGCTGAAGGTGCGAAGATTGCTCACTTCTGTTCAATGTGCGGTCCAAAGTTCTGCTCTATGAAGATCACACAAGAAGTGCGTGACTATGCGGCGACATTAGATGCTGATGGAAATCCTAAATCCAAGGTCATTCCAATTGCTGAGGTTGCTAACGCATCCAAGGGCATGGAAGAGATGTCTGCGGAGTTCCGTAAGCGCGGCAGTGAGATTTACCAGTAATTAAGCTTAGTAATGGTGAATAAATGAGGCACTTGAAGGGCAAATATGCAATTGTTGGGGGCGGCCTGATGGGTCGCCTGCTAGCAGTTGCTCTTGCTAGGGGCGGTGCTCAGGTTGAGTTATTTGATAAAGGCAGCACCAATGGTGACCATGCTGCAGCACGTATTGCGGCAGCGATGCTGGCCCCTCTAGCGGAATCTGCCATTACCGAAGACTCTGTTGTGCGAATGGGCTTATATAGCCTGCCTCGCTGGAAAGAACTGATTTCTGATCTCTCCAATCCGGTTTTCTTTCAACAAGAAGGCACTTTGATTCTCTGGCATCGACAAGATGCTAGTGAGGCTGAGCGCTTTACGGCTCACCTAGAGAAGAATAGTCGCGCCAACCCTGATTTAAGTGCTCCACAAAAGTTAAGCAATGATGCTTTGCGTGACTTAGAACCAAGTGTTGCCGATCGCTTTAATCAGGGTCTGTACTTGCCTAAAGAAGGACAGTTGGATAACCGTCAATTACTCAATGCTCTTGCACTTGAACTCAAGCTCTTGCAGGTAGATTGCCACTGGTATGCAGAGGTTGACCCTCAGGCATTACGTAAGCAGTCGATCTACCAGGCAGTAATCGATTGTCGCGGCACTGGTGCTAAAGAGGTTTGGTCTTTTGGAGATAATCTAAATACCTTGCGCGGTGTTCGCGGTGAAGTTGTACGACTCTACGCTCCCGAGGTAAAGTTGCGCCGTCCAACGAGGTTAATTCATCCGCGCTATCCAATCTACATTGCTCCAAAGGAAAACGACGTCTATGTGGTGGGTGCCACTGAGATTGAGTCCGATGATCTTTCCGAGATGAGCGTGCGATCTGCGATGGAGTTACTTAGCGCGGTTTATACCGTACATAGCGGTTTTGCAGAGGCACGTATTTTAGAAATGGCAACGCAATGCCGCCCCACCCTAAAAAATAATCTTCCAGAAATCCGGATGAAAAAAGATAAAGGGCAAGCGGATTTGATCATGATCAATGGCCTATATCGTCATGGTTTTATGATTGCCCCAGCTGTACTCGATTGTGCTTTGCAAATACTTGCGCAGGGAAGCAGTAAGACCGCATTGGAATTGGGTTTGGGCGTCACACATAATAGCAATTACGCAGAGACTATATGCGCATAATCGTCAATCAAGTTGAATATGAATTGCCAAGCCATAGTATGGTCAGCGATGCGCTAGCATTAATTGATGCCAAGCCGCCCTATGCTGTTGCCGTAAATCTAAATTTTGTTCCCAAGACTAAACATACAGAGTTTGCCTTAAGTGAGAATGACCAAATCGAAGTGATCGCCCCCGTTACTGGCGGCTGATGTAATAACAAACTAAAATTGATATGAACGCTCCATTACCTAGCAATCTCAATAGCGCCGATACTCTTACACTGTACGGTGAGAGTTTTGCTAGTCGTTTGCTGCTGGGCACATCACGTTACCCTTCTCCACAGATATTGGAAAATGCTGTGCAAGCCTCCAATCCAGGAATGATCACCGTGAGCTTACGTCGCCAAGGAACTTCGACAGCGGAAGCGCATAGTGGATTCTGGGATTTACTCAAAAAGATGGCTGTACCGGTATTACCAAATACCGCTGGATGCCACAGCCCTCAAGAAGTCGTTACCACGGCGCAAATGGCCCGTGAAGTTTTTGAAACAGATTGGATTAAATTAGAACTCATTGGCGATGACTACACCTTACAGCCAGATGTTTTGCGTTTGGTGCAAACTGCAGAGACTTTGATTAATGATGGCTTCAAAGTTCTTCCCTACTGCACTGAAGATCTGATTTTATGTCAACGTCTTGTGGATGTTGGTTGTCAAGCAGTTATGCCATGGGCCGCTCCAATTGGTACAGGCCAGGGCCCATTAAACCCTTATGCCATGAAACTCTTGCGCGATCGTTTGAAAGTCCCCCTATTAGTCGATGCTGGCTTAGGTCTTCCTTCTCATGCCTGTACAGTCATGGAATGGGGTTTTGATGGTGTTCTCCTCAATACTGCTGTTGCATTAGCTGATGATCCTGTAGTCATGGCCAAATCATTTGCTATGGCTGTAGATGCAGGACGTGCCGCCTATTTATCCGGCGCCATGAAACCGCAAGAATCTGCTCAAGCCAGCACGCCTTTAGTGGGAACACCTTTTTGGCACCACTCATAATGAAGTTAAGTACACTGAACCAATGAGTCTGATTCGTGATCTTGCCGACCAAATCGTTGCAGCGCATCGCAATGCGGATCTTTGCATTCCGATTCCGAGCTTTAGCCTTAACGCGCCTCCACCACAAATTGATAATGAGGTGGCAGTTGATCACTACGAATTAGCTGGCGCCTTAGCTGCCATTGAGATGGGTTTTATTGAATCTGATGCGCGCGTCCTAGGTAGAGCTTGGTCACGCATGACTTTGCAAGATGGTGGCTTCAATCCCTTTAAATGGCCATGTAGACCAGAGCATTTTGACTTGCTTCCCTGGACTCGCAATATGAATCCCAATGCATTTAAGGAATGTCCGAAGCGTTTAGGCTTGTATGGCGTTATGCCTGATGCTGATTGGATTAAGCGCATGGTTGATGCAGAAATTCCGACGGTGCAATTGCGTTTTAAATCCGAAGACAGATCCAAGATCCGAAAACAAATTAAGGAGTCTGTTGCTGCAGTTAAAGATAGCAAAACACTGCTATTTATTAATGATTATTGGCAAGAGGCAATTGATGCTGGCGCATATGGCGTGCATTTAGGTCAAGAAGATTTAGAAGTCGCTGACTTAGATGAGATTCGCGCGGCCGGCTTGCGCTTAGGTTTAAGTACACATGGATACGCAGAGCTTGCGCATGCCGATCGTTTTTGCCCAAGCTATATTGCCATGGGTGCAGTCTTTCCGACAAATCTCAAGAAGATGCCTACCGCCCCTCAGGGACTTGGTCGTCTCTATCAATATGCCAAGTTAATGAGTCACTACCCTCTGGTAGCCATTGGCGGCATTGATCAAGATAGCATTCATGCCGTCGCAAAAAGCGGTGTTGGTTCTGTGGCTGTAGTGCGGGCCATTACCCAAGCCAAGGATCCAAAGGCTGCGGTGAAACACTTACAAGAGTTAATGCAGGCTTAAGAAAAGTTAAATCTTTTCTTTCTCATCCAGTAGTGCGGTTGGATAGAAGTCGTGCATATGCCATAAAGGTCCTGGACCTTCGCCAATACTTAAGAAACGACCCGCCTCAAGGCCTGCCTCAACATAGGCAATTGCCTTTGCAACCGCATGACTCAGATCATGACCATCAGCAAGGTATGTGGCAATTGCTGATGCTAAAGAACAACCAGTGCCGTGAGTATTTACGGTATTAACACGATAGTGTTTGAACTCTTTTGTCTGAACCACCTCCAATCCATCCTCGATGGTACGCCACATTAAATAGTCTGTAATTTGAGTGTGCGTGCTATCAAGATGCCCGCCTTTAATCAGCACTGCCTGCGGTCCCATTTCGAGCAATTCTTCTGCTGCCAGCTTGAAATCATTAGGCCCACTAATTTCACGACCGAGCAGTAATGAAGCTTCATCTAAGTTTGGCGTAATTAGCGATGCAATTGGAAACAATTCAGAGATCATTGCCTGCGCAGTATCGTCACCACCCAAGCTTGCACCCGAAGTAGCCCGCAATACAGGATCAAGAACAATACGTTTTACACCGTGTTTGCGCAAAGTTCTAGCAACCGTTTTCACGATTTCTGGGCTGGCTAACATGCCAATTTTGACAATATCAGTCCCAATATCCAATAAAACAGCGTCAATTTGAGCCTCAACGACATCCAGATCAATATCCTGAATGCGCGTCACACCCAGGGTATTTTGGGCGGTAATGGCTGTAATCACAGACATACCAAAGCCACCCAAGGCAGTGATGACCTTGAGATCGGCTTGGAGCCCCGCCCCACCGCCGCTATCGGACCCAGCAATGGTCAGCACTTTGGGTATCTGCACAGAAGTAGGAAGTAGTGATTTCATCTTGCTATAATATCGGCTTATTCCTCGATAGCTCAGTCGGTAGAGCGCCGGACTGTTAATCCGTAGGTCCCTGGTTCGAGCCCAGGTCGAGGAGCCAAATACCTTGTAGTAACGGGGCTTTTAAGACTCCCACTTTAGTCCGCTGGTGAAAAAGCGGTCACCTAAATTGGAGTTAAAAATGAATCGTTATGAGTCTTTAGAAGTACCGTTTGCAAGCTTGTCGGTGTTTTCCGGCACCACAAGCCCTAAAACCAGCCCAATTGCCCTTCCTGAGCGCAATGGTTACATAACCATATCCCAAGCTATCAATGCCTATATGGCCGCCTATGAAGGCAAAGATGAGTCTCGTGCTCAGCGCATGAGCTGGTGGGAAGAAAAGATAGGGCAACTCACTCTCAGCGAAGTTGATGAGGACCACATTTACTTTGCCCTCGAAGAGCTTTCAAATAAAAAGGCTCGATATTACGCAGGTAAAGATGCTGATGGTAAATCCATTTTTAAATCTAAAAATAAACCGTACGCACCAGCAACAATCAATCGTTATGCAGCTGCTATTGGCGCATTATTTTCCTGGTGCATCAAAAAGCGCATTACTCCAAAAGGCTGGGAGCACCCCTGCAAAGCAATAGAGAGCAAACCTGAAAATAATGAAGTTGTACGCTTCTTGAGTGATGCTGAGAGGCTTTCCCTGTTAACAGCCTGCAAAGAATCAAAGTGGCCAAAGCTTTATCTTTTGGTCTTGCTTGGCATAACCACAGGGGCTCGCAAAGGCGAAATCAAAAAGCTAAGATGGTCTGATATTGACTTGGAGCGAGGTCTAGCCTCCGTAGGAATAACCAAAAATGGTGACAGAAAAACATTGCCACTCACCCCAACTGTTATCAAAGAATTAGAAAAATTTGCATCCCCAGGAAATCAGCTTGTATTTGCATCTAGAGTTAGGCCTGATACACCATATAACCATGAACTCGTATGGAAGTTAGCTTTAAAAAAATCGAATGTCAAAAATTTTAGATTTCATGATTTGCGTCATACCTGCGCATCATTTCTAGCTCAAAATAATGCAACTTTATTAGAAATTGCAGATGTTCTTGGCCACAGAAACATGGCTATGACTAAGCGATATAGTCACCTAGCCATAAAACATAAATCAGCGCTCATTAACCGCATTCTTGGAGACATAAGCTAAATGAACAAGAAAATGATTGCACTTAACGAACTAGCAAATGAAATTCTAGAAGGAAAGCATGATGCGCCCAAGGGAATCTCTACAGAAATGAATGTTGCGGCTTACTCCTATCTATCCGCAATTCAGGAGGCAACAGAAAAACGCAAGTTTGATAACTTGGTGCAGCATTTCAATGAATCCATACCAATTCATCCGAAACTAATGCCGTTCGTTGCCTCAGCAATAAAGACGCTACTAATAGGCAAGAAGTCAGGTAAGCCTCAAAAATTTACATCCATTCAGGGTGAAGCTATAAAACAGGATATTCAGAGACGCATAGATGGTCAAAAAATCTCCAAAAGCAAGGCGATTGAAAAGGAGGCAGAAAGGCTTGGTGTTGATATTAAAACCATCGACAGGCAGCTCAACAAGAACAAGTTATCCCATAAGCAGTAATACACCAAAACCCCTGAGGTTTTGGTAGTGATTTAACTCGAATAAGCACTCATGATTGCGTTGAGGCTCAAACAAATGCGAGCCTTGGAGTCGGAAAGCTCCGTTACAACAATATTTGGTGCAATAAATGAGTCAAACTGATAAAAACTTAGGCGCATTAATCAGCCTTGATGCATATAGGAATGCTGGGAGAAGTCATATTTTTCCAAGCCTTTCCAGCCTTCAATGGTTTATAAGAAAGAATAAGCCCTTTCTTATCGAGAGTTCCGCACTCGTAATGCCTGCAGGTCGCATTTTTATTAATGAAAAATATTTTGATGATGCCGTGATGAAAATTGGAAAGACTCACATTGAAAATTCTAAAAGGTATTAAATGCTTAAAGCATTTCTCAACCCCACAAATCAGGAGATTTCGAATTTTCTAATAAGACAAGGGCCATTTGACCTTGCTGTAACTGTCAACCTTAAAAAAAGGCATCCAAATTTCCATATAAACAACTCGCCTGAAATAGCGGAAAAAACAGGCCGATGGTTTATAAGCAGATTAAATGAAAATCTCTTAAGAAGAAAATACAGATACAAGCATAGGCAACTGAGAACAGTCTGCTCAGTTGAGAAAGGCTTAGTTGAAAGAAGACTTCATCTTCATCTAGCAATTGGAATGCCGTCCCATATAAATAAAGCCGAATTCATTAAGAAAATAATCAAAATACACAAAAAGATGGATTGGGCTTATGGAGAAATCCACATTGCTCCATACATAAATAGTGGATGGATTGATTATTTAAAAAAGGAAGGCTTTGAATCTGTATTGCTCTAGTAGCAAGGCTGTACCAATAGTATCGGCAGGTTGTCATACTAATTAGACTAAGTAAAGATTGAAGTCTTTAATTCCCCTTCCCTACCCTCAAGAAAGGCATGCATATGGCTGGCGCACCTCTCGGAAATAGAAATGCACATAAAGGACACATATGGAATGCCGCCCTAAGAAGAGCGATTGCACAGGACAATGGAGTGCGTTTAAGAGCCTCTGTTGAACAACTACTGAATCTAGCCTCAAATGGGGAGCCCTGGGCAATTAGAGAACTTGCAGATAGGCTAGATGGTCGGCCTAAGCAAGCAAATATCTTAGAGACTATTGATGAACCTGAATTAAGAACAATAAAAATAGTATTTGTAGCGCCTGATGGTAGAGAGGCAGAAGATATAGCCAGCTTAAATATATCTAATTAAATCAGTAACATAACGATTGTATTAAATTTAATGTAGTACTGTTTTGCTATCGTAGAATGATTACAGAAAACACAATCAGTTAAAAATCAAAACCTAAATGAAGCACCTAGACAAAGAGCTTGAATCTTGCCTCACCGAATTTAAGAAAAAAATTCTTTTGATTGAGGATGGAATAAGACAAATTCCTGTATCAAGCTCGACCAGTGAGTCGGTGAATATAACAAAGAATAAAGTTCTAACAGCATTTAGCACGCTAACCAAAGGCAAGGATATTAAAGCCCTGTCAGACTCAATCCAAGACCATTTCAATGAGCTTTCGCCATCAATAGCATTGTGCTCATCGCCAAAGGGTTTCAGAACAGCATGGGGCTTAAGGTCTAAAACACTCTCCATGCAAGATGCTGAGGCAATTGTAAATGACGGTGGCCAACTAATTCCAGTTAACGATAATTCACGGCTGCTATCTTGCGAACAACAAGGTGTGGTTCTTGGCCCTGAAAAAAAATTAGTTCTTGCGGTCAGGCATAGCGAAGGCAATTACGAAGACTCCTTAGATGAACTTGGCAGATTTACCTACCAACCCCCAAGAGATGTATCAGGCATGTTGAGGTATAGGTGGTGTCAATTTCTAAGCCAAAAGCTGAAAGTACCTTATGTGGTTCTTGTCATCATGTGGTTTGAATATCGCCTGAATAACAAAATGAACCAACTGTTTATTTTGGCACCTGCAAAAATCATTGATTGTGATGAGGACCTCATAAACCTAAACGAATCTGTTCATCGACCACTTAAATTGCAGTTAATCCCAAGGCATGAGGCTTTTGCTACCCTGAATTTAATTAAATCTTTAAATAGCGATAACATCGATATAGATGTTCGAGCTGAATTGCCTGAGGCTTTAGCTCGTGAGTGGTCTTATGACAAAATAAATTCCACAGAAAAAGGTAAGCAACTTAAAAGGTGGGCTCAAAGAAATTCAATATCGTGCCCTGGCAGCAAATGTGACCACATTCCATTTAGAGAACTAAAGAATAGCGATATTGCATTTGGGCACATTGTGTCCCAAAACTGGTCTTCTGCCTTTACCTTTATGCTGGATAAAGTGCATCACCCTGATAATCTTTACCTAACCTGCAAAACTTGCAACTCAAGCCTTTCCAATAACTTTCCTGAGCCCAAGCTTAGGGAGCAGATAGTCAAACAGGGAACCATAGGTGACTGGCTTAGATTGCACGAGCACAAAATTAGAGAGGCAAAATAAAAACACCGAAATTTACCTTCGGAGTATTCATCCGAATAAAAAACCACTCCGAAGAGTGGTTATGTTATGGCCAAGATTCATTAGCTGAAGGAATCTTTAGTTTTAAATAGCTTTAATTTTGCTGCCATTGAGGTGTTTTTATAAAGCCAGCATTTTTCATGCACCTATCAAACCTTGCAGTAACTTCGAGACTTGTTGACACCCCATCGCCTTCGGAGATCTTGTAGCACTCTTTGCGAATCCTAGACTCCTCCACGGTATCGGCCCCAGGTTTTTTCCAAACTTCAGGAGCCATGCATGAGCATAACAAAAAAGAAATCAAAAGTAGAGCAAATAACCTCATATATTAGTCGCCAACATTTACGGCACTATCAGTTGCACCCCTCGTCAACTTATGACTTTTGACTACACCCTTATCATCAAAAATGACAACAAGACTATAGCTGTAAGCTGAGCCAGCCCCAATACCTAAAAAGGAATTCTTGCTTCCCCTTGTCCAGCTATAGAAAAAAGCTTTTTCTCCGTCCATAACTTTTGATGGATTTCCAAACTGTACAAAAATATCGCTTTTTGTAGTTTTACCATCTTCGATCTGAGCAATTTGCTGATCGGTGATCTCAGAACCATGAGAAATAGATTTAACTGAACACCCCTGAAGCAGTAAAAAAACACTCAAAAATGGTGCCAGCAAATAAACTTTTTTCATTATATTTCCTTATCTAAATAGATTTTCATATCTATTATTACAAATTTTTATAATGATACTTGCGAGCTGCTTTAAAAAATGGTGTATTTTGGAGCTTAAGTGAGTCTTAAAGGTGTCTGTTAATCCGTAGGTCCCTGGTTCGAGCCCAGGTCGAGGAGCCAAATAAGTAAAGCCCCTAGAGCAATCTAGGGGCTTTTTTATTGCTTAAAGCAGCCTATAGAACTCTTTTGAAGCCATTTATATGTTGAGCAAAATTAGGTCTAAGCACACTAAAATAGACTCTATGACTAAGATTCCCGAACTACTTGCCCCAGCCGGAAGCCTCAATATGTTGCGCACTGCATTTGATTTTGGTGCGGACGCCATTTACGCTGGACAACCTCGTTATTCACTACGGGTTCGCAATAACGACTTTGGCAAGATCGAGGTTCTCAAGCAAGGCATTGATACGGCCCATGAAATGGGTAAAAAGTTTTACCTAGTTTCAAATTTATTGCCGCATGGCGGCAAGACGCGTACCTACATTAAGGACATGGATCCGGTTATTGCATTAAAGCCTGATGCATTAATCATGTCAGATCCTGGGCTAATCATGATGGCACGTGAAGCTTGGCCAGACATGCCCATTCATTTATCTGTTCAGGCCAATACCGTAAACGGCGCTTCAGCAAAGTTCTGGCGCTCCGTTGGCATTAGCCGCGTAATTTTGTCTCGTGAGCTCTCATTTGATGAGATCGAGGAAGTTCGTCAAGATTGTCCCGAAATGGAGCTTGAGGTTTTTGTGCATGGCGCTCTCTGTATTGCTTACTCAGGACGCTGCTTACTTTCAGGCTACATGTCTCATCGCGACTCAAATCAAGGCGCCTGTACTAATGCCTGCCGCTGGGACTACAAGGTTAAACCTGGTCAACAGAATGGCAGTGGTGACGTGGTTCTTCTTCAAGAGGCTCGCCGTCCGGACGATTTGATGCCCATGGAAGAAGATGAGCATGGCACTTACATTATGAACTCCAAGGATCTTCGAGCAGTAGAGCATATTGAACGCCTAACTAAGATGGGGGTTGATTCTTTCAAGATCGAAGGTCGCACCAAATCTCCTTATTACGTTTCACGTACTGTGCAAGCTTACAGAGCAGCAATTAATGATGCGGTTGCAGGCAGACCATTCAATACGGCTTTATTAGGTCAGCTAGAGGGTTTGGCAAACCGAGGCTACACCGATGGCTTCTATGAGCGCCACCACGATAAAGAGTATCAACTCTATATGCGCGGCCACTCTTTATCAGGGCGCAGCTTGTATGTTGGTGAGACTCTCGATATCGATACAGCTTCAGGTCGTGTCAAGGTTGACGTTAAGAACCGTTTCTCGATTGGTGACAAGCTAGAGATCATTGAGCCTAGTGGCAATACTGATGTAGTTATAACTGAAATGTGGAATGCGAATGGAGAATCAATAGATGTTGCGCCTGGCTCGGGTCACTTTGTTTGGCTAAAGATTCCAATGTCTAGCAAACATGCATTTATTGCGCGCTACACACAAGAACCTGCGCCAGTTGAAAATAGCGGGTCTTGCGCTACTTGCGGTGAATAATCGACCCCTATTTTTCTGATTGACCTTTAATGCAAAATAATAACGCTACACAAGCAAACCACCGCAGCTTAAAAGAAAAATTGAAGGAAGAGGCTAAGAATGCTTTTGCCTTAACCCTTTACTTCGGGGCCTGGTTCTGTGCAATCGCATTTTTAGCAGCGACCGCTCTTGAGGAGCGCCCTATCCCATTGTCGATCTTTGGTTTTGCACTAATCAAGGCTGGAATCTCCGCAAAATTTATGTTGATTGCTCAAGCGGCCTATCCAATCAAGATCAATAAAGAGTATGGAATTGTCAACTCACTTTTGTTTGAGTCTTTTGTTTATTTAGTTTTCGTGCTTGCCTTAAATTTTCTTGAAGCAGGTGTTGATGGATTAATCCATGGCAAAGAATTTATTGCTTCTATGAAAGCGTTTGGCAATGGTGAGCCCTTAAGAATCTTCGCCATGTCCATTCTTTATTGGTTAATTGTTTGGCCATACTTAATTTTTATGGGCGTGAACCAAGCTTTAGGCAATACTGAAACGCTTGCAATTCTATTTGGTTCAAAAAAATAATTGGTTTACTTGTATTGCGTGAGAATTGTTTGGTTTTGCTTGTTGGCATTCTTTTGCCACCTTGCCAATGCCCAAGAAATTGAAGCTCGAGCGTATTCCAATGCGCCAATTGGAATTAATTTTATTACCGGCGGCATCGCACAAGCAAAAAGCGGCTCTTACACACTAACAACCGAAGCAGTAAATCTCACCCGCATCATCGATGTCTTTGGACAGTCCGGACGCATCAGCATACTAGTTCCTTATGCTCAACTCTCAGGGACCGGCAGTTTGGGAGCTCAAAATGTGAATGCTTCCGCAGAAGGCTTATCTGACCCTATTGTAAAAATCTCTGCAAATCTTTATGGTGCACCAGCACTTTCGCTAGAAGAGTTTAAAAATTACCAACAAGATTTAATTATTGGTACGAGTCTTGCTGCATCAATTCCCTGGGGTAAATACAACAGCGAACAAATGCTAAACGTCGGCGCAAATCGCTCGCTGATTCAACCCGCCATTGGAGCATCTCAAGCAGTTGGCCCATGGCGCTTGGAATTAGCAGGCATGGCCACCATCTATACAAGCAATACTAGTTTCCTGGGGAGTAATACACTTTCCCAAAATCCCTTGTATTCATCTGAGGCCCATGTCATTTATTACTTTCAAAATATGGCCTACCTGTCTGCTGATGCCATTTATTTCACAGGCGGCCAAAAGTACGTTAATGGAACATCTATTGCTGGCTCACAAGAAAACTGGCGCTTTGGCAGTACCTATTCATACCCAGTCAATAAGCATAATTCGATCCGCTTAACTGGTAGCAAGGGTGTGTATTCCAATACCACTACAGACTACACCGCACTTGGTATCTCTTGGCAATACCGCTGGGGTGGCGGACTATAGGCAAATTAACCATTCCATCGCTACAATTGATCAATAACAAGTGGAAAGCAGTAACATCCATCAAAAAGACTATAAAGACTTGAGACATCCATGAGTAATAAGCCAAAAGATCCTTCTGAAACTGGCCTACGCAAAGGCTTAACCAGTTATGGGGATAAAGGATTTTCTTTATTCTTGCGCAAGGCTTTTATTAAAGGGGCCGGCTATACCAATAGCGCATTAGACCGCCCTGTTATTGGCATCATTAATACAGGTAGTGCATATAACCCATGTCATGGCAATATGCCTCAACTTCTAGAAGCCGTAAAGCGTGGAGTCATGTTAGCCGGTGGTTTGCCTATGGAATTTCCAACGATTTCTATCCATGAAAGTTTTGCAGCCCCTACAAGCATGTATTTACGCAATTTGATGTCGATGGACACAGAAGAAATGTTGCGTGCACAGCCAATGGATGCCGTTGTCTTGATTGGTGGTTGCGATAAAACTGTACCCGCCCAAATGATGGGTGCTGCTTCTGCAGGTTTGCCGGCTATTCAACTCATTACCGGATCCATGTTAACGGGCTCACATCGCAGTGAACGTGTAGGCGCTTGTACCGATTGTCGCCGTTATTGGGGGAAGTTCCGGGCTGGTGAAATTGATGAAACAGAAAAAGATGAAGTCAATGATCAACTTGTAGCAAGTGTTGGCACTTGCTCTGTTATGGGTACCGCTAGTACGATGGCCTGCATCTCTGAAGCACTTGGCATGACCGTCCCTGGTGGCGCCACCCCTCCAGCGGTTACAGCAGATCGTATCCGCGTTGCTGAAGAAACTGGTGCATGTGCGGTGAAGATGGCAAAAGAAGGTTTAACTATCGATAAAGTGCTCACTGCAGATGCTTTTGAAAATGCTATGCGTGTTTTACTCGCCATTGGTGGCTCAACGAACGGCATTGTTCATCTTGCCGCGATTGCCGGACGTATGGGATTGGAAATCGATTTAGATGCTCTCGATAAGATGGGCGAGGAGACTCCAGTTCTAGTTGATTTAAAACCCTCTGGCGATCATTACATGGAGAATTTCCATGACGCAGGTGGTATGGCCACTCTACTGCGCGAGCTCAAACCTTTATTAAAGCTTGATGCTATGACGGTCTCAGGCAGAACTCTTGGCGAGGAAATTGACGCTGCACCACCAAGCTTTAGGCAAGATGTTGTACGTCCTTTTAATAAACCAATTTATCCGCGCGGCAGCATTGCTGTGCTGCATGGCAACCTTGCTCCTGGTGGCGCCATTATCAAACAGTCTGCAGCCGATGAAAACCTCATGGAGCATGAAGGTCGTGCCGTAGTATTTGAGAATGCTGCTGATTTGGCCAACCGTATTGATAGCCCAGAATTGGATGTCACGGCTGAAGACATCTTGGTTCTTAAAAATATTGGCCCCAAGGGTGCCCCAGGCATGCCTGAAGCTGGCTACATTCCGATTCCAATGAAATTAGCGCGTGCAGGCGTGAAAGACATTGTGCGCATTTCCGATGGACGCATGAGTGGTACTGCCTTTGGCACCATTGTGCTGCACGTCACCCCTGAATCTGCCATTGGGGGTCCCTTAGCCCATGTACGCAATGGCGATCGCATTCGCTTGAGCGTGAAGAATCGTGAGTTAAGCCTTTTAATTTCTAATGAAGAATTAGCTCAGCGCATAAAAGACAACCCCATTACTCCTCCAACTGCAGAGCGTGGGTATAAGAAACTCTTTTTGCAAACCGTTACTCAAGCAGACAAAGGTGTCGACTTTGATTTCTTGCGAGCGGCCAAGATGGTTGGCAAGACTCCTCAGTCAAAGTAGAGATTGCAGACTGTGATGAATGCCAGCCTGCTACGCAAGGGTATGAATATATGGCCCCCATTCTTGGGGGCAGGCATTACTGTGGAAAGTATTGCCAAAGATTTTCGTCATGCCAAGGTTCGACTCAAGCATGGGTTGTTGAATCGCAATATCCTAGGCGTTCACTTTGGCGGAAGTCTATTTGCAATGACCGACCCCTTTTTCATGATGATGGTGTCTCAAAATATCGGCAAAGGCTATATTGTTTGGGATCAGGCAGCTAAGATTGAATTCCTGAAGCCTGGCAAAGGTGCTGTGCATGCCTCGTTTGAGCTTACTCAAGAGCAGATTGATGACGTTATTAGTGCCGCAGAGTCTGGCGACAAGGTATTAAAAGACTTTGTAGTGAATGTAAAGGATCGCGAAGAAGATGTCGTTGCGCGTATTACGAAGACTCTCTACATCCGCAAGAAGCTCAAGAAAAGCTAAGGCGCACCTTTAACTTTTTGCTCGTTACTTAATTGCTATAAGCAGGCGCATCAAGCCTGCGCATCTCCCCCTCAATCCACGCTTCTACCTCCAGCTGCAATTGTTCTTCAGTCTTTCCATGAACCGAAATGACTGGGCCTATAGAAAGGGTAATCAAACCAGGGCGTTTGAGAAATGTTTTTCTTGGCCAAATGGCTCCTGAATTTTGCGCTACTGGAAGTATATCGGTTTGAGTACTGATGGCTAGTCGTACGCCGCCCTTACGATAGGGCTTAAACGAACCACGAGGAGTGCGAGTGCCTTCTGGAAAAATTGCAATCCATCTGCCCTCTTTTAAAACAACTTTACCCTGGGCAGCAACAGCTTCTCTAGCATTTTCTCGATCACCGCGATTAATGTGGATCATGCGCAGCGAAGCCAAAGCCCAACCAAAGAATGGCACGTAAAGAAGCTCTCGCTTAAATACAAAACAGAGTTCTTTTAGAAATATCGATGGATAAACAAAAGTTTCCCAAGCAGACTGGTGCTTACCCAAAACGATTAATGGTTTATTAGGGTCTTTTGGAATGTTCTCCAACCCCCTAACCTGAGAGCTAATGCCGCAGAGTAAATACAAAACTTTCTGGATTAATCGACACCAAGCCACACCCATTTTGTAGCGAGTGCGGATACTAGTAAATGGAATTACCAAAATAATCGCAGTCGCAAAAATAGTGACTGATACAAAGCCAAATAGGTAAAACAGCAGTGAGCGTAGCCAAAGAATCACGATGAGCAGTTACCTACGTAAGACAATTGAGAGAAATAATTATTTACTCATTATATTAGGCAAATTTTAGAGGGCTAAACGCTTCTTTGCTGCCTCATACTCACGTTCGAGTTGATCTACGATCTGAGTGACAGTGGGCACACCGTCGATAAGACCTACACCCTGGCCTGCACCCCAAATATCCTTCCAAGCTTTAGCGCTAGAGCCATCTTTTCCCTCTTGGGAGAGTTTGGCAAATGCTTGCGGATCACCTTCTGGAAGATTGTTTGGATCTAGGCCAGCATTAATGATGCTCTGCTTGATATAGTTGCCATGAATCCCCGTGAAATGATCTGTGTAAACAATATCAGCTGCCTGCGCAGTCACAATGGCCTGTTTATATTGCTCACTCGCATGCGCTTCTTGACTGGCAATAAAACGAGTCCCGATATATGCAAAATCAGCACCCATCGCCTGTGAGGCTAATACTGCATCACCCGTTGAGATTGCCCCAGACAGCACGAGTGGGCCTTGAAATATCCTTCTCACCTCTCCTACTAGCGCAAATGGAGACAATGCACCAGCATGTCCACCTGCTCCAGCAGCCACTAATATCAAACCGTCAACACCTGCCTCCAACGCTTTTTCAGCATGACGAATATTAATAACGTCATGCAAAACAATGCCGCCATAGCTATGGACAGCATCAATAATCTCTTTAACAGGCGCTCTTAGGCTAGTGATGTAAATCGGAATTCGGTGCTTTACACAAGAATACATGTCCTGCTCTAGTCGCGCATTGGAGACATGTACGATCTGATTAACAGCTATTGGACCAACCTTAGAATTTGGATTGGATTTCTGAAAATCCACTAACTCACTTTGGATTTGACTTAACCAATCATCCAACATCTCCTGGGGCCTGGCATTTAAGGCAGGAAACGATCCAACAATACCCGCCTTGCACTGTGCAAGGACCAGCTCGGGATAGCTAACGGTAAACATCGGCGCCGAGATAATCGGCAATCGAAGTCCTTGCAAAACTTTAGGGATGTGACTCATAAATCCCTGAGCTCACGTCTCAATATTTTTCCAACATTGGTCTTGGGCAAATCGTTGCGGAACACAATATGCTTAGGACGTTTATAGTTTGTGAGATTTTCTTTGCAGTATGCCAAGATTGCCTCTTCTGTTAAATCAGGATCTTGCTTGACGATAAACGCCTTTACTGCCTCACCAGAATCATCATCGGGTACACCAATGACCGCGCATTCTAATACGCCCGGAATGAGAGATAACACTTCCTCTACCTCATTTGGATATACATTAAATCCAGAAACCAGAACCATATCTTTCTTACGATCTACAATCTTGGTTAGACCATCTGCATTCATGATGCCAATATCTCCCGATCTAAAGAAACCATCTGCCGTCATTACATTCTTGGTTTCCTCGGGCTTATTCCAGTATCCGGCCATCACTTGTGGACCCCGTATGCAAATCTCACCCGGGGTTCCAAATGGCACCTCTTTGCCATCATCACCTAAAATGACAACATCAGTGCCGGGGACTGGTAAGCCAATAAATCCAGTGAAGCTCTCGATCAGAGCAGAATTAACGCAAGCGACTGGAGAAGTCTCTGAGAGACCATAGCCCTCTGCAATGGGGGCGCCAGTCATTTTCTGCCATTGGTCAGCAACTACTTTTTGCATTGCCATACCGCCACCGATGGTGGCCAATATATTGGGGAACTTCACCGAAGCAAATTCTGGCTTATGCATTAAGGCATTAAATAAAGTATTTACGCCTGGGAAGATGTTGATATCTGGATGCTTCTTCAACAACTTAATAAAGCCATCAAAGTCACGCGGATTGGGCACCAAAATCAAAAGGCCACCTTTGCGCATTCCCATCAGTGCGCATGCCGTTAAAGCAAAGATATGATAAAGCGGTAATGCACATAAAAAGACTAATTGCTCTACATGTTTACGTTTCAGTCCTGGCTCTAACCACAAGTCCGTTTGAATAACATTAGACAAAATATTTTTATGGAGCAGAATAGCGCCCTTAGACAATCCAGTGGTTCCTCCGGTGTATTGTAAAAAGGCAATGTCATTTAGAGTTGTATTAGGTCTATTCCATTGATGGCGACTACCCTCACTTAAAGCCTGAGTAAAAAGAATATGTCCTGGCAATTCCCATGCCGGCACTAACTTTTTAACATTTCGTACCACGAAATTAACGATTACACCTTTAATGCCAATCATCTCACCCATCGAAGTAACAATTGTCTTCTTTAAGGGTACATTTGCAGCAATTTGCTGATAGACGTGTGCAAAGTTTTCAAGAACGATCAAGGCTGAAGCTCCACTATCTTTTAGCTGGTACTCCAACTCGCGGGCTGTATAAAGAGGGTTGACATTTACTACTACAAAACCAGCACGCAGCACCCCTAACATCGTAACCTGGAACTGCATAACGTTAGGCAGCATGATGGCTACACGAGAGCCTAGTTCTAAGCCTAAGTTTTGTAAGTAGGCAGCAAAATGTCTAGAGTGTTGATCAAGCTCGCTATAAGTTAAAAACTTACCTAGATACTCACAGGCTCGGCGATTGGGATAACGCTCAAAACATTCATCGAACATGTCCAACAAAGAATCATATTCTGAGATATCCACATCAAATGGAACACCCTCAGGATAGTTATTTAACCAAGGTTTTGAGGGATTAACCATAAAGTTATTTCCTGTCTCGATATATTTATATTTGTAGTCAGATTATTAAATCTGTAATTCCCATTCTATACACTCGTGACAATTAAATCCAAAAAGAAAAGCCCTCCGTGCAAGGAGGGCTTAAATTTAACAATGCAATTTTATTTAGAATTTATAACCGACACCAACTAGCACGTCAACGCCCGAACCTCCTACGTTACCCGAAAGCGGGCCTGAACTAGTTTGAATTGTTGCAGTTTTTGAGCTCATGTTGGCGTAGTTAACCTCACCAAGAAGGTAAATGGATTTAGTAACCATTTGTTTGTAACCCAAACCAAGAACGTATCCAGTAAAGTTTGTCGTTTGGTAATTGGCCGTACCACCATTTATACCCATGGTATTGCCTGTGATACCCACTTTTGCATAAGCCAATTTATCCTTATCAATAACGTAGCCTGGGTTTAAGGTTGCCGACCAAATGTCTTTTAGTTGATACTTAAACCATGTACCTGACCGGAAATCTGTTGCATAAAAAGATCCATTTGCTGCCGATGAAGCGCCCAGAGAATAGCTTGCAGCAAGGCCCAGCGTATATTTATCGGACAACCCAAATGTGTAACCCAAACCAACTTTGTTTATTCCAGAAGATAAATTGTCTTGTTGGGTAGTAACTGGAGAGGACCTTCTAGCTCTATTACTATAGAGAGAAGCGTTGCTAATAGTAGGATTGAATTGCCCCCATCCCACCGCAGCTTCAGCATAAAAACCTTCCCATGGATTTGCTTTAGCCGACTGTGCGTTGGCACTTGTTACAAATGCACCAGCCATTGCTAAAACTAAGGCGCTAATCTTTACTGTTTTCATATGTCTTCCTGTGTTTGGTTTTTCTAATTAATCTGAAACAACTCGTCGAATCTTAATTAGTTTTAATTTGTTTTGTATCTCGGGTTTTCCCTTTATTTATTTTGCAACACAACAATTAAATTATCCCTACAGGCAGTAAGCATTCTTCAGCGCTTATATAACGAGGTTTTGGGCTGTAGGATATTGATGTAATATAAACGAACGATCGTATTATTTTTACAACAATGAAAGTAAATGCTGATAACCATGCTTGATACAAGGTCTACCTCTGCAGCCCTTTCAACGGAGTCTAAAAAAGGATTGGCTACAAAATCAACGATCTTGCAGGCTGCCCTTGAGATTGCCAGCAGGTCGGGATTAGAAGGAATAACCATTGGCCACTTGGCAGACTCGGTTGGCATGAGTAAGAGCGGTGTCTTTGCCCACTTCGGCTCACGCGAAGAACTGCAGATTGAAGTGATACGCAAGTACTACCAATACTTTGCTGATAGCGTATTTTCGCCAGCGCTCACCAAGCCTAAAGGCTTACCCCGCTTGCGCTTCATGATTGATGCCTGGCTAAAAATCAGCGTTGGCAAAAATACTTCTAGCTGCTTCTTTATTGCAGGCGCCGCTGAGTTTGATGATTGCCCCGGGATCGTTCGCGATGAATTGGTGCGCAGCGTAGAAGACTGGCGCTCTGCCCTGCTTCGCGCTATCAAAGAATCCATTGCGGCTGGACACCTCAAGAAAACTGTTGCCCCCCAAGAATTACTCTTTCATCTCTATAGCATTGTGCTGGGGGCACATCACGACTCAAGATTTCTACAAAACCCAAAGAGCTTAGCTCTAGCGAATAAGCTCATTAAGAATATTTTTCTAAATCACCAAGTAGCAAGTAAATAACTTTTTTATTTTTATCAAATCTGGAACTGATATGCCGCAATACAACCCACCCCTACGCGATATTCACTTTGTGATTCATGAGCTGCTTGATGCTGGTAAAGAGTTTTCTGCGTTGCCAGCCTATCAAGAAGTGGATAAGGACACTATCAATCAGATCATTGAAGAAGCTGGAAGATTTGCTAGTGAGATTGCCTTCCCGCTAAATCAGATTGGAGATAAAGAGGGTTGTACGCGCCATGAAGATGGCTCAGTAACAACGCCTACAGGCTTTAAACAAGCCTATCAGCAATATGTTGCTGGTGGCTGGCCCGCTTTATCTTGCGATCCAGAATATGGCGGCCAAGGATTACCGCAACTACTCAATACCGTTCTTTATGAAACTCTAAACTCCGCCAATCAATCTTGGACCATGTATCCCGGTCTATCGCATGGCGCCTATGAATGCTTACATGCTCATGGAACTGATGAGCAGAAGAAAACCTTTTTAGAAAAATTAGTTTCTGGTCAATGGACTGGAACAATGTGCTTAACAGAGCCACATTGCGGCACTGATCTGGGCTTGCTAAAGACCAAAGCTGAACCGCAGGCAGATGGTACTTACGCCATTACTGGAACAAAGATCTTCATCTCTAGCGGCGATCATGATCTTGCAGAGAATATTGTGCACCTTGTCCTTGCACGATTGCCAGACTCCCCTGCTGGTAGCAAAGGCATCTCCTTGTTTGCGGTCCCGAAGTTTCAGATTGGATTAGATGGCTCGGTTGGAAAGCCGAACGCAGTTTCTTGCGGATCTCTTGAACACAAGATGGGTATCCATGGAAATGCTACTTGCGTCATGAACTTTGATGGTGCCATAGGCACCCTAGTGGGAGAACCCCATAAAGGTTTGAATGCCATGTTCGTTATGATGAATGCAGCTCGCCTTGGGGTGGGCATGCAAAGCCTTGGATTAACTGAAGTTGCGTATCAAAACTCAGTTCTCTATGCAAAAGAGCGTTTACAGATGCGCAGCCTAACTGGAGCGAAAGCACCTGAAAAGGCGGCAGATCCAATTATTGTTCATCCCGATGTTCGCAGAATGTTGTTAACCCAAAGAGCCTATGCGGAAGCTGGCAGAGCATTCTCCTATTGGGTAGCTCTTATGATTGATACCGAACTCAATCATCCCGATGAAAATGTTCGCAAAGAAACCGGTGAAATGGTTGCCTTACTCACCCCAATTATTAAAGCCTTCTTGACTGATAACGCTTTTGCAGCCACTAATGAAGGTATGCAGGTCTTTGGTGGTCACGGTTACATTGCGGAATGGGGTATGGAGCAGTTTGTGCGTGATGCTCGTATCAATATGATCTATGAAGGTACCAATACGATTCAATCACTAGATCTCTTAGGTCGCAAAGTTCTTGGTGATATGGGCAAGAAACTCACTAAATTTGGAAAAATTATTGAAAAGTTTATTGAGGATGAAGGCGTCCGCAAAGAAATGCAAGAGTTTATTGACCCTCTTTCTGATATCGCCGTTAAGGTTGAAAAACTCACCAAAGAGATTGGCATGAAAGCCATGATGAATCACGAAGAAGTAGGCGCTGCTGCAGTACCCTATTTAAGAGTAGTTGGTCATTTAATCTATTCCTACCTATTTGCACGGATGGCAAAAATTGCTTTGGCCAACAAATCTAGCAACGATCCTTTTTATCAAGCGAAATTAGCTACAGCGCGCTTTTACTTTGACAAACTTCTGCCTGAGACCACAATGCTGATCCGTCAAGCACGTGCCGGCTCCAAATCATTGATGGCAATGCCAGCTGATTTTTTCTGAAAGATGAACCATGAATGAAAACAAAATTATTAAAAAAGTAGCAATTCTGGGTGCTGGCGTCATGGGCGCACAGATTGCCGCCCAATGTATTAATGTCGGATTACCAGTTGTCTTATTTGACCTTCCAGGCAAATCTGATGATGGCAAACCAGTGCATAAAAATGCGATTGCCCTCAAAGCCATTGAGAACCTCAAGAAACTCAAACCTGCCCCACTTGGCATTGCTAACGACGCAAATTTGATACAAGCGGCCAACTATGAAGATGACTTGGGTTTGCTATCTGACTGCGATCTCATTATTGAGGCCATTGCAGAACGTTTGGATTGGAAACATGCTCTCTATGAAAAAGTAGCCCCTCATATTCCAGCGCACGCGTTATTTGCTACCAATACCTCTGGCCTACCGATTAGTGAGCTTGCCAAAGGTTTCTCAGGAGATCTAAAGAAACGCTTTTGCGGTGTGCATTTCTTTAACCCGCCGCGATACATGCATTTACTAGAATTGATTCCAGCTGCTGATACTGATCCTGCAGTTTTAGATTCACTAGAGACATTTATGACGTCCACCATGGGTAAAGGCGTTGTCAGAGCTAAAGATACGCCAAACTTTATTGGTAATCGTGTGGGGGTTTTTTCAATCCTGGCAGTGTTTGCCGAAGCACAAAAGTTTGGTCTAGGATTTGATGAGGTAGACGCCATAACTGGAAGTAAATTAGGTCGCGCCAAATCAGCCACTTTCAGAACCAGTGATGTTGTTGGCCTAGACACCATGGCTCACGTTATCAAAACCATGGAAAACTCCTTGCAAGGAGATCCTTTCTCTGCGTTATTTAAGACTCCAGAGGTCGTTACTCAACTTATAGCCAAGGGCGCTTTAGGTCAAAAGACAAAGGCTGGCTTTTATCGCAAGGATGGTAAGAATGTTCTGGTGCTGGATCCTGCTACCGGTGAATACAAACCTTCCACCGCAACTATTGAGCCTTTAATTGAACGTATTCTGAAAAAGCCAATTACTGAGCGTCTTGAGTTACTACGCGATACCGATGAACCTCAAGCGCAATTCTTATGGGCTATTTATCGTGACATCTTCCACTACTGCGCAATTCACTTGGGTGACATTGCCCAATCCGCTCGTGAAATTGATTTTGCGATGCGCTGGGGTTACGGCTGGGACAAAGGCCCCTTTGAAGACTGGCAGGCAGCTGGCGTAACGCAAGTTGCTAACTGGATTAAAGAAGATATTGACGCTGGCAAAACACTCAGCAAAGAGCCTTTACCTGCATGGCTCTTTAGCGGGCCTGTAGTAGATAAGCAAGCCTTCCATACTCCAGAGGGCTCATGGTCTGCTTCGGAGAATAAATACGTACCCCGCTCAAACTTACCTGTATATCAAAAGCAAGTATTTAGAGCACCACTGTTGGGAGATGGATCACCAGATCCTAAAACTGCTGGCACCACCATCTATGAGAATCCCGATCTACGTGCCTGGGTTGATCCAGCCCAACCAGATGTACTGATCGCTTCATTTAGATCCAAGATGAACACGATCAGCCCAGATGTACTTAATGGTATTCAAAAAGCAATTGAGATTGCTGAGGCTAATTATGAAGGTCTTGTCATCTGGCAACCTAGCTCTCTAAAACTGGGTACTCCTGGTGGACCCTTCTCTGCTGGCGCTAATTTAGAAGCAGCATTACCAATGGTAATGAAAGGCGGCCCTGCTGGAGTTGAGCCATTTGTGAAACTCTTCCAAGATACGATGATGCGAGTGAAGTACTCGCAGGTTCCGGTCATTTGCGCAGTATCCGGTATCGCACTTGGTGGCGGCTGCGAATTGGTGATGCAATCCGCTCGTAGGGTTGCTGCGATTGAAAGCTATATTGGCCTCGTTGAAGTCGGCGTTGGCTTATTGCCAGCTGGTGGCGGTCTCAAAGAGGCGTCTATTCGTGCAGCACAAGGTGTAGCACTTGCTGGTAACACCAATTATTTAGATTTCACAAAAGCTTCTTTTGAAAATGCAGCGATGGCTAAAGTGTCCTCTTCTGCTCAAGATGCCATGAAGATGGCTTACCTACAAAAAGGAGACATCATAGTTCCCAATGTGTATGAGTTGTTGGCGCTTGCGCAAAATCAAGTCAAAGCCATGCGCTATGCCGGTTATAGACCACCCATACCAGCCCTAATTCCCGTTGGCGGACGTTCGGTAGCTTCAACAGTAATGGGTCAAGTCATCAATATGCGTGATGGCGGCTTTATATCAGAGCATGATGCATTTATTGCCAAGAAGATTATTGACATCATTAGTGGTGGTGATGTCGATGCTGGCACCCTGGTTACCGAGGAGTGGCTACTCAAGCTAGAACGTCAAGCGTTTGTTGAGCTGATTGGACACCCAAAGACCATGGAACGCATTATGGGCATTTTGCAAAATGGCAAGCCGGTTCGTAACTAATTTACTGAGATATAAATATGAAAAATATCCAAGACGCATATATCGTTGCAGCTACTCGTAGCGCCGTTGGTAGATCAGGACGAGGAGCATTAAAAAATACTCGGCCAGATGATTTGCTTGGTAATGCTTTGCAGCATATCTTGAGTCAAGTCCCCACCCTAGATCCAAAGGCAATTGAAGATACCATTATTGGTTGCGCCATGCCAGAAGCCCAACAAGGCTTGAATGTGGCTCGTATTGGACTCCTCCTAGGCGGCCTACCCAATACCGTTGGCGGTATTACTGTCAATCGCTTCTGCTCCTCAGGTCTAAATGCAATTGCGATGGCTGCAGATCGCATTCGGGTTGGCGAGGCTGATGTCATGATTGCTGGTGGCGTGGAGTCTATGAGCATGGTTCCCATGGGGGGCAATACACCGTCAATGTCGCCGGAGATTTTTATGGGCGATGAAAATATAGGCATTGCCTACGGCATGGGATTAACAGCTGAGAAGGTTGCTCAACAATGGAAGATCAGCAGAGAAGATCAAGATGCCTTTGCTTTTGCCTCACATCAAAAAGCAATGGCCGCCCAAGCTGCTGGTGAATTTAATTCTGAAATATTCCCGGTCAAAGTAGCACATCGCTCGATGAATCTAGATAAGGGCCAGGTAGAAGTGCAATGGCGTGAATTTATAAAGGATGAAGGTCCGCGTGTTGATACATCACTAGAAGGCTTGGCAAAACTCAAATCCCCATTCGCTGCTAAGGGAACCGTTACAGCCGGCAATTGCTCACAAACCTCTGATGGAGTAGGTGCACTAATTCTAGCTAGCGAGAAAGCTATTAAAACCTTTGGACTCACACCTTTGGCTCGTTTTGTAAGTTTTGCAGTTAAAGGTGTAGCGCCAGAAATCATGGGTATTGGCCCTAAAGAGGCAATTCCAGCCGCATTAAAACTTGCCGGTTTAAATCTGCAGGATATGGACTGGATTGAATTGAATGAGGCTTTTGCAGCACAGTCTTTAGCGGTCATACGGGATCTTGGTCTAGATCAAAGCAAAGTCAATCCACTAGGAAGCGCGATTGCCCTTGGTCATCCACTGGGCGCAACCGGTGCGATTCGAGCCGCTACAGCTATCCATGCTTTGCAGCGACGCAACCTAAAGCATGCCATGGTCACAATGTGCGTTGGTACCGGCATGGGTGCAGCCGGAATATTTGAGCGTTGCTGATTACTTGCGCACTAATTAGGAGACATCATGAATACAAAACAATTACTGACTATATCTACCTGCCTCATTGCATTTTCCGTTACCGCCTATGCGCAAACTGATCCTGCCATTGGGGTGTGGAAAACAATTGATGACAAAACTAATCAACCCGCTTCTTTAATCAAAATTGAGCAGGTCAATGGCGTGCTTGAAGGCACCATTATCAAAACCTTTCCCAAGCCTAATGAAACGCCTCTGTTGAACTGCAATCTCTGCAAGGATGATAGAAAAGATAAGCCTATTGTTGGCATGAAAATCATGACAGATCTAAAACAAGATCAACCCGGCGTATGGTCTGGTGGAAAAATCCTAGACCCCAAAGAAGGTGAAGTTTATAAGGTCAAGATTGCGACTGAAGATGGCAAGAAGATGGATGTGCGTGGCTATATTGGCGTTCCATTATTAGGCCGCACTCAGGTTTGGTACAAAGCTGAACAATAACGCTACTCGCAGCGGATCATGTCGGCTGCTTTTTCAGCAATAGCAATAATGGGGGCGTTGGTATTACCCCCAACCAAGGTAGGCATGATAGATCCGTCAACTACACGCAGCCCCTCTATTCCATGGACCTTTAGATTAGAGTCAACAACTGCCATTGCGTCATTACCCATTTTGCAAGTGCCCACTGGGTGATAGACGGTATCCACCCGCTCCCGGATAATTTTTCGAATGTCGTCGTCTGTTTTTACATCTGGAGTAAAAATGTTCTTATTTGTGATGCTGGCTAAGCTAGGAGCATCCATCAGTTGTTTGGTGAGTTTGTATCCCCTCACCAGAGCCTCCACATCCTCCTCTTCATTCAAAAAGCCAGGGTCTATTAATGGGGCGTCTTTCATGCTGTTACTCGCCAAACTTACTTGGCCGCGACTTTTAGGCCTGAGTACGCACACATGACAAGAATAGCCATGGGCCATATGCAACTTACGAGCATGATCCTCAACTAGACTAACCACAAAATGTAACTGGACGTCAGGGGCCTCAAGACTGGGGTCTGTTTTAAGGAAACCGCCTGCCTCTGCAAAGTTGGTAGCAATCATCCCCTCACGTGAGCGGATGTACTTGATAATTTCACCAGCCAATTTAACCGTGCCGCCAAAAGAAATTCCGATGAGATCCAGGCTATTGGCTGAGTAGCCGAAAATAAAATCTGGATGGTCTTGTAAGTTCTGACCTACGCCTGGCAAATCATGAACTAACGGTATGCCAAATTGACTTAATTGATCTTTTGGTCCGACTCCAGAAACCATCAACAGCTGGGGAGAATGAAAAGCGCCAGCACAGAGGATGATTTCTTTATTAGCAAATATGACTTGTTGTTTGCCATTTTGTGTGCATACCACCCCTTTTGCCTTTTTACCCTCAAACAGTATTCGATCAACCTGCACGCCAGTCTGGACTTGTAGATTCTTACGTTTGCCTATATGAGGATGTAAATAGCCGCGTGCTGCGCTCCAGCGCTCGCCATTATTATGGGTGACTTGATAGATGCCAAGACCTTCTTGTTGTGCGCCATTAAAGTCTGGATTAATTGGGAAACCAGCCTCTTTAGCAGCATTAAGATAAATTTGCTGAAAAGGGTTATGTGATTGCAAGTTTGATACACATAACGGACCATCATTGCCATGATATTGATCTTTAAAGGCAGAATTGTTTTCACTTTTTATAAAATACGGCAGCATCTCATCGTACGACCACCCAAGATTTCCAAGGGAATGCCAATGGTCATAATCAAAACGATGGCCCCTCGTATAAATCATGGCATTGATCGCAGAAGATCCGCCTAGACATTTACCTCTTGGCTGGTAACCACAGCGGCCATTTAAGCCTTTTTGGGGAACTGTTTCAAAGGCATAGTTATTAATGGATGTTGGCAGCATAGCTACTGCAGCTGCAGGCGTTCTCACCAACCAACTATCGCCTCTACCACCAGCTTCAAGCAATACAACACTAGACTTAGCATCTTCACTCAAGCGTCCAGTCATAACACTCCCAGCTGAGCCGCCGCCCACGACGATGTAATCAAAGCTCTCTGGCATCATCTCGGATAATTCCTTGAGAAAATATGGGTAAATTAGTCAATTGATAATCCAGTTTCAGAGAATGTCACTAAGCTTTTCTAAAATTAGATCTTGTCCATAGTGAACTTTGGCTTGCCAATCCTCGCCAGAACTTTCATTGGCATCATCAGTAATGTACTTAAATGATTGCCAAGGAATTTGGTGATCATGAGCAACGGCAGCAATCGCAAATAATTCCATATCCACCACATCTACCCCTAGGTTATGTAACCATGGGTCATGTGCTGTGACAAAGCTGTCGCCGGAGCCACAAATAAATTGTCCGGATGATAGATATTCTTGTGGTCTTATACAGAATGGCGTACTACCACGAGGTGCTAATGGCTCAGCTTGCATGTCGCGTTGAATCACCTTACCGATCTCCAGCAAACCATGCAGTTCTGATTTGATTTTTCCAGCGGTACCAAAATTGAGAATTCTTTTAGGCGAATATTGATGAATAGCTTTAATGCTGGTGATAGCTGCATTAATTTTGCCAATCCCCGTATAGACGATCTCTACACAGCTTGGTAATACTTCTCGCTTGAGCTCGGACTCTAATGCGGTAATAATGAGTAGTTCTGTTTTCATATTGGTTGGCAATGAATTTATTAGATTATCTACCCGGAGTTCCTGACTTTCCAAAACCAGGGGTTCTCTTTAGGGATATCTCCCCGCTGCTTGCCAATCCAGCTGCTTTTAAAGAAGCTGTTCGTCAGTTGGATGAGATCGCCAAGCAATTTGATTACACCCACATCCTGGGCATTGAATCACGGGGCTTTATCTTTGGCTCTGCACTAGCCCATCACGCTCATAAGGGTTTAGCATTGGCCAGAAAGCCTAACAAACTTCCCTTAGCTAGCCATCGCGAAGCTTATGGTCTTGAGTATGGCAATGATTCTTTAGAAATTCAGCAATCCACCTTACCCAAAGATGCCAAAGTATTGTTGCTAGATGATGTGCTGGCTACTGGCGGCACATTAATAGCTGCCGATAAATTAATCCGTTCGGCTGGATTTGAAGTAAGCGGTGCAATTACCTTATTGGAAATTGCTTTCTTAAATGGCAACGAACTCCTAAAACAGAATCGTATTCGCCATCAATCTGTATTACAAAGCTAGATGAGCTTTTTAGCACTCTTTACAATTTTCATAGCGCCCCAACCTACTGCCAAAACTTTACTAGCAAGCTTGGGTTTGTAGTGTGCAAGAGCAGCAAACGCACTGGTCCATAGAATCGGGTTGCTTTTCAAGAATTGAACCGCATCCAACCCTTTGTCAGCCCACGAAAGTGGTTTTTCCCAGGCCTCAAAGTGTTCGGCAAAAGCCTTGCGCTCTCGACTAGCTTGCAGCATTAACTCATGCTGACGATGCTCTAAGGCCTTAAGCTTGTCGTTCATTTTGAAAGTGCTTCGCGATCTTTAGCCAATTCAGTAATTGAGGCTTCGAATAATCTCGGCATCTTGCGCAGCGACTGAGTAATTAAGAATGCCAGAATCGCCCCAATAGACAAGAATGCTGCAGTTAGCAAACCTAGCGCCATCATTCGGTCTGTTTCCCAGCTATAGATCACAATCAGCAATGCTAACATCACTAAGCCAAAGAATAGAAAGAATAAGGCGCTAATAATCATCACTAACAAGCTAATGAATTTGCTTCTAGCTATTTGCACATCGAGCGATAAAAGCTCTAAACGCGTTTGAGCAATAGATGCTCCCGTAGAGGCTAAGCCCTTGATGGAGGTAAGTAAGTTTTCTTGAGACATATAGTATTAACGACGGCCAATAAATAAACCGATAAGCAAGCCCAAGCCTGCTGCAACACCAACAGCCTCCCATGGGTTGCGATGGACAAAGTCATCCGCACCATCAGCTGCTATCTTTGCTTTATCAAGCAACTTACCCTCAACTCCAGAAAGACTTTCTTTAGCGCCAGCCAAAGTTTCTAGAGCCTTATTTCGAATGGAGCTAATCGCCTCCCCTGGGTGATCTTCGGTGGCTATGATTAAAGCTTCAGCATCGGCCATGAGAGATTTGAATTCACTAATCAGACTTTCGGCACCAGCCTGTTTGTCATCGTGGACAACTGAATGGTCTAGTTTCTTAACAGTCATAGAGGGATTCCCAGTTAGTAAGGCAACAATTACACATATAGCCCTATTCTAAGCACTTCTAATAGGACTTGAGCAATAAGACCGTCATTCCAGCATTACCCTCTTTGAAGCGCTTGAGATAGCGCTTCAATCCCGGGCGACGTTTGTGCAAAGCATGATATGCCTCGCTGCCATAAGCCACATCTTCGCCAAAGTAATACTCATCCACCCTATCGGAATAGCGATTATTTTCAAGCGCATCATGGATAGCCCATTTAATGCGGCCTCCCTCTCCACTAGATCCATAGCCATGAATCAGCACAATGGCTTTAATTCCAACCTCGAGAGATTTGCGTAAATATTCCGTAAGCCTATCTAGAGCTTCATCTATATAAGGGCCATCTTGCTTGATATTAAGTTCAATCGTATCGGAACTTAAGATAGGTAAAGCAATAGAGCTGCAATGCGGACATTGATCAAACAATGCCCGCATATTCCCGCAATCAGGACATTCTGCGTTTTTTGCCAATTTAGATCGGTTGAACTGAACCCCTTAAGAGCAGTACTTACTTTCCAAGCTTCTGACATCGGATAATTTGTCGTCAACCATTAAGTTAAGGGTCTTTTGCGCAAGATCCCGATTTTCAGGGGTCTTTAAGCTTGCATTAATCAAGGTAGAAACATCCTTACGAATGGACGTATTACCGTAACGCAGTCCCTTTAGAGTAGACACTGCTTCAGCAGATATCTTGCACTGCTGATTCATCAACTCAGAAGAATCCGACGGCTTTGTATTTGCATACGCAAACGCAGCAACGGAAATTGATACAGCTGCTAATAGAGTCTTTTTCATCTTAGTTCCTTATTTTGTGACCACATGTTGGACAACAACCCACTTCTTTTGCTCTGGTCTTCTTAAGAGCGGCATATACGCTGGATTCTGAAATCTCCATCTTTCTAGCTGCTTGAGCAGCAGTTAGACCCTTCCCCACCCACTCCAAGGCTTGATGTGTTTTTGGTATTTGTCTCTTCATTTCATCTCCCAGTACCAAGACTATATCACAACTTCTGAAGTTGTGAAGTTGTGAAGTAGAATAAAAGGGTAGTGAGATACCCTAATGCGGGCAATCAATTGGATTGGGTTACGAATCCCCTATAGGATGCGGTTCTGAATAAGAAAACTAGGTCATCAATGTCTAGGAATAGTATGATTTGGTGATATTAAGGAGCTTTTTATGCATCGCATCATCTATCGAGTAGTTCTATTACTGGTAATTGGCACCGGTCTTGCTGCCTGTAGCAACAATGACAAAAAAATTAGCGGCTGGGAAATTAATGATGTTTATCACTCAACCATCATCACACCAAACTCAGTAACAGGAGGAAAAATTTATCAGGGCCCTCCTATCAATACGATGGATGAAGCCAATACCTATGAAATGTTTAGTCTCAGAGCTGAGCAACCAAAGCAAGGCGCAAAAACCTATGAGTTGGTTGCACAGTTAACGTATTTCTCACAATGGCGCTATTACGATTCAGCATCTCAAGAAGGGATTCCCGCTACCACTTTTAAAGTAGTTGGTAGAGAGGCTGGTGCATGCGGTGAACGAGGATGTATCTTTAGAGAAGTGCTCTCAATTCAGTTAACTGAAGCATTCCTCAAAGATAAAATGAAGAAGGGTTTCATCATGACCGTATCCTCCAAGACTGGAATCAAGACTGAACTCTATGTACCTCCGCAATACATCCAAGGCTTCATGCAAGCAGTTAATGGATTGAACTAACCTGATGCTGCACTAGAAATAAATAAAGGGGCTATAAGCCCCTTTATCTTTATTGCATTCTTGAGCATCTACTGGAGTCTAGTCTAGAGATGCTCCGGATGCCTTAACAATTTTGGCCCAGCGAGCGATATCATCTTGCAACTGTTTTGCAAATTCAGTTGGCGTCATGTTTGCAAGTTCTACTCCAGAAGCTTGTAATTTCTCTCTTAACTCGGGGTTTGCGAGTGTTAGCTGCATCTCTTTTTGCAATTTATCAACTACAGGCTTAGGTGTGCCTTTTGGCGCAAATAAGCCAATCCATAAGGATCCAGAGAATCCAGGAACTTTTTCTGAAATCGAAGGCACATCTGGAAGAATCGGCGAACGCTTTGGTGAGCTAACGCCAAGGGCAATCAGTTTTTGTGAGTTGATGTATTGCAGCACAGAAGGCAAACTCGCAAATGCAATTTGCACCTGACCGCCCAAAAGATCGTTGAGCGCAGGAGCCACGCCCTTATAAGGAATGTGCTGCAATGAGATTCCATAGCTCTGGTTGAGCATTTCACCAAGTAGGTGGTTTAAGGTGCCATTGCCTGCCGAAGCATATTGGTAAGTTTCTGGAGGCTTTGATTTAACCAGCTTTAAGAATTCATCCAAATTCTTAGCCGGGAAGTTTGGATTCACCACCAAGACATTAGGAACTGAACCAATCATTGCCAATGGAACAAAATCATTTACCGGATCAAATCCTGGATTTTTATAAAGCGCAGGATTAATAGCTTGGGCACTACTGATGGTCATTAAAAGCGTGTAACCATCTTTGGGTCCATTAGCAACATACTGAGTGCCAATATTGCCGCCGGCTCCAGGCTTGTTTTCGACAATCACTGAAGCTTTCATTTGCTCACCAAGGCGCTGTGCAACAACACGACCAACAATGTCGTTTGTTCCACCTGGTGCCTGAGGCACAATAATTGTTATGGGTTTTGTAGGATAGGCGAGCGCTAAGCTAGAAAAAATATAGCAGGAAGTAGCAATCACTAAATGGATAATTCGTTTCACAGGAATCCTTTTTTACAGTGGTTGTAAATATTTATAAGGCTTTTTGAAATAATAACCATAAAAGCATTAACCAGATTCCAGAAATAGATAAAGGGGCCATGGGCCCCTTTATCTTTAAGTGCTTGGCGGAGACGAGAGGATTCGAACCTCCGATCAGAGTTTTAGCCCCGATGCTCCCTTAGCAGGGGAGTGCCTTCGACCAGCTCGGCCACGTCTCCGTACTTCTTACTATTACAACGCCCCACAGTTTAACGGATAACCGCTTCTGAGGGGTTTATTATGATTTTTACTTACTTCTGGTCCAACTCAAATGCCTTGTGCAAGGCGCGCACAGCCAATTCCATGTATTTCTCATCGATGACGACAGAGATCTTAATTTCGCTAGTGGAGATCATCAAGATATTGATGCCCTCTTCTGACAAAGTGCGGAACATCTTGCTGGCAATGCCAACATGAGAACGCATGCCAACGCCAACCACTGAAACTTTGGAAACCTTTGGATCGCCAGAGATTTCTTTTGCTTCAATATGCGCTTGCACAGTGTTCTTCAGAATGTCTAATGCTTTTTGATAATCAGCACGTGGCACTGTGAAAGTGAAGTCAGTCTTACCTTCTACAGATTGGTTCTGGATAATGATGTCCACATCAATATTGGCATCCGCAATCGGGCCAAGGATTTGATAAGCAATGCCTGGGCGATCTGGAACTCCAAGAACGGTAATCTTCGCTTCATCACGCGCAAAGGCGATGCCGGAAATAACTGCGGCTTCCATAGTGCTGTCCTCTTCAAATGTAATCAAGGTGCCTGAGCTCATTTCATCAGCTAAAGGCATCAATGGGTCTGTCAAAGAAGACAGAACCCGGGTTTTAACTTTGTACTTACCAGCAAACTCAACTGAACGAATCTGCAATACCTTTGAACCTAAGCTAGCCATTTCTAGCATCTCTTCAAAAGTAATTTTGTCTAAGCGACGAGCATCTTCACAAACGCGTGGGTCGGTTGTGTACACACCATCAACGTCTGTGTATATTAGGCACTCATCCGCTTTCAGCGCCGCTGCCATAGCAACTGCCGATGTATCAGAACCTCCGCGACCCAGTGTCGTGATATTGCCTTCAGGATCAACGCCCTGGAAACCAGTCACCACAACCGCACGACCTGCATTAAGATCCTTAAGAATCTTGTCGCTTTCAATACTCTTGATACGCGCCTTCGTGAAAGACGAATCAGTATGAACAGTAACTTGCCAGCCCGCATAGCTCACCGCATCAATACCTTCGCGCATGAGTGCCAAGGCCAAGAGACCGGAACTGACTTGCTCGCCAGTAGAAGCAATTTGATCTAATTCTCGCGGGCTTGCGTCAGGATTGATTTCTTTTGCAAGGCCTAGCAAGCGATTGGTTTCACCTGACATGGCTGAAGGCACGACTACCACTTGATGGCCAGCACGCATCCATTTAGCAACGCGTTTGGCAACATTGGCAATACGCTCCGTTGAGCCCATTGAGGTGCCGCCATATTTATGAACGATAAGAGCCATAAAAACCGTTTATTTAACTATTTGTGACAGGGAAATTTTCCCTGAGGATCTAAAAAGGGCTTATTTTACAGGGTTTTGTACCCATTCTGGGAGTACGCGCCTGCCAGAAGCTACCAAGTGTGGATAGCTAAGCCCAATACCCGCTACAGCGATTAATTCATCATGGATGTAGAGTAAGGGTGCTTGGCGCTCCCAGGGCGGAATATCAGCCTCCTGATAGAGGTTTTTGAGGGTTTTACGGGGGGTCTTAGGCTTAATCTGTATCTTCTCAGAGCCTTGACGCTCCCTAAGGCTAATTTCATTGTTATCTTGGGCATCTTTAACCCAGTCAGCAGGAAGTCCCAATTGCTTAGAGTTGGCCGGCAAGGTTTTTAAAACCCAGCGTCCCGCTTCCACGTTACCTACCTGCAACATACCGCGCCATAGGTAAATCTTTCTTTCGTCATGTAGCCACGCAAGATTAGCGTCTGCTTTAACTTGTGCAAGATCACGCCACCATGCTTGCAAGCGCTCTTGAGATGGCATAGCCAACCGCTGTGTTTGCAACCAATAACGTAAGACATTATTTGCTGCAGGTAACTTCTTTTCTGCTAATACCAGTAGCGGCGCTACTTTCAGCTGATTCTTATTGAGAATACTTTTGCCATCTTGCTCAGCCAGACGGTTCAGCAAAGTTTGCGCCTCACCAAGCAGTTGTGCGCTACGTGCCATATTAGCTAAAGCTTCAGGCTGGATCTTTTCAAGTTCAGGAATAATTTTCTTTCGCACAGCGTTGCGACGATATTTTGTATCTTGATTACTAGGATCTTCAATCCACTTAAGCTTATGTTCTTTGGCGTATGCTTCTAGCTCTTGTCTACTTTGATTTAAGAGCGGGCGCCAAAGAGTAATGCCTGGGTTAATTGAGATCCCCCTGCTTGCCGGCATCCCCGCTAGGCCCGCCACGCCAGAGCCACGGAGTAGTTGCAAGAGAACAGTTTCTGCTTGATCGTTCTGGTGATGCGCTAATAGTAAATCTTCGATGCCGTATTCTTCACACAGATCAGCAAGTGCTTCGTAACGCCCCGCTCTTGCTCTAGCTTCAATATTGCCCTTAGCCTCTTCAGCTTTTAAATGAAGCAGCCTGAAATCAAAATGAATCTTGTATTGTTTCGCGAGCTTTTCGCAAAAGATCAACCAGTCATCCGCCTGTTTTTGCAAGCCATGATGGATATGAAATGCGAAGATTTGATTTTGGTTTTTAGCTTGCGCTTTGCAAACCGTATCAAGCAACACAACCGAATCGAGGCCACCACTTAAGGCAACCGCAATACGTTTTCCTGACTTAGGACTTTGCTGTGATTTCCTTGAACTTGCCATAGCTCATCAAACGCTCATGACGACGGTCAAGTAATGCATCGACTTTCATGCCATCAAAGGTTTTTAAAGATTCCGCAAGTGCTTTGCGCATATTGCTCATCATATTGTCGTAATCACGATGCGCGCCACCAATAGGCTCGGCCACAATCTTGTCAATAAGGCCCAGAGCCTTCAAGCGCTGAGCTGTGAGGCCTAACTGCTCAGCAGCCTCAGGAGCCTTATCGGCCGTCTTCCAAAGAATAGAAGCACAACCTTCTGGGGAGATTACTGAATATGTAGAGTTTTGCAACATCAACACGATGTCACCCATAGCGATTGCTAGAGCACCGCCTGAGCCGCCCTCACCAATAATCGTAGCAATGATAGGCACTTCTAATTCTGCTTGTACAAATAAGTTACGGCCAATCGCTTCAGACTGATTACGCTCTTCTGCATCAATACCAGGGAAGGCGCCAGGCGTATCTACAAAAGTGAATACTGGGATGCCAAACTTTTCAGCAAGACGCATGAGGCGCATTGCTTTGCGATAACCCTCAGGACGGCTCATACCAAAGTTTCTGAGAGCCCGCTCTTTAGTGTCTCGACCCTTTTGATGACCAATCACCATGCATGGTTGATTTTCAAAACGGGCAAGGCCACCGATGATCGATTGATCGTCTGCAAAAGTGCGATCGCCATGCAACTCGTGGAAATCTGTAAATAAAGCGCCAACATAATCCAAGGTGTATGGACGCTGTGGATGACGCGCTACTTGAGAAACCTGCCAAGGAGTAAGATTGGCGTAAACATCTTTTGTTAGCTGCTGACTTTTTTCAGCAAGCGTTTTGATCTCATCGGAGATATCCACCGATGACTCATCTTGCACAAAACGCAGCTCTTCAATCTTTGACTCTAATTCGGCGATTTGCTGCTCAAAATCCAGGAAAGTCGTTTTCATAGCTTGATTTTAATATTCAACTGGGATTGGGTCGATACTTCTCCACATGTACCAGGTGGCAACTGTACGCCACGGGGCCCAATTAGCCGCCACTTCACGGGCTTCATGGCGGCTGACAGGCTCTCCGCTGAAGTAATTGAGGGAAATGGCCTTAATGAGTCCAACATCATCCAAAGGGAGAATATCGGGTCGAATCATGTTGAAAATGAGGAACATTTCAGCGGTCCAGCGACCAATCCCCCGAATTGAGCTCAATTCCTTGATAACGCTCTCATCATCCATATCCTTCCATTGATTGGCATGAAGGCGCCCTGAATCAAAGTGATCCGCCAGATCTCGGATGTATTCAACTTTGCGACCAGACAATCCGGCGGCACGCAATTCTTCTACTGAGAGCGCTAGAATATTTTTAGGCGTGACTTTCTTTTTGCTAGCAGAAACCACTCTATTCCAAACGGATTGTGCTGCCGCTACTGAAATCTGCTGACCAACAATGGCTCTTGCCAGAGTATTAAATGGATCGCCGCGTGTGACTAAAAAGCCTGAGCCATACTTAGGAATGAGTTTTTTGAGAATCCGATCTTGCTTCATCAATTCTTTACAAGCCTGCTCCCAATATTCTGGAGCAACTTCTTCAAGAATTGTTTCAGCTTTAACTGCTTTCTCTGTTTTTGAAGCCGTCATTAAGCTCTACGCCATTCTGTTAAGCCGCCGGGTTTGTCTTCCAAAACAATGCCCTGCTCTAACAATGTTTTACGAATCAAGTCTGCCTTAGCAAAGTCTTTTGCTTGCTTAGCAGCCGCGCGTGCTGCAATTTGTTCTTCAATTTGTGATGGGGTCAAGCCATCTTGATCCTTTGAGCCCGCCTGTAAAAATGCAGTGGGATCACGTTGCAGGAAATTCAATGTCGCGCCAAGAGCCTTCAATGTATTGGCAAGCAACTGCTTCTCTTCGCCTTGCGCACGATTGATTTCACTAGCCAAATCAAACAAGACAGCAATCGCTTCAGGTGTATTGAAGTCGTCATTCATGGCATCAGCAAAACGCTTGGCCCATGGGTTGTTTGGATATAGCTGAATTGCCTGGGCTTTTGGGCCTTGCGCTAAAGCGGTATATAGGCGCGCCAATCCCGAGCGAGCTTCTTCAAGCTGTGCATCACTATAGTTAATAGGGCTACGGTAGTGCGCCTTCAACATAAAGAAACGCAACACCTCAGGATCAAAGCTTTTGAGAACATCGCGAATTAAAAAGAAGTTACCTAGTGACTTAGACATCTTCTCTTCGTTAACGCGAATGTGGCCGTTATGCATCCAGTAATTTACAAAGGGGGCATCATCATCTTTGCGATCTTTGCCGTACAGGGCGCCCTCACTTTGAGCAATTTCATTTTCATGATGCGGAAACTGCAAGTCAGCACCGCCACCGTGGATATCAAAGTGCTCACCTAACAAGTCACAAGACATTGCTGAACACTCAATATGCCAACCGGGGCGACCTTCGCCCCAAGGCGACTTCCAGCGTGTATCAGCTGGCTCTTCAGACTTAGCGCTTTTCCATAAAACAAAATCCAAGGGATCACGTTTGCCATCAACTACCGCTACACGTTCCCCCGCATTTAATTCATCTAAAGTTTTTCCAGACAACTGACCATAACGCGGTAATAAGCGCACTGCAAAATTAACATCACCGTCATTGGCTTGATAGGCTAATTCATTTTCAATGAGTTTGCCGATCATGCCTTGCATTTGCGCAATGTAATCAGTGGCGCGAGGTTCTTGATCGGGATGCATTAAGCCCAACTCATCTGAGTCGGCATGCATGGCATCAATAAAGCGATTTGTTAATACAGAAATTGGTTCACCATTCTCAATGGCACGATTAATGATCTTGTCATCAATATCGGTGATGTTACGAACATAAAGAACTTCATAGCCACTCGCCCTGAGCCAGCGAACTACCATATCAAAGACAATCATGACTCTGGCATGTCCAATATGGCAAAAGTCATAAACGGTCATGCCGCAGACGTACATCTTCACCTTGCCCGGCACTATGGGCTTAAAGACCTGTTTAGAACGGCTAAGGGTGTTATAGATTTGCAGCATAGGGCTATAAAGGTGGGGCAAGTAGCGCCAATTTGTTAGACTGAGCGCTGAGTATATCGAATGAGCCCGTTTCACACCCCTTCCTCTATGCACCACAACGCCCTAGCGCCACGCCCAGTCTTGAATAAGGTCTTTGCCCCAGCTTTTGCCACTTTGGCAACCCTGGCTCTATTGTCGGGCTGCAGCACCCCCGCCCAGCAGCGGGCTGACGCTGAAATTACGGCATTAAACGCTCAGGAAATGAAGGCTGGACAGCTAGCCCCCCAACCCTACCTTGGCGGATACAGCCCAACTGATCCACCAAGACTTTCTGCTGACATGGGATATGACCCATTAAATCCAGAATTGTCTGAAACTGTAGGGGTACCTTTTTTATCCTTCTTAATTATTGAGCCTGATCCCATTACTAAGAATGCGGTACCGTCAGATGTTGAAAAACTCATCAAGGCACGCAAATACCAAGATGCAGTTTCTCAAATTAATGCTGATCTAAAAAAGACTCCACGAAATGTGCAGTTACGTTTCGTAAAGGCGCGTTTGCAAATTGAGATGCGCCAATTTGATCAAGCCAAAAAGACTTTGATTGAAATCACACAGCAGTTTCCAGAACTGCCAGAGCCTTATAACAATCTAGCGGCAATTGCTGCTAACCAAGGACAATGGATTGAGGCGCGAGACTATCTTGAGCTTGCCCTCAAATTGCGACCGAGCTATGCCATTGCCTCAGCCAATTTAGGCGAGATCTATATCCGCCTTGGTGCCCAGGCATATGAAGATGCAGCCAAGAATGCTCAACTCAATCAACGTCAGTACTCTAATCGCGCTAAAGCCCTCTTAGATGTCTTGAAGCCTCCAGCAAAGCGTCCAATGAATCGCACAGTGAGTCCGTCCTTAAATACAACGGATTGATTACCAAGTAATAACCCATCCACTAACCTTCCAGAAAGTAGATCTAATAATGGCGAAAGTTCTTCTAAAAACCAATAAGGGTGACATCACCCTCTCACTCGATGCCGCTAAGGCACCTAAAAGCGTTGCTAACTTTTTGCAATATGTCAAAAGCGGTCACTATGATGGAACCATCTTTCATCGCGTAATTGATAACTTCATGATACAGGGTGGCGGCATGTCTGCTGGCATGAAACAGAAGCCAACTGGCGCAGAAATTGAAAACGAAGCCAACAATGGCCTCAAGAATGATCGCTATACAGTAGCAATGGCACGCACTAGTGAGCCACATTCAGCAACTGCACAGTTTTTCATTAACGTAAATGACAATGACTTCTTAAACCATACCGCTCCTAATGCTCAGGGCTGGGGTTATGCCGTATTTGGCAAAGTCACTAATGGTATGGATGTTGTAGACACCATCCGTAAGGTAAAGACTGGTAGCTCAGGTTTTCATCAAGACGTTCCCAAAGAAGATGTTGTGATTGAGAAAGCCACCGTTCTCGAGGAATGATTCCGCATCACGCGAGCGCACTGCTCATATCAGACCTACACCTCACGCCGTCAATGCCCTTGACGGCGCAACGCTTTTTTGACTTCTGTGAAAAAGAGGCTCCAAAAGTAGAGGCCATATTTATTCTCGGTGACTTATTTGAATATTGGGTAGGCGATGACGCTGCTGCACACTCTCCTTTTCAGCAGGAAGTGCAACGTGCAATCGCCAACCTCTCCACCAAAGTAAAAACGTATTACCTACGCGGTAATCGAGATTTTTTAATTGGTCATAGTTTTATAAAAAAGACTGGCATGACACTCTTACCCGATCCAACCACTGTTGAGATCGCTTCGAAGAAGTGGGTATTAGCCCATGGCGATGCTTTATGCACAGCAGATATTGGCTATCAAATCTTTCGAGGCTGTGTAAGAAAGTCTTGGATTCAAAAAATCTTTTTAAGCCTGCCACTCAATTGGCGCAAGGGTATTGCTCAGCATCTTCGCAGCAATAGCCACGCCCAATACCAACAAACACAAGCATCAAGAGCGCAACGCCTCAAGATGGATGTCACGAAACAAGCTTGTGCAACAGCCCTAAGAGATCACTCAGGGGATTTATTGATTCATGGGCATACCCATATGCCAGCACACCATGAAGAGTCGATGGATGGCCAGCAGTGGCAGCGTTGGGTCTTATCTGACTGGGATCTCGATCATCCAGAGAGCGGTCGCCCAAGAGCAAGCGCCCTACTCATTGATGATGCCGGCACTCGATATATCGACCTGATTAAAAATTAAACAGATCGATTGCTCAATTCGATTTTTATTTAAGAAGCAGAATATTTAGAAAGTGCTTGCACCATTTGCGCAAAGATACGCGGATTTGCTGCCATTGCTTCACCGCTTTTTAAGAAGCCTTCTTCACCGCGATAGTTACCAATCAAACCACCTGCTTCAGTAATCAGCAAAGCGCCTGCAGCCATATCCCAAGGTTTGAGATCGCTCTCAAAGAAACCATCGTAACGGCCAGCTGCTACGTAAGCCAAGTCTAAAGAGGCAGCACCCGGACGACGCAGACCCGCACATTGACGTGACATATCAGCAAAGATTTTTAAATACTTTTCTAAGTCTTGATCTTCGCGATAAGGAAAGCCCGTTCCCAATAAAGAATTGGCCAAGCGATCTTGTGTGGCGACACGTAAACGTCGACGATCTAAATACGCACCGGCTCCACGTGTCGCTGTAAACAACTCATCACGTGTTGGGTCATACACAACAGCTTGTTGAGTTACGCCATTAACTGCTAGCGCAATCGAAACCGCGTACTGAGGAAATCCGTGAATAAAATTAGTAGTGCCATCTAAGGGATCGATGATCCAAACATTTTCTGCATCGGCATTACGTTCGCCAGTTTCTTCAGCCAAAAATCCATGGGTTGGATAGGCTTCACTGAGCGTTTCAATGATGGCCGCTTCTGCGGCTTTGTCCACCTCGGTTACGAAATCGTTGTGCTGCTTGCGGTCAACCTGCAAGCGCTCCAAATTCAAGGAAGCACGATTAATGACTGTTCCAGCGCGACGGGCAGCCTTAACGGCCACATTTAACATGGGATGCATAGTATTGATGGACAAATTAAATAAGAACAAGCTCCTTGTAGCGCCTACAACTAGGGTAAATTGCATGACAATACGAAGCTAACAGATTGATTCTAAACGATTAGCGTTCATTACACCCCATTAACCAGCCTAAAGCGCCTTGATGAATATCGAAACATCCGCATTACTCCGCTGGGTTTTAGTCGAAACCAGTCACCCAGGAAACGTGGGATCAGCTGCTCGCGCCCTAAAAACCATGGGTTTTAGCGAACTCAGATTGATTAATCCAAAGATCAAGGGGGTTTCCTCACATCCTGAAGCCATAGCCCTAGCTAGCGGTGCTACAGACGTTCTAGAGAGCTCAATAGAGGGCGACTCATTAGCCGCCTCCGTAGAGGGTTGCTCGCTAGTTCTGGGCCTAACTAGCCGTGACAGAGAGTTTGGCCCTCCTGCCATCGATTGGGAATCTGCTAAGTCCCTTACAGAGACCTCCGTCCAGAGCGGCGGGAAGGTAGCCCTTCTCTTTGGCCCAGAAAGAACAGGGCTAGATAACGAACATTTAGCTTTATGCACCCACAGAGTCTGGTTAGATGCCAATCCAGATTATCCATCCCTCAACCTTGCCCAGGCGCTGATGGTTTGCGCCTTCACCCTCAGAGAAACGCTTACCCAGCATGACGATAAACGCAGTACTTTAGTCAACCGCGAAGAAATGGCTGATTTTGCTGATCCTGCAGCGGTAGCCGCGATGCTGGAGCATTGGCGCGAGGGACTCGAAGCTATCGGCTATCTAGACCCTGCAAACCCAAAGAAATTGATGCCGCGTATTCAAGCATTATTTGCCAGAAGTCGCCTGCACAAGGAAGAAATCGATCTTTTGCGAGGGATAGCAAAACAGATGCTCCTGAGAAAATAAGCGCATCCCGTTAAAATCAATACATGTCAAATTCATTATTCGACCAAGTCGACTCCATCATTGCCAGAGACCCTGCAGCTCGGAACCGTCTCGAGGTCATCACTTGCTACCAGGGCCTGCATGCAGTTTGGTTGCATCGCATCTCCCACTTTTTGTGGAATCTTGGCCTGAAATGGATAGCACGCGTACTCTCCATGTTTTCTCGCTTTTTGACTGGTATCGAAATTCACCCGGGCGCCAAAATTGGTCGCAGAGTTTTCTTAGATCACGGTCTAGGCATTGTGATTGGGGAGACAACCGAAATTGGTGATGATTGCACCATTTATCAGGGAGTAACTTTAGGCGGTACATCACTCTATAAAGGCGTCAAACGTCACCCTACATTGGGTAAAGGCGTCGTGGTGAGTGCTGGTGCAAAAGTTCTCGGTGGATTTACTGTGGGCGACGGCGCACGCGTTGGTTCCAACGCTGTAGTACTCAAAGAAATTCCAGCGGGTGCTACTGCGGTTGGCATTCCTGCGCGCATATTGCATCCAGATTTACCACAAAGCGCGGATAGCAAAACGAAAGAATACTTTTCTGCTTATGGCATCACACCCAATATTGATGACCCTGTATCCATGGCACTAAAAGGTTTGATTGATGCAACGATTGAGCAAGAAGCCAAAATTGCAGCATTAGAAAAAGCCCTTGCCAAACTCAACAACAGTCCTGATGGTGGGGATGCTAGCTCAAGCGACACCAAGCGTGATCTAGACGCCATTAAAGAATGGTTGAAAGAGTAGTTTCTAGTTGAGGAAGCGATAAAATAAAAGGGATAGCGTGCTATCCCTTTTATTTTGCTCATAGAATTTTAAATTAATGCAGCGTATGCGGGCCCGCATCGTTGCTACCTAATACACCGCCTGGAAACTCTTCATCGTCGTCACCATCATCATTAGGCATACCAAATGAAAAACTCTCCCCACCCTCTGGGTGACGATTTTCAATCTCGTCATCAGTAGCCGCGCGAACATCTTCAACCTGCACCCAAAAACGCAAAGCCATGCCGGCTAATGGATGATTACCATCCAAAACCACTTGGTTGTCTGCCACATCAGTCACCGTATAAATGAGCGGCTCATCATCAGCATCATCTGCAGCCGCATCATCTTCAGCATCCGGCACACCCTCAAACTGCATGCCCACTTCCAATGGCTCCGGAAAGCGTGTGCGGGGTTCAATCTTCAAAAGCTCTGGATCATATTCACCAAAAGCTTCGTTGGGCTCCAACTGAATTGTAGCCTCATAGCCAACATCTTGACCATCAAGCAAAGTTTCAATTTTCGGAAAAGTACCCTCATACCCGCCGTGCAGGTATACCATCGGAGAATCTGGCTCTTCGATGACATTATTTTGTGCATCGGTTAGCTTATAGCGAAGGGATACGATAGTATTTTTTTCAATCTTCATGCGGCACTTGTCGAACATTCGGTTTTAATCAGTTTCTAAAAGCATCTTTTATGACCTCATTTTACTTGAGCAAACCTTATCAACCACCCCAAGCCCCGGCAAAGCTCCCTCTAGGTAATCCCTGGGCCCTATTTGGGGGAATTAGCCCTGATCAGTTCATGACGCAGTATTGGCATAAAAAGTCCCTGCTGATCCGTGGGGCGATTCCAGCATTTACCTTATCTGCCCAACAGGGTAAGCCACTTGATAGCCCTATTCCAGCAAAACAATTGCTGGAATTTGCTCAAAATAAAGAGATCGAGTCACGCTTAGTTAAGACCAAGCCTTGGACTTTCGGTCAAGGACCATTTTCCAAGCAAGCAATACCCTCTATAGACAAGCCAAACTGGACTTTGTTATTTCAGGGCATGGAGGCACACCACCCTGCTGCCGCAAAAATCCTGTCTTGGTTTCGCTTCATCCCAGATGCTCGCCTTGATGATTTAATGATCAGCATTGCCGGTGTTGGGGGTGGTGTTGGCCCACACTTTGATTCTTATGACGTATTTCTCATTCAGATGTCGGGCAGAAGGCAGTGGCGTATTTCGGAACAGAAAGACCTCAGCCTAAATCCCAAGTTACCACTGAAGATTTTGCAGCACTTTAAGCCCGAGCAAGAATGGATACTAGAACCTGGTGACATGCTGTATCTGCCACCACACATTGCGCATGATGGCATCGCTCTAGATCCGGGCTGCCAGACTTGGTCAGTTGGATTTCGCTCACCCAGTTTTAAAGAATTACTGCAAGAGGGATTGTGGCGATTAGCTGAATCCCTTGAGGATATTCCCACTTTAGAGAAAAAATTTGCAGACCCAAAACAAAAGGCAACTCACAGCGCCGAAGAATTGCCCGAGGAGTTGATCCAACAGCTGCGCTCGAAACTGAAAGAATTAAAACTTGATCAAATTAATGGCTTCTTGCCTGGCATTACAAGCTACCTGTCAGAACCAAAGCAACAAGCAATTTTTGATTCTCCAAGTAAGCCACTGAATCCAAAGCAATTTCAGAAGGCGCTTGAAGCAAGAAAGCTTATCCCCCATCCACAAACCCGTATTTTGACTCTCAATAGGCGGGTTTATTGCAACGGGGAGGATGTGACCAAGGCACAGAGTCCCTCGATTTCACGCGCTTGGCAGACCCTATCGGCATCTAAATTGCTTGCCAAAGCCAAACTCCACAACCTTGATAAATCCAGTCTTTATGAGGCTTATTTGGCTGGCTGGCTTACTTTTGGGAAGTGATGTCAGAGATGGATATAATAAATACTGGAAACTACCTAGGGGCTATCCCTTGGTTTATCCAGAGAACAATTACCGGTAATTGTTGTTAATTTTTTAAAGGAATTTACAAATGAAGAAGTCACTCGTATTCGCTGCTATGTTAGCAATCGCCTTGGCCGCTTGCGGCAAGAAAGAAGAAGCAAAGCCTGTTGAAGCTGCTCCAGCTGCCCCAGCTGCTGCCCCAGCTGCTGCTCCAGCTGCAGAAGCTCCTGCTGCTGCTCCTGCTGCTCCAGCTGCTCCAGCTGCTCCTGCTGCTGACGCTAAGAAGTAATCTTCTTTATAAAGAAAAAAGCCGCTGAAAAGCGGCTTTTTTCTTTGCTGTAAAAAATGAATTACCTTGTGAGTTGCTCTGTTAACAAGGTCAACAACTGGTATCCGGCGGGCGTATTTTCTGGCTTGCCGTCAGCGCTTTGTACGTATACACTCGCAGAATTTTCACCAGTACCCTTTACAACAACTTGGTATTTTTTAGCCTTCAAGCTTGAATCATCTTTACTGCTAAATAAGTTTGAGAAGAAGCCTTTGGTATCACCCAATTCCTTAGGGTTGACGTAGCGTACGTAGTAAACACCGGCAGTGCGATTACGATCTTCAACGGTAAAGTTTGAGCGATCAAGCGCCAATCCAACATCGCGCCAAGAACGATCAAAGCCTACGCCGAGCTCAATGTGAGCCTGATTCGTGCCATCTTGCACAAACTTAGCTTTTGGAGTTTTGGGTCCAAGAGGCGTCGCTACCATTGCTTTTGCTTGCTCTTGAGTCATGCCCAGGCGCTCCATCAAGCGCGCCAAGAAAGCAGCCTCTAACTCAGGATCATTTGGGCGTGGCGTCCAGATTGTGGATAAACAAGCTCCTGTTGTATCAGTAGTACATTTTTCGATTGCACCGCGCTGGGTAATGTAAATCTCCGTTTCACCCGGCTTTGTAACTTCAAGGCGAGTTTTGTACTTATCGCGCTCGCCAGTATCGTAAACAGAATCCAAGGCACCGCCAATAGTTGAACGAATCCAATCTTGCGCAATTTTTGCGCGATTCTCGGCCCAGTCAGTTTCCATAATGCCAGTTGATGGTGAATCAACAACTAGCAAGAAACCATTTTCTTGCCAAAAATCTTTTACCTGCGGATAAAGTTCAGGCGCTGGCTTTTCTACAACCAACCAACGACGCTCACCATCACGAGCAATGCGCATACCAGGGATACCTGTCATAACATTGCTACGCAGCTGAGCTGATTTCTTAACAGCTGCATTGTATTCAGACATGGTGGCTGTGCCGTCTTGAACAATGTAACGTCGATCCGCTTGTGCGGTGATTAAATCAGGAGGGTATGACAGATTAGGGCCACGAACGGCGCCAGCACTCTTATAGTCAACCGTATCGCTGCTGGTCACCGACTTGCATGAACATAACAATGCAATGCTACAAGTGGCTAAAGCAAGAATCGATAGATATCGACGGATTGATTGAAGCAAATTCATCATAATAAGTTGGCCTGTTTTAAAGCTGCCTTTAATGGCTCACGAAGAGAATTGCTTAATGGGGTTAATGGCAAACGAATGCCAGCAGTAATCTTGCCCATCTCATGCAGGGCCCACTTCACTGGGATTGGGTTTGCTTCTGTAAACATCGCCTTGTGAACCGCAATCAATTGATATTGTATTTCACGTGTTCGCTTTACATCATCAGACATAGCAGCAACGCACAACTCATGCATTAAGCGTGGGGCAATGTTGGCTGTAACAGAAATATTGCCCTTGCCACCCATCAACATCAACATAGCAGCTGTTAAATCATCTCCAGAGATAACTGAAAAGTCTAGATGACCGGCACGCTTAAGATCATTGATCAATAAAGTACCACGCTCCAAGCTACCTGTAGCCTCTTTAATACCAATAATGCCTGGCACAGCAGCTAAACGAACTACGGTATCCCCAGCCAAATCAGCAACTGTTCTTCCGGGAACGTTATACAAAATTACCGGCAAATCTACTGACTCAGCAATCTTTTTAAAGTGGGCATACATACCCTCTTGCGTAGGCTTGTTGTAATACGGCACTACTTGCAAGCTAGCATCAGCACCGACTTGCGCAGCATATTTAGTTAACTCAATCGCCTCAATAGTGGAATTGCCGCCAGTGCCTGCAATCACAGGAATGCGTCCAGCTATCTGCTCTACCGTCACACGAATGAGTTCGCAATGTTCTTCAACAGAAACCGTAGGAGATTCGCCGCTGGTGCCAACAATCACAATTCCGTCAGTACCTTCAGCGACATGCCAATCCAACAAAGAACGCAAGGTGGCGTAATCCAAACTCCCGTCTTCAAACATCGGAGTAACGATAGCTGGCATGCTGCCAGCAATGGGCTTTTTGCTACCTTTGGAATGAGCTGTATTTGTCACCGAATATGCACCAATTTTTAGCTGTCTTAACCCTGAAATTGTAACGGAATGCGCTGTTTTAGCTCACCTTTTACGGCGCAGAGGCGCTGAACCATAGCTGGTTTGGGCTCATCCTCATAAATGTCTTCATAAGCTACTACTTTAAGCCCATGGGAAGCGGAAAATGCCAGCAATTCCCCTGGATTTAACAGGAAATTTGGGTTTGATGGCTTACCAAATTCCCCGTTCCCCAGGGCAAAGGTTTCGTAGATTAAGACGCCCCCTTCTTGAAGCATTTTGGGTAGCTGATCTAAATGTGGGCGATAGAGGTAATTAGTCACCACAATGGCGCTGAACTCAAAGTTATCGAGAGGCCATTCAGCCTGCTCAAGATCATAATTCTTTGGGGTGATGAGAGCGTTATTTAAAGCCTGAACGGCTGAAACATCTTGGTCTACAGCTAACACCTGATGCCCAGCATTTGCCAACCACACAGAATGACGCCCAGATCCGCAAGCTAAATCCAAAACAACCCCACCCTTCGGAATCAGTGGAGAAAAACGCCTCACCCACAGGGAGGCATTGGAAATCACATCATGCGCATTGAATAACATGAATTCTCAATCGTAAGCCAAGCCCATTGCTTCGCGAACCTCACGCATAGTTTCTTGCGCAACCTTACGTGCCTTATCGCAACCATCAGCAATGATGGAGCGCAGCAAGCTAGGGTCATCCAAGTACTTCTGAGCACGCTCAAACATAGGCTGCTGCTCTGCCAAAATGGAATCAATGACGGGTTGCTTGCATTCAAGACACCCAATGCCTGCTGACTTACATCCCTTATCTACCCATTGCTTTGTCTCCTCATTTGAGTAGACGGTGTGAAGCTGCCAAACCGGGCAACGAGCTGGGTCACCCACATCAGTTCTGCGTACACGCGCAGGGTCTGTAGGCATTGTGCGAATCTTCTTAATTACTTCCTCTGGATTCTCACGAATACTAATAGTATTGCCATAAGACTTTGACATTTTTTGCCCATCAATACCAGGCATGCGTGATGATGTAGTAAGTAATGCTTGCGGTTCAGGCAGAATGATTTTACGGGCACCCTCCAAGAAACCAAAGAGTCTCTCGCGGTCGGCCATAGATAAACTCTGAGCTTCTTGCAACAATGCTTTTGCCCGCTCTAAAGCTTCATCGTCACCACGCTCCTGAAATGCCACTCGCAATTCTGCATACATCTTGGCACGTTTACTGCCCAACTTTTTGACAGCCTCCAAAGCTTTTTCTTCAAAACCAGGTTCACGGCCATACAAATAATTAAAGCGACGCGCTACTTCACGAGTCATTTCTACGTGAGGGACCTGATCTTCACCCACAGGCACAAACTGCGCACGATAAATCAAAATATCAGCAGCCTGTAACAGTGGATAACCCAGAAATCCATAGGTTTGGAGGTCTTTTTCTTTGAGCTTCTCTATCTGATCTTTATAGGTGGGTACACGCTCCAACCAACCTAATGGCGTTCCCATAGAAAGCAATAAAAATAGTTCGGCATGCTCAGGCACTTTACTTTGAATAAACAAAGTAGCTTGGTTAGGATCTACGCCTGTTGCCAGCCAATCAATCACCATGTCCCACACAGATTGCTCAATCACATCCGGAGTTTCATAGTGAGTAGTTAACGCATGCCAATCCGCTACGAAAAAGAAACAAGGGTATTCGGACTGCAAGCGGACCCAGTTCTTTAAAACGCCATGGTAGTGACCTAAGTGCAAATTACCGGTTGGGCGCATGCCAGAGAGAACGCGTTCAGCAAACATCTGTTTTCTTTTTCTAAATAGTTAAGGGATAAGGAATTAAGTAGTTGGTAATTAATGAAAAGCAGACCATACTGGAGTGAGATGATCTGGCAAATGCGGTAAATTACCCAAGTCAATATGACTTTCATTTGGATCATGAAAATCCGATCCACGGGAAGCTAAAAAGCCGTACTGCTGTGCGATTTTTGCAAAGGTTTTATATTGATCTGGACTGTGACTGCCAGTAATAACCTCAATCGCCAGACCTCCCAGGTCTTTAAAGTGCTTATAGAGCTCATCCATTTGCATGGCGTTTAATCTGCTGTAACGACCGGGGTGGGCAATCACTGCTACACCCCCTGCAGACTTAATCCAATTAACAGCATTGTCTAGGCTGGCCCACTGATGAGGAACGTATCCTGGCTTGCCTTCAATCAAGTAATTTTTAAATACATGCTCGGTATCGCGACACACACCCTGCTCTACCAAAAAACGAGCAAAGTGAGTTCTGGAAATCAACTCATGATTGCCGGCAAAATGAAGTGCGCCTTCATACGCACCAGGAATTCCTACCTTAAGTAATTGCTCTGCCATCAGTTGCGCACGATTTGCACGACCATCACGTGTTTGACGTAAACCCTCAATAATTCCGATATGCTCCGCATCGATACCAAGTCCAACAATATGAATGGTCTCACCCATCCAAGTCACGGAAATTTCAACACCACCGAGATAATCGATATTGAGAGCGCTGGCTGCTTCTCGAGCACGCTTCTGCCCATCCAATTCGTCATGGTCGGTTAAAGCCCACAAATGCACACCATTCGCTTTTGCACGCTCCGCCAATTCTTCAGGCGTTAAAGTGCCGTCAGAAATGACTGAATGGCAATGCAAATCGGCATTAATGGGTGAAAAGCTGCTCATGACCCTATTTTAGGTCAAGCTGGTATCAATTACACGGCGCGGGGCATCCAGGTAGTCGCGAGACTGCATCTCGATCAAACGGGACACGGTTCTGGAGAATTCAGCGGTAATTTGACCCTCTGTATACAAATCCGGGGCTGGAACCTCTGCAGAGATAATCAGCTTAATTTTGTGGTCGTATAGGACGTCAATCAACCAGATAAAGCGGCGGGCCTCATTGGTCATTCTTGGAGGCATATAAGGCACCCCCGACAGAATCACCGTATGAAACTGATTGGCTATTTCCAAATAATCATTTTGTGAGCGCGGGCCGCAGCATAGGGTTTTGAAATCAAACCAAACTACGCCATCAGCCATATGTAAGGGGCGTAATTCGCGGGATTCAATATTCAAAACAGGATTGCGAGTCTCTTTTTGATTGCCAATCAGTGTTTGAAACATTTGACCTAAGGTCGCTTGTGTTTCAGCATTTACGGGAGTTAGATAGGCTTCAACTTGTGCCATCTGTACACGACGGTAATCATTGCCGGCATCAACATTGAGCACATCTAACTTTTCTTCTAGCAGTTTGATGGCAGGAAGCAATCGATCGCGATGCAAACCATTTGGGTATAACTGATCCGGACGATAGTTCGATGTCATCACAAACTGTACGCGGTCTGTAAAGAGTGCATCAAGCAAGCGATACAAAATCATTGCATCGGCAATGTCATTAATATGAAACTCGTCAAAACAAATCAGACGATAGCGCTTAGAAATACGCTTTGCTAATTCTTCTAAAGGATCGGATAAGCCTGATAACTCATGGAGTTCGCGGTGAACCTCACGCATGAACTCATGAAAATGGATGCGAATCTTTTTTTCTAAAGGGGATGCTGCATAAAAGCAGTCCATCAAGAAAGACTTGCCTCGACCTACCCCACCCCATAGGTACAGACCCCTAGGGAGACTCGGTTTAAATAACTTCTTTTTAAGTTTATTGCTGCGAATGTCTTTATAAGCAATCCACTCATCTTCGCATTTCTGCAGACGCTCAATAGCGCGAAGCTGCGCGGGATCACTTTGATACCCGCGCGCTTTTAACTCCTGTTGGTAAAACTCAATGGTTTTCAATTACATATTTAATGCGCGTGAGTCTGTCGCTAACGCTGCTTCGCGCATCACTTCAGACAAACTTGGATGTGCATGACAGATACGAGCAATATCTTCCGCTGCGGCTTTGAATTCCATTGCAACCGCAGCTTCAGCTATGAGGTCAGAAGCATTGGCGCCAATGATGTGAACACCAAGAATCTCATCAGTCTTAGCATCGGCCAATACTTTGATGAAACCATCAGCACGACCCATGCCTAATGCACGGCCGTTAGCAGAAAATGGGAACTGACCTGCTTTATAAGCCACACCGGCTTCTTTAAGTGCTTGTTCTGTTTTGCCAACCCATGCAATCTCAGGATCAGTGTAGATAACCCAAGGAATGCAGTTGTAATCGATATGTGGTTTTTGACCAGCAATCACTTCAGCAACTAAGACACCTTCGTCCTCTGCTTTATGTGCCAACATTGGTCCACGCACAACGTCACCAACAGCGTAAACGCCAGGTGCAGCAGTTGCACAAGTATGGTCATCAATAGGAATGAAACCGCGCTCATCCACTTTGAGGCCAATCTTATCTAAACCTAATTTATCGGTGTTTGGTACTCGACCAACGGAAACAATTAAGCGATCACATTCCAACTTAGCAGCTTTACCAGCGCTATCAGTGTAATTGACCACTACACCCTTCTTGTCAGCTTTCACATCGCCAATTTTTACGCCAGTATTGATGCTCAAGCCTTGCTTTGCAAACAACTTTTGCGCTTCTTTTGCAATACCAGCATCACATGCAGCCAAGAATGAAGGCATAGCTTCGAGCACGGTTACTTCAGCACCGAGACGACGCCATACAGAACCCAACTCCAAGCCAATTACGCCTGCGCCGATTACGCCTAATTTCTTAGGAGCAGAATCAAATTTCAAGGCGCCTTCGTTATCACAGATCAATACGTTATCCACGGCGATACCAGGAAGGTGACGTGCTTTAGAACCAGTAGCAATGATGACATTCTTTGCTGTAACTGTTTCTTTATCTTTGCCATCAATTTTGATTTGATAACCGTCAGCGCTCTTACCCTCAAAAGAGGCATGACCTTTGAGCAAAGTGACTTTGTTCTTGCGGAATAGGTACTGAATGCCGCCAGTCATCTTGGTAACAATATCATCCTTGCGGGCGATCATCCTCTTAGAGTCGATGCTAACTGCACCTACTTTAATTCCATGATCAGCAGCATGATGATTGATCTTCTCGAATTCCTCAGAAGAAGCCAACAAGGCCTTAGAAGGAATGCAACCCACGTTCAAGCATGTGCCACCTAAACGTGGCTCACCCTTAGGATCATCATAAGAACTAGATTCAGCGCAAGCAACTTTAAAACCGAGTTGCGCTGCACGAATTGCGGCGATGTAGCCACCAGGGCCACCACCAATAACTACTACGTCAAAAGCTTGGCTCATGATCTTCCCTTCTTACAAATCAAGGAGAAGGCGTGAAGGATCTTCCAACGCATCCTTCATGGCAACCAAACCAAGCACAGCCTCGCGACCGTCAATGATGCGGTGATCGTATGACAAAGCCAGATAGTTAATTGGGCGAACAACTACTTGGCCGTTTTCAACAACAGCGCGGTCTTTGGTAGCGTGGATACCCAAAATAGCGGATTGTGGTGGGTTGATGATCGGGGTAGAAAGCATGGATCCGAATACACCGCCGTTAGAGATGGAGAATGTGCCACCAGTCAACTCTTCAATAGACAACTTGCCTTCACGAGCTTTAGTACCGAACTCAGCAATCTTCTTCTCGATGTCAGCCAAATTCATTTGGTCAACGTCACGCAAAATTGGAACTACCAAGCCACGTGGTGAGCTCACAGCGATACCAATGTCAAAGTAACCGTGGTACACGATGTCATTGCCATCAACAGAAGCATTCAAGAGTGGGAATTTCTTTAAAGCGTGCGTTGCCGCTTTAACAAAGAAAGACATAAAGCCTAACTTCACGCCATGAGTCTTCTCAAACTGGTCTTTGTATTTGTTACGCAAAGCAATCACTGGACCCATGTTCACTTCATTGAATGTAGTCAAGATGGCGTTGTTAGCTTGAGACTCGAGCAAACGCTCAGCAATACGAGCACGCAAACGGCTCATTGGAACACGCTCTTCTGGGCGATCGCCAGTTGGAATTGGTGCGCTTGGCAATGCAGCAGACTTAGCGCCACCTGCAGAAGCATTCAATGCATCGCCCTTAGTGATACGGCCATCGCGTCCAGAACCGGCAACCTGTCCAGCATCAACACCCTTCTCTGCCAGAATTTTTGCAGCTGAAGGTGCTGCGGCAGCTCCAGCTTTAGCTGCAGGAGTAGCTGCTTTAGCAGGCGCGGGAGCTGTAGCAGGCGCGGCGGCCGGTGCGGGTGCAGCAGCGGCAGGAGCTGCGGCTGCAACAGCAGTGCTGTCGATCTTCGCAATTAACTGCTCGGCAACAACAGTGCCGCCGTCAGCAACAACGATTTCTGTCAAAACACCAGCAGATGGAGCTGGAACTTCGAGAACCACTTTATCTGTTTCGATTTCGATCAAGATCTCGTCTTGACCAACAGCGTCGCCAACCTTCTTTTTCCATTGCAACAAAGTTGCTTCAGCAACTGACTCGGAGAGTTGGGGAACTTTAACTTCGAAAATAGCCATGATTAATCCTGTTTATATGTATGTATGTTTATTAAGCGATGAAGACGATTATTTCGTGATCACGTAACCTTTAAGTTTGGCAAATGCCGCATTGAGCAATGACTTCTGCTGTTCTTGGTGGAGATGGGCATAACCACAAGCTGGTGATGCTGATGCAGGACGACCTGCGTAGCCTAACTTCATGCCATCAGCCATGTTTTCCAAGATATTGTGTTGCACGAAGAACCAGGCGCCTTGGTTTTGCGGCTCATCCTGACACCAAACAACCTCTTCTAACTTTGGATACTTCTTCAACTCAGCAGTCAATGCTTTATGAGGGAATGGATACAACTGCTCCAAGCGAATAATGGCAACATCACCAATCTTCTTCTCAGCACGTTGTTTTACCAAATCGTAATAGACCTTACCAGAGCACATTATCAAACGGGTAACTTGTTTAGCATCTATAGACTCATCGCGCTCGCCAATAACAGTTTGGAAACCACCTTTGGTGAATTCAGATAAAGGTGAGGCAGCTTCTTTATTACGTAGCAATGATTTTGGAGTCATCAAGATCAGCGGTTTGCGGAACTGACGAATCATTTGACGACGCAACACATGGAAAATCTGTGAAGCGGTTGTCGGCTGAATCACTTGCATATTGGTATCAGCACATAACTGCATAAAGCGCTCAAGACGTGCAGAAGAATGCTCTGGACCTTGGCCTTCATAACCATGCGGCAACATCATGACCAAACCGTTTGCACGGCCCCACTTCACTTCACCAGAAGCGATGAACTGGTCAATAACCACTTGAGCGCCATTGGCGAAGTCGCCGAACTGGGCTTCCCAAATAGTTAAGGTATTTGGTTCTGCTGCGGCATAACCGTACTCAAAACCGAGCACAGCTTCTTCGGAAAGAATGGAGTCAATCACTACAAATGGTGCTTGATCTTTAGTGACGTGCTGAAGAGCGATATAAGTACCGGTATCCCACTTCTCCCGGTTTTGCTCATGCAATACCGCGTGCCGGTGAGTAAAGGTGCCGCGACCACTGTCTTCACCAGACAAACGAACTGGATAGCCGCTAGCAACCAAAGATGCGAAAGCCATGTGCTCACCCATACCCCAGTCAATATTGACTTCACCGCGACCCATCGCCGCACGATCGTTGTAGACCTTAGCAACCAACGGGTGTGCTTTAAAGCCCTCTGGAATAGTCGAAATCTTTTCAGCCAAACGCTTCCACTCTGTCAATGGAATAGCTGTATCAGCTTCATCAGTCCACTTCTTATTCAAGAAAGGAGACCAATCCACAGCAAACTTACCTTTGAAGTTGCTCAATACTGGATCAGATGTTTGCTTACCCTCATCCATGGCAGCACGATACTCTTTAACCATCAGGTCGCCAGTACCGGCGGGCAATATGCCTTGAGCTTCTAACTTGTCAGCATAGAGCTTACGTGTGCCAGGGTGTGCAGTAATGATTTTGTACATCAATGGCTGTGTCATTGCAGGCGTATCTTGTTCATTGTGACCAAGCTTACGGAAACAGATGATGTCAATCGCCACATCCTTATGGAACTTCATGCGGAACTCAACAGCCAACTTAGTTGCCAAGACTACCGCCTCAGGATCATCGCCGTTCACGTGCAATACAGGGGCATCAACAACCTTCATGATGTCCGTGCAATACAAGCTAGAACGCAAGTCGCGTGGATCGGAAGTTGTAAAACCAATTTGGTTGTTAATCACGATATGCACTGTGCCACCAGTGGAATAACCACGAACTTCAGACATCGCTAATGTCTCTTGCATTACACCCTGACCCGCAATCGCAGCGTCACCATGAACCAAGATTGGCATAACTTGATCGCCCAACATGTCACCGCGACGCTCCATACGAGCACGAGCAGAACCTTCAACGACTGGGTTAACGATTTCTAGATGGGATGGGTTAAATGCCAAAGACAAATGAACCGGACCGCCAGGAGTAGAAATATCGCTTGAGAAACCTTGGTGATACTTCACGTCGCCCGCAGGCAATGTTTCTGGGCCTTTGTGCTCAAATTCGGCAAATAAGTCTTTTGGCATTTTGCCCAAGGTATTTACCAATACGTTGAGACGACCACGGTGGGCCATACCGATAACGATCTCTTGCACGCCTTTATTACCTGCATCACGAATCAACTCGTCCATACAAGCAATAAAGCTCTCGCCACCCTCTAAGGAGAAGCGCTTTTGACCAACGTATTTAGCCTGGAGGTAACGCTCTAGACCTTCAGCAGCAGTTACGCGGTCCAAAATCTGACGCTTCTCTTCTACATTAAATTGTGGAGTTGAGCGAATGGACTCTAGCTTTTCTTGCCACCACTTCTTAATCTTTTGATCAGCAATGAACATAAACTCGACACCAATCGTGCCGCAATATGTTTCGCGCAATGCTTGGAGCAAATCTCGCAAAGACATTTCGTTCTTGCCGAAGAATGTATTACTTGTGTTGAAGACGATATCCATATCGCCGTCAGTAAAACCATAGAAAGCGGGATCTAACTCAGGAATATCCTGGCGCTCTGTCCGCTTTAATGGATCCAAATTTGCCCAGCGATTGCCAACGTTACGATACGCAGCAATTAACTGCTGAACAGCAACGCGTTTGCGGCCCATCTCTGAGTCAGCCGAATCAGAAATCGTTCTGATAGGACCTTGCTTAGCGCGCTCAGCAAATGAAGCAACAATCGGTCCGTGTGCGATGTCAGTTCGAGATGAACCGTCAACTGCTGGAACCTGTTTCACGTTATCGAAATAATCTCGCCAATGATCAGCTACGGAAGCTGGATCGTGCAAGTAAGATTCGTAGAGTTCCTCTACATAAGGGGCGTTTCCGCCGAAGAGATAGGAGTTATCTCTTTGATCCTGCATCATGATGCTCACCTTTCATCGGGTTTCCCGATTAAAAACTGTGGTTAAAACCATCCGCTCTGCGGCTATACCGCTTCACGAATTGATCTGTGCAAATACCGGTACTACGACAGTAATTTAACACGAATGACCATTGATACATAAAGGGCTTTCCCTGATTTAAGGGGTTTTGGGGGTATCCCCCTATTTTGGGAATTTAATAAGAACTTTCCTACCCCTCTTTAAAGGATTGCCGACAGATTCAAATGATTTTGATTTTTATTCTCTAAATCTTCAAACAATTAAATGAAATTAAGGGAAATATGAAATCAATTACCCCAGAAACAGAATATCTCAGCACCCGCCAAAGCGCCAAGGTTTTGCAAGTTTCCTTGGGCACCGTTCAGAAAATGGTGGAATTGGGTGAATTAATTGCATGGAAGACTCGAGGGGGGCACCGCCGGATATTGGCCAGTTCACTGGAGCAACAGTTACAGCGTAGAAAGAGAGCTATGCGCCAAAAGACAACCCAAAACTGCGTTGCTATGGGCATATTTAGAAGATCTGAAAATGGTCAAGAATTAATAGAGGCTATTGCCGATTGGCAGCTTAAGGTGGATATGGAAATGGCAGTAGATAGCTTAGAGGGCCTCATGAAAGCCGTCTCCATAGCTCCTGATTTGATCTTTTTGGATGCCCTTATTCCACCAGTAGAGCAAGTCCATTTAATCCATTACTTAAGTAAAAACAAAGACACACAGCGCATACCTATTCTAGTAGATGAAGGTTTTATTAAGCTTCATCCTGGCGTTGTCACTCTTGTGGATGAGAATTCAGGCGGCAAGCCTCCATTAAGCGAAAACATCAAAAAGGAGCTCGAAAACGGTCTTATTGACCTCAATCCTCTCATTATTGGCTATCCAGCCACTAATCCAGAGGCCGAAGGAAGCTGGGTCCATGAAAGCAGACATGAGTTATTGGAGCCCCTATTTGTTGAAGCCCTTGCCAGGAAGTGCACCTAGCATTGAGCTAACGAGGAAAGCACAACATAACAAAAAAGGCCGCTAAGTGCGGCCTTTTACATTAAATCCCAAATAAAACAATGGTTTAAATTAAATAACTACTGCGATCTCTACCTTCAATCCACTTAGGCGCCTTACCTCGACCAGTCCAGGTTTCACCTGAAGAAGGATTACGGTATTTTGGGGCAACCTTAGCGCCGGCGCTCTTAACACCCGCCTTACGGCTAAATAGGTCAGCAGCCGTTAGGTTGTATTGCTCAATAATTAACTTTGCCTTGGCGATACCATCCGCCTTTTCTAGGGCAATTGCTTCTTTAATCTGTTTATCCAACTGCTCGCGTTGGGCTAAAAGCTCTTTATAAGAAGGCATATTGTTTTCACTCTCCGAATAATAAGTTGTTATATGCAGTGAAAATAAACTGCATTAGACGGTGATTATATATAAATTAATCACTCTGACAATATATATTATTGGATTATTAACCTATATCTATTAGTGTTTTATTTATAAAGTTAAATAAAAGACATAATCCTTATAAATACTATGCTTAATTAAGGCGCACTCGATTTTCTGAGCATAAAGGTTCCGCTAGATTTAGCAGTTATCTCCCCTGCCTCATTCAAAACAATCGCCTCACAATAGTTAACAGTTTTACCTGACTTCAAAATGTTGCCCTCAACAGCGATTTTGCCAACACTAGGACGCAAAAAGCTGACGGTCATATCAATCGTCATTGCACCAAGAGGAATATCGGTAGTACTTCTAGCCGCTGCCCCCATCGCAAAATCGAGCAAGGTCATAATGACGCCGCCATGGGCTATACCAAAGCTATTTTCATATTCAGGCCTAATCTCCAGGCTGATCCGAGACTTGCCATCTTTTGCATATTCAGGAACTACACCTAAGTGCGCCAAAAAGGGAATTTTGAGACCAAAATACTCTGTGGTTTTATCAGTGCTTGTCATGGAAAGAGTTTAGAAAGAGTGGGATGAAATTGAATGGTCGGGGCGAGAGGATTTGAACCTCCGACCACATGCACCCCATGCATGTACGCTACCAGGCTGCGCTACGCCCCGACGAAAGACAAAATTGTATCAGTAACTATTTGGAGAGAATCTGCAGAACTGCTTGCAATTCTTCGCGTAGACGAAGGACGCCGCGAGCTTCTTCAAGGCGATTGCGTGCACCGCTAATCGTAAAGCCCTCTTCATAGAGAAGTGAGCGGATTTTTCTGATAAGGACAACTTCATGATGCTGATAGTAGCGACGATTACCACGTCGTTTTTGCGGACTTAACTGGGAAAACTCTTGCTCCCAGTAACGCAGAACATGCGAACGAACGCCACACAGATCCGCCACTTCACCAATGGTGAAATAGCGCTTGGCAGGTATTGGGGGAAGTTGAGTGCTCAGCAGTACTGAGCCGGCATCAAACTCGGTTTTCTCGAGCATGTGACTCCACTACATCTTTAAGCTTTTGACTGGCGTGAAAAGTTACTACGCGTCTAGCAGCAATCGGAATCATTTGACCTGTCTTTGGATTTCGGCCAGGACGAGCCGATTTATTTCGCAACTGAAAATTACCAAAACCGGAGATCTTTACTTCCACACCCGTCTCAAGTGATTGGCCAATACGATCGAAGAAAGCATCAATCATGTCTTTCGCTTCACGCTTGTTCAATCCAACCTGATCAAAGAGAGCCTCTGAAAGCTCATTCTTAGTAACGGTATCGTTAGAAATCAATTCGGTCATTGCCAGTCTCTTTGGTAACTAATTATTCGATTTATATCTAATACTAAACCTAGCGCAAACGGGCTGCACACTTTTCCTCCACGGAACCCAATAAAGCAGCCATTACAGCATCAATTTGAGGGTCTTGCAGAGTCTCATTAGGGTTTAAGAGGGTGACACGGAAAGCCAAACTCTTTTCATCATCCGCCATGCTGCTCGAACCCGCCTTTGGCTTGAACTCATCAAAGAGCTCAATATTGCGTACAAAATTCTGTTTGCTCGCAGCCATGACATCTAACAATGACTGTGCGGATACACTTTGCTTCACCACCAGTGCCAAATCTCGTTGCACCGCAGGAAATTTACTTAATTCTTCGGGCATAGGTAAACCAAGTTCGCAAATTGGCTCTAAATCCAATTCAAACAATACTGGTGCCTGGGGAAGTTCGTAAGCTTGCTGCAAGCCTGGGTGTAATTCACCAATCCAACCAATAGCAATATTGCTTTTGCCGGCCTTCAAAAAGACTTGCGCTGAGCGCCCAGGATGTAGTGCTGGATGCTGTGCAGCTTCGGTCACGAAATGTAGAGGATCTAGGACGCGCTCTAGATCACCCTTGACATCAAAGAAATCCACTGCACGAGTTGCGTTGGCCCACTGCTCAGGTACGAATGAACCATAAGCTAAGCCGCCAATTTTTTGAGGCTGATGAAAACCCGCTACTTTGCCGGCTTCTTCTTGCGCATTAGGGTCACGTTTAAATACGCGGCCAGTCTCAAACAAGCGAACACGCCCTGCACCACGGTTTAAATTCGCTTTAAGATTGCCTAGTAGGCCACCCCACAAATTGCTACGCATCACGCCATATTGATTGGCGATCGGATTAAGCACCTTAATGAGATCTTGCTCTTTAGCACCTGCAAGACGCTGCTCACTTTCAAGGTCCGTGAAACCAAAGTTCACTGCCTCTTGGTACCCTTGCAATGCTAAACGCTGACGTAGTAGATGAATACCACGCTTCGCTTCCGCTTTAGCGCTCATCTTCAATGAAGCTACCGGTGGTTGATCAGGAATATTTTCAAAGCCGTACATACGTGCGACTTCTTCAATTAAATCTTCTTCAATTTCGATATCAAAGCGATAGCTTGGAGGAGTCACAACAAAAGCATCGCCCTCTTGCTTAAATTCAAAACCGAGACGCTTAAATACATCAGCCACTACCTCATTAGTCAGTGGAATGCCGATAACTTTTTCTGCTCTAGCCAAACGCATTTTGACCGGCTTACGCTCTGGAACATTGAGCACTTGATCATCCACGGGGCCCGCTTGACCACCGCAAACCTCAATAATTAAAGAACTGAGATATTCCAAGCAATTCACTGTATTTTGCGGATCTACGCCACGCTCAAAGCGATGCGCAGCATCGGTACTAAAATTAAATCTACGTGCACGACCCTGAATAGCTGAAGGCAGCCAATAAGCTGCTTCCACATAGATGTTCTTAGTGTCATCAGATACAGCACAGTGATTTCCACCCATGATGCCTGCAAGCGCTACCGGACCATTCTGATCGGCCACTACTCCAGCATCTTGCATCCTTCCAGCAGAGTCTAGGTCTTGCAAAGTCACTGTCTGACCATTCAGTAGCTCCAGGGTTTCACCTGCTTTAGCCCAGCGAACAGTGATATCACCGCTTAATTTATCGATATCAAATACGTGGGTAGGTTGACCGATTTCCAACATGACATAGTTAGAAAGATCCACTAGCGCAGAAATACTTCTTTGACCTGCTCGCGTTAAACGCTGCACGATCCATTCAGGAGTTTTGGCTTGCGGATTCACGCCACGAATTACTCGACCAGCAAAGCGTCCGCAAAGCTCTTTGGCCTCAACTGTGACCTTGCGCTTATCTTCGATTGTTACTGCAGGCGGTGTCCACTTAGACGCACAGAGTGCGGCACCGGTGATCGCTGAGACTTCTCTTGCCATACCCATTAATGAGAGGCAATCAGCCTTATTTGGCGTTAGCTTAATGACGTAGATTTGATCATCGAGATTAAGATACTCACGAATATCTTTTCCAATTGGTGCATCTGCAGGTAACTCAAGAATGCCCTCATGATCATCACCCAAACCAAGCTCGCGACCAGAGCACAACATGCCTTGACTCTCTACACCGCGCAGCTTGCCTACTTTAATCATGAAAGGTTTGCCGCCAGCTTCAGCAGGAGGCAATTCAGCGCCAACCATAGCGCATGGAATCTTGATGCCAGCACGTGCATTGGGTGCACCACAAACGATTTGTAACTCTTGACCTGTACCAGCGTCTACTTTGCAAACCCGCAAGCGATCTGCATCGGGATGTTGCTCAGCAGACAGAATCTGCGCGATCACAATTTTGGTAAATGCAGGCGCTACTGAATGCTGCTCTTCAACTTCTAAACCCGCCATTGTCATTGCATGACCAAGTGCATCACTATCAAGTGATGGGTTCACATACTGACGGAGCCAAGATTCAGAAAATTGCATAGCGCGATCTAAGATTTAGTAATACAGATTTGGTTAGGCGGGAAACTGCGCCAAGAAACGCAGATCGTTTTCGAAGAAGAGACGTAAATCGTCAACGCCATAACGCAACATCGTCAAGCGCTCTAGGCCAGACCCAAAAGCAAAGCCGGTATAGCGCTCTGGGTCGATACCCATATTGCGCAATACGTTTGGATGCACTTGACCTGCTCCAGAGATTTCTAACCAACGGCCAGCGAGTTTGCCGCTTCCAAAGGCCATATCAATCTCAGCCGATGGCTCAGTAAATGGGAAATAGGATGGACGGAAACGAACTTGCAATTCGTTTGTTTCAAAAAAAGTTCTCAAGAAGTCTGTATAGACACCCTTAAGATCTGCAAATGAAACACTCTCTGCAATCCACAAACCCTCAACCTGATGGAACATCGGTGAATGCGTTGCATCGCTATCAACACGATATGTTCTACCTGGTGCAATAACTTTGATTGGCGGCATCACATCTGCGTTGGCATATTTCTTAACATGTTCGCTCGCATAGCGAACCTGAATTGGGCTGGTATGCGTGCGCAATAACAAAGGCTTTTCATTGGAGTCTTTGCCATCGATATAAAAAGTATCCTGCATTGAGCGAGCAGGATGATTCTCGGGACTATTTAAGGCAGTGAAATTAAACCAATCAGTTTCAATTTCAGGGCCATCCGCTACATCAAAACCAATCGAGCGGAAGATCTCTTCAACGCGCTCCCAGGTGCGCATCACAGGATGCAAGCTACCTACTGCTTGGCCACGACCAGGCAGGGAAACGTCAATAGACTCTGCTGCAAGACGTTGCATCAATACCGCATCAGCCAAAGCTTGGCGACGCTCTTGTAATGCAGCTTCTACGTGAGTTTTGATTTGATTAATTTGGGCGCCTGCACTCTTGCGCTCCTCAGGCGACATTCCACCAAGCGCTTTTAAGCGCTCAGTGAGAACACCTGACTTACCGAGATACTTGGCTTTCGCGTCCTCTAGAGCTGCCGCATCGGCAGCCCCAAGGAAATCACGTCTAGCATCCTCGACAATGTGGTCGAGAGAAACCATTGCAGCTTAGTTTAGAAAACTAAGATTAAGCTGCAGCGTTTACTACGGATTTGATCCGAGTAACCAAAGCAGCGAAAGCCGCTTTGTCAGCAATGGCCATATCAGAAAGTACTTTGCGGTCGAGCTCGATCGCGGCTTTCTTCATACCATTCATGAATACGCTGTAGGTCATGTCATGCTGACGAACTGCCGCATTGATACGAGCAATCCACAAAGCGCGGAATACACGTTTCTTGTTGCGACGGTCACGATATGCATATTGACCAGCACGCATAACCGCTTGCTTAGCAATACGGAATACGTTCTTACGACGGCCACGGTAACCCGTAGCAGCATCGGTGATTTTCTTATGACGGGCTCTTGCTGTAACCCCACGTTTGACTCTTGGCATTTAATTCTCCTAATCTAGTCTGAGGTTAAGCGTAAGGAAGCATGGAACGAATTGACTTAATGTCAGATTTCGCAACTTCTGCAGAACCACGGAGGTGACGCTTATTCTTTGTGGTCTTCTTGGTGAGGATATGGCGTTTGAAAGCCTGACCTCGTTTAATCGTTCCGCCTGCGCGAACCGTGAAGCGCTTTTTAGCGCTACTCTTGCTCTTCATCTTGGGCATAAAGCACCCCTTCAATTACTTGTGCAACATAGGTGGTAACCGACGGTTACTCTTCCTGTACCCAGAAGCACTTCAAACTACCGGCGCCTTTCAGCACCTCCCTACATAAGAAAAAGACAATTCCTGCGAATTTTCTTCTTACTTAGCCTTACGAATGGGAGCCAATACCATCACCATCTGGCGGCCTTCCATTTTTGGAAACTGTTCGACTTGGCCGTATTCAACGAGATCCAACTTCAAACGCTCCAACATTCTGACTCCGATTTCTTGGTGGGCCATTTCACGACCCCGAAACCGCAGCGTAATCTTTGTCTTATCGCCATCCTCTAAAAAGCGGATTAGATTGCGTAGCTTCACACCGTAGTCACCATCATCAGTACCAGGGCGGAATTTAACTTCCTTCACCTGAATTACCTTTTGCTTCAGCTTTGCTTCATGCATCCGCTTAGCTTCTTGGTATTTGAATTTACCAAAGTCCATGATGCGGACTACAGGTGGCACAGCCGTCGGAGCAATTTCAACCAAGTCGGTTTCTTTCTCTTCTGCTGCAGCCAAGGCTTCACTCAACTTAACTACACCGATGGGCTCACCATCAATTCCAATCAAACGCACTTCAGGAGCAGTAATTTCCCGGTTAATGCGTTGCAATTTTTCAGTAGCGATCTTCTTAATTCCTTTAAAAAAACAATAAACACCGTTCTAACCCTAGCTAGGCTCGGGTCCGACTTTCTGGGATATATCCTGCTGGAGTCGGGCAACGAAGGCATCAATGGGCATTACACCCAAATCCACTCCGCCACGGGCACGAACGGCCACCGTATTACTTTCAGATTCTTTATCCCCTACAACGAGCAAAAACGGGATCTTCTGTAATGCGTGCTCGCGTATTTTATACGTAATTTTCTCGTTCCGCAAATCAGACTCAACTCTAAACCCTTGTTTTTTCAGCAATTGCTGCACTTTTTGTGCGTATGCAGCAGAATTTCCGGAGATATTGAGGACTACGGCCTGGGTTGGGGCCAGCCAAACAGGCATGTTTCCAGCGTGATTTTCAATCAAAATGCCGATAAAACGCTCTAAAGAACCCACAATTGCCCTATGGAGCATGACCGGAGTCTTGCGACTATTGTCTTCAGCAACATATTCAGCACCTAAACGGGCTGGCATGGAGAAATCGACCTGGATTGTGCCGCACTGCCATGTTCGCCCAATGGAGTCCTTGAGGTGATATTCGATCTTTGGACCGTAAAAAGCGCCCTCGCCTGGCAATTCTTCCCACTCTTGGCCAGAAGCCTTCAGAGCGCCACGCAGCGCTTCTTCGGCCTTATCCCAAATGGCGTCATCGCCAACGCGTTTAGCAGGACGCAGAGCCAGCTTGACAGCAACCTCAGAAAAACCAAAATCGTGATAAACCGCACGCACTGCTTTATCAAATGCCGCCACTTCAGATTGAATTTGATCTTCAGTGCAGAAAATATGGCCATCGTCTTGTGTAAAACCACGCACGCGCATCAAACCATGTAAAGCACCCGATGGTTCATTGCGGTGACATTGACCAAATTCACCAATGCGCAATGGCAACTCGCGATAGCTATGCAAACCAGAGTTATAAATTTGCACATGACCAGGACAGTTCATCGGCTTTAATGCATAAGCACGATTCTCCGACTCTGTCGTAAACATATTTTCTTTGTAGTTTTCCCAGTGACCAGATTTTTCCCAAAGACCACGATCCAAAATTTGTGGCGCTTTAACTTCTTGGTAGCCTTCTTGCTGATACACGCGACGCATGTATTGTTCAACCTCTTGCCAAATTGACCAGCCCTTTGGATGCCAGAAAATTAAGCCTGGCGCTTCTTCTTGGAAATGAAATAAATCGAGTTGTTTGCCAAGGCGGCGATGATCACGCTTCTCAGACTCTTCAAGCATATGCAAGTAAGCATCTTGATCTTCTTTATGCAACCAAGCTGTGCCGTAGATACGCTGCAACATCTCATTCTTGCTATCGCCACGCCAGTAAGCACCAGCAAGCTTCATGAGCTTAAATACCTTGAGCTTCCCAGTAGATGGCACGTGTGGTCCACGGCATAAATCGGTGAACTTACCCTCCGCATAAAGGGAAACATCTTCGCCTTGCGGAATGCTTGCAATTAATTCTGCTTTGTAGTTTTCACCCTGCTTCTTGAAAAAATCAACAGCTTCATCGCGCGGCATTACAGTACGGGTTACTGGCTCATCTTTTTTAGCGAGCTCAGTCATTTTCTTTTCTAAAGCAACTAAGTCATCCGGAGTGAATGGGCGGTGATATGAGAAGTCATAGTAAAAACCATTCTCTACAACTGGACCAATGGTAACTTGCGCTTCAGGAAACAATTCTTTTACGGCATACGCCAATAAGTGAGCAGTGGAATGACGAACAATCTCTAATGCCTCAGGACTCTTATCGGTAATGATGGCAAGTTGACTATCTTTATCAATAACAAAACTAGTATCCACCATCTTGCCGTCAACAATTCCACCTAAGGCGGCTTTTGCAAGACCGCTACCGATGCTTTGCGCAACATCCGCTACGCGAACAGATGCCTCAAACTCACGTTTTGATCCATCGGGCAGAGTAACTACTAGCATGATGATCCCATCTTATTTACTGAACTTCATTCCTGACTTCTTTTCCAAAAAGAAAGCGCGGTAGCTTATGGGCATCCGCGCCTCTTTGAAGCCCGTATTGATACTTCGGCACTTCCTTTTGGGTCTTATTCGTTGGTAGGCTCGATTGGACTCGAACCAACGACCCCCACCATGTCAAGGTGGTGCTCTAACCAGCTGAGCTACGAGCCTATACAGCCATAGAGTTTATCACCGGCGACGCACTTGGGTGACCCCTTTGACCACTTCTAGGCTGTTTTGAACCACTCGCAACACTTCAGAATCCTTCACCTCAACCGTTAAAAGGATCTGAGCTAAGCCCTTTTTGCCTGATTTACGCAAATCGATCACATGAACACCCTGCCGCGTGAGAATCTCAAAAAGCTCTCTCATGAGCTCAGGCCGATCTAGGCCAGTTACGACCAAATCGGCTGGGAATACCCGTTTTTGCTCTTGGTTGACGATAGGATCCGCAGCTGAAGCAGTCCAAGCGGTTTGAATAACCCGTTCTGGTGCGCGCTCGAGGAGACCTCGGAAGGTTTTGCATGAGCGCCGATGAATGGATACCCCTCTACCCTGCGTCACAAATCCAGCAATTGCATCCGGCGGCACTGGTCGGCAGCAACGCGCTAACTGGGTAAGTAAAGAATCTATCCCAACCACCAAAACATCGCCACCCCGACCCGCTTTATGGCTGCTGTTACGCAAAATAATTTCTGGATTAATCGGAGCAACTTTTAATTCTGGGGTTGCGTCTGGTTTGTTTTCGGCAACCTTAGACTGACCCGCCCCCTCATCATCTAAAGCATTAAACCAAGCGCGCACTCTTTGGCGCGCTCTTTGCGAACGCAGGTAATTTTTATCAGGACTAATCCAGTCGCGCGATGGACCACCATGCTTCACCGCAATGATTTCAACTGTTTGACCATTTTGCAGCGATGTCTCTAACGGCACCATAGCGCCATCTACTCTAGCCCCTCTACAACGATGGCCAAGATTGGTATGTACTGCATAAGCAAAATCAATTGGTGTTGAGCCCTTCTCCAATGAGATCACCTTACCCAAGGGTGTGAGCACATAAATATGATCGTCAATCTCATGGTGCTTGAGTTGCTCCCATGCATCTTCTTTCCAGGAGATGAGCTGACGCGCCCAAGCAATCTGCCTTTCATAAGCAACCTCAGCACTATGAGTGCCTTGTTGATGATTGACGTTGGGCTTATGGGATTTAGCGAGATTGGGTGGTGTGGCCATTCCAACATAAGCACCCTCTTTGTAACGCCAGTGTGCTGCCAGACCATACTCAGCTTGCTGATGCATTTCTTGTGTGCGGATCTGAATTTCAAATGCCGTACCGTCTTCATTCATGACTACGGTATGCAAGGATTGATAGCCGTTGGGTTTAGGCCTAGCAATGTAATCATCAAATTCGCGTGGCACTGGTTGCCAAACGTTATGCGCGATACCTAAAACAGCATAGCAAGACTTTATATCCTCAACCAATACTCGAAATGCCCTCACGTCATACAGGTTTGCGAAATCCAAAGACTTGCCTTGCATTTTTTTCCAGATGCTATAGATGTGCTTAGGTCGCCCAAGCACCTCACCATCTATTTGCGCAGCCTTAAGCTCTTCCTGTAGCTGTAAAACAATTTGATCAATAAAGGATTGACGCTCAATACGTTTTGCATCGAGCATCTTGGCGATCTCTCGATACGTTTCTGGAGATAGAGCACGAAATGCCAAGTCTTCCATCTCCCACTTCATCTGCCAAATTCCCAAACGATTTGCCAATGAGGCATCAATATTGAGAATTTGTTGTGCCCAAGCAGCTGACATCTCGATTTTTTCCTGAGTGATCCAGCGCAGAGTCTGTAATCGAGATGCGAGATAGATCAGCACCACCCTTAAGTCATCACCGAATGCTAAAAGCATTTTGCGCAGCATTTCTTCTTGGCCAGCGACACTGAGGCCTCCATCATCACGCATCAATTTTGCTTGCGCCTGACGTAAACCGCGATAACCAATTAGTAACTTGGCGGACTCTTCACCAATAAGCTTGATAAGCGCTTCTTTGCCATGAGTGCGCGCAATATTAGTTGCTGCAATGAGGCTTGCTTCATCTAAGTTGAGGTCTTGCAGGATCTGCGACACTCCATGTGCATGCGATTCAGCAGGCTCACCATACCAAGCATCCTGAAATACGACTAGCTTTTCGGGTTTAGAGGAAGCATTTGCCATCGGCAAAAATGAAATAAGGAATTAACTAAAGAATTCTTTTGCCAACGCAATTTGTTCAGGCTTTACAAATGCAGGAGCATGGCCTACATTTGGAATCTCAATGCTGCGCGCATAAGAATTTACTTTGCACATTTCTACTACCGTTGCTGCAGATAACAAATCAGAATTGCCACCGCGCACAATCAACATCGGAATATGAATTTGCTTGAAGGCATGCCACATTGCCATTTCGCCTGCCTTGGCTATGATTGGATTAACTGACGCAAAAGGTACTGAGATATTCGGGTCGTAATGCATGATCCATTTGCCCTCCTTCTGAATCAACATAGGGCCGTTATAGATTTCCCACTCTTGCGGAGTATGTTCGCCAAAACTGGCACAGATTTCATTCAAGCGAGTAAGAGCATCTTCGCGATTGGCAAACGCAAATGGCTGGCCTACATAAGAACCCAAGCGTTTTATAGCCTCAGGCTCAATTCGAGGACCTACATCATTAATCAACATGCGGCGTATTGGCGAATTTGGCATTGCTGCGTAAACCATTCCAATGAGACCTCCCATGGATGTGCCAAACCAGTCGACTTGTGAAACACCAAGCTTTTTAACCAACGTAGCGATATCTGAAACGTATTGTGGCACGGCGTAAAGCATAGGATTACTAAGTCGATCTGAATCACCCCTGCCAACAATATCTGGGCAGACAACGTAATAGTCTTTGCACATCGCTAATGCCAGGGTCTTAAAGTCACTGCCCCGTCGTGTGAGGCCATGAACACACATCAACACTGGATTGCTTGGATTGCCCCATGCGTGATATGCCATGCGGTGCTTTTCATCACCACTAGTGCAATCTACATAAAACGTTTCGCCATCATGGAACACGTTGGAAGCCTGAGTCTCATTGTGAATTTCATGGCTTACGTGATCATGGTCGTGGTCCTCACCAATCACTTCAGGCTGCAAGGTCACATGATCAATACCGTGCTTATCTAAAAGCATTTCATTAATTCTGGCCATGATCTGAGGCCATTCTTGAATATCGGCAATTTCAATATGGCCAATCAATGCCGGGAAGCTAGGGGTCATCTCCCATACATGTAAATCATGCACTGCAAGTACGCCCGGCACTTTTCTTAAATCAGCGCCTACCTGCAAATAATCGATATGGAGCGGCACTCCCTCCATGAGGAAGTGATATGACTCATGAAGGATGGAGATGGTGGATTTCAGAATCAAGAGCGATACCAAAATGGAAAGAATGGCATCGATTGGCATCCAGCCGGTTAATTGGATAACTACACCAGCAATCAGTGCCGCGATAGATCCGAGCAAATCACCCATTACATGAACTAAGGCTGCGCGAGTATTCACACTCTTCTTATCGCGCGATAGCACCCATGCAACCACGATATTCATCAATAAACCAACAGCGGCAACAACTGTTACGGTAAGACCATCTACCTTATGCGGCTCGTAGAATCGACTAATTGCCTCAACCATAATCCATACGACTAAGGCCAGCATCACAATACTATTAACAAATGCAGCTAGGGCTTCCGCCCTTCCAAAGCCAAACGAATGTTTTGGAGACGGTGGACGGCGGGAAATAATTTGTGCCAACAAAGCCAATCCGAGTGCTGCCGCATCAGTCACCATATGCCCCGCATCGGAAATCAATGCCAATGAATTTGCAAAGTATGCTGCTGCTCCTTCGATACCAGAAAAGCCTAAAGTAAGTACTAGGGCAATTAACAGTAAATTTTGATTGGAGACTTGCTTGCTATGGGTGTGCTTTGCATCGCCCTTTTTGTGGGCGTGGAGTGCGGGATCCATGCCAGAGTTCATCTTTGGCGTCGAGGGCTTTGAATGAGAAAAATGGAATCCCGACATAGTGATTCCATTATTTCATTCATCTGGATAAATTGCTCAGAAACCCGTTGTATCGACAGGGGCACCTGTCTTGGCAATGACCTCTTCTTTGGTTACACCAGGAGCCAGCTCAGTTAGCTTTAAGCCCTTAGGGGTGATGTCAAGGACACAAAGATCCGTGATGATTTGACTAATAACGCCAACACCCGTTAAAGGCAATGTGCACTTAGGCAAAATTTTGAGCTCTTCCGTGCCATCTTTTTTCTTGGCGACGTGCTCCATCAGCACAACAACATGTTTTACACCTGCTACTAAGTCCATTGCGCCGCCCATGCCTTTGACCATTTTTCCCGGAATCATCCAGTTGGCCAAATCGCCGTGTTCGCTCACTTGCATTGCACCCAAAATCGCAATATTAATTTTGCCGCCACGAATCATTCCAAAAGAATCTGCAGAAGAAAAAATGGATGAACCAGGTAAAGTAGTAATCGTTTGCTTGCCTGCATTGATCAGGTCGGCATCAATCGTTTCTTCGGTTGGAAATGGGCCAATACCCAATAAGCCATTCTCCGACTGGAGCCATACTTCCATATCCTTTGGTACATGGTTCGCAACCAATGTAGGCATACCTATGCCTAAGTTCACGTAGTAACCGTCTTTTAATTCTTTAGCAGCACGTGCTGCCATCTCATCTCTTGTCCAAGGCATATCGATCTTCCTAAATATTCTGTTCTATTGCTATTCGTGAAACTACGCTTTTGCAGTCAGTGTGCGCTGCTCAATACGCTTCTCTGGCGTTGTATGAAGCACCAAGCGGTGTACATAAATACCAGGTGTATGAATCTCATCAGGGTGAAGTTGACCGTTCTCGACAATCTCCTCTACTTCAGCCACAGTGATCTTGCCAGCCATGGCTACTACTGGATTAAAGTTACGTGCTGTATAGCGATAGACCAAGTTACCTGACTTATCTGCTTTCCAAGCTTTCACCAAAGAGATATCAGAAACAATTGAGCGCTCCATGATGTATCTCTCACCATCGAATTCCTTTTCCTCTTTACCTTCGGCCACTAAAGTGCCAACACCCGTCTTTGTATAAAAGGCAGGAATGCCGCAACCACCAGCGCGTAATTTTTCAGCCAAGGTTCCTTGTGGCGTAAATTCCAACTCCAACTCACCGGCTAAGTACTGACGCTCAAATTCTTTGTTTTCGCCTACGTATGAAGCAACCATTTTTTTGACTTGGCGTGAGTTCAGCAACAAGCCCAATCCAAAACCATCAACACCAGCATTATTTGCAATAGCAGTTAAGTTTTGAGCGCCCAAATCCTTCACTGCCTGGATCAAAGCTTCAGGAATGCCACAAAGACCAAAGCCACCAACAGCTAATTTTTGTCCGTCTTTTAAGATATCCCGTAAGGCATCAACTGCCGATGGGTAAGTTTTATTCATAACTTTTGTCCTAATATTGCCAAAATGGGTAAAAAAGCAATCATAACGCCTCAAGCCCGCTGATCTGGACGGTCTTGGCACAAAATCGGTTTTTGTCAGTTGGAACTAAAATATTAGGGCTGAAAAGCCCTATTTTTTAGAAATTTCGGAGAAATTGAATGAATGCTGCTGAACTGGTAGAGCAATTTGGTCCCAGAGACTCCATGAACTATGACTTAGTCATCGTTGGAGGTGGGCCTGCGGGGTTATCGGCCGCCATTAAAGCCAAGCAACTGGCCAATGCTTCCGGCAAAGAGATCAGCGTTTGCGTCCTGGAAAAGGGTTCTGAAATCGGCGCGCACATTCTTTCCGGTGCGGTAATGGATCCAAAGGCGCTTACTGAGTTATTTCCAGATTGGAAAGCATTGGGCGCACCATTGGAAACAGAAGTTACTCAAGATCAATTTTTATTCTTAACAAGCGATAACTCCTATCAAGTTCCGAATTGGATGTTACCTCGCTGCTTTAAAAATGAAGGCAACTATATTGTTAGCCTTGCAAACGTGACTCGGTGGCTAGGTCAGCAAGCAGAAAATCTTGGCGTTGAAATTTTTCCAGGCTTTCCTGCAGCAGAAATTCTGTATAACGATCAAGGCGCAGTGTGCGGGGTGATTACTGGTTCAATGGGTTTAGATAAAGAAGGTAACCCGACCGATCAATTTCAACTTGGCATGGAATTACGCGGCAAATACACCCTCTTTGCTGAAGGTTCACGCGGCCATCTTGGCAAACAGCTCATCTCTAAATTTGCATTAGATAAAGATGCTGATCAACAAAGCTACGGTATTGGCATCAAGGAGCTCTGGGAAGTAGAGCCCTCCAAGAGTAAGCCAGGGCTGGTTGTGCATACGGCAGGCTGGCCATTGGAGAGCGATACCTATGGCGGCTCATTCCTCTATCACCTAGGTGACAACAAGGTTGCAGTTGGCTTAGTTGTTGGGCTCTCCTATAAGAACCCTTACCTCTCTCCTTTTGAAGAATTCCAACGCTATAAATTGCATCCAAAGATTCGAGAGACTTTTGAAGGAGGCAAGCGTATTGCTTATGGTGCACGTGCGTTAACTGCTGGTGGTTTAAACAGCCTGCCAAAAACTGCCTTCCCGGGTGGCGCGCTGATTGGTTGTGATGCTGGTTATTTAAATGCCTCACGCATCAAAGGCAGCCATGCCGCAATTAAAACAGGTATGCTGGCTGCAGAAGCGGCTGTCGCAGCAATTAATGAAAACCGGTCTGAAGATGTTTTATCAGCCTACCCAACTGCATTCCAAAATAGTTGGTTACACACAGAACTTAATCAAGCACGCAACTTCAAGCCATGGATGTCAAAAGGCCTCTATCTGGGCACCCTAATGGTTGGTTTAGAGCAAAAGTTACTGGGCGGTAATATGCCTTGGACTATCCATTTAAAACATGCCGATCATGAATGCCTAGAGCCTGCAGCACAGCATAAGCCAATTGATTATCCAAAACCAGATGGGAAAATTACTTTTGATCGCCTCTCATCCGTATTTATTTCCAATACGAATCATGCCGAGAATCAACCTATTCACTTAACTTTGAAGAATGATTCCGTACCTGTGGATATCAATCTCAAAACTTATGCAGGACCAGAGCAACGTTACTGCCCTGCTGGCGTATATGAGTATATAGAAACTGACGGCAAGCCACGTTTACAAATCAATTCGCAAAACTGCGTACATTGCAAGACGTGTGACATTAAGGATCCGACCCAAAACATTATCTGGATTACGCCAGAAGGTGGTGGTGGTCCGAACTACGCATCCATGTAATAAGCACAACCCCGGTTACCTGCCGGGGTTTTTGATTCAACACACAATTTAATAAATAGCGTTATATTTAGCTCATGATGATCCTACACACCATGCTGCGCGTTGGCGATTTAAATCGCTCCATTGATTTCTACACCAAAGTACTGGGTATGAATTTACTGCGTACCACTGAGCGTCCTGAGCAAAAATACTCCCTCGCTTTTGTGGGATACGGCAAAGGTAATGCAGATGGACAGGCTGAAATTGAGCTGACCTATAACCATGGGGTTACTAGCTATGAAATGGGAACAGCTTATGGTCACATCGCTATTGGCGTTCCAGATGCGTATGCTGCGTGCGCCAAGATAAAAGCGGCTGGCGGCAATGTCACTCGTGAAGCTGGACCAGTAGCTGGCGGCGACACCATCATTGCATTTGTGACCGATCCTGATGGCTACAAAATAGAGCTGATTCAGCGTTAATCGTGGCCCAGCCCGATTCTTATCAATTAGGAATACTCGATCGCTTAAGCGACATCCCATGCCAAGATTGGAATACCCTCCTCCCAGCTGATGCAGGACCCTTTCTGCATCATGAATTTCTCAGCGGACTAGAAGAGACGGGTTGTGTTGGAGGCGATACTGGCTGGCAAGTTGCGCACCTACTCCTAAAAGATCAAGAACAGTTGATAGGCGCAATGCCTCTGTATTTAAAGCAACATTCGTATGGCGAATTTGTGTTTGATTGGTCATGGGCGCAGGCATATGAGCAACAAGGCATGCAGTACTTTCCAAAAGCACTTTGTGCCATCCCCTTTACCCCTGTTCAAGGTTCGCGCGTGCTGAGCGCCAGTCACGTTGATACCAACATAGTTAGGCAGCATTTAATTGAAGGCTTAAAAACTTTAGTTGTTCAAAACAATCTATCTTCAGCGCATGTTTTATTTCCTTTCGCCTCAGAATCCAAAAGCTTTCAAGAGCAAGGTTTCATGCTACGTGACTCTGTGCAATTTCATTGGCACAACCAGGGCTTTGAAAGCTTTGATCAATTTTTAGCAGCCCTCACAATGAAGCGCCGCAAAAATATTCGGCGTGAACGCGAGCATGTGGCTAGAGAGTCTATTGGCTTTAGACACGTACCAGGAAAATCCTCAACGGATGCCGATTGGGAATTTTTCTATCGCTGCTATGAAAATACATACTTAGAGCATCGCTCCAATCCATATCTGAACGGGGCATTCTTTAAGTTATGGGCACAACGAATGCCTGAGAACCTTCATTTAATTATTGCTGAACGCGCAGGTAATCCTATTGCTGCATCATTACTAGTGATTGACCCTAAAACCTCCAAGGCTTATGGTAGATATTGGGGTGCGATTGAACGCATTCCTTGCTTGCACTTTGAAACCGCCTATTACCAAGCCATTGAATACTGCATTTCACATAAGATACAGACCTTTGAAGGTGGCGCCCAAGGTGAGCACAAGATGGCGCGTGGCTTCTTACCAACCACGATTCAGTCAGCCCATTTTATTGCTGACCCACGTTTTGCAAAAGCAGTGCAACACTTCTTAGATCGTGAGCACCAAGGGATTGGGGCTTATGTTGATGAGCTAGCCGAGCACAGTCCTTTGAAATCGTCTAAAGTACAGCCATGAATTCCGGAAGCAACGATACCAAATCAGCGTCGCAAGATGGCTCTCATTCCCTATCCACCGGGGACAATGAGTCCGACTCCCCTTGCATTGGTGTGTGCACCACTCTTTACGATGAAATCTGCCAGGGCTGCGGTCGCACACTTGGAGAAGTAAGTAATTGGGTATTCTTTTCTCAAGAAGAAAAAGATGCAGTTTGGAAGCGTATCCGCGAACAAGGTACAGCAACCCGCTTTCAACGACAGATCAAAGAAAATAAGCCCGCTTAAGGGCTTATTTATAGCGTTTTTCAACTGCTGAGGATTTGCCCTAGCCTTCCAAGGCTTGGCTACGCAGATACTCCTCGTAGGTTCCAGAGTAATCTACCACTGTGCCATCCATCTTCACCTCTAGGATGCGGTTAGCCAATGCAGATACAAACTCACGGTCGTGAGAAACAAATATCAAAGTGCCATCATATTTCTCGAGTGCTATTTGTAAGCTCTCAATAGATTCCATGTCCATGTGATTGGTTGGTTCATCCATTGCTAGAACGTTGTATTTTTGGAGCATCAACTTACCCCAAATCATTCTGCCTTTCTCACCACCGGAAAGAACCTTAACTGACTTGCCAATATCGTCACCCGAGAATAAGAGACGACCCAAGGTACCGCGAATCACTTGATCGTCGTCACCTGTATTGCGCCAGTTATTCATCCAGTCCATGAGCAATTCGTCTTTTGCGAACAACTCGGTATTATCTTGAGGCATCACGCCAACGTTAGCATTTTCAGCCCACTTCACATCACCGCTATCTACAGCAATGCCTTCAAAACGTTTACTCAAAATAGCCTTAAGTAGAGTTGTCTTGCCGGCACCATTCTGTCCAATGATGGCAATCTTCTCGCCTGCACGCACACCCAGTTTAAAGTTCTTGAATATCACGCGATCATAGGCTTTTGTTAAAGCATTGCACTCCACCGCCATGTTGTGCAACTTCTTCTCGTATTCAAAACGAATAAATGGGTTTTGACGTGATGATGGCTTAACCTCAACAACTTCAATCTTTTCAAGTTGGCGCTGGCGTGAGGTAGCTTGTTTTGCCTTTGAAGCATTTGCAGAGAATCGTGCCACGAACGCCTGCAGTTCAGCAATTTTCTCTTTGGCTTTTGCGTTATTACTCAGTTGCTGTGTCCGCGCCTGCACTGATGCCAGCATATAGGAATCATAATTTCCTGGGTAGACCTTCAAGGTTCCATAGTCCATATCGGCCATATGCGTACAGACTTCATTGAGAAAGTGACGATCATGGGAAATGATGACGATGGTGCTCTTAATTTGATTGAGGATATCTTCAAGCCAATGAATGGAATGAATATCCAAGTTATTGGTTGGTTCGTCCAGCAGCAATACATCTGGATCAGAGAATAATGCTTGCGCTAGCAATACACGCAATTTCCAACCGGGAGCCACGTTACTCATCGGACCGTTGTGCTGTTCAATAGGAATACCAATGCCTAATAACAACTCCCCTGCTTTTGCTTCAGCCGTATAACCACCATACTCAGCATACTTGCCTTCAAGCTCAGCAGCCTTCATGTAATCTTCATCAGAAGCATCGGGGTTAGCGTAGATCGCGTCGCGCTCTGCCGCAGCCTTCCACATCTCTTCATGCCCCATCATCACTACGTCAAGAACGCGTACATCTTCGTATGCAAATTGATCTTGACGCAATTTACCCAAACGAATACCTGGGTCTAAGCTCACGTTACCGCTAGTTGGCTCAAGCTCGCCACCTAAAATTTTCATAAAGGTTGATTTACCGCAACCATTAGCGCCAATGAGGCCATAACGATTGCCGCCGCCAAACTTCACGGAAATGTTTTCAAACAGGGGCTTTGCCCCAAACTGCATAGTGATATTAGATGCTGACAGCACGGATGTTTTCTAACTTTCTGAAATTCAATAGTTACCCCAGACTGAGGCAAAGACCGTTATTTTAACGGCTTAGGGGTCTTTGTTGGCAGGAAGTCTGGCCTTACTTAGACTTTGACCCTAAATGGCGTGAAATTCGTATGAATATCGTAGAAATCCTCGTTTTCTTTACGTTTGAGGTAGTTCATGACCAAGTAAGTTAATGGGGTTGCCAAGACCTCCCAGGAGGTCTTGAGAACGTACTGCGCCAAGGCCACCTGAATAATTTCATGGGTTGGCCAAATGCCATAAAACGCCAACATATAGAAAAAGGAGGAGTCGACCATCTCACCCACCGCCGTGGAACCGATCGTACGCATCCATAAAAAACGACCCTGGGTCCAGATCTTCATCTTTGCCAGCACATAACTGTTAACTAAACTGCCGCACCAGAAAGAAAACATGGAGGCTAAGGCAATACGCCAAGAGTTTCCAAAAACTGTTTCTAGTCCATGCTGATAATTAGCCATATAGTCGCCAGGAGCAACCGGTAAAGCAATCACAATCTGCGCCATTATTGCGGCAAAAGCGAGAGCACCAAACCCAGCCCAAACAGCTCTACGATCATATGCATAGCCATAGACTTCCGTGAGGATGTCACCAAAGAAATAGGCTATCGGGAAAAATAGAATTCCCCCGCCAAATGGCACACTCCCAAAATAGGGAAGATCAATAACAGCCGCCTTACCAGCACCAATAAAGTTCGAACACAATAAAACCACCACGAAGGCAGTCAGAATAAGGTCGTAATAGCGATGGTGACGTCTAGGCGAGTTCATAAGTCCAGAAAATGGATAATAGGAACAGAATATCTGCATTCCCGAAAATTCGCAGGGCGCAGGCTAAAAGTAACTACAACACCGCATAGAGGATGACAAGGTAATGAGTAAAGTAAATTTTAACTGGGCAGATCCCCTACTTCTTGATACCCAGCTGTCTGAAGAAGAGCGCATGGTTCGCGATGCTGCCGCTGAATATGCTCAGGGCCGATTAATGCCGCGCATTCATGACGCCTATCGCAATGAAACTACTGACCCCGCCATCTTCCGCGAAATGGGTGAACTTGGTCTTTTAGGAATCACTATCCCTGAGCAGTACGGTGGAGCAAATCTAAACTATGTCTCTTACGGTTTAATCGCCCGTGAAATCGAACGTGTGGATTCTGGTTATCGCTCCATGATGAGTGTGCAGTCATCTTTAGTGATGGTTCCCATCAATGAATTTGGTAGCGAAGCACAGAAGCAAAAATATCTTCCTAAATTAGCAAGCGGCGAATGGATTGGTTGCTTTGGCTTAACGGAGCCTAACTATGGCTCTGATGCGGGCGGCATGATTACTCGCGCTAAGAAAGTTCCTGGCGGATTTTCTTTGGCTGGATCCAAGATGTGGATCTCCAATTCCCCAATTGCAGATGTATTTGTGGTCTGGGCGAAAAATGATGAAGGCATCATTCGTGGTTACATCCTTGAAAAAGGCATGAAGGGCTTAAGCGCACCGAAAATCAGCGGCAAGATGGGGCTACGTGCTTCCATCACCGGTGAAATCGTCATGGACGAAGTATTCGTTCCAGCAGAAAATGAATTCCCAGAAATTGAAGGCCTTAAAGGCCCATTCACTTGCCTGAACTCAGCACGCTATGGCATTGCTTGGGGTGCTCTTGGCGCAGCCGAGTGGTGCTGGTATGCGGCTCGCCAATACACTATGGACCGCAAGCAGTTTGGCAAGCCTCTTGCTGCAAATCAGTTGATTCAAAAGAAGTTGGCTGACATGCAAACTGAAGTTACTTTAGGACTTCAAGGTTGCTTGCGCCTGGGTCGCATGAAAGATGAAGGTATCGCCGCTCCAGAAATTACCTCCATCATGAAGCGCAACTCTTGCGGCAAGTCTCTAGAAATTGCACGGATGGCGCGTGACATGCATGGTGGTAACGGTATTTCTGACGAGTATGGCGTTGTGCGTCACATGATGAACTTGGAAGTGGTCAACACCTACGAAGGTACTCATGATATTCACGCCCTCATTCTGGGTCGTGCGCAAACAGGGATCCAGGCATTTAGCTAAACAAAACATAGCCAGTTAGTACAAAAGCCCTTGAATAAACTCAAGGGCTTTTTTGTGGGCAATTACTGTTCGCCGCCCTCAGCACTCTTTTTAATAAATAAACGGGCAAAGAAAATGACCATACCTATCATAAAAAGAATCACTGCCAAACTTAATTGACCCGCAAACGATCCAAATAACTCAAATAGCATTTTCATTTTTCTTCCCTCCAGTAAGTTCACTATAGGGTATTTAAAAAATGATTATTTGATTAACATCAAAAAAACACCGATTAGCTTGCTGGATAGAGCTGTTTTTTTGAACTATCAAGCACAAACACATTAACCGGAATGCCTACGCTAACACTTGATGAAACAGTACAAAATTCCTGAAATTGAGCCAAAACCCTATCAAGATTTTCAAGTGTATCGCCTAGCACGCCAATATGAATCTCTACCCGAATAGCCAATATCCGCAAACGATTCTGTTCATTGCGTCCAATTTCACAAGTAGCCAAAGTCTCTATGGGCTCAGGATTTTGTTTAAATTTTCTTAAAGCAAATAGTAATGAGTCTGATAAGCAATTAGCCACTGCTGCAATTAATAATTGCGAAGGAGTTGCACCCTCTGATTTACCCAAGGGTGGTGGCTCATCCCCCATGATCGGAGACTTGTCCTCGTTGTAATAAATGGCAAACCGATAGTCAGTCTGCTGTTTCAGCCTTACTGCTGGATTTCCACCCATGATTAACTCCTTTATTTGCCGGTTCGCCTAATCAAATATGATTGGCTCTGGCTTGGCAATGGGGTTGCCTGCCTGAGCCCACGCATCAAACCCACCAGCAATAGATTGAATATGCACATAGCCCATCTCATGTAGCGACTGTGATGCCAAAGCTGCTCTACCGCTATTTTTGCAATACAACACTATTTTGAGACCCCGGGAACTTAAATTGGGATCGTTACTTAATTTAAATTCTAGAAGACCACGAGGTATATGGATTGCCCCAGGAATGTGTCCACTTGTATATTCATCTGCCTCGCGAACATCTAATAGTAAGTCCGCATCCTGAATGGCGCGAGTTGCGTCTACTAAGGCAACCTCATTAATTGATGCTTTAGCTATTGCAACTAATTCATGAGCAGTTTTCATTCACATTCTCCTCAAACAATGTACTATCATTATATTTTATTATATAATGTTATAAAGAAAAAGTCAAATTTTGTGCATAATATAAATGCTTTAAGGAATTCAGTACATATGTTGATTAAATGCCCAAGCTGCAACAAGTTCAACCGCTTGCCCCTTGAACGAGTTAACCAAAAACCAATATGTGGGGTGTGTAAGGCCAGCTTGTTATTGGGGCCCATCGATGCCGATCAGGCAAGCTTTAAAGAGATACTAAGCCAAAGTAAGCTACCTGTAATTGTGGACTTTTGGGCGCCATGGTGTGGACCTTGCAAAATGTTTGCTCCAATCTTTCAGGCCAGCGCTGCAAAACATGGTGAGCAGGTTCTGCATATTAAATTGGATACTGAAGCAAACCCAGGTATTGGGCAGGAGTTTTCAATCCGATCAATACCCACCTTATCAGGCTTCAAAAATGGGCTTGAGTTAAAGCGTATCAGTGGAGCGTTGCCGCCAGCTCAGCTCGAACAGTTTGTGAGAGATCTAGCAAATTAGTATCCACTGCTATTGGCAAGAATCTCTTTGGCCGATAACTTAAAAGCATCGTCACTATCGTTTTTTAGTTGCACGAAATTCTCCACTTTGTATTGAGGAAAGTTACGCACAATGGATGATTGATAGGAAGGGTCGTAGTGCTTTACCAACAACTCTTCAACCAGCTCCGGAAAATTACCCGCATCGATTGCTTCATTCCATTTAGCAATCTGCACTTTTCCATAATGAGCCGTTAGCAACGCCAACTTGCGCTTGAAATTATCGGTATCGGTTAAGAAGTGATGGTACTCACGAATTAACCAGGACACTCGTGTTTGTGTGCTCGATCTCAGCTCAATACAGGCACCATTACGAATTTTTTCCATCAAGGCGTCGGGTACGTGTAAGCCCCCTACCTTCTTGCTCTCGGACTCCACGAATACTGGCCTAGAAGGATCAAGCGAACGCAGGGCATTCCACAATGCAGTCTCAAAACCTTTTTGCGATGGCTGGTCTTCATTAGGCTCATTACCAAGCACCGAACCACGGTGGACTGCTAAACCCTCCAAATCAAGGATCTGCGCACCCAGAGCGCAAATCTCCTGGAGTACTCGCGTTTTACCGCTGCCCGTCATTCCACAAATAACCTGAAATGAAAATTGAGTAGCTACCTGGTCTAGACCATTAATCACGGTACGACGAAAACTTTGATAACCACCTTCTAGTTGTTTAGCTTTCCAACCAATCCGATTGAGAATGTGAGTAAAGGCGCCACTTCGCTCACCACCACGCCAGCAGTAAATTAATGGCCGCCATTCACGGGGTAATTCCAGAAAGTGATTTTCAAGATGAGTGGCAATATTTTTAGAGACTAGGGCTGCACCCAGTTTTTTGGCTGCAAATGGAGACTCTTGTTTGTAGAGTGTTCCTATTTTGGCACGCTCTTCATTATCAAGAACTGGGTAGTTGACCGCACCAGGAATATGATCCAAAGCAAACTCGGCAGGTGACCTAACATCAATAATGAGATCAAACTGATCTAACTCAGATAGAAATTGATCAATTCTTAAGATGTGAGGATTGCTGGGTTGCACAATGAACTAGCGCAACTTTTGCAAAATATGCTCAGGCCAAGGCGCTGATTTATTAGTAGTGAGATCTACCCACACCATGGTCGCCCCACCAATAGCCGCCTCGACTTCGGGCGAGGTAGTTAAAGCCATGCTGGTATAGACATCCAAACTGGTTCTGCCAATAGCACCAATGGAGGTCTTTAATATCAACTCACCTGGAAAGGAGAGTTGTTGATAAAAATTGCAGAAGCCATTGAGCATCAACATAGATTCGCGACCAGGGGCAACCTCGTAACCCATAGCGGTTATCCACTCACAACGAGCCTGCTCCATATAGCGAAAGTAAACAGTATTGTTTACATGACCATACGCATCCATATCACCCCAACGAATAGGCATGATCATCACATGCACTAATTTTCGTTCTTCGGGAATATTGATACGCATGGTTCAGCGAATACTCAGTAAATTATCCGAGCTGCAAAGCAAGTTGGTACAAATTCGTTGAGCGTGCGCCAGAGCGACAAAATGCGAGAACGGGCCCTGGCAATGTTTTTAAAAGGCGCGCCATTTCTTGAACTTGCGCTGGAGTAAATGCACCCGGAACCACCGGTAAGTAAACGTAGTTCAAACCCAGCTTCTCTGCTTCAGCCTGAATGGATGCATTGGTTGGTTGATCGGGACCACCCTCACCATCTGGACGATTATTAATTACGCTCTTATAGCCTTGTTTAGCGATTTCAGCCAGATGGCTTGGGTCGATCTGACCGAGAGTACCAAACTGAGCAGTATGGCAAGAAATTGGAAGACTCATGAAACCCTCTATATCGAATAAATATGAACAGGGTTGATTTTAAATCAGGGTTTGCTCAGGGGCTTGGCTTGCCCTTGTGAGCAGTAAAAAATCGTTCGCAAATCTCCATACCTGCAAGCATGGCAAGCACAAATACCAAAGCCTTCAGGTGGCCAGCGCCCAGAGCAACCAATGCCGGACCAGGACAAAAGCCAGCGATTCCCCAGCCAGCCCCAAAAATCAAGCTTCCAATAATCAGCGGCTTGGTAATGTCTCTACGTGTAGGAATATGTAGCGCCCCACCAAAGAAAGCTTCAGTTCTCTTACTAACAACATAGAACCCCGCCAGGCCCACAATCACGGCACCCATCATGACAAACATTAATGAAGGGTCCCAGTTGCCAGCTAAATCCAAAAATCCCAAGATCTTTTGTGGATTACTCATGCCAGAGATAATCAAACCCCAGCCAAAAAGTACGCCAATGGCATATTGCCCAAGAAGGTTGAAATGTTTTCTCATCTCAAACTCCAATCAAGTGACGCAGTATGTAAACAGTAATAAAGCCTGCACCCATAAATGAGAGTGTTGCAACTAATGAGCGTGGTGATAAGCGTGAAAGACCGCAAATACCATGACCGCTAGTGCAACCTGAGCCATATTGAGCGCCAAAGCCAACCAAAAGCCCGGCAATCACAACAGCAATCCAATCCGCTTCAATTTCTACCACTGGAAACATGCCAAAAAATAACGCCGCCATAAAAGGTGCGGTGATTAAACCCAAAATCAAAGCAACACGCCATGCTGAATCAGTCAATTTAGGATGCAGCAAGCCAGAAACAATTCCGCTAATACCCAAAATGCGACCATGCAATAAAACATAAAGGGCCGCAGCAACTCCCAGAATCATCCCACCTAATAAGGAAGGAATGGGGGTAAAAGACATCCAATCAATTTGCATTATTTAGCCGTAATTAAGATTAACTGCAAGGGTTAGGAGCAAGGCGTACTTGTAGATAACGCAGACCTAAATAAGCCCCCAAGATAAATCCAGGTAATGCCAACAATGATCCAATAGCAAGAGTGGAGATTCCACTCAAACCCTGCCCTACTGTACAACCCAAAGCAGTTACACCACCAAAACCCATTAGCGCAGCACCAACTAAATGATTGGCAGTGTCCTCAGTATTGCGGAAGGACTCCCAGCGAAATGATTTGGTGGCAATCGATATCACAGCAGAACCCAAAATCATGCCGAGTACAGCAACAATGCCTACTGTGAGCACTTTAGATGTATCGCTATACATCATCAACCAATCTAGGGAGTAAGCATATGGAGCTACAAACGATAGACTTTCCATACGACCTGAATTTGTAACCAAAAATACTTCTTCCAAAGTATTTGGATCTTCCGCAACATATCCTAGGTTGCCTGATACCCACCATACCGCACAGATTGCCAATCCTACGGCAATGCCTGCAAATACATTTTCAGCTGTCCAAAATACCTTGCTAGCTAAAGCATAAGCAATGAACGCTGCGCCAATGATCAATCCTAGAGCTAGATGAAGTTGTGGACGAGCAATGCCAAGAGGCCCACTCAAGAGACTAGGTAAATCTTGTGAGGTATTAAAGGCGACAAAAAATGTATCTAGAGTATTGATACGTACCACACCCAAGAAACCGCGCATTGTCATATAGGCCGTTAATCCAAGTACCATGAATACAACAATCGACTTTAAGTTGCCGCCGCCAATACGGATCAGAGTCTTACTGCCGCATCCTGATGCCAACACCATACCTAAACCGAACAAAATACTTCCAACGATAGTGGAAAGCCATAAAAATTTACTGCTGGTATAAAAACTTTTGAGTGGATCAATTAATCCAGCATAAGACATCAAGGTGAATCCAATAATGGCAACACCGATAGCCAAAAACCATTGCTTTAAACGACCCCAACTAGACATGATGAAAATGTCAGAAATTGCGCCCATGCTGCAAAACCCAGTTTTCTGCATAACAGCGCCGAGAAAAAAGGTGATGGCAAAAGTAGCCCAGAGAACGGACTTACTTAAAGAACTAATATCTACAACATCCATAGCGATCAAATCTTGAAAAAATTAAGGTTTAAATTTATAAAACTGTTGATTGAGAAAAGCAGTAACGTCCGCTTCATCCTCAGGAAATAAATCAAGGCGGAGCTCTGTATTACAGAGAGATACCATCTTTTTTAAATTGGCGAAAGATTTCACCTTACTATCAGAGCGGGTGTAAATCATGTCACCATTACCAAAGCCAGTTTTTTTGGCATGACAGGCGTAACACTTTTGCTGGTCTATGGTCTTGCCATTTGCCAAATCTGGAGAAGCAAGCGCTGGAGCGCTAATAAGCGCACTGAATGCCATTGCGGTGATAGATTGGAGAAAAGTCATTTTCATTACAAATCAAGGATTTAGCATTAATCCTCTATTTTAAGGCCCAATGGCTGAATTTGCCTTAGTTGCCTGACTTACTCAGCCTGGATCGACAAATAGACGTTATAGGCATTCATGCGGTTGGCTGCCCTAAAGAGGGGCATCCCCTCGTATTCAGACCAATCGGCCTGTTTATAGGCATCCTCGAAGGGGTCTAGGTTAATCGCTGCTTTAGACATAGATTCACGCAAATATTTGAGGTAATCCCTTGTAAAGGCAATATCTTCGGCTGGCTTAACCGAGTAATTACCATGCCCTGGAATCACGATATTGGGATTGAGCTTTTCAATCTCGTCTAGAGCAATCAGCCATCCTTTGCTATCGGCGTTTCCAACAAAAGGAATGCGACCCCTAAATACCAGGTCTCCTGCAAATAGCACCTTTTCAGACGGCACATACACCATCAGATCTTCAGGGGCATGAGCAGGTCCCACCCTGCTAACAAAGAAATCTACTCCGCCAATAGTTAACTTAGTTTTTTGATCCACCCATACATCTGCAGAGATTAATTTGGTGTTTGCATTAACCCAAGGAGCGAAATCGATTCTTGAAGCGATCAAGCGTTGCTTAGCGGTTTCAGAGGAGAGATAGTTTCTTCCCTCACCTTGAGCATAGATTTTGGCGCCAAGCTTTTTAAATTCTTGCAAACCATAAACATGGTCAGCGTGGTAATGGCTTACGATTAGAGCAACCACCTTCTGTGGAGTAATTTTCTTGATTTCAGCTATGAGCTTCTGCGCAAGAATCGGTGAGCCCAAGGCGTCGACTACAACCACTCCGCCAGGAGTCACTACAAAGCCAGCATTAGAAATAAAGTTTTGATTAGCGCTACTTCCCATTTCTGGAAAGCCTTGTACAAAATAAGTATGGGGCGCTACTTTTATTGGCTTTAGCTGAATCGTATCGCTCGGATGTCCCTGCGCGAAAGCTGAGCCCAAAAAGATAAGGGATCCCATCATGATCCCCGCAAGACTTTTGAAGCAATTCATAGAAGACGGCTTATGGCTTGATGTAAGCAAAACCATCTTTATATTGCAGATCGGCAACTCGAACCACACCTGATGGTGTGAAATCAGCGTCTAAAGTGAACTGATCTTTTTTCAAATTGCGATTCTTGAGGGTGATCTCGCAAACCTCAAACTTCACACCACGAGACTTTAAAGCGCCGACCAATGGTGCGTATTCCACATTATTCTTTTTATCCTTCGCCCCCTCCATCATGATGTCAACACCATTCGCATGTGTCACCACAATAATGGTGGTTTGTGGCGCGACATCTAAATGATTGCGGATATTGCGCAGACCTTTAAGGCCTTGTGTTTCAGCATCGTCAATGTGATAGACCACTTTTGTATTGCCGGTGGACTGAGCTGATGCAACAGCAGCAAACCCAAATGCAAGTGCAATGGCAGCAATGATGGAAAGTAGTTTTTTCATGCGCACATCCTTGGCAATATTATTAGATTGGAGCCATACCAGGGTTATTTGAAACGCCCTTAATGATTGGCTCGTTGAGCTTAACAGCTTTCACTACCTTGACATCACGCAAGTGCCTCTCAATAACATCCCAGATTGCCTCGCCACCAGCATTCTTTGCCTCTTCACTCACTGGCGCCCACCCTGCAACTTTATAAATCTTGTTTGCCTCAATGGGCTTACCGTTCAAGCGCATATCAGTAATACGCTTGCCGGCTGTTTGCGCTGGATCAATGGTGTACTGCATACCACCAACACGTACCATGTCACCGCCCTGTTGGTAATACGGGTCTGGGTTAAATAAGTTATCAGCTACGTCCTCAAGAATAGTCTTGATAGTTTCACCGCTCATATTTGTAACCGTAGTGTACGGATATGTGATCGCGGTTTGATCCAATAGGTTCTCGCGAGTAATTGCCTGACCTGGTAGCAAGCTTGTTCCCCAACGGAAGCCAGGTGAGAAAGCAATTTCCGCATTCTTCTGTGCCATCAAACCATCCAAGATCAGTTGGTCAAAGCTACCGTTAAAGTTACCGCGGCGATATAGCAAACCCTCTGTGGTAGCTAATTTCTCATTCAACTTTGCCTCATATGGAGCTCTGATTTTTGCAATCAGTTTGTTCATCGTTGGGTCTGCAGGAATCATGTTCGAGAAAATTGGGAATAGCTTATAGCGGAAATCTACAGCCTTACCGCCCTTCACATCAAAATCAAGCACACCCAAGAACTTGCTATTAGACCCAGCATTAGTTACCAGAGTTACACCACCAGAGTTCTTAACCTTAACCGGAATAGGTACGCCATCGTGTGTATGTCCACCCATGATGGCATCAAGACCGCTTACGCGAGAAGCCATTTTCAAATCTACGTCCATACCGTTATGGGAGAGCAGAACCACAACCTTGGCTCCTTTAGATTTCACTTCATTAATTGTCTTCTGGAGGTTTTCTTCTTGAATGCCAAAGGTCCAATCTGGAGTGAAATAACGAGGATTAGCAATTGGTGTGTATGGGAAAGCCTGACCAATGATGGCAACCTGAATGCCATTTTGCACCTTCATGACGTAAGGATTGAATACTGAATCACCGAAATCGGCGGTTTTAATATTTTGTGCAACAAAATTTACTTTGCCTTTGAAATCGCCATTCACGATTTCCATCACGCGCTTCTCACCTAAAGTCATTTCCCAGTGAGGAGTCATGACATCCACACCCAATGCCAAAGCAGCGTCAACCATATCTTGACCATTGGTCCATAGAGCCGTACCCGAACCTTGCCAGGTATCACCACCATCAAGCAATAAAGCGCCTGGACGATTTGCTTTCATTTGCTTAACCAAAGTAGCCATATGCGCAAAGCCACCCATCTTGCCGTAGTTCTGGGCTGCTGCAACGTAATCTAGGTAAGTAAATGCATGGGCATCACGTGTGCCTGGCGCTATACCGTTAGCCTTTAAGAAATATTCGCCGACCAAATGTGGAGTCTTGCCTTCTTGCGCACCAATACCCAAATTAACATTAGGCTCGCGAAAGTAAATAGGCAGTAGTTGCGCATGACAATCCGTGAAATGCAGGAAGTGAACATTACCGAATTTAGGCAAGTCATAAAACTTTTGTGCATTACTTTGCGCATTAACAAAATTAGACTGCAGACTCATTCCACCTGCAGATGCAATAGCCAATGCCTGCAAAAATTCGCGGCGACTTAAAGACATAACATTCCCCTTATGAAAACAGGCCTGTCGGCCTGTTCTTTGATTCGTTATTGATTAACTGGAGAGGCAGGGTCAAGCAGTAAAGCCATGACATCCTGAATCTGCTGCTCATTTAAGAGTTTGAAGTGTGCAAAGCGTGGCATATTGCTGCAGGCGTTATACGCTTTGGAATTATTGATGCGATTCCAAGTGTAAGTAACCACCTCTTGTGAGTAACCACGTAGCTTACCGTAGCCAGTCAATGACGGCCCGATATTTCCATAAGAGATCTCTTTGGCGTCAATCTGGTGACAGTTGTAGCAACCACCGCCAATCACGGTATCAGCCTTATCGGTCCAAGTTGCACCGCGACCGCTTTGAGCAATCTTCTCGCCGTTCTTCCAGTCACCAATATATTTACCATCAGACGGCTGCTTGATGGAATCCATATTTATTTTTTGAATCTTTTCACGCATCTTCTCGCCCTGCTTGCTATTTGCAAATACAGGGTCTGAACAAAACTTCTGAGTTGCATCTTGATCGATACGATCCAAGCCTGCAATGCCTTGAGCTTTAAAGCTATCGGTCATCATTTTGTTGAACTTTGGGTCGTTCTTTTGTTGAGCCAAAGCTACGTTTTGAAACAAGCTTGAAGCAACAATAAATCCAGCGATAGTTAAGAGCTTTTTGATATTTGTATTTTTCATGATCTTTGTCTCTTATCTCTTAACGCTTTAATCCAGGAGTTTCAACTGTGCCGCCATTGGCAGTCTTGGCCATATACATAGACAATGCAATCGTCACATCTGAACCGTAAATTGGGAATGGAAAACGCTGCTGACGATAGCAATCGTTTAAGCGCTGCTGCATCGTCCAAAACTGACCGCTTGAAACGCGATATGCTGGCCAGTAACCCCAACCCATAGCAGCGCCTTTTTGCTCGGTTAAGTTAGGCAAATCCTGTAAACGAATACGTTTACCGTTTTCAGCATGGCAAGATGCGCAAGAGAAATCCATAGGGCCGCCTTGGAAGAAGAATGCGCGCTTACCGAGCTCATACATTTCTTTTTCCTTGGGATGATTGGTGCTCACCTTAATTTTGTCGCCCTTAGAAGCGGTGACTACGTAAGCAACAATCGCCTCCATATCTTTTTTAGGGCCCTTTTGGAAAGGTGCATCAATCATTTCTTGAGGATCACGTCCCTGCAGTACTTGCATACAAGTCATCAAGCGTGACTCGAGGTCTTGCACTTTATTGGTATCTTTAAAGTAGCGCGGCAACTGAGCTGCTGCACCCTTCACAACACCAGGCCCCAGACCTAAATCACACTTCTCAAGTGTAGCGTTTTTTGGGCCTGCTGGTTTTTTCCATAGATCTTCACCGGCTGCTTCATAGAGCTCCGAAGGGTTGCCGTCAGCGATCATCTCGCGATATTTAGCGATATCGTCTGTTGCACTCTTTTGCGCAAAGACTGACGATGGCACTGCTAGTAAGGCAGCCAACAATCCAGAGGCCAACCCTAAAGTTAATTTACGCTGCATTTGCAACCCTTTCAAAACTCAGGTGATAGTAAAGATCGATTAAGACAAGCAATTAAGAAGCGGTTGCTTCATCTGTGCGCTTGTCACCCTTGCTATCTACCCAGCTCACAACAATCTTGTCGCCCTTAGCGCCCTTGTATTTAAAGTTCAAGAATGGATCCTTAGAAACTGCTGGACCAAATTGACCATTCAATACATCCTTGCCATTTGCTTTGACATTAATTGTGCTGATGAACCAAGCGGGAATTGTTTTACCGGAAGCGTCTTTACGCTGACCAGATTCCATATCGTGCTTCATCAAAATTTTTACATCCACAATTCCACCGTTCTCAGCAGCTCTAACGCGCATTGGATCAGCCATGTTTTCCTCTTGTAATCTAGTAATTAATTAATGGTATTCAGATAGATTCGGGGATTAACCGCCGCAACCACCTAGAGTAACTTTTACTTCCTTAACGGACATACTCCACTTGCCATCCGCTTTTACCAAAGCGTATACGTTTGAAGTTTGGCCCATCTTGATACGGGTAGTAACAAATGGTTCTGTGCCAGCAGGAATAAAGAATTGCGCAGCCAAGGCGCTTGGGTTTTTCTCAACCAAGATTACCATTTGCTCTGCTTTAAGAGTGGTTGTAATGCCGACTGGCACAACCGCACCATTTTCTGCGATGTCAGGGGCATTCAAAGTAACTGCACCAGACTTCTCTGGGCTACCGGCACCCAAGATCTTAAATACATCGTCAAGGCTCTTGCCTTCAAAAGCGGCTTTATTCCACTCTTGTGCTTGGGCTACGCTAATAAGACCCGCAGAAGCCATCAAGCCAAATACGGCTGAATATTTCAATAAACTGCGTCGCTGCTGATTCATAAAAACTCCTTTATTAATCTCTTACTATGAATATATTATCTGCTTTCTAATAAACCATACTGGTTATTACCTAAGCACCCCTTATTTACCCCCTGATAGCACCCACTCCACCAGCACCTTGCGATCAGCGTCTGACAATTGTGCTTGTGGTGGCATTGGTATTGAGCCCCAAACTCCAGCTCCGCCATTCTTAACCTTAGTCATCAATTTATCTACAGCGCCACTTTGATCTTTGTACTTAGCCGATATATCAGCTATGGATGGCCCAACCAGCTTAGCGTTTGGCGCATGGCAGGCAGAGCAATTCTCGTTTTTAAACAAGGCAGCAGCACCTTTTGGAGCGTTGGAATGAGTATCTTTAGCGTGAGCTAAACCCTCACCCGATGCTCCAGGAAGTTTTGTAATCGGCGGCTTAGTAGTGTCCGCACCACGGTATGGCCCATACATACGGTTCTGGTCTGCAATATTGCCATGCGCATCACGCGCAAAATCAGGCAATGTAGAGCCGATTTGCACAAATGCCATGCAATTATTCATACAAGAAGAACCATTGACATCGGGCTTATCTTTAACATTCCAGAAGCCATGCTTTCTTGTCATACCGTTGCGGTTAGGCATTTTGGCTTGCACTTCAGCAATATTGGTATTGCTGAGCACGAAATCATCTGGAACTACTTCGCCAATACTTAAGATGAATGCAACTAAAGCATATGTCTCATCCGGGGTTAGGGATCTTGGTGCATTCCATGGCATTGCGCGATAGATGTAATCCCACAAAGTAGAAACCGTAGGAACCTTCATTAAAGTGGTTCGTTGTGGCTGCTTCATATCCGCAAGAGAAGCTACTCTTCCAGTTTTGACATCATCCTTAGTTGTGCCGCCAGTAATCGGGGTAAAAATCTCATTTGATTCGCCGAAAATACCGTGACAACTAGCACACTTGGCCTCCCAAATTGTTTGACCCTGCTCAACCGATCCAGACCCCTTTGGCAATCCTTTGAAATCAGGGCGCACGTCAATATCCCATGCCGCTACTTCAGCTGGGGTGGCATTGCGACCCACTCCAGGAAACTTAGCAGAGCCCTGCGTTCCTTGCGCATAGGCAAGATTAGCAGCCAACAATGCTGCAGATAACAGCCCTAAGCGAGCAATCGATTTACCCAACTTGTACATTGCTCACCTCGCCGTTTGAATCTAATTTCCATGACTGAATTGCGTTGTTGTGATATATCGAACGTGTGCCACGAACATTGCGCAAAGTTTTAATTGAAGGTTGGATATAACCCGTGTCATCTACTGCTCTAGATTGCAATATTGCCGGCGATCCATCCCAAACCCAATCAATATTGAAGCGTGTAATTGACTTAGTAAGCACTGGAGTCTCGAGGCGTGCCTGACGCCAGTTATTGCCACCATCAAAAGAAACATCAACACGCCTAATCTTGCCGCGACCAGACCAAGCCATACCACTCACGTTATAGAAACCTTTGTCTAGCAATTGCTGCCCGCCAGATGGCGTAGTAATGACAGATTTACATTCTTGAATGGATGCATACTGACGGTGAATTCCATCCGGCATCAGCTCAATATAGTGAACTGCCTCATCTTTGGTATTCCATGGCATATCGCCCACTTCAAGGCGACGCAACCACTTAACCCAGCTAACACCCTGTACTCCAGGCACCACTAATCGCAATGGGAAACCATTTTCCGGACGAAGCATCTCTCCATTCATGCTCCAAGCGACGATAGTATCTTCTAGGCAGCTTTCAAGATTGATGGTGCGAGTCATGCCAGAGCCATCACCGCCTTCGGCAAGTAAAAACTTGCCTTTTTTAAGATCCGCGCCGCATTCCTCAAGCAATACTTTCAGCGGTACGCCTGTGAATTCGCAGCAAGACAACATGCCGTGTGTGTACTGCACTGTAGGTACAGCAACGTTGCCCCACTCTAAACCAGTATTAGCTCCACACTCAATAAAGTGAGTACGAGAAACAGAAGGCAAACGCATCAAGTCGTTCATCGTGAAGACGCGAGCATTTTTTACCATGCCGTTCACCATCAATCGATGGGTCTCAGGATTCAAGTTGTACCAACCTTGGTGATGACGTTCAAAATGCAAACCGTTTGGCGTAATTGTTCCAAATAAACCTTGCAAAGGTGTAAAGGCAACCGATGCTGCTGATACACGTGTTAAGCCTGGTGACTCACGACGAATTAAATTGGCTTCATAGATAGACGGCACACCATAAGGCATGGTGGCAACGTTCTTACCAAGCGTTGTTTGCCATTCTTGTTTCTCTAAAATTGCTGGGTCGCCCTCACCCGCAGCAAACGCCAGCGGCGCAGCCAAACCTGCTGCCGCTCCGCCAACCGCAGACATAAAGCCCTTACGCAAGAAGCCGCGACGTGTTTCATCAAGGCCATTGGCGTTGATGTCAGCAATTAACTCCTGAGAGATAAAGTGCTCTGGCGCCTTAACTAAGCGGGCTCTATTCACCGGCTTTTCAACTGCCGAGATATCCTCGACACTTAATTCAATTTGCTTCTTAGTCATTTGACCTCTACTTAAAAAGTGATTTACTGCAAAACTTAATGAATACCTTCAGCAATCTTTGCACAGACTGACTGACACATTTCCACAGTTGCATTGTCTGCAATGGAGTAATAAACCGTTACACCCTCTTTACGTCTGAGCAGTATTCCCGCTTTATACATGGCTAAAAGATGTCTTGAAACATTCGCCTGGCTTGAGCCACACATTTCAACCACTTCAGAAACTGACTTTTCTCCACCGCAGACGGAATACATAATGCGCAGGCGTGCCGGCTCAGATAGCACATTGAAATAAGCAGCCACCTGAGAAAATACTTTCTCCATCTGTTTCGGAGATAAGTTTTTTGTTACTTTTTGAACCTTAGATTTCACCTAAACCAACGCCTTGTAATATATATGCATGTATACGCATATATTGGACTCCTGAAGTGGCTAAATCGGTATAGTGAGATACCCTATATTGCTTGGCAATACAATCAAAACGATGGATATAGACGCAATCCTTCTTTCGCTAAAGCTGGCACTTTGGACTTTGGCCCTCATAATCCCTTTTGGGGTTTGGGTAGCCCATAGCCTGCTTAGGCTTAATAGAAGCAAGCCATGGGTGGAGGCAGCCTTGGCTCTGCCACTCGTTTTACCTCCAACCGTCTTGGGTTATTACCTTCTGGTTGGCCTGGGCGGAAAGAGCTTCTTAGGCTTTCCATTAGTTTTTTCCTTTACCGGCATCTTGATAGCCTCCCTCATAGTCAATCTACCCTTTGCTATACAGCCAATTCAGCGCGCTTTTGAAGCTATTAATCCAGAAATTCGCGAAGCCGCCCAAGTAAGCGGCCTATCCAATTGGCAAATCTTTCGTTTAATTGAGCTTCCGCTAGCCTGGAGAGGCATTACCAGCGCAGCAGTGCTTACTTTTGCCCATACCCTTGGGGAATTTGGGGTCGTCCTCATGGTCGGTGGTGCAATCCCAGGAGAAACCAAAACGGTATCTATTGCCATATACGACAAGGTACAGAGTTTTGATACTGCTGGGGCCGGAGCGCTTGCCTTGCTTCTGCTGGGAATTTCACTGATTGCGATTGCGCTCTCTTATGGCGTCTTTGGAAAAAGCGCTACCCAACGAGGTAAAGGGAGAGGCTAATGCTCAAACTCAAAATTAACCAAACCCTTCCCAATCCATTGCAAATCAACTTGGAGTGCGCTCCTGGTCAATTACATGCACTTGTAGGGCCATCTGGTAGCGGCAAAACTAGCACCCTCAGAACTATCGCCGGACTGAGTCAAGCCAAGTTCGGAAAAATTGAGTGCGACGGAGAAACCTGGTTTGAAGCGAGTGAACTTTCAGGGATAGTTAAAAGCTTAGCTCCTGCACAACGCTCTTGCGGCTTCTTATTTCAACAGTACGCCCTCTTTCCGCACCTTTCAGCCGTTGAAAACGTCGTCATTCCACTACAAAACTCCACCTATGAAGTAAGTGAGCGCAAAGAAATTGCTCAAGAATGGCTACATCGTATGGGAATAGCAGAACTTGCGCATCGTTTACCGAGCCAGCTTTCTGGCGGTCAACAGCAGCGCGTTGCGCTTGCCAGGGCCTTGGCTCGGCAGCCAAAGATTTTGTTACTAGATGAGCCCTTCTCTGCAGTAGATGCGCCAACACGTCAGAGTCTTTACAAAACCCTCGCTGATTTACGCAAAGATCTTAACATTCCCATTCTGCTAGTAACACATGACCTGCGTGAGGCTGATCTACTTGCTGACCGCATTACCGTAATTGACAATGGCATAAGCCTACAAACAGCTCCACCCCGAGTTCTATTCCAAAAACCCCGAAATTCACGCGTTGCTGAGTTGGTAGGCATTAGCAATATGTTTCATGGAATATTCAATGCTGGCAATCTCACCTGGGATGGCTGTGAAAAAACTTTTACTGTGGCCGACAAAGGAAAGATTCCTTCAAATGCGCAAGTTGCTTGGGTGATTCCGCAGGATGGATTAAGAATCAACAACACTCTGACCTCAGGCAGCATTCCTGCCACCGCTGTTGAAATTAGCAGCTTAGGTCAAATTGCCGTTGTTCAGTTGCAAATTGAAAATAGCACGCACAAAATCGAGTGGGTGGCATCGGCATCTGAAGTTAAAAGACTAGGCATGGAAGTTGGCAGTCAAATGCATATTGAATTAGATGGAGATCAAATTCATATCATGCCCTTGCGCCCAATTAATGATCCAAGACGATTTGTGGGTCATTTATAAGCAACGCATGACGTCGTCATGAGTACAAAGTTAAATCTACTTTTAGCAACTAGGCCCTCATTTCTCACCATCACATTGTTAGGCTGCTTAATAGGTCTTGCATTACCTAGTGCCACAAAAGAAACTTTTGGAATTAACTTTCTAGCCCTCAGCTTAGCTCTTTTTGCTCACGCAGCAGCTAATTTACTAAACGATTACTTCGATCACCTCAACGGATCTGACCAGATTAATGAAGATCGCATTACTCCATTCACCGGGGGCAGTCGCTTCATACAGGACAGAAAATTCAAGCCAAGAGAAATCCTTCTGCTTAGCATCACGCTCATTTTATTAAGCACAGCATTAGGCTTTTATATATGTTCACAAACAACATGGCATTTAATTCCCCTTGGAATGGTTGGGGTATTTATAGTTTGGGCATATTCTGCCCCTCCTTTTGAGTTTATGTCTAAGGGTGTTCTTGGTGAATTAGCAATCTCAATAGCGTGGTCCCTTGTGGTCATTGGCTTTGCCAGCATCCAAATAAATGCTATTGCATATGAGGCAATTCCAATCGGTATTGCATTCGGTTTAATTGTTTCCAATATCCTGTTAGTAAACCAGATTCCCGATATTAGGGCTGACCAAAATTCGCATAAACTGACACTTGCAACACAAACTACTCGCAATGAATTAGGTCGTTGGTATATGACTGTAATGACTGGTTCTTATGCCCTGCAGATAATTAGCGTCCATTACCTTGGATTGCCTAAGGCAACTCTCATCACACTCCTCCTTTTGCCCTTATTCCTGTATAGCGGTAAAGGGGTTTCGCTGGAGATAAGCAAGAAAGAGAAAATAAAGAGCCTGATTGTGTGCAATTTAGCAGCCGCACACCTGTACGCAATGCTTCTATTCTTTGGGCTGCTGTGGGGCTAAACGATTGGACATAGCAGTCTTTTTATCCAAGCATCGGAGATAAAGATAAGGGGCAACTGAGCGCCCCTTATTTGTTTTTACTGAAACAACTTATTTACAGCAACCACCGCCGCCACAAGATGCATCAGTGCCGCAAGTATTAATTCCCAATAATGGATAGGCTGGGCAGAATCTAAATAGACCTGTTGCAAGCGGCACCACACCAATCCAACCCCAGACACCAACAGTGCCGGTTGCAGCAAGGCCAATTAATACTAAGCCCACCACCATACGTAACATACGATCAATACCGCCAACATTGCATTTCATATTAAAGCTCCTTTTAAATTATTTACTACAGTAATTTTGATAAAGCACATTCATCACCTCTAAAGCAACATGATTGGAATGTGAGTAATAAATTTGCTTACCCTCTCTTCTAGTTTTCACCAAAGCTTCGTTCCTTAAAACAGTGAGCTGTTGTGATAAGGTGGGCTGCTTAATATCAAGACATGTCTCTAGCTCACCCACGCACTTTTCACCCTGGCTAATTTGGCATAACAACATCATTCGATCTCGATTAGAGAGAACTTTCATCAAACGACAGGCATCTTCTGCTGATGACTGCATCTTTTGTAAATTGATGTTGGCTGCAAGAGGAGGCATGATTGACTCTCTTAGTTAAGCGGAACACCTACCAATGGACGCCCTTCAAGAGTCCAAAGATATAAAGAGCCGTCATACAACTTGGTTGATTTATTGCCCACCAACTCAGACATCACAAACCAACCGCCAGCCGCTAAATGGCCGCTATTGCAATAACTAATTGCTGGTGATTTTGGATTAATACCGTTTGCTGTCAACAATGCGTTATAAGTATTTTTATCCCAAAAATACAGCGCACCCTTTGAAGTTTTTGCCAGCAACTCCGGAGCTAATTCTTTTGCGCCAGCAATGTGCCCATAAGCACCCACATAGTCACGTTTACTTAAGCCAAAGAATTGAGCTGGTTGGCGAGCATCAACCAAGCTCACTTTGCCACTTTTTGATGCAGAGGCTACTTGCTCTGAATTGGCAATCAATTCTTTGCGCTCAGCTTTTGCAGTCCAGTTTCCACCGGTTTTGGTTGAAGGGTTCACTACATAATCTCGACCTTCAGCAAGCCAACCTGCCATACCACCATCCAAGACGGCAATATTGTCTTCGCCGTATACCTTGAACTGCCAATAGGCTCGTAGGGCTTCATCTACATCGGAAATATCCAACCCAACCGGCACCAAAATGATAGGCTTGTCAGAGTTAATACCAACAGCTTGAATAATTTTTTCAAAATCCGCCTTTTCAGGAATCAAGTATTTAATCTTTTTTCCATCAATCATCCGATCAGCTCTGACTTTTTTAAAGTCAAGCAAGGTAGAGTCTGAAATATGACCACCTACTTCAACCAACATCTTTTTCCCAGTCTTTTTGTCGACTTCAAATTCTGGGCTACGCACATAACTAGCAACATCACCTCTGACCTCTAGAATCTGCACTTCGGATTGGTTTGCAGCAAGCCAGTCGGCGCTAACAATAGGTCCAGGCAAGGTGATGGCCTGCGCCAAACTCACAATGCTAGTCAAGACAAGAGCAACCGCCCATTGAATCTTTTTCATTTCTACTCCTTTATGAATTAACTACCAATAAATTCTCTGAAAGACGACCCAGTAAATCAATCTTGCATTCAGTTAAAACATGATGCTTTCTAGAATTCAAGACAAGCTCACGATTGCCATATTCAGCCTCCAGCAATCTAATTTTCTGATCGCGCTCCACAATTAATTTTTCAATTTCTGCGCTAAATAAATAAATTAGTGCGCCGACCCAATTGCTTACTGGTGCCAAACGACCTTTTATGACCATCTCAAATTCTTTAACGAATTTAATAGTCGTTGCTGAATCAATCATTGCCTCGCCTGTGACCCACTGATTCGTTGTAAATAAACGAGTTGGTAAACCCTTTTGATCCAATGCAATTCCAACCAGGTGATGAAAGGTCTTTGCATCACGTTTGATCACATGAAAATGGCCATGCTCTCCATTGGGCATATCATCGGCTGAGTGCGCATGGTAATAAAACTCATAGCCACTATTCACATCAGCTAAATCATTATTCGGATAGTGCTGCCACTCAACAAAATCCTTGGCGCCACATAAAGCAGCTTCATTCAATGTACGCCCAGATTTTGCGTACTGCATTTGAATGTTTGCCAGCTTCTGAGCGGCCAACCAGAGATTAGATTGAGTGAGCATTTAAGAGTTACTCCGCTGCTTTGCGCTTCTTAGGACCGCATGGGTTTGAAGGCCCACAAGGATTACTTGCTTTTTTCTTAGCCGGCCCACAAGGATTTGCAGCTTCCTTTTTGGGGCCGCATGGATTCTTTTGCTCAGCACTTGTTGGATTCGCAGGCGCATCAGCTGAATGAGCGAGCGGTGCCGCAGATAAACCCGCCAAGGCAAGTGCTAATGCAGCAACAGTAGATTTTTTAGACATATATTTCCTTTTAATAATTAAGCTTGAGAACTAACTGGGCCTTTGGATTTCCTCTCCATCCAAGAGCCCAAGATAAAAACACCAACGGCCGCGACAATCATTCCAATATCAATAGACCAATCCGAGATATTGAAAGCGTCTGGCAATGAGTCTGCTTTAGCAAACACTCCTAAAGTAGTTAACACCTCTATCTCTGGGTAAATAACAGCAAAAACAACGGTACCCAAAAGCAAGCCGAGCAAAAAGATCGCTGCGTCAATGCGGCCAGACATCAAACCAACAACTGATGTTCCAGGGCAATACCCACCGATTGCGAAGCCAGCACCTACAAGCGCCCCACCTAAGGCAGCTGCACCCAAGAATGCCGGAGGCACAAACAAACTACCGGCATCCACCAGCCCAGCTTTTTCTATAATCACGAGCCCAACTGCAGCAAACACAATTGCGGTGAACATAACCTTAAACACAGACCAATCCGTTAACCGAAATTGGCCAGTTAATTTATTGGGATTGCCAAATCCAGCGCGCTCCAGAACAAAACCGAAGGCTGTACCCAAAAAAATTCCCGAAAGAATTTCGCTCATCTTATTTCTCCTCTTTCAAGAAACGGCTTACCATTAAACCCACCACAAAGAATGTGCCAAGAAAAGTAAATCCAGCCAAACTTAGCACTGCTGCACCAGATAAACCTAGACCGCTAGTGCAACCAGCAGCTACACGTGCTCCAAAGCCAGCCAGGATGCCGCCAAATAATGCAGTCATAGGACGCTTAGAACCACCAAGAAACTTCTTGCCATCCAATTGGAAGTGAATTCTTTTTGCCAAGAATGCGGATAGCAATGCGCCCAAAGCAACACCAATCACCTGCCAGGTAATCCATGCATTTAAAGGCTTGCCCTCCTCTACCATTCCACCTAAATATTCATTTGCATTAGTGGCGACTGGCACAACATGCATTCCAACCCAAGCAGTCAAGCGGGTAGTAAACCCTGTGGCCCCCAACCCATGACCCGTAATCACAAAAGTTGCTAATAGAACCATTCCAAGCAGAATGCCTGCTAGCAATGGGTTCATATATGGCGCTGGTTTAGCCTGCCCTGATTTATTGACCATCTTTAAGGACCTCATTTAAGGTTTAAATAATATATACATTTATATATTATCAATTTATCCGGCAATGTCAAGCGACAAAAATAAACAAGTCTGCATTATTTGATCTACATCATGAATAGCCATTTACCTGCGCAGAATGAATCTAGGTAAAGATATCAAGCATTAAAAAGGGAGGCCGCAGCCCCCCTTTTTTTCAAAATTAAGCTATTAAACCAATATGATCAGAACTCACCTTTAACGGTTGTCAATCCCAATGCATCCCAATCCAACATACCACCACGATAGTAATAAATTTTGGTTGCTGGGAAGCCATCGCGTGTCATTGCGGCCATGGCCATTGGACTTTGCGGGCAAACAGGGCCATTGCAGAATGCATAAACTTTCTTAGCTTTAGAGCAATCCCACTTGGTTGAACCGGCAGCAGGTTTTTTGCAACCTAACTCATCCATGCGCATCGCCACTTCTGTATATGGAATGCCAACCGAACCAGGGATGGTTCCTTTAACGCGATCATCGACAACGCGCATGTCTACTACTATTGAATCCTTGTCATTCAATGCATTAAGCACGTCGATCTCATCAACAGGCACAACACCTTTGATTGGAATTAATGGCTGTAACCAGCCTTTATTCTTGGCACAAGGCGTCATCACGCGAGTAATTTCTACAGGGCCCTTTGGCGTATTCACCACAAATTTTGTAGATTTATCGATAATTTGCAGCAGTTCAGGGCTTGCAGTCGCAGTGGATTGAGCCGCTACGAGACCTGAAAACAACATCAGACCAAGAGAAATAAACTTTTTCATAAAACCCTCTATGTAATATATTTGTCGTAAATCAGTTATTTAAATGCTTATATACGCATTTATGCATATTTACGTAGTGTGAGGCTTAGGCTTGCTAAACTTAATACAGAGAAACCCCTATTGTTGGTGGTGTTATCCCCTTTAATATCCTTTATAGCTAGTTATTAAAGCTTTTTACTTATATGAACACTGGAGTCTTTATGAAAAATAGTCGTCGTCAATTTATGATTTTGTCTGCTGCTGGTGCCTGCACGTTGGCTTTGAACGGCAAAGTTCAAGCTCAAGCAATGGTTTCTGAAACAGACCCACAAGCTGCTGCATTGGGTTACAAAGCAGTTGCAACAGCCGTAGATAAAGCTAAGTACCCTAAATATGCCGCTGGTCAAGAGTGCGATAACTGCGCTCTGTTTCAGGGCAAAGTAGGTGATGCGACAGGCGGCTGCTCTTTATTTGGCACTAAGAAAGTTGCCGGTAAAGGCTGGTGCTCTGCTTACGCTAAGAAGGCTTAATTAAGAATTTAGTTAAGCACTGAAAAATAAAAGCTACTTATGAATTCATAAGTAGCTTTTATATCCCCACCCATCTTCCACCAGAACTAGGATCCTGATTGAGAAAAGCTTCTTAATTTCTCTAAGCTAGGAATCTGGATGCTTAATCTACTAATGTTTGAAATCAGCCCCTGCTCAGCCATTGAGGAAAGCGCTCTGCTAATGGTTTCAAACTTCACATCCATCATTAAACCCATATCCTCACGCTTGAATAACGGTGCAACTGCCATCTCTCCAGAGACTTTGGCCACTCTAAGAAAAAAACGGGCTAAACGGACCTCAATTCGACCGGTATTAATTTCAGAAAACCAAGACTCGGATTGAGCTAAAGCCTCTCCCCATTTTTTAACTATCTGACGATGCAAACGTGGTGACTCTTCACCTAAGCTGGAGATAATAGCTTTTGGAATACGGCATAAATGAACATTTGATAAAGCGCTAGCAGAATGGGCGTAGTTTTTCTCGAGTAAGGCCTCCATGCCAAAAAGATCGCCTGGCATAACTAATCGTACGATTCTGCTAGAACCATCAGAATTAACGTGTAACAGTTTGATATAACCCTCACGAAGTGTGTACAGATGATCAGCAGTATCACCTTGGGTATATATACCTATACCAGCCTCAAATCGAAGATCATCAATTGGCGAATGAATTTTGGAAAAATCTTCTTCATTCAACTCAGCAAATAAAGCCGATCTTCGAATAGAGCAAGCATTGCAATCGCTATTACCCTGCCATGCACTTTTAATTTCAATGGTCTTCATATGTGAAAACTCATTTTTTAGCAACAAGACCTAAGATTGCTGACATACCAGTGTGCCTTGGGCCTTCAGAAAGCTCTTTCTCATAACTGACCAGCTCAAGAATCCGAAACTCTTTAGCAAGACCTCTGATTAGCTCTTCTGTATAGAGGTGCTCAATTAAGCTTGGGCCGCCCGTCTTGTATTCCAACTGTTTTGGGGTGTAGCCTTGCAGAATAAAGATACCGCCGGGCTTGAGGGCCTCATATGTTTGCTTAAAGATTCTCTCTCGCATTACTGGATCGGCAAATTGGATGAAGATACCAATAACTGCATCATAAGTATTGGCTTGCCATGTAAAGCTATCGGTATCTGAGAATGAATACTCAACCTCGACTTGATTGTCTTTAGCAAACTGCTTTGCTTTAGCTAGCGCAATATCAGACGCATCGAATCCAACAACTTGCATTCCTTGCTTTGCAAGCCAGACGCCATTCCGGCCTTCGCCATCAGCGATGCATAGAACCTTATCTTTAGGCTTGAGGTACTTATTTGTCTTTTCAACAAGATATTCGTTTGGCTCTTTACCAAAAATGAACTCTTCTTTATCGAAACGTTCATTCCAGAACTGGGTTGAATCAGCAAAACTCATATTTTTAATCTTTCGATTGAGGGTGAGACTTATTTCTTTAGGCCGCCAACCAAATCGTTCTTGAGATCATTGATATTCTCTAGTCCAACTGCAATACGCACTAAGCCATCCGTGATACCAGCAGCTTTCCTAGCTTCAGGTGACACGCGGCAATGCGTTGTTGTTGCTGGATGGGTGATGGTTGTGCGCGTATCACCTAGATTTGCAGTGATCGAGCAAAGCTTAGTTTGGTTAATGAGTTTAAAGGCCGCCTTCTTACCGCCTTTCAGCGTGAAAGACAGAATCGCCCCACCCTCTTTTTGCTGGCGCTTAGCCAATGCATGTTGAGGATGTGACTTCAGGCCTGGATGGTAAACACGCTCAACACCAGGCTGCTTCTCTAACCATTGAGCCAAGGCAAGCGCATTCTGACTTTGTTGCTTCATGCGAAGCTCCAAAGTCTCCAAACCCTTTAGGAATACCCAAGCATTAAATGCAGACAGTGTTGGGCCTGCGGTACGAACATATGGGAATACTTTACCCATGATGAAGTCTTTGCTACCTACGATTGCACCACCAACTACTCTGCCTTGACCATCCAAGTACTTAGTAGCCGAATGAATCACGACATCAGCACCAAGCGCTAATGGTTTTTGTAATGCTGGCGTACAGAAACAGTTGTCTACAGCAAATAAAGCTTTTGCTTTCTTGGCAATCTTTGCAATTGCCTTGATGTCCGCAATCTCAGTCAGTGGATTAGAGGGCGTCTCCAAATAAAAGAGTTTTGTGTTTGGCTGAACAGCAGCTTGCCATGACTTGGCATCAGCCAAATCAACATAAGTCGTTGTAATACCAAAGCGACCCAAGATATTAGTGAACAATTGAATCGTTGCACCGAATACTGAACGCGAACATACAACGTGGTCACCTGCTTGCAAATGCGCCATCGCCATTGTCATGATGGCAGCCATTCCAGAGGCAGTGGCAATGCAAGCCTCACCTCCCTCCAGAGCAGCCAAGCGATCTTGGAACATGCTGACTGTTGGATTGGTAAAGCGGGAATAGATAAACCCCTGATCAGCGTGAGCAAAACCATCAGCCGCTAATTCAGCGCTATCAAAGCAAAAGCTTGAAGTAAGGAACATTGCCTCGGAGTGTTCATGATACTCAGCAGTTCGACGTGTGCCAGCACGGACCGCTAGAGTCTCTAGGGCCAGTTTAGAAAAATCAGGTTTTTTGCGGGTGGATTTGCTCTTCATAATGCTATTTTGACACCGAATTGAGGAATTGCCTCGTATGAGGCAATATCCTGTCGCTTTTTAGTCTTCGGTAGCTAAATGCAGGTGAAGCTGAGAGCGAGCGAAGTCGCTCGAATCCTTTTGACGGTCAGCCTTAGCAGCTGAGGTATTTCTGGCTGCCTCTAAAGCATCCAAATAGGACTCGGTAATATCGCCTGTAATGTAATTGCCATCAAAACAAGAAGCCTCGAAGTTCTGAATATTCGGATTGATATCTCTCACCGCCTGCTTCATATCCTCTACGCTCTGATAAATGAGTTGATCAGCGCCAATCATCTTGTTGATTTCTTCATCAGTGCGGCCATAAGCAACTAATTCACTACGTGTAGGCATATCAATGCCATAAACGTTCGGGAAACGCACTGGCGGCGCAGCAGAAGCAAAGATTACTTTTTTGGCGCCAGATTCGCGAGCCATCTGCACAATCTCAAAGGAAGTAGTACCGCGAACGATAGAGTCATCAACAATTAGTACAGTTTTATCTTTAAACTCGATACGCATCGCATTGAGTTTTTGACGAACTGACTTCTTGCGAACAGCCTGTCCTGGCATGATGAAGGTACGACCGATGTAACGGTTTTTAAAGAAGCCTTCGCGGTAATCAACGCCTAAGTTCTTAGCAACCTGCATTGCTGCTGGGCGACTAGAGTCCGGGATCGGCATCACCACGTCAATTTCATCTACGTTGGTCTCTTTGCGAATCTTCTCGGCCAAGTAATCACCCATGCGCATACGCACGTTATAAACAGTGACACCATCAATAGTCGAGTCTGGACGAGCCATGTAGACATACTCAAAGATACAAGGCGTAAGCACTGCATTCGGTACACACTGACGTGAGTAGAAATTACCATCCAAATCAATATAGATTGCTTCGCCAGGATTGACGTCACGCACAAATGTAAAGCCTAAACCTTCGAGAGCAACAGACTCGGAGGCAACCATCCACTCAGGGCCTTGAGGCGTATCAATTCGTCCAATACACAGAGGACGAATACCGTACTGATCACGGAAAGCCAACAAGCCATAGCCAGCAATTAATGACACAACCGCATATGAACCTTTAACACGACTAGTCACTCCAGTAACGGCGTTGAACATCGCGCCCTCATCAAGAGCTGCGCTATTGGTTTCTTTTTGCAATTCATCTGCCAATACGTTCAGCAATACTTCAGTATCAGAACTTGTATTGATATGACGGCGATCACGATATGCCATCTCAACACGCAAGCTTGGTGCATTTGTCAGATTGCCATTGTGCGCCAAGATGATGCCGTATGGTGCGCTGACATAAAAAGGTTGCGCCTCTTCTTCGCTGCTTGCTGAGCCGGCGGTTGGATAACGCACCTGACCAATGCCCGCATTACCTACTAAGCTGCGCATATTGCGTGTTCTGAAAACATCTCGTACTAAGCCATTGGCTTTATGCATCGTGAACGAATTACCGTTCATCGTCGCAATACCTGCGGCATCTTGACCGCGATGTTGCAAAAGCAACAAGGCATCATAGAGAAGTTGATTTACTGGTGAGTGGGAAATAGTTCCGACGACGCCGCACATATCTCTAGATTCCTATTGTTAATTTAGGAGTAATGGTAGGGGTTACTTTAGGCATGGCATCACCTAATTGCTTTGCCCAGTCAGTTGGGAGCCAACCTTTAATTAAACCGGTTGCCATATCAATTGCTGGTCTGGTAATGGCATTCTTCCAGGCCATGCTTTGCGGAATAGGAGTAAGCGCAGCCAAGGTAGCAAGCACAACAACGATCAAGCCACCACGAATCACGCCAAATATCAAACCCAAGAAGCGGTCAGTCAAGCTCAAGCCAACTGAAAGAATAATTCTTTGCACTACCCCACCAAACAAGCCGCAGATGATGAGGGTCAATATAAACAGAATGATGAAGCTCACACCTAAACTGAGCAACTCATCCAAATGAAACGTAGAGAGCCATTCAGTAGAAAGGTAATTACTGTAGTGATAAGCAACCCAAGCCGCAGCAAACCAAGAGGCTAAAGCAAGCACCTCTTTAAATAAGCCACGCGAGATGCCGACCAAAGCTGATACCAGGAGCACAACTAGGGTGAAGTAATCCACCGATGTTAGCTTGAGGGTGGATAAGTATTCCATTACTGTTTACCGGATTCGACGAGTCTTGGTGACAGACCCATCGCCTTAATTTTCTTTTCGGCTGCTTCGGCGGCTTCTTTATCAGTGTATGGTCCTGCGCGCAATACATACAACTTAGTCCCATCAGTACCAGTCTTATTTAAGACATAGTTCGGAATCTTTTGATCTTTCAATTTTGCAATCCAGCCTTTGGCGCGCTCCTCCGATGCAAAGGCGCCAATCTGAATAACGTACTTACCTGAACCATTTGAGGTGGCAGGCTTGCTTGTGTCATCTGTTTTAGATTTATCTACCTTGGGGGCGCTGGCAGCAACCACCTCTTCGCCGGCCACCAAACCTAAAGCGCCAGATTTATTTGCAGTGGGAACTGCTGGTTTAACTTCGACCTTGGTGTCCGGTTTTACTTCTGACTTTACCTCAGGCGCAGGTACAACTTTGGGCATATCTTTAGCGACCTGAGCAGGTACCTCTACTTTTGGGTTTTCTTCAGACTTGGTCTCGGTACCTGGGATAGGCAAGCTGGTTACGATATTTACAGCGATATCGTTTGGGGCCAACTTTGGCTTGCTATCCAAAATACGAGGCAGACCAACCACTGCAATTAGGACCAATACTGCTGCGCCTATAAGACGATGACGCGCTCTTTGCTGTTCTGGATCTTCGGTTAGGGCCAACTCTTCAGCTTCTGCCGCACGCTGAAAACTACGCGGTGCCGCTCTTGTGGCGGTGCGACCACCCCTTGAATCAAATTCAAGTTCATCAGACTGGGGTTTTCGCTTAAAAAAGCTTGATAAACGAATCATGGATCAGTGGGCCTGGTTGTTTCGGTAAGTCATTACGCCTGCAACGGTATAGAAGGATCCGAAGGTGACAATTCTATCACCCTCACCAGCCTGAGATAGCGCTTTTTGATACGCTAAAGCGGGATTTTCAAAGATTTCGATACCGCCATCCGACCCATTTTTAGGCTTTACACCCATACTTTCAAGCTTCTGAGCAAGGAACTGCCCTGAAGCCGCCCTAGCTGTTGGTAAATCTGTACAAAACCAGAAATCTACGATATTCAGAAGGGGTTTAATGACCCCTTCGATATCTTTGTCAGCCATTGCCCCAAAAATGGCATAGGTATATGGGTGATATCCCATCTTATCCAAACCCTGAGCTAAGGTAGCTGCAGCATGGGGGTTGTGAGCCACATCCAAAACGACTGTGGGCTGCCCAGGAAGGACTTGAAAGCGACCAGGCAGCTCCACTAAGGCAAAGCCATTGCGGATGTCCTGAGCACTTACAGGCAAACGTTGATGTAGTGCCATTAAGGCAGCAATTACAGCCGATGCGTTGAGAATCTGATTGGCACCACGCAGCGCTGGATAACCAAGGCCACTAAAGCGCTTATTACGCCCTGCCCAACCCCACTGCTGCTTATCACCCTGGAAGTTGTAATCACGGCCCTGCAACCAAAGATCACAACCTAGCTTTTCAGCATGATCGATGAGTGTTTGTGGTGGTACGGGGTCACCACATACAGCAATATGACCTGGACGGAATATACCCGCTTTCTCTAAACCAATCGCTTCGCGTGTACCGCCTAAGAAATCCGCATGATCAATATCAACACTAGTCACGATGGCGCAATCGGCATCAACAATATTGACTGCATCTAAACGTCCGCCCATGCCAACTTCCAATACAACGGCATCTAGATTCGATTTAGAAAACAGATGCATGATGGCCAAAGTCGTGAACTCAAAATAGGTCAGAGTTGGAGCATCAACTAAACTAACTCGTGCTTTTTCTACAGCAGCAAAATGCTCAAGCAAGATATTGTCTTTGACATCCTCGCCACCGATACGAGCACGCTCATTAAATTGCAGTAAGTGCGGTGAAGTATGGCAACCAACGCGATAACCGGAAGCCAGCAGAATACTTTCCAAGAAAGCACAAGTAGATCCTTTGCCATTGGTGCCAGCAACAGTAATCACTGGGCAATCAAAATGCAAATCCAATGCGGTCTTCACACGATTGATGCGCTCAAGCCCCATGTCGATGCCGACAGGGTGAGCAGTTTCGAGGTGGCTAAGCCAAGCCTCTAGGCTAGAAAATAAAATGGGGGCTTGGTGTGCTGAGCTCAAGCGCTTAAACGGCGGCGCTACCCGCTATTGCAGGCTCAGGAAGTTTTTGCAGCAAAGCAAGCAAACGGGCAATTTCACCGCGCATCTGACGACGATCAACAATCATGTCAATACCACCCTTTTGCAGCAAGAATTCTGAACGCTGGAATCCCTCTGGCAATTTCTCACGCACAGTTTGCTCAATCACACGAGGACCAGCAAAACCAATCAAGGCTTTAGGCTCAGCCATCACAACATCACCCATAAAGGCAAAGCTCGCAGAGATGCCACCCATGGTTGGATCTGTAAGAACGCTGATGTATGGCAAGCCTTTTTTAGCCAACAATGTCAACATAGAGTTGGTCTTAGCCATTTGAAATAGAGATAACAAACTCTCTTGCATACGTGCGCCGCCAGTGGCAGTTACACAAATAAATGCACACTTCTTATTAATCGCTTCTTGTACACCGCGGGCAAAACGCTCTCCAACTACAGAACCCATTGAGCCGCCCATGTACTGGAATTCAAAACATGCAGCAACTACAGGAATCGTTTCAATCTTGCCGCCCATCACAATCAGAGCCTCAGACTCACCAGAAGCATCGTTTGCTTCTTTAATGCGATCTGGATATTTTTTGGAGTCTTTAAACTTCAGTGGATCAGTTGGATAAATATCGGCACCAATTTCATAGCGACCTTTTTCATCTAAAAGACTATCTAAGCGTAGACGTGCACCGATGCGCATGTGGTGACTGCATTTCGGACAAACTGATAAATTAGCTTCGATATCAGTGCTGTAAAGAACGGTTTCGCAACCAGGGCACTTAACCCACAATCCCTCAGGAACTGACTTGCGATTCGCAGGATCAGTGTGTTGAATTTGGGGTGGGAGTAATTTATCTATCCAGCTCATTAGTTTTTAACTATCCAATGCGTCGCGAATCTCACGAATGAAGGTTTCCAGTGATTGTACCGCCTGGCCAGGGGGTGCATCCTCTAAAAGGCGAATAATTCGACTGCCAATCACCACGGCATCAGCACTAGCCGACACAGCTTTGGCGCTAGCGGCATCGCTAATTCCGAAGCCTACAGCGATTGGAATATCGGTTTCTTCGCGGATTTTCGGGATGATGCTTGCTACGTCCTGGGTATTGAGGTGCGACGCCCCTGTAACACCGCGCATAGAAACGTAATAGATATAACCAGAAGCTATTTTGGCAGCCTCTTTAATACGCTCATGGGATGAAGTAGGTGCCAATAAGAAAATCGGGTCAATGCCAGCAATGCGCATACGAGCAGCAAAATCAACGCACTCTTCTGGTGGGTAATCAACCACTAGAACACCATCAACGCCAGCAGCTTTTGCTTCAGTCGCAAAACGCTCTGCCCCCATTTGCTCAACTGGATTTGCGTAACCCATCAACACTACCGGTGTATTGGCGTCTTTCTTACGAAACTCTTTCACCATCTCTAAGCAACTATGCAAAGTGACACCATGCGTTAATGCACGCTCTGATGATCTTTGAATAACAGGGCCATCAGCCATTGGATCTGAAAATGGCACACCTAACTCAATCACGCTTGAACCACCGCGTACTAATGCATGCATGAGTTCAACAGTTTGCTTAGGGTCTGGATCGCCAGCAGTAATAAAAGGAATTAATCCTTTTTTACCCGTTGCTTTTAGATCCTTAAAGAGCGCAGTAATTTTTGACATAGCTATTTTATTTTTCTATTTTTGTTTTTTCTTTTTAGCCTTCGGAGCCAGTTGCCTGAGCAACGGTATGCATATCTTTATCACCACGACCAGATAGGTTCACCAAGATCGTTTTGTCTTTTGGCAAAGTCTTAGCCAGCTTGCAGGCATAAGCTATAGCGTGGGAGGACTCAAGCGCAGGAATGATGCCTTCAATACGGCAACAGTCATGGAATGCTTGCAATGCTTCTTCGTCAGTAATTGCCACATAGTCTGCGCGACCAGAATCTTTTAACCAAGCGTGCTCAGGACCTACTCCTGGGTAGTCCATGCCAGCAGATACGGAATGGGTTTCAGAAATCTGACCATTTTCATCTTGCAATAAATAAGTGCGATTACCATGCAATACACCTGGCTTACCTACGCATAGCGCTGCAGAATGCAAGCCACTACCTAAACCATGACCCGCTGCCTCAACACCAACCAGCTTTACTTCTGGGTAATCAATATAAGGGTAGAAAATACCCATCGCATTTGAGCCACCGCCAACACAAGCAAGAACGAAGTCTGGTTGACGACCAGTCATCTCTGGCATTTGCACTTTGCACTCTTCACCAATCACGCTTTGGAAATCTCTCACCATCATTGGATAAGGATGTGGTCCTGCAACAGTTCCAATTATGTAGAAAGTGTTGTCTACGTTAGTCACCCAATCGCGCATTGCTTCGTTAAGCGCATCTTTTAAAGTCTTAGTACCGGATTCCACTGGAACGACTTTGGCGCCGAGCAACTTCATGCGAAATACGTTTTGCGCTTGGCGCGCTACGTCAACAGAACCTTGATATACCGTGCAGTCCAAGCCAAAGCGGGCGCAGATAGTGGCCGTGGCAACGCCATGCTGCCCTGCTCCAGTCTCAGCAATGATGCGGGGCTTACCCATACGCTTAGCCAACATCGCCTGGCCAATCACGTTATTAATCTTGTGCGCACCAGTGTGATTTAAATCTTCACGCTTAAGATAGATCTGCGCGCCACCGAGCATTTCACTCCAACGCTTAGCGTGATATACCGGCGATGGTCTGCCTACAAAGTGCTTGAGTTCGTAATGAAACTCTTCAATAAAATCTGGATCGTTTTGATATTTTGCATAGGCTTCCTTGAGCTCATCCAATGCATACATCAATGTCTCAGAAACAAATACGCCACCATAGGGACCAAAGTGTCCTCGTGCATCTGGCTTATCGTACATAACTACCTCTTTTGATTTATTTACAGCAAATTATTGGGATGATGGTTTCGCATCTGCTGCGCGTACTGCTTGAATAAATTGAGCCATGAGCGCAGGATCTTTGACACCCCTGCTGATTTCTACGCCACTGCTGACGTCAACTGCGCAAGGATGCAGGCGTGCAATCGCCTCGCCCACGTTGTGCGCGTTCAATCCACCACTCAAAACGACCCGAGGCGCGTTTTCGCTTGCCCATGTCTCCGGTATTCCCTGCCAATCAAAAGGAACGCCTCCGCCCCCATACCCCTCAACGAGGGCATCCAGCAGAAAAGCGTTTGCATGGCCATATTGTAGGGAAAAATCATCAAATGCAAAGCCTGTTCCTACTCGGGCAGCCTTCATCCAGGGCTCGCCTGCAGCAAGCTGGGCGCAGCGCTCAGGGGTCTCATCCCCATGAAACTGCCATAATGTGATTGAGGCATTAGCTCGAATAGCTGCAAATTGCTCATCTGTAGCGTTTACAACCAATCCAACGGCATCCACCCCTGCTGGAAGCCTAGAAATGAGCTGGGCGGCGATATTGGGGCTTACAGCCCGAACACTTGGAGGGTAAAAAACGAAGCCAACTGCATCCACACCTGCGGCAACGGCTGCATCAATATCAGCAGATGTCTTTAAACCGCAGATTTTGACCCTGGTTCGGCCGGGAGAATATGTCAGTAAACCCATAAATGAATGATAAGGCCTGGGGCCTATTATTTCCCCTACTTCCCGATAACCTTGGCGGGTAGCCAGGAGTTTTCCAGCCATGGCTGAGGAATGGCAAATTCTTCGGGATAAGTAATTTTAGCCAAGTACAGACCATCGGCCATAAAGGTTGGAGCGGCAATTTGCCGATTCTTGGCCGCCAACACTTCTGTCATCCATTCTGGCTTTTGTCTGCCTTGCCCGATTTGCAAGAAGCATCCAACAATGTTGCGGATCATATGATGCAAAAAGGCATTTCCACGAATCCGAAAATATACCCAAGGTTGCTCAGAAATAATCTCTATGGAGTAAATCGTTTTTACTGGGGTTTTACTCTGACATTCAGACGAGCGAAATGAACTGAAGTCATGCTCACCAATCAAACATTCAACAGATTTCTTCATTGCCTCTGCATCAAGCCAATGACCTGGTGGCAACATTAAATATCCTGCACGTGAATGAGACATGGGTGAACGACAAGGCCCGGCCTGTAATGCGTAGATATATTCGCGCTCATACGCCGAGAAACGAGCGCTAAATTCATCGGAAACTGGCTTAGCCCAGTTCACCACAATTGACGGGGGCAAGAAGGAGTTCACACCCCTCACCCAAGAAAAATCTTCGCGCTCGACATTGGTATCAAAGTGCACTACCTGCCCAAGAGCATGAACTCCAGCATCAGTTCTACCTGCGGTGATGGTATTGATGGGATATTCTGCACTCGCCTGCTCACCAACAAAAGCAGTGATTGCTTTTTCTAATTCGTCTTGTACGGTGTTGTGATTGACCTGAGTTTGCCAACCAGAATATGGGCTGCCGTCATACTGAAGGCCAAGGGCTATACGCATATTAGGTGTTGCGATGCGAGATTTCTGCCAACAAGCCCTGTGCTTCAATGGTAATTGCAGGGTCAACCGAATTGCTCATTCGGAGCACCTCATCCAAAGACTTTTTAGCGGCAGAAAAATCTTCAATCGTGATGTAAGCGCGTGCCAAATTGAGTTTGACGCGCAAGGTATCTGCTAGAGGATCAGAAGCCGGGACTGCTGTAACTGATGGCGTCGCTTTTGCAGGCTTTGAAAGATCAAGATCAATCCCCTCAAACAATGCTTTAGTGCGAGCTGGCATTTCAGAAGCAGATCCTGCAGCAGGCTTCTCATCTTGCTGATTTTCTTCTTTACTTGCTTGATGGGCATGCGCATAAATAACTGATGTCTCTGAACGACGCGCATTACGAGCTAAGCCCCACAGAAGCAGACCGGTTAGAGCAATTAAACTAATAGCCAAAATAGCTGAGCCAAAGCCACCTAAACCAAAATTACTATCTATCACCTTCTTCTCTTTTGATTTACCCAAGAGCCTTTGCAAATCGGCAATATTCTTTTCCAATTCAGCGACACGGGCTTTAGTTTGCTCAAGCATCTTCTCTTGAGCGACCAACTCTTCAGTGTAGCGACGCTCTTCCTCATTACCCTCAGCGCTTGAACCAATCTTTAAACGATCTTTTGGCGCTACCTCCACCGACTTGGCGGCATTTGTTCCAGCGCCTAAATTAGCACCCTTACCATCATGCTCCGCACGCCACTCTTCATTAGCGTCGGCAACAAATTGATTTGCTTCTGCAGGACTGATTGAGCCCAACAAGGCCTGACTTGGCTTAGTTAACTCAGCGCCAGCAGCCAAGCGATTAATACTGCCGCTAGCAAAGGCATCCGGATTGGCTTTATACAAAGCCATTATGGTTTGATCAAGGGTAGCACCCTCTAGTTGAGGCGCAATAGTGGCAGCAATCTCAGATAAGGTTTGACCTGGCTTTACAGTGATTTTTTGTACATCACCCAGTAATAACGTAAATGTCTTAGTAATACTTCCGCTCGACCAATTGAGATTGACCAATACATCCAGGAATGGATCATCTGTCATGGGAACAGAGTCAACTGTTTCAACAAGCACCATTAACTGCTCTTGACGATTGCGATAGACCATCGCCTGTGGATTTAACTGCAGTATCTTTTGAGAGATTCCGAGGCGCTCATATCCAGCCTTATTCGGCATCACCACATTCAGACTCGATAAAGCACCTTGCTCGTCCGCTCCCACCCGAATAGGAATTTCTACTCGTAATGGTTCACCTGGGCGAGACTGGAGTTGCGGCGCGCCTAACGAGATTGCAGCGACGTGGTAAGACCAGCTTAGCCAAACAAAGCAAAGGAGCTTTAAAAAGCGTAATTGGCTAAGACGTAGCATCAAATTCAGATTACTTTTCGAGCAAAATGCGAAGCATACGACGCAATGGCTCAGCAGCACCCCACAGGAGTTGGTCGCCAACAGTGAATGCACCCAAATACTCTGGACCCATTGCCATCTTATGCAAACGACCGATAGGCACAGTCAATGTGCCACTGATAGCTGCAGGAGATAAATCACGCTCAGTTGTTTCACGATCATTTGGAACCACTTTGACCCACTGATTATCCGCAGCCAAAATTGCCTCAATCTCTGTGAGTGGAATATCTTTTTTGAGTTTTACAGTCAGGCCTTGTGAGTGGCAGCGCATCGCACCAACACGCACACATAGACCATCAATTGGAATACTGCCTGGCGTACGGAATGCTGGACGACCCAAGATCTTATTGAACTCAGCACCACCCTTCCACTCTTCTTTAGTTTGACCGTTTTCAACGGGCACATCAATCCATGGAATCAAACTACCTGCTAATGCAGTATTGCGGAAATTTTTCTTCGGAAAATTAGCAGAGCGCAAGGTCTCAGTAACTTTGCGATCAATATCTAAAATCCATGAAGATGGGTCAGCCAACTCAGTAGCTACGCTGTCACGTAATGCACCCATTTGCAAGAGCAATTCGCGCATATTCTGTGCACCAGCACCAGAGGCCGCTTGGTAAGTCATGGCGCTGATCCACTCAACCATATCAGCCTTCACCAGGCCACCCATTGCCATCATCATCAAACTCACGGTGCAATTAGCACCAATCCAATTCTTGCCGCCTGCAGCCAAAGCTTTATCGATCACTGGGCGATTCACTGGATCCAAAACTAATACAGCGTCATCTTTCATGCGCAGCGCACTAGCAGCATCAATCCAATGACCATTCCACCCTGCAGCGCGTAGTTTAGGGAAGATGTCGTTGGTGTAGTCGCCACCCTGACATGTCAAGATGATGTCGCAACGTGATAATGCCTTGATGTCGTTAGCATCTTGTAGAGTACTTTCGCTCTTGGTAACTTTTTTACCATTAAGGAGCGGCACTTCACCACCCGCTTGGCTGGTACTAAAAAATACTGGCTCGATCAGATCAAAATCCTTCTCAGCCAACATTCTCTCCATGAGAACGCTACCAACCATACCGCGCCAGCCAACTAAACCAACCAAAGGTGTATTTGTATTTGCCATTATGTTAACTATCTAGTGAATTTGAGTTCTGTTTAGGTTTTTTTGTTTGTTTTATTGCTTATGCAAGTGCTGCAACAACGGCATCACCCATTTCAATGGTGGATACTTTTTTCGTACCTTCAGTATAAATATCAGCCGTACGCAATCCTTGCGCTAATACTTTCTGAACTGCCTTTTCAATTCGGTCCGCCTCAGCAGGCATTCCCAAGGAGTAGCGCAACATCATAGCGGCAGACAAAATCGTTGCCAATGGATTGGCAATACCTTTACCAGCAATATCCGGTGCAGAGCCATGACTTGGCTCATATAAACCCTTGTTGTTCTTATCCAATGATGCAGAAGGTAGCATACCAATCGAGCCAGTCAACATAGCTGCTTCGTCAGACAGAATATCACCAAACAAATTACCGGTGACTACCACGTCAAACGCCTTAGGTGCTTTAACTAGCTGCATTGCAGCGTTATCAACATACATATGTGATAACTCAACGTCTGGATACTCTTTTGAAATACGAATCATTACTTCACGCCAAAGTTGTGAAGTTTCCAATACGTTCGCCTTATCAACGCTACATACTTTCTTGCCACGCTTACGTGCAGCTTGAAAAGCAACGTGTCCAATACGCTCTACTTCTGGCTCGCTATAGTGCATAGTGTCAAAGCCTTCACGAGCCCCTTTAAACAAAGGTAACTCTGAAGTACGAATGCCACGTGGCTGACCAAAATAAATATCGCCATTCAGTTCACGCACAATCAAAATATCTAAACCGCCAATAATTTCCGGTTTAAGACTTGATGCAGCAGTCAATTCTGGATAGCAAATAGCTGGCCTAAAGTTTGCAAACAACTCTAAATTTTTTCGCAAACCCAGGATCGCTTGTTCAGGACGCAGTTCGCGAGCAAGGGTGTCGTATTTCCAATCACCTACCGCACCAAACAAAATAGCATCGGCTTTTTTAGCCAACTCAAGTGTTGCTGGTGGCAAAGGATGACCAGCAACGTCATAGGCAGCTCCACCGACTGGGGCCTCTTCTAAATCAAACTTGGGGCCAAGGGCTAAGAGTACTCGAACGGCTTGAGCAACGATTTCCGGGCCGATACCATCGCCCGGTAGAACTGCAATTTTCATGAAAGGCCTTTAAATCAACGAAATTACGGCAATTGTGTCGCAAGCCAAGGCATCTTAAGAATGCGCTCGGCTTCATAAGCCTTAATTTTATCTGCATGTCGCAGAGTTAAGCCAATATCGTCTAAGCCATTGAGGAGGCAATACTTCCTGAAGGGGGCAACATCGAAGCTATAAGCGGTGCCATCAGGGGTAATGACCTGCTGAGCCTCTAGATCAATCGTCAACTGATAACCATTGAAAGCCATGGTTTCATTAAAAAGGTGATCAACCTGCATTTCTGTCAAAACAATGGGTAAAACGCCATTTTTGAAGCAGTTGTTATAAAAAATATCTGCAAAGCTGGGGGCAATAACCGCTCTAAAGCCATATTGCTCTAGTGCCCATGGCGCATGTTCACGGGAACTGCCGCAACCAAAGTTCTTGCGGGCCAGCAGAATACCTGCGCCCTTATAGCGTGGATGATTGAGAACAAAGTCTGGATTAATTGGACGAGTGCTGCAATCTTGACCAGGCTCACCATGGTCTAAATAGCGCCATTCATCAAAGAGGTTTTGCCCAAAACCAGTCTTTTTAATAGACTTTAAAAATTGCTTTGGAATAATGGCATCGGTATCTACGTTCTCGCGATTAAGTGGAGCAACTAAACCTTTGTATACCGTAAATTTTTCCATGATTCGACTTTTGCTCTATTTACTCTAGTTATTTACTTCACAGGAGTAACGACAACGTCCTTACCCTTTGTTTGAGATTGATTGCCTTGTTGTGTATTGCTCGATCCCCCCATGGAAGTTCCCATGTTCTGCAAATCTTTGCCCATGCCTTCCATTGTGCTGCTGCAGGCTGAAATCACTAAGCCAGCAATACCAACAATGGCTAATCTGGAAATTAAAGAGAGTGAAGAAAATTTCATCGATTAGTTTCCTTATGAAATCTTGCGAACGTCAACAAAGTGACCTTCAATTGCAGCAGCGGCTGCCATGGCAGGACTTACTAAATGAGTGCGACCACCATTACCCTGGCGACCTTCAAAGTTACGATTAGAAGTTGAGGCACAACGCTCGCCTGGCTCCAAGCGATCAGCGTTCATTGCCAAACACATAGAGCATCCTGGCTCACGCCATTCAAAACCAGCAGCTTTGAAAATACGATCCAAACCTTCGCGTTCTGCCTGAGCTTTAACCAAACCAGAGCCAGGAACCACTAAAGCCAACTTGACATTAGGTGAAACTTTTTTACCTATACGATCTACTACTTTTGCGGCAGCACGGATATCTTCAATACGACTATTGGTACAAGATCCAATAAATACTTTATCAACAGAGATGCTGCTGATTGGGGTATTTGGATTAAGGTCCATGTACTGCAGAGCACGCTCCATGGCAGAGCGCTTGTTCGGATCACGCTCCTTTTCTGGATCAGGAACGCGATCGCTAATTGCGAGTACCATTTCTGGAGATGTTCCCCAGGTAACTTGTGGAGCAATTTCTTCAGCGCGCAATTCAACTACAGCATCAAATTTCGCATCTGGATCAGAGTGCAAAGTTCTCCAATACTGCAATGCTTGCAACATTGCAGGGCCTTTAGGCGCATATGGACGACCTTGAATGTACTCAATAGTTGTTTCATCTACAGCAACTAAACCAGCACGTGCGCCAGCTTCAATTGCCATATTGCATAAAGTCATGCGCCCTTCCATCGAAAGATCGCGAATTGCTTCGCCAGCAAATTCAATGGTGTAACCAGTGCCACCAGCTGTACCAATCTTACCGATAACGGCAAGAACAATATCTTTAGCGGTAGAGCCAGGCTGTAAACGGCCATCTACTTTTACCAACATGTTCTTGCTCTTTTTCATCAACAAGGTTTGAGTTGCCAGTACATGTTCAACTTCAGAGGTGCCGATACCAAATGCCAAGGCACCAAATGCACCATGAGTACTTGTATGAGAATCACCGCAAACAACTGTCATTCCAGGCAAGGTGGCACCCTGCTCCGGTCCTATCACGTGAACAATCCCTTGACGGGTATCGTTCATTTTGTATTGGGTAATACCAAAGGCATCGCAGTTCTGATCCAAGGTATCTACTTGTAACTTAGAAATTGGATCAGTAATACCTTCAGAGCGATCCGTTGTCGGAACGTTGTGATCAGATACTGCGAGATTGGCGGAGATGCGCCAAACAGGACGACCAGCTAAATTTAAACCTTCAAATGCCTGAGGACTGGTTACCTCGTGAAGCAACTGACGATCAATATAAATCGTGGCTGTGCCATCCTCTTCAGAGTAAACAACGTGGTCATCCCACAATTTGTCATAAAGCGTACGAGACATGAGTGACCTTAAAAACCTTATTTACGAACTGTAATGTTTGGAACCTTACGTGCTGTTTCACCAACATACAACTGACGTGGACGACCAATCTTGTACTCAGGATCAGTAATCATTTCTTCCCACTGAGCAATCCAGCCTACAGTTCTTGCCAAGGCAAAAATACAAGTAAACATTTCTGTTGGAATGCCTAAAGCGCGTTGAACGATTCCTGAGTAGAAGTCTACGTTTGGATAGAGCTTACGACTTACGAAGTAGTCATCTTCCAATGCAATCTTCTCAAGTGTCATTGCCAACTTGAACAATGGGTCATCTTGCAAGCCCAATTCATTCAATACTTCGTAGCAAGTCTCACGCATTAATTTAGCGCGTGGGTCAAAGTTTTTGTAAACACGGTGACCGAAGCCCATCAAGCGAACACTAGAGTTCTTGTCTTTTACTTGAGCGATAAATTCATGAATCTTATCCACGCCACCCTGAGCTTGAATTTCATTCAACATCTGCAAGCAAGCTTCATTTGCACCGCCATGCGCTGGACCCCAGAGACAAGCAATACCAGCAGAAATAGCTGCAAATGGATTTGTGCCTGAAGAACCGCACAAACGCACTGTAGAAGTAGAAGCATTTTGTTCGTGGTCAGCATGCAATGTGAAGATGCGATCCAAAGCGCGAACCAATACTGGGTTCACTTTGTACTCTTCACATGGTGTTGCGAACATCATGCGCATAAAGTTTGCTGTATATGACAAAGAGTTATCTGGATAGATAAATGGCTGTCCTACGGAGTACTTGTAAGCCATCGCTACTAATGTAGGCATCTTTGCAATCAAGCGAATTTGAGCAACTTCACGTGCATGCGGATCGCTGTAATCAATCTCATCATGGTAGAAAGCAGCCATTGCACCAACCAATCCAGTCAAGACGGACATTGGATGTGCATCACGACGGAAGCCACGCAAGAAGAATTGCATTTGCTCATGAACCATAGTGTGGTGCATGACCATTTCATCAAATGCTTTTTTCTCAGTAGCGTTTGGCAGTTCGCCATTGATTAAGAGGTAGCAAACTTCTAAGAAGTCACAGTTATTTGCTAAATCTTCAATTGGGTAACCGCGATAGAGCAACTCGCCCTTGTCGCCATCAATATAGGTAATTTTGCTATTGCAAGATGCAGTAGACAGAAAGCCTGAATCGTAAGTGAACTTACCGGTCTGACCATAGAGCTTACGAATGTCAATTACGTCAGGGCCTACTGTCCCTTTGTAAATTGGCAGATCAATATCTGGTGTTCCATCCGAAAACGAGAGTTTTGCTTTGATGTCCGATTCAATCATTTCTAATCCTTAGTCATTCAAAATTATGATTAATACACTATTCATTCATGCATTTATACGCTTACTGCACCAAAAGGCTGAATTACTTCTCTCTCAGTCTTTGTAAAACCAGTTTGAAAGAGTCTGTTTGCACCTCTTTCTCCAAGCCTTCTACAGAATCTTTACGACCAATCAATAAATCCATTAAGTCGTTGTCATCCAGAGCCAATAGCTGGGTTAATACTTTTCCATCTTCAACGCTTAACTGAGTGCCATAGCGCTCAAAGAAACGTTGCAGAATTAAATCATTCTCTAGCAAGCCCCTGCGAGCATCACTTTTTAAACGATATAACTCTGCATTTCCGAGGGTCATACTGCCCTACGAACCATCAACTCCTTGATCTTGCCAATTGCCTTAGTTGGATTCAAGTGCTTAGGACATACGTCCACGCAATTCATGATGGTATGGCAACGGAACAAGCGATATGGATCTTCTAAGTTATCTAAACGCTGCGCAGTTTCTTCATCACGGCTATCGGCAATAAAGCGATATGCCTGCAACAAGCCAGCTGGGCCAACAAACTTATCTGGATTCCACCAGAATGATGGGCATGATGTTGAGCAAGATGCGCACAAGATGCACTCGTACAAGCCATTTAACTCTTCACGCTCTTCAGGACTCTGGAGACGCTCTTTTTCAGGAGGCGGATTGTCATTTACCAAGTAAGGCTTGATAGACAAGTATTGCTTGAAGAACAAAGTCATGTCGACGATCAAATCACGTACGACTGGCAAGCCAGGCAATGGCCGTAATGTGATGACCTTAGGCAAAGTCAACATATTGGTCAAGCAAGCCAAGCCGTTTTTACCGTTGATGTTCATTGCATCTGAACCGCACACGCCTTCACGGCATGAGCGACGATAAGAAATGGTTTCGTCTTGCTTCTTCAAAGAAATCAAAGCATCCAACAACATACGTTCACCAGTGAGTTCTAACTCATAGCGTTGCATGCGTGGAGCTGCATCAACATCTGGATCGTAGCGGTAAATTTCGAATATACGGATATCACTCATTTTCTATTTCTCTTCGCTTAGAAAGTACGTTCTTTTGGAGGGAAGGACTCAACAGTTAAAGGCTTCAAAATAACAGGTTTGTAAGTAAGCTTATTGCCCTCGCTGTACCAAAGGGTATGCTTCATCCAGTTCTCATCATCACGATGCGGATGATCGTCATGTGAGTGAGCACCACGACTTTCTTTGCGAGCTGCCGCAGAAGTCATGGTTGCGTTTGCAGTCTCAACCAAGTTAGCCACTTCCAGCGCCTCAATACGTGCTGTATTGAAAATCTCGGACTTGTCTTTAACCCATAAGTGCTTAGCGCGCTCAGTCAATTTAGCCATTTGACGAACACCTTCGTCCATCAACTCTTGATTGCGGAATACGCCTGCGTATTTCTGCATGCACTTGCGAATATCGTTTGCAACATCTTGCGCATACTCACCAGAAGTCGAGTTATCCAACTTCGCAATACGCTCCAATGTTTGCTCACCAGCATTAGCAGGCAATGGCTTGAATTCGCGATTCTTGAGATCAAGGCCAACAATGTGGTTACCAGCAGCACGACCGAATACCAAGAGGTCAAGTAATGAGTTTGTACCCAAGCGATTCGCACCGTGCACAGAAACACATGAACACTCACCAATAGCATACAAGCCATTGACGATTTCATTGTGAATACCATTTGCAGGTACAACCACTTGACCATTGATGTTGGTAGGAATACCGCCCATCTGATAGTGAATCGTAGGCACAACAGGAATTGGCTCTTTAGTAACGTCAACGTTAGCAAAGTTGATACCAATTTCATAAACAGAAGGTAAACGCTTCATGATCGTATCGGCACCAATATGTGTCAAATCGAGCACAACATAATCACCTTTAGGACCGCAACCGCGCCCTTCTTTGATTTCTTGGTCCATTGAGCGAGATACGAAATCGCGTGGAGCTAAATCTTTCAGTGTTGGCGCATAACGTTCCATGAAACGCTCACCATCTTTGTTACGCAAGATGCCGCCCTCACCACGGCAACCTTCTGTCAACAACACACCTGCACCAGCTACGCCAGTTGGGTGGAATTGCCAGAACTCCATATCTTCCAATGGAATGCCAGCGCGAGCCGCTAAGCCCATGCCGTCACCGGTATTAATAAATGCGTTAGTAGATGCATCCCAAATACGACCAGCACCACCGGTAGCCAACATCACAACTTTGGCTTCCAGGATGTAAACCTGGCCGGTTTCCATTTCGAGAGCAGTTACACCAACAACATCACCGTCATCGTCACGAATCAAATCGAGCGCCAACCATTCAACGAAGAAATTGGTTTTTGCGCGGACGTTACGCTGATACAAAGTGTGCAACATTGCATGGCCAGTACGGTCAGCAGCAGCGCAAGCACGTTGCACTGGCTTCTCGCCATAGTTTGCTGTGTGGCCACCGAATGGGCGCTGATAAATCGTACCATCTGGATTACGGTCAAACGGCATACCAAAGTGCTCTAGCTCATAAACAACTTTTGGAGCTTCGCGACACATAAATTCGATAACGTCTTGGTCACCTAACCAGTCAGAACCCTTGATGGTGTCATAAAAGTGATAGTGCCAATTGTCTTCGCTCATGTTGCCCAATGAAGCACCGATACCACCTTGTGCGGCAACAGTGTGTGAACGTGTTGGGAAAACTTTTGTTAGAACAGCAACATTCAAGCCAGCTTCAGCCAACTGCAATGATGCGCGCATACCTGAACCACCCGCTCCAACAATCACCGCGTCAAAACGGCGGCGTGGCAATGATTTTTTAATTGCAGTCATCGAATTACACTTTCCACAAAATTTGAACGGCATAGGCCGCACAGGCTACGAGATACAAAACGGTCAACACTTGAAGTGTCAAACGAATGCTGACGGGCTTGATGTAATCCATCCAGATGTCACGCACGCCAATCCAAGCGTGATAGAACAAGCTGATGAAAGCCAAGAGTGTTAACAACTTCATTACTTGGCCGCTGAACAAGCCAGACCAGCCCTCGTAGGAGGCGCTGCCAGTGATGCAGTAGTCAACTAACAAAACAATCGTAAATACCACCATCACAATCGCAGTTACGCGCTGGATGATCCATTCTTTAAGGCCGTAATGCGCGCCGACAACTAAGCGCTTTGGTCCGATTTGATAAATAGGCATGAGATTTCCTTAAATGATTAGCGCTTAGTACAAGCCGAACATTTTGAGACCAACTACTGCAGTCAAAGCTAGACCAACAACAAGAACAACGATGGCCGAACGACTAGCTTCAGACTTCTCTACGCCGATTTCTAAATCGAGCAAGAGGTAGCGGATACCAGCACAAAAGTGATGTAAAAAACACCAGATCAAACCGAGGCAAATAATTTTTACCAATATGTTTCCGGTAAAAGCCTGGAATTTTTGATAGCTCAACTCAGAGGCAACGCTCTGATCGAAGAGATACAGGATAAATGGCAATAAGAGGAACAATGCTGCACCGCTGATGCGATGAAGAATTGACACTTTACCCGCCCAAGGAAGGCGGTATTTAATCAACTGGGCAAGACCAATATTGCGGTAAACCGGTCTATCTTTTTTTACGTTTTGCTGTGAATCAACCATGGGTAATCTCTATCTTTAGGTGGAGGTTCAGTGTGGTTTTGTTGTATCGCAACATATTCTATTGGAAACCTTAGGGGTGGTGGGGATTTTTTGGCGTTTAAAGGGGTTAATTACTGGTTTTTACTGATTTGTTTAGTTCAATTTGTTCTCGTAATGCTGCTCTGAAGTGTCGTATCTAGCGTGACGAATTTCTACTGGTTTATTCCCGTAGGTAAACGCCACCCGCTCAACAGAAAGGAGTGGCGCGCCCTGCGCTAAATGCAGGTGCTTTGCCAAAGTCTCATCAGCAGCTACAGCCTTTATCTTTTCCTCTGCTCGCACCATGTGGGTTGCGTACTGCCCCTCATAAAAGGCATATACCGGTCCATGCCAAGCATTGAGCGCCTCTAAATCTAAACCCTTAAAGCGCGCGCCAGGAAGAAAAATCTCTTCAAAAACAATGGGTTTGCCAGCAAAGCTTTGCACCCGGTCGATATGAATGATGGGGTCGCCTGCTTTTAATTTAAGCAAATTGGCCACATAAGGGCTTGCTTGAGTGTTTTCGCAGGACAGAAACTGATTGGTCAGGTGAAATTTCTCGCCAGAATCTGGGGCTAAACGTAAAAAACGGTATTGCCAGTCATCTTCTTGGTGGGTGGCGACAAAAGTGCCCTTCCCTTGGCGACGAACTAGGAGGTTTTGGGCGGCAAGCTCATCAATTGCCTTGCGAACCGTTCCCTGACTTACTGCATAGCGGGCTGCCAACTCCATCTCACTGGGAATAGCCTCTCCTGGAAGCCATTCAGAGGCTTGCAAGCTAGCCAAAATCATCGCCTTAATCTGTTCGTACAGAGGGCTAAATGAGGCAACAGGCAAAGTCACATCAGACAAATTAACTCCAGACTACGTCAATTGGATAAAATTCAAGGTAATTCTAGTCTTATATAAGACATCATTGACAGTGTAAAGCTAAAGTCCCTACACTTGAATGGATAATAGAAAAGTTTTCGTAATTTAACCCTCTTAACCTTCTTCTGGAGTGATTAGTAATGGCAAAAGCCCCAATGCGTGTCGCCGTAACCGGTGCAGCCGGTCAAATCGGATATTCCCTTTTATTCCGTATCGCCAATGGCGACCTTTTGGGCAAAGATCAGCCCGTAATCTTGCAATTGCTTGAGATTCCTGATGAAAAAGCACAAAAAGCCTTAACTGGCGTAATGATGGAGCTGGAAGACTGTGCATTCCCACTCTTGGCTGGCATGACAGCTCACTCAGATCCAATGACAGCATTCAAAGATATCGACGTTGCCCTTTTAGTTGGCGCACGTCCACGCGGTCCTGGCATGGAGCGTAAGGATCTACTCTCCGCTAACGCACAAATTTTCACAGCCCAAGGCAAAGCATTGAATGCTGTTGCCAAGAAGACTGTAAAAGTATTGGTTGTTGGCAACCCAGCAAACACTAACGCTTACATCGCTATGAAATCTGCCCCAGATATTCCTGCGAAAAACTTCACAGCAATGTTACGTCTCGACCACAACCGTGCTCTCTCACAATTAGCTAACAAGTTAAACAAGCCTGTTGCTGATATTGAGAAATTAGTTGTTTGGGGTAACCATAGCCCAACAATGTATCCAGACTATCGCTTTGCAACCATTGATGGCAAGTCAGTTAAAGACTCTATCAACGATGCAGCATGGAACAAAGATGTGTTTATTCCCACTGTTGGTAAACGTGGTGCAGCCATCATTGAAGCTCGCGGCCTTTCTTCTGCAGCCTCTGCAGCGAACGCAGCAATTGATCACATTCATGACTGGGTACTCGGTACAAACGGCAAGTGGGTAACTATGGGTATTCCTTCTAAGGGCGAATATGGCATTCCTGCCGAAGTGATTTACGGCTTCCCAGTAATATGCGAAAACGGCGAATACAAAATGATCGAAGGTTTAGAGATCGATGAGTTCTCCCGTGAGCGCATGACACACACCTTGAATGAATTACTTGAAGAGCAAGCTGGCGTTAAGCACCTGCTCTCATAAGGAAAATTTGCACATGAAAAAAAATCTTCTCGCCATTAGCGCAGTACTTGCAAGCCTTTTAGGCGCCGTGAATGCTAGCGCTAGTGAAGAAGTAATTACATGGACTTGTCAAGAAAGCAAGCAGTTCAAAACTACTGGCTCTACTGAAAAAGTTCGCTTAACTTGGGAATCTAAATCTTATGATTTAGAGCGCCAAACTTCATTGCCAGGCAGCTTGCGTTACAAGAACATGAACTCCGGTTACGATCTTGTAGTGCTAGGTAACAAAGCAATGTTGTTTAACATCAAAGCAGGCGTGCGTCTTGCCGATTTCTGCCAAACAGCAGATATGAAATCCGGTAAGCTGCCACACTTGTTTGCTGGTGCAGAACCATTTGTGCAGAATTAATTTCTCACATTGCATTAATTAAAAAAGCCGGGGATTCCTCGGCTTTTTTAATGCTTAGTTTCTTATTTTTCTAGTGAAACAAGGGCTGCTGTGAAGGCGCATCGTCCGGCATTTCTGCATGCACCGCTTCACCAGAACGATCCGGAAATAAAGGTGCACCACAGTCGTCACAAAGCTCTGGATCAAATAGCATGGCATGGCGGAAGACATCTTCTACTCCAGCATCATGCAAAGCATCACAAATTTTCTTGATCGGACTCTCATCATCCGATAAATCATTTAAAGCATCACTAGCCACACTCTCACGATCATAGAGCGGCCAGATCACGCCATAGATGACTTCCGAAGAGCCTTTTGCACTGAATGAAATCCGGTACTCATCAGCCTGCTCTTCACCAAATGCACCAACAACGCAAGACAAGCCAGCAGGGAGAATGCCGAGAGTACTCTCGAGAAAGTTCACTGCTGCACGAATGCTTAAAGGTCGCACATGCTTGTCTGCCAAGCGGCAGTTTGTGAAATACGCCTCAGGTAGGAGAAGCTCGAACTCACAGCCAGGCAACAAAGAAGCTATTGGTTCTTGCATAGCATTTTGCCAACCAATCAAACTCACACCGCGCTCTTGACGCGCTGGAGGCTCAGCCTGCCAACGAAATATTGGGGAGCCAACAGGCGCACTTAAGGCCGCAATAATGAAACGAGGATCAGCCAATACAGCAATGGTTTCAGACATATCACGCAACTCGAGCTTCACATCCTTTCCTGAGATAGCTGCACTTGCTAATGACTCAGTGAGGATACGAGTTTGACAATGCGAGTGAGGCATTTGATCAATGCTATACAACCAAGGAACGATCGCCAAGCGCGTGTCCGTTGAGGCGATGGCACCATGCAAAGCATGAGCTGTAGACTCAATGATGCTGACTGGCAAAGGGCCAGATGGGATCTGATAACGCGTGTGAGCAACGATAGGCATTGCCAATAACAACACATCCCACTGCTGACCTTCATGCTCAATCCTTAAGGATTCTGCCAAGGTTTCAGCGATATCAGCGAGCACCTCAAAAGCTACTGTATTAATACGGAAGGTTTGATCTAGAGCAGCATCAATCACATTTTGATTTTGGCTTTTTAGCAAGCGCATCAAGCGCGCATTCAGACGCTCTTCCCAAAAACGGTCTTCAACCTGACTTCCAGATGCAGCCAGAGAAATAGCATCTGCCACTAATTTCTCCACCTCAGGAGAATTGCGCTGTGATGCTTTGGTGCGATGAACAGCCATTATTTTCTTTCTGCCCTTCTGAATACAGGCTTATCTACTTTAGATTCTGCGGCATGGTATTTATACCCGTCCAAGTTGAAGCCTTTTAAATCTGCTGGATCGGTAATGCGATTCTCAACCACATAGCGCGCCATTAGACCGCGAGCCCGCTTGGCATAAAAAGAAATGATCTTGTACTTACCATCCTTAGCATCCTGAAATACAGGAGCAATCACTGGGCAATCCAACTCCTTAGGTTGAAGCACCTTGAAATACTCTTCAGAAGCCAAATTGAGTAGCACAGGCTTCTTTTGTTTTTCTAAAACCTTTTTGATGGCATCAGTAACTCTGCCACCCCAAAAGGCATAAAGATCCTTGCCTCTGGCGTTCTTAAATGCAGTTCCCATCTCTAAGCGATATGGCTGCATTAGGTCCAGAGGCTTCAAAGCACCATAAAGGCCAGACAAAATCCGAATATGGTCTTGGGCAAATTGAACAGACTTAGCATCCAGGCTTTTGACATCAAATCCGTCATAAACATCGCCATCAAAAGCATAGATTGCTGGCTTGCTGTTCTCTTCGGTGAATTTCTTGGACCAATCTCGATAACGTCCAACATTCAATGTGGCCAATTGATCGGATAAGCCCATCAGTTTGGCAACATCTTGAGGTGCCAATTTCTTCAGGTCGGCAATTAACTTGGCTGATTCAGAGACAAACTCAGGCAAAGTTGGCGCCTTGACCTTGACTGGGGTCTTGTAATCCAGGGATTTAGCAGGCGAAAGGACGATCAGCATGGCACAATTTGTTAATGTATTTTTACCATTCTAGCGACTACCGGCTATATCCGCTCTAAACGACTGAACACCACCCTGCGCCTCCATGAACCCACTAGAGACCCCCTCTTTTCCCAGTCGCCTGCCAAAAGTGGGGACCACGATCTTTACGGTAATGTCCGCTTTAGCTGCTGAGCACAAAGCCATTAATTTAGGTCAAGGTTTTCCAGATTTTCTCTGCGATAGAAAATTGATTGCTGAAGTAAATGAGGCCATGTTGGCTGACCGCAATCAATATCCTCCAATGATTGGCATTGCAGAGCTACGTAATGGTATCAGTCAAAAGATTCAAAACCTATACGGCCATCACTACGATGCCGATACAGAAATCACTATCACTGCAGGAGGCACACAAGGCATCCTGACAGCCGTACTCGCTTGCGTTAGTCCGGGCGACGAGGTCATCATCATTGAACCAGCTTATGACAGCTACCGTCCTGCCATCGAATTAGCTGGCGGCAAAACGATTACTATTTCCTTACAAGTGATTCGTGATGAGCATGGGCAAGTGGCCTCCTATGAAATCCCATGGGATGCATTAACTAAGGCAATCCATTCCAAAACCCGCTTGATCATTATTAATACTCCGCATAATCCTACTGGGATGATTTGGAGCAAAAATGATCTAGATAGTCTCGCGAATTTAGTTCGCAATACTTCGGCATTGATTTTGAGCGATGAGGTCTACGAGCATATGGTTTACGACGGAGCGCAACACCACAGTGTTGCATCCCATTCAGAGCTTGCTGCCAGATGCTTTCTGATTTCTAGCTTTGGCAAGACCTATCACGTCACCGGCTGGAAAGTAGGTTATGTAGCCGCACCACCCTCGCTAACTAAGGAGTTTCGCAAGGTTCATCAGTTCAATGTATTTACTGTGAACACGCCCATGCAATACGGTCTAGCGACCTATCTTGCCGACGCTGAACATTATTTAAATCTCCCCGCCTTTTACCAAGCTAAGCGTGATTTTTTCAGAGCAGGACTTGGTATGACCAAATTTAAATTACTGCCCGCTCCAGGCACTTATTTTCAGTGCGTAGATTACTCAGCGTTAGATATTCCTCAGGCAAAACTGAATGAGGCTGACTTTTGCAAATGGCTGACAACGGAGATTGGGGTAGCGGCTATCCCAGTGTCTGCTTTTTATGAGCAAGCGACCGAATCTGGCGTCATTCGTTTTTGTTTTGCGAAGCAAGATCAAACACTCACGAGTGCCTTACAACGTTTAGAAAGAATCTAAAGGACATCATGGCAAATAAAAAATCAACCGTAATTGATGTATACAGCTGGCCCACTCCAAATGGTCACAAAGTGCACATCATGCTAGAAGAATGCGGCTTTCGATTAGGAAAAGATTGGATCGCTCACCCCATTGATATTGGCGCAGGAGATCAATTTGCCCCTGATTTTTTAAAGATTAGCCCCAACAATAAGATCCCAGCAATCATCGATCCCAATGGGCCAGACGGCAAACCAATTAGCCTATTTGAGTCAGGCGCGATTCTGCTCTACTTGGCCGGGAAGACCGGCAAATTCTTACCGCAAGACAACCGTGGAAAGTATGAAGTACTGCAATGGCTCATGTTCCAAATGGGCGGTCTTGGCCCTATGCTTGGGCAAAACCACCATTTCCGCCTGTATGCACCTGAGAAAATTGAATATGCGATCAATCGCTATACCAATGAAGCCAAACGAATCTACGGGGTGTTGGATAGTCAACTGAAAGATAATCCCTATGTAGCAGGGAAAACGTATTCGATTGCCGATATTGCGATTTATCCATGGACGCGTAATTGGAAAAATCAAGGCATCGATATCAATGAGTTTCCACATTTCAAACGATGGTTTGAAAAGGTTGGTGCACGGCCCGCAGTTAAGCGTGGTTGCGATGTATTAACAGCATTACGTAAGCCTTTGCACGATGCCAAGGCTAGAGAGCAGTTGTTTGGTTCAACGCAGTATCAAAAGAGGAAATAAGATGAGCATTCAATCAGTCGGTGTAATCGGTGCGGGCACCATGGGAAATGGTATTGCACAAGTGTGTGCAGTTGCCGGCTTAGATGTCGTCATGGTTGATATTAATGAGGCCGCTGTTCAACGTGGCCTCGAACAAATCAGCAAAAGTCTAGATCGCCTAGTAAAAAAAGAAACCCTAACGGTTGAAGCAAAAGATGTAGCTCTCAAAAGAATTAAAGGCAGCACTTCTTATAACGACTTCAAAGGCTTGGGTTTAGTTATTGAAGCTGCTACTGAAAATCAAGCGATCAAAGAGAAAATCTTGAAACAAGTAGATGAGATTGTGAGTAAAGAGACCATCATCGCCACCAACACCTCTTCTCTTTCCATCACCAAATTAGCAGCACTTGATTCTAATCCTGCGCGCTTTATTGGTATGCACTTTTTTAACCCGCCACCCTTGATGGCTCTGGTGGAGGTGATACGTGGCTTACAAACCAGTGACGCGACCCATGCTGCCATTATTGAAATGGCTAAGCGCGTTGGCAAAGAGCCAATCACCGTTAAGAACTCCCCAGGCTTTGTAGTCAATCGTATTTTGCTGCCGATGATCAACGAGGCCTTCTTTGTTTTATCCGAAGGGCTTGCTAGTCCAGAAGATATTGATGCAGGCATGAAGTTAGGCTGCAATCAACCGATTGGCCCTCTGGCATTAGCTGACCTTATTGGTTTAGATACCTGCTTAGCAGTGATGGAAGTCTATTTTGAAAACTTCAGCGACTCTAAATATCGCCCTTGCCCACTGCTTCGCGAAATGGTTGCGGCTGGGTATCTCGGTCGCAAGACAGGTCGCGGCGTATACACCTACGATAAATAACTTTCTCCACACCTTTATAACGAAATTGTTCATTGTGAATCCGATTCCACCTCTAGTACGCAAACTTGGCTATGCCGGTCTTATTCCATTTATTGGACTAGCTTTAATGGTGCAATTAGCACCCACACCAATGAACTACTTGAGCGCTGAATCCTTGGCTGGTTATGGGGCTGTAATCACTTCATTCATGGGAGCTATACATTGGGGTGCTAATTTGCATCTCTTGGGTAAAGCACCCGCTGGAGATCGCTGGGAGGACCGTAATGCCTGGATCTGGGGCGTTATTCCAGCACTAGTTGCTTGGGTGGCGCTGCATATCTATATACCTGTGGGCTTGCTCATTCTTGCCTCCACCTTGATTATTCAGCGCAATATTGATCAGAATACCTATCAATATTATTTTTCCAATGAAGCTACTCGTTCTGCTTTTATGACGATGCGTAATCGCTTGACCTATGTTGCCGCCGCATGCCTAACCTGGGCATCTTTGGTGATTCTTTTTATTCAAGCATGATGTAATGAGCGGTCTTTTTGATAGCACTCCGCCCCCACCCTTAGCGGAAGCTCTGCGTCCAAAAACGATTGAAGAGGTCATTGGGCAAGCCCACTTATTAGCCAGCGGTAAACCCCTCAACTTAGCTTTTGCATCAGGTAAACCTCACTCGATGATTTTGTGGGGGCCTCCAGGCGTTGGTAAGACAACGCTGGCACGTCTCTCGGCAAAAGCATTTGATCGTGAGTTCATTGCTATCTCTGCCGTATTAGCTGGTGTCAAAGAAATCCGTGAGGCTATTGAGCAAGCCCAACAGAACATGGCTCAATACGGCAAACAAACGATCTTGTTTGTGGATGAGATCCACCGTTTTAATAAAAGCCAGCAAGACGCCCTACTTCCCCACGTGGAATCAGGCCTCTTTACCTTTATTGGCGCTACTACCGAGAACCCCTCTTTTGAGGTGAACTCAGCCCTCCTATCGCGAGCTCAGGTGTACGTATTAAAGTCACTCACTCCAGAGGAGTTGAGATTGCTTTTTGATCGTGCGCGCCAACATGCAATGCCTGATGTGCAATTTGAGTCTGCTGCTATTGATACTCTCATCTCTAATGCTGATGGCGATGCAAGGCGCTTACTCAATCTGGTTGAACAAGTGCGCAATGCAGCACTCACACCGAATGCTGTACTCAAGACTGTCAATCAACAATTTATCGAAAACGCTTTAAGTGCTCAAGCACGACGCTTTGATAAAGGTGGCGATCACTTCTATGATCAAATCTCTGCCCTGCATAAATCTGTGCGTGGATCGAATCCTGATGCTGCCTTATATTGGTTTTGTCGCATGCTTGATGGTGGCGCAGATCCCCGATATCTAGCGCGTCGTATTATCCGCATGGCATGGGAAGATATTGGCTTAGCCGATCCAAGAGCAATGCAATTAGCCAATGATGCTGCGCAAACCTTTGAAAGACTGGGCTCACCTGAAGGCGAGCTGGCACTTGGACAAGCAGTGGTTTACCTCGCCGTTGCCTCCAAGAGCAATGCTAGCTACAACGCCTTTAATGCCGCTCGTGCATTTGTGGCGCAAGACCAATCTAGGGCCGTGCCAAATCATTTACGCAATGCCCCAACGAAGTTAATGAAAGAACTCGGTCATGGCAAAGAGTATCGCTATGCCCACGATGAACCGCATGGCTATGCTGCTGGTGAATCCTACTTACCCGAAGGTATGAAAGAGCCGCACTGGTATGAGCCTGTTGAACGCGGCCTGGAATCTCAGATTAAAGAAAAATTGGCTTTCTTAAAAAAGCTCGATGAAGAGTATAAGAAGAAGTAAGGTGATATGAGCACAAAAACTCCAGCTACCTTTTATTACGACATTGTCTCGCCATTTGCCTATCTTTACGTCAAGCAAAGGCAACGTCTTGAGGGCAAACTAGATATCAAGCCAGTTCCGGTTCTCTTAGGGGGTCTTCTACGCGCAGCTGAGAATAAAGGTCCAGGTGAGGTAGCAGCTAAACGTCCTCATACCTATCAATTCTGTATCTGGCAAGCTGAGAAGCTTGGTATTCCTTTCCGCTTTCCTGAGCACCATCCATTTATGACAGTTGCAGCACAACGTCTTTTAGTAGAACAGAATGCTGACTGGGAAATGGTTGAGCGGGCCTTTGAATATGTCTGGGTAGAAGGCAGAGATCCCAATTTATCTTGGCCAGAATTTTGTACATACTTAGGTTTATCTGCTGACATCCCCAAACCTGAAAACCCAGAGGTAAAAGCAAAGTTGATTGCCAATACCAACCAGGCCAAAGCCGATGGTGCTTTTGGCGTGCCCGCCCTGATAGTCAATCAACAGTGCTTTTGGGGAGTAGATACGATCGATTGGGCATTGGATTACCTTACCCGGCCTGGCATGTTTGAAGAGGCTTCTTATGCCTATGCCGGAAATGTGCCAAATGGTCTGAGCTGACAAGTAATGAGCAATACAATCAATTCAAGTCACTTTCATATTATTTAAGGAACTCATATGCGCAAGCTACTCGCCGCCCTCGCTATCACCCTTTCTTGCTTTGCCAGCCAAGCGGCATTTGCAGGACCAAAGGTGGAATTTAAGACAACTATGGGTAATTTCGTAGTGGAATTGGATGACGTTAAAGCACCTAAGACCACTGCTAACTTTTTAAACTACGTCAAGAGCGGTTTTTATAACGGCACCATCTTTCATCGTGTGATTGATGGCTTCATGATTCAGGGTGGTGGCTTTACTGCAGATCTAAATCAAAAGCCAACCAATGCTCCCGTAGTTTCTGAGGCGCAAAACGGTCTAAAAAATAATGCCTACACGATTGCCATGGCTCGCACTTCTGATCCTGATTCTGCAACTGCACAGTTTTTTATTAACGTTAAAGATAATGCGGGTTTGGATTATCCAAATGCGATGGGCAATGGCTATACCGTTTTCGGCAAAGTGATTTCCGGAACAGAAACAATTGATGCCATTCGTAAGATCCCGACCATGGTTGCCCCAGCACCACGCATGGGCAGAATGGCCGATGTTCCGACCAAGACTGTCACTATCGAATCAGCCACGATTCTGAAGTAATAAGACTTTATTAGGTTAGCCGCGATGATTTTGCTCGATGATGCGCAAAGTACCGCGGCCTCACCTACCAGTCGCCTCTATGAAAATGCGCTCCATTACTGGCGCGTTCTGCCCAGTGGTGACAACGCAATAGATTTATCTGCCACCCAGAAATGTCTTTCCGAGATCTCAGAATCTCTTACTAGAGGTGAATATGTTGTAGCTGCTTTTGCCTATGAATTAGGTAGGCAAATACACAAACTACCCCAGAGACCATCCTTACCTAATGAACCACATCCATTAATAGAGGCATGGGCTTTCTCAAGCTTTAAAAAACTTTCTAAACAAGATGTTGATAGCTGCATCTCAGAAAAGCTTACCTTGCTTGAGAGCTCTCAACGTTGTGCAGGTGTAATGGATGTTCAAGAATCGATATCCGAGGATCGCTTTACTGCAGATATCGACACCATTCAAGAATACATTCGTAGCGGTGATAGCTACCAAATTAATCACACCTATCGCATCAAGGGTGAGACCTATGGAGCCCCTTTAGCTTTATATAGTCGCCTACGGGATAGGCAACCCGGTAGATTTGGGGCGTACATAGAACATGATGGGAGCTTTCTGTTATCTCAGTCCCCAGAACTATTTATTGCGCGTGATGGCGATACTTTAAAAGCCATGCCCATGAAAGGCACTGCCAGTGCTTTATCCGCGGTTGCCAGGGCTTTATCTGATGACCCCAAGAATCAAGCAGAGAACGTCATGATTGTTGACTTACTGCGCAATGATCTGAGTCGCATCTCTTTGCCGGGATCAGTCACGGTACCCAATCTTTTCGAAGTGGCAAGACATGGTGATGTTTTGCAGATGACTTCTACAGTGCAAGGCCAGATAAAACCTAATGTTAGTCTCTTTGATATTTTCAAGGCCGTTTTTCCATGTGGCTCTGTTACTGGCGCCCCAAAGAAACGCAGCATGGAGATTATTCAAGAGCTTGAACCCGAGGATCGTGGCTACTACTGCGGTGCCTTAGGATGGCTTGATCCCAACGGCAACTTTGCCTTTAGCGTACCTATTCGTACAGTTGAAATTGCCACAGATAATCAATCCCATACCTCTACATTCACTTTAGGTGTCGGCGCAGGCATTACGAATGACTCCGATGTCAAACAAGAGTGGCAAGAATGTCACATCAAATCCGCCTTTCTGATGGATCTTCCAAGCTCTAGCGGCTTATTCGAAACGATTGCGGTGATACATGGAGAGCCCCAGAGACTCCAATCACATATACAGCGTATGCGTGCCTCAGCTTTAGCTTTAAGAATTTCCTTTGATAGTGAGATTGCAGAAAAGTTGATTGTGGATGCTTGTGCATCATTTGATAAAAACTTGTCGCATCGATTAAGACTAGATCTCGCATCCAATGGAGCTCTTTCAGTTTCAAGCGCCGTCATTCATCAGACAAATGAGCCCGTCAAAATATTCTGGGCTAGAGACATTCTGTCTGGCGATGTAACGATGCATTCAGGGGATGCGCTTCTGCGACACAAAGTTAGCGAGCGAGCTCTTTATGATCGTGCATGGCAAGAAGCCACTAAGCTGGGTGGTTTTGATGCCCTCTTTTGCAATGAACAAGGCTTTGTGACAGAGGGTGGCAGGACTAGCATTTTTGTTAAACCTCCAGGTAGTCCTGAATGGCTTACGCCACCCGTCTCAGCAGGTCTTCTGCCCGGCGTCATGCGTGCAGCCCTGCTTGCTGATCCAAAAATGAATGCCCGTGAAGCCAACCTGACTATTAAAGATGTTTCAATGGCAGATGAGATTATCCTTAGCAATGCCCTTCGTGGGGCTATCAAAGCCCATTTTTAGAAAGTCAGTATGAAGTATTGTCCTAACTGCGCCGCTGTATTGACGATCAAAATTCCAGCAGATGATTCTCGTGAGCGCCATGTATGCGAAGCTTGTGGCAGCATTCATTATCAGAACCCTCGCAATGTGGTAGGCAGTATTCCTGTGTACGGCCAGCAAGTACTCTTATGCCGCAGAGCGATTGAGCCTCGTCATGGATATTGGACGCTTCCCGCAGGATTTATGGAGTTAGGTGAAAGTACAAGTCATGGCGCTGCTCGCGAGACACTCGAGGAAGCTGGTGCCACAGTCAACATCGGGCCACTGTACTCATTACTCAACGTGCCACATGCCGAGCAAGTGCATCTATTTTATTTAGCGACGATGAATACGCCGGAGTTCTCCGCTGGTGAAGAAAGTCTTGAAGTTGCACTTTTTAATGAGGCCGACATTCCTTGGAATGATTTAGCCTTTCCCACAGTGAAGCAAACCTTGGAATGGTTTTTTGCTGATCGTGCTGCAGGCAACTTAGAAACTGGCAAAGAGTTTCATGTGCGCAGTCGCGACATCTTGTCATCCGAAAGAATTTAAAGAGTCTTATGGGTCAGATTGCCTGGCTAGGGCCTCATGACCCTTTCCCCAATCCTCTGCTAGAAGCCGATCCAGATCCTAGCGTTCCTGGGTTGATTGCAGTAAGCGAACAAATATATCCAGGGCAACTCGCGCGCGCTTATCAACAAGGCATCTTTCCCTGGTACTCCGATAACCAGCCAGTACTCTGGTGGTCACCAGACCCCAGAATGGTTTTAAGGCCAAGCAACTTCAAATGCAGTGCTTCCTTGCGAAAAATTATTCGCCTCTTTTGTCAAAATTCTCAATCTCAAATAGAAGTAGATAGAGATTTTGGTGCCGTTATCCGCTCTTGCGCTACAAGCGCTCGTAAAGATCAAGATGGCACTTGGATTACCCATGAAATTATGGATGCCTACACAGCATTACATGAGCAAGGCAATGCTCACAGCATTGCTGTAATTGAAGATGGCCAGCTGATGGGTGGGCTTTATTGCGTTTCTTTTGGAGGCATGGTTTTTGGGGAGTCCATGTTCAGCCGCAAGACCAATACGTCCAAAATCGCTCTAGCCGCCCTCAGCACCTGGTGTCTGACCAATAAGGTACACATGATTGACTGCCAGCAAGAGACGGCTCACTTGCTTTCTTTGGGCGCTGCACCCATACCGCGTAAAGACTTTTTAGAGCAACTGCAAGTTTCTTTAAATCAAACTAAGATTGATAAATCTTGGACATTTGATAAAAAAATCTTACATCACTGGCTATGACCCAGCTCAAAGAACTTCCTCTAACCACCCTGCAGTTTTATGCAACCGCTCCATATGCTTGTAGCTATCTTCCGAATAAGACTGCTCGCTCTCAAGTGGCCACTCCATCGCATTTGATTCATGCGGATCTCTACAGTGATTTATTACATGCTGGGTTTAGACGTAGCGGTTTGTATACCTACCGACCGTATTGCGATGAATGCAAAGCCTGCATTGCAACACGCATCTTAGTAAATCAATTCACACCTTCCCGAAGTCAGCGCCGGGCCCAGAAAAAGCATGCCGGTCTTGAAACATCAGTATTAAATCTTGGCTACCAAGAAGAGCATTACGAACTCTATCAACGCTATCAACATGAGCGACATGAAGGTGGAGATATGGATAGCGCCGATCAAGATCAGTACATGCAATTTTTATTGCAAAGTCGAGTGAACTCGCGAATTGTTGAATTTCGGGATGGTCCTCACGATCCGCATCCAGGTCGATTACGCATGGTCAGCATGATTGATATCTTGGAGCAAGGCATCTCCTCCGTTTATACCTTCTACGACACCTCAAGCCATGCAGCTAGCTATGGCAGCTACAGCATTTTGTGGCAGATCGAGCAAGCGCGGATCTTGGGCTTGCCTTACCTCTATCTTGGCTACTACATCAAAGAAAGCAACAAGATGTCGTACAAGATTAACTATCAGCCCATGGAAGGGTTGATCGACGATCATTGGCAACCGTTGTCTGAGTCATAATATCTACCCATGATCGATCGCTACTCCCTTCTGCGCCCTTGGCTCTTTTGCATAGACCCTGAAAAAGCCCATAACCTCACTCTGAGCAATATGGATCGCGCGCAGCGCTGGGGAATGTTAGAGCGTTTAGTAACTAAGCCGATTAATGATCCACAAATGCTTTGCGGAATCGAGTTTCCGAATCCGGTTGGTCTGGCTGCTGGATTGGATAAAGATGGCAAACACATTGATGCATTAGCCGCATTGGGGTTTGGATTTTTAGAAATTGGCACGGTAACGCCACGCCCACAGCCTGGCAATCCAAAACCTCGCATGTTTCGCCTTCCTGAAGCGCAGGCCATCATCAATCGCATGGGCTTTAATAATGATGGTGTTGATGCCTGCGTAACCAGAGTGCGTCGCTCAAAGTTTTGGAAAAACGGTGGTGTTCTAGGCATGAACATTGGTAAAAATGCCAGCACGCCAATCGAAGAGGCTTCTCGTGATTACGTATTAGCCATGGAAGCTGTATACGAAATCGCTACTTACATTACCGTCAATATCTCTTCTCCAAACACTCAAAATCTACGCGCTCTCCAAGGCGAAGAAATGCTCCGTGAATTATTGGGTAGCCTTGATGAAGCCAGAAAGCGTTTATGCGATCGTCATGGCGTACGCAAACCACTCTTCCTGAAGATTGCGCCGGACTTAGATCCTGGCGATATCAATCTGATTGCCGATCTACTACTCGAGTTTGGTATTGATGCAGTCATTGCCACCAATACAACCATCTCCCGAGATGCAGTTAAAGGAATGGAATTTGGCGAAGAAGCCGGTGGTCTATCTGGTGCACCCGTTCGCAATGCCTCCAATATCGTCATCAAAGCTTTGAAAGCTAGACTTGGCAATCAACTACCGATCATTGGCGTTGGCGGCATCATGTCTGGTGCTGATGCCAGAGAAAAAATCATGGCAGGCGCCAGCCTAGTCCAACTCTACAGCGGCTTAATCTATCGCGGCCCAGACTTGGTCAACGAGTGCGCCACTGCTCTGCGACAACCCTAAAACGCGTTTAAATCACCCCTATTAAGGGGCTTTTTATTACTTGCCCAATAAAATGGCATTTCACAATATGCAATTTCATCTGAAATCGCTACAATAAGCCCTATGAGCCCTAGCAAAACCATCAAAACTCCCAAATCTACCGGTGAGGTTGGAAAAACAGCCATCCAAGTGGTGGAACGCATGATGAATTTGCTAGATGCGCTAGCCGATCAAGAGGACTCCAGCAGCCTCAAAAATCTTGCTGAACTAACTGGTCTACATCCCTCTACTGCCCACCGCATTTTGAATGATATGGTTGCCTGCAGACTTGTTGAGCGTGGTGATGGAGGCACTTACCGTCTCGGTTTAAAGCTATTAGAGCTTGGCAATTTAGTGAAGGCAAGATTATCGGTCCGCGAAGCAGCGCAGCTACCAATGCGCACCCTACACAAGCTCACCGGCGAAACAGTGAATCTATCTGTTCGCCAAGGCGATGAAATTGTTTATGTTGATCGCGCTTATAGCGAACGCTCAGGAATGCAAGTTGTCCGCGCTATTGGCGGTCGTGCGCCGTTGCATCTCACCTCAGTTGGCAAACTCTTTTTAGCTAGCGATGACCCCAGTCAGGTTCGAGCCTATGTCACGCGCACTGGCTTATCCGGACATACTCGCAATAGCATTACCGAATTAGGCAAACTGGAGGCTGAACTCAATCAAGTACGCAAAGTAGGCAATGCTCGCGATGATGAAGAGCTGGAGTTAGGTGTGAGCTGTTTAGCTGCAGCCATCTTGGATGACACCGGGAAATTGGTTGCTGGCCTTTCTTTAAGCGCCCCAACCGACCGTATTCAGGCGGACTGGCTACGCGCTCTTCAAGAAACTGCCTTACAGATCTCCAAAGGCATGGGCTTCAAACCCAAATCGGCCGAACCAGGCAGCTCAAACTAGCCTTACATTAAGCGACGAATTGACTGCGCACCAGATGGCATGCGCTCATACCAGTCACGTACGCGCACGGCATCAGCAAAACGTGATTGCGTTCCGACAGAATCTAAGAACACCAACAACAATGGCGTATTATTTACTCTAGCCTGCATGACCAAACATTTACCAGCAGCATTTATAAAGCCAGTTTTTTGTAGGCCGATATTCATATCACCAGAGCGTACCAAACGATTAGTGTTCATAAACTTTTGCGGACGTTTCCCAATCACCATGGTCAGATCTGGCCAAGTTGAAAACTCACGAATGGTTTTGTATTGATATGCTGCACTGAGCATGCGTGTCAGATCTTCTGCTGTGGCAACGTTCTCACTCATGAGGCCGGTTGGATCCGCAAAATTAGAATGGTCCATGCCAAGCTCTTTTGCCTTGCGATTCATAGCACCTACAAATGCTGGTACACCGCCCGGGTAATTTCTGCCCAAGGTATATGCAGCCCGGTTCTCAGAGGACATTAAAGCAAGCAAGAGCGCCTCTTCACGAGTTAAAACAGTTCCACCTGCCAAACGCGAAGAGCGGTAACTTTGCACATCTTCAGAGTTGATTACCAAAGTTTCATCTAATGGCATCTTGGCATCTAACACCACCATCGCTGTCATTAACTTGGTAATGGAAGCAATTGGCAAACTTACAGAGGGGTTCTTTTCAAAATACACTTCTTTAGTATCTTGATTAACCACCATCGCTACGCTAGATTTGAGATTTAGGTCGTCATGTTGTCCACGTAATCCTAATGCAGTTGCAAGAGATGGTCTTGCAGGCACAACCGGCTCTGTTGAGCGCGTAACTGTTACACGAACGGTTTTGGGCTTTTTGGAAGTCTTGGTGCTTGTCTTGGTGGCTGCTTTAGCAGTAGTTTTGGTTTGCTGCTTCTCTTTATTGGCAGCAATTGCAGGTGCGTTCGCCATGGCGCCAACCGCAAAAAATACAGCCAAGGCAAAAAGCCAAAATCGATTCAAACGCATCCCAAAATACCTTCCAAAACTTTCAACATACGGAATGATAATTAATTTCCCAGAGCAAGGCGGTTTTATTCGCCCCAATATAGGCCTTCCACTCACCAAAATCCACTCTCGCTATACACCCTACTCTGCAATTGTCGCCACTGTATTAGCCTGACGTGCGTTTACCAGCACCACTCCCGTCATCGTTAAACATAAACCAACGGCCATCAACAAGGTGAATGGCTCATCAAATAACAGCCAAGCCATTGCTGCAGTTGTCGGTGGCACTAAATAGAGAAAGCTGGTGACTTTGGTAGCAGCCCCCTTGCGAATCATCATGAACAACAAGCTGATTGATCCTATCGATAAAGGGAAGATGGCCCAGAGCAATGCTCCAATAACGGAGGGATTCCAAACCATCTCGCCTGATTCAAACAAATACATACAGACAAAGCATAGTGCCGCTGAAACACCAAACTGAATAGAGGAGCCAGCGCGCAAGTCAAATACTGGACAAAATTTCTTTTGATAAAGAGTACCAAAAGTTATCGAGAGAAGCCCTCCAAATGCGAGCGCGTAACTCGCCAGAGGAATATGTGTAAAACCTATCTTTTCAACCACTACCAAGGCGACACCAGCAAAACCAAATCCCAAACCAATCCATTGGCGTGGCGTAACCTTCTCTGATATCCAGGCAGCAAACCAAGCGGTCACAATTGGTTGAAGGCCAACAATGATGGCAACTAACCCAGCCGTCATTCCCAATCTAACCGCGAACCATACGCCGAGCAAGTAACCAAACTGAAGCAAGATGCCAGCAACGGCGATATGCTTGATTTGAGACCAGCTAGGCCAAGTAATTCTCCACACGAAACTAAGCGCTACCATCGCAGCCAAAACCCCTGCAAACCGCCAAAACAAGAAAGTTGCCGGCTCTACATATGGCATTGCTAGACGCGCGATCACGAAACCGGTACTCCAAATGAGTACAAATATCGGGGCAATGGCGTTGTCTAGCATAAGCTTCATGAGTAACCTGCTGAAAATATTAGGGTTTTTTACTGAATCTTTGATTTTAGGCGCTTTTGCCTACCCGCCCCATTTAAATCTAGGATGGGAAACTTATGCTGCAACGCAATATATATGCCATATAATTTACCAAAAAGAGTACATTAGGAAATAGCCCAAAGTCAGAACCCAGATACTTATCGAACGAAAAGAGACCGAAATGAACCTAACTCCAGAACAAATAGCAGCAGCACAAAAAGCAAACCTAGAGACCTTGAGCGGATTAACCAATCAAGCTTTGCAAAGCATTGAAAAATTAGTGGAACTGAATATGCATATTGCCAAACAAAGCTTGAGCGATAGCATGAATAGCGCTAAAAAAGCATTGGAAGTAAAAGACATTCAACAGTTACTCGCTCATCAAGCTGAAGCAGTTCAGCCAATGGCAGAAAAAATTATGGCTTATAGCCGCCACCTATATGAGTTGGCTCACGAAACTCAAAACAGCTTCACTCAATCTGCGGAAAAAGAATTCCAAGCAGGTCAAAAGAAAATCAACTCTTTAGTAGAAGAGTGGACTAAGAATGCACCAGTTGGATCAGACGCAGCTGTGCAGGCTATGAAACAAGCTATCGCCTCTGCTAACAATGTATTTGAGACTAGCCAAAAGGCTGTCAAGCATGCAGTTGAAGTTGCGCAAACAAATTTAACTACCGCTACTGAAACTGTTATGAAAGCAGCTGACACAGCAAGTAAAACCAGTAAGAAGTAGTAATATACTACCCCGCACTTCAGGTGCTCGGTAATAAAAAGCCCCGGTTACTCGGGGCTTTTTATTTCTGCCACTTACTACTGTATATCGAAAAGATTCTTAGGCTTTCTTTTTTACTGGCGGTAGATCGGTGCAGTGGCCATGGGCCGCTTCAGCCGCAAGACCCACTGATTCACCGAGGGTTGGATGTGGATGAATAGTCTTACCAATATCCACCGCATCAGCCCCCATCTCAATGGCCAGACATACTTCACCAATCAAATCACCAGCATGTGTGCCAACAATGCCACCACCGATAATACGATGGGTAGTAGCATCAAAAATGAGTTTTGTGAAACCTTCATCACGTCCATTAGCAATCGCTCGTCCGCTAGCTGCCCATGGGAATAAACCTTTTTCATAGGCAATACCTTGTGCTTTGCACTGCTCTTCCGTCAAGCCGGCCCATGCCACTTCCGGATCAGTGTAAGCAACCGATGGAATTTGCTTCGCGTCAAAGTAGGATTTTTCGCCTGCTGCTGCTTCAGCGGCAACGTGACCTTCATGCACTGCCTTATGAGCTAACATCGGCTGACCCACTAAATCGCCAATTGCAAAAATATTAGGGATATTAGTGCGCATTTGCTTATCAACTGGAATAAAGCCGCGCTCATCTACAAGCACGCCTGCTTTACCAGCATCAATCTTCTTACCATTTGGCGTGCGGCCTACTGCAACCAATACCAAGTCGTAGGTTTGCGGTTCCGCTGGCGCATTCTCGCCCTCAAAACTGACCTGTATGCCATCAGGCTTCACTTCCGCCTTGGCGGCACGCGTCTTGAGCATGATCTTTTCAAAACGTCCGGCATTGAACTTCTCCCAGACCTTTTCTAAATCACGATCCGCACCCGCCATAAGGCCATCCATCATCTCAGCGATATCAATACGTGAGCCTAGCGTGCTGTAAACGGTTGCCATCTCTAAACCAATAATGCCGCCGCCAATAACTAACATTCGCTTTGGAATGCTCTTGAGCAATAAAGCACCAGTGCTATCCACAATGCGTGGATCTTCTGGCAAGAAAGGCAGTTTGACTGGTTGACTACCAGCAGCAATGATGGCCTTCTGAAAGCGCACCACTTCTTTTTTGCCAGTGAGATCTTGACCAGTACCGTCAGTTAACTCAACCTCGACATGGTTCGCATCCAAGAACTTACCGAGGCCGCGCACCACTTTTACTTTGCGAGCCTTTGCCATGCCAGCAAGACCACCAGTTAATTTGGCAATGACAGACTCTTTGTAACCGCGCAATTGATCAATCTCGATCTTCGGCGCGCCAAAGTTAATGCCATGCTTTGCCATGGTCTTCACTTCATCCATAACTGAAGTGGTGTGGAGTAATGCTTTAGATGGAATACAGCCAACGTTCAAACAAACGCCGCCCAAAGTTGGGTAACGCTCCACTAAAACGGTATTCATACCTAAGTCAGCGCTACGAAACGCTGCGCTATAGCCGCCAGGACCGGCACCCAAAACCAATACCTCGCATTCATGATCTACCTTACCGCTGAACTGACCAGCTACTGGGGCAGGTGCGGCTGTCATTGCAGGGGCAGCAGGAGCTGATGCCACAGGTGCTACTGCGGGTTTAGCAACTGGCACTGCGCCACTTGCTTCGATTTCTGCAATCACAGAACCCTTGCTAACTTTATCCCCAAGTTTGACTGCAATACTAGTAACAGTGCCTGCAGCATCTGCTGGCACTTCCATCGTTGCCTTATCTGATTCGAGCACCAAGAGTGGTTGCTCTTTTTCAATAACATCACCAACTTTCACCAGCACTTCAATGACAGGTACATCAGAATAGTCACCAATATCTGGAACGAGAATTATTTGCTTAGCCATGAATTCCCCTTACAGACTAGCGCGACGGAAGTCGGCCAAGAGCTGAGCAATATACACATTGAAGCGAGTAGCCAAAGCGCCGTCAATCACGCGATGATCTGCTGACAAAGACAATGGGCAAATGAGGCGTGGCACAAATTGCTTACCATCCCAAACTGGCTTCATCGCAGCTTTGCTCACACCCAAAATGGCAACTTCAGGCGCATTCACTATTGGCGAGAAATACGTACCACCAATGCCGCCTAGCGATGAAATCGTAAAGCTCGCACCTTGCATTTGATCTGGCTTTAATTTGCCGTCACGAGCAAGCGCCGCTAGATCCGAAGTTTCCTTAGCGAGTTCAAAGATACCTTTTTTATCAGCATCTTTGATTACTGGCACGACTAAACCAGTAGGAGTGTCTGCAGCAAAACCAATATTGAAGTATTTCTTCAGAATGAGATCATCGCCATCTAAAGAACTGTTGAACTCAGGATATTTTTTCAATGCCGCTACTGCGGCTTTCATTAAGAAAGCAAGCATCGTGATCTTGACACCCCTCTTCTCATTCTCTTTGTTAGTGAGAACACGGAATGCCTCTAAGTCCGTAATGTCAGCATCTTCGTGATATGTCACAGCTGGAATCATTACCCAGTTACGACCCAGGTTAGCTGCAGTGAGTTTCTTAATGCGATTTAGTGGCTGACGCTCAATCTCACCAAACTTCGTAAAATCTACTTTTGGCCAAGGGATAAGATTCAAGCCGCCTAGACTGCCACCACTAGCGGCTGCCGCAGGACTTACTGCTCCACCACTCATTGCCGCCTTTACAAAGGCCTGTACATCCTCTTGAGTAATGCGGCCTTTAGGGCCTGATCCTTTAACCTGATCAATCGTGACGCCTAGCTCGCGCGCAAACTTACGCACAGAAGGGCTAGCGTGACTCACCGCTGTTTCAACTGGCGGAGGAGTATTGCTTAGTGGAGGCGGTGCTGGGGCTCTTGCGATTGGAGGCTCAACAGTTTTAGTTGCTGGTGCTGTGATGGTAGCAACTGGAGCAGGAGCGGATGCCGAAGATCCGCTTTCCAAGATCAAAACAACCGATCCCTCAGAAAGGTTATCACCAACCTTAACTTTGACTTCCTTAACAACGCCAGAGTGCGATGCGGGAACATCCATGGTGGCTTTATCAGATTCAAGCACGACGATGGACTGTTCTTTTTCAACCTTGTCGCCCACCTTCACCAAAACCTCGATTACAGGAACATCTTTGTAGTCACCGATATCTGGAACCTTAATTTCAATTGGGGATCCGCCAGCGCTTACTGGTGCTGCAGCCGGGGCTGATGCAGGAGCGCTAGCAACTGGGGTTGGTGCTGCAGCCGAAGCACCCTCTTCTAAAGTGATAACAACAGAACCCTCAGAAAGGTTATCGCCTATCTTGACCTTGACCTCTTTCACGATACCAGAGTGTGATGAAGGAACGTCCATGGTGGCTTTATCAGATTCAAGCACGAGGATGGACTGCTCTTTCTCAATTTTATCGCCTGCTTTAACCAATACTTCAATCACCGGTACATCTTTGTAATCGCCGATATCCGGAACTTTGATTTCAATTATTTGACTCATAGTATTTATCTCTTATCAAACCGTCATTGGGTTTGGTTTAGTAGTATCGATGTCGTATTTCTTAATCGCTTCAGCTAACTTAGAGCGATCGAGCTGACCAGAGTCAACCAATGATCTCAAAGCAGTCAGAACTACCCAACGACGATCTACTTCAAAGAAGTCACGGAGTTTTTCACGGGTATCTGAACGACCAAATCCGTCAGTACCAAGCACTTCGTAGCGACGACCCATATGCTGAATCGCAGGACGAATTTGCTCTGCGAATAATCGAACATAGTCAGTCGCAGCAATGACTGGACCAGTTGTGTCTTTGAGGCACTTCTCAACATGAGATAAAACCGGTGCAGCAATTGGGTTCAAGAGATTACTACGGTGCACTGCAGTCCAATCGCGGCCAAGTTCAGTAAAGCTTGGGCAACCCCACAAGTCTGAAGCAATACCCCAGTCTTTATTCAAAATCTCTGCAGCTTCGATAACTTCGCGGAAGATTGTTCCGGAGCCTAAGAGTTGCACGCGCAATTTTGCATTAGCGTCGCCAACTGACTTCAGTTTGTACATCCCCTTAATGATGTCTTTTTCTGCGCCCTTAGGCATCGCAGGATGTGCATAGTTCTCATTCATCAAGGTAACGTAGTAATACACATCTTCCTGAACTTCTAACATACGACGCATACCATCCTGAATTACTACTGCCAATTCAAATGCGAATGTAGGGTCGTAGCTAATACAGTTTGGAACTGCACCACTCCACAAATGGCTATGACCATCTTCGTGTTGCAAGCCTTCGCCGTTCAAAGTAGTTCTACCAGCAGTACCGCCCAATAGGAAGCCACGGCTACGCATATCGCCGGCAGCCCAAGCTAAGTCACCAATACGCTGGAAACCAAACATGGAATAGAAGATATAGAAAGGCAACATCGGTACGCCATGGGTAGAGTAAGAGGTAGCAGCGGCGATCCAGTCGCACATACCACCAGCTTCGTTAATACCCTCTTGCAAGATCTGACCAGTCTTATCTTCTTTATAGAACATCAATTGATCGTGATCTTCTGGAGTGTAGAGCTGACCTAACTGATTCCAGATGCCCAATTGGCGGAACATGCCCTCCATGCCAAAAGTACGTGACTCGTCTGGAACAATAGGGACTACACGCTTACCAAGCACCTTATCGCGTACGACGGTGTTGAGCAAGCGCACAAATGCCATCGTTGTAGAGATCTCGCGACCTTCTGTAGTTGCTTCCAGTAATGGCGCAAAAGTTTCCAATGAAGGTACAGGCAAGCTCTCAGCCTTAGTGCGACGCTGCGGCAAATAGCCACCTAATTCTTGGCGACGCGCCTTCATGTATTCCAACTCTGGGCTGCCTTCAGCAAATTTCACTAAAGGCATTTCATCCAACTGCTCATCTTTAACCGGAATTTCAAAGCGATCGCGGAAGCGACGAACGTCATCAGCATTCATCTTCTTCGCTTGGTGGGCAATATTCATTGCCTCACCCGATCCACCCATGCCGTAACCCTTAATGGTGTGAGCCAAGATCACTGTAGGCTGCTCTTTATGATTTACCGCTGCATGAAAGGCTGCAAACACTTTATGAGGATCGTGGCCGCCACGATTAAGCTGCCAAATCTCATCATCACTCCAGTCGCTGACTAAAGCTTTTAATTCTGGAGTGTTGAAAACGATCTCGCGAACATAGGCGCCATTCTTAGACTTCATTGTCTGGTATTGACCATCAACGATCTCGCCCAAACGCTGCATCAAGATACCTTTTTTATCGCGAGCAAATAAAGCATCCCATTGACCGCCCCACACTACCTTGATGACATTCCAGCCCGAGCCACGGAACTCGCTCTCAAGCTCTTGAATAATTTTTCCGTTACCGCGCACCGGTCCGTCTAAGCGCTGCAAATTACAGTTAATAACAAAAATAAGGTTGTCGAGTTTTTCACGGCCAGCCATACCAATCGCGCCCAGAGATTCTGGCTCATCGGTTTCACCATCGCCCAAGAATGCCCAAACCTTACGACCTTGCTCTTGGATAAAACCACGATCTGTTAGGTACTTCATAAAGCGCGCTTGGTAAATCGCCATGATCGGACCCAAGCCCATCGATACTGTTGGGAATTGCCAGAAGTCTGGCATCAACCAAGGATGTGGATAGCTAGAAATTCCTTTGCCGCCAACTTCTTGACGGAAGTTATTGAGCTGATCCTCTTCAAGACGACCCAACATATAAGCACGTGCATATACGCCTGGGGCTGAGTGACCTTGTACAAATATCAAATCACCACCATGCTCAGGAGACGGCGCATGCCAGAAGTGATTAAAGCCTACGTCGTATAAAGTCGCCGCTGACTGGAATGAAGAAATGTGGCCGCCAACGTTGGTATCTTTATTAGCGCGCAAAACCATCGCCATCGCGTTCCAACGAGTGTAAGAACGAATACGGTGCTCTACGTTCTGATCACCAGGCAAGCGCGCTTGGTTTTCAACAGGAATCGTATTAATGTAAGGAGTCTCAGCATGAAATGGCTGAACTACTCCGTTTACACGTGCATGAGAAATTTGTTGATCAATAAGATAGGCAGCTCTTTCTGGCCCCTCATTGCGAATCACGCCATCAAGCGCTTGCAACCATTCTTGAGTCTCACCCGGATCAGCGTCCTGAGCGTTCTGTTTGCCTAATACTTGATCTGGAACCGCTGCCATCTTTAGTCTCCGTTAAATAGTGCTTATTTGTCATTAACTCTATAGGCAATATTCTAGGAAGGTATATGGGTGTAAACAAGCAATTTTCCACATAATGATAATATTTCTCATTATGTGGAATTTTATTGCGGCGCAAATAAGAATAGCTACATAGACCAGAAATACCGTTTCAGGGGTAACAATAGGGCAAAATGCTTTGTATTCATGAAAGTATCAGCCTCTACCAACGCACTCTTTAGACCATTGAAATGGCTCCGCAAAATACGCGGATTTAGGCTTGTATATACACCGCTTCTTGCAATTGTGATTTTTACTGCGGTTATGGGCATTATTTTGGGTACCCTGCACTTACAAGAAAAGAATCAACAAGAAGCCGCACTATTCAGAGAATTATCTTTCGCAAAGCAACGGATTCAATCACGCTTTGCTAATAATTTAGAGGTATTCAATACCATCAATCGAGAGGTTGCTGCCAGCGAAGATCAAGTAAAGCTAAAACTAATCGCCAAGGAACAAGCGGACGAACTAGTTATCAACAATCATGAAATCATCAAAATCCTTTTACTCGATAATGAAGGTCAGCGTCAGTGGGTTGCTCCAGCCGATATAGGTAAATCTGATTGGATAACTAAAACCAAAAATGATCAGCCGGTAAATGCCAATCTTGCATCCACTGTTGAATTAAGTAGGGTAACCAGTCGCGCTGCGTTCAGCCAATTTATCTTCCTCGATTTACCAAGCGATCAACCAATGGGTGCCGAGAGAAAAATTGTCTTTTGGCAAGTGGTTCCAAATATCGTTGGTGGAGAAGCTGTGGGTTTCTTAGCGGCACTCTACACCACTCAAGGGATTCTGGACGTCATTCCCGGAGAGCTTAAGTCCTACTACCGATTCACCCTTATTACCGATAAAGAGAAGGTTCTGGCGATTTCTTCGGATAAAGGAGTTCCTAAAAGAGCCTTTAGCAATCAGACTAGTTTGGATATCGGAGTATTGAGCCCAAACATCACTTTGCGAATTGATACCTATCCCCCACCCACCAATCTCACCTTCAGGATGTTGATTGGCGTTGTGTTGGGTTTGAGCATCTTTGTGATCTGGAGTTTGTGGTCAGTTCTTAAGCAAATGCAGGTGCGCCAAGAAGCAGAAGCAAGTCTGCGTACTGAAACTAGCTTTCGCAATGCGATGGAGAACTCCACTCCGGTGGGTATTCGTGCTCACGACATGGAAAGACGAATTACCTATGTCAATCGAGCCTTTTGCGAAATGACAGGTTGGACCTCTGAGGAGTTACTAGGTCTCACTCCGCCATTTCCATTTTGGCCAGATAGCAGAAGAGATGAGTTGGTAGAAAAAATGAATCGTGCTCTGAAATCCGATATCAGCGGCAGTATGAAGATTGGTATTGAGGGTGCGATCATGAAGCGAGATGGAACTATGATCCAGACCCGCACCTTTATTGCCCCCTTGATTAATGAAAAGGGTAAACAGACTGGCTGGGTAACTTCATTAATTGATATTTCAGAGCCAAAAAAGATTCGTGAAGAATTAGCTGCATCTCAAGAGCGCTTCACCACCGTTCTAGAAAGTCTAGATGCCGCAGTGTCTGTTGTCTCATTAGAAACCGATGAACTGTTATTTGCAAACCGCTTCTACCGAGAAAATTTTGGTAACGACTCTAAGGGGCACTTTCAATTAGCCCACCAAGATAATCAGATTGCGACTTTGCATAATATTGCGCAGGATCTGCAAGACTACATCCGCGATGGCATTCCGACTTCCTTTCTTTATCAGGAATCGGAGTCAGAAGAGGTGCAATTGACTGATGGCAGCAATAAATGGTTTGAGGTTAGACGACGCTTCATCCCATGGGTTGACGGTCATCTTGCGCAATTATTGATTGCTACCGATATCACTGCTCGTAAAGAAGCGGATGATTTAGCACTTCAACAACAAGAGCGCATGCAGTTCACCAGTCGTCTCACCACCATGGGTGAAATGGCCTCTTCATTGGCTCATGAATTAAATCAACCACTCTCTGCAATTTCAAATTACTGCAATGGGGTTGCGAAACGTTTAGATGGCAATGTCGACCCTTCTATTACAAAGGAGATCTTGCCGGCTCTAGCCAAAGCCTCAGAACAAGCCCACCGTGCTGGAACGATCATTCAACGGATTCGAAGTTTCGTTAAGCGTAGTGAACCCCAGCGTAAAGCAGCATGTATTACTGAAATCATTAATGACGCAGTTGGCCTTGTTGAAATTGAGGCACATCGTCACCGTCTCAGCATCACTTCGGAGATTGCTGAAAATCTTCCGGTAGTTAATCTAGATCCAGTCCTCATTTTGCAGGTGGTGGTCAATCTACTAAAAAATGCACTTGATAGCGTTCGTGAGGCCTACCCGCTCTCCTCGCGCTGGTCAGCTCCTGCAGTGAAGATTTCAGCCGATTTAGACACCAGCATTTTCCCTGCTATGCTCAGAATTCAGGTTACCGACGGAGGGGGTGGAATACCCGAAAACGTCCTGGAACACATGTTTGAGCCGTTTTTTAGTACCAAATCCGATGGTATGGGCATGGGACTCAATATCTGCCGCTCCATTATTGAATCCCATCACGGCAGGCTATGGGCAACCAATGTCACAGACTCAGAACAGACCAAGCTGGCTGGCTGCACCTTTACAATACTTCTACCCTTGGAATCCCCTGAAACCAAGGCCAATACTTAACATTGAATTTATAGGTTTACCTCACGAGAACTGATATGAACTTAAGTGCTACTGCAAAACCAAACCAAGCCGAAGTTGTCTATGTTGTTGATGATGATGAAGCGGTTAGAGATTCCCTCACTTGGCTTTTAGAAAGTAATGGCTATGTTGTGCGTTGCCATGCAAGCGCTGAACGTTTCCTGCAGTCTTTGCAAAGTACTGATAAGTCCACCATCTCTTGCGCCATTTTGGATGTGCGCATGCCTGGCATGTCAGGCCTTGAATTGCAAGAGCGCTTAACTGCTGAAAATTTGCCAATGCCAGTAGCCTTCATCACAGGTCACGGCGATGTTTCTATGGCGGTATCAACTATGAAGCGCGGCGCAGTAGACTTCATTGAAAAGCCATTTAAAGAGAATGATCTCTGTGGTTTGGTAGATCGCATGCTTGCTAAAGCTCGCATTGATTACTCACAAGCAAGCCAACGCAAAATTACTCAAAGCCTACTCAGCAAACTTACTGGTCGTGAACGTCAAGTGCTCGAGCGTATTGTGGCTGGTCGCTTAAATAAACAAATTGCTGACGACCTTGGTATCTCCATTAAGACCGTTGAAGCACACCGCGCTAACATCATGGAGAAGCTCAACGTCAATACTGTGGCAGACCTGCTCCGCTTGGCTTTATCCGATCCACAACCTAATTAATATCTGGGTCTTGAAATGCCAGCGCAATTATTGGATGGAAACGCACTTTCTAAAAAGCTTCGTACAGAGATCGCAGCTCGTGGCGCAATCGTTACCGCCAAAGGTACTCGTCCCGGCTTAGCTGTCATCGTAGTGGGTGACAATCCTGCCAGCGCAGTGTATGTCCGCAATAAAGTCAAAGCTTGTGAAGATGTTGGCTTTCATTCTGTTTTAGAGCGCTATTCTTCTGAGCTTGGTGAAGAAGAATTGCTGGCTCGTATTGCTACTCTAAATGCAGACCCCGCTATTCATGGGATTTTGGTACAACTGCCATTACCAGAACACATCGCATCTGAACGTGTACTCGAGGCGATTTCTCCCGAGAAAGACGTGGATGGCTTTCACGTTGCGAATGCCGGTGCATTGATGGTTGGTCAACCAGAATTCAAGCCCTGCACGCCTTATGGCTGCATGAAGATTTTAGAGAGCATTGAATATCCTATTCGCGGCGCCCGCGCTGTAATTGTAGGTGCATCTAATATCGTGGGTAAACCAATGGCCATGTTGCTACTACAGGCTGGTGCAACCGTTACCATCTGCAATAGCAAGACACGTGACCTAGCGCACCATACAAAGGATGCCGATATCTTGGTAGTTGCTACCGGCAAACCCAAGATGATCTCTGGTGATATGGTCAAAAATGGTGCGGTAGTGATTGACGTTGGTATTAATCGCCTGCCAGATGGCAAGCTTTGTGGTGATGTTGATTTTGATACTGCCAAGTACGTTGCTGGCTGGATCACCCCCGTTCCTGGCGGCGTCGGTCCCATGACCATCACGATGCTGCTGATGAATACCTTAGAAGCAGCTGAAAAGGCAGCAAAGCATTAACTAAGTTCTCACTAAGGATTTGACTGGGACTTTTGGCAAAATTACTTCCAGTCCATTAAGCTAGAGGGATGATTACATCTCTCACCAAGACACTACCCGCAGAATTACAGAACAATCCACTCATTACTTTCGGAAGAGGTATTGCCGCCTACTCTGAAGTAAAGCCTGAGCATATTGCCCCTGCAATTGATTATCTATTGAAGCATGCACAGGACGCAGTGGATGTTGCAGTAAATCCAAATACGGCACCATCTTGGGATGCATTGGCTGAGCCACTAGAAGACGCCACTGAGTCTTTAGGTAGGTCTTGGGGCGTAATCTCTCATCTCAACAGTGTTGCTGATACACCAGAATTACGAGCTGCCTATGGCGCAATGTTGCCTAAGGTGACCGCCTTCTTTTCGAGTCTTGGGCAAAATTTAGACCTTTATAAGAAATTTAAAGAGCTCAGCCAGTCTCCTGACTTTGCAAAACTGAGTTCTGCCCAAAAGAAAGTGATTGAAAACTCCTTACGAGATTTTCGCCTTGGCGGTGCAGAGCTGAGCGATGCAGACAAGCCACGTTTTACCCAAATCCAGGATGAGCAAGCGACCTTAGGAAAAGCCTTTTCTGATCATGTCTTAGATGCAACCGATGGCTTTGTACATCTTGTAACAGATAAGGCTGATCTGGTAGGCCTACCTGAGGATGTAGTTGCAGCAGCCGCAGATACTGCTCAGCAAAAGAATCTGCAAGGATGGGCATTTACACTGCACTTCCCTTCTTACTATCCAGTCATGCAGTACTCAGAAAATCGTACCTTACGCCGCTTAATGTATGAGGCCTATGTCACACGTGCCTCAGAGCTGGCCCCACAGTACGCTAAGGGCAAGCTGGATTGGGACAACACGCAAAATATGCTTGAGCAACTCAGACTGCGCGATGAAGAAGCGCGGATGCTGGGATTCAAGAATTATGCCGCATTGAGTTTGGCTCCAAAGATGGCCAATAGCGTTGAGGAAGTTGATTCCTTTTTAACTAATTTTGCCCAGAAGGCAAAACCATTTGCACTAAAGGATTGGCAAGAGCTTTCTGAGTTTGCCCAAAATGAACTTTCAATTAAAGATGGCTTAGAGCCTTGGGATGTGGCATTTGCTTCTGAGCGATTGAAGCAAGAGCGTTACTCATTTTCAGAAAATGAATTGAAACAATATTTCCCATTGCCCAAAGTATTGGATGGGCTATTCCAGGTTATCCAAACTTTGTTTGGCGTAAAAATTGAAGCGGCTAACCTACCTACATGGCATGCTGACGTGCAATCCTTCTCAGTAAAGAATGGTACGGGAAATATCGTAGCCTATTTCTATCTCGACCCCTATGCTCGCCCTGGCAAGCGTGGCGGCGCCTGGATGGATGATGCCCGCGGTCGCAGAGTCTTGCCCAATGGAGAAATCCAAGTACCCGTAGCATATTTAGTCTGTAACTTTGCTCCCCCAGTGAAGATTGATGGCGTCTTGCGTCAGCCAACCATTACCCATGATGATGTGATCACCCTCTTCCATGAGAGTGGGCATGGGTTGCATCACCTCTTGACCCAAGTAAACGCTCTGGGTGTTTCCGGGATCAACGGTGTTGAGTGGGATGCGGTTGAGCTACCAAGCCAGTTTATGGAAAACTTCTGTTGGGAATGGGAAGTCTTAGAAAAGATGACTGCGCATGCTGAAACCGGCAAACCATTGCCGCGCGAGCTCTTTGAAAAAATCTTGGCCGCCAAGAATTTCCAGAATGGCTATATGACCCTGCGCCAAATTGTGATGTCATTAACCGACTGGCGCTTGCACTCTAGCTTAGACACCAATAATGCAAAAGATCAAGCAGTACTAGACCTATCGAGAGCGATTGCCGATCAATTTAATGTTATCCCGCAACCCCCTATCTCCCGCTGGATTAACACCTTCAGCCATATTTTTGCGGGTGGCTATGCAGCAGGTTATTACAGCTACAAATGGGCGGAAGTTTTATCTGCTGACGTCTTCTCGGCCTTTGAAGAAGCAGCAAAACTCACTGGCAGCGTCCTAGATCAAAAAACGGGCACCCGTTATCGCGAAGAGATCTTGGAAGTGGGTGGTAGCCGTCCGGCAGCTGAATCCTTCAAGGCCTTTAGAGGGAGAGAGCCGAGCATTGACGCCCTTCTCAGGCATGGTGGCTTAGCTTAACTAATTTACTGGATTATGCAAATAGAAAAACCACCCTAGGGTGGTTTTTCTGCTTCTTGACCTATGAATTTCAAGAGTTCATTTTGATTTAATTACAGATTTAGTTTTTGGGGCAGGCATTCTCTAGCGGCTTGCCAGCTATGCGATCCTTAATCCATGACAAATAGAATGGCTTAGATGATCCTGGAGTCGTAAAGTGAGATTGCTCGCCAGGCAACTGCATTCTTCCAACATTACCCCCAAGCTTGCAAACTTGATCTTGATAGAGTTTGTGCATCATCGGAGGAACTGCGGTATCTTTTGATCCAAAGTAGATCTGTATCGGTGCAACAGGTTTTACAACAGGCACACCACCCTTCAGCATTGACTGCGCCCAAGCAATAGTATTTGTGGGAGTCGCCTTTATTAAGCTGGCGAAGTTTGATCCATAGTTAAAGTTAAATGTGTCGCTAGCTGCATGCATGCACTTATTGCTGAAGATATCATTGGCTACCTTTATACCTTCGTCGGTAAACACGTCGGATAGCTTCAAATTAGGAAAGGCAGCCTGGGATCCCCAAAAATACATCGTTGCATGGGTGAAATTAAAGACGTTATCAGAGAACATCTTGAGCAAACCTTGGAAGTACTTATCAGCAGCGGCCTGATCAAGCTTTCCAGTTGGCGCAAGAATCGAAATATCTTGCGGTGCTAAAGCCACAAAACCAACAATATCCAGATTATCAGCTGCAGTACCTGTTTGCTTAATGTACTCAGGCATCCCTGCTAAGGCAATAGCTGCTCCACCGCCTTGAGACCAGCCATAAACCAAGGTTTTTTTATTGGCATCAGTTTCCTTCATGGAGACCGCCGCCCTGGCTACGTTGAGTGTATCTATACCATTGGTTGCCGCAACACCATATTGATGTCTTCCGCCGCCGCCTAAGCCTTGGTAATCCGTTGCAACGATTACATAACCTTCTTTAATAAATTCTTCGATTGCTGGAATTCCATAATCTGTCCAAGAATTTCCACCCACCAAGAAGTATTCATTTAGGGGAACCACTGGATCAAGTACTTGAGATGGGCCACAATTTTGCGCGGCACCTGTTGTTCCATGTGCCCACGTCATTACAGGACGACCTCCTGCAGGAGCCGGCCCCACTGGTGCAACGACTAAGCCAGTTGAAATGGTTTTACGCCCTTGTACATCAGATGAAATATAAGCGATCTTCCAGGCTTGAGCGCCTTTGACAGAAGTTTCAATTTTTTCCTGCTTGATGACTTGCCCCAATTTACCTTCGGGAGCCATCTTCATTACGGCCGCATAAAAAGGCTGCACAGGAGGATCAGCCAATACAGCAGTAGACAAAACCCCCAAGGCTGTACCGAGCGCCAAAACTGAAAGACGAGTAATTTTTTTCATAGATATGGTGAAATTAGGTTCTTATACCTATATTAAACACCAAGCCAAACAGAAATTAGAGCTATCTAAACTTTTTTAATTGTGGCGATTACAGGGGTATGGTCAGAAGGCTGCCCCCAGGTTCTGGGCTCTTTATCGACTACGCTAGCACTGCACTTTTCTTTAAGTGATTCGCTGAGAAGGATGTGGTCGATGCGCATGCCGGCATTTCTTCTGAATCCCATCATGCGGTAATCCCACCAGCTGAAGGTTTTCGGAGGCTGCTCAAACATTCTGAAAGAGTCTGTTAAGCCTAATTCAATCAACTCTTGAAAGGCTTTGCGCTCTTCAGGGGAAACTAAGTTCTGCCCGATCCACTTAGAAGGATCATGCACATCAGCATCGGTAGGCGCAATATTGAAGTCACCCAGCAAAGCTAAACGCGAGTTCTGCTGGAGCTCTTCGCCTAACCAAGTTTGTAAGGCCTTAAGCCAACTGAGCTTGTATACGAATTTATCGCTATCGGGCGATTGACCGTTTGGAAAATATGCAGAGACCAACCTCATCGGCTGCGTTCCCGCAAAAGGAATCGTGGCCGCCAAGATTCTCTGCTGCTCATCCTCGAAGTTTGGAATATTTCTGGTGGGCTTTAGAAAACTGGTTGCTATATCAGATGCAATTGGTGCTAGTGCCGCCTTGCGCACAATAATAGCCACGCCGTTATAGGTCTTTTGGCCTGCAGCCAAGCTCAAGTAGCCAACATCCTCGAGCTCTTTGTGCGGATACTTATCATCCGTGAGCTTGAGCTCCTGCAAACACAATGCATCAATAGGCTGCTGCTTTTTTTCCTGATCCTGTAACCAACGCAGGACCTGTGGAAGGCGAACCTTTAATGAGTTCACATTCCACGCGGCTATGCAAACTGAATCAGTCATCGATTCCCAACTCTTGCAACTTACGGGTAATCGTATTGCGTCCAATACCTAAACGCTGAGCCGCTTCCACCCTTCTGCCGCGCGTAACTTCAAGAGCAGCTTGTAATACCACCTTTTCGAAGCGCGCAGTGAGGGCATCGAAGACTTCCTTATCGCCATCTTGCAGCATCTTTACAGCAAGACGTCCCAAACCGCTCTCCCAGTCACCTGAGGCAACTTTAGTCGCAGCAGGATTACTTGGCGAGGACTCACCCTGAAGAATCACGGGTTGCTCGCTAGCCTCGGCAACGATATCGGCAGGTAGATCGCTTACCCCAATCACATTAGCAGGCGTCATTACTGTTAACCAATGACACAAATTTTCTAATTGGCGCACATTACCTGGAAATGGCATTGCGCTGATCTCTTTTAATACTTCATCAGAAAGTTTTTTAGGCTCAACACCTAATGATTTAGCGCAGCTGAGCATGAAATGACGCGCTAACATCGGAATATCTTCGCTACGCTCACGCAATGATGGCATGCGCAAACGAATGACATTTAAGCGATGCAATAAATCTTCACGAAAGAGACCTGCTGCCACTCTTGTATCCAGGTTCTGATGAGTAGATGCGATGATGCGTACGTTAGCTTTAATCGGATCTTGACCACCAATGCGATAAAAATGACCGTCGGACAAAACTCGCAGTAAACGAGTCTGCAGTTCAAATGGAAGATCACCCACCTCACCTAAAAACAGAGTGCCGCCATCTGCCTGCTCAAAACGACCGCGGCGTAGGGTTTGGGCACCAGGGAAAGCGCCACGCTCATGACCAAATAACTCTGACTCTAGTAAATCTTTTGGTACAGCTGATGTGCTCAAAGAGATAAATGGTCCTTTAGCGCAAGGGCTGTGCTTATGCAATGCGTGGGCTACCATCTCTTTGCCAGTGCCAGACTCACCAGTAATCAGGACTGTTGCATTGGATTGAGCCAAACGACCAATTGCACGGAAGATTTCTTGCATGGCCGGGGCTTGACCAATGATCTCAGTAGCGTCTTGGCGCCATGCGGTTAATTCTTTGGCACCAGAATCATTACGAACACCCTGCTCGACCGCACGATGAATCAACTCAACTGCTTTTTCAACGTCAAATGGTTTGGTGAGATACTCAAATGCACCGCCTTGAAATGAAGATACAGCTGAATCCAAATCTGAGTATGCTGTCATGATGATGACAGGTAAATTCGGGTGACTAGCTTTTACATGCTGCAATAGATCTAATCCATTTCCGCGTGGCATGCGAATATCCGAAATAAGTACCTGAGGAGACTCCTTCTCCAAGGCATTCAGAACATCATTTGGGTTAGAAAAACTCTTGTGCGGAATATTCTCACGCGATAGAGCTTTTTCTAAGACCCAACGAATGGATTGATCATCGTCAACGATCCAAATTGGTTTCATGATGCTTTCTCCTGCCTACGATATGGAATTTGAATATGAAAATCGGTGCGGCCAGGACGGCTATTACAAGCAATAAAGCCCTGGTGCTGCTGAACAAAGGTTTGCGCCAAAGTAAGGCCAAGCCCACTACCCCCCTCTCTACCCGAAACCAGCGGGAAGAAGATGCGTTCAATAATTTCTTCTGGGATGCCCGGACCATTATCAATGACATGTAAATCCATCGCTAACTTATAGCGATGCTTAGCAATCGTCACAGAACGTGCCACGCGGGTCTTTAGTTCAATTTGCGCAACACCATTTTGAATCTCTTCAGAAAGTGCTTGTGCTGCGTTATGAACAATATTAAGAGTCGCCTGAATCAACTGCTCACGGTCTCCCAATACATCTGGCAGACTCGTATCGTAATTACGGATAATTTTGAGCCCCTTTGGAAACTCAGCCAAAACTAAACTACGTACACGCTCCAAAGCCTCGTGCACGTTGAAGGATTCCATTACATGCGCCTTGCGATGTGGCGCCAAAAGACGATCCACCAAAGTCTGGAGACGGTCTGATTCTTTAATAATGACTTGCGTGTACTCCCGCAAACCTTTTTCTGGCAATTCGAACTCGAGCAGTTGAGCTGCTCCACGAATTCCACCCAATGGATTTTTAATCTCATGCGCTAAATTGCGCATCAACTGTTTGTTTGCCTCAACCTGCTGCGTTACACGTTCATCGCGCTCACTTCGCAACTGCTGATCAATCGGAAACCACTCCATCATGATGAGAGTTGGATCCTCGAGAACCGCCACAACCACGTGTGCCGGTATTGACTCATGATGAATACTGCCGGGCAGGGAATGCAGAATCATTTCTTGGCGCTGCGCCAGTACGTGCCCCTGCTTCACTTCACCAATCATTGCCTTTAATGCTTCATTGTCTCCAAATAAATTGTGTACAGATTGGCCCTCAAGTGATTTACGTGAGAGGTCCAAAGCTGACTCGGCAGCCGGGTTTACGTACACCAATTGTTGGGTCTCAGCCTCAAATACCACGATGGCATTGGGCATCTGATCAAGCAATGTCGGAAAAAAAGGAGCAGCCGAAGCTGCTCCCTTGAACGAATTGCGCAACAGACCTGCGCTCAAGTTCTCTCCTTCGCTTACAGGGAGTAGTACATATCAAATTCGATAGGGTGAGTAGTCATACGGAAACGTGTGACATCTTCCATCTTCAAATTGATATACGCGTCAATCATGGATTCAGTGAATACACCACCACGAGTCAAGAACTCGTGATCTTTCTTCAATGCTTCCAATGCCTCTTCCAAGCTCGCGCAAACGGTTGGGATCTTTGCGTCTTCTTCTGGTGGCAAGTCATATAAGTTCTTGTCAGCAGCTTCGCCTGGATGAATCTTGTTTTGAACGCCGTCCAAACCAGCCATCATCAATGCAGAGAAGCAGAGGTATGGGTTAGCAAGTGGATCTGGGAAACGAGTTTCGATACGACGACCCTTAGGATTGGCAACGTGAGGAATACGAATAGAAGCTGAACGGTTACGCGCTGAGTAAGCCAACTTAACTGGAGCCTCAAAGCCTGGAACCAAACGCTTGTATGAGTTTGTGCCTGGGTTAGTAATCGCATTCAATGCCTTAGCGTGCTTGATGATGCCGCCAATGTAGAACAATGCAAATTCTGACAAACCTGCGTAGCCGTTACCAGCAAACAAGTTCTCGCCATTCTTCCAAATGGATTGGTGAACGTGCATACCAGAACCGTTATCACCAACTACTGGCTTAGGCATGAAAGTTGCTGTCTTGCCGTAAGCATGTGCAACGTTTTGAATTACATACTTCTGCCAGATAGTCCAGTCAGCACGTTGTACCAATGTGCTGAATTTCGTACCCAATTCGTTTTGACCTTGACCAGCAACTTCATGATGATGAACTTCAACTGGAATGCCCAATGATTCGAGAATCAAACACATTTCAGAGCGCATGTCTTGGAATGTATCTACAGGAGCAACTGGGAAGTAGCCGCCTTTTTTGCCTGGACGGTGACCAGTATTACCGCCTTCGATTTCAGCAGATGAAGACCATGGCGCTTCTTCGGAATCAATCTTCACGAAGCAACCCTGCATGTCAGCACCCCAGCGAACGCCGTCAAAAATAAAGAATTCTGGCTCTGGACCGAAGTAAGCTGTGTCGCCCAAGCCGGTGCTCTTCAAATATGCTTCAGCGCGCTTAGCAATAGAACGTGGGTCACGATCGTATCCTTTACCATCGGCTGGCTCGATTACGTCACATGTAAGAACCAATGTTGGTTCTTCATAAAATGGATCAATGTAAGCAGCTGTTGGGTCTGGTTTGAGCAACATGTCTGATGCTTCAATACCCTTCCAACCAGCAATAGAAGAACCGTCAAATGCATGACCGCTCTCAAATTTGTCTTCGTCAAAAGCAGAGATAGGAACTGTCGTGTGTTGTTCTTTACCCTTTGTATCTACAAAGCGGAAATCAACGAAAGTACATTCTTTCTCTTTAACTAACTTCATCACATCAGCGACGGTCTTCGTCATGCAAATCTCCTCTATTAACTAAATTCGGAACTAAAACTTAAGGCATACACCCCTGTTTATTCCAGGCACCAAACATGCCTTATGGATGTATGTAATTTACTGAAGCAAACAAATGGGAACACTCATTATTGCACTGATTAAGTGCCCAATTACCCCTCGCACCGGCTCAAATACCCCAATTTGCACCATATTAGTGCAAATTATCCTAGCTAATATCGTGGATTTCGTAACCAAGCTCTTGGGTGCCTGCTCTAAGGGCAATCCAGGCGCTTTCCAGAAGATTGGCATTACCTTTAATGCCCAATTCAATATGGCGCTGGGCGTACACCCCACCCTTGGTGGCATCGCCTACCGATGGCAGACTAAAGACCTTCACCCCCGGAAAATTGGCTTCTATGCGCTCCATCAAGGGGGTTAACGTTGATTCAATCCCCTTGGGAACGATAAAGCTCTGCTCTGCCCAGTTCTCTTGATGAAATAGATCTTTGTAATGAGTGTCCAGACACCATGCCATCATTGGCGCTGCCATCACCGGAAAGCCTGGCACAAAGTGATGCTCCTGAATTCGGAAGCCCGGAATCTGGTTATAGGGATTGGGAATGATTTCACTGCCAATAGGAAACTCACCCATTTTGAAACGATGTTGATTTTCTGGAGTATTGAGATCCGATTTAATCGGATCACCTTCTGCCATCGACTGAATTCGTCCTGCAATTAATTCTCTAGCAGTTGGATGTAACTCGATCTTTGTTCCCAAGGCCAAAGCAGCGCATTGACGAGTATGGTCATCAGGTGTTGCACCAATACCGCCAGTGCTAAACACGACATCCCCGCTTGCAAAGCTTTCCTTTAGCGTCGCAGTAATTTGCTCTGGATCATCTGCAACATATTTAGCCCAGGCAAGACTCAGACCACGCTCGTTGAGAAGCTCAATCATTTTGCTCATGTGTTTATCTTGGCGGCGACCCGATAAGATTTCATCACCGATCACAATTAAACCAAAGCGACGTTGTGGTGTAGTTGATCCACTTACATCATCTACTTCAACTTTTTTCATTGAATTACTCATTTTATTTGCCATCTCGTTAACTATGAGACGAAAGTTCCAAATCTACAACGCGCGATTCCACTGTAAGTGCACGATCCAACTCTTCTTCTCGCAAGCTCTTGAGAGCATCCAACAAGAAGTAACTAAACCACAAGGCAGCAAATACAAAGATCAAAGAATATATCCAAAGCGCTATAAAGCTTACGATCGGAAACAGTACCAAAGCCAATGCCGAGGTAGCCCAAAAGAATGTAGGCACGGCCCCGAGCATCCCCGATGCAATGCCCATAATAAGCAATGGCCAGCGATATTTATCAAGCAAGAGATCGCGCTCTTCTGAACTGGCATGCTTAGCCAATACATCGTAGGACATGAGTCGCATGGTTAACCACCCCCAGAGCAAGGGGGGTAAGACAGCGACAAGTGGAGGGACCCACCAAACAGGCAAAGTCAACATCACGAGAGCTAGGCAAATGATGGCCGACCACAAAGAATAAATCAAACTGCCGAAGAACCCGCCACCATGCCTACATTCGAGATCATGAAATTGCGATTGGCGGGATGCAATTTTGACAATTGCAGGTACGGTTGAAAAGGCAATAAATACCAGCAAGCTAATTGTGATTAGCGGAATAATCAGCATGACAAAAAATAATGGTGCTATCCATGCTCGGGCGTTATCAAATCCAGCCCAAACAAGACCTTCTTGAATCCAGCTGGTAAATATCGAAGTTGTTAGAAAGACGCTTAATGCTTCAAGTGCAGGCGTCCATGTAAGCCAGATAAGACAACCCCACAGCACGGAAACAATCAGAAATGGTCTTAAGCTGAGCCACAACATCCGCGGATGCATAGTTCCAACCAAAGCCATGCCGAATGATTTAAATACCTGCTGCAAGCCGACCATACAACTCCTATTGCCTTCAGACCTGAAGTCTACTTGGGCATGATTTCTTTAAAGGCATGAACAAGGCCTTGCCATTGTTGAGTAAGGATATTTTGTGAAACTGTTAAGTTTCTTACCCCTGTAGGATAGACCTCTTTAGGGAAGATAGCTGTTCTAAATAACATATCCCACCACGGAAACAAAACACCAAAGTTACAACCCCCTAAGACGCCAGGCTTACCTTTGGCTTCATGGCCATACCCAACAGCGTGGTGCATGCGATGAAACATAGGAGATACCAATAGGTATTTAGCAGCACCTAAATGGATCTTGATATTAGCGTGCTGCCAACTTTGAATAAATTCACTCATTGCAATCAGTAAAATAAATTGGCCTGGTGTAACTCCAAACATCAACGCAACAAAAGACATCACCACTGCCCGCATGATGTCATCCAGTATGTGATTACGATTATCAGACCAAGCAGTCATGACTGTTTGACTGTGATGTAAGGCGTGCAATTGCCACCACCAGTTAAATACATGCGATGCGCGATGGTAGAGATAATCAACAAAATCCAGCAATACCAAATAAATCAAGAAGCTAATAGCTGGAATAGAAGTTACGCCTGGCCACCATGACTCGACGTTTAAACGATCGAAACGGAAATCATGCAGGATGGAGTCGACCCCAAAGAAGAATCCAGACAAAGTGATAAACACTAGACCATGAAAAATACCTAAGCGATGAAACAAGGTGTACAAGACATCTGCCCTACTTGCTTTTGCAAAACGCTCCTGCTTCTCAGCTGGCGCAAGTCGCTCCCAGGTCCTTAAGACAACAATGATTAAGAAAATTTGGATACAGCCAAACAAAAACCAATCAATGCCATCGTATACATCTTCAGCCCAAGCCATTAAATCGAATTGATATAAAACTGGGGCTACTAAATTTGCAAACAGAAACTCCTGAACGCTAGCGTACGCAGCAGAAATAGCAGAAGTGACGGGATTGAGATCCATACTTTATTTTGACTGATTTACTGAATTCTTGGGCAGCAGTTCAAAGCAGAATCCACGAGCCTTGAGATTAACAATGAGCTGCTCCAATACAGCAGGCGCCCAAGGGTCTTTTCTGGACCAAATTCCCAAATGAGCCATAGTGATGTCGCCATCCTTGATGTTACGGCTAGCCTTATCCAGAAGAGTGCTGTTGGGATGCTTATCAGAGCTCAGCTCGTCACCCAGAAATCCAGCGGGATCCCAGCCTATATGCTCATATCCACACATATTACCCATGCGAATCAAGGTAGGTGAAGTTTTTCCGCCAGGTGCGCGCCATATCTTTTGAATCGGATGATCGGTGAGTTCTTGAAAACGCTGATCCACGCGGCGTATTTCTTTACACATTGTCGCCTCGTTATAGAGGACTGTCATACCTGCCTTTGAACCAAACTGAGGTTTCTCAAATACCTCACCTTTAGGTCCATCTTTAACAAAATAGGTATGGTCATAGGTGTGGCTACCAAAGTGGTGCCCCTCTTTAACGCGCTCTTGCCAATAAGACCTCCAAGAGTCATCCAAAGAAAAATCATCGCGGAAAGTTTTCTCATTGGCCAAGAAGAATGTAGCTTTCACATTTTGTCGCTTCAAAATCTCTGCTACTTTTTCTGCGACCGCCATATTGCCAGTATCAAAAGTAAGATAAACCTTTTTATTACATTGGGCAGTTTGAGCAGAGACACTCAATGAAAAACAGCCGAGCAAAAGCACGGCTGTGATTCGTATGAATGCGGGATGACTCATGCACTTCATCTTGATGCTTACTCCCATCCAGCCCTTGGGGTAAAGAAGACTCCATGAGGCGACTTACCCACTGGAATAACAGTAGCTAACTTCATAGTTGGGATATCGATGACTCCCACTTTTTTTGAGAACCGCAAGGTAACCCAAAGTGTTTTTCCGTCAGGAGTGATTTCCATGTCATCAGGACCTGCCGGGAGCCCAGTGATGTCGCCAACCTTTTCCAAGGTCTGCATGTTTATCAGACTAATTGTGGAGGCAATACGGTTACTCACAAATACATGCTTCTTATCCCCTAGAGGGCGGAAGTTATGCGCGCCCTTACCTGTTGGAATGCGTTTTACTTCTTTGCGATTTTTCCAATCAATCACCTGAACATTATCTTCGCCAGTAATACCAACCAATAGGTACTGATCACCAGGCGTCATCCATAAGCCTGCAGGAACCTTGCCTGTCGGTATTACCCACAATACATTTTGTGTTTCAAGATCAATTGCAGCAAGTTCATTTGAGTCTTGTAAGGTAATAAATGCAATTTTGCTGTCAGCTGTAAATGCAATATGGCTTGGAGTCTTTGCCAACTTCACAGTCTTCGCTAATTTGAGATTAGCGCCATCGGCCGCATATATATCGACACGATCTAAGCGGTTGCCGTTTGCCACAAACCATTTGTGATTCGGAGAATATCCAATTTGGTATGGATCAATGATGTTTGGAATTCTGCCAGTTAACTCACCAGTGGTTGGGTTCATTAATGCCACATCATTACCTGCCGCGTTTGCGATTAGCAAAGTCTTTTGATCCGGAGTCAACATCAGGTGGTGAGGCTCTTTACCAACTGGAATTGTTTTGATGACTTGACGAGTGCGCATATCAATCAAACTAATGGAAGCTTCGCCAGAATTGAGAATCACTGCCAACTTAGGTTGATTGGCTGCTACCTGTACTGCAGCGTTACTCGCTTGCGCAAATGCATTTTGATTGACTAAAAGGAGAGTCAAAAAAGCGGAGGTCGCAATTGTGCGAAAACCTCTAATCTTGATAAATGTATACATACCCCCATTGTAAGCAATCGAGAGCCCCAAAATGACCTCTAGGCTGCAATGGATTTGACTTAGCGCAAACTGGCTAAAACCTTTTCAAGGCGCTTTAAGGATATCGGGGTTGGGGTTTTCAACTCCTGAGCATATAAAGCCACCCTCAGCTCCTCTAATTGCCAACGGAAATCCATTAAAGCCTGGTCTTCGGCCATCGCATAGGATAAGCCGCCCTTATTCCCCTGCACCATTTTTTGCCATGGACGTGCAACCGATTCCCAATCTTTTTGACACTGGGCATCGCGACTTGGGTTGGAGCGCAATTTATCAATCCGCATAGCAATGGCCTTTAAGTAGCGCGGCACATGAACCAGTTGGGCATACGGTATCTCTGCAACAAATTTGGGGAATATCAAACCCTGCACCTGCGCCTGAATATCAGCATAAGCGCTCGGTGACGCCGCTTTTGCACTGGCGATTTTTTTCTGTAAATCCGCGTGGGCTTGCAATGCATTTAATGCGTGACGAGAAATCTCTTGGGCGATGAGTGCCAATCTTGGTTTGCCTGCTTGTAAGCGTTCTGCAAATTGCTCAGCATTCACTGGCAATGGCTCAGCCATATAGGCACGCTCAAGAGCTAAATTCAAAATCTGCTGAATCAATCCCTCTACTGAGCCCACATTAATGAAGAGCAGGCCTAATTCACGAATCCCTGGCAACTGTTTTTGCAAAGCCTTGATCGTATCTTTATTGCTAAGCGCAAATAGGCGTCGCAACCCTAAACCATGTTGCTTACGAGCCTCCTCCAGATCATCAAATACCTCTAGATCACAGAAGTCGCCGCGATCCATCAGAGCAGGATAACCAAATAAAGTTTTATTGCCTTTTTGTATCTCTAATGTTTCAGGTAGCTCGCCAAACTCCCAGGCACGATAACCGCCCTGCTTCACTCTTCGTGTTGCATCAACAGAGCCTGTACCGCCATTTGAATTAGCTTGAGTTTTTTTACCTACTGGCGGCTCTACGCCTAGCTCGACCTGAGCAGTTTCTTGGGCAATTACCTGGAAAGCATTTCGAGCAGTCTGCCCATACTCAGATCGTAATCGAGCTAGATTGCGCTCCACTTCTAACTGTCGCCCATGCTCATCAATCAAGCGGAAGTTCATTGAGGAGTGCAAAGGCAGAGCCTCTGGTCTGAAGTCAGTACGTTTAATCTCCAATCCACGCTCTTTGCGGATGTCGCTAATTAAACTATCTAAGAAGTCGCCAACACCAAATTGCTTATCTTCTAACTTACGCTCCAGAAATGATTTTGCGTAATCCGGCAATGGCACACAATGACGGCGAAGTTTTTGGGGTAAGGACTTCAGAAGTAGTAGCGTCTTTTCTTCACACATGCCTGGCACAAGCCACTCGCAACGACGCCCATCCACTTGGTTCAACTGCGTCAAAGGAACAACAAGCGTCACACCGTCTTTAGGGCTGCCAGGTTCGAAGTGATACGTCAGGCTCAGTTGCGCACCGCCCACCAGCATCGTCTTAGGGTAACGATCCACAGTAATACCTGCTGCCTCGTGGCGCATTAGGTCTGCCTTTTCAAGGCGAAGTTGAGCATCTAGCTCACTTCCTTGATTTTTATCTTCTCCGCCTTTTTTAGCTAACCACGCTTTAAGACTGTCTCGACTACATACTCCTTTTGGAATGCGTGACTCGTAGAAAGCAAATAGCAACTCATCATCTACCAAAACGTCTGGTCGACGTGAGCGATGCTCTAGATCTTCAATCTCTTTAATGAGACGACGGTTATGCCAAAAGAATCCAAACAGATTTGGGTATTTTTTCTTGGCGTCAGCTTCGGTCTCACGTTGCAATGCTGGCGTATCCATACGCCCAAACATTTCTTCTTGGACTAGGGCTTGACGGATAAATAGTTCGCGCGCTTCTTCAGGGTTATGTGGCTCAAAACGCACGCGACGGCCATGGTAAATCGGCAACCCGTACAAAGTGCCACGTTCAAACGCCATAACTTCGCCCTGACGGATATCCCAGAAGGGATCGCTCAACGATTTAATCAGGCGATGCGCAGCAACCCGCTCTACCCATTGCGGCTCAATCTTGGCAATGGTTCTGGCATACATGCGATTAGTTTCTTGCAGTTCGCCGGCCAAAATCCAGGCACCCGCTTTTTTACCAATGGTAGACCCAGGCCAGATGAATGGACGTATACCTCGGGCGCCAACATATCCACCAGTTTTGCTATTGCGATCCTGGGATTTTTCATCCTCTTCTTTTTTAGCGACATACCCAAGTAAGCCTGTTAATAATGAAAGGTGAACTTGTTCATAGGTTGCGGCCAAGCCATTTTCTTTCCAACCCTTTTCGCCAAGCATCGTATGGAGTTGACCGTGGACATCGCGCCATTCACGTAAGCGACGTGGCGACAGAAACTTACTCTTACAGAGATTCTCTAGCTGACGATTACTGTGCTTATGTTGTAAAGCATCCTGATACCAATTCCAGAGCTTTACGAAACTTAAAAATTCAGAACGCTCATCAGCAAATTGCAAATGCGCTTGATCTGCAGCAGCGGTCTGATCCATGGGTCGATCACGCGGGTCTTGTGTGGCTAACGCTGAAGCAATGATGGTTACTTCCTTTAAAGCATTCTGCTCTTTTGCAGCCAAAAGCATTCGTCCAATACGGGGATCTAATGGCAAATCTGCAAGCTGTTTACCAATGACAGTGAGTTTGAAGCTGTTGTTGATGTCCTTCCCATCTGATGGCTCTGACTCATCAAACTCAATTGCGCCCAACTCATCCAAAAGCTGTACGCCGTCTGCAATTGCCCTGCCTAGTGGCTTATCAATAAATGGAAAGTGCTGAATCTTTGGCAAGCGTAAGGAGCTCATGCGCAACAGCACTGCTGCTAGTGAACTACGTAATATTTCAGGGTCTGTAAATTTTGGACGGCCATGATAATCTTGCTCACTATACAAACGCACGCAGATGCCATCCGATACACGACCACAACGCCCCGCCCTTTGATTGGCGGCTGCTTGAGAGATCGGCTCTATTTGGAGCTGTTCAACCTTGTTACGGTATGAGTAGCGCTTTACTCTCGCTAGTCCGCTATCAATCACATAACGAATATTGGGAACCGTTAATGAAGTCTCTGCAACGTTCGTTGTCAGAATAATCCTGCGACCATTGCCCGGACTAAACACTCTTTCTTGCTCGACAACGGACTGACGTGCAAAGAGACTCAGAATCTCTGGATGAAAGCGTTGCTGCAGGACATGATCTTTACGTAAAGCTTCTGCGCAGTCACGTATCTCGCGCTCACCTGGCAAAAATACTAATACATCTCCAGCACCAGCGGCACCCTCACGCCACAAGCTTGCAATCTCTTCGGTAACGGCATCCGGAATTTCTTTGGCAGTCTTCGACTCTTTCTTGCCATCGGGCTTAGCATCTGGCTCCAGCGGTGCATAGCGCTGCTCTACCGGAAACAGTCGACCACTCACCTCAATAACCGGCGCCACCTTGCCATTCATAGCAAAGTGTTCCGCAAATCGTTGTGCATCAATCGTTGCTGAAGTGATGATGAGTTTCAGATCGGGTCGCTTAGGCAGAAGCTGACGCAAATAGCCCAATAAGAAATCAATATTCAGGCTACGCTCATGTGCCTCATCGATGATGAGCGTGTCATAAGCGCGCAGCTGTGGATCACGCTGCGTCTCTGCCAACAATATACCGTCTGTCATGAGTTTGATGGATGCTGTGTTGCTGGTCTTGTCGGCAAAACGTACTTGGTAGCCAACATCCTGGCCGATGGGTGAACCTAGCTCTTGGGCGATACGCTTGGCTGTTGCAGTTGCCGCGATCCTGCGGGGTTGAGTGTGCCCAATGAGCTTGCCGCCGTTAACAGTGCCTCGACCCAGATCTAAGCAGATCTTTGGCAGCTGCGTGGTCTTACCTGAGCCCGTCTCTCCGCACACAATGACCACCTGATGGCTCTGCAAGGCATCCTTGATCAGCTGACGCTGACCAGAGACCGGCAATTCCTCCGGAAAGCGAATATCTAGCTTCCGCAAGGTGTTGGAAGCAGGCACAGGCTTTGGGATTGCTTTGGGTTTTTGTTGGTTTATAGGCTCTTGCACCCTATAATTTTCTCACTATGCCAACAAATGCACCAAACCAGGCCTCATTGGCCGATGAAACGACCTCCAACTTCCCTTTTGTAGGGTGGCTGCGTGATGTTGCACCCTATATTCATAGCTTCCGTGAAAAGACCTTTGTTATTGCTTTTGCGGGTGAACTCGTACAAGAAATTGGTCTTGAGAACCTGATTGAAGATATCGCCATGTTGCACGCCATGGGCATGCGTATTGTGTTGGTGCACGGCATTCGTCCGCAGATTGAAGAGCAACTCATGCTCCGTAAGATCAAGAGCAAGTTCGGCAAGAGTGCTATGCATAGCTACCGAATTACCGATGCTGCTGCACTAGAGTGCGTCAAAGAAGCTGCCGGTGAATTACGTCTAGATATTGAAGCAGCGTTTAGCCGTGGTCTTCCAAATACACCAATGGCGGGTTCACGTATTTCAGTAATCTCTGGCAACTTTATTACTGCTATGCCAGTAGGCGTTGTCGAGGGTACCGACTACATTCATACGGGACTAGTTCGCAAAGTCGACTCAGGCTCAATTAGACAGTCTCTGGATAGCAACAAAATTGTTTTGCTCTCACCTTTGGGTTTTTCACCAACGGGTCAAGCATTCAACTTGGCGTATGAGGATGTAGCAGCATCTACCGCTGCAGCGCTCAAAGCAGATAAGCTCATTTTCTTAAGTCCATACGCTGGCCTCAAAGATGCTGAGGGTGATTTCATTACTGAACTGTCGATGCCACAGCTACATGAGTATGTTGCCCAGAACAAAGATATGGATCTTGGTATGAAGGGTCTATTGAATACTGCTGGCAGAGCGATTCGGGCTGGTGTTGGCCGCGTTCACTTCCTCCCTTGCAACCAAGATGGAGCCCTCCTGGAAGAACTCTTTACCCATGATGGTATTGGCATGATGCTGGCTTCATCCGATATTGAAAACTTACGTGAAGCCAACCAAGATGATGTTGGCGGCATTTTGCAACTGACCATGCCTCTAGAAGAGGAAGGCATTCTGGCTGCTCGTGGTCAAGATGTGATTGAACGTGATATTCAACGCTTCTCTGTGATTGAACATGATCGCGTACTTTTCGGTTGTGCCGCCCTCTTCCCATTCCCGAATGGCGTTGGCGAGCTAGCCTGCCTTGCCGTTGATCCTGATGTTCAAGGATCCGGTGACGGTGAGCGTCTACTAAAGCGCGTTGAGATGCGCGCCAAACAAGAAGGCATCAAGAAATTATTTGTTCTCACGACTAGAACTGAGCATTGGTTCTTAAAGCGCGGCTTTAAACGAGCATCAGTGGATGACTTGCCCGAAGAAAGAAAACAAATTTATAACTGGGACCGCAAGTCCATGGTTTTAACTAAAGATCTATAAGAAACGCTAGAAATACTTGAAAGGCACTACAAATGGCACGCATGGTTCAATGCATCAAACTCAACAAAGAAGCTGAAGGCATGGATTTCGCCCCTCTTCCTGGAGAGCTGGGTAAAAGAATATGGAATCAAGTATCAAAAGAAGCTTGGGCTGGCTGGTTGAAGCAGCAAACCATGTTGATTAATGAAAATCGCCTCAATATGGCAGACCCGCGCGCACGCCAATACCTTTTAAAACAGGTAGAAAAGCATTTCTTTGAGGGGGGCGCTGATACCGCACAAGGTTACGTACCTCCAGCATCAGAATAAATAGTGCTCACCCTTGATTTGGGATGTTGACAAGCCCAAATCACAAGCATAGGATGGAGACGTAGTAAGGCAGATATGGTGTCCTACTACATTGGCGAAAGCCAATCTGAATAAGTACATCTATGTGCTTATAGGCTAAGGAACCAAATACCTTCCGAGCGCCTGCGCCATGCAAACCATGGCAAAACAACCCGATGGGGATACCCCGTCGGGTTTTTTATTTCCTAGAGAACAATGCGCTCAACACCTGCAGAGTTACTAACTAGCAAAATATTGGCTTTTTCTTTGGCAAACAAACCTACGGTGATGACGCCAGCAATTTGATTGATCTGCGCTTCCATTTGAATGGGGTTTGCAATCTTTAAGCATGCGACATCCAAAATCCACCCACCGTTATCCGTCACGAATGGCTCGCTAGGAGTTTGATTGAGGTCGGCGCGCGTATTTTTTGCTAAGCGGAGTGTCACCTTACCGCCAAACTTTTCCAACTCACGGCTCACGATACCTTTCGCAAGAGGAATGATTTCTACTGGTAGTGCAAAGTTACCCAGCACAGGCACTTGTTTAGAGGAATCACAAATGCAAATGAATTGATTTGCCATGGAGGCAATGATTTTTTCCCTCGTGAGTGCCCCGCCGCCACCTTTAATCATGTGTCCAGCCGGGTCGATTTCATCCGCACCGTCGACATAGGCAGGTAAGCCTTTCACATCGTTTGGGTCAAGTACTTTAAAACCGTGCTTTAGTAAGCGCTCAGTAGTTGCATTAGAACTAGATACCGTACCTGCAAAATGATCCTTATGCGGAGCTATTGCATCAATAAAACAATTGGCTGTAGAACCCGTGCCTACGCCCAAAATCTGTCCAGCAGGCAACTTGAGAACCTCGTCTCTGGCCGCTTCACCTACCATTTGCTTGAGTTGATCTTGATTCATATAACTATCGAACGCCTTTACTGGAACTGAGTAATTAATCCATCTATCATATGATAATTACAAGTAAACCAATTTAGAGTATTGAGCAAGCCCATGAATAGCACCGCCCCAGCATCAAGCCAGTTAGAACAACTCAAGAAACTCACTACGGTTGTAGCCGATACAGGTGATTTTGAGCGTATGCAGTCCTTCCAACCGCAGGATGCGACTACCAACCCATCACTCATTCTAAAAGCTGCTCAGCAAAGTAATTACCAGGATTTAGTGCAATCTGTTAAAGCAGCTCACCCAGGCATGAGCCCTACGGAACTAGTTGATTACATTTTGGTTGCCTTTGGCTTAGAGATTTTGAAGATTGTCCCTGGTCGCGTTTCTACCGAAGTGGATGCCAGACTCTCATTTGATACCAAAGGTACTGTAGCCAAGGCTAAACACTTAATTGCTCTATATGAATCTCATGGGATCGATCGCAAGCGCATTCTGATTAAATTAGCCGGCACATGGGAAGGCATCGCCGCTGCGAAAGAATTAGAAGCCCAAGGCATTCATTGCAATATGACCCTACTCTTCTCTTTAGTTCAGGCAGCAGCCTGTGGCGCAGCCAATGCTAAATTGATTTCCCCGTTTGTAGGACGCATTACCGATTGGAATAAAGCCAAGCTTGGCTCCAACTGGAGTGATGCAGTTAATGGCGGAGCAAATGATCCTGGTGTGACTTCAGTGAAGAGAATTTTTCATTACTACAAGCACTTTGGCATCCCTACCGAGATCATGGGCGCAAGCTTTAGAAACACCAGTCAGATATTGGAGTTGGCGGGTGTCGACTTACTAACAATTAGCCCCGAACTATTGGCCGAACTTCAAAACAGCAATGCATCAGTTGAGAAAAAACTCAATCCTGCCAATGCCCAAGCAGCATTGCAGTCCGAAGGCATCACACCCCTTAAGCTCGATGAATCTAGCTTCCGCCTGCAGCTCAACAACGATGCCATGGCGACCGAGAAATTAGCCGAAGGTATACGGAACTTCTGCATTGATACAGAAAAGCTGGAAGCGCTACTAGCCCAGTAATTCCCTGCTAGGAATTAAATAAGGCCCGTTACTTCTTACCAGTATTAATGCCCAATATTGAGTAGGCTGGGCAATTACCGATCATTCCCGTTAATAAGGGAATAACGCCAATCCAGGCCCAGGGACCAGTAATACCAAAACCAGCTAAACCCATCAGGGTTACGCCAACAGTCATTCGCAGAACGCGATCTGTGTGTCCCATATTGCATTTCATATGAAGCTCCTTGTTTTACTTGGCAGCTTTGTCAGATACTTTGGCCAGGCGCTGTCTCAATGCCTCGTATAAGCATACGCCACTTGCAACGGATACATTCAAACTTGAGACCACACCCTGCATCGGAATACGGACTAACTCATCACAGTTTTCTTTTGTGAGGCGACGCATACCCTCACCTTCAGCCCCCATGACAATGCCAATCGAGCCCGTAAGATCGATGTCATAGATTGACTTGGTCGCTTCGTCATCAGTGCCGATGAGCCAAACACCTGCTTCTTGCATTTCTTTCATGCTACGAACGAGGTTGGTAACGGTGATGACTGGCATGACTTCTGCTGCGCCACTAGAAACCTTGCTCACAGTGGCATTAATGGATGCCGAACGATCTTTAGGTATCACCATGGCGTCTACACCAGCGCCATCTGCTACGCGCAAACATGCGCCAAAGTTATGAGGATCGGTAACGCCATCTAAAACCAAAAATAATGGTTTCTTCTGCGCGCTCTCAGCATCTTCTACTACTTCAGTGACGGTTCTTGCAACAGTCATTTTTTCAGCCAAAGCAACTACGCCTTGATGACGGTCATGCCCAGTTAACTTATGCAAGCGCTCCGCGTCAGCCGCATGCAAACGTTCGCCCAAAATCTCTTCGGCTTGTTTGAGGAAATCACCCATGCGTCTGTCTCGACGACCAGAATCAAAGTACACTGACTTCAAACTGCCCGGATCGACACGCAATCGCGCTTGTACCGCATGAAATCCAACTAATATTTGCTTCATCTTTTTTGTTTAATCTTACTTTTCTAATGAATCTTTATTTACGGCGCGCTTTAGTGCTGCGAACTGGAGGTTTGCTGCCGGCTGGTTTGCCAATCGATCTTCCAGACTTAATAGTCTTGCCGGTTTTACGTGTCGCTTTGCTCTTGGACTGATTAGCACCGAGTGTGCCCGCAGATTTGGCCGCATTGACATTGATTCCGCTAGGTTTTTGAGGAATCTTATTATCTGGGCGACTCTTTTTGGAGGCTGCTTTTTTATTTGGTCTGCCAGTATCAGCTGCCAACAAGAGTTGACGACGATTAGATGATCCGCCAGGCTCTACCCCAACGGATTTAACTAGGCTAAATTCAATTTTGCGAGCATCCAAATCAACACGACTTACCAATACATGCAAGCGATCGCCTAAGCGATAACGAATACCGGTGCGCTCACCACGCAACTCTTGACGTGCTTCGTCATACTGGAAGTAATCACCGCCAAGTTCAGTGACATGCACCATGCCTTCAACAAACAGATTTTCCAACTGAATGAATAGACCAAAGTTGGCTACTCCAGTTACCGTACCAGCATACTCTTGACCCAAATGGTCACGCATGTAGTAACACTTGAGCCACGCCTCGACATCACGCGATGCTTCATCGGCACGACGCTCGTTGGAGGAACAGTGAACGCCTAACTGACCCCAAATTGGCAGCGCCGCATTTACTCCTTTAGGTGTTTTTGCGCCCTTGACCCCTGCTTTTGCATCGCTTTGGGATTTCTTAGCATTGACTGCATTCTCGCGACCCTTACCTTTGCGTGGCAGGGTTAAGTTGAGAGGCACTTTCGGTGGCAATACCGGTACGTAAGGTTTTTTCTGCAGAATCGATTTGATAACCCGATGCGTGAGTAAGTCAGGGTAACGACGAATCGGACTCGTGAAATGAGAATACGCTGGATAAGCCAAGCCAAAGTGACCCTCGTTATCTGGTTGATACATCGCCTGCTGCATAGATCGCAGTACAACCGATTGGAGCATATTGGCATCAGGTCGTTCTTTGATTTCACGCATCAATTTAGCGTAATCACGTGGCTTAGGCTTATCTCCACCGCCCAATGAGAGGCCAGAGGTTCTAAGAACCTGACGCAAGGTAACCAGCTTCTCTTCTGATGGCTCGGCGTGAACACGATACAAGCTGAGGTGCTTATTTTTATCAATGAAGTCTGCGGCACAAACGTTAGCTGTCAACATGCACTCTTCAATTAAGCGGTGCGCATCATTACGAAGACGCGGCTCAATACGCAGAATCTTGCCAAGTTCATTGCTAATGATTTGGGTCTCAGTCGTTTCGAACTCAATAGCACCCCGCTTTTCACGGGCAGATAACAAAATCTTATACAGCGAGTAGAGATTCGTTAGTAAGGGGCGGAACTGTGCAAAACGTGCCGCCTCAGGACCTTTACTATTAGAAAGGATCTCCCAAACAGTTTCGTAAGTAAATCGTTGTGCTGAGTGCATCACCGCTGGATAGAACTGATAGGCTAAAACAATACCATTGTTATCCACAACCGAATCGCAAACCATACACAAACGATCTACACCTGGATTAAGAGAGCAAAGACCATTTGAGATCTTCTCTGGCAACATTGGGATCACACGTCTTGGGAAATACACCGAAGTAGCTCGCAGTAAGCCCTCATCATCCAATGGCTGACCTGGTTTGACGTAATGCGATACGTCGGCAATCGCAACGATTAAACGCCAAGCCTTAGTCTGACCGTACATGACTGGCTCACAGTACACAGCATCATCAAAGTCGCGCGCATCAGCACCGTCAATAGTAACCAAAGGCACATCACGCAGATCAACGCGACCTTCTAGATCTGATTGCTGCACAGCATCCGGCAACGCTGTCGCCTCTTTCATGGCGGCAGCAGAAAACTCATGAGGCACGCCATACTTCCGCACAGCGATTTCGATTTCCATACCGGGATCATCAATCTCACCCAAAACCTCTACCACTCGTCCAACTGCTTGGCGATAGCTATCTGGGTAATCAATAATCTCGACACTCACCACTTGGCCTAATTTGGCATTGCCCTGAGCTTTTGGCGGAATCAAAATATCATGACCGATACGCTTATCTTCTGGCGCAACAATCAAAACACCATTTTCATTTAGGAGACGCCCGATAACTACTTTATTGGCATGAAGAACAACTTCAACGATTTGACCTTCAGGACGACCACGACGATCGGTTCCTAAAACTCTGACATTCACTCTGTCGCCGTGCATGACGCGTGACATTTCCCTTTCAGATAGAAAAATATCCTCACCACCATCATCGGGAATAACAAATCCAAATCCATCTCGATGCCCTTGAACCGTTCCCAAACGGTCAGCTTCACGCGGCACCAAGTTTTTTGCTTTACGCATTTAATTCCTTCGGCAATACATGCCCTGTATATATCTAGTGATATCTATTTTTGTTATGAATAAGGCTACTGTATCAAACCACCAAGTCTGATGGGAAAAAGCCAAATGGGGCCAGAAATGACCTAGAAATACCCATCCCTCTATAATAAAGGCATGCCCAGGTGGCGAAATTGGTAGACGCACCAGCTTCAGGTGCTGGCGATCGTAAGGTTGTGGGGGTTCGAGTCCCTTCCTGGGCACCAAATAGCTTAAAGTCGCCCTTAAGAGCCTGAATACAGGGTTCTGCTGCTCAACTGCTGAACCCAACCCATTACCAGTCTATAACCTCTAAATTGAACCTCGCCCTACTCAAAACCTCTAGCAAGAAGAATAAAAGGATTAGCCTTTTTTCAGCTACTGCCCTGGGTATTGGCGGGATGATGGGTGCAGGACTCTTTTCCCTACTGGGTACTGCAAGCGCTCATGCAGGAACACATATTCCGCTAGCCTTTTTGCTGGGAGCCATTGCTGCGTCTTTCTCGGTCTATTCCTACGCCAAATTGGGTGCCACGTTTCCCAGTAGCGGAGGAGCTGCCACATTCACTGTAATGAGTTTTGGTCCAGGCGTTATTTCAGGCGGCCTCAATATATTTCAATTCATAGCATACCTAATAGCTGCTGCGCTTTACGCTGCCGGATTTTCTGAATACGCCAATACCTTGCTAGGCGGCAATTTATCACCACTAGAAATAAAACTGGTTAGCGCTGGCATAGTTATTTTTTGCGCCGGCATTAAATTACTTGGGACTAATTTTGTTGGCAAGGTAGAAGCGCTAGCAATTGGCTTTGTGACGATTGCTCTCATACTCTTTTCTATAGATGGCATTCATGTTGCCGATATTGGCGCATATAAGATGTCTAGCTGGTCTATTGATGGCATTGCTATTGCTACTGGTATTTTGTACATCAACTATCAAGGGTTTGGCGTAGTAACCAACTCTTCAAATGCTATGCAAGAGCCCCATAAGGAACTGCCCCTTGCGATGTTTTCGGCGCTTGTTCTAGTAACTATCGCATATGTTCTAGTCAGTACCGCAGCCATCCTGCTGCTCTCCCCTGCTCAAATGGCTGCCTATAACGGCCATGTATTGGCTGATGCAGCCAAAATCGTAGCTGGAAATACTGGCTTTGTTGTTATTGGTACATCTGCGCTCTTAGCTTGTGCCGCAGCCCTCAATGCGACGATCTTTGCTGCATCCAATATCGCTGCTGATATGGCTAACAAGAACTCAATTTCCAAAGCACTTGGCGTGAACGTACTGAAAACGGGGCTGCGCTCTTTATCTATATCAACCGCTTTAGTAATTGCATTGGTATTGGCCTTTCCGCTTGAGGTGGTTGGGAAAATGGCAAGTCTCGCCTTTTTATTGGTCTACGCCGCAATTACCTTTGGGCATATTCGTGTTCGCAAGCAAACTGGCGCCAAGCTTTGGCCACTCTGGGCAGCAATCATCATCAACTTAAGTTTGTTTGCGACCTTATTTATCAATGTGATTGAGAGCGCTCGAGGTAGTGCAATCGCTCTCATTGCCGCCCTAATTGGATCGTTTGCGGTAGAAGCTACTTCCCGTAAATTTCTGAGAAAGGAATCATAGCCCCATTGAGCGGTGCAAGATTTTTGCTTTCATTTCCAACCAAAGGCTCTCAAAGTCTTCAGTCTTTTCTTCAGATAGTTTAATGGGCTCGAAGAGTCCTCCAAAAATAATGGAACCCTTTTTAACCAAGGTCTTCTCAAATTCACCCAAGTCAATTGGCTTGTCATCCATATCCCTAGTTAACTGAGCTGAGCAAACAATCGCTTCAGCATCATCCCTATCAATCACCGCAAACTCAATGTACTGCTGATTTTTTTCAACAATCACCAGTGTTCCGCGAGCATAGCAAACAGCATCATGCTGTTGAACGATATATGCTAGAAATTGATTCTTTTCTTCCTCACCCTCATAGGGTAGATCATCTATAAAGAAAAGATATTGATCACCCTCGCCGTTTACTAAAGTAAAGACTTTCGGCACCACCCCATGCCCCAAGGCCAAATTACGATAGTAGGATGAAATTTCTACAGCAAGATTTTCAGAAAATAAGTGCATAACAATTAATAGAGACTTACTCTTTACGAGTTTTAATGGATTCGATTATTTTATAGAAGGCGTCGGGTTGCACAGAGTTCTGCCCTTTGAAAGGCTGATCAGTAATGACCAATAGAGAAATCAGCGCCCCCATAGTGATCGGCAAAATTTTCAAACCAAAGAAAAAAGAGTCTGATGGCAGAAATAAGGTATTGATGCTCATCAACGCAAACATACAAATCAGAATCACTATCCAAAATAGGCCTGGCAGACGGATAGTTGATCGCTCGATACGAGCCTCCCTACTTTCTGCCACCTCTTCTGACTTCTTAATAATGTCGGTGTACATAGCGGTTTGACGATTGGTGTGAGGTTCAATCGCCATCAGTTTTCGTGAAATGCCACGCCACAACATATGCGTCTTGGTGCTTCCCTCGCCCTTTTGCAATAGAGCCCATTCGTCATTGACGATAGAATTCATATACTCAAATAACTCGGCACGTATAGGTGCAATGGAAGGATCGCCAAAACGGGTCAGCAAGCGGTCCAAGTTATTAATACGTCCCGCTTCTTGAGAAACCAAGGTCTGAACCTCGCGAAAATTGGTCTGTGCTTGATTTAGTAAAAAACCAATTAATAAACCACTTAAAGTAATAATAGATCCAAAAAGTCCTAAACCTAATCGAGTGCTATCTTGGGTTGGCGCAAAGATGGGAACGCATTGCAGTAAACGCGGCAATACATCTAGCAAGGTAACAAAAAAGAGAACCAGTATTAATAAGATTTGGACATTACTTTTTTTGTATATCCAATTGAAGAACGCATCTTCACGTCGAGTATTCATGGGCCTAACTATTTATATACTTATTTAAAAAATTCATTGTGCGCTCCCAAGCTAGCTGTGCAGCCTCAGCGTTGTACTTCAAGGGCGATAGGCCACGAGTATCTGACCTAGGGTTTGCAAATGCATGTTTAGTGTCATAGCGATGAAATTCATAATTCACGCCTGCCTGCTTTAATTTATCCTCCAGTTGATCTACACCGGAGATTGGGAAGAATTCATCATGCATTGCCCAGTGCCCGAGAATTGGCTTTGTAATCGCTTGGGCGTTTACATATTCCAGCGGAGGGTTGCCATACCAAACTATCGAGCCATCAAGCTCAGGCACATTGCAGGCAGCCAAGATGGTGAGTGCACCACCCATACAGAAGCCCGTTACCGCAACTTTGGCACTCCCAGTAGCTTTTAGATACTGAACGGCGCCACGGATATCTTGTCCGGCAGCATCACCAAAATTAAGATCGCCCATTAGATGCTCTGCTTCATTTGCTTCGATGGCCAACTTACCGCGATATAAGTCAGGAACTAACGCCCTGTACCCAGTACTTGCAAGACGATCAGCTACCGCCTTGACCTCGTCATCTAGACCCCACCACTCCTGAATCACAACCACTCCTGGAGCGTTGGACTTATCGACCGGCTCAGCAAGGTAACCCCTTACTACTTGTCCATCGGGTCTTTTAAATTCAATCATGGGTATCTCCTTATGCATTTTTTGTATCAGAATGAATATATCCTACCAGCCAGAAAGTGAGCAACCCACAAATTGAGGCGCCATAGCCCACGAGGTTGTAGTGCTGCATCATGCCATCAGGCCCAATAGTCACTATCCAACCAGCCAAAACTGAGGCAATACCCGAGGACAGCATTTGTACCGAACCAACCAAACTCATAAAGGTTCCGCGAATCTTGTTTTCAACCACTTGACTCACCATTGCCATTGCCGGAATCATTCTTCCTGATACTAAAACGAAAAATGCGGTTGAATTAATCAACACGATCCATAGAGGCGTTACCGGTAAATTAGTTGTTACCAAGATCGGTATAAGACTAACAATTGCCAAGACCCGGAAAACAGCAACCTTTCCATACTTATCAGACATATGGCCTATAAAACGAGAGCTCAATAGGGTAGCTACACCACCACAAAGGTAAATCAAAGAAATATAAGAGTTACTAATTCCAACATTGGAGGTGAAATAGAGAGCGATATAAGGGATAACAGAGAAACCTGTAATCATAATGAGTGCCATGAATACAAAAGCTTTGATATGCGAAGGCACAATCAAGATCTTCAAAACCTGACTCAATCGACTGCCTTCATGAACATGATCTAAATGTTCTGCGATCTTAGGAATATTGCGATAGCCTAAATACAGAATCAGACTTGAAATTAAGGTGATAAAAAAGAATGGTGCACGCCAACCCAAACTTGGGATATGGTTCGCAAGAAATAATCCCAAGGGAACTCCAGCAACTGTCGAGACCGAAAATGCAGCCATTACCGTACCTAGCGCCTTACCTCTCCGCTCAAAGGGAATTGAGTCAGCGACAATCGTTTGAACTAGGGAACCCAGAATGCCGCCAAAGGCACCAGCAAATGCGCGAGCAATAAAGAGCGCTTCATAGTTGGGGGCTAAGCCACAAGCAAAAGTGGCGATAATAAAGAGCGCATACAAACTTAGCAGAAGTTGCCTGCGCTCAAAGCGATCAACATAATAAGTAGCCAAAATACCAGCAGCGGCTGCGGCAAATGTATAAGAAGAAAGCAGCAAGCCAAATTGATGCGTGTTGATATTGAGCTCCCGAATAAATTCAGGGCCCAATGGCATCATGATCATGAAATCCAAGATGTGGGTGAACTGTATGCCTGCCAAAGAAAACAAAAAGAAGCGTTCTCGCTTCTTGGTTTCAACAGTATGAGGGGCGGTATTCAAGGGATGCTTTACTTGGCTTAATCAATATGACATTATCGTCTTTGGACGAAATACTTGCCTATTTATTTCAAGTCATACAAAACTTATGTCTACTGCTACCGACGCCATTATTCAATCTTCCCTAGCAGGACTACCGCTATGGCCCTTAGTCCGGAATACTTTTTTTGGCATCTTTGGCATCATCATCGTTCTGCTATACCATGGAAGTACTATTAATTTTCTCATCACCCGCTTTGAGAGATTGACCAATAAAAACCTAGCAAAGAAACAATATAACCGAGTTTTTTTTCATTTTTATTTATCATTTTTTTACATCGCTATTATTCATCTGACAGAAATCGTCATCTGGACGGTCTATGTTCATCAACTCGATTTAATTGACAATGCAGTGCAAACATTATTGTTTGTTGGCAGCTGCTACACTACGGTGGGATTTGTTGAGGATCTTCTGCCAGATGGCTGGAAAAGCCTTGCATTCTTCATATCATTTTCTGGCTTGTTTGCAATCGCATGGACTACCTCTGTCATGATTGGCATGACCAACTCATATAAAGCAGCCTGGAATCTAAAGCACCACCAAAAAGATCCTACCGCCTCTTAAGGTAGTACCCATAAACACAGCGATTTCCACCTCTTGATGGGTCATGGGTATCGTGTATCACACCATCAATGATGGTCGTCAGATGCTTGGAAACCTTCGCAATCAGCACGCCCTCTGGAAGCTCGTCGGGGCGTAGATGCACCTGGCATCCCGCTCCCACCTTCATGGTGGGTACCCAGTCAAATCCCTGAGCCAGAATGTAATTATGAAAGACATTGCGATGATTGCCATTTCTGGGTGACGAACCTTTAATCTTTAGTCTCTTAGCAAGTCGATCGTATTTGACTTGTGCATATCTTTCGTTTGCAAGCCTGAGGTCTTCGTAGACCTGCATGTAAGGAAGGTTTGCTGCGATTGCAATAGATCTCACAACACAATCCCCTGCCCCTCCTTTAAAGCCAGCCTTCTCCCTACCGCCATCATTTAACTGAAATGAATACTTGGAGTACTTTTTAGAGAAAGGGTTAAGAAATCCGAACATAAAAGTTGGCAAATAAAAAATGGATTTGCTTTGTGGGCAAATCCATTCTTATATAAAGCGCTAAAGAAGTATTAAGCGTGAGCCTTCTTCACTTCTAAACGCCAAGCGTGCAACAAAGGCTCAGTGTAGCCATTAGGCTGCTCAAGACCTTTGAAAATCAGGTCACTTGCTGCTTTGTAGGCATATGAATCTTTGTAATTTGGCATCATTGGTTTATACAAGGGATCGCCAGCATTCTGGCCATCAACTACCTTGGCCATACGCTGCAAAGTTTCATTTACTTGATCTGCAGTCACAATACCATTGAGTAACCAGTTAGCAATGTGCTGGCTAGAGATACGCAAAGTTGCACGATCTTCCATCAAGCCTACGTTATGAATATCGGGCACCTTAGAGCAACCAACGCCTTGATCGATCCAGCGAACTACATAACCCAAAATACCTTGGCAGTTGTTGTCCAACTCTTGCTGAATCTCTTCTTTAGACCAGTTAGCCTTTTCTACCACTGGAATGGTCAACAAATCATTAATTAAGGCTTCCGCTTCAGCCTGAGTATCGAGCTTTTCCATTTCTTTTTGTAGCTCAGCTACGTTTACTTGGTGATAGTGAAGCGCATGCAAGGTTGCAGCAGTTGGAGATGGCACCCAAGCAGTATTGGCGCCTGCTTTTGGGTGAACAATCTTCTGCTCAACCATAGCCTTCATCATGTCTGGCATTGCCCACATACCTTTACCGATTTGAGCACGGCCACGCAAGCCGCAATCCAAACCTGCAAATACGTTACGACGCTCATAGGCTGACAACCACTTGCTGGTTTTCATATCGCCCTTGCGCATCATTGGACCTGCATACATAGCAGTGTGCATCTCATCGCCAGTACGATCTAAGAAGCCAGTATTAATAAAAGCAACACGCGCACCAGCAGCAGCAATCGCTGCCTTGATGTTCGCACTCATGCGACGCTCTTCATCCATGATGCCCAGTTTCACTGTATCAGCTGGCAGGCCGAGTAATTTTTCAACGCGGCCAAACAATTCACCTGCAAAAGCCACTTCTTCAGGGCTATGCATTTTTGGCTTAACGATATAAACAGAACCCTTGCGAGTATTGCCAATGGCTTGACTTGCTGGACGGTTAATATCGTACAAAGCGATCAATACAGTTACAACAGCATCCAAGATACCTTCGTAGATTTCTTTACCCTCCCCGGTAATGATTGCAGGGTTAGTCATCAAATGACCAACGTTGCGGAGGAACAAGAGTGAACGGCCATGTAATGTCACAATGCCATCTTTTGCATCAACAGCGCCAATGCCGGCTTTGTATTTACGGTCTGGGTTGAGTGCACGAGTAATTGTCTTATCACCCTTCTTCACCTCCTCAACCAAAGTTCCCTTGAGGATGCCTAACCAGTTTTCATAAGCAAGAACCTTGTCATCGCCATCCACCGCAGCAATAGAGTCTTCCAAATCTAAGATGGTGGAAAGCGCGGCTTCCAGCACAACGTCATTGATACCAGCAGGATCGCTTGCGCCAATCGTTTTGCTCTTATTAATTTCGATATCAATATGAATGCCGTTGTTACGCAAGAGGATTGAGCTTGGCGCTGAGGCCTCGCCCTGATAACCAACAAATTGCTTCTCATCAGCCAAACCAGTTGTTGTGCCATCTTTTAACTTGACTACCAACTTATTACCATCAACTGTGTAGGCAACTGAGTCACGATGTGAGCCTTTAGCCAATGGAGCTGACTGATCCAAGAAGTTGCGAGCATAAGCAACAACCTTTGCACCGCGAATTGGGTTGTAAGCACCAGTCTTAGTGGCGCCATCTTCTTCAGAGAGAACGTCAGTACCATAAAGGGCGTCATACAAAGACCCCCAACGAGCGTTAGCGGCATTCAATGCATAGCGGGCATTGAGAACTGGAACCACCAACTGAGGACCAGCTTGAAGAGCCAGTTCATCATCTACGTTCTTAGTTGTTGCAGTGATCTTGCCTGGAACATCTACCAAGTAATCAATCTCTTTTAGAAACTTGCGATATGCAGGCATATCGGTAATTGGGCCTGGATTGGCTTGATGCCATTTATCTAAATCCGCCTGAATGCGATCACGTTTTGCGAGTAAGGCTTCGTTTTTTGGAGTGAGATCCTTAACGATTTCATCAAAACCCTTCCAAAAGTCAGCACTCTTAATACCGGTACCTGGAAGCACTTTGTCTTCGATAAAACGATATAAGGGGGTTGCCACTTGAAGGCTATTACAGGTAGTGCGCGCAGTCATGTTGTTATCTTCTTATGCAAAAGTTAATAAATTAAATCGAATTGGTTATTTTCCATTAATCCTGAAAAGGATGCTGGAGGAGAATGGTTTCATCACGCTCTGGACCGGTAGATACCATTGCGATTGGCTTACCAGCAACTTCCTCAATACGACGCAGGAAGTTTTGAGCCTCAACAGGCAGCTTGCCCCACTCACGGATACCAAAGGTTGTGCCCTTCCAGCCTGGGAAATCTTCATAAATTGGTTCGCAGCGAGCCACTGATTCTGCGCCACGCGGTAATACATCCAATTTCTTACCATCGAGCTTGTAGCCAACGCATAAGCGAATAGTTTCAAGGCCGTCTAGAACATCTAGCTTAGTAATACATAGTCCAGACAAGCCATTGATCTGAATGGAGCGCTTTAATGCAGCAGCATCCAACCAGCCAGTACGGCGTGGACGTCCAGTGACAGAACCAAATTCTTTACCCACTTCAGCTAAACGCACTCCAACCGGATCTTGTTTAGCAGGATTGTCATGATCATAAAGTTCACTTGGGAATGGGCCAGCACCAACACGGGTGCAATAGGCTTTAGTAATACCCAAAATGTATTGCAATGAATCAGGTCCAACTCCTGAACCTGCAGCAGCATTACCTGCTACGCAGTTACTGGAAGTAACGTATGGATAAGTGCCGTGATCAATATCCAACAAGGTGCCCTGAGCACCTTCAAACAGCAAATTCTGACCAGATTGCTCGGCAGCATATAAAGCACTAGAGACATCCACCACCATCGGCTTAAGACGCTCTGCGTAGGACATGGCTTCAGCCAATGTCTTCTCGTAATTTACTGGCTCTGCACCGTAGTAATTGGTGAGCATGAAATTGTGATATTCCAAGTTTTCACGCAACTGCTCAGCAAATTTTTCCGGGTAAAACAAATCTTGTACACGCAATGCACGACGTGCCACTTTATCTTCGTAAGCAGGACCAATGCCACGCCCAGTGGTACCGATCTTCGCTTCGCCACGCTTCTTCTCGCGTGCATGGTCAATTGCCACGTGGTACGGCAGGATCAATGTAGTTGCTTCAGAAATCTTGAGGCGTGATTGAACATCTAAACCTGCTGCTTCTAATTCGCCAATCTCTTTGAAGAGCGCTTCTGGTGAAAGAACTACGCCATTACCGATATAGCAAATAACAGATTTATGCATGATTCCAGATGGAATCAAACGAAGAATTGTTTTCTTATCGCCAATGATCAAAGTATGACCAGCATTGTGGCCACCCTGGAAGCGAACTACTGCTTTTGCATGATCAGTTAACCAATCTACCACCTTACCTTTGCCTTCATCACCCCATTGGGTGCCAATGACAACTACGTTACGACCTTTAGCTTGCTGCTTTGAAGACATAATGAAATCCAAAAAGATAATTACAAAATAAGTTAACTGTTCACTGCTTTAATTTAATAACTGCCTGACTTCTTTTTTACTTCCCAAGAGTTGCCCCGCTTTACAAGCTCTCGGTCACATTCGTATTCAGCAGCCTCAAGGGTTGTGCCTGCTAGAACCTGTATCACTACCTCACCCTGAGCTCTGAGGGTGGCAATAGCTTTGTTTAAATCAGCATCCTCTAACCAAGGCGCAATGATTGCCATCTTGCGGACACTTAAAGGCGACAAACTTGCTAGCGTTAATAGATCCAAAGAAAAACCAGTAGCAGGACGTGGACGTCCAAAGGCTTGACCAACATGATCATAGCGGCCGCCTCTTGCAATTGGCTGCGGTAATTGGTCAACATAGGCGGCAAACATCACACCACTGTGATACTGATAGCCACGCAAATCAGCCAGATCAATACTGAGCTCTAAATTGGCAGATAGTTTTGCTGCGGCTGACACCAAACGCTCAAGATCCGCTAAAGCCTGGTCAATAGCAGCATGCTTAGGTAAGTCTTTTTTTGCCTTTGTCAGCACTTCTACACAAGGACCATTTAACTCGGTCAAAGTGATCAGTGCTTTTGCAATATTTGCTGGCAAGCAAGTTGCCCATTGAGTCAGGCGTGGACGATCTTTGCTTTGCAAAAGACTGTACAAAGCCTCAACCGTATCTTTATTTAAGTTCTGACCATCTAAGATGCCAGCCAAAATACCAGCATGGGACAAATCTATATAGACCTTCTCTAAACCAGCAACCGACAAAGTTTTGAGTAATAGAGTAATGGCCTCTAAATCAGCTTCCCAAGTGGAACATCCATAAATCTCAGCGCCTAATTGCAATTCTTCGCGAGCAGAGCTGCCCACTGGAGTGCGAGCGTGCGCAACAGAGCCTGCATAACAAAGACGGGTAACCCCAGCGCGATTTAAGAGGTGAGCATCAATTCGCGCTACCTGTGGTGTCATATCTGCACGCAGACCTAAGGTACGACCAGATAATTGATCCACCAATTTGAAGGTCTGAAGATTAAGATCCGAACCAGTGCCGGTTAATAAAGAATCCAAGAACTCCAAAATTGGAGGGGCAACTAACTCATAACCATAAGACTGATATAAATCCAAAATGGCGCGACGCAAAGACTCAACCTTGCGAGCCTCAGCAGGCAAAACATCTGCAATATCTTCAGGAAGTAACCAGCGATTCATGATGTGAGCTATTTGCTTTCTTATTTTTTGTGCAGGAACTTAAAGAAGTCGCTAGTTGGCTCAACCACCATCACATCTTTCTTATCCTTGAAAGAGCCTCTATAGGCCTCTAGACTTTGATAGAACTGAGCAAACTGTGGGTCACGACCAAATGCCTCTGCATAAAGCGCTGTCGCTTTAGCATCACCTGCACCCTTAATTTTTTGGGCATCACGATAGGCTTCAGCCAAAATCGTATCGCGTTGACGCTCTGCATTTGCGCGAATCTTGTCAGATTCAGCAGCACCCATAGATCGCAACTCATTGGCAACACGTTTGCGTTCTGCTTCCATACGGCGATATACAGAGTCACTAATCTCAGCCAATAGGTCAACACGCTTTAAGCGCACGTCCACAATCTCAACGCCGATATCAGATGCATCATCGGCAACCTTTTTGCGAATACCCTGCATTACCTCTTCACGCTGATCAGAAATTAATTCACGAACAGTGCGTTTGGTGAACTCTTCATTCAAGGCTGAGCGAACTAACTGAGTTAAGCGGTCTTGCGCCAAGCGCTCATCGCCTTTAAAGCTAATGAAGAACTTACGTGGATCGACAATGCGCCATTTCACATAAGAATCTACTAACAAGTTTTTCTTCTCAGCAGTGATGAACCGCTCTGCCTCTGGATTGTCGATTGTCAAAATACGGCGGTCGAAGAAGCGAACACTTTCAAATGGCGCCGGCAACTTTACTTGAATGCCAGGATTTTCAATCACTCGCACAATTGACCCAAACGCAAATACCACAGCAAATTTACGCTGATCAACCACAAAGATGCTTGACGACAAAATATAGATGAGCGCAACAAAGCCAATGCCTGCTGCAATTAAACGATTTGCATTCATTATCTAGCCTCCCTATCGCGACTGCGAAGACCATCACGCTTATCTATGAAACTATTGCTAGTCGAGGTGGCGCCAGAAGACGAGCTAGATGCATTTGAACCGGTGGCACCGCCCACCGTCACACTTCCCGTAGGGGTGCTTGCGCCAGATTGAACCTGAGTGCTGGCAGCTTGAGCACTTTCAGCACTCACTTGCGCAACGATCTTATCGAGCGGAAGATATAAAAGGCTATTGCTCTTAGTGGTATCAACCAATATCTTAGTAACGTTGTTGTACATCTCACGCATGCTATCGATATACATACGATCACGCGTTACTTGAGGAGCTTTAGAGTACTCAACCAATACTTGCTTGAAGCGTGTGGCATCACCTTCTGCGGTAGCGACTACACGGGCCTTATAACCTTCAGCTTCTTGAATCAGGCGTTCAGCGGTACCTTTAGCTCTTGGAATAATGTCATTCGCATACGCCTGACCCTCACTCTTTAAGCGCTCTTGATCTTGACCAGCTTTTACTGCGTCATCAAATGCAGCCTGCACTTGCTCTGGTGGCTGAACGTTTTGCACAGTTACACTCGTCACATAGATACCAGTCTTATAACTATCCAAAATCTTCTGGATGGAATTCGCTAAATCAACACCAATCTTTTCGCGACCTTCGTACAGAACGGTATCCATCTTGCTGCGCGCAACGATTTCGCGGACAGCTGTTTCAGCAGCCTGCACTACCGCCGCATCAGGATCGCGGTTATTAAATAAATAATCAGTAGGATCTTTTAAGCGATATTGCACAGCAAAGCGCACATCGATAATGTTTTCATCCTCAGTCAGCATGGAAGAATCTTTTTGATTCGTCGCTTTAATTAAGACTGGGCGCCCCACTTCTACAGAACGAACACCTGATAAGTTCACCGTCTCTTCAGACTGGATTGGCCACGGCATACGCCAGTTGATACCAGGCTTGGCGGTGTAGTCATACTTACCAAAAGTAAGGATGACACCAGCTTGACCCTCTTGGATGATGAAGAAGCCACTGCAAACCCACATAAAGAAGACAACTGCACCTGCAATCAGAATGCTTGCCTTTGATCCAAAGGGATTACTAAAGTTGAGATTAGGTGCGCTGAAGCCGCCACTTCCACCACCATTGCCACCGCTACCACCTCGTTGTGAAGGCGGGGGAATATTAGTGCTACTTGGTTTATTAGATGGCTTACTTGCTGCGCCGGGAGATTTTTTGCCCCCAAAAATGCCAGCAATTCTGTCGTTGAAATCCCTCCAGAGCTCATCCAAATCTGGAGGGCCATCTGACTTATTTGGCTGACCTATTGGTCGATTGTTTGGCTGGGCTTCTACTGGCTGATTGGTTTCTGGATCCGCTTTTGGAGCTTGATCGCCCCCCTGCCCATCTTTAGCATCTTTAGATCCACCGGAATTGTGGCTATTGCCCCAACCGGGATCATTGACCGAAAACAGTCCTAGAAATTTACGCGTCATTTGAGAAATAGCTCGGGTTGGAAATCGGATTAAATTCAGAAGTTTCTGGTCGTTCAGGTAAAGGCTCTAAAAACTCATCCGGGGCCAATTGTTTCTTGGCACGGTTGTGCTCGACCCTTATTCTATCAGTCATTTGAGAGCATTCGGCGAGGGCTGAACGAAGTAAATCAAGGCCCAAGCCGGACTGGGCTGACAGGAAAATCTGGCTAGGAATGCCCTGCCCATCCCGCTCTAAAACAGCCCCATGGGTAAAGGTTTGAGGCATGAGGTCGATTTTGTTCATTACCTCGATCCTTGGGATGTCGTCAGCCCCAATTTCCTCTAAAACAGCCTCAACTTCAGCCTTTTGCTCCCTGACTACAGGGCTACAGGCATCAATAACATGCAAAATCAGGTCCGCGTGGATGGTTTCATCCAAAGTGGCCCTAAAAGCCTCAACCAGCTGATGGGGTAAATCTCGGATAAATCCCACTGTATCGGAGACCACAATCGACCCAACCCCATACAAATGGACTCTTCTGGAGGTGGTATCGAGGGTGGCAAATAGCTGATCAGCAGCGTATGTCCCTGCTTTGGTTAGGGCATTAAAAAGGGTGGATTTGCCCGCATTGGTGTACCCCACCAAAGAGACTGAAAACACATCCTTGCGATTTCGAGCACGTCTTTGCGTTCTTTGTTGGCGCTGTAGCCTTTCCAACTCATTCTCAAGACGCTTGGCCTTGGTTGCCAATATTCGGCGATCCAACTCCATTTGCGTTTCACCAGGGCCACCGCGCACACCAATACCCCCACGCTGACGCTCTAAGTGACTCCATGCCCTCACCAATCGAGACATGCGATATCGCACTTGCGCAAGCTCAACCTGCGTCTTACCAATGTGACTTTGCGCTCTTTGACTAAAGATATCCAAAATCAAACCAGTACGATCCATCACATGAAATCCAATGTGGCGTTCTAAATTTCGTTGCTGAGTTGGAGATAAAGGATGATTAAAGATTGCTAGCTCTGCGCCCTGCTCTTCCATAACCCTTTTAAGTTCATTAGCCTTACCTGAGCCAATGAATAATGCAGGATCCGTCCTGCCTTTGCGGGCGATAACACTTGCTGCGGGTATGGATCCGGCGCTATCAGCTAAAAGGCTGAGCTCAGCCATGCTGTCAGCAAAATCTTCGCGCCCCGTGTCCACTCCAACCAGAACAGCGCGTGCCGCATCTACTCCAGTTTTATACAGGGCTAGCTTCTTCTAAACGAAAATCAATTGCACGAGCAGGAACAATCGTCGAGATTGCGTGTTTGTAAACCATCTGCGTTACGGTATTGCGCAGGAGGACCACATATTGATCGAAGGATTCAATATTGCCCTGCAACTTAATGCCATTTACGAGATAGATCGAAACAGGTACATGTTCTTTACGCAATGCATTGAGAAATGGATCCTGAAGTAATTGAATTTGTTTGTTATTCATACTGCCCCTTATTTATCTTTTCTGAACTACTTTTTTCGGAGTCTTGCTTTTTTAATTAAATACCAATCTTTACGAGAACTACATCTTTAGCCTTATATATTGATCTGATTTTCGAAAAAATCAAGTCCATATCAACCTTAAGGCGAAAGCTTATCCCAAATTAACGCTTTTTGCCTTTTTTGCCCTTATCAGCATCCACATAGGGGTTTTTGGCGGTATTCATCTGAATCCGCAAAGGCGTACCGCGTAACTTAAAGACATCCCTAAAGCGACCCTCTAAGTATCGTTTATAGCTATCAGTCACCCCACTCAAGGATGTGCCATGAATGACCACAATTGGAGGATTCATGCCCCCTTGATGGGCATAACGTAATTTTGGACGGCCCATACCAACCCGTTTTGGCTGCTGATGCTCAATTGCCTCTTGCAAGATGCGGGTCAAACGAGGGGTTGGTAATTTGGCCATCGCTGCAGCGTATGCAGAATCCACATCTTTAAAAAGTTCTTTGAGACCGGTACCTTTTTTGGCTGAGATCGGATGAACATTTGCAAAATCTAAGAAACGTAGTTTTTGCGCAATCTCTAAACGAGCACGCTCTTTTACATACGCATCAATGCCGTCCCACTTATTCACTGCCACCACTAGCGCGCGGCCAGCTTCAACAATAAATCCTGCGATATGGGCATCTTGCTCAGAAATATCTTGCTGAGCATCCAACATTAAGATCACAACATTACAGTCAGCAATCGCTTGCAATGTTTTGACAACAGAAAACTTTTCAATCGCTTCGAATACCTTTCCCCGGCGACGCAGACCAGCGGTATCAACCAGGATGTAAGGCTTGCCATTGCGCTCAAAGGGAACTTCAATCGCATCGCGCGTTGTACCTGGCATATCAAATGCAATAACACGCTCTTCACCGATCAACTTATTGATCAATGTGGATTTACCCACATTTGGACGACCCACAACCGCAATCTTCATTGGGCGATTTGGATCGTTTGCTAATTCATCTGCGTCTGGCTCTGCGATGCCTAGAGAATCCAATGCATCATCAATCAAACCACGCACACCATCGCCGTGCGCAGATGAGATTGGGAAAGGCTCACCTAAACCCAACTCATGAAAGTCTGCGGTGACAACGCCAGCTTGCATGCCTTCAGTTTTGTTAACTGCCAAGATGATCGGGCGACCAGTCTTGCGCAAGAAGTCTGCGATGACGCGATCTTGTGGCGCCATCCCTAAACGACCATCCACCAAGAAAATAACAATATCTGATTCAGCAACAGCCTGCTTGGTTTGTTTGGCCATTTCGGCAACGATGCCAGTTTTTGCAACAGGCTCAAAACCACCGGTGTCTACGCAAATAAATGCACGCTCACCAATGCGACCTTTGCCGTAGTGTCGATCCCTGGTTAAGCCAGAAAAATCCGCCACCAATGCATCACGTGAACGCGTTAAGCGATTAAAGAGAGTCGACTTCCCTACATTGGGACGACCGACGATGGTAATGACTGGATTCATTTTGGACTGTACGCCGCTATTTTTCCACCTTGAGATTGAACCAAGATGAGGCCACCTACCGCAATTGGGGCAGCCGAGATTGGACTACTGTCGTGACGAATACGTGCAACCATCTCACCATTCGCCTGTGAAAATGCATGGATGTAACCTTGAGCATCACCCATTAATAAAACTCTACCCACTGCAAGCGACTCGCCTACGTCCCGGTAAGTTAACTGAGTATTTTCCCAAACCTGAGTGCCATCCTTGGTCGCAAAAGCAGTGACATAGGATTTATCGTTTGCCGAGAAAACCATATCCGCACTTTGGGAAGTGCCGGTATAGCTTGAGTAATCCTTGAACCATAAAAGGTTGCCTGTACGCGCCTGACCACAACCAATGCGACCTTGATAAGAAACAGCACAGAGAATCTCGCCTTCCATACTAGGTTTAGCAGTGACGTCATTCAAGCGCTCAATTTCTGAAAACCCTTTTGGAAACGATACCGGTGTCTCCCACACTAAACCACCATTAGCAATCGCAATCATGCCAAAACGTCCGCCTGCAAAACCAGTAACAATAACTTCGTTACCAATAGCCAACATGCCATAACCTACGCGCAATGACAAAGCAGACTGTTGTCGCTGATAGGTCCATTTTTTGGCGCCAGTCTGCGCATCCAGTCCAACAAACCGATTGTCTAGTGCGCGCACAATTACTATGCCGCCCGCAACTACTGGTTCACTCAATACTTCACTACCAACACTGACTTTCCAAATCTGCTTGCCTGTGTCGTCATAAGCGTAGACAGCGCCTTTGGTAGTCACAGCAACCGTAGTACGCCCATCAGAACCAGGGCCAACAGACAAACGCTCAGGTACAGATGCTTCCCAAACCTTATTGCCTGATGCCAAATCAATTTTGGCTAAATTACCTCGATGAGAAGCAGCGTATACAGCATCGCCAGCAACAATAGGATGAAAGTTAAAGCCTTCTGAAGAGCCCACGCTAGTTGACCATACCGGCTGCAAATCAAATTGATTCGTCACCGGAGTCAGTTCAGCGGGCTTTCTAACACGAGAGCTACCCGAACAAGCGACTAAAGCCATTACCACCGAACCCAATACCAAGGCAGCGCCTAGGCGCTTCGGCAAACGCTTCATCTCTTTAGTCATCACTGAGCAACTCCTCCAACTGCATCCAATTTAACCTTCAAGAGGCGGCGCGCCTCCTCTGGAAATTCTTTTGCTTGATCTAACTTCTTCCAGGCTTCTTGATAGCTCTGCTTTGCTTGATCATTTTTCTTTTGCGCCAAATACCAATCACCACGACGCTCAAGCCAGAGAGACTCAAAACCAGCAATCGGCTTCAGATTCAGAATTTGATCTGCCTCAGCAAAATCCTTTTCTCCACCCTGCTCAATTAACTGCGTCACTAAACGTAACTTTGCCAATGCCAAGTAGCCATTATTTGAAGCATTCTTAGCTGCCCAACGTAAATAATCCAACGCTTTATTACCATCACCCGCATCTGATGCGATACGTGCAGCAATTAGACTAGACATCGCCGCATAAGGTGTACGGCCAAAATCTTTTTGCAAATCATCTGCGGCACGCAAGGTTTGATCTTTATCGCCCTTAGCAATTGCGCCGACCATTGTTTCGTATAGTTTCGAGGCTTCAAGCGCCTGACTATTACGCCACCACTGATAACCACTATAAGCAGCATAGGCAAATAAAGCAGCAGTAATTACGCCTGTAATGAGATTGCGATATTTTTGCCAAAACGCTTTAAATTGGTCTAATTGCTCTTGTTCTTCTAGATCTAAAGGCATATCAATCCAAACTAATTAATAGGTAATTTATAAGTATTAAGCTAATTCTATTCGGAGGCGCCTACCAGGGCATCAATTGCTGCTCCCAAGACGCCATCCAAAGGAACAGACTTTTGTTCACCTGTGCCACGCAGATCCTTGAGCTGAGCCTCATTTTTAGCCAATTCATCAGGGCCAATAATGACTGCAAAGGCTGCTCCACTGCTGTCAGCCTTCTTCATTTGGGACTTAAAGCTAGCGGATTGGCCATCTGGAGGACAGAAAAGAATGGTATCAATTCCAGCACTGCGTAAACGCTCGGCAATGATCATGGCAGCCGATAATGTCTCGCCACCTTGGTGTAAAACAAAAATATCGCATTGCGCCTTGGCTTCAGGCAATGAGCCAGAAACTTTCATTAACTCCAGAACGCGCTCCATCCCCATCGCCCAACCACATGCCGGAGCAGCTTTACCGCCCATGCGTTCGATTAAGGGGTCATAGCGACCACCACCGGCAATAGTGCCCTGCGCACCTAACTCTTCTGTCACCCACTCAAATACAGTGAGGTTGTAATAATCTAAGCCACGAACTAAGCGGGGATTAATTTTGCAGTGGATGTTATTCGCCTTAAGCAATGCTTGCACCGCATTGAAATGCTTAAGCGACTCCTCACCCAAAAAATCCAACAATTTCGGCGCACCTTCGATTAGGGCCTGCATCTCTGGATTCTTAGAATCCAAAATGCGCAAAGGATTTGTAATGAGGCGACGTTGTGAATCTTCATCCAACTGCGCTTTGTTCTTCTCAAAGTACGTTACCAAGGCTGCACGATGCTCTGCACGCTCAGGCGCTTGACCCAGAGAGTTAATCTCTAAACGAACGCCCTTCAGACCAAGCTCATCCCAGAGGCGCTGACCCATGAGAATAATTTCTGCATCGATATCAGGACCAGCAAAGCCCAAGGCTTCAATACCAAACTGATGAAACTGACGATAGCGGCCACGCTGTGGACGCTCATGACGGAACATCGGACCTGTGTACCAGAGACGCTTTGGTCCTTCATATAACAAATTGTTTTCAATAACAGAACGCACTAATGCTGCAGTGCCCTCTGGGCGCAATGTCAGCTGCTCACCATTTAAACGATCTTCAAAGGAATACATTTCCTTTTCAACGATATCGGTTACCTCTCCAATACCACGCTGAAATACCGCCGTTGCTTCCACAATGGGCGTTCTCAAAAACTCATAGCCATATGCGCGTGTGAGATCACGTAAAACATGTTCAAGATGCGCCCATTGAGCAGCATCAGCTGGCAGCAAATCATTCATGCCGCGCACGCCATTAATTTTTTGCGTCTTCTGCGTTTTTTGAACTTGGTTATTTTGATCAGTCATTTTTATTATTGTTTTGTTATTACTTTACTTAAACCTATTTAAACCTTAGCTGCGTAATTTTGTTTCACGTATTCATCCACAATCACCTGAAACTCTTCGGCAATTCTCTCACCACGCAGCGTTTTTACTTTAACCCCATCGACAAACACTGGAGCCGCCGGGGTTTCTCCCGTTCCAGGCAAAGAAATACCAATATTGGCATGTTTACTCTCACCCGGGCCATTGACGATACATCCCATAACAGCCACGTTCATATTCTCAACGCCAGGATGGGTTTTCTTCCAAACCGGCATTTGTTGGCGCAAGTAGGACTGAATATTGGCTGCTAATTCTTGGAAAGTGGTACTGGTTGTTCTGCCGCAACCGGGACAAGCAATCACCATTGGCGTGAAATTACGCAGTCCCATGGTCTGCAATATTTCTTGCGCAACAATCACTTCGTTTTCACGAGGCGCGCCTGGATCAGGCGTTAACGAAACTCGAATTGTGTCGCCAATACCTTCTTGCAACAAGATGCCCATTGCCGCAGTGGAAGAAACAATTCCTTTGCTTCCCATGCCTGCTTCAGTTAAACCTAAATGCAATGGATAGTCAGAGCGACGTGAGAGATCGCGATATACCGCAACCAAGTCCTGCACATTACTTACTTTGCAAGACAACAAAATTTGATTGGGGTTCATACCCAACTCCACTGCTTTTTCTGCAGACTGCAGTGCAGATTGAATCAAAGCTTCAATCATCACTTCTTGTGCAGTTTTTGGGACCGCTAAAGCCGCATTACTATCCATAATGGAAGCCAGGAGGTCTTGATCTAAGCTACCCCAGTTCACACCAATCCGAATCGGCTTGTCATATTTACATGCAGCCTCAATCATTTGAGCAAACTGCGGGTCACGCTTCGCGCCCTTACCTACATTGCCTGGATTAATACGGTACTTAGAGAGCGCCTTTGCGCACTCCGGGAAATCATTTAATAAAGTATGGCCGTTGTAGTGGAAGTCGCCAATGAGTGGCACCAAGACATCCATCTTGTCTAACTGCTCGCGAATATAAGGAACTGCAGCAGCAGCTTCTGGTGTATTAACGGTAATACGCACCATCTCTGAACCAGCGCGCGCTAATTCTTTTACCTGAATTGCCGTACCAACTGCATCAGCAGTATCGGTATTTGTCATCGACTGCACACGAACAGGAGCATCTCCACCAACAGTAATGATGTTAGTTTTCCAGACAACGGTTGCCTGACGTGTGGCTCGCTTAGGCGCTGGACCTAATGGCAATGGTGGTAAAAGATTATTGGAGCTCATTGGATCTATTTACTAGGATCTAATCATTAATTTAATTTTTTGAGCCACTCAATTGGGCGCTCATTTGACTGCTCATCGGATTCCACTTCTTCGATTTCAATCTCAGCACTGTGGACCGCACGCTCACGAACTCGAGTGCGGTCGACAACATCACCTGCTAATTGACCGCAGGCCGCAGCAATGTCATCACCACGAGTCTTACGTACTGTCGCAACCATGCCAGCGTCCAAAAGAATGCCGGCAAAGGCATTTACCCTCTGGGCTGATGAACGCTTAAGCCCAGACTCTGGGAAAGGATTAAATGGAATGAGATTGATTTTGCACTTAATGTTTCTAAGCAAGCGCACTAATTCTTTTGCTTGAATATCGGAGTCATTCACGCCATCGAGCATGCAATATTCGAAAGTTAAAAAGTCTCTTGGAGCAAATGGCAAGTAGCGCTCACAAGCATCAAGTAATTCACGTAGAGGATATTTTTGGTTCAACGGCACTAGTTGATCACGTAATGCGTCATTCGGCGCATGCAAGGAAACTGCCAATGCCACTGGACAATCTTGTGCCAGGCGATCAATCATCGGTACTACACCTGATGTTGAAACAGTCACTCGGCGACGAGACAAGCCATAAGCCCTGTCATCAAGCATGAGACGCAATGCAGAAACAACGTTGTCGTAATTGAGTAATGGCTCACCCATTCCCATCATCACCACATTAGAAATCACACGACCGGTATGCTCCCAGCCTGGAGTCGGAAACTTCTCCACCCTGCGAATAGCGTCTGGATCGTTGCGCAAGAGATGCTCAGCAAACCAAAGTTGACCGATGATTTCACCGGAAGTGAGATTGCGTGAGAAGCCCTGACGCCCAGTTGAGCAAAAGCGGCAGTTCACTGCACAACCTGCTTGAGAAGAGATGCACAAAGTGCCTCGATCATCCTCAGGAATAAAAACGGACTCCACCGCATTGCCGGCGCCCACATCCAGCAACCATTTGCGGGTGCCGTCGAGCGCATGCTCATCTTTCATTACAGGGAGAGAAAGTACTTCTGCCTTATCTAGCAAAGTCGCTCTAAAGCTTTTTGCTAAATCACTCATGTCATTTATATCCGATACACCACGTTGATGTATCCACTGCATGAGCTGCTTTGCCCTAAAAGGCTTTTCATTCAACCCCGCGACATACGCTGCCATTTGGTCAGCGTCAAAATCTAAGAGATTTACGCGCGGGGAGGTCAATGCGCCTACTTATAAATAAATAGCGAATCGATTAATCAGCGATTAACGATTGAAAACATTCATGCCAGGGAAGAAGAATGCAACTTCCACAGCAGCCGTTTCAGGAGCGTCAGAACCGTGAACAGCGTTTGCATCAATGCTGTCAGCAAAGTCAGCACGGATTGTGCCTTTTTCTGCTTTCTTAGGATCAGTAGCGCCCATCAAGTCGCGATTCTTAGCAATAGCGCCCTCGCCTTGCAAAACCTGAATCATGACAGGTCCGGAGATCATGAAGCTCACCAAGTCTTTGAAGAAAGGACGATCTTTGTGAACGGCATAGAACTGCTCTGCTTCTGATTGTGACAAATGCGCCATTCTGGAAGCAACGATCTTCAAACCAGCAGATTCGAAACGGTCATAGATTTTGCCGATGACGTTTTTAGCGACAGCATCAGGTTTGATAATAGAAAGGGTGCGTTCAATTGCCATTCAAGACTCCAATAGTGATTTCAAGGGTTTTTGCCAGGTTGGGGCTTTAAGGACCCCACTCCAGCGACCCCCGAATTATACATTGCCCGACGGTATTTACCCCTATATCCGTAGGGCTAAGCCCTTGAATTTACAGGGCATAAGCCTTTATTTTGTAGGTCTTTCATAGGGGGGCTTGAAATTTAGGCGTTTTGTCTATACTTAGAGACAACAGCCCTATATGGGCTCTTGTAATAACTATGAAAAAGAAGGAGTCAATATGAGTGATCTGAACTCTTACGGCTTTGGCCAAACCGGCTCAATTAGTACCGTCCAAGTGCGCAACCGCGTACTTCGCAATACCTATGCGCTATTGGCGCTGTCCATGGTGCCTACTGTCATTGGTGCCTGGCTCGGTGTTGCCATGGGATTGGATTTCTTTGCGGGCAGCCCATTCATCGGCTTTATCGTGTTCATGGCAGTTGCCTTCGGTTTCTTCTGGGCAATTGAAAAGAATAAAGATACTGGTGTAGGCGTTCTCCTACTCCTGGGCTTTACCTTCTTCATGGGCGTCATGATGTCCCGCTTAGTTGGCTTTACCCTGAATAGCTATAGCAATGGTGCTACGCTCATCATGCTGTCATTCGGCGGCACAGCTGCTATCTTCGCCACGATGGCAACCATTGCCACTGTAAGCAAGAGTGACTTTGCTGGCATGGGCAAGTGGCTCATGGTTGGCGTATTGCTCTTGATCGTGGCCTCTTTGGCAAACATCTGGCTGCAGTTACCTGCTTTGATGCTGACTGTGATGGTCCTAGCTATCGCAATCTTCTCCGCGTTTATTTTGGTTGATGTACAACGCGTGATTAACGGTGGCGAGACCAACTACATCATGGCTACATTAGCTATTTACCTGGATGTGTATAACGTCTTTACTAACTTACTTGCCCTCTTGGGTATTGTTGGCGGTAATAGAGATTAAGTAATACTAAGAACCGAAGTGTGATGTTCTCCGAAGGCGCCTGCGGGCGCCTTTTTATTGCTTACAAAAAAGCTTTATGTGGATTGTTTATAACTAGACAGCAACAAACATACTCACAACATATGACAGAGCCATCAATATTAATAAGAGGGCAAAACTATCTGAGGCTTTCATGACAAACTCCCAAAGTAATTTACGGGTTTGGCAGCAATACATCTCTGCACAAGTTCAATCTACTCTTGGCTTTGGGTGGAGCATTTACCAACTGCACTGGATTTAGGCTCTACGCACTAAATTGGGGCAATCTAGGGCGTTTAACAGTGAAAAACGCCCCTAAATCAACGGCTTAGGCGGCTAAGGCCGATCAAAAACTGCCATAGACTCCACATGGGAGGTGTGAGGGAACATATTGATAATCCCCGCGCTACTCAAGGAGTAGCCCGCTTGGTGACAAAGAATCTCAACGTCTCTTGCTAGCGTTTTGGGATTGCAGGAAACATAGACAATGCGCTGAGGGAGCAGACTGCTTTGCCCGAGATTTAATTGAGCTAGCGCCTTGCAAATCTCCATCGCACCTTCGCGTGGTGGATCCATTAACCAACGCTCCGCTTTTCCCCAGGATGCAATTGTTTCTGGCGTCACCTCAAACAAATCACTTTGCATAAAGTTCGCTTTATCCACTAGACCATTATGTTCAGCATTGGCTTTTGCTCTAGTGGTTAAGCTTGCTAAACCCTCTATACCTAAAACTTGTTTTGCTTTTCTAGCAAGCGGTAATGTGAAATTACCAATGCCGCAAAAGAGATCTAATACTCGGTCTGTTTCCTTCACTTCCAACAAGCGAATCGCCCTACTCACCAATGCACGGTTCATCATGTGATTAACCTGCGTAAAGTCTGCCGGCTTAAATGGCATCTCGATTTCAAATTCAGGAAGTCGGTAACAAAGCTTGCCAGTCTCTGGATAAAACGGTGCCACCGTCTCAATCCCTTTAGGCTGGAGCCATATCCACACCTGATGCCGATCGGCAAACTCTCGCAGCAGTTGTTCGTCATCAGCCGTTAGAGGCTTGAGGTTCCGAAACACCAATGCAGTAACTGGTTTTGATTTTTTAGGGTCTTCTGATTGCGAATCTTCTGACTCACCAACAGCAATTTCAATTTGTGGCATACGATCGACGATAGACAAACCCATCACTAATTTACGCATCTGTGGTAGCAAATCGGATACGTGCTTAGGCAGAATCTCACAGGCCAGCATGTCAGCAACATAGCCACTCTTGCCTTCATGAAAGCCAATTAATACTGTGCCTTTTTTAATGGAGCGATTCACAGCACTTAAGCGCGCACGATGACGGTATTCCCAGGTGGGTCCACCCATTGGACGCAGAATTTCTCCTGGCTTTACTTTGGCAATGTGTTGCAGATCGTCTTCTAGCACCCGCTGCTTCATCGCCACTTGTGCGCGGATATCCAAATGCTGCATCGTGCAGCCACCGCAGACACCAAAGGCTTTGCATTTGGGTTCAGCCCGAAATACAGCTGGCTTGAGAATATTACGAACTTTAGCTTTACTAAAGCGAGCTTTATCACCGGTGATGGTGTAAGTCACCAACTCCGTTGGTAATGCTCCCTTAATAAAGATGACTTTGCCGCTTTGACCCTGGGCAAGCTCTTCCTCATTAGGCGTTAAGCGCGCAATCCCTTGAGCATCGAGATCCAAGGCTTCAACTTTGATTGGCTCAGTCACTTCGATATTGACTGGCTTATCACCTCTACGCATTAGCTGAAAAACCCTGGAGATATTCTTGCCATTGAGAACCATTTGGCTCTTTAGCTTCTTTTTCTAAATAGGCTTTTACAAACTCAATCTCTTCTTGATATTCCTCGAGAGAGAAGCCGCCACGCAGCAACTGAAAGCGGCAGTACATGAGATAAGTGTTGACCACATCCGTCTCACAGTAACGGCGAATGTCATTGATCTTGCCGTCTTGGTAAGAGGGCCATACTTGACTGCCATCCATACCCATCTTGCCAGGAAAGCCACATAACTTAGCCAAACCATCAAGAGGCGCATTGGCGCGACCATTAAATTTAGCCAGTAGATCCATCATGTCGAGATGACGCATGTGATATCGACTGATGTAGTTATTCCATTTGAATTCACGGCTATCGGACTCTTGGCTCTCACCCATCTCCCAATAGCGCGGTGCTTGAATGTGATTTGCTAGAGCGCGATAGTGCAATACCGGTAAGTCAAAGCCACTGCCATTCCATGAAACTAATTGCGGGGTATATTTTTCAATAAGATCAAAAAAGGCCTGAACCAAAACCTTTTCATCATCTTGTGGGGTGCCTAGGGTCCCAACTTTAATTTGTGGCAACCCCTCTTTAGTAGTTCTGCGAATCACACAAGATATAGCGACAATCTTTTGCAGAAACAAGGGTAAAAATTCACTGCCAGTTTTAGCAGCACGATCAGTCATGGCTTTACTAGCTACTTCAGCATCACTCATCGATTCTGGAAAATCTTCTAGGCGCCGCAATCCCGCTACATCAGGAATGGTTTCAATATCGAATACGAGAACGGTTGCCATACTTACTTAGGGCAACGTTACTGCAGATACGGCGTTGGGTTAACTGGTTTTCCGTTGACGCGTAACTCAAAGTGCAACTTGATCGCATTGGCATCTGTATCACCCATCTCAGCGATCCTCTGACCCTTACGAACAGCATCACCCTCTTTTACCAAGAGTTTGCTATTGTGGGCGTAAGCAGTGAGATAAGTATTGTCATGTTTAACAATGACTAGATTGCCGTAACCACGCAAGCTATTACCAGCGTAAACCACCTTGCCATCAGACGCTGCAAGAACAGGTTCACCGACTTTACCGGCAATATCAATCCCTTTATTGGTCTCGCTAAATTCAGTAATAACTTTACCTTTAGCCGGCCAAGATAAGCGAATACCTGGTTCAGCGACTACTTCAGCTTTTGCTGGCTCTGGAGAGGTCACCGGTGAATCTGATTTATCTGCTGCTGGTTTCTTATCCCCAATGCGCGCAGACTTAGACCCTGCAGGGGCTTTAATTAGAATCAAATCGCCAACCTCAATCACATTCGGATTGAAGTTGGGATTAATTGCTTTATTCCACTGAGTCACATCACGTGGCGCCTGACCATTATCTAAAGCAATACGCGCCAAGGTATCGCCCTTTTTAACTCGATAGTATCCAGGTGGCGTTGGCTCACTACTAGATCCGCCGCTGCGATCAGTTACGCTGGCAGGCTTCGTACGAGGTGTTGAGCAACCCACCATCAACATCAATGACGCAGAAATGAGTGCAACGAAGAACGGCTTAAATAGGGTACTTTGCATTAAATTGGTTTCTGAATTGTGGAATTCATCATAAATCTCATACTACCCCTGATTGTAAGGGGACAAAAAAGACCTCGTCCAGCACAGTTCTTTGATAGCGCTGAGAACTCATTCTCTCTACCATGACAAGCTGTTGCTCTTTCTCATTTTTGGCAACTGGGGCTACCAGGCGACCGCCAATGGATAGTTGGTCAAGCAAGGCGTCTGGAATGCCCAAGCCTGCTGCAGCCAAAATGATCCCGTCAAATGGTGCTGCTTGGGGCAAACCCAAGATGCCGTCTCCATAAATTAGACGCAGGTTATTAATCCGAAATGGGCGTAACTTCGCTCTAGCCATGTCATGCAGTGGACGTATACGCTCAATGGAGTAAACCTCATCTGCTAGCAAACTGAGAACCGCCGCTTGATAACCGCAACCAGTACCAATCTCTAGCACTTTGCCAAGCTTATGCTTGGGCTTATGAAGTAGTTCAATCATGCGCGCTACTACGGATGGCTTAGAGATGGTTTGCTCATGCCCAATAGGCAAGGCGGTATCTTCATAAGCCTGCGCATGCAAACCCGCATCCATAAAAGCATGTCGTGGAACAGTGGCAATGGCCTCTAAAGTTTTACCATGCTTAACGCCACCAGCATGCACTTTTGCAGCTAGCGCTTGCCGATAAGCAGCAAAGCGTTCTGTTGGAGCTTTCAACCGCGATCCCATCCATTAGCGCGCATCGCCGCTAAACGTGCATGATGCGTTAAGTCCAATTGCATCGGCGTAATTGAAATACACCCTTCAGCAATCGCATGAAAGTCTGTACCTTCAGATCCCTCTTTAACGTCACCTGCCGCACCGATCCAATAGATCTTCTCACCACGAGGGCTGTCTTGCACCACAACCGGCTGTGAATGATGGCGATTGCCTAGACGGGTTACGCGCCAGCGATAAAGGTCAGCGTAAGGACGATTTGGAATGTTGACGTTCAGCAGTGTTGCTACGCCATCAGCATGATTCTTGCTTAAGGCAGACACTAGCATCTGAGCTACTACATCGTGCGCTGCTTTAGCGGCATCTTCAATACGATTCCAGCCACGATCAATTTGTGAGAAAGCAATACCCGGCACTCCAAACATGACACCCTCAATAGCAGCAGCAACCGTCCCAGAGTAAAGAGTATCTTCACCCATGTTCTCGCCTTGATTAATTCCGGAGATCACCAAATCTGGCTTTTCATCTAAGAAGCCTGTCATCGCAACGTGAACACAATCGGTTGGCGTACCATTGATAAAGAAAAATCCATCACGTTCACCACCAGCAACGCGATGAATCGAGAGCGGTCTTGAGAGCGTTAATGAATTCGATGCACCGCTGTGATTTTGCTCAGGAGCGATGACCGTAATTCGACCCAAAGGACGAACAGCATTTACCAACGCCAGCAAGCCAGGAGCTAAATAGCCATCATCATTGGAAACCAAGATGTGAGGTTGACGATTGCTCATGACTATTTAGTTCTTTCTGTTAGCTATTAAATTAAAAGCGATTAAATATTACTTGCTGGGGTCAATGCACGAGCTCTAAACCAGCCATAAATCACTGGCAATACCAAAAGCGTCAAGATCGTAGTCGTTACCATACCACCCACAATCACCAATGCCAAAGGACGCTGCGCCTCAGATCCAATAGAGTGCGATAAGGCGGCTGGTAAGAGGCCCAAACCAGAAAGTGCTGCAGTCATCAACACTGGGCGCACACGTAAAGAGGCGCCCTCTACCATGATGTCTTTCATCTGACCATGCTCTGTAGCAGCTGTCTTATTAATAAAGGAAATCAGAATCACACCATCCTGGATCGCAATACCAAACAGCGATAAGAACCCAAAGAATGCGGAGATACTCAAGGTCTCACCTGCGAGATGTAAGGCAATCACACCACCAATGGCAGCAAATGGCACGTTGATCATCACAATGAAGGCGTCGCGGAAATTACCAAATGCACTTACTAGCAATAAGAAAATGCCTAACAATGCCAACGGCACAATTAACATCAACTTCTTCTGCGCTTGCTTCATTTGATTGAACTGACCATCCCAACTAATCGAATAGTTTGGCGGCAAGGTGATGTTCTTTTCTACCAAGAACTGAGCGTCTTCAACGGCACTACCTAAGTCACGATTACGAACGCTAAACTTGATCGCAATATAGCGCTTGCCCGCTTCGCGGTAGATAAAGAATGGACCATCCGTTAAGCGAACACTGGCCACCATTGACAGAGGAATCTTAGTGCCATCAGGTGCCTCAACCAGTAAGTGACCAATATCAGCCACGTCGTTGCGACTACCTTCATTAAGGCGGACGGCAATACCAAAAGTTTTTTCGTCTTCAAGTAAGTTAGTAACAGCAGCGCCACCAATGGCGTTCGCTACCACTGTCTGAATATCATTCACATTAATGCCGTAGCGCGCTGCACGATCACGATCAATCTGAATATTCAGCGTAGGCTGACCTAACTCTTTCAGAATGCCCTCATCAGCTACACCCCGAACTTTTTTGAGCTGATCAATAACTTCATGTGCTTTTTGATCTAAAACCTCAAGGTCTGTACCGTAAATCTTGACTGAGTTTTCGCCCTTAACACCGGATAAAGCTTCGTTAACGTTATCTTGAATGTATTGGGAGAAGCTATAAGTAATACCCGGAATCTTATTGAGCTCAGCTTCTAAATGCGCTATCAAATCCTTCTTTGAGGATCCGCTTGGCATCTTGTCAGGACTCTTTAAGTAAAGACCGTATTCTTGGTTAAACACTCCAGTAGAGTCAGTACCATCGTCTGGACGACCAATCTGTGCGGCAACCTTTTCAATCTCCGGTTGCTTCATAAAGGTTTCGCGCAATTGATTGGCAATCTTCACTGAATAATCAAGATCAACGGTATTTGGCAGAGTTACCCGCAGCCAGATATTGTTTTCTTCCAAGGTTGGCAAGAAAGCCGTACCTAGGCGAGTCATACTCAGGAGCGTAATTCCCAGTACAAAGACTGCCACTGAGAAAACAGTTAATGGACGATCCATCCATCGTCTCAGCAAAGGCTTATAACTATCCAAAATCTTGGTAATGAAAGATGGTGGTTTGTGATGCAGATTTTCACCAAATACCAATGAAATCATTGCCGGCAGGAATGTCAAACTCAAAACCATAGCCGCAATCAAAGCAAAGCCCATTGTGAATGCCATCGGCTTAAAGATGATACCTTCTACACCGCCCATAAAGAACAATGGTGAATACGCGACGATGATGATGCCAGTAGAATAAATCATGGCACGCTGCACTTCACTAGTTGCCAAAATGATGCTTTGGTTCAGGCGCTTACCGCCCTCTTCTAAGTGACGCATGACGTTTTCGGTCAGAATCACCGCCGAGTCAACAATCACACCAAAGTCAATTGCCCCCAAAGAAATCAAATTAGCTGGCACACTCCATAAATGCATTTGAATAAATGAAACACAAAGCGCCAGAGGAATCACAGCAGCCACTACCGCAGCTGCACGAATATTTCCTAGGAAGAAAAATAAGACTGCCAATACAAGAGAGATGCCGAAGAACAATGTGTGCTTAACAGTACCGATTGTGATATCTAACAACACCTGACGATCGTAGAAAGGCTTTACCTCAATACCAGGTGGCAGGATATGTTTGTTAATGTTTTCAACTGTGTTGCGCACACGAGCCAGCACCTCTGTAGCGTTCTCGCCACGACGCAAGTAAACAATGCCTTCAACCGAATCGGGATTGTCATTGAACTGGAACATGCCTAAGCGTGGCGCATTACCGATCTCTACCCGTGCTACATCACCAATGCGAATAGGAACGCCACTATTAATTGTGACCACAACTTGCTTGATGTCATCAATATTCTTCAGAAGACCTACACCGCGCACCACAAACTGCTGCTCACCACTGGGTAGCAAGCCACCACCGGTATTGCTATTGGCATTAGTGAGAGCGGTAATTAACTGGTTAACCGATACACCCTTCGCCTGCAAGCTCTCGGGGCTAACAATAACTTGATATTGGCGAACCTTACCGCCAAAAGACGAGACATCAGCTACACCCGGGGTTTGCTTAAGCTCTTTATAGATCTCGTAGTTCTGCAAAGTCTTTAACAAAGATGACGATGCATACTCAGATCGGACTTCGTAACGCATGATCTCGCCGGTAGCATCTGAATCAGGGCTGATGCTGGAAGTAACGCCCTGTGGAAACGCAACGTTTGCTAAGTTAGCTAAAAAGGTTTGACGAGCCTTGAATGGATCGGCAGTGTCATTAAATTTGAGAGTAACAACAGATAAACCAAAAAGCGATACCGAGCGAAATGCTTGCAAGCCTGGAATACCCGCCAAAGCATTCTCGACTGGAATGGTAACCTGCTGCTCCACTTCGGTAGTACTTCTTCCCGGCCATTGCGAAATTGCTTGAATGGTTAATGGCGCGACACCAGGATAAGGCTGTATTGGCAGCTTGCTCAAACTGAGCATGCCCAAGCCGAGCAATACGATGGATGCAAAAATGACAAGCACACGCTTCTCAACTACCCCTCGAATAAAGGAGGTGAAAACGCTCACTTAGTCCTCCTGCTTTGCAAAACGATCGTTTAACAAAACAGCTCCTTCAGATAGCACTTGCCAGCCTTGCTCTACACCTTCGGTGATTGCAAAACTCTTGCTATTGAGGTCATAGCCTTTAACAGGTACACGACGGAATGTTTCAGGGCCGACCTTAATGATGGCGTAACGGTTTTCACGAATTCTTACAATCGCTGACTGCGGAACCACTACAGCATCTGCTGTACCTGTAGTTAAAGAGCCAGAGGCAAACATATCCGGACGCAAGAGATCATCTGTGTTTTCAACATCCGCACGAATCAATAAGGCGCGGGTTTGCGGATCTACCGTTGGCGAAATGTAATTGGCATAAGCAATGAATTCTTTTTCTGGGTAGGCTTCTAGATGCAAAACCATTTTTTGACCGTGTTTAATCATCCTAAAGTCTTGCTCAAACACATTCCCCAAGAACCAGAGCTGCTTAGGATCGGCCAAAGTAGTGATTACATCACCGGAACTTACCGCTGAGCCTGGCTCAACATTACGCTTTACCACCACCCCCTTCAAAGGGGAGCGCATGATTAAGTTATTGCTTGTCTTACCAGTAGATTCGATATTTTTGATATCACCCTCGGCAGCGCCGAGATTTCTCATGCGGTTTGCGGCAGCTTGCTGAGTAATACGCGCATCACCCAACAAATCACTCATGCTTTTGTTTGCCTCGAGAACCTTAGCAGTTTTTGAAGACAGCAAATACTCTTGCTGTGCAGATAAAAATTCTGGACTATACATCTCCACAATTGGCGAACCAATGTCAACTTGAGCGCCGTCGAAAGCATAGATACGCTCTACGCGGCCAGGCGCACGAGCTGACAGAACTTTAGATTTCTCTGCGTTAAATGCCAGACGACCTGGCACTTTGATATTAACGGGAACTTGTACTTTTTCAGCAGTCTGAAAAACATAAATATCAGGATTGAGAGTCACTCCGGGAAGCTTTAATTCCAAAACGCCACTGCTTTCAACCTTGAGCGCTTTATCAGAGGCTTCGATTTTTACAGCGCGATTGACGTTGGTTACACGCCCTACTACGATGCCCAAGGAAAGAATGGCAAAAGCAAAAGCAGCGAGACGAACGCGATAACGATTCTGCGGTGATAGATTCCAATACAAACCTGCCAAGCCAACAGCAGCCACTTTTGCATGGTGCGTGCCGTGATGCGCGCCTTTATGCAGAATTGGCTTAACCTTTTCAGCTAATTGATTTAGAAACGAAAGAATTTTGTCTTTCAAAACTGCTCCTTAAAAGGGCTCTTTACCCGCTGATACCATTAATACCGCCTGCGATTGCAGTAGATTACTCTCAGCCTGAGCCAATGCAATCTCTAAGTTACGCAACTGTGTTTGCGCAGTCAATAAATCATTAAAGCCTTGGCCATTATTTGAATACTGAGTCAAACCTACCTTATATGCTGCATCAGCTTGTGGTACTTGGCGCTCTTTCAAAAACTGGGTTTGATTCTTGGCTTGCTCGTAAGTAGCATAGGCTGTGTTTACAGCCAAGACAATTTGCTGACGATTAGAGATGTTTCCCGCTTCAGCAGCCGCTTCATTACGCTGCGCTTGCTCTACCCCATACTTTTCTTTAGTAAAGAAGTACAGAGGAATAATCAGATCCAGTTCGAACTGATAGTAAAGCGCACCGTTATTTGCCGAGAGCGGTCCACGGGGAGTATAGGATGAACCAATCACCTGAAAGTCTGGCAAATAAGCCTTTTTAGCCAAATCAACACCTTTGCGAGCCGCATCCAACTGAAGTGCTGAACTCTTTAAAGATGGATGACTACTTTCGGCGTAATCTTCTAGCTCAATTAAGGTTGGAACGCCACTCATAGCACGACGAACATCACCACGTAATACCAATTTTTCACGTGAATGGCGGCCAACCAAAGTGTTGATGTTATGTAAAGCTACATTGAGCTGACGCTCTACATTGAATTGATCCGCTTGAGCAGCACTCTGTGCCACTTGGGCATTTAGATATTCAACATAGGCTGCGGCATTATTGGCATAACGTGCTTTTGCTACATTCTTGATCATCTCTAAACGAATGACGGATTCCTTTAGAACTGCCAATTGCTTTTGTGAAGATAAAGCACTGTAGTACAAGGTTGAAAGTTGAGCGCCCAATTGCAAATAGGTAGACTCTGTACTAGCTAGCAAAGCCTCGGCATTCGTATTGGCAATATCTGCAGCAAGACTCTTCTTACCAGGAAACTGGAAAGGTTGCGCAATCGATATTGCATTGTTATTACTAACATTAGGATTGCTACCTGCAAGTCCTAGCGCCAAAGGTGAACCCACAGGCATACCAGACCAAACCAACCCCACTTGTGGATTGGCTGGCGCATTAATCTGCGGAACAGTTGCTTTGGCAGACAAATATGACTCACGTAATGAAGACAGCTGCGGATTATTGATCTTGAGCTCATTCCATAGCTGACGCAAATCCATTTCCGTAGGACCCGATGAGACAGGCTTGGTATAAATCTTTGGCGTATTTGCTTTTGTTACCGGGGCAAATAATTCGGAAGCTTTAGAGTTCGCATTTGTTTTTTGGTCTTGCGCACCCAACTGAGCACTAATCGATGGCGGTGCAGCCAAAGACGTATCACCGGACTGAACCGTAACACTTGCAGGAATCTCGCTTGTAGAAAGCTGGGCCAGCACTAAAGATGGGGAGGCAAAGACACAAAGAAGGCAAGCAAATACCGCAAATGATGTCTTGCTTTTGAGCGATTTAACTTCGCTTGTTGTATGTTTGCCGAGAATCAACAAATGCCACTGCCTCTAAATCAATCAAATGCTGTTTTTATAGCCCCAGATGCAGAATTAGATCCAATCTATGCCCACTTCAGGGGGTTTTAGGGATTATAGGTGACAAAAGTCAAAAGTCGAAATATTTGAGCTCTCTAACTTATTGATTTTAAAGATAATAATTATCACCAATGTCAGCAAAACCCTTAAAACTCGGCATGAATCCTAAAGGATAGGATATTCACAGGACCGCGAGCCGAGTTATAGGCTGGATTATTGATGTGCTGAAAGTTCAAACCAGCCAATACATTCTTAACTACTAGGGCGTTGTAGTACAACTCGCCGATACGCTCAGGACGATAAGAAATAGTTTGTCCTGGACCGGCATAGTCACCAATAAAGTAAGACACACCGCCAGCCTGCAGATATCCCCTTCTAAAACTGGAGAGCCCGTTTTGCATCATCGAGATTCCAATCGTGTCATAAGGTCGTTTCCAGCCGGCGCCATTTAAACCCATACCAACGGAGACTGAATTATCTGCCTCAGTAAAAGACATCGTCTCTGTGTGACCATCGGATGTGAACGCACGACCATAGATGCCTAAATCTTTGGTTAAGGCCTGCTCCCCATTAATACCGATGCCAGTTTTGTATTGGTAGTTATTGCGTACATTGTTAATGGCTTGCGTACCTTGCGCATTATTAGCAATCACGTAATTTGTCGCATCCTGAAAACGCGCCAAGATCATTCTGTTGCGATAAGCCAATACCGAGACCTTGCCAGGTAAGTCAGCAATATTGTGTTGACGCTCCACTTCAAATTGATCGCCATAGGCGTTAAAGATTTGCCAATTCAAATCACGGCCATTGGGGTTCTTTGGTGCGAGCATACGAGATGCGCGCAATACCCAGTTATCCAGGTACCACTCGCCCGCTAAGCCAGTACTGTAGCCGCGCGCGTCGGCGGCATAGTCATAGGCTAGATACGTCATATTACCCCAATTCATGAACTGAATGCGAGGGTCTTTGGCGTATTTACTATCGTCAAAAATGTCTAAAGTAGAAAACTGTCCAGCAGTAATCACTACGCGATTACTACTCACCGTTTGCGTGATTTGATTGGCGTCATTCTCCAGAACAACCTTATCACCTTCTTGATTGATAGTCTGCCGCAAAAATGCGCGCGCAGAATAAAACTTGGCATTTAGTCCAGCTGCTTTTGTCGCCTCACCGTTAGAAAATCCACCAAGACCAACTAAACCAGAAAATGGCACACCAGATACCACCTCTGGATTGAAATAAATATCGGTGTTTGGCGCTAAGCGTGCGCCCAAGAACAAAGTCCCAGACCAGGTATAGCTCATTGACTTCAAGGAAGACAAACTATTCTCTCCAGAGTAGCTGGATGTGAAATTGTTGTAACGTTGATTGATATACGTGGTTTGACCATGAATATTTACTGGCAAACCAAACAACTCACCCTCGGTTGGCAACCAAGATAAATCATCTGCAAAGCTAGCAATTTGATCAGCACCCGACCCTGCCCTCTGCGCAAATGCAGTTGCTCCGAAAAACGTGCAAATGATGCTCAACAGGAGGAGTAAATAAATCTTGCGGGTCATTCACAATTTCTAAATGGGGATGCCGGTACGATGCATTGGCAACATGCCGATGGGAAAACAGGGCAAACACAGCTTGAGATTGAAGCTCAAGGGTGGCGCAGACCCAAATTATCCCCAAAAAGGAGCAATTTACCTAGTCTTTATGTCGCGACAATGACAGATTGATGGCAATGGGCGACAAAACCAAAAAAGTGAAGCGCAAAAGACTGATTAATTTTGGGGCTTAGCAGTCCAGCGATAGATCACCTCTAAGGTCTGGCCGTTATTAATTGGTTTAGAGCTTGAGAGAACCATACCGCTATCGATAGCTCTCCAATCAGCGTTTTTATCAAGCAGCTGGGCTAATTTAGTGGCGTCATCCAATACCTTTGAGCTCTCGGAGCTGGCATTGATATCTTTTCCGGATTTATCTAGAAATACCTCTCTATCTGAAGCTACAAGATTTTGAGCATCAGACATACCACTTTTCTTTTGCATACTTGCATGCTCAAGGTTAATCGAGATGATGCTAGCGGAGAGTGTGCCTGCGAGAACTTTCTTGTCGATGAAGCTTTTGAGTTGTACCTTAGAAATTTTCTCGGTGCGTTTTTGAGCGCTTTCTGTTGCCAATGGATCAACACCAAATATTGGCGTGTAGACGATGGACTCTACACTAACTAATTTTCCATCAAGCGTATAAGCCAAACGGATACCGTCACGATCAAAGTTTGACACTGCCACTCTTTGTGCATTTACACCTAAATTAGCCGTGGGATTAGAGCTGCAAGCCAATAAAGAAAACTGTGCTGCAACCAGCAAGGCTAAAGTAGATTTTTTCATGATGAACCTAAGGTAAGTTTTAAAACAAATAGAAGAGGATGATTAGCGGCGATCCATTAAGGCTCTTGCCAGTGTGCCTGCATCAACATACTCAAGCTCGCCACCAACTGGTATACCTCTAGCAATACGGGTAACTTTAATACCTTTGGCTTTGAGCACCTCGCCAATGTAATGGGCAGTAGCCTCGCCTTCACTCGTGAAATTCGTTGCTAACACCACTTCCCGAATTGGCACACCAGTATCAGGAGTCTCGATGCGATTGAGCAAACGATCAAAACCAATTTCATTAGGACCCATGCCATCTAGTGGCGAGAGGCGACCCATCAATACAAAGTAATTACCTTTGAAACTGAGAGTCTGTTCCACCATGACTTGGTCAGCGGGCGTTTCGACAATGCAAAGCAACGAAGGATCACGACGATCATCCGAGCAAGTGCTGCAAATCTGTGTTTCTGAAAATGTATTACAACGCGCACAGTGTCCTACTGTCTCCACTGCCTCACCCAATGACTGAGCGAGAACTGCTGCACCATTACGATCATGCTGCAAAAGATAGAACGCCATGCGCTGAGCAGATTTAGGACCTACTCCCGGAAGCACGCGTAAGGCCTCGATCAATCGACCGAGTGCATCTTGAGGTGCCTCTATGCGCGCCATGTAATCAGAGCTTTATATTTAAAGAGATTTAGAACGGCAGCTTAAAGCCTGGAGGCATTGGCATACCAGCAGTGGCGCCAGACATCATCTGCGCACTGGCCGCTTCTACCTGCTTAAATGCTTCTGTGTAGGCGGTCACAATGAGGTCTTCTAGCATCTCACGATCATCCATTGCACCCGGATCAATCTGTACGCGCTTAAGTTCATATTTGCCAGAGACGGTTACCTTAACTAAGCCGCCAGCAGCTTGGCCCGTTACTTCTAACGCAGCCAATTCGGCTTGCGCAGTTTTCATCTTCTCTTGCATCTGCTGAGCCTGTTTCATGAGACCAGCAAGTCCACCTTTCATCATTGCTTTATTTCCTTAGTGCTTTTGAATATTGATATAAATTAAAGAGGTTTAACTGAGCCACCAACGACTTTAGCGCCAAACTCTTTTTCTAATTGCTGAATAAAGGGATCAGCCGCAATCATTTGCTCAGCATTCATTCTTTTCTCTTGATGAATCTGGGCATCAACCTTGGCCACGGTTTTACCTTCTACTTCACCCTTTTCAATTACGATCTTCACCGGCTTACCAAAGTGTGCAGTTAATGCATCGGCAAGGCGACCAACTGAGGCCTCGGAAGCTAACTGCGGCATGGGCGTCACAATCGTTGCACGCACACCAGCCACTGAATCATTCCAATCTTGCAACTCCGTCTGAAACGCCAATTGCTGTACCAATCCTTTAACTGGCAGCTGACGCATCAAAGCATGCCAATCAGGACGCTCAGCTGAGCTAGCTACAGCAGCTGGCGCACTAGGAGCGGATGCCGATGGTGCAGCAGACGTAGGTACTCTAGCAGCAGGTGCTGGTGCGGAAGCTCTGGATGCAGGAGCAGCTGTAGCAGCTGAGGCTGCTGGGCGTGAAGTATTTACTGGTGGGGCCGAAGGTGATGAGGGCGCCGAGGAAGAATTACCTCCTCCGCCGCTGCTGTTATTTCCTGGACGAAACGCCAACATGCGCAAGAGCGTCATAGCAAAACCCGTTTGCTCGTCAGGTGCGAGTGATAAATCTGGGCGACTTGTAATGGTGATTTGATAGAAGAGTTGCGCTTCTTCTTTTGTCAATTGAGTGGCCAAGCGACGAATCTCGCCCGCTTCTGGCCAATCATCCAATACAGACTCTGGAACAACTTGCGCTGCTGCAATTTTTTGCAACAAGCTGGAGAGATCTTGCAATGCTAATGAGAAAGACATGCTGCGCTCCCCCATCTCGTTTGCGACTGCTAGCAGGCTAGCACCGTCTTTAGCAATCAAACAATCCACAATACGAATGAGGTAAGCGTCGTCTAATGTGCCAAGCATGCCGCGCACAGACTCTTCAGTCACCTTGCCAGCTGCGTACGCAATCGCTTGATCGGTGAGCGATAAGGCATCACGCATAGAGCCTTGAGCTGCTTTAGCCAGAACACGCAAGGCATTGACTTCGTATTCGACCTTTTCCGAGGCGAGAACTTTTTCGAGATGCTCCACGATGAGCGGTACTGGCATTTGCTTGAGATTGAACTGCAAGCATCGAGACAAAATGGTTACTGGGATCTTTTGTGGATCGGTAGTAGCCAAAATAAATTTGACGTGCTCTGGTGGTTCTTCCAAAGTCTTGAGCATGGCGTTAAAGGCATGATTGGTGAGCATGTGCACCTCGTCAATCATGTACACCTTATAACGACCATTGCTTGGTGCGTACGCGGCCTTTTCTAAGAGAGCAGCAATATCATCAACACCACGATTACTTGCAGCATCCATCTCTACATAGTCAACAAAGCGACCAGCATCAATTTCCATACAAGCTGGGCATTTTCCGCAAGGCTCTGAAGTCATCTTGCCTGAACCATCGGATCCTGTGCAATTGAGCGCTTTGGCCATGATGCGGGCGATTGTTGTCTTACCTACCCCACGGGTACCCGTAAATAACCATGCATGATGCAAACGGCCTTGATCTAAGGCATGCGTTAAAGCCTTAACCACATGGTCTTGGCCGACTAATTCAGAGAAGGTTTTGGGGCGCCACGAACGGGCTAATGCCAATGCTGTCATGTCTTACATTCTAACAAGCTAAAATGGAATTGGATGGGCCTCCCCGCATGGTGGGTTGGATAACCTGGTCAGGTCGGGAACGAAGCAGCCAAACCCAATTTCTGCCAGTGCCGGGGGTTTGGCTCATCCACCCTCCCCCTATAAAAACAGCGATTCAGAAGATCTTCAGAATCCTGAAAATTCCCCAAATCATCCAAATAATTAGCAAAACTAGGACGGTTCGCGCATCCAGCGAGATCCTAAATAACTGCAATTGCTTATGAGAACATTCAATAGATACTCGCAAAGTCAGCCCCTTTACATATAAGAGTTCAGCGTAGCGATTTGATATCTGATCGAGTAGGGATTTTGGATGATTTGGGTGTAAGTAAGTTGATAGTCAGGGCACAATAGATCCATACAACCTTTTCAAATTCCTTATGTCCCAAGCCATTATTTTCGATGTAGAAGCAACCGATAAGAACGATGCTGTCATTATTGAGGCAGCCTCACTTGATGTCACTTCACTAAATCCTTTTGAAGTTGGCAATCCTTGGGTGCAGCGTTACAACCCGGGTAAGCCAATTAGCTTGGGTGCGCTAGCTACCCATCACATCATGGATGAAGAATTAGTTAATTGCCCAGCCAGCAGCTCCTTTCGATTGGCAGCTGGCACTAAATATCTCATTGGTCACAATATTGATTTTGACTGGGTAGCTATTGGCAGTCCTGAGGTCAAACGCATTTGTACATTAGCCTTGGCACGTAGCCTTTGGCCTGAACTCGATAGCCATACTCAGAGTGCTCTACTCTATTACTTTGAACGCGATACCGCTAGAGAGCAATTACGCAATGCCCATAGCGCTTTAGCCGATGTTTGGATTTGCTCAAAGATAGTTGCTCAGATTATTAATAAGCTCCATCCAGTTTCTTTAGATGCTTTATGGGAAATGTCTGAGAAAGCCAGGATCCCAACGGTCATGCCTTATGGCAAACATAAGGGTGAGCTCATTAGCCAAGTACCAACTGACTACAAGCAATGGTTATTGCGCCAAGATAATGTCTCTGGTTATTTACGCAAAGCATTAGAAGCCAAGTAAGAGTTACTTACAGCCCAATCCCTGCTGCTTTTTCTGTTTAGCAATCAGTTGTAACTTCTGACAATCTTGATTGGGTGTGCCATCGTCATTGAGCACATTAAAAGATCTACAAGTGCTTGAACGCTTTTCATAGATAGAGCAGCGGTAGCCTTCTTCCGGGGTATAGCGTAGCGCAACGCATGGTTCACCACCTTTCTCAGTACCTTTCATGCAGGCCAAATGGGTAGAGACTCTTGTGGTCAACTCTTCTGGAACTGTTCCCGTACGATTGCCTGCAATTTCTCCATGGTAAAAGCTGACCCGGAAATACTGGCAGCACATGCCACATTCAAAACAAGGATTGGAAGTCATTTGATTGCACAGTAATGAAATTACCTTGATAGCTTACTTTATTGCCCTAAAAAAGAGCAAGGGAATAAGGAATCCGTGATTTCCTTATTCCCCCATTGCTTTGCTGCCTACTGCGTTTTTACTTCTACTACCAGTATTGATTACTGATAGTGACGATTAAATACCTGCTTTATTGCGCCTTCATTACGCTTAGTGTTTTTCAACACTGCACAGTAAGACAGAATCATGATTGCTGCCAATGAGATACCGTTAAAGTTATTCATCAAGTTGCTGATTGTGTTCATTTATTTCTCCTCTTTGCTATTTGTTTTTTGCTGCTATGAATTCAGAATATCGGACTTAAAGCTCATGAAATGAGCTAGTGAAAAATAGTGGTTTTTTGTGTGTAAATTTCATATTTTTTCGCGTCTTTTCGTATAGTTTTTTGTGTTTTTTCCGATACTTTTATCTTGCTATCGGTAACTCATCCCATCTGGTGGTGTAGTTTGGAGAACGATTGTTTGATCGCATTTGCCACTCTTGTTTAGCGCTATTGGTTCCTGAAGCTGCAGATCGAATGACCGCATTACCAAATCGCGCATTGATCTCATCTACTGCTTTCATGAGATGAATAGACTTACCTTTGGTCTCAGGATCATCAAAGAGTGATTGCTGTGCTATCGGTTTATCACTAATGAGATTGAGAATAACGCCAGCCTTCTTGTAACGAAAGTTCGCCTGATAAATTTGCTTGAGCCCCGCTAAGGCTGCATTTGTTAATGTGAGCGTGTTATCAGTTGGGTTTACCAATGGAACAGTGATGCTTTGATGATGCTGGGGCTCATTTTGTTTAAATGGATTGGTCTGAATAAATACCGTGAGCGCGCCCGTAGTACTGTTTTGACTTCTTAACTTTTCGGCGGCGCGCGCTACATGGGTCGCTACGGACTGCGCAAGCTCTGCTTGATTCGTTACCAATTTTCCAAAGCTACGTGAGGCAATGATTTGTTGTTTGGCTGGCGCTACCTCCTCTAACTGCAGACAAGATGTACCATGCAGTTCATAGCAAAGGCGCTCCATCACCACCCCAAACTGTTGCCGCATGGCTTGTGGGGAGGCCTGCAAGAGATCCAATACGCTCTGAATATTTTGGGCTTTGAGTTTCTTGGTAATTTGCTTACCAACACCCCAGACCTCACCCACCTCAGTCTCACTCATCCACTGGTAGAGCTCTTCTTTTGCCATAGCGTTTACATCACATACGCCGGCGAACTGCTTGTGCTTTTTAGCGAAGTGATTGGCGAGTTTTGCTAAGGTCTTACTAGGTCCAATACCAACACAGACTGGCAAGCCGGTAGTGTCTTTGACTGTTTGCTTGATTGTTTGGCCTAGTTGCGTGGCATTTAAATATTGCTTCAAGACAGTTTCGATTTGCAAAAAGCTCTCATCGATGCTGTAGACCTCGAGATTGGGTGTAAATGTTCTGAGCACTTGAACCACCCGGCTACTCATGTCGCCATATAGCGTGTAGTTCGATGATTGAGCCAGGATGCCATGCTTCTTGGCAAGATCTTTCATCTGAAACCAAGGTGTGCCCATTTTTACCCCAAGCGCTTTGACCTCAGCGCTACGCGCCACAGCACAACCATCGTTATTGGAAAGCACAACCATCGGCACTTGCTCTAACTTTGGCTGGAATACGCGCTCGCAAGAAACGTAGAAGTTATTGACATCGACGAGGGCAAAGAGTGAATTTGATGAGATTGATGCAGTTTGTGAATGGGTATTCATCTCACTTACCCTCTTTGCCGTATCTAGTACTGGTATTGCTGTACTTGCGAACCACCCCAACAACCACACCCCAGATCTGCAACTCACTACCCTCGCTAAAGGTGATGGGTTGGTAATTGGGATTTTCTGGTTGGAGCTCAATACGACCACGCAATTGATAGAGGCGCTTAATGGTGTATTCACCATCGACAACAGCCACAACAATGTCTTTGTGTTTTGGTTTGAGTGCTTTATCAACAACGACCTTGTCGCCATCGCAAATACCTGCACCCAACATGGAATCCCCCTTCACGGTGAACATGAAGGTGGCTGGCTTGTTCTGCACTAAGTAATGGTTCAAATCCAAGCCATCCTCAGCGTAATCTGCCGCTGGACTAGGGAATCCAGCTGAAATCCGGTGACTCAGGAGCTTAAGCTCATAGGCAGCAAAATGCCCCGCCAAGGCTTGTGGCGACTGGCTGAGGGTTGCTTTTTCGAGGTTTATTACTTGCGTCATAGTCATTAATATACTGTATGTTTATACAGTATATGCAAAAACCCCAAAAACAGGGCTATTTTTGTTGTTTTGGGGCTATGACCCCCTCCTACCCCCTCTTTTCCAACCCTTTCCCACGTCAATTCTCTAGCCATAAACCCCAAGTGCCCTATGCTTGCATTGGGCCTGAGGAATTGCATAGTGGACCTAGAAGTTGCGCCTTAATTAAAAAAACATCCTAAAGTTGCTTTTGAATGCGAGCATTTTGATTGAGGTGATGACTACTGGCGCAAGCACGGCATCATGATGCCCGACGATGGTATTGAGCCTTTGCACCCTAAAGATGCCGGCATTTATGAAGGGGGCTGCTCAAGCTATGGATGATGCAAAGAACGCAGGGATGATTAAGTAAGGGTGCGCTATTAAGATTGCTCGGTTTTATATATAAATATTTGCACATCCTCTTTGGAGACGGGCAAGTTTTTTAATTCAGCGGCATAAAGGCTTGATCCGGGCAGACGATCAAGTGATGCTGGAGTTAATCGACCCACTGGCACTAGATACTCTTGCCAGAGATAGCGCATATGCATACTAAAAGCGCTAACTGGGACTTTTAATTCTATAGCACGCTCTGTCAAATGCTCACATAAAATTCTGGGCTCCTCGACATGCATTTTATAGAGATGGGGTCTTTCTGATTTTGCTTTTTTCTCGTAGCGCTCTACGTGGAAATCACGATATGTTCTCGTACCAAAATCAAAGATATTGTCGGCAATTGCCCGTGACAGCCAATAAGAGTCATTTGCGTCATAAGTGCCTGCGAGTGCATCTTGCAGCTTGTGTTGAAAGCGCTCTTTGTATTTTTGAGTCTTATAACTATAAAAGGGGTGCCTCTTCATATAGCTAGCAACTAAGCCCGCTATTACTACTAAGCCCCCGATCAATACTCCCTCAGTCATCTCCCAACATCCTTTTTCTTTTTGATAGCAGACCGGCCTTGAAAAGACCAAGTCAAAACCTATCTAAAATATATAAGGGTCTAGGCTACCAAAAAAATAAGATATCTGCATGACAATTTGCACACTTTATGTGCAAAATTTACTTAACATTTAAAACCGACTAACGGAACATGTATGCCAAAGTGGCTGGATCATCAAGAAATGCGTTAGACAAACGCCTTTATTAAATTACGCTTGTTCACATTACCTCCTAACGGAATATTGCTTGTCACGTTCATTAACCCCAGTTTGGAGGTTTTTGCTTTACTCAAATAGCATAGAGCATTTAGAACAAATTTAAGAGCATGTTGGCTAGCTAACTTGATGCATCTTTCCATCCGCAGCAATCAAATACGCTTTGCTGGGCTTATCCCGACGGATTCTTATAAGCTCCGCTTGATACCCCTGTAACTGCCTGCGATATATTTCATATTTTTCGCTTCCCACTTCCGGGATCGTGAGTTTGTAATCAATGATCGCAATATGATCCTCTAACTCTACCAAGCGATCGATACGATAGCTTTTACCCACTTCGCTTGCGATATCCAATTCATTCCATGCGGCAATCCATTGACCCGAGGTGAGATAGGGTTTGAGTTTAGGCGCCTCTAATACTGTTTTAGTTCGCTCAATAACCCTTTTAGCGTGGACTTGATCTATATTCAGCCAGTTCATCACTTCTTGCTCGCTTGGCATTGCTGGCTTACTTGGATTGGCAGAGTCTGGAGTAATGAACTCTAGTAACTTGTGGAAGTTTATACCCTCTTCCAAGATTTCTGGATCGGGATTTTCTACTTGCTCATCTTCACCAACAAATACTTCAACAGTTACACCGCTCTCAATATCACTTAGCATTTGCTTATAGCTATCTTGTGCAGGATTCCATTCCAAGACATAATCTTCTACTGCGTATTCTGTTGCGGTCCTGACACTCTCAACCTCCTCCGCTATCACTTGCTCACGCACTTGATATACGGACAACTCGGCTTTACTCGCCTTGCCATACCAAGAACTTTTATCTAAGCCACTAGGATTATTAGCGGTTGGCTTTTGCGCATCGCCGCTAATCCATAAACCCTGGCGCGCACGCGTCATAGCGACGTAAAGCAGGTTCCAGTTTTCTTTTTCACCGATTTGCTTCTCTGCTTCGTTAATCTCAGCACGGAGTCCGGTTAATGTTTTAGAAGTGAACAGCGATAAATGAGATGGACTCTCTTCTTGTGGCGACCAATCAATCAAGACACCGCTGTAGTCCACATTCGTGTCAGTATTATTCGCATCAAGAATGATGACAAAGGGCGACTCTAATCCCTTAGCCCCATGAATTGTCATGAGGCGCACACGCTTATGACGATCCTCTTCTGACATCTCACTTTCTTCATCTATTTCAGCCAAGTTGTCATCACTGGCTGCATCTACATCCCCTTCATCAGGCGTTTCATCGTCATCGCCACGGCGTTTGATATTCATCTCCTGAATAAAACGACTCAAGCTTGGATACTGACCACCATCTTGATTGAGTGCAACCTCAAGGAATGCATCCAAATTAGCCAATACCTGCGGACGATCGAGATCCTGACAGACTGCAGCGTATTTAAGGCGAACATCACCCTCTTGGTAAATACGATCGAGTAAGTCATGCACTGGCAAGCATTCGCCTAAAAGATGCCAATGCTGGAGATAACGTGCAGCCCCTTGTAGTTTTGCATCTTTACTATCTTGTAAAGCATCCCACCAAGAGCGATAGCGACCGGAAGTCATCGCTACTGCCAGTTGCTGCATTTGTTTTTCGGCAAAACCAAAAATAGGACTTCTGAGAACCTGGGCCAGCGGCAAATCATGACGAGGCGTTACCAATACAGTAAGCAAGGAAATCAGATCATCGACCTCAAGAGTATTGAGTAAGCCACCCAAGCGCGGGCTCTCATATGCAAGCTTTACATCACGTAGCGCTCTTTCGTATTGAGGTAAATATTTACGACGCTTTACTAGTAACAAGAAATCACTTGCTCTAGCATCACGCCAGATTTCTTGGCCGCCTTCTTTATCAGCGACCTTACGTGTGGCGATAATCTCTTTAATAAGACGCGCAACCAACTCGCCCTCATGCTGGCGCTGAATCACGCCAACTGTTTCACTCAAATCAGCAATTGCCCCATCAAAAGCACTACCCTCTCGCAGTTCCTGCGTCGGCTCCACATAAGGAATCAATGGCAACAGATACACTTCGCCTTGCTGGGCATACGCATCACTTGGCTTGCCATTATCTGGAGTAGTCCACAGGGTTTGCTGCTCTGAGTATGGGTAATCGGGCGGTACTTGCTCGCCCTGAAAGATTGCATTAACGGTTTTATTAATTTCAGGAGCATTACGACGCGTTTTGTCCTGCTCGATATAGACAGCGTCATGATGCTGGTGCAAAAACTGTGCCGCACTCACAAACAATCTGGGATCGGCACGCCGAAAGCGATAAATCGACTGCTTGGGATCGCCCACAATAAATACTTTTGGACGCTCATCACCTTCGCTGTAGCCCGTTAACCAGGCTCGCAGAATTTGCCACTGCAATGGATTAGTATCTTGGAACTCATCGACTAAGATTTGCTTGTACTTTGCATCTAATCGAGATTGAAGATACGCAGCATGCTCAGGCTCGCCCATCAACAAACTAACGCCAACCTCTAAATCATCGAAGTCACGCACGCGCATATTCTCTTTTTGGGCGTTGGCGTGCGCCATCATGGATTGGCTCAGCGCAAACCAAGCTTCATTAATCGCAAAGATATCTTTCTCAGCTTGCCAGAGCAGGTATTCCTCAAAAGCATGGCCCCAGCTTTGCTTGATGGCGATATGTTCTTCGATACGGTGCGCTTCACCCATCCTCTCAAGATACTTCTTCATCTCACCCAAGGCCTTGTCATTATTGCTTCGGTATTTTGGGTCTTTAGTTAAGAAAGCGGTTTGAAAGTTACTCACAACTTCCATCACATCTCCAGCACGCTCCTTGCAAGCAATTGCAGGTAGCAAATATTGGAGAAGATCACTATCTTTTACGCTGCTATTTTGAAAACAGCGTGCCAAGAACTGCAAGTCTGCCAATGCATTGGGCGCATTCCACTGGGCTAGCAATGGATTTGGTAGGTTTAACTTATGCAAAGATTGCTGAAGACTCTCTATTGGAGTGATGCCAGCTTGATTGCATTTCTTTGCAAAGAATGTCCATGCGCCCCTTTGCTTAAAGAGGCTACTTTTACCCATTAAGAGTTTTTGTGTCTCATGCGAACCCAAATAGTTGAGCAGGACGTCGTAATGTGCTTTGAGCTCTGGCGTGAGATTGCCCCACCAGTCATCTAGGCATTCTTCTTGTAGTCGCTTAGCATCCTCGCGTAATTTAAATCCCGGCTGAATACCCAGCGAGACTGGGGCTGCGCCTAGCAGCCTGCCAAACCAACCATGAAAGGTATCGATCACAATGGGCTGTGGATTTGCTAGTACCTGCTCATAAAGTGCTTTGGCTTTAGGTAGATATTTTTCAGCTTGCACCTTCTCCAGGCCTCTAACGGTGAGCTCTTTGATTAAAGAAGCGTCATCACTTTTCGAAAATTGCTCAAGTAATCCGTATAAACGGTCACGCATTTCTTGCGCTGCTTTTCGTGTGAATGTGAGCGCCAGGATTTCTTGTGGCTTTACATCATCGAGCAATAGACGGAGTAGTCGAGCAACTAACAACCAAGTCTTACCACTTCCTGCGCAAGCAGAGACAATCACTGAGCGCTGCGGATCACAAGCCAGCTTTTCTGAATATGCTTGCTTTACAGGGAGGCTACTGAATTGATCGTTCACCAAATCCCCTTCCTGCAAATACCCCTTGCTTCACAGTACTGACATACCCCATCAGGTGCAAATGCTTGCATTGGCTTTTTAGCCCAAAGCTGCTCCACATCTTTTATCATCTGCGCAGAGAACTGCTGCATCATTTCTGGCATATCAGCCACCTCTTGGCTACGTGCAGCCTTTTGACCATCCTTAGAGATATCGGCCTTTAGGGCTACCCATTCCGCTTGCTCGACTTGATGACCCATTAGCTTATGGTTTTCTTGCTCTTCGTTGGCAGCTCTGGCGTAGATCAAGAGCTGAGGGTCGTCCAAGATATGCTCCGCTCTTACTTTGACTCTTTCAAAGCGTTGATTTTTGTAGTCAATCACTGAAGCACGCCTGCTGTCATCCATATGGACGTCATAGCGATCAGCATAGCCCTCAATGCGAATCATCTTAAGATTGCCATCAGTGTCTTGAAATGGCAGATCAAAGCCAACTTTGACCTCGCCATCAAAAAATTGCCAACCCGCTAGCTCACGTTGCAATTGCCAATCCACAAAGCTAGGAATTTGTTTTTGCCAGTCTCTTAACACACCCATAACTCTAGCGTCGCCTTCAATCAAAGCGGCAAACTCTTGCTCTGAACAAATATTTAAGCTCTGCTCCATCCAGGCACGTCTTTGCTCTGAATTGGTTTTGAGTGTTGCGTTGGTATGCTCTTGGGTTTTAAGCGCTTGATAAAAACGCTTGAGTAATTTATGTAAAGTTTGTCCTGCTAGCGAAGCATCAAAGCCTTCGTCGAACTCTTTGTTTTTACGTAAACCTAATAGACTGCGGACGTAATAACGATACGGACAATCCCGTAGAGCCTTATAGGCACTGGGACTCATCGATAGCGGCATTGGCAATTGTTCTTCAAAATGCGCAACTGCCATCTCCATTGGCGCAGCTTCAAAAGGTCGTTTTTTTAATTGAGTTGGAATCGCTTCCCACTTCATTTGGTTTTGCAAACGCTGAATCCAAGCCGAGGGTCTGAGTGGCTCGCCATTATTACTTTTACTTTGCCAAAGCAAATCCACATTGGGACATGACACTAAGAGTTGCGACAGATCCCTAGATTGCTGCACAAATTGCATGGCAATTGTTGAGGTCTTTAATAATTGATTAAGCGCATCCGAGAAAAATAGTGGTGGCTCTGAATACGCTGGCAACTGTTGTTCATCACAACCCACGACAACTACCGCCTCAAAGTCACGCATGCGTGTAGAACTGAGCGGCAGAATACTTAGTGTGGCTAGAGCGTCTTTGCCAGCCTCTTGATAGCTAGCGCCCTCTACAACGGTTTTGAGCAAACTCAGCCACTCACTCAAACGAATAGATATTTCCTGATGTTGAGTCTTACTTAAATCAAATGTCTTCAGCACTTCTAGTAGCTGCTTTCCGGCTGAGTCTTTCTCCAGGCTTTGCGCCATGCCGGTGACCTCAAGATTCCTCTGCAACAGAGCGAAAGCTTTATTGCAATCAACCTTAAGGCTTAGCCACTCATGATGGCGCTCCCGAATAAACTGCAATAACTCAAACAAGGCGGCACTTGGTAATGTGCCAGCCATTTTTGCTGCATTAGCTTGCGCCCCTTCAATGGCCAAGTGAAAGGTCTTCCAACCCGACTCAGCTTTACTACCAACCAAGATATCTTCCAGCTCAGCAATAAGCCCTACACACGCTTCCGTATCTCGATTCAGGATCTTGCTAATGTCTAAAAAAGGATTCTGCAAAAACTCAAGCAAAGTCTTTGCACTCGGACCATCTTTGGGCGCTTTCATGAGCTCCAACCAACTATTGAGTGCAGCAGCAGCGCGTGTAGTAGATAACTTCCAACCAGTTTCATCACGAATATTGAGCGATGGACCTAAACGTGAGAGTAGTGCACGCGCCCTTCTTGTAACTAAACGATCTTGTGCAACCAGCGCCAAATTGGTTTTGCCATCAATGAGATGTTGCTCAATTGCTTTAGCAGCAGCCCATGCTAATTCTTCAAAGCGTTTAGCAGCAATTAATCGCCAGTCCTTGCTTTGGGTGTGCCTTGCATTTGCTAACGCTTGCGCCTTTGCCTGCTCACCATCTTCAGAGCCAATAGATTCCGGCCACAAGCCCACATCACTCCAATCCATTTTGACCTCTACTACCGGCGCATGCTGAGCATACTGCTGAAGTAAGTCGCTAATACTCTCTTGCTCAATTGGTGTTGGATCAGCGGTCTCAACCCATATGAGCGGTCTTGCTTGACTTGATTGATTCTTTTGATTTATTTTTTTTGCAGTTTCAATGGCGTTCAAGTGTGCGGCCATTGCAAGCTGATTACGAAATGCTGGGTCACTCACGCTCGCGGTATAGCGCCAAAACTCAAGTAAGACCTTAGTCTCTTGATCCACGACCTTGCGTGCCATTTTTGAATAGACTTTAGCAACAGCGTTATCCAATAATGCTTGCGCTTGCACAAGACAAATCTCACCGAGATTACTCGGTCCTGCTAGATTATTTTGAATAAACTCTTGAACCTGTTTCTGCAGCAGTGGACTTACCGCCGTCGACAAGGCGTCACAAGCTTCGACAATTGCTTGCGCCAAGCCCCATGCACCAGATTCAGTTTCAGCCTTAAACCACGCCTGCAAATTTTTATGTTTGCACAAAGTAGCGTAGACATTTAACCATCTCTCTAAATCACTTTGCTTCTTGGGAAACTTCCATGCACCTGGTGCCGCTTCTAACCAGTCAGTGAAGCTAATGACTTGAGGCAAGAAGGCAATACTGCTTGGCAAGTCTTTGGGTCGGTTTCGCTCCAAAGCTACTCTCACCCCAATGACTGGGCCAGCAGTACTTAGCACTACCAAAGGGCGCTGATTGGTTTGCACTGCACAATCCCAGATACCTTTTGCCAATTGGGTAAGCGCTTGGTTATTGGGCGTGATTGCCCAAGCTTGCGGCTGCTTATGGTCAGAAATGGTTGGGAAAGACTGAGGCATTTAAGTGTGTATTTATCTATTTTGAGCAGAATGTTTCGCTTATTGCTAATATAAGCGCTGTAACGACATAATTAAATAACTCGCTAAATAAGTCTAAATAAGGAATTTTCATGAGTGCCGGCATTAAATATGTAACTGACGCCTCTTTCGAACAAGACGTCCTCAAGTCCGATAAACCTGTTCTGCTCGACTTCTGGGCTGAGTGGTGTGGTCCTTGCAAAATGATTGGTCCAATCCTGGAAGAGCTCGCTGGCGAATACGGCGACAAGCTACAGATCGCAAAAATGAATGTGGATGAGAACCAAGGCGTACCTGCCCAATTTAATATTCGCGGCATTCCTACCTTGATCCTCTTCAAAAATGGCACCGTGGCTGCTCAAAAAGTAGGCGCTTTGGCCAAATCTCAGTTGACTGCATTTATTGATAGTCACCTGTAAATAGTCTCAGACCACAGGTTCACCAGCTGAGCCTGTGGTTTTTACTAATTTACGGTAGTTGTCATCCCCGTTTTTTAGTGTAGTATTACTTAAACGCACTAATCAGTGCCCCGATTTTCAGCAAATTACCCCCTTCTTTAGCAAACACCCCAAATTCTGTTTTTCTACATCTGCGTGATCTCTATCAGCGCAGCGATACCCCAAAACAAATTCTTTCTATTCTGATTTTTTCTTTTATCTACACCCGAGAACCACATGCAATTAACTGAACTCAAAGGCCTCCACGTATCCGCTTTGCTTGAAATGGCAGCTAGCTTGGAGATTGAAAACACACAACGGATGCGCAAACAAGAATTGATGTTTGCCATTCTGAAAAAACGTGCGAAGGCTGGTGAAACAGTATTCGGCGACGGCACTTTGGAGGTATTGCCTGACGGCTTTGGTTTCTTGCGCTCACCTGAAGCCTCTTACATGGCTTCTCCAGATGACATCTATATCTCCCCTGCGCAGATTCGCCGCTTTAACTTACACACCGGCGACAGCGTTGAAGGTGAAGTGCGTACACCTAAAGATGGCGAGCGTTACTTTGCTTTGGTAAAGGTCGACAAGATCAACGGTTTGGCCCCAGAAGCCCTCAAGAACCGCATCATGTTCGAGAACTTAACGCCTTTGCACCCAAACCGTGTGATCGGCTTAGAGCGCGATATCAAGGCAGAAGAGAATCTGACTGGCCGCATTATTGATATGATCTCCCCTATTGGCTACGGCCAACGTGGCTTGATCGTAGCATCGCCTAAATCCGGAAAGACCGTGATGATGCAGCACATTGCACACGCAATTTCTGCAAATAATCCTGATGCCATTCTCATCGTATTGCTCGTAGACGAGCGCCCAGAAGAAGTTACTGAAATGCAACGCTCCGTTCGCGGCGAAGTTGTTGCCTCTACTTTTGATGAGCCAGCTGTGCGTCACGTTCAAGTTGCCGAAATGGTGATTGAAAAAGCAAAACGTTTAGTAGAAATGGGTAAAGATGTGATCATCTTGCTTGACTCGATTACCCGTCTTGCTCGCGCATACAACACGGTAGTTCCTTCATCAGGCAAGGTACTGTCTGGTGGTGTAGATGCAAATGCATTGCAACGCCCTAAGCGCTTCTTCGGTGCTGCTCGCAATATTGAAGAAGGTGGATCTCTCACTATCATCGCTACTGCGTTGATAGAAACTGGCAGCCGTATGGATGACCTTATCTATGAAGAGTTCAAGGGTACTGGCAATATGGAAGTTCACCTTGAGCGTCGTTTGGCCGAGCGTCGTGTTTACCCATCTATTAACCTTAATAAGTCCGGCACCCGCCGTGAAGAGTTGCTGGTTAAAGCTGAAAACCTCCAGAAGATCTGGGTATTGCGTAAATTACTGGCCGATATGGACGATATCGAAGCGATGAACTTCATCGTCGATAAGCTCAAATCAACCAAAAATAATGGTGAATTCTTCGACTTAATGCGTCGCGGAGGCTAATTTAGGGGTCTAGGAGGCCGTTTTGGCCCTTTTTAGACCGCCAAAATGCGCTTTGTTATTGATTTCATGGCATAATTTCGCCTTTACTGCTTTTAAAACCTGGGAAAGTATTTAAGTCAATTTGGCTCAAACGGCTACCCGCTCATAGGACTCATAATGAAACCTGGCATTCACCCTGAATATCGTGAAATCGTCTTTGTAGACGTTTCTAATAACTTCAGCTTCAAGACTCGCTCCACAATGGCTACTAAAGAGACCATTAAGTGGGAAGATGGCAATGAATATCCATTGGCCAAGATCGAGACTTCTTCTGAATCACACCCTTTCTACACTGGTACCCAAAAAATTATGGATACCGCTGGTCGTGTTGAGAAATTCCGTCAGAAATTCGGCACCAAGGCTGTTGCTAAGGCATCCGGTGATGGCGCTGCTAAAACAGCTGAGAAAAAAGCTGCTGCTGCAGAAGCTAAAGCTGCTGAAAAGCCAGCCAAGAAGAAGGCTTAATACACCTCTATTCGCAGGGTATATGAAATACCATCTCTGCGAGATAATTAAGGCAGCGTTTGCTGCCTTTTTTATTTTGAACTGCACTCATGGTCAAACTTACCGCCGCTGCCACTAAATCGATTCCGCGCATCATTATTTTTGCGCTGACTTTGGTTTATGGTTTTGCTGGCCTTTTCTTTCGGGATCCCTGGAAGAACGAAGACGCTATTGGCTTTGGCGGCATGTGGACACTCTTTCGCGGCAACTCTATTGACTGGATAGTTCCGCATTTAGCCGGTCGCGATATCTCACTCGGTACACCACTACCCTATTGGATTGGGGCGACACTCATTAAATGGTTTGGTCCACTTATTGGCGCTGCCAATGCTGCTCGTTTATATTCGGCAATTTGCTTCTTTGCTGCCGCACTAGCTATTTGGTATGCAACCTATTTATTAGGTCGTCGTCGTGAAGTGCAACCAATGGCGTTAGCTGTTGGCGGTCAACCTGACTTAAAGAGTTACGGCATGACCTTGGCAGATGGCGCTCTACTCATTTTCTTAGCTTGCGTAGGTCTTGCTCAGCGCGCTCATGAAACTACGCCAATGATGGCGCAACTAATGGGCATCAGCATTGTTCTTTATGGGACAGTGCGTGGCTTAGATAAGCCGTGGCAAGGTGGTTTATGGACTGGTCTTGGTATTGCCATCGTCGCACTATCGAGCAACCTCACTCTGAGCTTAATTGTTGTCACCTCAACCATTATTGCGGTCATTGCTAGCAATGCAAAGTTGCGCTTTCGCTGGACGCTTACCAGCACTGTCTTGGGCTTAATTGGTTTTGCAATTTGGCCTTTAGTTTGGTACTTAGGCGATCTCTCACCACAGTGGCGACATATCGCCGAAGAAGGTTGGCGCAACATGCCAGAAATGCGTGCTACTCCATCTATTGAATCACTAGGATTCTTAAGCGTGAACTTCTGGGCTTACGCTTGGCCTGTCTGGCCGCTTGCGGTCGTTTCACTTGCTCACTGGGGTCGCACTAAAGAAGCTGGCGCATGGCGCGCTCCACACCTCGCCATTCCATTGAGTTTATTTATTGGCAGCTTAATTTATGTTCTATTCCGCCTAGAAGCGAATGAACATGACTTGATGATCTTAATTCCAAGCCTTTCTATCATTGCTGCATTTAGCCTGCCCGTTCTCAAGCGTAGTGTGATTAGCTTTATTGATTGGTTTGCGATGTTTAGCTTTACTCTCATTGCATTAGCCATCTGGATTATTTGGTTAGCAAAAGTTACCGGCTATCCAGAATCTACTGCGGCAAATATTGCACGCCTACTTCCAGGGTTTGAGAGTCAATTTAATGCTCTGGCATTCATTGTGGCGCTCATTACTACTGGCGTATGGCTTGCAGTCGTTCGCTGGAGAACTTCACGCGCTCCAAAAGAAATTTGGCGCTGCCTCATCATCTCAGCATCAGGCACCACCCTCATGTGGGTTCTACTGATGAGTCTTTGGTTACCAACCATTAACTATGCCAAAACCTATCGTCATGTTTCAGCTCGTTTAGTGCAAATGGTTCCCTCAAGAGGTGGCTGTATTGATACCAGCAATCTTGGCTTTGCTCAACTAGCCTCTTTTGAATATTTCTCCAAACTCAACTTGCGCGATGATCCAAATTGTCCTTGGATGCTTACCCACAGCCAATCCGAGGCAAAAGCCTACGCACAATTGAATAATAAGAAACTCACTCTACTTTGGGAAGACCGTCGTGCCGCTGACCGCGACGAGCGCTTGCGTCTTTACGAAGTCATCCCAGAATAAATCGTGCTGCACTTTAAGTTATCGCGCCTGCGCGAGGATATTCCCTCCTTACTAAAACTAGCTGGGCCATTACTTATTGGTCAACTAGCGGTTATTGCTTTTGGCGTTCTAGATACAGCAATGACAGCTCGATACTCCGCTGACGACCTAGCAGCACTCGCAATGGCCTCAGCTATTTTCATTAGTATTTATGTTGGGTTAACAGGCGTGATCTCTGCGCTTGCACCAATTGCAGGTCAACTATTTGGCGCGAAACGCTTTTCAGAAATCGGTGAAGAGGTTCGTCAAGCAACCTGGCTCGCTTTAGGACTGAGTGTTTTAGGCTGCTTCATTTTGCTCAACGCAGATCATTTACTTTCCATCTCACAAATGAATACCGCGATTGAAGGCAAAGCAAAGTTATATCTCAATATCCTAGCAATCGGCCTACCTGCCAGCATGGGAATGCGCGTCCTGATGGCACTTCACAATGCCGTGTCGCGCCCTACCGTGATTACAGTGGTGCAAATCATCGGCCTAGCTCTTAAATTACCCCTCAACCTGCTCTTTATTTACGGTGGCTTAGGTATTGATGGCATGGGCGGTCCCGGTTGTGCCGTTGCCACTGTCATCATCAATTGGTCATGGCTACTCATGACTTTGGGCTTTGTATTGTTTGACCACTTTTACAAGCCATTTAAGATCTTTACGCGCTTTAGTATGCCTAACTGGCACCGCATCTGGACTTTACTTAAACTTGGTACCCCTATTGGCTTTAGTTACTTGATTGAGGTGACTTCATTCACCTTCATGTCTCTATTTATCGCTCGCCTTGGAACTACCGCATTAGCAGGCCATCAAATTGTGGCGAATATGGGGACCGTCATTTATATGGTGCCACTCTCACTCTCGATTGCAACGATGACACTAGTATCTCAATCGATTGGCGCCAATAAACCCGAGCGCGCCGAAGAGATCGGTTGGTCCTCCGTCTTTTTTACAACCGCACTTTGTATCAGCATTGGTATTACCGTTTGGATTTTAAGAGCGCAGCTACTCGATTTATATGATCCACCGGCGGAAGTGAAGGCGTTCTCCATCCCCCTCTTCTTGTTTATTGCGTTTTATCAAGTGTTTGATGCGCTACAAATTACTGCGGCATTTATTTTGCGAGCTTACCGCATTGCTTTTTGGCCCATGGTCATCTACGCGGGTTCGCTTTGGGGTGTTGGCCTTGGTGGCGGCTACCTCATGGGCTTTAATGTCTTAGGTAATACGCCTGAGTTCTTGCGGGGGGCTAATGGGTTCTGGGCCGGAAATAGCCTGAGCCTAGCTTTGGCTGCATGCTTTTTACTCTACCTCTTTAGAAGAACGGCGGAGCGCTATGAGAAAACGCATCCGCCGGTAGAGGTTTAATAAAAGGCTTTACGCCTTTTACGTTTCTGCTCCGTTACTTATAAACCTTCAAAGTAGAAGCATCATCATCTAAACGTCTCTTCAAATTGCGCTGCTGCCCTGCGGATCCAGGGTTATTGGTAATAAAGTTTTGATCAGCCAAATGCTTACGGACATCTTCCGCCAAATCCAAAGAAGCCAACTTCATTAGCTTCGCGTTACTTGGTTTATGGCCGGTATCTCTACCGTCGATTTGAACGTCTTTGCCCTCTCCTGAAGCAACAAAAGAGGCCACGATTTGAGATGTCTTGGTGTCAATAATATTAAAGTCTACTGTCACCTCTAGCGTCACCTGTTGCGAGGTAGATTTTGTACCCGGGATATCTGCTACGTTATCTGTACTGGATATTTCAGCTAAAACGCCATACAACACATAGTCTGCATCACCAAAATCACCTGCCTTAATACGTTTGACGATATCAAAAAACTCGTCACCTTGATTAGGCGTAGCTACGGTAGCTTTAGCTTGAACTACTTTATAGCCGGACTTGATTAGCAGACCGCGAATAGGGTTAGCCAAATAACGCAATTCGCCATATTCACTATTACTTTGATAGCCAGACTTCTTCATGCTTTGGGTACTTGCGATTGATGAGCTTGAGCCTGGTGTCGCAGCATCAACTAGTGGGGCTGGAGGCGCGCCTGTGCCAGGGCTTGTCGCCTTTGGATCAGATAAGTCTGTGAACTTCACTGGAAATGCAGATGAATTTGCGCCGCCTGTAATAGCAGAGGCATTTGCCTTATCAGCATCCACCTCTATTGTCTTTGGTGCAATAGTTGAGGATATGCTGTTTCCTGTCGTTGTTCTAGTCTCCTCAATAAAGGTTAAGTTCTTACCTTCTCTTTTGAAGTAGATATCCGTCACGGCAATAGACTTCGAATCAGCATTAAGAGCCTCAGCATTAATGACTGGATTCTTGGGTGGATCAGCAGGTCTTTGACCAACGATCGCCGATTCTACGCTTGGAGCAGGCGGCTTAGTAGCACAACCAGCCAAGAAAACCAGACTCAGACTCGTGCAAGCTAAAAAGATTTTATTCATGTATGCTCAATTCTTTATGGTGTGAAATAGCGTATTAGCGCGTTGCAGTCTTACGAATCTCTTTTTCATCAGCCCACTCAAGCAGACCAGATTCGTTATTAATCAGATTTAAGTTAAAGACGTAATAAACATCTTTTACATCTTTCGTATTCTTCACAATAGAAGCAATAGATCCCTCAATGCGATATTGAGCACCTTGCATATTGCCAGTTTTGGCAATTGTGCTGTTCTTATATAGGCCTGACTGATTCTGACGCTTAAGCTCTTCTGTTTGATTTTGCATCTCAGATACGCTAACGGCAAAACGCACTTGACCACTTTTCATTAATTGCGTGCGGATCTTATCGGTAATGACGCGCGTATCAATGTACTCAGAAGTCTTATTCTTCACGTCTGCCAGGGTCACAATAGGCGCATCCTTACTTCCAGAGATGGCTTTAGACTGCAGCAATGATCTTGTCATTGCCTCAGCTATCATCTGCAAATCAGTAGAGCCATAATTTACGTTGACTGTCTCAACAGCTTTGGCATCGCCGTAACGAACTTGCGGTCCTGAGCAAGCAGCTAGAGCGGCTACAGACAAAACAATGGCGGATAAATGGATGGTCTTTGTCTTCATAGTCATTTTCAATCAGTCCTAATGTCTTCAAAAAGGTTTTTATTTGTATTGATTTAACTCAAAACGAAAGTCGGTAGCATCAGGTGTTGGAGCTATACCCATAATAACGGTCGTCTGACCTTTGCCAACCGTCACAGGCTTCCATGCCTCTTCATCTGTCACTGTCATGCCGTTTTTACCAATCCATTTGAATCGATAAGAAACGAGATTCGATTTACTCTCATTCAAAATCGTCACTTGTGCAGTTAATACGCCATTGCGCATCAGACTTCGCATATCGGTAATTTGAATGCTATCTGTATCACCCATCCTTACCGTCATGTCCTTCATGGATGGTGTTGAGCTACACGCTGCTAGTGCAAGCGCGGTCAGAAGAATGGCAAGGTACTTATTCATCGAGGTCTTTCTTAATTAAAAAGCTGCTGAAAGCTGTTTAGCAGGTTGGGTGGCTCATACGGCCTCACCCCTTCTATATTACTGCTTGCTGGTCTATCAGAAGGGCTGGGCGCAGAAGCGTTATTCGGACTTGAGGCTGGGGCTGGTGTTGGAGTCGACGGCTGAGCTACAACAGGTGTAGAAATAACCTTCTCGGTAGTCACGATCGGCACTACTGAATCGACCTCCTCAGGCTTTGGATCCTGAAAACTTTCCCATAACTTCTTGAGACCATCCATGGCACTGCCTGATGACTGAGCTGGTAGGGTGATAGATGAAGTTGTAGCTGTAGAGACCTCAACTGGAGGTACTGCGGGACTACTAGTAACAGGTACGGGCGCAACTAATTTAGGCGGAAGCGCTGCCGGATCATTTGAGGTGAGTACTGTAGCTTTATTTCTAAACATGCGAATGTAAACTACGTTATACCCGCCCACCAAATTGACTGTTTGGGAAGCTGTTACGCCTGATGGCAAAGTGTATTTAAGAGCAGTAGGGCCAATTGGTAAACCCATTCTGGCCATATACGTTTGTGCTGGCAAAGTTGACCAATGGCGCACATCGGTCACATTAATCGCTTGTAGACCATACCCCGTGATCATGCCAGCTATAGCCCCTATAAGAGCGGCAGTCCCATTGTTTTGGTTATTTTGATTGTTCTGATTACGCTGAGTAGCAGCTTGTTGAGCAGCGCGATCAGCCGCAAATTGAGCAGCAAGAGATACAAGCGCTCTTGAAGAAGCTCTTAAGACGTAAGCCGGCATCTCATCACGTAAGTTCTTCCGGGCCATTGCATCAATATTTGCAACCAATTCTGGATTGGCTACCCTATCGCCCAATTGGATCAATGAGGGTCTAAAACGCTCAGTAGATTTTTCAATCACAGGAAAAGTTAAGGTGATGAGCTTAGAATTGCCGCCGATATTAAATGTTTGGCTAATTTGATAAGGAATAATTTTTGGCATATACCCTGTATCAATCACGATCAAGGTATCGGCAAAAGATTTTTTACTGCGATTAGCAATATTTGAATCTAGCTTAGCAATACTGGTTTTAAAGAAATTGACTTGTGGACGCAATTCAATCGCAAGGCGATATCCTGGAGCAGCCAAGCTAGCCTCACCTTGTGACTCATGAATAAAGCCTGATAAGTAATACGCTGCTGGATTTTGATAAGAATTCTTGAGGCTACGGGTTTCTTCATCGTCCAATAAATTAATTGGATAGCCGCTGATATTTTCAATACGACTGGTAGCGGCCTGAGTATTTGGGTTCGCTTGCTGCTCACGCTCTACTTTGGATACTGCGGCAACTTTACTTTGAATAAGCTCTTCAATCACCTTCTCGCGCTGCGCCATCTTTTTTGCCTCTACCATGGCATCATCCCATCGGCCTTGTGAGAGATGATTTAAAGCTAAGGTCTGACTTAACAAAGTCACTTCATAAGGCTTGGGGTCGTACTCACTACTAAAACCTTCAGACAAAACATAGGAGCTAGTTCCCGAAAAAGAGCGCCTCAGTTTGTCGCCAGTTGTTACCTCCCAACGACTTACCAATTGATCTGCTGCTAACAGATTTTGTGTACTACTTGGGATCTGAGAAGGGCCCTGTAAGCGCTGCACCCCACCCATCTCCATGTAGTAGAGGGTATTTTTATCTTTGAATGCACTCTGAATGACAGCCGCAGTGTTTTGCAAGTCTCCGTTTTTGAACGGCTCCTTAGACTCATTCATCTTCAATTGCTGAGTCTGCGTTGCGCAGCCAAGCAATAAAGTGACTGCCAGTACGATACCGAATTTAGAAAAGTCTAATGCTAAAAATTTAAGCAAATTGATGGGTTGGTGAATATAGTAGAAAAACAATAGTGCCTTTATTTAGCTGCCACCCTTTTAACGCCTGAAAACAGCTTGAAGCTGACATAAAAGAGCTTATTACTCTAATTTTGCGCCAGATTGCTGCACCACCCTACCCCATTTAGAGGCCTCCGAAGCGATTAGCTTAGAAAGGTCTTTGGGGCTGCCAGGCGCTGGATCGAGGCCACCAGCCAAAAGACGGGATTTAACCTCGGAATTACCCAAGGTATGGCGCACCATTTGATTCAGTTGCTTTTGAATATGCGGAGGCAAATTCGCTGGCGCCATCAAAGAAAACCAAGAAACGGATTCAAACCCGGTCAATCCCTGCTCAGCCAGAGTCGGGATTTCTGGGGCGGCATGAGAACGCTTGAGAGTGGTTACTCCAAGAGCCTGTACTTCCCCGGCCTTAATCAGAGTCAAAGACGATGAGAGGTTATCAAATAGCATGGAGATACGGCCGCTTAATAAATCTGGCAATGATTGGGCGCGACCCTTATAAGGGATATGTCTTATTTGAACGCCAGCCATCTCTTTGAATAGCTCGCCTGACATATGCAGTGAAGTGCCAACTCCTGATGAGCCAAAAGTCAATTGATCTGGCTTTGCTTTTGCCAACTCAATTAACTCATGAAGATTATTCACGCCTAATTTTTTATTCACAACCAGTACGTTTGGTGTGCTAGCTAAAAAACTAATGGGCGTGAAATCTTTTACAGGATCGTAAGAAAGTTTTTCATAAAGAGCGCCATTAATCGCATGAATGCCTACGGTGCCGATGAGTAAGGTATATCCATCAGACTCACTTTTTGCAACCAAGTCAGCACCAATATTACCGCCATAACCTGGCTTGTTCTCTACCAATACTGGAACCCCTAAGCTTTGCTGCCAATTTTCAGCTAGCACGCGGGCCAAGATATCTGGTGCGCCGCCCGGAGTAAAAGTGACAATAATCCGAATTGGCTGCTTAGGCCAAGCAGACTTTCCCGCTGATTTCGATTGTCCATGAGCGCTAACAGCCACTAGCAACGCTAGACAAAAAAACAGGAGGCGCTTAAAAACCCTGGAGAATTGCATATTCTATGAACGCAGAACTAGACCGAGGGGTCTAAGTTAAAAACCAAAGCGAGAGCGCAGCCACAGCCAGCCATCGTATTTCACTGGGTCGTCAGCACAAGGGCCGATACCGCATTCCAGCAAAGTGGAAACAAGATTTCCTAGTACCAACAAAATAAAGAGAATGACTAAAGCATTTGCAAACCAGGAGCGCGAGCGCACATCACGATTAGGCAGCATTAACAACACTGCTAAACCTAGCAATAAACCGGTATAGCCAACATAAGCCCAAGTATAGAAATGCAACTCTAAGAAGGTTTTACCAAAACCTTTGTCGCCCGGCAAAATATGTAAGAACACCTGGCGTAATGAAACCATCATCCCCACAAGGCCACCAATAATGCCCCAGCCATAATGAGATGAATGCGCACCACAACGAATATTTAAGACCAAGGCAAAACCAATAATCACAAATCCAATACGTTGCATTAGACATAGAGGGCAAGGCAGCTCACCAAAATAGATTTGATCTACAAATGCATAGGCTAGCATGCCAACAACCGCTAGCAGCGCAAGTTGGTTACCCAAGGCGGCTAATGAAGGAAAAGAATGTCTGCTCATGATGGATTACAGACTAATGTTGAGATGGCTATTTGCATGGAAACGGAACCAAACCAACAGGATTCCGATAGTAATGGCCAAAAGTATTAAGCCTGCAAGGCGTTTCTCAAACCAGACCAATACGAGTCCGATGAAAGCTGTCAGGAAAGGCAGGAACATGTACATAAAGGAATTCTAGCGCAGTAGGTTCTGGGTATGGATAAAAACTCTATTGCAAGGCTTGAGAAATGGTCTTTTCTCGATTTAAGGCATGGGCCTTTGTTTAGAATAAGACTATGACTGCCAACTCCTCCCCACCCTGCCTGGATTTAAACATCGACGGAAAAATTGCGCGAGTTATCTTTAATAATCCCGCAGCCCGTAATGCCCTAACATGGCCAATGTATGAAGAGCTAAAACTGATTTGCGACTCACTGGCAAAAAACACCGATATTCGAGTAGTCATTTTTCGGGGAGCGGGAGACAAAGCATTTGTTTCGGGAAGCGATATTCAACAGTTTGTTGATCTCAAAGAGAATGAGGCTTATGAAGTTGCTGTCGACCAAATCTTTGCTTCCTTGCAACAACTGCCTATGCCAACGATTGCTATGATTGAAGGTTTGGCAGTAGGTAGCGGACTTTTAATGGCAACCGCATGTGACTTTCGAATCTCCACACCCGAAGCGCGCTTTGGTATACCAGTAGCCAAGACCTTGGGTAACTGCTTATCACCAAGCAATCTATCCTGGCTCGCGACTCACCTTGGCATACCTACCGCAAAGAAAATGTTACTCACCGCAGAACTGATTAAGGCACCACAATTATTGGAGTCAGGTTTTCTATATCAAACGATAGATGCATCAGAAATAGATGCAGCAACGACTGCGCTGGCACAAAAACTGGCATCACTTGCACCAATCACTCAAAAGGCAAGCAAGCTAGCATTGGCACGTCTTCTCCAAAGCAATCTACCGGATTGCACTGATCTCATGCGTGAAACCTACAACAGTAAAGACTTCAGAGAGGGAGTGAACGCCTTCTTAGAGAGCCGCTCACCCCAGTGGATTGGTAAGTAAGGCCTAAAGAGCCGCTAACTTAGCCTTAGAGTTTAAAAAATCCACTACGATTTTTACAAACTGATCCGGCACCTCAACATGAGGCACGTGACCGACATTCTCAATCGGTACTAGTTTTGCATTAGGGATAGCTGCTTGCGCTTTCTTGCCCAACTCCGGAAAGTTACCCAAAGACTTAACAGCCTCTGGCGGCGCAAAGCGGCGTCCAAATACGGTGCGATCTTTTTGACCAATTACCAAGAGCACCGGCATCTTTAGTTGCGGCAAGTCATTCACAACTGGTTTTTCTGCAATCATCTGATAGGTCAGCACAGAAGTCTTAGCATAAGCTGGATAGTCTGGGCCTTTTTGTACTCGCACATAGACCTCTACAAACTTTTCATAACTAGGCTGCCAAACTGGGAAATAGGTTTGCAAAAAACGACGGTAGCTAGTTTCTGTTTGCGCCATTTCTAATTTCAGAAGATCTTCATTCTTCTGCGGAGGAATATCTTTACTGTAATCCTCAAGACCCAGTGGATTCTCTAGAACCAACTTTTGCACTGTTTGAGGATATAGACGTGCAAAACGAACACCAACCATTCCCCCCATTGAGTTTGCAATGACTGAAACTCGTTGAATATTGAGAGACTTTAATAAAGCCTGAGTATTAGCAGCTAAATCATCAAAGTGGTAAGCCACATCAGGCTTAGAGGACTTTCCAAAGCCAATCTGATCTGGGGCAATTACCCTATAACCGGCTTTAGATAGGCCAACAATCGTTGGCACCCAATAATCACTAGAAAAGTTCTTGCCATGAAACAAAACCACCACACCCTTTTGTTTACCTAAACTAGCAACATCCATGTACATCATGCTGGCTGGCTGCCCTTGTAAGGAAGTCTTAAATTCTTTTAAAGGGTAAGGATAGGGCCAATTACTTAAGCGCAAATCTAATGGGGCTGCATCAGCATAGAGGCTGGACGGAGCAGTAGGTTTGCTAGCTTGCTCATTATGAGCGCAGGAAACAAGAAACAAGGACAGAGCCCCTGCCGAAAATACGAGACCTATTTTCTTAAACAAACGATTCATCAAGCAAACCTCTTTTGTATTTAGATCACTTTTGTCTTTAAATTAGGTAAGCCTGCAACGCTACCTTCGAGCACATCGCCTTTTTTCACGGGACCAACACCTGCTGGCGTGCCCGAGAAAATAAGATCCCCTGGTTCCAAAGTAAATAGAGTAGAAAGATAAGCAATCGTATCAGGAACATTCCAAATCAGTTGATTGAGATCGCCCTCTTGACGAACTTCACCATTCACTAACAACTTGACTGAACCCTTGGATGGATGGCCACACTGACTTACTGGGGTAATTTCTCCGCACGGTGCAGATTGATCAAATGCCTTGCCCGTATCCCAAGGGCGCCCCATCTTTTTAGCCTCACCTTGTAGATCACGTCTGGTCATATCCAAACCCACCCCATAACCATACACATGTTCAAGCGCTTTATCTGCAGGGATGTTTGCACCACCCTTGCCAATCGCTACAACCATTTCAATTTCGTGATGAACGTCATTTGAAAGATTGGGATAAGCCATCTCTTTGCCATCAGTCACAATCGAATTAGCAGGCTTCATAAAGAAGAATGGTGGCTCACGATCAGGATCATGCCCCATTTCACGAGCATGATCAGCATAGTTACGGCCAACACAATAAATGCGATTGACTGCAAAGCGACGGGTATCCCCCGTTACCGGCAGGGAAACTACTGCAGGAGGGTCAATCACAAATGCTGAGCACATAAAAACCTTTCTATGAATTTTGCTAAATGAGTGTTTTATTTCTGATGAGTAGAAGTATGGCGCAATTTCAATAACAAGATACTAAGAGCTAAAGCAAAGGTCAATGCATTTGCTATGATCAGAGGCCACTTCTCAATAATGAGGCCATAGATGAGCCACAAGCCCACGCCAACAGTAAACAAGGAATACATCCCTAAGGAAATGCCCGAAAGATCCCTCGTTCGCCAAGAGCGTAAGGCCTGAGGCAGAAAGGCGATTGTGGTTAAGAATGCAGCGCAATAACCAATAATCTCTATTTGATGAGGATTTAAGGTCATTTAATCTCTAAAGCAAACAATCTATGTTCCGCTTCACTCTATAGCGCCAGAGTTAAGGCTTTTTCGTACCCGCTTTACGAACTTCTAATTCTTTATTAATGGCTGCAGTCATTTTGGCATCTGGCGTTTTCCAATTGCCGCCTGAATTATTGACGATATAAACCACTGCGTCTGAGAAGCCCTCAATACTGAGATTAGGGTTGCCACCTTTTGGAGGCATTCCTCTCACGCCAAAATAAGCATGAGCGGTCAAGGTTGCCTGGCCTTCTGCAATGAGAGGAGCCCATTTAGCTTTGTCACCAAATTTAGGTGCATTCAGTACACCCGTTCCATGACAAGCGGCGCAGACTTGTTTATAGGTGTTCTCGCCAGATTGCGCGTTAGCGATTTGTGAAAACATAACACCGAATAAACATGGCAAGATCAAGCTAAAGGACTTTAAGCGCATCGGAGCACCCTCTTATTAATGGATGATTAAGAATGTATCTCAAATTGCTGAGATTTGCCTACACCCAATAAATAATCAGGCCAAGCCAAGGGCGCTAGCAATCTGATAGGTGATAAATGCAGCAATATAGGCCAATCCGAACAGATAGCCCAGCATAATGAAAGGAATCTTCCAGCCGCCAGTCTCTCGCTTTACTGCCGCAATGGTTGACAAGCATTGCGGAGCAAATACAAACCATGCCAATAAAGAAAGTGCAGTGGCTAAAGACCAGCCGCTAGAAATCAAAGGGATCAATGCGTCTGCTGCATCCGCACTTGAGCTGGATAACGCGTATACCGTTGCCAAAGAGCTCACCACAACCTCGCGAGCCGCCATACCAGGCACCAGGGCAATGCTGATTTGCCAGTTAAAACCAATAGGCGAGAATACATAAGCCAAGGCTTGGCCTAACATGCCAGCAAAGCTATATTGAATAGGCGAGCCTGTTGAACTGTCTGGAGGCAATGGAAAACTAGACAACACCCATAAGCCAATTGTCATTACCAAAATAATACCGCCGACACGACGTAAGAATATTTCTGCGCGTTGCCATAGGCTGATCGCCAAATTACTTAAGCGAGGCATGTGATAGCTAGGCAACTCCATCATCAGCGCGTTCATCTTAAATTGCTCACTCGTAAAGCGTTTCAGAATCCAAGCAACTGCCATCGCCCCTAAGATTCCAGCGAGATAGAGTAAGAACAAAACTAAGCCTTGCAGATCAATACCTGCCCAGAGCTTTCGTTCTGGAATAAATGCAGAGATTAATAGCGCATAAACCGGTAAACGCGCAGAACACGTCATCATCGGCGCAATGAGAATGGTCACCATACGATCGCGCGAATTCGAGATACTTCTAGTAGCCATGATTCCAGGAATTGCACAAGCAAAGCTGGAAAGCAGCGGTATAAAAGATCTGCCGGACAGACCAACCGATCCCATTACCCTATCCAAAAGATACGCAGCTCTTGGAAGATAGCCGGATTCTTCAAGCAACAAAATGAAGAAAAACAAAATTAGAATCTGCGGCAAGAAGATCACCACGCCACCTAAGCCGGCCAAAATTCCGTTGATCAATAAACTGCGCAACCAACCATTGGGCAGCAATTCAGCAATATGACCGCCAAGATATTCGACCGCATCCTTAATGAGGTCCATCGGTACCGTAGCCCAACTAAAGACTGCCTGAAAAATGCAAAAGAGTAAGACCACCAAAATAATGGGACCAAAAACTGGATGGAGCAATACCGCATCCAGACGATCGCTTAACTGATCAGGAATGATGCGATCCAACTTCAGGTTTTGCAGAATCTTTTGCACTTGAATATTGTCTGATTCAGTATGCGCAATATGAGAAGCAACACTCTCCAGAGTAGCGTCACCTGTGCCAGTGCGAAGACTATTTAAGTTTCGCCAATCTAAAGTAGACAGAAACTGCTTAATCTCATCAGCACCATTGGATTGAATACCAATACTGGTAAGCACGGGCAGGCCCAACTCCTTGGATAGCGCAGCAGTATCTATTTGCAGGCCTTGACGCTTGGCGATATCGAGCATGTTGAGCACCACAACACAAGGCAAACCAAGGCGTTTGGCGGCCAATACCAAACGTAAGTTGCGGCGTAGATTCATTGCGCTTAATACGCAGATAACCAAATCAGGGCGCTTCTCACCTTCCGCCCTGCCAAGCAATACATTACAAGTCACCCGCTCATCTAGCGATCTTGGATACAGACTATATGCACCCGGTAAATCTAGGATGCGAATATTTTTTTCTGAATCTAGCGTCAGACGCCCTTCTTTGCGCTCAACGGTAACGCCAGAATAATTAGCCACCTTTTGGCGACTACCAGTTAATAAATTAAATAGTGCTGTTTTGCCGCAATTGGGATTACCCAAAAGTGCTACAAGTGGCTCACTAGGAAAAAAGTGGACTTTGGATTCAGGCATGCCGCAAAGCTTCAACCAAAATCATGCGCACCTCTGATTGCCTCAAGGCAAAAGTTGAAGCGCCTACGCGAACCATATAGGGGCCCTTACCAAGCAAACCTTTACGCAAAACAGTAACTTGCTCACCAGGTAAAAAGCCAATGTCTTCTAGTTGCCCTTTAATTTGGGGTGCACCTTTGGGTGCGTCTACCTCAGTAACACGATAAAGACTACCTAAGTCGACTTGGTCTAAATTCATTAAATATGCTTTTTAGCTTGTTTAAAGTCCATTATAGCTACAAATGAGAATGAATATCATTCGTTTAACGGACTAACCATCTGGCAATAATGCCCCGTTTCAAGCATCTAAGGCTTGATCCAAAGCAAATGGAAGGGGATTAATACGCTCTTTAGTGACTAAGGCGTGCTGTAACCATATTTTTGCAGGATAGCTTTTGCTTTAGGTCCCTGCATAAAACGGTACAGATCTTGCCCTTCTTGTGGCGCACCTTTTATTAGCACCATACGCTGCTTAATAGGCTCATACATTTTTGTATCGACCGCCACATAACTCGTTTGCTTTAAAAGTTCAGGCAACAGCGCCAATGAAAATGCAGTAAAGCCAAGATCGGCGGCGCCACTAGCTACATAGGTAGTCGCAGCCCCAACATTGTCAGCATAAACAAGCTTGTCTTTTGCAAGGTCCCATAGACCTTCCGCCCTTAAATATTGAACGGCTGCCCTACCGTAAGGCGCAAGTTCTGGCTTAGCAATTGCTACCTTATTGGCCTTACTAATTGCCTTAGCAATGTCTGCCCTACCATCTAGCAAATGAATGCCAGATGATGTTTTAGTGATGATGACTAACTTACCAATGGCATACACCGAACCATCATCTACGGTCTTGCCATTTTTAAAGAGCTCAAGCGGAAACTGCTCATCCGCCGCAATAAATAAGCTGAAAGGAGCGCCATTCATAATTTGCGCAGCGAAATTACCAGATGAGCCATAAACCACTCTCATCTCAGGCTTTCGGGTAGATCTAAATTCAGCGGCAATCTCCGTAAAGGCATCTTTCATATTGGCCGCGACAGCAATAGTACTAACCTGTGCAAATACGCTACCGGTAAAGAAAAAAAATACTGCGAGTAAGAAAAAGGTTCGCTTGATCATGTCAAATCCATTCTAGCTGATGGAGTGGTCTTTAGAGAACTACAGCCAATCCTGAATTTGTCTATTGAGACTGACCGCTTTATACCCAGGCGTTTCACCAGAGGCACTTCGAATCTTACGTATCAACTTAGAAGATGCTGAATGAGCAGTCATATCCTTATGCATAGCCACAAAGAAAATTTCATCCTTGATAGGCACAAATCCAAGGCCATTTTCTATGGCAATATTTTTTACCCCCAAGCCGACATCAGCTTTGCCCGCAAGAATCGCATTAGCTACGGCTGAATGGGTAAATTCCTCATGGAGATAACCATTAATGTCTGAGGGATCAATTCCCTCCTCCATTAATAAGTTGTCCAATAACAAACGAGTCCCTGAGCCGATTTGGCGATTGATAAAGCGCACTCTTTTGCCGATCAAATCTTCAACCGCACGAATGCGGAGTGGATTTCCTTTTTTCACAATCAACCCCTGGGTACGCTTCATAACGGGGTAGATTTCAATATTACTTTTTGATAAGCGCTGATAAATCGCTTTTGAGTTATCTTGATCAGAGACGTGATAGCCAGCAATATGCGCTTCGTTACTGAGAAGTCTTTCTAGCGATTCGCCTGAACCTGCAATTTTGAGTTCAAGCCCCTGAATTTCTCCTGCTGCTTTTTGAATAACGGAATCGCTACTGGAGAAAAATTTCCAGCGTACGCTTTCTGACTTTTGTATTTTCTTAATTTCTTTTAACAATCTATCGTGATAGTGGGCATCGTGCTTTAAGTGCTCGGCCTGCATATCCTCAATAAACTGAATTAAAAAAGTTCCGAATTCGGTCAACTCGGAGCCATGGCCTTTGGTCCGAATAATGAGCGGCATACCTAATTCAGCCTCTACTTGATTCAACTTACCCCACGCACCCCTATAGGAAGTGCCTGATTTTTTACTAGCAACTACCAGAGAGCTGCCTTGACCAATGTCTTTGAGCAGCTGAGAGAGCCAAATCAGATCGACAGAAGCCCTTCCATCAACCTTGGTATTAACAATTAGCGTGGGGCGGACTTCAATTTGCATATGTAATTTTTTTCATATTCATTAAGTATTAATGTATGCGATGATATCCCTTTAATCAACCCTTTCGAGTGCAAATATGAAAAAAATGTTCCGGAAACTATTCCTTACTACCCTCGTAGCCCTATCCATTCCTGCGGCACAGGTTTGTGCGCAGGAGAAAAGTATTGTGGTTTCATCTACCACTTCTACTGAGCAATCAGGCCTTTTCAATTACATGCTGCCCATCTTTAAGATGAAAACTGGCATCGAAGTCAAAGTAGTAGCTGTAGGAACTGGTCAGGCGCTAGACATTGGTAGACGTGGCGATGCTGATGTTGTATTTGTTCACGATAAACCTGCTGAAGAAAAATTTATTGAAGAAGGTTTCTCAACAAAACGATACGAAGTGATGTACAACGACTTTGTCCTTATCGGACCTAAATCAGATCCTGCAAAAATTGCTGGCGGCAAAGATATTCAAGTAGCACTTCAAAAAATTGCTGCCGCACAAGCACCATTTGTGTCTCGCGCAGACAAGAGCGGCACTCATGCAGCTGAATTGCGCTACTGGAAAGGTGCTGGCGTTTCAGTCTCTCCTGGCCCATCTTGGTATAAAGAAACTGGCTCAGGCATGGGGCCCGCCCTGAACACTGCATCAGCAATGAATGGCTACATCTTGGCTGACCGTGGCACTTGGCTCAGCTTTAAAAATCGCGGCGATCTCACGATTTTGGTTCAAGGAGATCCAAAGTTATTTAACCAATACGGCGTGATGCTAGTAAACCCAGCTAAGTTTCCTCATGTGAAAAAAGCACAAGGACAGGAGTTTATTGATTGGCTTATCTCCAAGAATGGTCAAGACGTGATTGCTAGCTACAAGATTGATGGAGAGCAATTGTTCTTCCCTAATGCTGGAAAATAAATTCGCACCCAAAATTAATTAGGAGAAATCATGGAACTGAAAGTCAAACTTAGCGCTCGCAATACTCTAAACGGGAAAGTAGTTGAGCTCAAAATGGGTCAAACCACCTCTCATGTGAAGTTAGATATTGGTGGTGGCCACATTGTGACTGCCTCCATTACTAATGAAGCAGTGGACGAGCTCAACCTTAAGGTTGGTGATCAAGCTTGGGCTGTTATCAAAGCCTCTGATGTCATGATCGCCAAAAGTGCGTAAATCAATATCTTAAAAGGCAATAAAAAAGCCCGCGTTAGCGGGCTTTTTCTTGCTGGTGCACCACCCAGCTCATTTAATACTGTGAGTCTTTATTTCTTTGGAGTTACAAAGCCGATAGCGGTGTCGTCAACAAACTCAACCATCACGTCATCACCAGCTTTAAATTTCTCAAGACCAAGAACGGCTTGATCCACTTTTACCTTTTGTTTCTCGCCGCTAGGCATTGTGAAAGTCACGATACGTGTCTTTTGATCAATGGTTGAAATCTTTACAGTTGCGTAGACAGTGTCTGTAGTTTCCTCAAATGGCTTAGCAGAACCTTTACCGGCCACTACTACTGAGCGCACACCAGATACGCCAGGTTTTTGATCTTTACCTACAGCAGTCAAGCCAACAGCAACCGCTTGAGCATGCTCAACCAAGAACACATCGCCTTTTTTAACTTTTTCTAAATCATTAACAGATTTAGCAACATTCATCTGCGCCAAATTACCATTAGCATCTTTCAATACAACGATGCGCTTCTTAGCATCCACTGAATCAACAGTAGCACTTAAAACCACAACGTCAGCTGCCAAAGGCATCATTTTTGCAGGAAGTTGTGCAAACACAGAGCTTGCAAGGGTAACGCCTGCTGCCGCAAATAAACCAGCCAATAAAGATTTCTTCAAGATAACTCCTAGTGAGTAAAAGGTTTCAGAGGGGCTCAATTCAGAGCCACAATTCATTTTAACCATGGAATGAACTGTTTTTTGTGCGAAAGCGAACTATCTGCCACCCACACTTCTTTGGTAAATTGAGCGAGAAATCAAAACAAAGGCGCAAAAGATCTTGGAAATACTGCTGAAATCGTGGAAAGAGGCTGAAGTTGACGCCTTTTTGGTACGCCAGGAAGTTTTTATCGTGGAGCAAGGCGTTCCAGCCGAACTTGAATTGGATGGTTTTGATTCGTCAGCAGCTCATGTATTGGCCTATCAAGATGCTCGGTGCATTGGCACAGGAAGACTAGTGAATTTAAGCGCTAAGCAGGCTCAAATTGGACGTATGGCGGTCTTACCCAAATTTAGAGGGAAAGGCGTAGGGAAGCAAATCCTGCGAAAGCTAGTGGATCTAGCGGCCTCCCGGGGAATCCGAGGAATCATTCTGCATTCCCAAGTTAGTGCAATCCCTTTCTATGAAAAACTGGGCTTTCAAGCTCAAGGGGATATCTATGATGAGGCTGGCATTCCACATCGTAATATGATGCTCTCATTAGCAAATTCAGATTAATAAGTAATGACCACTAACACCACCTCAAGCCTTTCAACTTTCACTTACGTTCATCGAGTTTGCTATTCCGATACTGATGCCGCTGGTTTTGTTTATCACGGTCGCTATTTGGAAATATTTGAGCGCAGTCGCGCAGAATGGCTCGCCCAAAAAGGACTAAGCCCCACTCAGCTTGCAAATGAATTCACCATGGTCATGCCCTTGCGTGAACTCACCATGAACTTCTATAAGCCAGGACGTCTGGATGATTTGCTTTACATAGACCAAGTCATTGAACACCGTGGCCGCACTCAAGTGACCGTTAAGCAGACGGCTCAAAGAAAACTTCCTAATAGCGAAGAGTTCCAGGTGATTGCAAGCGCTGTACTGCATATCGTCTGCGTTGACACCAATACTCTCAAACCCAAGGCATGGCCTGATTGTGTATTCCAAAATGAGTAATGTATGCACTGGAGCAATGTATGTCTGATGGGAAACTCCTAACCTTCGTAAAGGAACTTAGCCTGCTGCTTGAGCAAAAGCCGAGTGAGGCCGTGATTTTTACTAAAGGAAAAAAATTACTAGAGAATCTGATTACCGTTGATGATTGGCTTCCCGAAGAATTTACTAAGCCCGATCCCCAGTATTACCAACAATATCTTTTATATGCGGACCCTCTAGATCGCTTCTCAGTTGTCAGCTTTGTATGGGGTCCGGGACAAAAAACACCCATTCACAATCACACCGTCTGGGGAATGGTTGGTCAATTACGCGGCCAAGAAAAAGGAACGCCTTACTATCGACAGGCAAATGGCGAATTTAAACCTGGTGAATCCTGCATTAGCCGACCAGGACATGTAGATACCGTATCACCTACAACCCACGATATTCATGTAGTAGAAAACAACGTGAGCGATCAGACTTCAATCAGCATTCATGTCTATGGTGGCAATATTGGACGCATTCATCGCTCCGTATTTGATCCCGCCACCGGCGCAGAAAAATCTTTTGTCTCTGGCTATGCTAATTCCGTCGTACCAAACCTCTGGAATCCTGCTTAATTAGGCAATTCTCGAGCTTTGCGGTCGATGACTTAAAATAGAGCCTCTTACTGCAAACGTATTAGCGTGGCAGCTCACCCCATTGACCGGGATAGTCGTTTTTTAAATACGTTGAATACGGGTCAATACTTTATTGGTCCTTATGTTATTCGCAGATCTTGGTTTATCAGAGCCCATTCTTCGCGCTATTGCTGAAGAAGGCTATACCAGCCCCACACCGATTCAAGCTAAATCGATTCCTGCTGTTTTAAAAGGCGGTGATCTATTAGCTGCAGCACAAACTGGCACAGGCAAAACTGCTGGCTTTACCCTTCCAATTCTGCAGCGTTTAACTTCAAGCAAGGCAAGTTCAGGTAAGCGCTTGTTACGCGTCTTGATTCTGACGCCTACTCGCGAATTAGCCGCTCAAGTCCAAGAGTCTGTTGTGACCTATGGCAAATACACTGGCTTAAAGTCCACAGTAATTTTTGGCGGAGTTGGTGCCAATCCTCAAATTAAAGCGATTGCTGGTGGTCTTGATATTTTGGTGGCCACACCAGGGCGCCTGTTAGATTTAATGTCGCAAAATTGTGTTTCACTCAAGAACATTGAAATTTTAGTTCTCGATGAAGCGGATCGTATGCTCGACATGGGCTTCTTGCGCGACATTAAGAAAATCTTAGCCGCACTACCACAGCAGCGCCAGAACCTTCTCTTCTCAGCCACTTTCTCCTCCGAAATCAAAACGCTGGCTGATGGATTGCTAAATACACCGGAGTTGATTGAGGTAGCTCGCAGTAACAGCGCCAATGAGGCAATCGCCCAACTCATACATCCAGTAGATAGAACCAAGAAGCATCCATTATTAGCCCATCTTATTAAGAGTAACGACTGGCAGCAAGTGCTGGTATTTACTCGTACTAAGCATGGCGCCAATAAATTAGTGACGCAGCTAGAAAAAGATGACATCACTAGCATGGCTATTCATGGCAATAAGAGCCAATCGGCCCGTACTAAAGCATTAGCCGACTTCAAGGCAGGTAAGTTAACCGCCCTAGTTGCTACCGATATTGCAGCACGCGGAATTGATATCGACCAGCTACCTCATGTTGTTAACTACGATCTACCGAACGTCTCTGAAGATTACGTACACCGCATTGGACGTACAGGACGTGCGGGATCAAATGGCGTAGCTGTGTCTTTAGTATGCGTTGATGAACATCAAATGCTGAGAGATATTGAAAAATTGATTAAGCAGAAGTTACCGCAGGAAGTAATTGCAGGTTTTGAGCCAGATCCGAATGCAGTGGCGCAACCCATTCAGCTGCGTAGTCAACAACACCAACAATCCAGAAAGCCAAGACCTGCTAGTGCTGGTGGCGCCCCGACCAAAAAGACTCCGGCCAAGCGCAGTAGGCCCTCTAAAAGAAGCTCTAATCGTTAATTGCACCTACGTTTAGAATATTTAGCATGAGCCAAAACGCAGACACCTCTCCGAACGAACCACGCCTTACCTCCCTCTCACATGGTGGGGGCTGCGGCTGCAAGATTGCCCCTGGAGTTCTTTCTGAAATTCTGAAGAACGTTCCGCAGCTACCTTTTCCAAAAGAGTTGCTTATTGGAATTGAAACATCAGACGATGCTGCGGTTTATCAAATCAATGATTCCCAGGCAATCGTTGCGACTACCGATTTTTTCATGCCGATCGTAGATGATCCATTTGATTTCGGAAAAATTGCTGCTACCAATGCGATTAGCGATATCTATGCGATGGGTGGCACTCCTTTGTTTGCGCTTGCTTTAGTTGGTATGCCTATTAAGGTCTTATCAAATAAAACCATTGCTCGCATCTTAGAAGGTGGCGCTGAAGCTTGTCGCAGCGCTGGCATTCCTATTGCTGGCGGACATACGATTGACTCTGTTGAACCTATTTATGGGTTGGTAGCAATTGGTATAGTTGACCCTAAGCGCGTAAAGAGTAACGCCAGCGCAAAACCAGGCGATGTACTCATCCTAGGAAAACCTCTGGGCGTAGGAATCTTATCTGCCGCCTTGAAAAAAGATCTATTAGGTCCAGACGGATATCGAGAGATGATCTCCAATACAACCAAACTTAATGCTGCCGGCCCTTATCTGGCCAAACTATCTGGCGTGCATGCCTTAACTGATGTCACTGGATTTGGATTAGCTGGTCACACTCTAGAATTGGCACGCGGGTCTAATTGCACAGCACATATTGACTGGAGCCAAGTACCCCTGCTCTCTAACGTACAGACACTGGCTGATGATGGCGTGATTACTGGCGCCTCCGATAGAAACTGGCTTAGCTATGGCAATGAAGTTGGCATCCCAGCAGACTTCACTCCTGCTCAACGTGCTTTATTAACGGATCCACAAACGAGCGGCGGTCTGCTTGTGTCTTGCAGTCCTGATAGTGTCAAAGAGGTATTGGATATTTTTAATCAACATCATTTCTTGGGCGCCCGCGTCATTGGTCAAATGAGCAAGCGCCAAGACAAGCCGTTAGTTGTTTCTTAGCAATTTTTAAGCTGCTAAGATTTTTTATTTCTTGAGATTAAATACGCTTGAGAAATCAAGCTGACCGTTACCTGCTTTGCTATGAGTTTCATAAAGCTGCTGCGCCAGCTTTCCAAGCGGAACGCTGGCATCAAGCTTCTCAGCATTTTCAACTGCCAAACCCAAATCTTTGAGCATAAGGTCAACTCCGAATCCACCAGCGTATTCCTTTGAGGATGGCACATTTTCCATAACGCCTGGACAAGGGTTATAAAGCTCTAGCGTCCAATTGCGCCCCGAACTCTTCGTCATGATGTCAGAAAGCACCTTGGGATCAAGGCCATTTGCAATACCCAAACGCAACGCCTCACTCGTGCCGAGCATCTGAATACCCAACAGCATATTGTTACAAACCTTAACGGTCTGCCCTGCTCCATTAGCACCAGCATGAAAAATATTTTTACCCATCCTCTCCAATATCGGGCGGGCGCACTCCACCGCCCCAACAGCACCACCAACCATAAACGTTAGGGTGCCAGCCTGCGCACCAGCAGTTCCACCAGAGACGGGCGCATCAATCATGACAAAACCTTTTGCCTTGGCTGCAGCAGCAACTGCTTGCGCTACCTTAGGTGAAATAGTTGAGCAATCAATCAGCAAGGTTTTAGGATTGGCGTTTGCCAATAAGCCTGTGTCACCAAGATACAAACCTTCGACATGATGTGAAGCAGGAAGCATACTAATCAACACATCCGCATCTTTAGCCGTGTCGTTGGCATTAGCTGTAACAATACCTCCCGCATTCGCAAATGCATCTAGCTGACTCTTTACCAAATCAAAGCCTGATACCTGATGACCTGCTTTTAGTAAGTTCAGGGCCATGGGTAAGCCCATATTGCCAAGCCCAATAAATCCGATTTTCATAATGCTCCTAGTTTTATTGTTTTCTTGAGGCCAAGTATTTCACACCCTCAGATCCATATGATTCTGCATGAGGCTGCTTTAATGCCAGGTGGAAAATATCCCCAGCCTTGTAAATCGTACTGAAGCCATCGACCTCGATAGTGATATCTCCCTCGATAACTAGAGCCTTCACTTCAAAGGGATGCTCGTGAATGCCAAGCAGCCCATTGGGGGCTTGCTGAACCTCTACCGGCTCAGGGAAACCATCCTGTCGAAGCAAATGCAAAAATTGCCCTGAATTCATGCCTTAACTATAGCGTGGATATACTCACCTGGCATTAAGCAATTTTCATAGGGGGTCATGATGGTAAAAGTGATTGGTTTGATTGAATTACGGGATGAAGGCGCTTTTGAGCAATACCGCTCCCAAGTAGGTCAGACCGTAGAGCTATATGAGGGCTCCATCAACAATCGGGGCTCTGTTGTCGACGTGTTTTGGAATGAACTTGATTGCACGCCATTCAGGGCATTTGTAGAGCTAGAATTTCCTAGTGCAAAAGATGCTAAAACATGGGCCAATAGTCCCGAGTACCAAGCTCTTGTACCTATTCGCAACAAAGCAATGAAGTTCACCCTATTTAGCATTGCAATATAAGTAAAGCGATCCACTCTTTAAATTTCGGTACCGAAAATAAAAAGCCTAGCTCGCAAGCTAGGCTGATCTATCAATATGAGGTGAGAATTACTTCTTCGCTTCCATTGCCTCTTTGGCAGCAGTGATTTCTTTACGACGCTCTTTACAAGCACCAGCGATTTCTTGCAAGGCTTTGCGTGCGCGCGCAGCAGATGCCTTAATGCCTTTTTCAATAAATTTTTCGTTTTCAGCTTTATATGTTTCGAAAGCAGCCAACAATGTATCGTGTTGTGACATCACATCTCCTATTAACAAATGAATATTTATACTGACAGCTAATTCAGTATATCCCTATAAAAACCACAGGAAATCAACCCTTAAATCAGGGATAACTCTTATATTGGTGGCTTCAGCCAAAATAGGCTGATTAATAAAAATAATTCGGAGACATGCAAAATGATTAGAAATATCTTTCTATTGGTTTTTGGCGCCCTCATTGGACTCTCAGCCAATGCACAAACCACCTCCTGGCCCAATCCCAGCAAGCCAATCACGTTTATTAACCCTTTCCCTCCAGGAGGGGCCGTAGACGCGTTTGGACGCCCGCTTGCCAAGCAACTATCGACCCAACTAAACGACTCCATCGTGGTGGATAACCGTGGGGGTGCTGGTGGCACAGTCGGCGCTGCTGCTGCAGCAAAAATGGCGCCAGATGGGTATACCTGGCTTCTTGGTGCAGTGCATCATTCAATTGCGCCAAGCATGTATACCAACCTCTCTTATGACATCACCAAGGATTTTGAACCTATCGCGATTATTGGCAGCGTTCCCCATGTCATTGTTGTCAACCCTACAAAGTTTCCGAAGAATGATCTGAAATCCATCATGGAAGAGATTCGTAAATATCCAGGAAAATACAACTACGCATCTACTGGTAACGGTACCTCACAGCATTTAACGGGTGAGCTCTTTAAGATGCAAAACAAGCTGTTCATTACGCATATTCCATACCGCGGTACAGGGCCTGCTCTCCAAGACCTCGTTGCAGGTCAGGTTGATATGATGTTTGACACACTAGCTGGAGCTGCGCCTTTCATCAAGAATGGACAACTCATTGCAGTCGCAGTGGCAACCTCCAAACGAGTGGATGCGTTTCCAAACGTGCCAACCGCTCAAGAACTCGGAATATCGAATTTCATCGTATCCAGTTGGTATGCCATGTGGGCCATCAAAGGCACACCTAAAGAGATCGTTGACAAGATGAGTTCTGAAGTACAAGTCGCACTTGCCTCCCCTGATATTAAAGAGCGCTGGGCAAGCATGGGAGCTACCGTTCCTAAGATGACACGCCCTGAGCTTGCCGCTTACATCAATCAAGAAATTACTCGCTGGAGCGAAGTGGTTAAAAAGTCCGGCGCCAAATTAGACTAAAAAAAATAATACATACTCATCAAGAGACAGCATGACCATTCAGACCAAAAACTATTCCTTTGTTCGTAACAAGCTTCTCAATAAAGAAGAGATTGCATTCCTAGATGTGCGCGAAGAAGATCCTCATGCACAGGAACACCCTCTTTTTGCTGCAAACTTACCTCTTTCCAGAATTGAGATTGATGCATACGCCAAGCTGCCAAAGAATAGTGTGCCTATTGTCACCCTAGATGATGGCGAAGGATTTGCTCAGCTTGCAGCACAACGCTTAGCTAATTTAGGCTTTACCGATGTTTCTGTATTTGAAGGGGGAGTCAAGGGCTGGAAGGCAGCAGGAGGCGAAGTCTTTAAGGATGTAAATGTTCCCAGCAAATCTTTTGGTGAGTTTGTGGAATCAAAGCGGCACACACCCTCATTATCAGCTCAAGAGGTGAAGCAGTTAATCGACAGCAAAGAGGATGTTGTAGTTGTAGACGTTCGTCGTTTTGATGAGTACAACACTATGAGTATTCCAACTGGGATTAGCGTGCCTGGTGCTGAGCTTGTACTGCGCCTTCCTGAGTTGGCCCCCAATCCTAAAACCAAGGTGATTGTGAACTGCGCCGGCAGAACCCGCAGCATCATCGGCACCCAATCGCTTATTAACGCAGGTATCCCCAATAAAGTAAATGCCCTGCGCAATGGCACGATCGGCTGGACACTTGCTGGACAAGAGCTAGATAAAGGCCAGAGTAGAAAATTTCATGAGGTGAGCGACGACACAAAGAATGAAGCAGCGATTCGTGCTCGTAACGTTGCCGATAGAGCTGGTGTCAAACGTGCCAGACTTGATGATGTCCAAGCTTGGAAAGCGCAATCTGAACGCACTACATATTTCTTTGATACGCGCACTCCAGAAGAATATGAGGCAGGCCACCTCCCAGGATTTCGCTCCGTACCAGGCGGACAGCTTGTACAAGAGACCGAGATGGTTGCCCCAGTTCGTGGCGCCCGTGTAGTCCTAGTAGACCCTAGCGGCGGAGGAGTACGCGCCAATATGCCAGCCTCTTGGTTAGCGCAAATGGCCTGGGATGTCTATGTGCTTGATGAAGTCCACTCCTCTAATCTCACTGAAAAAGGACCATGGCAATCACCTTTACCAGACCTTCCAAAATTAGAAACTGTAGATGCGGCCACCGTTTCTAATTGGCTCAAGAGTGACAGCAACACCATTGCAATTGATTTCAGCACGCATGCTAATTACGTTAAAGGGCATATCCCAGGAAGTTGGTATGCCCTGCGCTCTGAACTTGCAGAGGCAATGAAAAAAATCCCCCAGGCAGATCGCTATGTCATCACAAGCTCACCAAGTGAATTAAGTCTTTTTGCCGCCCAAGAATTGCAAGCTCTCTCCGATGCAGAAGTGCTTGTTTTAGAGGGCGGCAATACAGCCTGGACAAAGGCAGGATTGGAGATTGAGAAAGGTCCAAGCCATTTGGCATCACCTCCTCTTGACCGCTACAAGCGCCCTTATGAAGGCACCAACGTTGACCCGGCTGCTATGCAGGCATATTTAGACTGGGAGTTTGGTTTAGTGGAGCAACTTGGGAAAGATGGTACTCATCACTTCTGGGTGCTGTAACCCTTGATAGCCATCCCTCAGGCATCTGTGCCTTTTCGACCACTGGCCTGCGTTCTTATTTTTTTAGGACTTTGCGCTTGCGAGCGTGAAACCTATACAAGCTGGAGTTGCAATTCCCAAACAGAAAGTAAGATTCCTATGGTGCTGCGAAAAGCCCAAATGGAACTACAAGGGAATGCTTTTGACTATTGCGGCAGCCTTGGAAATCAAAGCTACTTTGATCAAAAATGTTCAGCCGAGACAAATCAATCTAGCATTACATTTACACCATCTACGGGATTACTGGTAAACAAAGGTCGGGAGTTGCAATGCGCAGCGTTGTAAAGGTAACCTCACTCAATTAACCCATGAACCGCCTCAGCCCTAAGAAATTACTCCTCACTAAATGGACGGCCGTAAACCCGATTGCCAAACAAAAACACTTCTTAGTCAGCAAGGTGATTCTTCCCGAGCCACCAAGCGAGAAAATTGAATTCGTTGAAATTGAAGCTGTCTATTCTAAGAAAACAACCCTCATCGCATGGCGCGATCTCACCAATAGCGAGCTATGGTTGCAGGGCTGGCAATAAAAAACCGCCTCGGGAATGAGGCGGCTCTTGCAGTGCGTTAGTAGGGATGATTGTTAATCAGGCTACTTTTTGCCTCCAGATTTTTTAACCAAGTCATCGATATTCTTTTCAGCAGCATCAGCCACTTGATTCACAATACGACGACCTTCTTTAAACATCTTCTGTCCGGTTGTAGACATTTCATTCACAACCTTGGATAACTTGTCGGCATGACTTGGTAGCTTGTTTTCAGCATCCTCTAGCCAATTGACTAATGAGCTGCGAACTTTCTCAAGATGCTTCTCGGTTTCATCAGCGGCACTCTCACCAATATCCTTGAGAACTGATTTCACTTTCTTTTGATAAACAGCAGCCCTCTTTGCAGCTTCCTTTGTTGCCTCTTCTTGCAAATCTTTTAATTTAGCCAAATCATTTTTTGCGGCCGACTTAGCGCTATCGAGGGCATTTTTCATGCCCCACTCCATTTCGGCAATATGATGCTCGCTTAATTGTTTAGCAGCATCCAATAACTTGTGTGAGTAGTCAAACAATTCCTTAGCTTTTTCTTGTTGCCACTTTTGTAGATCTTTTGCATCCATTTTGTCGCTCCTATGAATAAGGGTTAATAAGACTTTGATACTTAACTCTATACCGAATTAGGTGAGCTGCCAATTCCCCTGATTCCAGGCATTAAAATGAGGGGATGACTGAAAGAAAATCCGTTTATGACAGCATTGGTGGAATCGACAAAATCGATGAATTAGTGGATCGTTTTTACGATTTAATGGTTTTAGAGCCAATTTTTCATGATTTACGAGCAATGCATCCTCAAGATCTCTCGACCTCACGAGAAAAGCTCAAATTCTTCCTGACGGGCTGGATGGGCGGTCCTGATATCTACTCCCCGAAGTATGGGCATCCCATGCTCAGAGCCCGCCATCTCCCATTTAAGATCGGCTTAAAAGAACGCAATCAGTGGTTGGCGTGCATGTATAAAGCCATGGAAGAATGTGGTATCAAGGGCAACATTGCAAAACAACTAGAAGAGTCGTTTTTCAACACTGCAGACTGGATGAGAAATCAACCCGACTAGAGCCGGATCAGCAATTTAGAGAGCGTGTGCGCAAGCAAATCCACTCGCCCAAGCCCACTGGAAGTTATGTCCGCCTAAATGGCCAGTGACATCAACGCATTCGCCAATAAAGAATAACCCCTGATGTTTGCGTGACATCATGCTTTGACCATCGAGCTCTTTCGTGTCTACGCCACCCAACATTACCTCGGCCTTTTTCCACCCCAAAGTACCAGCCGGTTTGACTGACCAGTTTGTGATGAGCTCTCTGAGAGCTTGACGATCCTTTTTAGAAACTTCGGCCCACTTACGACCCGTTAAGCCTTTTTGATCTGCAAATGCTTTAGCCAATCGCTGCGGTAAAACAGAGGCCAAAATAGTTTCAGTCAGTTTTAAGCGATTCTCTTCATTACTAAAGAGTTCATCGCAATTAAATCCTCCTGGACGCTCGATGGCACCCAACCAATCAATATGAATCGGCTCGCCCTCCTCCCAATAACTACTTGCCTGCAGAACTGCTGGGCCTGATAAGCCTTTGTGAGTGAGAAGTAGATCTTCATTAAATCTACAGGCACCATAACGATATCCTTTGGATCCTGAAGCTATTCTGACGGGGACGCTCAGGCCAGCCAATTCATTCAGATTCCCAAAATTATCTGCAGTGAATGAAAGCGGCACTAGAGCAGGCCTTGGGTCAACTACTTTTAACCCAAACTGCTTTGCAATATCCAAAGAATAGGCAGTGGCTCCAATAGCAGGAACAGGCAAACCACCGGTAGCCATAACCACTGACTTTGACTTTTCAATACCTGCATTCGTATGCACAGCCCACTGATCTTCGTCTTGAGCAATGGAGCGAATCGTGACAGGATGACGAATAGTGACCTTACCCTTGGAACACTCAGCAAACAGCATCTCAATAATTTGCTTGGCAGAGTCATCGCAAAACAGCTGGCCTTGATGTTTCTCGTGATAAGCAATCTTATAAGCGGTAACTAGCTTAATGAATTCCGAGGATGGATACCTGGCAAGTGCACTTTTAACAAAATGTTGATTGAGGGATAAGAAATTGGCCGGGCTGCTATTCAGGTTTGTGAAATTGCAACGACCGCCCCCGCTAATACGAATCTTCTCGCCCAAAACTTCTGCGTGATCTAGTACTAGCACCCTCTTTCCCAACTGACCTGCTACGCCCGCACAAAATAAGCCCGCTGCACCACCACCAATAACAATGGCATCCCAAGTTTTACTCATGCCTTACTCAAAACGATCGATGATGTCAGATGAGATTTTCAGCTTTCTCATATGAAGCTTGGTATAGGCCTGACGGAAGTTCTTGGTCATCGAGATCATGACTGATGCTGTCCATGCAAAAGAAAACATTCCAGAAAAAGCGATGATAACTGCCAACATTTTCCAACCATCTGGAAGAATGTCTTCCATGAAGCCCATTGCAGTATAGGTACTACCGCTAAATAAAATGCTTTGGCCTAATGCTGGCAGTAATTTGAATGCATATAACGCAATACCCCAGATGAGTATTTCAGCAATGTGTGTTAAAAATAACAGGAATACGCTGATATAAAAACAGAGCGCAACAGCAGAATATTTTTTCTCAGCCAAATACAAAAATGTTTTTACCTCATAGCGCTTAGCAATCTGGAGCAGTATTACGCCATGGAACACCATGATCAATAAGAGCATAGCCCCGCCTAGAAGATAGCCAGGAAGATCAAGAGAGGTAACGAGGTTGGCTTGCGAAGGATTCATATTCGGATTTTACAGGCGCCCTCTTAGCCTAGCTGATACCAATCTCGAATCACCTGCCAAGCCTCCTCTGCGGTCTCGGAAAAGTGTATGCTCTGCATATCTTCTTGATCAATCACACCAAATTCCACCATACCCTTGAAGTTCAACATCTCATTCCAATAGCTTTGACCAACCAAAATCACTGGTATAGGCACAACCTTTTTGGTCTGTATGAGCGTTAAGACCTCAAACAACTCATCAAAAGAACCGAATCCCCCTGGATAGGCCACGATTGCCCTTGCTCTCAGCATGAAGTGCATCTTACGCAGAGCGAAATAATGAAAACGAAAACTTAAACCAGGGCTGATGTACTGATTTGGATGCTGCTCTCTAGGAAGGCTGATATTAAAACCAATCGTTTTGTCACCAGATTCAAACGCACCTCGGTTAGCCGCTTCCATAATGCCAGGGCCTCCACCCGTACAAATATGAAGCTTGTCAGAGTCTTTTTTCTGCGTTGAATTGTAAGAGGCTACTAGAGCGCCAAACTGACGAGCAGACTCGTAATATTGACTGTGGAGTAAGGCTTTATTAGCAGCAGCCATCTCGTCTGAAGTCTTGGCACTTTCTTTGAGAGCTAGCGCTACTGCCTGACTCACAAAACGCGTGGATCCAAAAACAGTGATCGTGTGCTCAATGCCATGCTCTTTGAGTAACACCTCTGGTTTAAGCAACTCCAACTCAAATCGAATGCCCATAGTTTCTCTGCGAGCTAAAAAAGCTTCATCATCAAAAGCAAACTTATAAGAGTCCTGAGAATCTTGCTCCGAGATTTGACTTTGATGCAGATTTAAAAACTCGGTGATCGTTTGCGAGTTATGGATGGGCAGCTTCGGACTCATAGGGCAACCTTTTGGGGTAATTTGGACCATCTTAACTCGCGTCCAAAATAAGTGTTAATACCTAGTTCAACCAAGGATAAGGGGCCTCTAGGGATTATTGGGATTTACCCAGAGCCCATCCCGAGTTAATATAGTTGTAATTTCAATCCAATCGAAGGAAAAGCAATGAGCAACCGTGCAATTATCATTATGGTACTAGTCTTAATTGGTGCCACAGCCTATTTACTAATCAAAGGCGATGGCGACATTGATATGGGCGGTGAAAAGCATGGTGCTGAAGCTGCGCACATGGAAGATGCAAAGAAAGATGCACCTGCCGCTCCTGCAGCAGCTCCAGCAGCTCCTGCAGCCGACGCTAAGAAGTAATTCTTTCTTCTGTATATAAAACCGCGGTCCGCCGCGGTTTTTTTATATCTACTTTTATAGCCATGAAAACCATCGACTCTTCTACCCTCACTTCTTTTGCACCAACCGCAACCTTGCGTGTCGGAATCAATTTGGGCAATCCTATTCTTGCAAATGAGGACTCTGATACAAAACGTCTTTATGGCGTAACGATTGATATTGCAAACGAGATTGGAAAGAGAATTTCTCTACCGGTGCAACTCACCCCCTTTAAAACTGCTGGCGCAACAGTCGATGCAGTCAAGACTGGAGAAATTGATTTAGTATTTGTAGCGATTGATCCAGTGCGTGGCGCCGATATTAGCTACACCCCAGCCTACATTCAGATTGAAGGCGCTTACATGGTCAAGGCCGATTCAAACATCGACAACAATGAAGAGGTGGATGCTGTCGGCAATGAAATCGTGGTAGGCAAAGGCAGCGCCTATGACCTCTACCTGTCCCGTGAGATCAAGAACGCCGCCCTACTCCGTGCTGCTAGCTCGCAAGCTGTTGTAGACGACTTTATGTCTGGTCAGGGAAATGTAGCGGCAGGCGTAAAACAGCAGTTAGAGAGTGATGCAAAACGTTACGAGGGTTTACGCATGCTACCCGGACGTTTTATGGTGATCAATCAGGCGATTGGCATTCCGAAGGCTCGTACGCACTATGAGAGCACCACTGCCTACTTAAGCGATGTCATCGCCGAACTCAAACAATCCGGTTTCATTGCTGACGCCATGAAGCGTCATAACATTCAGGGCGCAAAAGTAGCCGACTAAATTTATACCTATCTAGCACTGATAGGTATGCAAACGCTCGGGGATGATGACATTGCTCCAACGCAGCTCATCCCTGATGCATTCAGCCAGCACCGAAGAAGACTCTGGTTCGCCATGTACTACGAAGACAGCACTAGGCGCCTTTTCAAATCCTTTCAACCAATCCAGCAATCCCGCCTGATCAGCATGGGCCGACAAGCCGCCAATGGTATGTATAGATGCTTTAACAGGCACGTCCTCGCCAAATAAACGCACTTTCTGCACCTTGTCTACTAGGCGCCTACCAAGGCTGCCATATGCCTGAAAGCCAGTAATCACAATCGCATTTTGCGAGCGCGGCAAATTACTAGCCAAGTGATGAACAATGCGGCCAGCATCACACATACCGCTGGCAGAAATGATGATCGCGCCGCCCTTCAGCTTATTTAGCGCCTTAGATTCTTCTACATCAGCAATAAAGCGAAGGTCTACCGCATCCGGATTATTTTTGTACCACTCAAAGCATACTTGCGACTCACCATCGAGCTGCGCAAAAAAATGCTGAGTGAGGTGAGTTGCTGCTGTAGCCATCGGAGAGTCTACCCAAATACTTAAATGGGGTAGACGCTCTCTTCTCACCAAGTCAATTAATAGAAAGAGAATTTCTTGAGTTCGTCCGACCGCAAAAGCGGGTATCACTATATTGCCACGCGCAGTCATGGTCGAATTAATCACTTCCACTAATTCGTCTTCTGTATCTTGGAGACTGCGATGGAGTCGATCGCCATAAGTTGACTCAACCACAACAACATCAGCGCTGCGAATTAAATCAGGATCAGGCATAAGGACTTTACCCTTCATGCCAATATCACCTGAAAACACACAGCGTTTTTTCTCCAGACCATCTTCAGTGATATCTATGACCGCTATAGCTGAACCCAAAATATGCCCAGCGTTACGAAACTCTAGCTGTACACCCGGGGCTAGTTCTACCGACTGCCCATACTCCAAAGACTCAAACTGGGTCAGCGTCATCTCAACTTCTTCTCTTGAATAAAGCACAACTGGCATCTCTCCATGCCACTTACCTGCTTTTTTCTTTCTCTCCGCCCGCTCCACATCGGCGCGCTGTAAATGAGCGCTATCCAACAAAAGAATTTTTAACAATTCATAGGTAGCTTTAGTACAGTAGACAGGCCCGGAAAAGCCTTGCGCGCATAAACGCGGCAACAAACCACTATGGTCAATGTGTGCATGTGTGAGCACCACAAAATCAAGGTCTTTAGGTGCAAATGGTAAAGGCTCAAGGTTCTTATTGGTTGCCTCGCGACCACCCTGGAACATGCCGTAGTCAACCATGAAACGCCTTAGCTTCCCAGAAAGCATCGCCTCAACCGAATGGCGTGAGCCTGTTACCTCGCCCGCAGCACCAAGAAATTGAATCTTCATAATCTCAGCATACTCTTTTCTATAATGAGCTCAAGAGCTTTGTAATCAGAGCGATACTACTCAAATGAACTCTCAACCAGCGACCCTCGATACGCTAAAGCTAATTAAGCTTCTCAAACGTGAGCCTGCAGAACATAAAGGCAGTGCCGGTAAAGTTGTATTGATTGGCGGCGCACCTGGCATGGCTGGTGCACTGATTTTGGCAGGCAATGCCTGCTTACATCTAGGTGCAGGCTGGACCATTCTGGATATGCTAGACCCAGCGTCAGCACATGCCGATACCGGCCAACCCGAGCTCATGATTCGTCTTGCCACGTTGGATATTCAAGTAAGCCTAGCTGCTGCAAAACCTGATGTGATTGCTATTGGCCCAGGCCTCGGCAAATCGGAGTTGGCATCTTGCTGTTTGCATGCAGCACTGGCATACCCAGGCATTCCGTTAGTAATTGATGCCGATGCACTCAATCTCATTAGCGAATCTCCTGAGTTACTTAAGCAACTTCAGATTCGCAATAAACAATTTCCTGGCTCTACCGTTCTCACACCACATCCTGGGGAAGCGGCAAAACTCTTGCAGTCTACGACTGAAGAAGTGCAGTCAGATCGCGTGAAATCTATCCAACGACTTGTTGAATTAACGCATTCAATCGTAGTACTCAAAGGACAACATACCCTGATTGCTTTGCCAGAGCATCCTCCAATGCAATGCCTGGCAGGCAATCCCGGTATGGCAACAGGAGGTATGGGGGATGCTCTGACTGGAAGCATCGCAGCCATCGCAGGTCAAGGCGTGCGACATCAAATTAACTTATGGCAGGCGACCGGGATCGCGGTTGAGCTCCATGCTAGTGCTGCAGATAGCCTCGTAAAAAAAGGGGTTGGCCCGATTGGCCTTACTCCCTCCGAGACTATTTTAGAAATGCGATCCCTACTCAATAAACTGTTGTAAATCTTTATGTATTCAGTAAGCGCAGCACATCATCATCGACAGTACCTTTATGGCATCTTGATGGCTGGGATCGGCTCCATGCTGTTCTCAGGCAAGGCGATTTTGGTAAAACTCGCTTTTGGTTATGGTGCAAACGCAGAAACACTTTTAGCTTTACGCATGCTCATGGCCCTTCCCTTATTTTGGGGGATCTTCTGGTGGGAATCTCGTCGCAAGACTATGAGTCCAATTACCTGGCTTGATCGTGGCAAATTATTCTTCTTGGGGTTCTTGGGCTACTTCCTATCAAGCTACATTGATTTCTTAGGTCTGCAATATATCTCGGTTGGTTTGGAGCGCATCGTCCTCTATCTCACACCAACTATCGTTCTGCTTATCTCTTACTTTGTATTAAAAAAACCGATCTCTAAACTGCAATGGTATTCACTGATCGTTGGCTACATTGGAGTATTTATCGTATTCATACAGGATGCCAGTTCTTCAGGGTTAAGTGCATGGCTTGGAATGTTCTTAGTTTTTGGTAGCGCCTGTTCTTACGCGGCCTACATGATTGGCGCAGGAGAAATGGTCAAGCGCATTGGAAGCGTTCGCCTTGTTGTCTACGCCAGCTCAGCCTCAGCCATCCTCAGCATATTGCAATCAACGATTCATAATCCGACCGCCATATTTGAGCAACCCCCACAGATTTATTGGTATAGCTTACTGAATGCGAGTCTCTGCACAGTCATTCCAATGCTACTCATCATGGTTGCCATCAATCGCATCGGATCACCATTGGTGGCACAAGCGGGAATACTCGGCCCTGTATCTACTATTTTTATGGGATATTTAATTTTGGCTGAGCCAATCACCTGGACGCAAATTAGTGGAATGACTTTAGTGATTGCAGCTATGTGGCTATTAGTACGCAATGATGCGCCAACAAAAAAGTCACCAGACCCAAAAAAATCTGATGACTTCGATAGTGCGGAGCCCCTAAATTAGGGGAAACCGATTTACTGTACTGCTGCGTCAGCTGCTGGATTAGATTTCTTTTTAGACTTCTTTTTAGACTTTTTCTCAGCTTTCTTTTCTTTCTTGGCGTTTTTCTTAGCCTTCTTCTCGGCAGATTTCTCACTTGGGGCAGCAGCTGGGGCAGACGCTGGCGCTGGGTCAGCAGCCATCACAAAAGTTGGGGCAATACCGATAGCAGCAGAAATCAGAGCAGCTAGGCTCAAGCGCGCAATACGAGAAATCATGTAATTCTCCGAGAAAGTTTGTGGATAATTTAATAATACTCAAAAAATTGAGATTAATGCTTCATTTTTACAAGGCTGGACATGAGCGATTTTCCGAACGACATCTTTACTGAGCCTCAAGGATATTCAGTCAACACCCTAGAACAGCTAGGGCCTTTGACTGGTATGGCGGGTATCTGGGAAGGCGTACGTGGCTTAGATGTGAAACCTAAAGCAGAGGGGCCAAAGAAACAAACCTATGTAGAGCGCATTGAACTACAGCCTATTGATCCCCAAACTAATGGTCCTCAATTGTTTTATGGCTTGAGATATCACACTCATATTACCAAGCCCGATCAAGTAAAAACCTACCATGATCAGGTTGGATATTGGCTATGGGAGCCAGCAACTGGCAACATCATTCATACCCTTTCGATACCGCGCGGCATGATCACGATGGCAACTGGCAAAGCCACTCCAGATGCCAAGCAATTTGAGTTACTCGCCAGTGAAGATGATCGATGTGCAGGCATCTCCTCCAACCCTTTCCTGGATTACGCATTTAGAACGGTCGAGTTTCACATTCAGGTTTCAATTAATGATGATGGCACTTGGTCTTATGAGCAAGATACGGTTATGAAAATCAAAGATCAGGCAGAGTTATTTCATCATGTAGATAACAATACGCTACATAAGATTGGAGAGGCAACGCCTAATCCTCTAGCCAGATGATTGGCGAGATGAATCTGAATTTAATTTCAGAAAACGTAATAAAGGCCATCATGTGATGGCCTTTATTTATATTACTTAACTACCGAATTCTTTATGCAGGCTGGGCTTCAGTCTCGGTAATTTTTTCAAGTGCCGCTTCAAGATGACCGACAGTGCGATCAACATGAGCCAGCTTTTCTAAACCAAACAAACCGATGCGGAAAGTGCGGAAGTCAGGACGCTCGTCACACTGCAAAGGAACGCCTGCTGCAGTCTGCAAGCCAAGCGCAATAAACTTTTTACCAGACTGAATATCGGGATCTTTGGTGTAGCTCACTACAACGCCAGGAGCTTGGAAGCCTTTAGCTGAGACAGAGTGATAGCCTTTAGAAACCAATAGGTTGCGTACTTTTGTACCCAGCTCCACCTGTTTGTCTTTAAGTGCAGCAAAGCCGAGTGATTGAGTTTCTTTCATCACGTTACGCAAAATCTTTAAAGCGTCCGTAGGCATAGTGGTGTGATAAACGTGGCCACCTTTTTCGTAGGCCTCCATGATCTGTAACCACTTTTTCATATCCATCGAAAAGCTGCTGCTTTGGGTAGCATCAATACGCTCACGTGCACGCTCACCTAAGGCGATCAGCGCGCAACATGGTGAGCTGCTCCAACCTTTTTGAGGTGCAGTAATCAGCACATCAACATTGCAAGCCTTCATATCAACCCACATTGCACCAGAGGCAATGCAATCCAATACAAATAAACCGTTTACTGAGCGCACTGCATCACCTACTGCTTTGAGGTAATCGTCTGGAAGAATGATGCCCGCCGAAGTTTCTACGTGCGGAGCAAATACTACCGCTGGTTTTTCTTTCTTAATAAACGCCACCACTTCCTCAATCGGAGCTGGAGCAAATACACCTTGCGCGGAATCTTCTAATTGGCGACCTTTAATAACGGTGACATCCTTGGTGATATTCGCCAAATCAAAGATTTGTGTCCAACGGTAGCTAAACCAACCATTGCGTAAAACTAAGCATTTTTCATTATTGGCAAACTGACGAGCAACCGCCTCCATGCCAAAAGTGCCGCTGCCAGGAACGATCACTGCTGAACTAGCGTTATAAGCATCTTTTAAGACGCTTGAGATATCAACCATCACGCGCTTAAATTCTTCAGACATATGATTTAAAGAGCGGTCGGTATAAACAACCGAGAACTCCAATAAACCGTCTGGATCAACGTTGGGAAGTAGGCCTGGCATAGTAATTTCCTAGGGATTTCAGTAATTAGCCCTAAATGATACTGATTTAAGTCTTTTTTGGGCAGATGAAGCCCAAACCCTCTTTAAAAGGGCTTTTTTCACTGTTTTGCCAGCCTACTTTCCAGTTTTGGAAGAAATAGCGATTCCGATAACGATTAGCGCAAAAGCCAAACCATGAAATAGCTGCGGTGGCTCACCGAGCATGGCAGCCGATAAAAGTGCTGTAAACAGAGGAATGAAGTTCGCAAAAAAAGCAGCGCCCGTAGGTCCGGCTCCATTTACACCCAAACCCCAACAACGATAGGCAATAAGAGATGGGCCAATAGCAACAAACAAGATTAAAGATGCTGTCCACCAATTTAAGTCAATAAAAGCATGGCCGGCGGCAATTTCAACACCATCGAAAAATCCTGTCCACAAAAGACCGACAGTCACTTGCGCCATTAAAAACTCGGCCCATGGCCATTGGCGCTCAGAACTCGATCCAGGGCGGCTAAGCATCCAGCTATAAAAAGCCCACAAGATAGTGGCCAGCATAATTAAAAGATCGCCGATCACCATTTCCATGGACAACAGCGTTGCTAAATCACCGCGTGTTAATACGATGCCAACACCCAGCAAACTCACTAATGCGCCAATCATTTGCAGGACACTTGGCTTTACTTGATAAAACACTGCGCCAATTAATAACATCCAGATCGGCATGCTGGCGCCAATTAAGGTGACATTGATCGCAGTAGAAGTTTGCAGCGCAAGGTACAGGAGTACGTTATAGCTCCCCACCCCAAATAAACCTAAGAGTAGAAAGCGTTTTTTGTTTTGCCATAAAGCACTTCCGGGCATGAAGACACGCCAACCTAATGGAAGTAGAAGCAAAGCAGCTAACCCCCAACGAACTGCGCTTAAAGTAATTGGAGAAATGCTTCCCACCAATACACGGCCAGCAATAGCATTACCTGCCCACAAGGCGGTAGCCAATAGTAAGTAGCCGATAGTCGCGAAATTAAGCTGGGGCATAGTGAGATTTATGAGGGGGAGCGGTTATTTAGCGTCCCCGAACAAGGGATACCCAGTTATTGTAGAAACAATTCTCCGGGTATTGCTAAGATAGTGCTTAAATTAAGCTTTTGCTCTCACAAAATAGCATCAAATAGAAGGATTTATTGTGGCAATCATTACCAATATAGAAGACTTGCGGGTCCTCCACAAAAAACGTACCCCCAAGATGTTCTACGACTACGCAGACTCTGGATCATGGACCGAGTCCACATATCGCGCCAATGAATCTGATTTTCAAAAAATTAAATTGCGTCAACGTGTAGCCGTCAATATGACCAACCGTACGACCAAGACAACTATGGTTGGTCAAGAAGTTGCTATGCCGGTTGCTCTGGCGCCAACTGGCCTCACTGGAATGCAACATGCTGATGGTGAAATTTTGGCCGCCAAGGCTGCTGAGAAATTTGGCGTGCCATTTTGTCTATCCACAATGAGTATCTGCTCAATTGAGGATGTGGCAGAACGTACTACCAAGCCATTTTGGTTTCAGCTCTATGTTATGAAGGATCGTGGCTTTATTGAGCGCCTCATTGAACGCGCTAAGGCAGCAAAATGCTCCGCTCTTGTTCTGACTTTGGATTTACAAATCCTAGGTCAACGCCATAAAGACTTAAAGAATGGTCTCTCAGCCCCACCCAAGCTCACCATTGCCAATATGATCAATATGGCAACTAAGCCACGCTGGTGCATGGGAATGGCAATGACGCCGCGTAGAACATTCCGCAACATTGTTGGTCATGCCACCGGCGTTGGCAACATGTCTTCACTCTCCTCTTGGACTGCAGAACAGTTTGACCCAGGACTTAACTGGGGAGATGTTGAATGGATTAAAAAACTCTGGGGCGGAAAGCTCATCATCAAAGGCATCCTGGATGAAGATGATGCACGCTTAGCTGCAAACTCCGGGGCAGATGCATTGATTGTTTCTAATCATGGCGGTCGTCAACTCGATGGCGCAATTTCTAGCATCAAGGCATTGCCCGGAATTGTTGATGCGGTTGGCAAAGATATTGAAGTCTGGATGGACGGTGGCATACGCTCTGGTCAAGATGTTCTGAAGGCTTGGGCTTTGGGTGCACGCGGCACGATGATCGGTCGCCCATTCTTGTATGGCTTGGGCGCGATGGGCGAAGCCGGCGTCACTAAGTGCCTAGAGATCATCCACAATGAACTAGACATCACCATGGCATTTACAGGTCATCGTGATATCCAAAATGTGACTAAAGATATTTTGTATCCGGGAACCTTTTAAATTTTTCACCTACTCAACTACCCTCTTGCCGTCTTTGGTGTATCACTTGCAGTATTCGCTTTCGCCGTATGGTTTGGGCATGCTGCACTTAGTCGCTACCGCACCAAAGACACCGAAACCTCTGAAGATCTAGGCATCATTCAGACTGCCACATTAACTTTGCTGGCGCTCATCATTGGATTTACCTTCTCAATGGCTATTGATCGCCATGACCAGCGGGAAATTTATGAGGAAGGCGAAGCAAACGCTATCGGAACCGAGTACTTACGAGCAGACCTTCTCCCCCCAAAGGCCGCAGCCGCAACTAAAGATTTATTAATTCAATATATAGATCAACGCATTCTGTTTTACTCCAAACAGAGCCCAGAAAAGATTCTGGAAATTCGCAGCAAAACAGATCAGCTGCAAATGGCCCTCTGGAATGAAATCCTTCCAGTTGTTCGTACGCAACCCACCGCCCCGATTGCTCTAGTTGCATCCGGCATGAATGATGTCTTAAATTCTCAAGGCTATGTTCAGGCCGCTTGGTGGAATCGCATACCATACACCGCCTGGGCGCTAATGGCCGCCATAGCAGTTTGTGCAAATCTATTAGTGGGATTTGGTGCGCGTAATTTTCAAAAGAATATTGCTCTCTTCATGATCTTCCCTTTTGTTGTTGCAGTGTCATTCTTTTTGATTGCCGACATTGACAGTCCAAGAGGTGGAGTAATTCGAATTGAAGCTAGAAATCTAGTAGCGCTAAAAAATAATCTAATGCAGCAGATGGAAAAAGCCCAGCCATCGGTCGGCATTAAATAAGCTTCACGATAAAGGCGGTCCAGATGAAACGTGTAGTGGATGTTTTTAAAAACCGTGGCCGCGAGCTGGTCTGGACCTACGTCATTCATCTTCAAAATGACGAGGGTTTTCATCCTGGACAGCTGGACTTTGAGGTAGAGGCTCTCAGGCTCTCTCAGCTAGATAAACGAGGTACAGCCAATGAGCTTAGTGCAAAAGCTCGTCCGAACAATTAAATTAGGGTCGCTAGCATTCACTATTGAAGTGAATAACTCAACTATATTTGGAGCAATAACTAAATGAAGCCACTCTCTAAAAAAGCCAAGATGGCTGTAGGCTGGACAATTTTAATGACTGTTATTGGAACCGCGATGTTGCACCAGTGGCAATTCTTTGCAATGGGTTGCGCGTCCATCGCCGTTCTGCTTGTGGCGAATCACTACGATCTTCTAAAAGATCCTGAAGACAAAAAATAATCCCACCTATGTGGGTGGGATTATTAACATGCATTTCCGAGTCTAAGGCTTGTATTAAAGAGTTGGGTAATCGGTATAGCCAGCTTCACCACCACCATAAAAAGTAGCGCGGTTATAAGGATTTAAAGCGGCGCCTTTCTGGAATCTTTCAGCCAAATCTGGATTAGCAATATACATACGGCCATAAGCTACTGCATCAGCCAAACCATCCTCCAGAACCTTCTCACCCATAGCTTGGTCATACCCACCAGCAGTGATAAATTTTCCCGTATAAGCAGAGCGGAACATTTCAGAGGTGATAGGCGCATCTTCATTCACTTGATCACCGCCTCCCGCACTGCTTGAGCGAGGCTCAATCATATGAACATAGGACAGGTTATAAGTATTGAGTTTTGCAATCGCAGCTGTAAACAAGGCAACCGGATCACTATCTCCCATATCGTTAAAAGTACCGTAAGGTGAAAGGCGTACGCCCACCTTATCACTTGGAAACACCTTGCAGACTGACTCAATGACTTGACCCAATAAACGCAGGCGGTTCTCAATGGAGCCACCATATTGATCGGTACGTTGATTAGTTTTATCTTGCAAGAATTGATCTAACAAGTAGCCATTAGCAGAATGAATTTCAATGCCATCAAAGCCTGCAGCTTTTGCATTTTGAGCAGCTTCCTCAAATTCCTTAAGCAAACGAGTGATGTCTTCCAAACTCATTTCTTTTGGCACTTCATAATCATGCAGCTTCCAATCAGCACCATATGTTTGACCAAAGGGGGCAATTGCTGAAGGCGCCCGAGGTACGCCCTGCTCAGGGTGCAAAGAAGAATGTGAGATACGGCCAACATGCCATAACTGCGCAACGATTGAGCCACCCTTATCATGAACCGCTTGAACGATCTCTTTCCATGCGGCAGTCTGTTCTGCCGAATAAATTCCAGGCGTAGCAGGATAGCCCTTGCCCAAGGGAGAAATTTGCGTTGCCTCGGTAATAATTAATCCAGCGCTAGCACGCTGTGCGTAATAGGTTTTTGCTAATGGATTTGGCACATCACCTGCAATCGCTCGCATTCTTGTAAGCGGCGCCATGACTAGACGGTTTTTTAATTGAATTGAACCGAGACTAACCGGTGTGAACATGATTTCTTTGCCTGACATTTGCTGCCCTTTTGTATTAATAAATTAGATGATGGACTGTAACAAGGATTGGTAGTTTTTGCTGAGCAAGGAGCTGGCTCAACTAGGTGCGTCCAAATTGCTCACGAATGCAATTAGCCAGTGCATTAAATTCCTGGGTATGCGCCGTAGATGACCGCGCAACCAACGCTATCACCCTTTTAGGTGTAGGCGACGCCAATTCCTTGGCCACTAATTGAGTGTTATTCAACAAGCTACTCTTTACCGCCATACCAGGAAGCAAAGCGATCCCAAGGCCTGACTCGACCATTTGCAATAGCGTTAGAAGGCTTGTTGCCTCCAAGCCTTCAGCTTTGCGAATATCAGTTCTCTTACATGCTTGCAAGCTATGCTCTCGCAAGCAATGCCCCTCCTCTAACAACAAGAGACGCTCGGCCATCTTAGCTGGCAAAGTTACCTCTTTCCCTTTTAAAGCTGGATCACCCTCTTTAGCAACCAACCAAAAGTGATCGTCGAACAATTCTTGTACGAGAAGTCCGCTGACATCATATGGCAAAGCAATCAAAGCAAAATCTAATTTGTGTTCAGCAAGTCTTGAAAGTAGATTTGCTGTTAGATCCTCCCTTAGAGTAATTTTGAGATCCGGAAATCGCGCGCGGACTTCCGGCAAAACTACAGGCAACAAGAATGGAGCAATGGTTGGTATTACCCCCAATCGAATGGTGGCGGTCATCGGCTTACCGGTTGCACCTGCATACTCCACCAAATCTTCAGAAGCAGCCAAAATAAGTTTTGCACGCTCAAGCACCTCTAACCCAATCGGGGTTATTGATACATTTTGGCGATCACGTTCCACCAAATGGATCCCTAGCGCATCCTCCAATTCTTTTAATCCTGCGCTCAATGTTGACTGCCCAACAAAGCAGGCTTGCGCAGCTCTGGTGAAATTGAGCTCTTTAGCTAGGGCAACGAAATAACCTAACTGTCTTAAAGACGGTAAATAAGCCATATATACCCCTTGTTATCGATTTATTGGATAAATACTATCATAATCATTTACTGGAATGATAAATGAATTAAGCGCACACTACATCCATGGTTGAGAAAGCAGTAGATAGAACTCAAAAGACTCAACAAATCGAACTTAATAAAAAGGAATCAAAATGGCTCGTCCAGAAATCAAAACTATCCACAACTTAGAGTCAGCTTTTGCTGGTGAATCTATGGCCCATATTAAATATCGCTACTTTGCCAAGTTAGCTCGCGCAGCAGGCGACGAAGAGACAGCCAAAATATTTGAAGTAACCGCCGAGCAAGAGGTAATGCATGCATTTGGTCACCTAGACATACTCTACCCTGCCAATACAATTACGCCAGCGCGCGCCTTGGAAATTGCAATCGAAGGTGAAACTTATGAATACACTGAAATGTATCCTTCGTTCCGAAAAACTGCCGTAGAAGAAGGTAATGCAGCTGCAATTCAAGAGATTGATGAGCAAATTGCTGAATCAAAAGAGCATGCACAGCAGTTTCAGGCGGTACTAACAAAAGCAGCAAAACGGTTCGCTGCATTGGCCAATGTTGAAGAGCGCCACGCAAACCATTACAAGCAGGCTTTGGAAAAAGCAAAGGTTTTTGCCGCTCAATAAGGGTGGCTCAGAAATTAATAGCAATTAAATTTAAAATTAACGAATTATCTAAGGAACCAGTATGAAAACTTACCAATGTATCGTGTGTGGCTACATTTACGATGAAGCAAAAGGCATTCCTGAAGATGGCATTCCAGCCGGAACACTCTGGGCTGACGTACCCGATGATTGGGAATGCCCTGACTGCGGAGTTGCAAAAGCTGATTTTGAGATGGTTCAAGTAAGCTAATGCCCATTCATCACAACTAACCCTGTTTATTTTTCGTCATTTTGGAGAGTCAAGCTTTGGATCAAACCACCCCTCAATCCGGTTCCGCGATTGTCATCATTGGCAGCGGATTGGCTGGCTACACTGTTGTACGAGAAATTCGTAAACTGGATAAAGCAGTCCCCATCACTTTGATAACAAGAGAGCCTGGTTACTTTTATTCCAAGCCAATGCTCTCCACTGCACTTGCAAGTAAGAAAGATGCAATGCAACTCATCTCAACTGCGGCTGATGGCATGGCAACACAACTAGATATGACGATCTTGAGTGAGTGTGATGTTAGCGGAATTGAATCTAGTACTCAAACAATTAAAACCAGCAAGGGTGATCTTCCTTATGGGAAATTGGTCATGGCATTGGGATCCGATCAAATTCGTTTGCCATTACAAGGTAACGCTGCCAACGAAGTCTTTACTGTTAATGATCTTGAAGACTATGCCCGTTTTCGCGCCGCTATTGATGGCAAAAAGAAAGTGGCCATTCTGGGTGCAGGTCTAATTGGTTGTGAGTTTGCCAACGATCTTGTGCTGGGTGGATTCGAGGTAGATGTTATTGACTTGGCTCCACAGGCCTTAGGGCGCCTATTACCGGAAGCGGCGGCACTTGAGCTGCAAGGAAATTTAAGTGCAGCTGGAGTGCGCTGGCATCTTGCTACAACTGTAAATGCCATTGACCGCACGGGAGAGGGCCTGCAGGTAACACTGAAAAATGGCAGCACGATACATTGCGATGTATTTTTGTCTGCAGTAGGTCTAAAACCGAGAATTGAATTAGCAAATGCAGCTGGTATCAGCGTTGGCACAGGCATTCAGGTCAATCGCGAACTAGAAACCAATATCAAAAATATCTTTGCAATAGGAGATTGCGCAGAGGTGGATGGTTTAGTTTTGCCATACGTGATGCCAATTATGCAGGCAGCAAGAGCATTGGCACCAACCTTATTAGGTCAAGCCACAGCACTCACCTACCCTGCAATGCCGGTGATGGTGAAGACCCCTGCCTTGCCCACCATTGTTTCTCCGCCAGCAAAGGGCGCTGAAGGTAAGTGGGCCACCAACCCAGTAGAGGGTGGCCTGGAGGCCCGCTTTGAATCTGCTGATGGCAAGTTATTGGGCTTTGCATTAATGGGCGCAGCCACAGCACAACGCGGCACCCTCACCAAGGAACTGCCAGCCATACTGGCCTAAGCAACCCCGATACAAAAACAAAAAAAGGCCCGCAATACGGGCCTTTTCTTTATACAGCTAGCGGTGATTAAGAAACAATCACAAACCAAGTGGTGTTGTGTGATTGAGCAACCATCAAGAACAACATTGGGATAGATAAGACTGTATTTAAACGGGATGTCAGCATCGCAAAACGAGCAGACTTTGCTTTTACATCAGACTCAACGGCTACGATACCAAGCGCACGCTTCTGATTTGGCCAAATGATGAACCAAACATTGAAAGCCATGACTAGAGCAATCCACATACCTAAACCGATTGCGCGAAATGGTGCTTGCAGTGTGAAAGCTTGGTGTAAATAGCCACTTAAGCCCGCAACTATCAAGCCAGTTACCACAGTAAACAAGGCTGCATAACGGAACCAAAACAATGCAGTTGGAGCAATCACTTTGCCAATCGCTGGTTTTTGCTCATCTGGAATCTTTGGCATAGAAGGAATTTGCACAAAGTTGAAATACCAGAGCAAACCAATCCACATCACGCCAAACATCACGTGCAACCAACGGAATACAAACGGGAGCTCAGCAGAGCTAAAGCTTCCGCCCAAAGCAAAGATGATTAAGACAAGAAGAACAAAGCCCGCAAGAACAGTACGTCCCAGCGAAGTTAAGATAGAAGTCATGAGATTTTCCAGAGATTCAAATATTATTTAGCGAAATTCTGGCTAGCAAAATCCCAGTTCACCAGATTCCAAAAGTTTTCGAGATACTTTGGACGTGCATTGCGAGTATCGATGTAGTAGGCGTGCTCCCAAACGTCGCATGTGAGCAGAGCTTTAGCATCAGTAGTAAGAGGAGTTGCTGCATTGCTAGTAGAAACCAGATCAAGAGTGCCATCCGCCTTCTTAACCAACCATGCCCAACCCGATCCAAAAGTTCCAACTGCGCATTTGGTGAACTCTTCTTTGAATTTATCAAATGATCCCCACTTAGCATTAATGGCATCGGCCAATGCACCTGTTGGAGCTCCGCCGCCATTTGGCTTCATGCCGAACCAATAAAAAGTGTGATTCCAAACTTGAGCTGCATTATTAAAAATACCGCCTGAAGATTTTTTAACAATCTCCTCAAGGGTGGCATTCTCAAACTCGGTACCCTTAATTAAGTTATTCAAATTAGTGACATAGGTCTGATGATGCTTGCCGTAGTGAAACTCCAAAGTTTCCTTAGAAATGTAAGGCGCTAAAGCATCAAGTGCATACGGCAACTGAGGTAAGGTATGTTCCATTTGTATTCCTTTTAATTACATTAAGAGCAAAAATATAGGTTATTTTTGAATAACTATAGACTATTCTGGCTTTTTTGTTTGAGGGACAAATAAATTCTGCAAGCCCTGATAACTTAAGGCCTAGTTAAGAAAAGAAATGCCGGCAGGTTCGCCGGCATCCAATAAAACATGGGGTTTTGCAGCCTATTGAGCCGTCCAACCACCGTCCATGTTCCAAGCTGCTCCACGTACCTCAGAAGCATCCGGCCCACATAGAAATACCGCCAAAGCAGCTAATTGTTCTGGAGTAACAAACTCACCGGAAGGCTGCTTCTCAGATACCAAAGCAGTTTTGGCAGCCTCATTAGAAATGCCTTCACGCTCTGCACGCGCATCTACCTGTTTCTGCACTAGCGGGGTCAAAACCCAACCCGGACAAATTGCGTTGCAGGTAATACCAGTGCGGGCATTTTCTAAAGCGGTAACCTTTGTAAGACCAATAATGCCGTGCTTTGCAGCAACGTAAGCAGCCTTCTGAGTAGAGGCAACTAAACCATGTACAGATGCAATATTAATAATGCGGCCCCAATTACGCTTCTTCATTCCAGGTAATGCATGGTGCGTCGTATGAAATGCAGAGCTCAAATTAATAGCGATGATGGCATCCCACTTATCTGTCGGAAACTCTTCAATACTTGCAGTGTATTGAATGCCGGCGTTATTAACCAAAATATCCAGTGAGCCAAAACGCTTTTCTGTCTGCTTGATGAGGTCCTCAATTTCAGCGGGCTTGCTCATATCTGCACCGTGATAATCAACTTCTACTCCACATGCTTTGATTTTGGCAATGGCCTCATCTTTCTCACCAAAACCATTAACCATAATGTTGACACCTTGCTTTGCTAATGCAATAGCCATTCCCAAGCCAATACCGCTAGTAGAGCCAGTAACTAGGGCAGTTTTACCTTTTAATGTGGACATTTCTCTTTTACCGTATCAAGTTAACTAAAGGGCCGTTCAATTTGCCCAAAAACTTGATGTTACAGGATGAGCCGGACCACCCCAGCAGACAATGCACTAGGGCGGCCAGAACCCATTAAAAATCAGATCTTCTTGAGGGCTCGCAAGATCTTTTCTGAAGTGATGGGCTGATCTAAGACGTTTACATTAAATGGCGCCAAAGCATCATTGATTGCATTTTGTACCGCCCCTGGTGCGCCAGCAGTTCCTGCCTCACCCGCCCCCTTGGCGCCTAATTTTGAAGACTGAGTAGGGGTCTCTACGTGTGCCACCTCAATATCCGGCATTTCATTGGCCATCGGTACCAAGTAGTCGGCCATACTGCCGTTGCGTAACAAACCACTTTCATCATAGAGGCACTCTTCAAACAGAACGCCACCAATACCCTGCACAATTGCACCGCGAACTTGCTCATTAACCAACATTGGGTTAATCACGCGTCCGCAATCCTCTACAGCCCAGTGTTTTAGTAACTTCACAAATCCAGTTTCCGGATCAACCTCAACATAGGATGCCTGAACACCATTGGTAAAGATAAATGGATAATCTTTCTGGGTGTAATGTCGCGTTACCATGAGATCAGCAGAAAATCCTGCTGGCAGAGTATCGGTACGGAAATAACCAACCCTACCAACTTCACTAAACGGCAGCAACTGTTCACCAGTTGCTTTATCCAAAATATAACCACGACGAGCAATAAGTTCCGCAAGCGGACGATTCAAAATTGCACCGGCAAGTTTCAATATATTTTCATGCAGGGCTTGGGCTGCCAACAGAACTGCCTCGCCACCAACACCTGCACCACGAGATGCCCAGGTACCTCCTCCATATGGAGTGACATCAGTGTCGCCAGTGATGATCCGCACTTGATCAATTGAAACGCCCACCGCATCAGCAGCAATTTGAGTGTAGATACCTTCAGTTCCCTGTCCTTGCTCACCAACACCAATCATTACAGAAACCACGCCACTAGGATCCATACGGACAGTAGCTCCATCCTGAGAGGCAATTCTTGCTCCACCCACTCCGTAGAATGCTGGGCTTGGATTAGTTAACTCAATTAAGGTTGCAAATCCAATGCCACGATAGATACCCTTCTTACGGAGTTCTGCCTGCTCCTTGCGCAAGGCTGGGTAATCCATCATTTTTTCAATTTCACGTAAGCACTGCTCATGCGAGAGCACTTCTAACTTAATTCCAGAAATCCCAGAGCATGGATATGCATCATCTGGAATCACATTACGCTTACGGAACTCAAGCGGATCCATTTGTAATTTTTGAGCAGCCAAATCAACTAAGCCCTCAGTCACTGCACAAGCAATCGGATGTCCCACACCGCGATACTGGCAAGTTGGAGTTTTGTTCTGAAAGACTACATTTAAATGAGCGCGATAGTTTTGATGCTTGTATGGGCCGCCGACTAAATTGACAACCTGGTTACCCTCAATAGCACTCGTTCTTGGGAACATTGAGTAAGGGCCAATTGCCGTTAAGTCATCGATCTCAAAAGCTAAGATGTCGCCCGCCTTATTGGCGGCGATACGACCTTTAATGCGATGTTCACGCGCATGAATATCGCTGGTAAATGACTCCAAACGATCAGCAACAAACTTCACAGGACGCTGCAGCATCATCGATAGACCGACAGTAGCAAAGTCATCAGGATAAGCATGCACCTTGATGCCAAAAGAACCGCCTACATCTTTACAGATTACATGCACGTCAGACTCTGAAAGCCCAAACTGGCGGCAATATAAATCTTGCATCATATGAGGCGCTTGTTGCGAGTGGTACACAGTCAGGCGACGATTGCCTGGGTTGTAATCTGCAATCTGACAGCGCGGCTCAAGAGTCACTCCAGTATGGCGACCAAATCCAAAGGTAGCTTCAGCAACCACATCAGCTGTTGCGAATACCTCATCCACATTACCAACATCTAAGCTACGGGTAAAGCATAAATTATCACCAAGCTCTGGATGAATCAATGGAGTATTTGCATCAAGAGCAGTTTCCATAGAAACTACCGCAGGCAATTCTTCCCACTCAACATCAATATGCTGCAAAGCATCCTCTGCCTGCGCTCTAGTTTCAGCAACGACCGCAACCACTGGCTCACCTTGCCAGCACGCACGATCAATGGCCAATGCATGTTGTGGGGCAGATTTCATGCCAGCCAAGTGGCCCAAGGTTGCAACCCATGGCTTACAAAGCTTTGCCATCTGCACACCATCCACAACGGCCAGAACGCCAGGCATCTTGCTCGCCTGTTCAGTATGGATTTTTCCAATCTTCATATGCGCCACTGGAGAGCGCCAATACACAACGTGCCCCATACGTGGCAGCTGAATGTCATCAATATAAGTTCCTTGACCCTCTAGCAGACGTCGAGCACCGTGTCTTGGTTCACTATGACCGATGTAACGCTGATCATTTGTTACGGGATCAAGAACCATTCCCTTCAAATCACTTGGCTTATTCATAATGCGTTTCCCTCAATACCCTAAGCGTTAGCAAGGACAGGTTTAATTTTTTGGCCCTTAGCACGAGCATCCAAAACGTCAATAATGGCATCCACAATCGAGTGATAGCCAGTGCAACGACAGTAATTACCAGAGATCCATTCACGCACTTGTTCGCGCGTTGCCTTTGGTTGCTTTTCAATTAACTCTGCGGCAGCTAGCAACATGCCTGATGAGCAAAAGCCGCACTGCATTGCGTTATGTCGCATGAAAGATTCTTGAAGATCCGTTAAAACGCCGTTTTTAGTCAACCCCTCAACAGTGTCAACCACGCTACCGTCAGCTTGAACTGCCAAAAACAGACAGCCACGAATGATTTGTCCATCGACCTTGACGGTGCAGGCTCCACAAGCACCTTGCTCGCAACCCAAATGAGGTCCCTTGAGGTAAAGGTCTTCACGTAAAAAATCCACTAGATGTTTACGCGGCTCTACCTCTGCATTTACAAGTTGACCGTTTACAGTCATTGAAATTTTTTTCTTCAAGGTCATTTTGATCTCCAAATTCTTCTAATGATGTTTTGCTGTTTTGTCTTATGCAGCCATGTGCTTAAGACCACGCTCAAGCAAAACACCAATTAAGTGTTGCTTGGCTTCTGCGCTATTCGTAATGTCAGCAATTGCTTCAATTTCATTACGTGCTGCAGCAACCGCTTGAGCAATCAATTCATCATTTAGTTTTTTGCCATCAACCAAATCTTGTGCAGCTGTCGCCATCACCGGTGTAGCTCCAACCGAGAAGAAAGTAAAAGCACAATTGGTTAATACTTCACCTTGCTTTTGAGCTACCGCCGCAAGACCAGCAACCGCATAGTCACCGTGACGTCTAGCAAGCTCATGAAAGTAGAAAACCTCTTGCAAGCAAGCAAGAGGAATTTCTGTTGCAACTAAAATTTCATCGGGCTCAAGAGAGGTTGTGTACAAATCAATGAAGAAATCTTTTGCGGAAATACGACGCTCACCCGCTGGACCATGAATAATCATCGTGGCACGCAGAGTCAAGCTACAGGCTGGCCACTCGGCCGCAGGATCACCGTAAGCTAAAGAACCGCCCCAGGTGCCTAGATTGCGAATAGCTCTATGTGCAATATGCGGTGCAGCAGCTTTCAAAAGCGGTGCGTGCTTTGCAACCAAGTCTGAATCTTCGATTTCTGTATGAGTAACAAGTGCACCAATGCGCAAGCTATTTCCAACAACAGAAATGCCTTTGAGCTCGGCGATATCAGTAATGTCAATCAATACGCTTGGCTCAGACAAGCGCATATTGAGCGTTGCCAACAAAGTTTGTCCACCCGCAATTAAACGGGCATCTTCACCAGCTTCCTCAAGCAAAGTTAGGGCCTCATGTAAGGCCTTAGGCTTCACATAGTCAAATGCTGCAGCTTTCATTACGTCTCCTCCACCACCAATGTAATTAGCCTTTTTAGCTTTTTATTTTTTGCACTACTTTAGTTTTTACAGCAACTGCTTTTTTTAGTTTTATAGAGCTTTATGTTTACTCTTTTATTTACTGCTGGCGTCCAACTCCAACGCCACTGTCTCCCCGCCTAATTCTTTTGCGAACCTCTGAAAAAAGTCGTCTGCAATCTTTTTTGCTGATGCGCTAATCAAGCGACCACCAATTTGTCCTAACTTGCCGCCAATCGAAGCTTCAGTTGTGTAGGAGACCAAAGTCCCCCCTTCGGCCTGCTTAAGCTCTACACGCGACTTTCCTTTGGCAAAGCCTGCTGCCCCACCAGACCCCTCAAAGGCCATAGAACATGACTGGTCAGGAACGATATCGCTCAAGAGCAATTTCCCGGCAAAGCGGGCTCTAACAGGCCCGATTTTGAACATTACTTTGGCGTGGATCTCTTCCGGGGAAACTCGGCTGATCTCCTCACAGCCAGGAATGGACTTGGCCAGCACGTCAATATCGTTCAAACCCTTCCACACATCAGGGATTGGAGCCGATATTAGTTGCTCACCATTTAATTCCATTTGATCTCCTTGGGGTTTGTACGAATAGAGTCTTATCTACCAATTGTTCAACAATGTACCATTATTTAACTTTTGGTCAATAAGTCCAAATTCGGATAAACCCTGAGAACCCATGCGTTTTACTGAAGATAGCGTTTCCAGCCCGAATAAAGCTGAAGTTTCAGCAGGGGTAGCAACGCCAACAAGAAAGCGAATGGGTACAGCTGAACGCAAGCGCCAAATATTGGATAGCGCCATTCAGTTCTTCGCTAAGCATGGCATTGATGGTCAATTAAGAAATTTAACAAAAGAATTGGGTGTTACACACACCCTGCTCTATCACTACTTCCCCACTAAAGATGCCTTGATTCAGGAAGTTTACAAAGAGGTTTTTGAATCTCGCTGGAAGCCTGAGTGGGAAGAATTGCTGGACGATAACTCGCTCACTCCAGAAGAAAAGTTGAATGCTTTTTATCTCGATTATTCAAATACCGTACTCACTTACGACTTCGTACGCATCTTAATATTCTCTGGTTTGAGTGATCACTCCATCAGCGATAAATTTTTTGAACTTTTGCGCTCACGCTTATTACCGCGACTCATCCGGGAAACCCGCAAGCATTGTGGTAGACCCAATACCTCAAAACCGACTCAGCGTGAGCTTGAATTCCTAATGGGTCTGCATGGCGGTGTCTTCTACATCGGGATGCGCCGCTGGATCTACGGGCAAGCCATCTATGCCGCTGAAAGCCCTGATACCGAACAAGAAATTATTCGGGATCGCGTTCAGGCTTATCTTCATTCCGCCAAATCACTATTCGCTTAATTACAAAGGTCATCATGTCTAACTTAAGCCTTAACCACTTCTCAATCCGCAGCCTCGAGATCGAAAAAACTACTGAGTTCTATAGCAAGTTACTTGGCTTAAAAGTCGGTCCTAGACCAGAGTTCCCGTTTCCAGGTGTTTGGCTTTACAACGGCGATGAAAGTAGCTGGGCTAATGCAGTACTACACCTTATCGCTATTGATAAAAATGATCCGAACGGTCTAAAACAATATTTAGGTGAGCGCGACCCTCGCTCCTTGCATGGATCAGGCGCGGTTGATCACATCGCATTTTTTGCAAATGGTCTGGAAGAAAAAATTGCGCTTCTCAAAAAATTAAATATTTCTTTTCGCGAGAGAACCGTACCGGTCATAGGACTCTATCAAATATTTTTGGATGACCCTAATGGCATTGTTATTGAATTGAACTATCCAGCAGCAGAAAAAACCGCCTTAGATGCGAAAGCAGCATAGGAGCTAGTGATGGCAAAAATATTGGTAGCAGGCGGATCTCTTGGCGGCTTATTTGCTGCCAATATTCTGCTGCGCCAAGGTCACGATGTGACCCTCCTAGAGAAGACAGTTGGATCCTTAGATGGCAGAGGCGCTGGTATTGTGACTCACGATGCCTTAGCTGAAGCACTGCGCGCTGCTGGAGTAGCTGTTGATGAAACTCTAGGCGTATCTGTTAATAAACGAGTTACATTGGGCGCCGATGGTCAAAGCCTCGGAGAAATGGAATTACCTCAAGTGCTTACATCCTGGAGCCGCCTGTATCACATGCTCAAAGAAGGCTTCCCTAGTGAACGCTACCTCCAAGGAAAAACAGTAAAGACAGTTACACAAGATGAAAGTACTGTGCATGTGCTTTGTGAGGATGGCAGCAAATATGATGGTGAACTACTAATTGCTTCTGATGGTATCCGCTCTGCAGTAAGAGCTCAAGTTGCTCCACAGATTCAGCCTGAGTACGCCGGATACATTGCTTGGCGTGGCGTCTGTGATGAGGCTTGTTTGTCAAAGTACACACTCGAGACGCTATTTAATCAATTTGGCTTTTGCTTACCCAATGGTGAGCAAATGCTAGGCTATCCCGTAGCCGGCTCTGGCAACGATACTCGCCCAGGAAAGCGTCGATATAACTTTGTTTGGTATCGCCCCGCCTCGGAGCATGAAGAGTTAGTGAGCCTTCTGACAGACGATGATGGAAATCATTACCCCACTGGTATTCCGCCGCTGAAGGTTTCTTGGAGGCATATTGCTCATATGCGTAAAGTAGCGCAAGAAATCTTAGCACCACAGTACGCTGAAATTCTAGAGAAAACCGCAGCCCCATTCTTGCAAGCAATTTATGACGTGCGCTCTGAACAAATTGTTTTTGACAGAATCGCATTAATGGGTGATGCAGCATTCGTTGGCAGGCCACATGTTGGTATGGGTGTAACCAAAGCCGGCGATGAAGCTATGGTAATTGCAAAGCATATTGCGGCCCTTGGAGCCACCCCAGCTGCCCTCAAAGCCTACAGCGATGAACGTCTTAAGCTTGGCCAACAGGTGGTAGCCAGAGCCCAGTATTTGGGGCGCTATATGCAAGCCCAGGGTAGCAAGGGTAATAGGGATAACGAGAAGCTCAAAAGAAATGCGGATACTGTCATGGCAGAAACTGCTATCGATATCAGCGAACTATTAGCTCAAGGGAAAGCAGTGCCTGAGTACGCACATTAATTGGCGCATTCAGTTAAGATTTGATAACAAAAAGTATTCTTATTTAACAAAGTTTTATATGGAGGAGACAACCATGAAACAAAAAGTAACGAATCAAACTAGACGCAAGATGTTGATTGGTGGAGCTGCTGCTGCAAGCACCCCACTTTGGTTAAATGTTGCAAACGCACAAGCCGACACTATTAAGATTGGCTTTCCAACCCCTTTGACTGGTCCATTCTCTGCTGAGGCACAAGACCAAGTTAGGGCTGCTGAATTGGCCATTAAAGAATTCAACGATGCTGGCGGTTTTAATGGTCGGAAAGCAGAACTCTTGGTTCGAGATGACAAACTTAACCCAGGTGAAGCTGCAACCCGAACCCTGGAGTTGATTGAAAAAGATAAAGTGAATTACGTTGTTGGCTCACTCTCTGCAGCAACACAACTTTCAATCAATGCAGTTTGCAAAGAGCGTAAGGTGCTTTTTAACTCTATTAGCCAATCCGATGCAATTAACGAAGCTAAAGACTGGAGCGTATACACATTCCACGAAGCGCTAAACCCAACTATGACTGCAGGTGCCGTAGCGCGTTACTCTATTCCTCGCTTCGGCAAGAAAATTGTTTTCCTGACAGCAGACTACGCTTACGGCCATGAAATGGTTCGTGCTTTTGAGCGCGCTGGAAAAGAAATGGGCGCAACTACTTTGGCTGATATTCGCCACCCATTGGGTACCTCTGACTACTCTGCTTTCTTGCCACGTATCAAAGCATTAAATCCAGATATCTTGGTTCTCTGTAACTTTGGTCGCGACTTAGTTAATTCAGCTAAGCAATGTACTGACTTTGGCCTCAAAAATAACATCAAGATCGTGACACCGGTACTTCTCTACACTGCACGTCTTGCTGGTGGTCCAGATGCCTTTGAAGGCATTATCGGCGGCACTTCATATTACTGGGGTCTGGAAGATCGCATCCCAACCGCCAAGGCATTTAATGATGCGTTCCGCAAGATGTATAACGGCTCCGTGCCATCCGATTACGGTGCACTAGGCTATGCCGGTGTAAAAACTGTTCTTGCCGCAGTTAAGAACGCAAAATCCACTGACACAATGAAGGTGGTTACTGCACTGGAAAACTTGAAGTACGACTTTTACAAGGGTCCGGAGTACTATCGCAAATGTGATCATCAAGCAGTTCAAACAGTCATCATCGTAGAGTCAAAATCTAAAAATATGAAAGACAAGTATGACGTCTTCAATATTTTGACGATTGAGCCTACTACTGAGAAAAACATGCGCTCTTGCGCAGAGCTAGGCCACAAAGCCTAATCCCAAAATTTCAGGGTGGACTAATCGTTCACCCTGACCCACTCCCCAATACCACCCGGTGAAGGGGAGTTTTTTCTGAGTAAATTTATGACCGGTCTTACTTTTGAACTTCTTGCCATGCAGTTGCTAACAGGCATTGCCTTAGGCAGCATTTATGCACTTCTTGCGCTTGGCTTATGCCTTATTTTTGGCATGCTTAACGTAGTTAATTTCGCTCATGGCGCCTTCTTTATGGTGGGCGCATTTTTGGGCGTCTACTTTTTGGGCATCACCGGAAGCTTTTGGTTTAGTCTAGTGATAACCCCTTTGGTTACTGGCGCTATTGGCTTGATCACTGAGCGTTTCTTAGTAAGGCCGCTATACGGTCGCGGACTTGACTATCCTCTGCTGCTTACCTTTGGCCTTTCTTATGTGCTGATCGAAATTATGCGAGTTACCTTCGGTATTGAGGGTCTACCTTCAGTCACCCCTGAAGGACTTACTGGATCAATGAATGTTGGAATTGGCTACTTCCCCAAATACCGTCTCTTCTTAATTGCTGCTACCGCACTCATTATTTTAGGAGTGTGGTTTCTCATCCAAAAAACTCGCTATGGTCTCATTATCAAAGCTGGTGCAGCGGATCAAGAGATCGTCAAAGTATTGGGCGTTGATATTGCCAAGGTATGGTTATTAGTCTTTGGACTGGGCTGCGCAATCGCAGGCCTGTCAGGTATCTTGGCCTCGCCAACACGTTCTGTAAATCCTGAGATGGGCATCCCGATTTTGGCAGAGTCGTTTGTGGTGACTGTTGTCGGCGGCATGGGCTCACCAGTAGGCGCAGTGGTTGCCGGACTATTAGTAGGTGTGGTCTATAGCATGACATCCCTTTTCTTCCCTGACTTAGCGGAGCTATCTATTTTTATATTGATGGCTGTAGTGCTATTAATTCGCCCGCAAGGTTTATTTGGTAAAGCAGGAGCGATGGGCTAAGGCTCGGTATATTTATGAATTCATTCTTCCAACTTATTGCACGTCATCGCGTACTAGCTAGTACGTTATTTTTGGCGATCTTCCCTTTCATCATGCCGTATGAGGCCCTAGCGATCAATATCCTGATTTTTGGATTGTTTGCTATGGGCTTTAACTTGCTATTTGGTTACATGGGGCTTCTCTCATTTGGTCATGCCGCCTTCTTAGGAATTGGTAGCTACCTGACTGGGATTGGCATTGTTCACTATGGCATGCCCTGGGGAGCTGCCATCTTAGTTGGTATTATTGGCGCAGCCTTGGGTGGACTCATCATGGGCTATCTGGCCATTCGTACTCGGGGCATTTACTTCTCCATGGTGACCTTGGCGCTGGGTCAAATCATTTATTACATATTTTATAAGGCAGAGAGCCTTACCGGTGGCGAGAATGGTTTGCGTGGCGTGCGAGTCGATCAATTCAATATTTTTGGAATCCCAGTGGATTTCTTAAACCCTCTGACAAAGTACTACATCATTCTTTTCTTTGTAGTAATTGCTATCTGGTTGATCTCTCGCATTCTGAGCTCACCTTTGGGAGCAGTGATGGAAGCAATTCGCGAGAATGAGAAACGTGCTGCAGCCTGTGGATTTGACGTTGCTCGTACCAAATTATTGGTGTTCGTCTTATCGGCAGCAATTTGTGGTTTAGCAGGCTCATTGCGCGCCCTCCACTTATCCATTGTTCCAATTGATTCTTTGCATTACCTTCAATCTGGTCAAGCGGTGATGATGAGTATTTTAGGTGGTATGGGCACATTCTTTGGTCCATTTATTGGTGCGGCAGTCATGCTTTACCTTGAAGATGTCGTTACCACCTTCACCAAACATTGGATGGCCGTCATTGGCGTGATTTTCATGTTCTTTGTGCTGTTCTTCCCCAAAGGTATCTGGGGAACCATTCTGAGCAAGCTACAAATTAATCAGGATTCGAAATAATGAATAGCGCAACTACAACCCCCATTCTTGAAGCGCGTGACGTTAGCAAGAGTTTTGGCAAGTTCAAGGCCCTGCAAAATGTATCGACCAGCTTTATGCCTGGAACGCTGACTGCAATCATCGGACCCAATGGCGCTGGCAAAAGTACGTTCTTTAACGTTCTGAGCGGTGCATTCCCCCCTTCAAGCGGTCAAATCTTATTTAACGGCAAAGACATTACCGGCATGCAGCAACATGAGTTTGCTCGTATTGGGATTTCTAAGAGTTTTCAGATTACAAATGTCTTTAAGCAATTAAGCGTCCATGAAAATGTCCGCGTAGCAGCTCAAATGGAGACATCACGCTATAACTTTCTTAGTAATGCGCAGAGTTATCCAAAGCCTATTGAAATCGCTGATGAATTGCTTCACCGCGTTAATCTTGATCATTTACGTAATAAAAAGACGGGCGACCTCGCTCATGGTCAACAACGCGCACTCGAGATTGCGATGGCACTAGCTTGCAATCCAAGCCTACTCTTGCTGGATGAGCCTACAGCAGGAATGTCTCCAGAAGAGACCTTAGTGATGATGGAATTGATACGCACACTTGCTAGTGAGCGCACGGTCATACTGGTTGAGCACAAAATGAAACTTATTATGGGTTTATGCAAACGCATCATTGTTTTGCACCATGGTGAATTTTTGGCAGAAGGCACGCCCGAAGAAATTCAAAATAATGCCGAGGTACGTCGCGTGTATCTAGGCCAAGGTTAAATAGAGAGCAAATTATGTTGCGTGTAGAGAATTTAAATGCCTGGTACGACCGCAGTCACGTCTTGCAAGGTGTATCACTCCAAGTGAACAAAGGTGAAATCGTGACCCTAATGGGTCGCAATGGTGCAGGTAAAACAACTACCCTGCGCTCATTAATGGGCTTACTTTCCAAGCGTCAAGGTAAAGCCGAAATTGATGGCACTTCATTTTTAGATTTACCGCCACATGAACGCTTTCACCTCGGCTTAGCGTATGTACCCGAGGATCGCCGTATTGTTCCCGGCCTTACTGTAAAAGAAAATTTAGAGCTTGGTGTGATCGCCAAAAAGAATTCTGGCGACATGGCCGCCCTCGTTGATGAAATCGCCGAAACCTTCCCTAGACTTAAAGAGCGCCTACATCAGGATGGCACTTCTATGTCTGGTGGTGAGCAGCAGATGCTAGCGATTGCTAGAGCTATGATTGGCAAGCCTAAAGTGATTTTGCTCGATGAGCCTTCAGAAGGCATCATGCCGGTATTGGTCGATGAAATGTTTGAATTATTTGCCAAACTAAAGCAAGAGGGTCTAACAATTCTTTTAGTGGAGCAAAACGTCCAGCAAGCTCTAAAAATTTCTGATCGTGCTTATATTCTGGATCAAGGCGAAATTGTGTTCCACGATACTGCTCAGAACCTTTTAAACAACGATGAGATTCAGCAGAAGTATTGTGCGGTTTAAATGAGGTGCAACCAGCGGCCCAGCTGATGCCAAAAACTATCTGGGACCATGGTAAGCAGCCAGGTGAACATAATGAAGCGTAATAGCTTACCTATAAACATATAAATTAAGCATGGCCGCCAGGGAAGCTTTAACCATCCCGCCGCCAAACATAATGGGTCCCCAAGACCAGGCAGCCAAGAGAGCAACAAAAGCTTGGGGCCCCAACTCTCTAGCCAACGCTTGAGGCGACTATTGCTAGGCTCATCCATGGCTTTAAAGCTATTGCGGGCCACCAATCCAAGCCACCAATCCACCATTCCGCCCAATGTATTGCCAACTGTAGCAACCATGATTGCAAGCCAAAATAAGTGGGGATTGAGCGTGACATAGCCAAACAAAATTGGCTCAGAACCTGCAGGAATTAATGTTGCTGAGATAAAGGAACTGATAAATACCGCTGGCAATCCAACGGAGGGCATTCCAAACCAGGCAAAGAAATGCTCGAACATGTGCTCCATTAAGGCCTGCCTCCCATAACATAGGCCCGCAAGCAAATGAACTCAATCCACTGACTTAGGCTATTGGCAATTATGGCGCCTTCATTTGCTCTCATATGGGCTATTTTGCCTTGTTTTGAGTGAGCCCCATGTTTTCTAAATCTTGCTTAAACTAACGACTGTATGAGCAGTTAAACCATAAAACCTATAAATGAGACCTCAATGAGTTACCCCATTCCAAAGCCAGACCAATATCAAGAAATGCGCGAAGCATTGCGCGACCTCTGCGGCTCTTTTGATTCTGCATACTGGCAAAAAATTGATCACGAAAGAGACTATCCAGAAGCGTTTGTGGATGCGATGTCCAAAGCTGGATGGTTAGCCGCCCTCATTCCCGAAGAATACGGTGGATCAGGTCTAGGTCTTGCCGAAGCCTCCGTTATCATGGAAGAGATTAATTTTTCTGGCGGTAATTCAGGCTCATGCCATGGGCAGATGTACAACATGGGCACCTTATTGCGTCACGGATCAGAAACCCAGAAAAAAATGTATCTCCCTAAAATTGCATCAGGTGAGTTGCGCTTACAAAGCATGGCCGTGACCGAGCCAACCACAGGAACTGATACAACTAAGCTAAAAACCACTGCAGTTAAAAAAGGTGACAAGTATGTTGTGAATGGCCAAAAAGTTTGGATCTCCCGTATTCAACACTCTGATTTGATGATCCTACTTGCTCGCACCACCCCTATCAGCGAAGTGCAGCGAAAATCAGAAGGCATGTCGATCTTTATCGTAAATCTTGCCGATGCTATTGGCAAAGGTATGGAGGTTAGACCAATTGCTAATATGGTCAATCACGAAACTAATGAAGTATTTTTTGACAATCTAGAAATACCCGCTGAAAACCTCATTGGCACCGAAGGTCAGGGCTTCAAATATATTCTAGACGGCCTGAATGCAGAGCGAGTCTTAATTGCTGCTGAATGCATAGGTGATGCTTACTGGTTTATTGATCGCGCACGTCGTTATGCCAATGACCGAGTCGTATTTGATCGACCTATTGGCAAAAATCAAGGGATTCAATTTCCGATCGCAGATAGCTATATCGAAACTGAAGCGGCTAATCTTATGCGCTTCAAGGCTTGTGAACTATTTGACAATCACCAACCATGTGGGCCAGAAGCCAATATGGCTAAGTACCTTGCGGCCAAAGCATCTTGGGAGGCCGCTAATGTGTGCTTACAAACTCATGGTGGCTTTGGCTTTGCCAATGAATATGACGTTGAACGTAAGTTTAGAGAAACTCGCCTCTATCAAGTGGCGCCAATTTCAACCAATCTGATTTACTCCTATATTGCCGAGCATGTTCTTGGACTGCCAAGATCTTTCTAAAAGATTATCAATATGAACATTTGTCCGCTTGATGGCATTACTGTTGTTTCCCTTGAGCATGCTATTGCAGCACCTTTTTGCACTCGTCAATTGGCTGATTTAGGAGCACGAGTTATTAAAGTTGAAAGGCCTGGTAGTGGTGACTTTGCTAGGGGGTATGACACCCAGGTAGATGGACTCAGTTCTCATTTTGTTTGGGTGAATCGCTCTAAAGAAAGTTTGACTTTAGATCTAAAGCAGCCATCAGCCCTCGCCACGCTCAAGATACTACTAAAGACAGCTGATGTCTTGGTGCAAAACTTAGCTCCGGGAGCTGCAGCCCGCATGGGGCTTACTGCAGAGGTTTTGCAAAAAGAAAACCCCCAACTCATTCTGTGCGACATCTCGGGCTACGGCAGTGATGGTCCTTATCGCGATAAAAAAGCGTACGATCTACTGATTCAGAGTGAAGCTGGATTCTTATCGGTTACGGGCACCCCAGAAACTCCAAGCAAAGCCGGCAATTCCATCGCTGATATCGCAGCAGGAATGTATGCATACACCAATATCTTAGCCGCCCTTCTGCAAAGAGGGAAAACTGGCAAAGGTTCTGTTATTGACATCTCTATGCTCGAATCCCTGAGCGAATGGATGAGTTTCCCAATGTATTACGCCTACAACGGGGCGAACCCGCCACCAAGAAATGGTGCATCACACGCAACTATCTACCCATATGGCCCCTTCAAAGCAGGCGATGGAAAGACTGTCATGCTGGGCCTTCAAAACGAACGCGAATGGGTACAGTTTTGCGAGATAGTTTTAGAAAATCCCGGACTAGCTCAAGACGAACGTTTTGATCGCAACTTCAAGCGTAACGAAAAACGTGCCGAACTCTTAGGGATCATTGATGCCTGTTTTTGCAAACTCAGTTCAGAGCAATTAATCGCTCGATTAGAAAAAGCACAAATTGCCAATGCACATCTCAATGACATGGCGGGCCTTTGGAAGCATGAACAACTGAAAGCACGCAATCGCTGGACGAAAGTTGATACGCCGAATGGCTCCATAGCCGCCCTTTTACCTCCAGGCCTGAATGACAGCTACAACTACCGGATGGATGCCATACCTGCAGTAGGACAGCATACTGACGCCATTCTCAAAGAGCTCGGGATTTCAGAGTCTGAGATAGCGTCTATGCGGGCAAATGGAGCAATTTAAAGCAGTGGTGAAGTAAGGTGTGCAGCATTCTCCAGATAACGACGCCATGTAGATCTTTTTGCCCAGGCTTTTGGATCAACATAATCTGATTGCGCTAAATAAGACCCTATTAACCTCTCTAATTTGGCGCAAAAATCAACGTTGTAAACAATTAGACTGATTTCAAAATTCAAGCGTAGGCTGCGCTGATCAAAATTAACAGAGCCAAAGATGGCAATACGCTTATCAATTAATAAGCTCTTAGTATGCAGTAAGCCACCATGGAACTCCGCAATAATTACTCCGGAGTTCATCAAATCTTCATAGAAGCTCTTACTACTCCAAGCTACTAGCGTCGAATCATTGAGCTTGGGAACGATCAGAGTGACCTTGACGCCTCTCGCTGCGGCAGCCATCAGCGCCTGGATTAAACCATCATCCGGCCCAAAATAAGGGGTAGTAATGGTCAACTCTTCGCGGGCATCCATGATGGCTGAGAGCAAGACCTGATAAAGAATATCGTCACGGTAAACCGGGCCTGAGGAGAACTCCTGAGCCAAGGCGCCTCCTTCACGAGGTGATGCTGGTGGCTCGCGATCTCTAAAATTAGTAATGCTAGGATCATCAACACTCCAGTCAAATGCAAAGGTCAACTCAAACTGAGCAGCCACTGGGCCTTCGATACGAACCATAGCATCAACCCACTCACCAACGCCTGAGTCTTGTTTAAAGGTTCGAGGATCAACTAAATTCATGCTGCCCGTCCACACCACAGCACCATCTATAACGAATATCTTGCGATGAAGGCGCAAATCAGCCCTACGGAACTGAAAACGACCAATCTGAATCGGTAATGCTTCTGTTACCTTGATACCCGCTGCACGAAAACGCACTGGCCATGGAGACTTAAACCAATCCTTACTGCCCAATGAATCAAGCAAAACCTTACATTTGACCCCTCTCTTAGAGGCTGAAATCAAAGCTTCGCAAACTCGATCAGCATCACCACCTAAAGCCCAGATATAGAACTCCAAGTGCAGACTCTTTTTAGCCTGATTAATCTCGTCAATAAAATTTTGGAGGATTTTCAACGAATCTGTATGCAACTCTATCTTGTTACCAGCCACTACCGGTGCGCCATTTTTAGACTCTGCCAAAAGACTGAGGGCTCTTCCCTCAACTGGCAATTTCTGTCTATCGGCCGCAAACTCCTCGCGCATCATTTCAGTAATCTTCTCGTACTCCCGATTCATGCGAACAATCTTACGAGTAAGTTTACGACCAACCGGCCTCTCACCGATCAGAATGTATAGGGCAACACCAATGATGGGAAGCAAAATCACAATTAAAAACCATGCGAAGGCAACGCCGACCGGTCTTCTTGCTGAGATTAAATGAATGCCAAATAAAAGCACGATAACGGCATGTGCGATTGGGACCCATATTAGAGAGAACCCAAAAAGAGAGCCAAAAATAAATGCCAAGATATTCATACAAGTTCCAGTTCAGCTGTAATGCCAAGGTGATCAGATAACTTTAACCATTCATGCAAGATTTGAGCAGAATGAATTTTTAATCCACGTACATAAATTCGATCCATCGCCAACAAGGGTTTTACACTGGGGAAAGTTTTAGCCGGCGAGCCAGTGAGCACTTCAAATACCTCATCAAAGCCCGCAGCCTTCATAGGGGCGCTCACTCTATTGCGCCAATCATTAAAGTCGCCAGCTACGATTGTGGGACCATTTTTCGTTAAGTCTTGAATATGTCGAATGATGGTTTCCAGCTGCCGCTCCCTGCCGCGCTCGAAGAGCGCCAGATGCACACAAAAGCAATGAATAGGCCTATCTATTCCATTTAACTTGGTAATACTGTGCAGCAACCCACGGCCTTCAAAGCGATATGCTGAGATATCGTAGTTATTTCCTTTTTGCTGAGGGTGTCTGGAAAGAATCGCATTACCATGATGCCCATCGCGATACTCCACATTTTTTCCATAATGCCAGTGCTGCCAAAAATCCTCAGAAAGAAAATGAGTTAGCTCTGTCAACGGCCATTGACCAAAACGCCGCACCCTCCCTCGATGCTCTTGTTGCAACTCTTGTAAAAAAAGTAGGTCTGGGTAGTGGCTGCGCATTTTTTGACGCAACTGATAAATCGTAGAATGTCGATGCAAGGGCGATAAACCCTTATGAACATTCATACTCAAGACCGTGAAGCGAGAAGAGTTGACCTGGCTCATTAAAACTGCCCTGCCGCACGTTGTCGTCGAACGCGCGCTAAATAGATTTCACCCTCAACCAATTCCTGACACTGCATGCATTTATTACAAATAGACGCCTGCTCGCGTAACTCATCAATAGAGTCTATCGGGTGGGTATCTAGATACTCACGCAAATCAACATCGAAAACCTCATTACAGAGGCAAACCACTTCAGCCATAAGTCGAAAATAGGGAAATCAGTCGCATTAGAGTCATTTTGCCACTCCCTTGATAGAATCTAGCGCATGTTGAAAGCTTTTCAGGACGCCCTTAATTTGCTTGCCCATCTAGATGGGGCAGTTTTGGGTATCGTCCTAGTATCACTGCAGGTAAGCCTGAGCGCCCTTTTGATTGGCACGCTTTTAGGCCTTCCGATTGGCGCCCTTCTGGCAACTGAGCAATTTACCGGCAAAAAGACGATCATTGTGACCCTCAATACCTTGATGGGCGTGCCTACAGTGATAGTTGGGGTTTTGGTATACCTCATGCTCTCACGCACAGGCCCTCTAGGTACTTGGGGTTGGCTATTCACTGTCAATGGCATGATTGTGGCCCAAGTATTGCTCACTACCCCGCTAATCGCCGCCCTTAGCAGACAAATCCTTGAGGATTCCTGGAAAATACACCGCGATTCCTTTCTAAGTCTTAGACTGCCACCCCTGTCTCGTTTTAAATGGTTGATATGGGATTGTCGCTTTTCGCTCACTATCGCCATCCTTGCGGGTTTGGCCAGAGCTATTTCCGAGGTTGGAGCCGTCATGATTGTGGGCGGCAATATCGATCGCTCGACCAGAACCATGACTACAGCAATTGCGCTTGAAACGAGTAAAGGGGATCTTCCTTTAGCGCTTGCTCTAGGCATCGTTTTGCTTGGCATTGTTTTACTAGCTAACTTATTTACGTTTGCAGTACGTCAAGTCGCGGAGCACCGCTATGGATAAAGCCAATGAAAATTTTGAGAGGTTCATCGAACTCAAAGACATCATCGTCAAGAGCAACGGCAGAACAATTCTCAATATTCCACATGCCATCATTCCAGCAGACAGAATTACCGCTTGTATTGGGCCGAACGGCGCTGGCAAAACTACTTTTCTCAAGGTACTTGACGGCCTTATCAAACCAGATGGCGGTAACGTAACCTACTCCTTCAAAACGAAGACCTCATTAGTTCTGCATCACACTCCAATGATTAAAGCTTCTGCAGCCGCTAACATTGGGGTAGTTCAAGATATCGATTCGAACATCACAAAAATGGATATCCAAAAGGTCATGGAGGAAGTTGGCCTCAGCAACTTAGCCAATAGTCCGGCACATAAATTATCAGCCGGCGAAAGGCAAAAACTTTGCCTTGCACGAGCCATTCTTCTTAGACCGAATTTAGTTTTATTGGATGAGCCTACTGCCAACTTAGACCCCAACACTACTGAGCAAGTTGAAGACCTCATTCGTCAATTTGCTCAACAAGGGGCTGATGTTATTTTTTCATCTCACCAACTAGCTCAAGTACAAAGACTTTCTGAGTACATCATCTTCATTGATCAGGGGGAGATAAAGGAAAAGGGACCCGTAGGCCCCTTTTTTGAAAATCCTCGGACTAAAGCAGCCCAGTGCTACTTACATCAAGAGTTGCTCTCCGACTAGTTACTTAGCTGCTGGCGCCGCAGGTGCAGCAGCCGCTACCGGGGGAGTAAATGGTGGAGGCGCAGTACAAGCTCCAGGAGCAGGTGTACCAGGCACTCTAAATTGATCCGCCACCTTGTTTTGTGCCAGACATAATTTGTAGGCACCCACTCTGTCTCCATAAGCAGCCTTGGCTTTAGTTAAAGCTGCTGCTTCTGCTTGCTCAGGGGTTAAAGGAGGTAATGCAGCAAATGCCGCTGTTCCAGCAAACGCACAGAATGTGAAAGCAATGATTTTTTTCATGGCTTAACCCTTTTTATTAAGATCGTCGTACCAGAGCTCATGGTGCTCTTTAGCCCAAGTCGCATCTACATAACCAGTTTTCATGCCATCGATTGAACCTTGCATACCGATAGTGCCGATATAAATATGCCCCATCGCCAGCGCACTCATCAAGATTGCAGCGCTGCTGTGAATGATATTTGCAATCTGCATGGTGCCACGGGTGTATTCAATAGTCATGAATGGCACGATCATATCGAGCACAAAACCTGAAGCTGAAATCAGGAGACCCAAGAAGGTCATACCAAACCAGAACCAGAATTTCTCACCGAAGTTAAAGAAACCAGCCGGTATATGTTTGCCATTCAAAATGCCGCCGAAGTTCATGATCCAATTCATATCCCCTTTGCCCGGGATATTCTTGCTAACAAAGAGCAAGAAGAAAATCACGATACAGATCGTAAACAATGGGCCAGTGAAGTTATGAATGTTCTTGCAAACATCGAGGAATGAACCATAAGCTTGGCCACCCATCAATGGCATTGCAAAATACTTACCGTAAAGAATCAACAATCCAGTGAATGCCAAAGCCAAGAAACTAAAAGCCATCAACCAATGAACCAGGCGGTCAAAAGCACTGAAACGTTTGATTTTGACGCCTGACATTGGTTCATGCAGTTTGATTGAGCCCTTGATTGTGTACATTGCAACCACACCAAAAAAGGCAAGCGCTAGCAACCAACCGCCATAGACAGTAATGACACCGTTGCGAATCACACGCCACTGCTGACCAGAGCGCTGAATCAATACGCTAGATTCTTTGTCTGGAATGCTGACATAGTTGTATGGATCGCTATTAGCAGAGGTAAAAATAGAAGGGTTCGCAGGTTGAGCTTGCGCTTGCGTGCCATTAGCCAATGCATTTGGATTGGCAGGTACAGACAAAGGCGGGATGTCCACTCCACTTGGAGAAGGCAATGGCGCCATTGGTGCACGCTCCGCGAAACTGATCCCGCTTGCCAAAGTTAGCGACAAACCTGCGGTCACTACTAAAGCGCGTAGAACTTTTGAAAATGATCGTTTCATACACATGTCCTTAAACGTTTTCGTTTTATTTATTGTTATTTAGTTGATCACTTAACGCGACTGTATTCGTTTTGACCTTGAGTACGCTTGTCAACAGACTCAGTCCAACTAGCCTGATTACCGGGCGTCCAATTCTTAGTCATAAAGCCATTATTAGCACCCATATAAGGGGCAACGTCCGGACGTTTAGCGGCTTTAGCGGCAATTTCTGGAGGCTCGGAGCAAGCAGCCAATAACGTTGCTGCTGCAAAACATAAACCGAGAGTTTTGAAATTAACTTTCATTATTTAGCTCCTGGAATTTTTGCAGCAGGTGTTGGTGTTGGCGCTGGTGTGTCTGGGCCACCGTATGCAGTAGTCCAACCAAATGCCTTGGAGCCTGGGTACTTGCCATTCTTTTCGCGAGTGGCAACACGATTATTAAAGATGCTAGAAATAATATCGCTGTCACCACCAATCAAAGCTTTGGTAGAACACATCTCAGCACATAGCGGCAACTTTCCTTCAGCTAAGCGATTACGCCCATACTTTTCGAACTCAGCAACGCTGCCGTTTTCTTCCGGACCACCGCTACAGAACGTGCACTTATCCATCTTGCTTCGTGTGCCGAATGCACCCTTGCTTAAGAATTGTGGAGCACCAAATGGGCATGCAAAAGAGCAGTAGCCGCAACCGATACAGATATCTTTATCGTGCAATACAACACCCTCATCAGTGCGGTAGAAGCAATCTACTGGACATACTGCCATGCAAGGAGCATCACTGCAATGCATACATGCAACTGATACTGATTTTTCTTGACCGATGATACCGTCATTCACCGTTACAACGCGGCGGCGATTAACACCCCAAGGTACTTCGTTGTCGTTTTTACAGGCCGTGACACAACCATTACATTCAATGCATCGCTCTGTGTCGCAAATAAATTTCATTCTTGCCATTGTGTTCTCCTGACTTTATTTTTTACTTAGGCAAATTTTTCGATTTGGCACATAGTGGTTTTGGTCTCTTGCATCATTGTTACCTGGTCATAACCATAGGTAGTTGCAGTATTGACCGCCTCACCAAGAACCACTGGAGCTGCGCCTTCTGGGTAATACTTACGCAAATCATTACCTTGCCACCAGCCAGCAAAGTGGAACGGCACCCAAGCTGTACCTTGGTCAACACGCTCGGTAACCAATGCGCGAACTTTGATTCTTGCGCCTGTAGGTGATTTCACCCAAACGTAATCCCAGTTTTTAATGCCGCGATCAGCTGCTGCTTTAGGATTAATTTCAACAAAATTTTCTTGTTGAAGTTCAGCCAACCATGGATTTGAACGAGTCTCATCACCACCACCCTCATACTCAACTAAACGACCAGAGGTCAGAATGATTGGGAACTTCTCATATAACTTTTGATTCAAATTTTGATCTTGAACAGTCTTATAGAGAGTTGGCAAGCGCCAGAAATTCTTCTTATCGGCAGAAGTTGGATACTTACGCATCATCTTCTCATTAGTACTGTAGAGCGCTTCACGGTGAATTGGAATAGCATCTGGGAAGTTCCAAACAACTGCGCGTGCTTTTGCATTACCAAATGGATGGCAACCATTTTTCATCACAACGCGCTGGATTCCGCCAGACAAGTCAGTCTTCCAGTTCTTGCCTTCAGCAAGTTTCTTCTCATCTTCAGTTAACTGATCCCACCAACCAAGCTTCTTCACAAACACGTGATCAAACTCTGGGTAGCCAGTAGTAATTGCAGAACCCTTAGAACAAGAACCGTCACCAGCCAACAAGCTCACGCCATCGCGCTCAACACCGAAGTTTGCGCGGAAGTTACCACCACCCTCCATGACGCTCTTACTGGTGTCATAGAGATTTGGAGAGCCTGGATGCTTGATTGCAGCAGTGCCATAGCAAGGCCAAGGCAAACCGTAGTAATCGCCAGCAGTGTTATATCCAGTGACTGGATCTATACCACCACGAGACTTCAAGGTCTTCGGATCAAATACACCAACCATTCTCATATGCGCTTTGAGACGCTCAGGAGTTTGACCTGTGTAACCAATAGTCCAAACGGAGCGATTAATTTCACGCAAGATGTCTTCGATTTGCGGCTCTTTCCATTGCTTACCAGCAAATTTAGAGTTGAGCATCTTGTAGTTCTTGGACAACTCTTCCCCGAAGCCAAGGCGGTCAGCAAACGCTTGCATGATCACATGGTCAGGTACGGATTCAAACAATGGGTCGATCACTTTCTCGCGCCACTGTAAGGAACGATTTGATGCTGTCGCGGTTCCGCATGTTTCAAACTGGGTTGCTGCTGGCAACAAGTAAACATTGCGGTTCTTGTTTACTACATCGCCCTCTGCCGCAGGCATTGCTGCCATCGCTGCAGTAGCACTTGGGTATGGATCAACCACTACCAAGAGGTCCAACTTATTCATCGCCCGCTTCATATCCAAGCCGCGAGTCTGTGAGTTTGGAGCATGACCCCAGAAGAACACACCTTTGACGCTAGTCTGTTGATCAATCATGTCGTTCTGTTCAAGAACAGCGTCGACCCAACGAGAGACGGTAGTGCCGGACTTCTCCATCATGTCAGGTGCATAGCGACCCTTAATCCACTCGTAGTCAACACCCCAAACTGTTGCGTAATGTTTCCATGAACCAGCAGCCAAGCCATAATACCCAGGCAATGAGTCTGGGTTAGGGCCGACGTCAGTTGCGCCTTGTACGTTATCGTGACCGCGGAAAATATTTGTACCGCCACCAGACTTACCAACGTTGCCTAATGCCAATTGCAAGATGCATGATGCGCGAACCATGGAATTGCCAATGGTGTGTTGTGTTTGACCCATACACCAAACAATCGTACTCGGACGATTCTTAGCCATAGTTTCCGCAGCTTTATACATTTGCGCTTCTGGCACGCCGCAAGCCTCTTCAACCGCAGCAGGAGTCCACTTCTCCATAACCTCTTTACGAATCTCATCCATACCGTAAACGCGGTCATTGATGTATTTCTTATCTTCCCAACCGTTTTTGAAGATGTGATAGAGAAGACCAAACAAAAATGGAATATCTGTACCGGAACGAATGCGGATGTACTGATCTGACTTCGCCGCTGTACGTGTGTAGCGCGGATCAACCACAATCACTTTGCAGCCATTCTCTTTAGCATGCAACAAGCTCAACATAGAAACTGGGTGAGCCTCAGCAGCATTTGAACCAATGTACAAAGCAGCCTTGGAGTTCATCATGTCGTTGTAGCTATTGGTCATCGCACCATAGCCCCAAGTGTTTGCAACACCCGCTACCGTTGTGGAGTGACAAATACGAGCCTGATGGTCTGTATTGTTTGTGCCAAAGAAAGAGACCCACTTACGGAGTAAGTAGGCCTGTTCGTTGTTGTGCTTTGATGAACCAATAAAGAACATTGCATCCGGAGAATATTTCTCACGAATACTCTTCATCTGTGCAGTAATTTCTGTAAGCGCTTGATCCCAAGAAATACGTTGATACTTTCCGTCAACCAATTTCATTGGATAACGTAGGCGATAGTCACCATGACCATGCTCTCGTAATGCTGCGCCTTTTGCGCAATGGGCGCCTAAGTTAATTGGCGAATCAAATACTGGATCCTGACGAACCCAAACACCATTCTCAACTGTCGCATCGACTGCGCAACCTACTGAACAGTGAGTACAAATGGAGCGCTTAACCTCAATCTTGCCTTTGCCGTCCAGCATTGCTTTGCTTTGCTCTGCTGATGCTTTTTGCACAAAGCTCAATTGACTTGCAGCGATACCAGCACCAACTCCTACGCCTGAGCGCTTTAAGAATGTGCGGCGATCCATCGTCGGCACAGCGGCTTTTAGGCCCCGTGACAAACTGCCAATGAGTCGTGATGTCGAACGACTGCTTTGTGGGGTATTGGATTTACGAGTCAGACTCATATGGTGTCCCTGAGAAAGTTTTTGTATTTATTAATTAACTACTAAAGCAATAACTAGTGAAACTAATTAAATCAAAGTGGTTTCGTAGTACTTGCGCATGTGTGCAGTCATTGTTTGACCTGCATCCTTCACCGTTTTGGTGCTACTGATTTCTTGGATGACCGCTTTACCGACCGGAGTTTGACTCGCTACTGCAACAGCGCCGACTGCAGCGCCTGCGCCAATAAAAAAATTACGGCGGGATGGCTTAGCTTCATCACTTAAAGCAACTTTAGATTTAGTGCTCATGACATGCTCCTATCTGATTATTCTTGATTTCAAACAAGTGTAATCCGTAATTGCATTTTTGACATATTTACTTCAAGAGTAAAAACTAGGGGATTCCCTCTGCTGCTATGCAGCATTAAATCATGTCAAAGCCTTGACCTTCGATCGCGAGGAATTCTCTGGTGAGGGCGGCAACTGGGTGGTACAAATGCATCTCTGGAATACCTTCTATTGCATCGCACAATTCGTCATACCAGGGGCGGATATGCTCATTAAAAAAAACCCTTTGATTTGTAAGGTTTGAGATTTCAACATCATCCCCAGCGATCAGATATCGCATGACTTCGCAAAGCGCAGAAATATGGTCCTCAGTTTCAGTGACCTCTTCCGCCGCCTCAAGCCCAAATCCCTCTAGGGCTTTACGAATATTAACCAAAGGCTTCTCATTGAGATGGCCCGCCATATAAAAAGAACCATTCAGAACAACATTAGGCTTACCAACGCTAATGAAATTCAAATCAAACTCATTGTGCCAAGCCTTCGCAGAATTATTTTTAGCAACCTCAACCACATCCATCCACACTTTGGCTAAAGGCGCATCGTTAGCAGCATCTTGCTGATCTGCTGTAGCGGCGATTTGATCTAATAACTCTTGATCGGGTGGCATCTGAAAAAAGCGAGCAATCAAGCCATATAAATCTGCTCTAGCCAAATCCTCAGGTAAACCAACATCCCCCACTTCAGCCGTTACATTTTCTTTTGCCACTTCTTTAGCAGTTTCACTCATGTTCTTTTTTCACCATATCTACTACTCGACAATCGCCGCACATCTTTAATCGATCCATAGCTGCTCCAGCAAAAGCGCCGTGCGCACCCAACTTAGTAAGCATCAAATCAACCATCTTGAGTGTTCCAAATACTTTGCCACAGCTAATGCAGTGGAAAGGTTCGGTTTCATTTAGCTTCACCCTTTGCTTACGTTGTTCTACAGTCTGCAAGCGAGGGGCAAGTATTAATGCTTGCTCTGGACAGGTTTGTGTACAGATTCCACATTGAACGCACTGCTTCTCAATAAAGGAGAGTATGGGCTCATCAGGATTATCTAAAAGCGCGCCTTCAGGACAGCTGCTCACACAAGACATACACAATGTGCAAGCCTCCTTATTAATTGTAAGACCGCCCAACAATGAAGATGATGGAAGTACTGCGCCTCCATCAGGCAAAGGTGTTTTAGCTTGCTTTTGTAAGTGCTCCAAAACAGCTTCTAATGTTTCACGCTTTTGATTGGATAAACCAATGCTTGCGGGAGTGCAAATTGCACTTAAGGAGCCACGTTGACGTAATACTCCCATTGCCTTCGATATCGTTGATAAATCATCAATCGAGTTAGCCAATATCAAATGAATACGTTCATCGAAGCCATATGCCTTGAGAATGCTATTCGCTAAATCTGCCTGCACCTCGAGAGCGGCACGGTATGCAGGATCTTCATCTCCACTTAGCAACAAGATAACTTCAGCAAATCCATAGCTCAAAGCGCCTAGCCACAAATCTAAACCAGTCGAAGCTATGTGCTCAATACCATAAGGAATAACAAATGCAGGAAGACCTTCGAACTGCTTTGGCATGATGTGCGATGACCTACCCAAGTCGTCAATCATTTGCGTGCCAGCTTTTAAGGTATGCAACAGCAAACTAGGGGCCATTACTTGGTTAATTTTTTTAGCTTCAGCCGTAAATACATTCGCTACTATTTTTAACTCTTTACCTTGGTGAGCAACGCTCGGATAGTTGTAGCTCATGGCGCCAGATGGACAGGAGGTGGCACAAGCGCCACAGCCCATACAAAGATTTGGATTTACTTCCACAGAACCCTGGCCATTTTTAAAGATGGAGCCAATAGCGCCAGTTGAGCAAACATCAATACAAGCGCTGCAACCTACTTTGCCATTGCGACCATGCGCGCAAATCTTTTCGTTATAAGTAAAGTACTTAGGCTTTTCAAACTCGCCCACCATCTCCGACAATTGATTTACGGCCAATGCCTGATCCAAGGGATCAACTCCAGGAGCAAAGTAGCCTTGCGGAGCTTGACTCATGCGCATTTTAGGATCAACGCGTAAGTCCAAAATCAAATCAAATTCAGAATTACGCCCGCGATCTTTGCGATCAAACGAGATGGCGCCAATTCCAGCGCAGGCAGTAACGCAAGCACGATGAGACTTACATTTATTTAAATCAATCTGAAAGGAAAGATCAATAGCGCCTTCAGGGCAAACTTCCACACAAGCACCACAGCGCGTGCACATCTCTGGGTCAATCGGATTTTGTAAATCCCAATCCACTGAAAAGTTGCCGAGATATCCGTCCAACTTAGTAACAACACCAGTGTAGATTGGGTAACTTCTATTGAGTGGCAAATCACCAGGCTCGGTGCATAGAACTGAGACATCCAAGGATGGGCTCAATTTTTCAGCCCAAGGAATGGCTTGAGATCCAGCACCAACAATCAGCAACCTTCCTTGGCTTTCGTAATTCACCACTGGAACCGGATCAGCCTCTGGCATATCAGCTAAAGCTAACAGTGCTGCAATCTTAGGCCCAGATGTTTTCGCTTCTTGCGTCCAACCTGCAACTTCACGGATATTGACAAAACGCAGTGGAGCTATCAGAGGCTTCTCTGCTTGCTCAGCTAACTCAGTAAAAAGTGCAGCCTCTTGAGTGCATGCCACTACTAAGGAATCAGAGCCATCCAAGGCTTTCAAAAAAGAGCCTACCTCTTGTCTACATAAAGAAGAGTGCATCGGCACACCAAGCGCTTTTTCATCCAAAGGCATGGTGCCATTACAGTTACAGACTAATTTTTGACTCATGCGCAATCTTCTTAAGTTTTTTTCTGTTCAGGCTCAGTCGACAGATCTTTCGGGACTCCGTCTAACTGGTCGGAGAGCTTTGGTTGTGTGGATGTTAAATCAGTTTGCTGTTGCACATCTAAAGCATTCGCCTCCAACTCAGGATTAGCGGACTGAACTTCAATTTTCAGGGAATCTGTAGACACCTCTTTAAGAGGCCCATCAGTAGACTTGCTAAAGAGCTTCAACATATCGCTCTGCACCATTCTTTCAAGCATTCCTAGCGGCAGAGGGTCTGGTTTACTGTAATCGTCAATATAAATGTCCAACCCATCCATGATGTTGAAATGGGGGTCTGTAAACATTTTCTTAAGGGCAGCTTGTTGAACAGCGGGGTCTACGTCCGGCTTCATGAAAGCAGAAAAATCGGGGTCAAAACGATCGATCTTCGCAACGTCATCCAATGTCGGCAACGGTGGAGCTTCATCTTCAATCTTCTCAACAGCTGGAGCTGGAGATAAATCCTTAGGAGCTTCAACCTTCTTCTCTACAGAATCAGGCTCAATGCCTGCCTTGCGTTTAGACCAACGCCCGAGAAATCCGTCTGCCATCATTCCTCCGCAGGACGCTCGGGACCTTTAAATGAGGCAGGCTTGTGACGTTTTTTGGGTTCAGGTCGATACTTTTCATTGACGTACTCTTGCAACCAAGATGCATGCTGCTCACTCATGGAAACCGTATCAACTGACTCACCGCCATCAAGCAAGCGAGCCGCTTCGTTATAGCTAACGCAAATACGATGTGGCACTGCAAAAGTTGATTCCGCTTTGGCTAAAGCCAAGGATTGCTCGTCAACATATCGCTCAATATCTTCTTCGAGACGCCACATCACAAACCAGCTTGGGGTTGTGGCAGAAACGTTGAGGTAGTAACCCTCAGCCTCATCAGGAAAAAGATCAAGTTCGTAACCAGTAAACAACCAAGACTCTCCCTCGGGATCACGCCCAAGAAACTGACCAGAAATAGCATTGCTTTGTTTGCTATTAAATTGCCCCAAATCAGGCACCACTTCTTGAGGCGCCCAGCGGTAAGAAACCCATGGGTTATCAATATTTTGTTTACGCATTAATACAGCAAAGCGCATAAATGTTCAGGGCCTTAGGTGTTTTGAACAACAATGTTCGGAAATTTACTGCTCATATCTTTGGATAGAGTAGCAACACGTATAGCAACCTGTCTAGCAATGCCTTTATAAATCGCACTAATGGCACCATCAGGGTCTGCGACCACTGTAGGACGCCCTGCGTCTGCCTGCTCTCGGATAGATAGGTTCAAAGGTAAGCCACCCAAGAAATCCACTCCATACTCTTTGCACATCTTTTGGCCACCGCCTGCACCGAATACATGCTCCTCATTTCCGCATTTTGTACACACGTAGGTACTCATATTTTCAATAATGCCGATGATGGGAACGCCCACCTTTTCAAACATCTTCAGACCTTTGCGAGCATCTAACAAGGCAATGTCTTGCGGTGTAGTAACAATCACTGAGCCAGTAACGGGAACTTTTTGCGCCAGGGTTAATTGAATATCACCAGTACCTGGGGGCATATCCACAATTAAATAGTCCAAATCACGCCAACGGGTTTGACGAAGCAACTGCTCGAGAGCAGAGGTCACCATTGGGCCACGCCAGACCATTGGCGCATCATCATCAATCAAAAAGCCAATTGAACTTGCCTGCAAGCCATAAGCCTCCATTGGCTCAATCGTGTTCTCTTCAAGAGAGTCTGGTCTACCAGTAATACCCAACATCATTGGCTGACTTGGACCATAAATGTCTGCATCCAAAATGCCAACCTGTGCACCCTCGGCCGCTAGCGCTAAAGCCAAGTTCACTGCTGTTGTCGATTTACCAACTCCACCCTTGCCACTAGCAACCGCAATAATATTTTTTACACCAGGCAATAGCTTTACGCCACGCTGCACTGCATGCGCAACAATTTGACTAGAAATATTGACGCTGACATTTTTAACGCCAGACAATTCGCGCAAAGCATTAATCACCGATTTGCGAATCGAATCAAACTGACTCTTTGCTGGATAGCCTAGTACGATGTCTAAAGAAATGTCGCCATCATCTACGCGGAGATTTTTAACGTTTTTTGCAGTAACGAAGTCAATCTTAGTATTAGGATCAACTAAGCCTTTAAGTGCTGCTTGGACCAACTCTGGTGTAACCGACACAACCTTCTCCTAATATGAATATACCTAGAGTGGGATTCTAGGTTTTAGTATTTTTCTTAATTAGCGCTAGCTTACTCGTAGCCACAAATATTTGCTGAGAGAACCCCCGGCAAGCTGGAATAGAGCGCTTTAGAAAATGAGCAGACTCAGATAATAGACCGCCATAGACATGAGCGCAGTTGCTGGTATGGTGAAGATCCACGCCCAAATGATGTTTCCCGCAACCCCCCAGCGAACTGCACTAGCTCTTTGAGTTGAGCCCACACCCACAATAGCCCCGGTAATCGTATGGGTAGTGGAAACGGGAATACCAATAGCTGTTGCTGCGAATAAAGTAATTGCGCCACCAGTTTCAGCACAGAAACCACCTACAGGCTTTAACTTGGTGAGCTTCTGCCCCATGGTTTTTACAATTCGCCAGCCACCAAACATCGTGCCCGCAGCAATAGCGACATAACAAGAAATAATTGTCCATGTAGGCGGCATCTTTGCGCTAGCTTCAGCATAGCCAGTAATAATGAGCAAAAGCCAAATAATGCCGATAGTCTTTTGAGCGTCATTACCACCGTGACCCAAGCTGTAAGCGCTTGCAGAAACTAATTGTAGGCGGCGGAACCAGCGATCTGTTTTAGCTAAGTTTGCATTTCGGCAAATCCACGCAACGATCAACATCATTAAAGAGCCAAGCAAGAAGCCAACAAACGGTGAAATAAAGATAAAGGAAACGGTTTTAATGATTCCTGACCAAACCAAGCCATCTGTACCCGCTTTTGGTAATGCCGCTCCAACTAAGCCGCCAATCAGAGCGTGAGAAGAGCTTGATGGAATACCGTAGTACCAAGTAATCACATTCCATACAATTGCTCCCACTAAAGCACCAAAGATGACGTGTAAATCAACTGCAGCAGGATGCACAATTCCCTTGCCTACCGTGGCAGCAACACTTAAATGAAAAATGAAGATCGCTAGAAAGTTAAAGAAGGCTGCAAATACTACTGCTTGCTGCGGCTTCAAAACTCCAGTGGAAACTACAGTGGCAATTGAGTTGGCGGCATCATGAAAACCATTCATGAAATCGAATGCAAGCGCTAATGCTACCAATAGCGCTACAACCCAAAAAGCCACTTCTATCGCTGGCAACTTAATTCGCCTTAAGAGTTTTCAAGAACGATGCCTTCAACTAAATTGGCAACGTCTTCACATTTGTCTGTAACCTCCTCAAGCAACTCATAAATACGCTGGCACTTAATGAGTTCACGCACTTCGATATCTTCGCGGAATAAGCGGGTAATCGCAGTAGATAAAAGGCGGTCAGCACCTGACTCCAAGTGATCTATCTCGTCGCAAGTCTTCAGGGCGGCTTTAGCAACTTCTGGATCGGAGATATCTTTTAACGTTGCAACTGCATTCTTCATGCTGATACAGCATTGATTGCAAAGCTCTGCCATTTGCACCATTTCTGGTGTCATTTGCTTTACGTCATATAAATGCATTGCCTCGGTACCGTTTTGCAATAAATCGGCTACGTCATCCATCGTATTGATGAGCGAGAAAATTTGATCTCGATCGATTGGTGTGATAAACGTTTTGTGTAAACGACGATGTACCTCTTTTACTACGTCGTCGCAAGCATGCTCTGCTTTATCAACATCTTGTGTGTACTTGGCGCGCAAGGCTTCATCGTTATAGTGCTCGACAAACTTTAAGAAAGATTCGGAGGCAGAAACAATATTGTTAGCGTGTTCATTGAAAAGCTCGAAGAAATTACCATCGTGAGGCATTAGCTTACTGAAGAACATAAATCACGATCCTTTAGGAACAAAAACTACGGGTTTTGTTAGGTTTGACGACATTCTAAACAATTGCTATTTAGTAACTGGAAAGCCAGCATCTGTTATAAGCTGGCTAGCCTGCGCTTCAGATAATGTAGTTTCCAGGCTGACAATCTGGCTTACCAAGTCAGCCTGAACTTTAGCTTCAGGGTCCTGAGCCTGAATTGCTCTCGTGACCGCATTAATACAGCCTCCACAGGTCATCCCAGATACTTTTAAAGTCAACATATAGGCCTTTTTGATGTAAATGCGGCTTGCATGCAGTAGATTATCTTCTATATGAAACCCCAAATAGACACTAAATCAGAGCTATTTACTCTGGATATCGGCGGGATGACCTGCGCCTCCTGTGTAGGCAGGGTTGAGAAGGCTTTGGACAAAATACCCGGCGTAGAGGCTGCCAGTGTGAATTTGGCAACGGAACAGGCCAAAATCCGCTTAAAAACAGATTCCGGGCTCAATGCGGATGACCTTATCGCCATAGTCCAAAAAACAGGTTACGAAGCGAAAATCAGTAGCCCCCATCAAATTTCAGAAATAGCAGCCTCTAAATTATTCTGGGGGACAGATGGTTTGGGGCGTGTGCTACTAGGATTCGCCCTCTCCGCCCCACTTTTTCTCCCGATGTTCCTCATGCCTTTTGGCATACATTGGGCACTTTCGCCAAAGTGGCAACTTCTACTTGCCACTCCAGTGCAATTCTTTTTGGGATGGCGTTTTTATAAAGCAGGCTTCAAATCTCTCATGTCCGGTGTGGGCAATATGGATTTATTGGTGGCACTGGGAACTAGCGCAGCGTATGGTCTCAGTATTTATCAAATGATTACATCGCCTCACGCAAATCATGAGCTGTACTTTGAAGGATCCGCAGTCATTATCTGCATGGTTTTACTAGGTAAATGGTTAGAGGCCAGAGCTAAGCAACAAACTAGCGAAGCAATTCGTGCATTACAAAAGTTGTGGCCAGAGCACGCCAAAGTGATTGAACGAGATATTGCCATCACCGAGAGTTCCGCATTAGATCAATTTCATGATCTACCTTTAGATCAGGTGTTTCCGAAAGACCGTATCTTGGTTCTGCCCGGCGAGCGAATACCAGTGGACGGCATCATCCTACTTGGCAATAGCCACATTGATGAATCACTGCTCACAGGAGAAAGTGATCCAGTCAAAAAACGTATCGGAGAAAAAGTTATCGGCGGCTCACTCAATGGCGAAGGCGTCTTAGTCATTGAGGCTCAAGCAGTGGGCGTTGAGAGCGTGCTTTCTAAAATCATCTCCCTAGTTGAAGATGCACAAACTCAAAAGGCGCCAATACAAAAACTGGTAGATCAGGTGAGCGCTATTTTTGTTCCTAGCGTGATCGTAATTGCAATCATTACAGGATTGGCAAACTGGTTTTATCTGGACTCTGCATCTATTGCCATATTGAGAGCCGTATCAGTGCTCGTGATCGCCTGTCCATGCGCACTAGGACTTGCAACACCAGCAGCCATCATGGCGGGTACTGGGGTGGCGGCGCGTTTTGGGATTTTAATTAAGGACCCACAAGTTTTAGAGTTGGCGCATCGCTTAAATGTTGTTGCGTTTGATAAAACAGGGACGCTCACCATTGGCAAACCAAGACTACTGAAAGTAATTTCTTTTAGCGGAACATTTTCTGAGAGTGACATCCTGGTAACAGCTGCAGGCCTTCAACTTGGTAGTGAGCACCCTCTTGCAAAAGCACTCCTTGATGCCGCCAAACAAAATGATTTGACCCCAATAACACCAACCGATAGCAAAGCATTGCCTGGTATTGGCATTAGCGGCAAACCTAATGCTGGCCCTCTTGCTGGGCAGAGCCTTACCCTACAAAGCATTGCATCCCTAGAGAGCAACTGCCACTATGCCGAAATACTAAGTAAAACTCAGGCTTGTTTTGAGGCTGGTCAAACTGTTTCAATCTTGATGAATAATGAAGTACCCATTTCGCCAATTGCCATATTCTCATTCGGGGATGAACTTAAAGAGAATGCTCAAGAAGCAATTACCTCATTGCGCCATCTTAATATTCGGGCTGTAATGCTATCTGGTGACAATGTTGCTGCAGCGAACCGTGTTGCAAGAAACATTGGAATTGAAGAAGCATTTGCGCAAATTATGCCAAGTGATAAAGCAGAGATTATTCGCAAGCTTCAATCTAAAGATGGTCATCGCCAATTTGTTGCCATGGTAGGCGATGGTGTGAACGACGCGCCTGCCTTAGCTACCGCAGATGTTGGTATGGCTATGTCTACTGGGACTGATGTTGCAATGCAGGCTGCCGGTATCACCTTAATGCGAGGTGACCCTACATTAGTTGCAAATGCGATTGATATCTCCAAGCGAACCTGGCAAAAAATTCAGCAAAATTTATTCTGGGCTTTTATCTTTAACGCTACTGGCATCCCTCTGGCTGCTCTGGGCTACCTCTCGCCGATGCTGGCCGGAAGTGCCATGGCGCTATCAAGCTTTTGCGTTCTAAGCAATGCGCTTTTACTCAAGCGCTGGCGCCCTACTCGCTAATAAAACATCTTTTAGTAAGTTGTACTTATTTTGCATTCTTGCGTATCAATTCAATATCGCCATAGAACGCGCGTGTCTCTGACTTAGTGTTATCGGTATCGGTCAGCAAAGCAATACCAATAACTTCACCGGGCGCTTCGCCATATGCACGCTTGTAGTCAGCCGCCAAATCACGCTGGTGTTTATGCCACTGCCCTAAGTTATCCCAGCCAGAATCAACCACAATCATTCTGATACGCGAAGTATGTGCATTTGTAATGATGGTGTCGACAGGTGATTTTCCGGACCAGATATACATCAGCGTGGCATACGGCATCTCTTGACCACTGATGAGATTAGCCATCTCAAAAGTCATTTTTTCTTTTAAGGGTAGCTTGGATTTATTGCCATCAAATGCAACCAGAATGCGCAGGGGTGCATCGTCAGCATACCCATCGGCATTGTCAGCATTAACGATTGGATTCAGCGCTTTCCATTCCCATTGCAGTAGTAGATTTGATGCCTGACGTGGACGCAACTTCACCGCCAATCCAGATGCAGAGGTTTTTGAATTTGCACTCAGTACTGTTTTCCCTTGATAGCTCTCAAGGCGATACACCGTATTCTTTTTAAAGGGCGCTATGCGATAAAAATTCCATCCGTTTGGCATACCGTTTCGGGCTGTCTCGGCAGAGAATTTAGGCAGCTCCTCTTGGTCCGGCAGCTGATCCGCATTAAATGGTTGGCCGGCTTCGTTTTGGACAGAATCGCCACTTAAGCCAGCACAGCCGACAAGAATTAGGATCGCACTGAGAATGAAAAATAAAGGGGCTCGCTTCCACATGCCTTAATTGTCCCAAAGATTGCTCGATGTGAGTCTAAAATCATTTCATGCGCCATCAATCACCCTCAAGCTGGGCCGGAATCTGCGTCTTTATTGCCGCGGTAGTGCATTTGGCCCTGGGTTTTTCTATTGAGTTCTCAGTGGATGAGGCCCACTACGCTTTGTATGCCCAACACTTAGCTTGGAGCTATTTTGATCACCCACCTTTAGTAGGCTGGATTCAGTGGCCCCTGGTTGCCCTAACCTCCTCAGAGGGTTTGATTCGCCTTATCCCAGAATTGTTATGGATTATTTCTTGTTATTTGGTTTATCAAGTCACGATTGAGCTTCATCGCCTGATTCAAGGACGTAATGCCGGCTACCTCACCAGTACACTTCCATCAGCAAATTTATGCGGTCTATTGGCAGTGTTAATTATCACTGCCGCACCGATGCTTCATGTACTAGCAATTGGTTTATTGCCCGATACTCTACTGGCACCCTTAAGCCTTGGTCTGATGCTAATGGCGCTTCGTTGGCTAAGAAAAGATCAATTCAGCATTGGTGATTGGATTGTGACTGGCATCTTGCTGGGCCTCGCAGGCCTTAGCAAATACACTGCCGCTTTTACAGCGTTTGCATTGTTATTAGTATTCCTCAGCTCACCCAGAAAATCTTGGTTCACCAAAGTAGGTTTCTGGCTAGCAGCATTGACAGCCCTCTTGCTCATCTCGCCCGTGCTTTATTGGAATTGGGTGAATGACTGGATTTCATTTAAATACCAACTAGCTCATGGCGGTGGCGGTGAATGGCTTTGGCGTCGACTAGCTGCGTATATTGGAATTCAAATTCTCGTCTTTGGTCCACTATTTATCTTGGGTTGCGTGATCTTTATTAAAGATTGCATGCATGGGGCGAAGCTTTCTCTAGTTGCACTTTTAGGATTCTTTTTTATTCCTTTTGTAATTTTTACTAGCTTAGCGGGTGGGGGCGGCCTTCCTCACTGGACCTCCCCTGCATGGTTCTGCCTCGCTCCTTTTGCCGGAATTGGTTTAGCAAAAGCATGGGTAATGCAACATCGTCATTGGATTCGTATTTTGTTTTTCATCCAAATTGCAATCTGTTGTATCGGCTTTACTTATGTCTTATCTGGAGGAATTAGCTCAGGCGCAATCAAATCCAACCCCATTGCAGATTTGTACGGATGGAAAATTGCTGGCCAGAAAGCAGCTGAGCTGACCAAAGCCACCAAAGCAAATGGCATCGCCGTTCAAAACTGGACCTTAGGCAGTCGCGCTGCTTGGTATGCGTCACCCACCCCGGTATTTGTCTTAGATCAGAGACAAGATCAATTTGACCTATGGTTTGGCGAGATTCCGATTGGGGCAAATATCCTTCTTATCAGCTGGTCTGGAATGGCCTACCCTCTGCCAGTAGGCAATAAGTCTGCCTTTGAGGCATGCCAGCCCCTTGATAGCCTTGAAATTGAGCGATTTGGTCGAATTTTGTCCAAATTTGACTTTAGCCTTTGTAGCAAATGGCGGGGATCAGGTTCTTCAGAGTAATTCCCTCAAATTCAAGACCTTAGGCGCCCAAGGCATTATCCTTACGCTTATGAGTTCACAAGCCAAGCCCACCCCAAAAACCCAATCGGGGTGGAAATCCATTCTCAAACGAGCGTGGCCCACCATTCGCGTACTTCTGTCTATAGCATTGCTTTGGAAGGCTACTAGCGGAATTGATTGGCACTCACTTTTTAATACCCAAATTCAGATGCAACCACTCTGGTTTTTAGCTGCACTAGCCAGTATGATGAGCGCCTTTATTTGCGGCGGTTATCGCTGGGGATTATTCATGCAGGCAGTAGGGTTTCCACGCCGCATCCGCTCCTATATCGGCCTCTACTTTGCCGGTGGCCTCATCAATCAGGGGCTGCCAAGCACATTAGGCGGCGATAGCTATCGCGCAATTACTGCGACTCATTTAACCAACACCGGCAACCTCTCTGAAACTAAAGAGTTAGATGAGGAACTTCATCACTCAGTAGACCTTGAGCACGCCACGCCGAAATTACGTTTAAGTTTTGCAATGGTCTTAGTCGATCGCCTTTTAGGTTTAGCAGGTAACAACTTACTCGGTGCTATTGGTTTGATATTAGGGGGTGCCACTCTTGCAGCTTGGGGACAAGACTTAGGATATGCAGTCATGGCAGTAATGTTGTTGGCAGGCGTAGCCATTGCGCTTATCTTAGCTTGGGGGCCAAGCAAGCAGCTATTACAAAAATTTCTAGATCGCTTCAATATGAATAATGCGATGCCTGGAATTGAGTTAGCTTTTTCATGGCCAAAGAATATTGCGCAAGCGGGCTTAGCAATTGGCATCCACTTCCTCACCATTTTGACCTTGCTATTTTGCTTAAAGGCTTATGGAGTGGATGCACCTATTGAAAGTCTCATGATTGGCCTACCTGCCCTCAGCCTTCTACTCATGTTGCCAATCAGCATCTCTGGATGGGGATTGCGTGAAGCTACCCTTTCTTCAGTCTTGGCCTTATGGGGCGTAAATCCATCATTAACAGTGCTGGCCTCCATCAGCTATGGAGCAATTACTGTTTTGTCAGTTCTGCCTGGCGCCTACTTTTTATTAAAACGAAAATAATTTTTTTAGAGCAAAACTATGACTATTAGCGTCAATACTATGCGCGCCATTGATCATTGGGTCGGCGTACCTCTTTGTGCAATTGTGAGTCCTGTTATTGCTTTGATTGATGGCATTAAGAATGTATTTAATCGCGGACCAGAGACTCCAAAAAAATTACTCTTTATTGAACTCTCAGAAATGGGTAGTGCGATTTTGGTAGACCCAGCAATGCGCAATGCGCAGGCTCGTGGAGCAGAGATATTTTTCCTTATCTTTAAAAGTAATCGTGCCAGCCTCACTTTACTCAATACTGTTAAACCGGAAAATATCTTCACAATCGACTCATCCAGCTTGGGCGGCTTAATCAAAGACACGCTTCTCTTTCTATTACTTGCTCGCAAGCATCGTATTGATACCGTTATTGATTTGGAGTTGTTTTCACGCTTCACAGCTTTACTAACTGGTATGTGTGGCGCACGCCGTCGTGTTGGATATCATATCTTTCATGGCGAAGGCTTATGGCGTGGTTTCATGCTGACCCGTAAGGTCCATTACAACCCACACATTCACATTACTAAGAATTTTCTGTCGCTAATCCATGCAGCCTTTGCCCAAAAGATTGAAATTCCTTTTAGCAAGATTGAAATTCCTGATTCAGAGGTTCGTTTGGAACAGGCCATCATCAATCCAAGCGCTCTAGAAAAGGTTCGCGAACGAATTGAGAGGCTAGCGAAAGAAGCCAACATCCATTATGTGTCTGGGAAAAATCGTCTCATTCTGATTAACCCAAACGCGAGTGATCTGCTACCACAACGCCGTTGGGCGCAGCAGCGTTTTTCAGAGTTGATTCAAGCTATTCACCAGAAATACCCAGATGATCTGATTCTCATTACTGGATCGCCTACTGAGTTTGCCTATGTAGAAAAAGTTCGCGCCGTTGCAAATATTAAAAATGCTCTGAACTTTGCCGGACAGGTCAGCTTTGCTGAACTACCACCCCTTTACACCCTATCCGATGTCATGGTGACCAATGACTCTGGTCCAGGCCATTTTTCAGCGGTAACACCATTAAGAACCGTTGTTCTCTTTGGCCCTGAGACTCCAGCTCTGTATGGTTCTGTTGGCAATTCCATCGCCATCACCGCCAATTTGGCTTGCTCTCCTTGCGTGAGTGCCGCCAATCACCGTAAGACACCTTGCCATGACAATGTCTGCATGCAAGCCATCACCGTTCCACAGGTCTTAGATAAAGTGATGAAGCAATTACAAGATGCAGATCAGGCAAAGGCTCGTTAAGCTGGATGAGTAAGAAAGCAATACCTGGGTTTGCTTGGTTCATCCCGCTAGCTCCATTTACGCTGGCAGCCATCACCTACTTCTGCGACCTTCAGAGCAGTAGCTTTCTATATATCAATGAATTTACTCAGCAACTACCAGACACACTTTGGGCATGGCTTACCTTCCTAGGTAATGGTTGGGGTATTTTTGCGTTAGCTTTTCCACTCTTATTATTAGCGCCAAGAATCTTAACTGCAGGTATATTTGCTGGCGCTATAGCGGCTGTAACAAGCTCGCTATTGAAAGGCATATTCAATCTACCAAGACCCGCAGGTATTTTGGCTGAAGGAAGTTTTTATCGCATCGGTGAAGCGCTATTACATAGAGCTTTCCCTTCCGGTCACACTCTTACAGCATTTGCTATTGCCAGCGCCTTCTATTTCTCAGCGCCCAGAGAAAAAAGGGCGCCCCTCCTGCTTTTATTTGTCTTGGCTGCATTCGTAGGGCTTTCGCGTAATGCGGTGGGAGCGCATTGGCTAACCGATGTTTTGGGTGGAGCAGGTTTTGGTATTTGGTGTGGCATGATTGGAGCTTGGTTAGCCAATCATTTTCCGGAGAACCAACTAGGCCCCAAAAAAATATGGACTCACCTAATTGCACTTGGTGGTGTTGTGGCAGCCTACTCACACTTCACCCAAAAAATGGATCTTGAATTAAATCAACCGCTGCAATACGCTTCGATTGTGATCATCTTGATTACGCTTGCACTATATGGCAAAGCGCAATTTACTCAAGAGCGTCCATAATGAGTTCGACTCAACATGTTTAGCTACAGACATGCATTTCATGCCGGCAGTCATGCGGATATCCTTAAGCACCTCACCCTGATTCATTTGGTTGAATATCTACAAGAGAAGCCTGGGGCTCTCACCATAGTGGATACCCATGCTGGTGCAGGTGTTTATAGCTTGCAAGATGGCTTCTCAACCGTCAGCAAAGAAGCAGATGGCGGAATTTTTCGCCTCACTCAATATGTGGAAACCTGTAAGCATGCGAATACACCGGTTCCAGAGAGTATTTTGGAGTATTTAAAATTCATCAATGCGGAGAATATTGATGGACAACTGACAACTTATCCCGGATCCCCCTTCATTTTGGCTCGTCTATTGCGTCCGCAAGACCGTCTTAAGTTATTTGAGCTACATCCCAAAGAGATTGATATTCTGCGCCACAATATTGGCGAGCTCAAGCAATCAAAACAGATTGATATTTATGCCGAGGATAGCTTTTCCAGACTTAAAGGCTTACTACCCCCTCCCAGTCGGCGTGGCTTGGTATTGATTGACCCCTCTTACGAAGACAAACAAGACTATCGCTACCTTGAAACCGCCATGGAAGATGCATTGCAACGCTTTGCCACTGGCTGCTATGCAATCTGGTATCCCGTTATTTCCAGAAGAGAATCTATCGCTCTGCCTGATCGCCTGAAGAAAATTGCCGCAACGCATAAACGCTCTTGGCTTCATACGGAGTTACGTGTTGAAAATGTGCCTGGTGAACGTCGCCTTCAGTCCAGCGGTATGTTTATTATTAACCCACCCTGGACCCTAGAAAAACATTTGGCTCAAGCCTTACCTACCCTATCGAAAGCGTTGGGCATTAATGGTGGTGGTCAATTTTTATTGAAAAGCTTTGAAGCAAAGAATTAGTCGCGTAGGTTAATCATGACCTCATTTCGCCGCATAAACGGCAAAGTCCAGGGCGGGTTGTAACGCGCAAAATTCGGTGCACCAGCGCTTTGAAGATTCTTGATCTTCATCCACTGCTCAAGTTCGAGAGTTTTCTCGGCAACTTTTTGGTCGTTATAAAAACCACTAAAGCTGATAACAGCCTTTTTCATTGCCAGAATTTGACGTAATTGCACTTGAGAATTTAATGGCTTAGGAATCGTTTCCATAGTGTACTCAGCCGGCATCACAAATGACACAACCCATTTACCAGCATTTGACTCAATTCCCACGGGAGCGGTCATGGCAATCTTTGCATTTTTTACTGATTGATCCACTACCGTCACCGGTGCAGTCATCGCTATTTTTTCACTCACTTGGTTCTGCCCAAATATATAGGCAGCAATTAGACGAAAGCCTTGACTAGATGCCCCATCTAAATCACCCTCAACCTGAACTTCAGCCACAATCATTGGCGCATATGCTCTGACTTCAAAAGGAGGTTCTTTTTCAAGAACAGTGTATTTTGGCTCTTCAGTTGCCATGACTGCCCCAGTAAATATAAAAGCAATGAGAATGAGAGCGCCTCTCAAAAAAGGGTGGCTCAAAAGATTTCTAGTGACTACCACCGAGACTTCAGCTCAAATCCATTTGGGTTGAAGCTTAAATTCCCTGAAACACCAACAGGCAAAGTTAATTTATTCGCCTGATGCCCAAATGGAAGACCGGTCAAGATTGGAATCTCTTCGGACAAACGTTTGCGAATCGCCTCTATAGCCCGCTCGAGCGAATAACCTTTATCGTTATCGTATAGACGATAAGCAGAGAATCCGCCCAGCAGAATAGCGCCCTGATTTGCAAGTATTCCCGAATCCAAAAGCTGCATCATCATTCTTTCGATACGATAAGGATGCTCATTGACATCTTCAAGGAACAGGATGCCGCCTTGCGTTTGCTTATTACTAGGCAGGTAAGGTGTACCGACTAAACCCGCTACAACAGTTAAGTTTCCACCCCATAGCAGACCTGTGAGGGAACCAGTCTTGGTTTTACCTAAGAAGGCTTGCGGAGCTGATACTGTGCATTCCAAGTTACGGTCTTCAGCGGCATTTTGAAAATGCCCCCACATGAATGCATCCGGAACCACTGGAGCACCATCGTCACCTAGCCGCCCAAAGTCATAATTAAGCATTGGTCCAGCCAAAGTGATTGCACCCGTTTTTGCCAACAGGCCCAGCTGAAATACCGTGAAGTCACTATGACCACAAACTTGCAAACCATTTTGAATCGCATTTGCAATCGCGCTCCACTCAATGCCCGGGAGCAAGCGATGAAGGCCATAACCGCCACGCATTGCCATCACCAAGGCATCTCCATCCAATTTGGATAAGTGATTGATTTCCTTAAGACGTGCGTCATCACTACCTGCAAATCGTTCATACACTCGATTCACGCAATCCGTGTTTTCTACAGCAATACCTTGACTCTCTAACCAGCTAATGCCAGCTAAAGGACTTTTGCTATCTAAGCTTGCTCCAGATGGAGCAATCAGGTGAATGGATTTCAACGTCGTCCCTTAAAAAAATCGCGCAACAACTGACCGCACTCCTCACTCATGATGCCACCTTCTACGCTAGTCTGATGGTTAATTTGCTTAGAGGCAAAGATATCTAAAGCACTGCCTGCAGCGCCCGTCTTGGGATCTGGTGCTCCATAGACGACGCGATCAATCCTAGCATGGAGCATAGCCCCAGAACACATGGTGCATGGCTCTAGGGTGACATAGAGAGTGCTGCCTGGAATACGGTAATTCTCTTCAGCTAAAGCGGCCTCTCTTAGAGCCAGCATTTCAGCATGCGCACTAGGATCGTGATTTGCAATTGGCTTATTAAAAGCTTTGGAAATAACCTGGCCATCTTTGACCAATACAGCGCCTACAGGAACTTCCCCTGATTGTGCAGCCAACTGAGCCTGCTCAATTGCCATACGCATATATTTTTGGTCAAGCTCAGCTTGAGTCATTTAGGCAGAGTGAATATCAGCCCAACAATTGGGCGTCTCGTAAAGACGAATGGATGAAAGCTCTAAGCGACCACCAAAGGCCTTACTAAATACTGGCTGCAAAATAGCAAACGCTGCATTCGCAAGATTTTCTACAGTAGGCACATGCTCCATGATGACAGTCTTGTGGTTAGGCAATGTTGCCAAGAAAGCAACTAACCCCTCATCCTCTTTTGCCACTAAAAACGCATGGTCCCATAACTCAACAACGTATTGATTTGTTAAACGTTTGATGTCGCCAAAATCCAAGACCATCCCATCATCTGCTTTACCAGGATGATCTGCTACCTTACCAGTCAGCGTCACCTCTATTGCATAACGATGCCCATGAAGATGACGGCACTGCCCATCGTGATTCGGAATGCGATGGCCAGAGTCGAACTCGAGGCGGCGGGTAATAGAGATAGGGGGTTGTTTGATTGACATTAAGTACTCAATTAATATGTTTATTTAGCTAGATTACCGAATCCCAATGAGTTTATGAGACTGCAGACTTAATCTCCATAAAGGGCGTTTTTGACATAGGGTTACAGCCAACTCTGTATTACTTTTTAGACCCGGACCATCCATAGGCTGCAAGAAGCGATTGCGATAGTCCATCTTCTCAAAACGCGCCATGATCTTTTCTAAATCTGCATAATTTTGTTGCGGAATTACCAATTTCAGCTCATCAGCTTGCAAGACAATTAAGTCAGAGCCAGCTTTAGGGCTTACACAAACCCAATCAACTCCCTTGGGAACTTTTATCGTGCCATTGGTTTCAATGGCGACTGCAAAACCTTTTTGGTGAAGCGCTGCAATTAATTCGTCATCCAACTGAAGAAGAGGTTCACCACCAGTAAAAACCACATAACGTTGCTGAGGTCCGGCAGAAGTACTGCGCCATGCAGTTTCAATTGCATCCGCAAGCGAAGCTGCGGTATCGAACTTGCCACCACCAAAACCATCACTCCCAACAAAATCGGTATCACAAAATTGGCAAATAGCGCTAGTGCGATCTTCTTCGCGTCCGCTCCATAGATTACATCCAGCAAAGCGGCAAAATACTGCCGCCCTACCAGCATGAGCACCTTCACCTTGGAGAGTGGGAAATAGTTCTTTTACGGTATACATAGCAATGCACCTATTTTAAGCGCTTTGCTTACTTCCAGGAGATTAGCTCCCACTCCAGGAAATCTTCCCAGTAAGCATTAGACCAATATACGCCTGAGGTAATGTAGCGTCCTGAGCTCCTGCGAACCACCCACCGACCAATCTCCGGAGAAAACCACAACTCCTCGCTCCGAATATTGCCAACCCTAAAGAGGTCGTTACTAACAAAATTCGGTATTTCGTTTTGAACTCGCAAGACTAAAAACTTACCAGCAGGAGATTTAATGCGCTCCCACTGGGTTGCAGACATACTAAGACCCCAGTAGTAAGTAGATCCAGGATAGGAAAGAACCTCATACTCGGTAGTGAAGAATTTATTCCAACCAACCTGCAATTGCTCGGGCCACAAAGGTATGGCTTTAGTAAATTTCTGAGGAGGCTGCCAGTGTGGATCTTGAATGACATACCCCCAAGGCGCCTGGATTTCATCAGGAAGTGGTCCCGCTTTAACCCCAGAGCGACTGATACGAATCTGCTCTCCCACTGATACCACTCTCTCGGTGACGGTATCCACAATCTCTTGGTTAAAAACATTGCGAACTTGATAGACCCATTCTTGACCAATCTTTGGAGCCCTTACTGCAGGAGTTGGCATAGGTTGCACCTCTAGTCGACCCCTAGGAACGGGCTGAGACGAAATGCAACCCACCAGCAAAGCTGGTAACGCTATTAAAAGTAATCTGCGCAATCTATTTACTTGTATGAAGTCAGTTGCCATTGATAGCTATCCTCTAAATTGGGCATACCCAATTGCCCCTGAATCATGTATGAACCAGATGATTCTTTGGCTACCCAGCGACCAATGCTTGGGGCGAACCAAATGGTTTGTTTACGAATGCAATTCACTTTATTGTCATCATTACTCTCGAAGTTAATTAGGTTTTGATAACGCAATGTTAAGAAGGTTCCTGCAGGTACGGTAATTTGCTCCCAACCATGTGCACTCATATATTCTTGCCACCCATAAGCATTTTCAGAGTATCCGCCCAAGCTATATTTGGTGTTCAATTGCTTACTCCAGCTTGATGTCAGCTCCTCAGGCCATAGGGGAATCGGTGGCTTGAAACTTATGAGGCGTGGCCACGAAGTATCTAATTGAACTACACCCCATGGTCCCTGTATCTCGCTCGGTAATTGACTACCATCTTCATCTCTGCGCTCTATCACAATGGTTGAGCCAACACTAGCAACTCTTTCTGAAATTACTCCACGGATCTTGCCATCGAAAACATCACGCTTGACATATGTCCACTCCTGCCCAACTTGAGGCGCCCTCACATTTGGAGTTGGCTTTGGTTGAGCAACAGGAGTACCCCTTTGGTACGCCAAGGGAACACCACAGGCGACAGGGGCTAAGGCTGCTGACGCAATAAAAGTACGACGCGATAAATTCATCTTCTTCTCCCGCATTAATCTCATTACTTCACAAAATGATTTTAAGTCTGAATCCTGCGATCAGGCTATCGGTATAGAGCGTTCTCTATGAAATTCTTGGGTACGGTTGTCTTGGGAATAGCGATTCCCAAACCATCAAACCAGGATTGTGCTTTGATTTCAAAGCCCACACCATGCATATAGTTATAAAGTGCTTTTCTCAAGCCGTGCCCCAATAAATCATGATCTACCCCAGTAGGGTCGATAAAGGAGACATCATTCTTAGCAAAAGTGATTTCAGGCAAAGGTACCAATTCCACTCCATACTCTTGTGGATTTAGCCCTACCGGAGAATGGACTGTGCAGATAAATCGATGAAAGAAGCCGCTTTGGATACAGCCACTCTCAAATAACTGTCTTACATACTCCAAAGCATCTACTGTTTCTTGCACGGTTTGACTCGGGAAACCATACATCAGATATGCGTGTACCAAGATGCCTGCATCCGAGAAACCTTTGGTCACCTGAGCAACCTGCTGGACTGATACGCCTTTTTTCATCAGATTGAGCAAGCGATCAGAAGCAACTTCAAGGCCGCCTGACATAGCAATGCAACCACTCTGAGCTAGAAGTTCAGCCAATTCTGGCGTAAAGGTTTTTTCAAAGCGAATATTGCCCCACCAAGAAATGACAACTTGACGACTAATTAACTCCTCCGCCAAAGCCTTTAATATCTTTGGCGGTGCTGCTTCATCCACAAAATGAAAGCCTGTTTGCCCAGTCTCGGAAACAATTTGCTCAATGCGATCCACCAGCAAACTGGCTGATGCAGTTTCATAGCGCGATATATAGTCAAGCGATACATCACAGAAGCTACATTTCTTCCAATAACATCCATGCGCAACAGTTAGCTTGTTCCAACGACCATCGCTCCATAAGCGATGCATAGGGTTGAGCATATCCAGAAGCGATAAATAAGAATCTAGCGGTAATCCATCCCAGGTCGCAGTGCCAACTTCCTCGAAAGGAATATCTGGCTCCTGCCAATTGAAATATTGCACCTGATTGTTCGCATTACGGATAAAGGTACGCACCAACCTCTCAACAGAGCGCTTACCAGTAAGATGCTCTAGCAGGGCAAGCAATGGTCTCTCGCCAGAATCCAAGGTAATGAAATCGACGTAATCAAATATGCGAGGATCAGATAGCTCTCGCAACTCTGTATTGACATACCCACCACCCAATGCAATCTTGATTTCTGTATGATTACTTTTAATTACTTGGGCAATACGTAAGGCTGCATACATCGCACCAGGAAAAGGGACTGATAAAAGCACTAGACCCGGCTGATGGCGCTCAATTGCTTGGTTGGCAAGTGCCTGCAAATGCATATCCATCAGCGTTGGCTTGGCATGAAGTGCATCTGCTAAAGGCGTGAAAGTAGGTTGACTACTTGCCAGTGACTCTGCATAGCGCACGAATTCAAAACGATCGTCAACGGCATCACGTAAAACATCGGAAAGATCATTGAGATAAAGGGTTGCTAAATGACGTGCTCGATCTTGTGATCCTAAGGCACCAAATGCCCAAGATAAGGAATCACCAACCTCTTCTTCATCAAATGCATCAAGCGATGAAAAGCGGGGCCCCTCAGGCAAAAAAGCTCGACTATTAATACGATGACTCAGGGTGCTATCACGCCCCTGCAAGAAAGCAATTACTGGCGAGATTGTGGATTGATACGTGGAAAAGCAATCCAGAAAAAAGTTAACGCTAGCACTGCGATTCTCTTCGGGCGCGCTGAGAGCTTGAGCATGAATTTCTGACAAGCCTTCTGGTGTAAAAAAACTGAGTACCAGAGCTAAAGCCAAATCCTCTTGCACAGCATCCACACCACGTGATCGCAAGAACCCAGTAAGGTAAGCCGTAGAGGGATACGGGGTATTGAGCTGCGTCATCGGAGGGATGAGGCTTAATACCTTCATATGACTATATTCCAAGGAGACTTAACTCTTCAGGGGTAAAGCCTGCTTGCTTGCGCGCCTCGATATTGAATGGACCCTTAAGAACAGGTGCCCGATATTTTCCAGCTAACTCTCGATAAGCTGTAATTGGAGATAGATTATCTTTAGAGCATAAGAAATTAAACCAACGATTGCCAATCAGCACGTGACCGATTTCATCATTAAGAATAATCTCTAGAATCTCAACAGCGCGAGCCTCTTTAATTTGTTTAAAACGATCTCGAATTGAAGGCACCGCATCTAGCCCTCTTGCTTCCATTGTTCTGGGGACAAGCGCCATTCTGGCGATGACTGAATCCGTTGTTCTCTCAACCATCTCCCACAAACTATTGTGGGCTGGAAAATCACCATAGGCAAAGCCAAGTGTTTGTAGATGCTCATTAACCAGACTGAAGTGATAAGCCTCTTCTTTGGCAACTTTCAGCCAATCTTCGTAGTATTCTTCAGGCATATCCGGAAAACGCCAGATCGCATCTAAAGCTAAATTCATGGCATTAAATTCAATATGAGCCAAGGAGTGCAATAAGCCCGCCCTACCTTCTGGCGTATCCATTCTTCTTTTGGGAACCAGCTTAGGAAGCACAAGCTCTGGCTTTACTGGGCGGCCAGGAAGAATGAGATCTGGAGAATCAATCTTACGAGAAACATCTAGCGTCACTCGATGCTGTTGATATTCATCAAATAACCTACGTAACTGACTTACTTTAGTCTGTGCATCTGAGCTTGCTAGGATTGCGAGTGCTGTTGCTCGTAACTCAAACATAGGAATTAGCAGGCTGATTTAGCCCGCACCTTATTCCCACTCAATCGTTGCTGGCGGTTTTCCACTAATGTCATATACCACTCGATTGATGCCACGCACTTCATTAATGATGCGATTAGAAACCTTACCAAGCAATTCATGTGGCAGATGGGCCCAGTGTGCAGTCATAAAGTCTTGGGTTTGAACCGCACGCAGAGCAACAACATACTCATACGTTCTACCGTCACCCATCACGCCAACAGACTTCACTGGCAAGAAGACAGCAAATGCTTGGCTAGTAAGGTCATACCAAGATTTCTGACTTGCTTCGTCGATCGTATTACGTAATTCTTCGATAAAGATGGCATCAGCACGCTGTAAAAGACTGGCAAATTCCGCCTTCACTTCGCCCAAGATTCGGACGCCAAGACCAGGGCCTGGGAACGGATGGCGATATACCATCTCACGAGGTAATCCTAAGGCAACGCCAAGTTCGCGCACCTCATCTTTAAACAACTCACGTAATGGCTCGAGTAATTTGAGATGCATATCTTCAGGTAAGCCACCTACGTTATGGTGACTTTTGATCGTATGCGCGCCCTTCTTACCCTTACCAGCAGATTCAATCACGTCTGGATATATGGTTCCTTGAGCAAGCCACTTTGCATTCTTAATTTTTCCAGATTCAGTTTGGAAAATTTCAACAAATTCTTTACCAATAATTTTGCGCTTTGCTTCTGGGTCAGAAACACCAGCCAATTCGCCCATGAAGGTTTCTTTAGCATCGACACGAATGACCTTCACACCCAAATTGCGTGCGAACATTTCCATCACCATATCGCCCTCATTGAGACGAAGTAAGCCATGGTCAACAAATACACAAGTCAGTTGGTCACCAATAGCTCGGTGAATTAAGGCTGCAGCAACACTGGAGTCAACTCCACCAGACAAGCCAAGAATGACCTCTTCATTGCCAACTTGTTTACGAATGCTCTCAACTGCCTCGGCGATGTAATCACCCATTACCCAATCAGGCTTGCACTTGCAAATCTCATGCACAAAGCGCTCAATGATTGCAGTGCCTTGAATGGTGTGGGTTACTTCAGGATGAAACTGGAATGCATAGAAACGACGCTCTTCATCAGCCATGCCCGCAATAGGGCAAGACTCAGTTGATGCCATCAATTTGAATGATGGGGGTAATGTTGTGACAGAATCTCCATGACTCATCCACACCTTGAGAATGCCATATCCTTCGCTAGTGGAGAAATCCTGAATACCTTTAAGCAAATTGGTGTGGCCATGTGCACGCACTTCAGAGTAACCAAACTCACGAGCCTTACCCAAAGACTCAGCGGATGCAACGGCCCCACCCAATTGAGTGGCCATCGTTTGCATGCCATAGCAAATACCCAGCACAGGAACACCAAGCTCAAAAACAATTTGTGGCGCACGTGGACTGCCGTCTTCAGTTACTGAACTAGGCCCACCAGAAAGAATAATACCCTTACCACCCTGTTCTTGAATGAACTTTCGGATAAATTCAGGATCACAATCGTAGGGATGGATCTCAGAATAGACTCGTCCGTCACGTACACGCCTTGCAATCAGTTGGGTTACTTGTGAACCAAAGTCGAGAATCAGTATTTTGTCGTGCACGAAAAGGCTAGCCTTTGTTTCAGCTTTTTTTGACTTGTTAATCAATATGGTAATTTGGCGCTTCTTTAGTAATCTTCACATCATGAACGTGCGACTCGCGCACACCAGCTGAAGTGATTTCTACAAAATTGGCCTTTTCATGAAGCTCATCAATGGTTTTGCAGCCGAGGTAACCCATGGAGGAGCGAATACCACCAGTAAGCTGATGCAAGATTGCTAATACGCTGCCCTTATATGGTACTTGACCTTCAATTCCCTCTGGCACGAGCTTCTCGGCATTGGCAACAATGTCGCTTTGGAAGTAACGATCGGCAGAGCCATCGGCCATCGCACCCAAAGAACCCATTCCACGATAACTCTTATAAGAACGTCCTTGATACAAGAACACTTCTCCAGGAGCTTCTTCAGTACCAGCAAACATGCCACCCATCATTACAGAGCTAGCGCCTGCTGCTAGCGCTTTTGCAACGTCACCAGAGTAACGCACACCACCATCGGCAATCAATGGAATACCAGTTCCTTTAAGCGCAGTCGCCACATTGACAATTGCTGTGATTTGTGGAACACCAACGCCCGCAACAATACGAGTTGTACAAATAGAGCCAGGGCCAATACCTACTTTCACACCATCGGCACCATGATCGGCTAATGCTTTAGCAGCATCGCCAGTAGCAATGTTGCCGCCGATTACTTGTACATGAGGGTAGTTTTTCTTAACCCACTTCACGCGATCTAAAACACCTTGGCTATGACCGTGTGCAGTATCTACTACGATAACGTCAACACCAGCGCGCACCAACAACTCAATACGTTCGTCATTGTCAGGGCCAACACCTACCGCCGCGCCCACGCGCAGCTTGCCTTCGCCGTCCTTGCAAGCATTTGGATGCTCGGTCGCTTTGAGAATGTCTTTTACAGTGATGAGACCGCGTAACTCAAACTTGTCATTGACCACCAATACACGCTCTAGGCGATGCTGACTCATTAAACGTTTTGCTTCGTCCAATGAGCAACCTTCTTTGACAGTCACTAAACGCTCACGTGGAGTCATTTTGCTTTTGACTGGCGCATCCAAATCCTCTTCGAAACGCAAATCGCGGTTAGTAATAATGCCAACTACTTCTTTGCCAACGAGTACTGGGAATCCAGAGAAGCCATGTTCGCGAGAAAGCTGAATGACTTGGCGCAAAGTGACATCCGGGCCGATGGTGATTGGATCGCGCAGTACGCCAGATTCGTAGCGCTTAACTTTCGCCACTTCGCGCGCTTGCTCGGCAGGCTTTAAGTTTTTATGAATAATGCCAATACCACCCTCGCTGGCCATGGCAATTGCCAAACGACCTTCGGTAACGGTGTCCATAGCTGCGGACACCAATGGTGTATTGAGTGAAATTTCTCGAGTTAACTTACTTGCCAAGCTGGCATCTCGAGGGAGTACCGATGAATAGGCCGGTACGAGGAGCACATCGTCAAAAGTGAGTGCTTTTTGAATGAGTCGCATGCAAAACCCCTAGTCGCAAAAACCGATTATAGCCTCCTAGCCTTTCTTTTAGCAGCGGCAGCCTGGAATTTGGCATCTTGGTTCTGGTTGGCCTTTTTACGCCGAACCGTCTTGGGGTCTATTAACAAGGGTGAGTACAGCTCCAGACGATCGCCATCATAAATGGGGCTATCCCAGTCTTTACGCTTCCCAAAGACCCCAAAGCAGCCCTTTCTGGCCAAAACCGGGTCATCTGGTCCAAGCACAATTCCAGCTTTCACTAAAGCCAACCCCACTGTTGCTGATTGACCTTCATCCAGAGACAACTGAAATGGCTTGAGCACTGGCTCCCCCTGCCTAGCATCGCAGAGAGTGAGATTAATAAAGCAATCAGCCATAGAGCTCTTCAGCGCGCTTCACAAAACAATCCACAAACGTACCTGCTATATGACCAAAGACTGGTCCAATAATCTTATCCAGGATGACGCTTTTAAACTCCCAATGGAGCTTGAACTCCACCTTACAGGCATCCTCTCGCAATGGGATAAAGTTCCATTGCCCCGAAAAATGCTTAAACGGGCCATCCACAAAGACCATATCAATGGTTTCCGGGCGATGGTTCACGTTACGTGTATGAAAGTACTGGGTAATGCCCTTGAAATGAATATTGATTTTGGCGTCAAGTACAGTTTCGGTCTGCTCAAAAATTTCCACGCCTCCACACCACGGCAGAAACTCAGGATAGCTGGCAACATCTGTCACCAAGCCATACATGCGGTCGGCTGATTGGCCAATTAAAACGGTCTTGTAGACGTCTGCCATAATCGTTCTTGAGAGCTAAATAAATATGAGTATCGTCGATAACAAAAAAGCCTTCTTCGATTATTTTATCGAGGAACGTTTTGAGGCAGGTCTCGTGCTGGAAGGCTGGGAAGTGAAGGCCATTCGTGCGGGGCGCGTGCACATCAAAGAAGCGTATGTTGTCATTCGCAAGGCGGAGCTATTTCTGATTGGTTGCCATATCACCCCGCTCCTATCAGCCTCTACCCATATCGTGCCTGATAACACCCGCACTAGAAAACTACTTCTGAACGCCATTGAAATCCGCAAGCTCATAGGTAAAGTAGAGCAAAAGGGTTACACCCTCGTCCCACTCAACCTGCACTTCTCCAAAGGGAATGTGAAGTGCGAGATTGGCCTGGCTAGAGGAAAAAAACAGCATGACAAACGTGCGGCCACGAAAGAACGCGAGTGGGAAGTGCAAAAGGGACGTATTGCGAGAGGCGATTTAAACGCTTAATAACCTTAAAACTGGGGTAGACTGGTTAGATGGCTAGTATCTGAGCATTTATGCACCACTTCGGTGCAATACGGCACCAAGCCGCTTCAAATCACTTATTCCAGCTTTTACAAAGGCATTAGTTTTATAACTATGAAATTGCCTTTTGACGAAATGCTCGACGCCGCAGGCAAAGCGCGTCCCCACTACCAAATCTTTCACAACTGGTTAAAGCAGCAAAGCGACACCCTTATGGGTCTCAAGCGTGCTGAAGCTGACCTCATTTTTAGACGAGTAGGTATTACTTTTGCCGTCTATGGTGACGACCTAGGTTCAGAAAGAACCATTCCTTTCGATCAAGTGCCTCGCATTTTTACCGCTAAAGAGTGGGAACAACTTGAAGCAGGTTTACGTCAACGCGTTAAAGCGCTCAATCGCTTCATCTATGACGTGTATCACGATGAAGAAATCATTAAAGCAGGTATTGTTCCTGCTGAACAGATTTATAACAATGCACAATATCGACCAGAGATGCGCAATGTAAACGTACCGCGCGACATCTACGCACAAATTGCCGGTATCGATATCGTGCGCGCAGGTGAAGGCGAGTTCTACGTATTGGAAGACAACTTACGAGTTCCGTCAGGAGTTTCATATATGGTTGAAGATCGCAAGATGATGATGCGACTCTTTCCTGACCTCTTCCAAAAATATCGCATCGCCCCTGTAGAACATTACCCCGATCTTTTATTAGAGTGCCTTAAGTCTGTAAAACCTGACGACGTTAAAAAACCAAATGTAGTTGTACTTACCCCTGGCATGTATAACTCAGCTTACTTTGAGCACAGCTATCTTGCACAGCAGATGGGTGTTGAGTTGGTTGAGGGCAAGGACTTATTTGTAAAGAACGAACAAGTCTTTATGCGAACTACCCAAGGCCCTGAAAGGGTTGATGTTATCTACCGCCGTGTCGATGATGACTTCTTAGATCCATTAGCGTTTCGCTCCGACTCCACCTTAGGTGTTGCAGGGCTGCTGTCCGCTCATCGCGCTGGTAATGTGACATTAGCCAATGCCATCGGAACTGGCATCGCTGATGACAAATCAATCTACCCGTATGTTCCCGAGATGATTGAGTTCTATCTTGGCGAAAAACCAATTCTAAATAATGTGCCAACCTTCCAGTGTCGCAAGGCCGATGATCTTGCATATACCTTAGAAAACTTAGAGAAGCTGGTAGTTAAGCTTACTCATGGTGCTGGCGGTTACGGCATGTTAGTGGGTCCCGCCTCTACTAAAACAGAGATTGAAGAATTTAGAACACACCTAATCGCCAATCCAGATAAATATATTGCTCAACCTACCCTGGCTCTTTCAACCTGCCCTACTTTTGTAGAGTCAGGGATTGCCCCAAGACATATCGATTTAAGACCCTTTGTGCTATCGGGCAAGACCATCAAGATGGTTCCAGGTGGACTGACTAGGGTTGCACTCAAAGAAGGCTCTTTGGTGGTGAACTCCTCACAAGGTGGTGGAACTAAAGACACCTGGGTGTTAGAGAAATAAGGAAGAGTAAACATGCTTAGTCGTACCGCTGATTGTCTTTATTGGATGGCTCGCTATACTGAGCGTGCAGAGAATACTGCCCGCATGCTCGACGTAAACCATCAAACATCCCTGCTTCCACAACCTTCTGAATTTTTAGAGCAAAGCTGGAAAAAATTGCTGACGATCTCAAAACTAGAAGAAGCTTTTCTAAATAAATATGATGTGATCAATCGCGAGAATGTGTTGGATTTCATGATTTATGAAACTAGCAACCCTTCCAGCATCGTCTCGTGTCTCTATGCCGCCCGAGAAAATGCGCGCGTTATTCGCGGCAAGATTACGTCCGAAGTTTGGGAAACACAGAACACTACCTGGCTTGAACTGCAGCGCATCCTAGAAGCGAGACATCAAGCTGACCCTAGCCGCCTTTTGGAGTGGGTAAAACACCGCTGCCACCTCTTCAGAGGCGTTCTATATGGCACGATGCTGAAGAACGAGGCCTTCTACTTCATTAGTGTTGGAACGCTGCTGGAGCGCGCCGATAATACTGCTCGTATTTTAGAAACCAAATATGAAGATCAAGCAACCCTCAAGGTGCTTGGCGCCAATAAATCGTCAGACGAAGGTACCGATGGGGAGTTCTTTGATTTCTATCACTGGGCTGCACTGCTCCGCTCGGTATCTGCGTTTGAAATCTATCGCCAGATCTATTCTGATCAAGTCACTCCAAAACAAGTTGCAGAGCTGCTGATTTTTAATAAACAAATGCCGCGCTCTCTAGTGTGCTGTGTGAATCAACTCATTCCCCTCATTTCAGAAGTAAAAAATCAGCAATCCAAAGAAATTGAACGTTTACTTGGCAAACTCAAAGCAAGTATGGATTACTCCGATATCGATGAGGTTTTCGAGCAAGGCTTGGAAGAATATATTGAGTCTTTCTTGGAGCGCATTAATCACATTGCTGATGAATTTAGCAATGCATACCTTATCCCACTAGCGGTCGCTTAAGACTTTACTAAAGAATATATGCACCTAAAGATCCGTCACCGCACTGAATATCGTTATGAAACGCCTGTGCGTTATTCCATCCAGGAATTACGCCTGACTCCGCCTGCAGTTGTGGGTCAACAGATTGATAAATGGAAGATAAGCACTCCGATTAAAGCATCTAACTCCATAGATACTTTCGGAAACGTATGCAGTGTCTTTGTGCAAGAGACGCCCTATACCTCGATGATGCTTGAGGCTGAAGGTGAAGTTCATACACAGGATGCTTTTGAGTTCGTCGATGATGCTAAAGCAGTTTCCCCTTACTATCTTTTACAGCAAACCAATCTAACTGAGCCAACAGATGCCATGTTGGAGCATTTCTCATGCAGTCTTCCAAAGCAAAATTCTGTTGATCAAGTACTTAAACTCGCTGAGGCTGTTCAAGGTTTGATTGTATACACACCAGGACAGACGAACTTTGCTACCACTGCTGCGCAATCTTTCGCCATGAAATCTGGCGTCTGCCAAGATCATGCTCATATTATGTTGGGTCTTTGTCGAGCCGCTGGAATACCGGCTCGATATGTCAGCGGTTATTTCTTTGCAGAAGAATCCCCAAACCTTGCAAGCCATGCATGGATTGACTTTTGTAGCGACATTAGAAAAGGTATTTGGACGAGTGTAGATATCACCCATGCTTGCCTGATTGACTCACGTCACATCAGACTGGCAGTAGGTCGTGACTACTACTCTGCGGCCCCTGTAAAAGGGGTTCGTACCGGAGGCGGCGGTGAGGAGCTGAGCGCCAATATCTCCATTCAACAACTAAGCTAAGCCCGCCTGGTTTTTAAGAGATAATCACCAGAAATAAAAAAGAGGGTTAGAGAATGACGTACTGTGTTGGGCTTTGTCTGAAGGATGGTCTTGTATTTTTGTCGGATACCCGCACAAATGCAGGCGTAGATCAAATTGGCACCTTCAGAAAAATGACCTTGTTCCAAGAAAAGGATCGCTTCTTCACTCTGATGAGTGCTGGTAATCTTGCCATCACTCAGGCCGTTAAAGAAATCCTCTTGCAAGGGCAACTCCTAAATGGAAAGAATCTTTGGAACGCTGAAAACACGCATGATGCTGCCGTTGTCATCGGCGATGCCATTAAACAAGTATATGAACGCGATCATAGCGCACTGGAAAAAGCAGGCATCGACTTTAACTGCAATCTCATTTTTGGCGGACAGGTTAAAGGTGAAAGACCTCGCCTGTTTAATATCTACTCAGCAGGCAACTTTATTGAAGCTACGCCGGAGACTTGTTACTTCCAGATTGGTGAATCCAAATACGGCAAGCCAATTCTTGATAGAGTTTTGAACTTCAACACCTCATTGAATCTTGCGACCAAATGCGCCTTGATCTCAATGGATTCGACTCTCAACAGCAATATTTCTGTGGGTCTGCCGCTCGACCTACTCGTATACGAGAAGAATTCCCTCAAAGCCGATAAGATAGTTACGATGGATGAGTCCAACCCCTACTTCCAGATGATTCATCAGCTTTGGGGTGAAAAACTGCGCGCGGCGTTTAACTCGATTTCAGAGCCAAGTTGGAGCGGCGCTAATAAATCGAGTGCTATCTCAGCGCCGGCTAAAAAGATGGGTGCGGTTCCCGTTAATCGCCAGCCTACTAAATTAAAGGCGGAAGTAGTCTCTTCAATTGCTAAGAGGCCAGCTAAGAAAACTAGCGCCAAGGCAAAGGCAAAATAAATACGCTTCATATTTATTATTTGCACCAAACAAAAAGGCCTAGAAGAATCTAGGCCTTTTGCTTTTGATGACTTCGCCAATTAGGCTTTTAAGTTCTTGCCCAACATCTCCCAAGTGGCTACTACGCTATCTGGATTCAATGAGATGGAAGTAATACCCTTCTCAACCAACCAACGCGCAAAGTCCGGGTGATCTGAAGGGCCTTGACCACAAATACCAACGTATTTGTTTTGCTTGCGGCAAGCATCAATAGAGCGAGCAATCATGAACTCTACGGCTGGATCACGTTCATCAAAGTCGATTGCCAGCAATTCCATACCGGAGTCACGATCTAAACCCAAAGTTAATTGAGTCATATCGTTTGAACCGATAGAGAAGCCATCAAAGTATTCGAGGAACTGATCTGCCAAGATGGCGTTGGATGGGATCTCGCACATCATGATGAGGCGTAAGCCATTCACGCCCCGCTTGAGGCCAAACTTTTCCATCATGTTGATTACGCGCTCGGCTTGCTTGATCGTGCGCACAAATGGAACCATGATCTCAACGTTATCCAAGCCCATATCTTCACGAACGCGCTTCATTGCTGCGCACTCGAGAGCAAATGCTTCACCGAAATCCTCTGATACATAACGTGATGCACCGCGGAAGCCTAACATTGGGTTCTCTTCATCCGGCTCGTAGCGTGATCCGCCAATCAACTTCTTGTACTCGTTAGATTTAAAGTCTGATAAACGAACGATTACTGGCTTTGGATAGAAAGCAGCAGCAATGGTTGCAACGCCTTCAACCAACTTATCTTCGTAGAACTGACGTGGGCTAGCATAACCGCGGGCCACACTTTCAACTGCACGCTTGAGATCTGGATCAATATTTGGGTACTCCAATACTGCGCGCGGATGAACACCAATGTAGTTATTAATAATGAACTCAAGACGAGCTAAGCCAACACCAGCATTAGGAATCTGACAGAAATCAAATGCCAATTGAGGGTTGCCAATATTCATGGTGATCTTCACTGGTATCTCCGGCAATACACCACGAGACACTTCAGTCACTTCGGTTTCGATCAAGCCATCATAAATATGACCTTCATCACCTTCAGCACAAGAAACTGTCACCATCATGCTGTCTTGCAAATTCTCGGTAGCATCACCACAACCAACTACTGCAGGAACACCTAATTCACGGGCAATAATCGCCGCGTGACAGGTACGACCACCACGGTTAGTCACAATCGCAGAAGCACGCTTCATGACTGGCTCCCAGTTTGGATCGGTCATATCTGCAACCAATACGTCTCCAGGCTGAACACGATCCATCTCACTTGGGTCACGAATGATGCGAACTGGACCAGCACCAATCTTTTGACCGATCGCACGGCCTTTTGCCAATACCTTTGAGCTTCCTTTTAACTTGTAGCGCATCTCTACTTGGCCAGCTGCCTGACTCTTTACCGTCTCAGGACGAGCTTGCAAGATATAAATGCGGCCATCTTGACCATCTTTGCCCCACTCGATATCCATCGGACGACCGTAGTGCTTCTCAATGATCATGGCGTATTTAGCTAACTCAGTAATATCAGCATCTTCCAATGAGAAGCGATTACGCTTTTCGGGAGCCACATCTACTGTCTGCACTTTTTCTGTAGAGCCCTTAGGTGCAAATTGCATTTGAATCAACTTAGAACCCAAAGAGCGACGAATGATTGCTTTCTTGTCTTTGGCTAAAGTGGTTTTGAATACATAAAACTCATCAGGATTAACTGCGCCCTGAACCACTGTTTCACCTAAGCCATAGCTTGAGGTAATGAAAACCACATCCTCAAATCCAGACTCAGTATCCAACGTGAACATCACTCCTGCAGCGCCTAGGTCTGAACGCACCATGCGCTGAATACCGGCAGATAAAGCTACTTCAGCATGGGCAAAGCCTTTATGAACACGATAAGAGATGGCGCGATCGTTATAAAGCGAAGCAAATACTTCACGAATCTTCTTGAGAACATCCTCAATACCCTCAACGTTCAAGAAAGTTTCTTGCTGGCCTGCAAAAGAAGCATCGGGCAAGTCTTCAGCAGTAGCTGATGAACGTACCGCGAATGAGCCTTTGCCAGAGTCATCCAAAACGGCAAATGCCTTACGAATTTCTTCTTCAAGCTTAGGCTGGAAAGGCGCTGTTTCGATCCAATTACGAATCTCTGCACCAGCTTGCGCTAATGCACGCACATCATCAATATTTAAACCATCTAAACGTTGTTGAATACGCTCAGTCAGATTGTTATGTTTTAGAAAATCACGGAACGCCAAAGCAGTAGTAGCAAAACCCGTTGGAACACGAACTCCAGTAGAAGCTAACTGAGAAATCATCTCCCCTAGTGAGGCATTCTTACCGCCGACGGATTCAACATCTGTCATGCGAAGTTGCTCAAAAGGCAAAACATAGGCATCAGCCATACTGCTATTTTGTTGCTGTTGGTTGGACATAAAATACTCTCTAAAGATAAGGAAACTGGTGTAGCGGCCACCTTATATGGGGCATGCTTTAATATGATTCTATTGTAGTGCTGACCCCGACTTTTAAGCCAAATCTATGTCTAACGAAACCCGCATTGTTTTTATTGTTTCTGACGGTACCGGCATTACTGCCGAGAACTTCAGTCAGTCGATTTTGGCTCAATTTGAGGCCACTTTTAAGCATATTCGAGTGCCATTCGTGGATAGCGTTGACAAAGCGCATGACGCTGTCAGCAGCATCAACCAAGCAGCAAGCAAATATGGGGTTCAACCCATTGTTTTCACCACTTTGGTGAATTCCGAGCTCAATGCCATAGTTGGTAAGGCAAATGGCCTCATCCTGGATATGTTCCAGACATTCGTAGCCCCTCTTGAGGAAGCTCTTGGCATGAAATCTACCCATGCCATGAACCGTCTCCACCACAATGCGGATACCGAAGCCTACAAGAATCGTATAGAGGCGATTAACTACTCCTTGGCCCATGACGATGGGCAATCCAATCAAAATTTGGCTGAGGCTGACGTCATCCTGATTGGCATCTCTCGCGTTGGTAAAACTCCCACAAGTTTGTACCTTGCAATGCAATACGGCCTCAAGGCGGCAAACTACCCACTTATTCCGGAAGACTTTGAACGGGGACAACTGCCTAAGGACTTGGCACCTTACCGCCAGAAAATCTTTGGCCTCATGATTGATGCAGAGCGCTTATCCGAGATTCGCAATGAACGTAGACCTGGAAGTAATTACGCCAAGCTTGAAAACTGTCGCTATGAAATCAATGAAGCAACGGCAATGATGAAAAAGCAATCTATTCCATGGGTTCTCACAACCAGCAAATCCATCGAAGAGATTGCGACCACCGTTCTACAAGCGATCAAGTCTGATAAAACAATCTTGGGTTGATGATTTAAGGTAAGGCTAACTTCGCCTTACACGCATCGTCTCAAATAAACACACAGCCGCCGCTGTTGAAACATTCAGAGACTCCACTCTAGGGTCAATAGGGATGGATACCCCTTTAGCCTGAGCAAGAATATCTTCAGATACTCCTTGGCCTTCACTACCCATCACCCAGGCAACTGGATGCAGTAGATCTTTCTTTAGAGAAAAGAGGTCATGCTCTGCATCTGCTGTGGCCGCAAGGAATGATGCGGTTACAGCACTTAAGACTTGCTGGTTTGACCAACCCTCATATAAATCTAGCAATTTGTGAGCCCCCATGCCGGCACGTAATACCTTGCTGGACCAGAGATGAGCGCATCCAGATAATGCAATCACTTGCGAAAATCCGGCTGCAGCTGCAGTACGTAAAATCGACCCTACGTTTCCGGCGTCCTGCACTCGATCCAATATCACTACATCGCCATTAAGCGTTGCAATCGATTGCGGTGTTGCAAGAGTGGATTTAGGTAGATCTAACAATCCAGCAATATGCGGTGCATTCACCAAATCAGAGAGTAAATCCCAAAGTGCGCTATCTAACTGAAATACTTTTGTCTCAGGACAAATCTCGAGATGTTCGTAGATGGCTTGTGAGATCTCAATATTTTTTAAGCCCACATCTGAAGTCAGAAGGATTCTTAAAGAAGGGTCACCCACCCAAGTTTGAACAAGATGAATACCTTCCAATAAAGCCTGGCCGCTAGCTAGCCTAGCCTTTTGCCCCTTGGAGCCTGTGGCTTGCAGGTTGCGAACCTCCTTAAATAAAGGATTCTCTTTGGAGGTAATGAGATCAAAATTCATAAGCAATTTATAACTTAGTTTTTAATCGATTCAAGCACATTACGCACCGGCGAAAAGCTTCTTCTATGTTGATCACATGCACCATATTGCTTAAGGGCTGCAAAATGAGCTTCTGTTGGATATCCCATATGCTGTGCAAAGCCATATTCTGGATGACGCTCATGTAGAGACATCATCTGACGATCACGCGTCACTTTTGCCACAATCGATGCTGCGGATATGGCCGGTTCTTTAGCATCACCCTTCACAATTGCTTCCGCAGCAATCGGTAGCTCAGGACAACGATTCCCATCGATCAATGCTTTATCAGGCCATGCACCTAAGCGGGTGGCAAGGTCTTCAATCGCCCTGCGCATCGCCAACATAGTAGCTTGCAGAATATTGATCTGATCAATCTCTAGCGGACTAGCTTCACCAACACCCCAGGCTTTTGCCTTTTCCATAATTTGCTCATAGAGATATTCGCGACGAGCAGCAGTTAATTTCTTGGAGTCTTTTAATCCTTCAATCGGAGTATTGGGATCGAGGACTACAGCGCCGGCCACTACAGCACCTACTAATGGACCGCGTCCCGCCTCATCGACACCGCAGACCCAAATAAGACTCATGCGCTTACTTGCTTATTGCGATTATTGGCAATCGTTTGCGCGACTGCTTGCGCGACTAATAGGCCTGTAGGTCGACGCAAGGTCTCATGCATCTGTGCAAAGCGCTCTTTTAGTTCAGCCGCTTTTACCGGATGCTCCAGCCACTTCTGCAGGGCATTAGCCAACTTCTCTGGAGTGGCATCATCTTGCAAGAGTTCGGGGACAACAAACTCTCCACAAAGAATATTTGGTAAGCCTACATAAGGCAAATAACCTTGACGTTTCATGATCTGTGCAGTTAGCCAAGGCACCTTATATGAAATCACCATCGGCTTTTTCCATAAGGCCGCTTGTAATGTGGCTGTACCACTGGCAATCAACACTACGTCAGAGGCTTCTAATACTTCATCAGCCATGCCATCAAGCAAATGAATCTGAATATCAGGAGTAGTGTTTTTAGTCTTGAGTAAAAGCTGTTCAAGAGGCTCGCGCAAACGCGGTGTCGCAACAGGAATTAAAAAATGAAGTTTTTGAACTTTCAATCTTTCGGACAATAACTGCATAGTTTCAAAAAAGACAGGTGCGATCAGTTCGATCTCGGAACCACGACTTCCTGGAAGTACTGCTATAATTAAACCTTCAAGAGAAGAATTTTGAATTTTCAGGTAGCGGCAGATTTTTTCTCTTGCCTGCTGAATATTCGGCTCAGATGGAATCTCGCTAGCCAATGGATGCCCTACATACGTCGAAGCCACACCTACTTTGTCATAGATTTCAGTCTCGAATGGAAAGATGCACAACATACGCTCAACAGCTTGTGAGATCTTTTTAATGCGTCCTGCTCGCCATGCCCAAATTGATGGAGAAACCAAATGCAAAGTTGGGATACCCGTCTTACGCAACTGCAATTCAATACCTAAGTTAAAGTCTGGGGCATCTATTCCCAAATAAACATCGGGGCGCCCTTCATTTAGAAGATTTTGTATGAGCTCTTTGCGAAGCTTCAGAATTGCTGGAAGTTGTTTGATAGCCTCAACATAGCCACGCACGCTCAAAGTTTCCATGGGCCAATCAGATCGCATACCTTCGGCTTGCATGCGAGGACCACCAATACCGTAAACCTCAAGACCGGACATATCCGGTATTTGATTTAGCGCACTAAGAACTGGCGCTGCTAATAGATCGCCAGAAGGTTCGCCAGCTACACAAGCTAACTTTGGCAAAGTGATTCCGTTATCGAATAATGCCGCGGGTAGAGGCGGCAATAAAATCATGGAACTGAGAAAGCTTCTCGGCAGTTGCAGGATCGCCCGCAGAAGCAACTACCATCTTCTGAATTTCTACTTTAGCCTCTTCAAAACTCAGGCCATCCTTATATAGAACTTTATAAGCTTGGCGCAACGCAGAAATTGTTTCGCTTGAGAATCCACGGCGCTTTAAACCCTCTACATTAATCCCATGAGGTGAAGCTTTATCTCCAGCAGCAATCACAAACGGCGGAATGTCTTGCACTAACGCAGATGCGCCACCCAACATAGCATGCTGACCAATGCGAACAAATTGATGCACACCAGACATGCCACCCATAATGGCCCAGTCATTTACTTGCACATGGCCAGCAACCTGAGCATTGCTTGAGAAAATTGTGTGATTACCAACCTGACAATCGTGAGCAATATGCACATAAGCCATGATCCAGTTGTCATTGCCTATGCGAGTAATACCTTCGTCTTGTGATGTACCGGTATGAATCGTCGTGAACTCACGAATAGTATTGCGATCACCAATAATTAATTGGGTTGGCTCGCCACGGTATTTCATATCTTGCGGTGGACCACCAATAGCGGCAAAGTGTGCAAAATTATTTTCTTTGCCGATGGTTGTATAACCCTCGATCACAGTATGCGAGCCAATTTTGGTCCCGGCGCCAATCTTGACGTTGGGTCCGATTACGGAATAAGGACCAACCTCAACATCACCAGCTAGCTCAGCCTTGCTGTCTACTACAGCAGATGCATGAATCCGAGTCATTACGCGCCTTTCGTACGTACCGCACAAGTAATATTTGCTTCTGCAGCAATCTCGCCATCTACAGTTGCCTTAACTACAAACTTGTAAATACCAGCACGGCCCCGCTCTAATGTGGCGGTCATGATTAGTTGATCGCCAGGCAGTACAGGCTTTTTAAAGCGCGCACCGTCAATACCTGCGAAGTAGTAAATCGCATCCTCAGCACGTTCCTCAGAGAAAGTCAGCAAGGCTGCGGTTTGAGCTAAGGCTTCAATAATTAACACTCCAGGCATCACCGGAAAATCAGGAAAATGGCCTTGAAAAAATGGCTCATTCATCGTGACATTTTTTAATGCGGTAATACTTTCGCGCGGGGAGATTTCAAGGACGCGATCGACCAATAAGAATGGATAGCGATGCGGTAACAATTTAAGAATCTTGTTAATATCGATTGCGATTGGTGTGCTCATAAATGACCCGCTGAAAAATAAGTATTAATTTTAGATTTATAGAATCTCAAGACTCTGAAGATTTGTTTTTATCTAGTAAGCGCAAGCGCTGACGTATTTTATCTAGGCCACGCAGGATAGCGGCGTTTTTCTCCCATGCGCCGTGTAGCATAGATGGATAGACGCCCGTGAAATGCTGACCAGGCTCTGTAATGGAGCGAATAATCGAAGTATTGCCAGAAACAGTTGTTCTATCAGCAATCGTCAAATGGCCTGCAAAGTTAGCAGCGCCACCAATAATGCAGAAATTACCAATTTTGGTGCTACCAGAGATTGCGGCACATCCCGCTATGACACAACATGCGCCCACGATGACGTTATGCGCTATCTGCACCTGGTTATCTATTTTAGTGCCAGCACCGATGACCGTATCATTCATTGCACCACGATCAATGGTGGTTGATGCACCGATCTCGACATCATTGCCAATGACAACACGTCCTGTCTGTGGAATCTTGACCCACTCCCCACCCTTTGAAGAAAAATCAGGAGCAAAACCAAAACCATCGGCACCAATTACTGCGCCACTATGAATAATGCAGCGCTCACCAATTTGAGTACCGTAATAAATTGATACGGATGGGTAGATCAATGTATCGCTTGCAATAACGCTATCTTTAGCAACACTAGTGTTTCCAAGTATAGAAACTCGCTCACCAAGTTTTACACCTGCAGCTATTTGAACAAATGGCCCAATATGACATGAAGGCGGAACGATGGCGGTTGAATCAATTACCGCGCTAGGATGAACTCCAGGCTCGTGTTTAGGGCCGCTCGTTTTAGCAAAGTGTTGCGCCATTCTTGCAAAAGTAGCATATGGATTTTTTGCAACGAAATACACACGCTTAGATGAGTTAGTGCTCGGATTTTCTTGTAAAAAATCGAGGTCTGATTGACTGACAATCAATGCTCCGGCAGCACTTTCACTGGCCTGCTGGCGATAGAGCGGATTCGATAAAAAGGATATTTGGTCGGACTGCGCTCGCTCCAATGGAGCGAGGCCCGTAAATCCGCGGGAGGCCTCCCCCACCAAGCTTGCTTGAAACTGTTCGGCCAGCTCGATGGCGGTGGGCATAAAACTTACTTAAGACTATTCAGAGCCTTGATGACATCATCAGTTACGTCAGCCTTAGGGCTCACATAAGCCGCTTCTTGAACAATGACATCAATTTTTCTTTGTTCAGCAATTTGCTTTAACACTGCATTTGCTTTTTCTGCAATCTTGGCACGCTCTTCGAAAGTGCGTTGATTAAGATCTTCTGTGAACTCACGTTGCTTGCGCTGCAATTCGCGATCTTGGTCAGCCAACTCACGTTGACGACGAATACGCTCTGATTCATTCATGACAGCAGCATCACGATCCAGCTTTTCAGCAGCAGACTTAATCTTTTGAGCGCTGTCACGCAAATCATTCTGACGCTTTGTAAACTCATTCTGCAAACGAGTCTGCATTGCTTTAGCGAGATTAGACTCGTTAAATACTTTCTCAGAGTTCACAACTGCAACACGCGTACTGGCGTCTTGAGCGAACACTTGAGGAGCAGCTATTGCTGTTAGAGCAGCAATAATGCCAACTTGAATCCATTTTGAAGATTGATAGAACTTCATAAAACTTTCCTTAAGCAATTAAAACGCTGTACCCACTTGGAACTGTAAACGCTGGATATTATCCGTTGGAAGTGACTTATACGGAATACCGTAGCTGAACTTCAAAGGCCCTAGCGGTGATATCCATGATAAACCCAATCCGTAGGAGTATCTCAGAACTAAATTGATGTTTTCCCCAAAAGCATTACCGCCGTCAACGAAGGTAAAGAGACGCAGGGTTTTATCCACGCCAGAGCCTGGGACTGGGAAGGTATACTCCACATTGGTGACAATTTTAGACTGCCCGCCAGTAGGCTGGTAAGCGCCGATGACCGTGTTGTAATACTGAGGACCCAGGGAGCCAGGAGAGTATCCGCGAACCGACCCGATACCACCTACATAGTAGTTTTTAGTAATTGGGAATTCTTTATTCCCGTAAGCCTCACCATACCCAACCTCGCCATTAAAGGACAAGATATTTCCCTTGGAAAATGAATGGTACTTCTGGTACTGGCCAAATAGTCGATAAAAAGTAAGGTCTCCTACTGGGGTGCCCACTTCAGCAGAGAGCTGCTGCAACGATCCCTCAGAAGGAATTAAAGTGCTATCACGGCCATCACGCGCCCAACCTACCGTCAGCGGAACGTTATAAGTTTGCAAACGTCCAGGCACTGTCCCACCATAGCTGGTTACATAATTTTGGTAGGGTATCGGCGTATTTGTTGTTGCATAAATATCAAATATCTCAATGCCTGTTCCGAAGAAAACTCGATCAACCTCTGTGTAAGGTACACCGAACTTAATGTTGGATCCAACGGACTTAATTTGGTAAGCCGGATCGCCCGCGTAGTAGAGGGGCTTGGATGAGCGGTAATAAAGATCGGTGTAGCGACTGATGCCGTCTTCAGTAAAGTAAGGGTCGTAATTAGAAAGAGTCAGATTTTGCGTAATCTTACCCAAAGATGCGTTCAAACCAATTGATGTACCAGTGCCAAAAGCATTTTCTTGGTTAACGCCGGCAGACAATATCAGTTTTTCTGTTGAGGAGTAACCTGCGCCAATTGTGACTGCACCAGTTGGCTTCTCTGTAACCTTCACATTAACGTCAACTTGATCGGGGGATCCAGGCACATCTTCCGTAGTGATATCAGTTTCGGTAAAGTAGCCTAAACGACCCAAGCGTTTTTTGGATAAATCAATCTTTTCGCTATCAAACCAAGAGCTTTCAAACTGACGCATCTCGCGACGAATAACCAAGTCGCGAGTTTTAGCATTGCCAGTGATTGCCACCTGACGAACATAAATGCGACGCCCAGGATCCACTACCAGTGTCAGATCCACCTCAGCGACATCCCGCCTGATATCTGGCTGCGGATTAATCGTTGCAAAGGCGTAACCATAGGAGCCTAGAACCTCGGCAATTGCTTTGGTACTTTCAGTAAGCCTTGCAGATGAGAAAGTATCGCCAGGTTTCAAAACAATTAACTGCATTAACTCAGACTCTTTGCCTAGAGTTTCTCCAGCCAAGCGCACATCTTTAACGGTGAATTTTTTGCCTTCACGAATACTAATGGTGAGGTAAACACCTTTCTTGTCGGGAGTAATTGATACCTGAGTAGACTCAATCACAAACTCGAGGTACCCCCTGTTGAGATAGTAAGAACGAATAGTCTCGAGGTCAGCAGTTAGTTTTTGCTTGGAATAGAGATTGTCTTTGCTATACCAAGATAACCACCCACCTGTTTTTAACTGCATCTCACTTTTTAGAGTACCTTCACTAAACACTTCGTTGCCGATGATATTAATTTCTTGAATTTTGGCAACAGGACCTTCGTCAACGTTGAAGTAAATCGCAACCTGATTACGCTCAACCGGTGTAACTGTAGCCACAATCTCGGCCGCATACAGGCCTTTACCAACATATTGGCGCTTAAGCTCTTGCTCTGCTTTATCGATCAGAGCCTTGTCATAAAAGCGGGCTTCAGCTACACCAACCGTTTTCAATGACTTGCGGACAGCCTCAGGATCAAACTCTTTCATTCCCGTAAATTCAATACGAGAAATTGTTGGGCGCTCCTCGACAATCACAATCAAAACACTGCCTTGTGCTTGGATCTGCACATCTCTAAAAAAGCCAGTGCCATAAAGGGCTTTAATCGATTCGGCACCCTTTTCTTCTGTAAAGGTATCGCCGACTTGAACAGGCAAATAACTAAATACGGTGCCAGGCTCTACACGCTGAAGGCCTTCAACACGAATATCTTTCACCACAAAAGAATCAGCCGCCGAAACATTCAAACTCAACCCGAGCGCAGAGAGAACCAAGACGCGAGTGATGAAACGGGCAAAAATACGGAAAGATAATGACAGAGAATTCAAGGCGAAATATAGCGTTGTAAATCGTTAAACAATGCCAGTAATGACATAGAAATCAGCAAAATAAAGCCCAGTTTCTGAAACTGTTCCTGCCTTGATATCGAAATCCGCTTACCGGCGACCAACTCCCATGCATCATACAGTAGCTGCCCCCCATCAAGCATCGGAAATGGGAGCAAATTCAGCAAACCAATGCTAATACTCATAAGTGCTAAAAAGGCTAAAAATGGTTGCCACCCTACCTGAGCTGTCTTGCCTGCCATATCCGCAATACTGAGGGGCCCGCCCAGTTGCTTTAAGGAGGTGCTCCCAGTAAATAAACCGACCATTAACCTTGCGGAGACCTTAGTGATGACCCAGACCCTTTGCGAAGCAAATATGACGGCTTCTAGAGGGCCTAATCTGAGTTCCTGCCACTTTTCTAATGGACTCGGTGCAGGCAGCAAGCCCAGAGCCATCATTGGATCCCTTTCAGGACTGATTTTCGGCAAATCTATGGCATTAAAGGCTTTTACATGACGAGCGCCTGACGGAGTTTGGAGCTCAAGTGCAAACCCATCCTCTGCGGTAATAGCATCCATTAGATTCCAGCGCAAAGCATTCCAACTGGGAACAGGCTTGAATTCACCAAAAAGGGGCACGCTATCGGCCTGGGAGCCCAAATCTTGCCACCCAACCACTCGATCACCCTCGGCAACCCCCAGCTTGGCTGCTAAGGAGCTCTCGGGGGGCGCCTGCAATATAGCGGGTAATTGAGGTGCGCCAGCTAGATAAATGCAGGCAAACAAAATGATCGCCAAGAAAAAATTAGCGAAGGGACCAGCAGCTACAACCAAAGAACGTTGCCAAAGAGGTTTTTTATCAAAAGCCTGGCGCTCATCCGCTGGCGAAATCACTTGCTGACCATCTCTTCCGTCCAGCAATTTCACATAACCACCCAATGGAATCGAGGCCAATACCCACTCGGTTTTATTTTTTGCATGGTAGGTGTAAATCGGCTTACCAAAACCAATCGCAAAACGAAGCACTCGAACACCACAGCAGCGAGCTGCTAAAAAATGTCCAAACTCATGAAAGCTAACCAGTACGCCCAGCGTTAACAAAAAAGCGGCGATAGTAATCATTGCTTGCAAAGAATACCCTTTACCACTGCTTTTGCCGCTTCACGTGCTCGCGCATCAATACTTAAGATCAACTCAAGAGAGCGCGCATCGGATGCAGGAATAGCATTTAATACCTTCTCCACTACAACTGGAATTTGCAAGTATGGCAATCCTGCATCTAAAAAAGCAGCCACCGCAATTTCATTAGCAGCATTGAGAACGGCTGGAGCAGTACCGCCCGCTTTGGCAGCAGCAAATGCTAATGAAAGGCAAGGAAAGCGCGCTAATTCGGGTTCAGCAAAACTCAAGGATGCCAGCTGAGTCAAACTCAGCGGCGCGACTCCAGCATCAATACGCTCCGGCCATGCCAAACCATAAGCAATCGGGGTGCGCATATCTGGTTGGCCTAATTGAGCCAACACAGAACCATCGCGATAACGAACCATTGAGTGCACTACGCTTTGCGGATGAATCAATACTTTAATCTTCTCTAATGGCAAACCAAACAACCAAAACGCCTCAATGACTTCAAGGCCTTTATTCATCATCGTTGCAGAATCAACAGAAATTTTTCTACCCATCACCCAGTTTGGGTGTGCACATGCCTGCTCAGGAGTAATGCTCGCGAGCTGATCGAGTGGTGTATTTCGAAATGGTCCGCCTGAAGCTGTTAGCCAAAGTTCCTCAACCCCATGACGAGAATTTGACTCCTTAGAAAATTGTTCTGGCAAGCATTGAAAGATGGCATTATGCTCACTATCAATTGGCAGCAGTTCACCACCACCCTCTTTCATGGCGTGCATAAACAAATCGCCAGACATCACCAGCGCTTCTTTATTTGCCAGCAGCACTCTTTTGCCAGCCTTTGCCGCAGCCAATGCAGGCACCAATCCAGCAGCACCCACAATCGCGGCCATCACAGTATCGCAATGAGAATCGGTAACAGCATTAGCCAGGGCGTCTGGTCCATACAAAACTTGAGTATTGATTTTTTTCTCAAGCAGAAGCTTGCTCAAACGAGCAGCACCTTCCGCATCGGATACAACTGCAATAGCCGGCTTAAATTCAAAGCATTGCTGAGCAAGCAAATCGACTTGCTTGGCTGCAGTAAGTGCAACCACGTTAAAACGATCTGGGTGCGCCCGGATCACATCGAGCGTATTAACGCCGATAGATCCAGTTGAGCCTAGGATGGCAACCTGCTTTACCGACATCAGACAAACCCTGCTAAGAGCGCTGCGATCGGCATTGTTGGTATCAAGGCATCTACACGATCCAAGACCCCGCCATGACCGGGTAATAAATGGCTTGAATCCTTAACTCCTGCCAAACGTTTGAGTTGAGACTCAAATAAATCACCAAAAATACTGAAGGCTGTTAATACCGTAACCATTAAGAACATTGGAATCCAGCCAAAGCGTATTACCCATGCGCCAAATAAAGTAGATTCGAAAGATAAATAGTAGACGCATGCAAATGCGTAAACATAACAAAGTATTAAGCCACCAATAGCACCCTCAATTGATTTGCCCGGACTAATTAGTACAGCAAGCTTACGCTTACCAAAGGCTTTACCTACAAAGTAGGCGCCGATATCAGCAATCCAAACTAAAGCCATCGTGCTCAGTAAAAAGATGAGGCCAAGCTCTCGTAAAAACACCAATGCAAACCAAGTGGCAGGTAGCAATATGAGCCCAAGCACAACATAAAAAGGTCGTAACTTTTGCAAGGAAAGATTCATTCCTTTGGCCAAAATAAATGGCGCAATAAAGAACCAAAATAAAACCGCTAGTAGCAATAAAGCAAACTGCCAAGAGGCATTTTGCATACCGAGTAAAAGTAAAATAATGACCATGCAAAATAAAGCATATAGCCACGCTGCACGCCCTGCCTCAGGAGCAAGCAAGCGACTCCACTCCCAGGCAGCAGCCAATAAAGCTATCAAAAAGAAGCCGCCAATATAAATTGGAGGAAGCAGAAACAAGATGGGCAGAAGTACCGCCAATAAGACAAGGGCGGTAATCACTCTGGTTTTTAACATGGGAATGGGCTTGGTAATGAACTGCGTCAAACTGTATCGCTCATCGCTTGCGATGCAAGCTGAGCACTGGTACGACCAAATCGACGCTCGCGCTGACTAAACCAGTCAAACGCTTTGTGCAATTCTTTCTCATCAAAATCAGGCCACAAGATATCCGTGAAATACAGCTCGGTATAAGCCAGTTGCCACAACAAGAAATTGCTGACACGTTGTTCGCCACCAGTCCGAATGAATAAATCCGGCTCTGGCGCATAAGCCATTGAAAGATGAGGTTGAAGGAGCTCTTCCGTGACCTGCTCTGGTTTCAAATTGGGATTTGCTGCAAGACATTCACGCATCGCCTGCAAAATATCCCAACGGCCACCATAGTTTGCGGCAATAGTAAAAGTGAGGCTCTTACAACCGGCCGTCTTCTTCTCAGAAAAATCCACCATTTCCTGAATAGCGGTATCGAAACGACTCAAGTCACCAATTAATCGTAGGGCAATATCGTTTTCAGCAAGGCGGGATACCTCACCCTTGAGAGACTTAAGAAATAACTTCATTAAGAATCCCACCTCTTCAGGTGGTCTACGCCAGTTTTCGGAACTAAACGCAAATACAGTTAAATACTCAACACCAAGCTTGCGACACTCTTGAACAATTCTGCGAACAGCACCCAAACCCTCAGAGTGCCCTGCCACACGGGGCATCATCCGCTTACTGGCCCAGCGCCCATTACCATCCATGATGATTGCAACATGGCGAGGTATCGCACTGACCTCTGGAATGGCTAGGGTTGAACTGGAGTGTTGAGTCATTAGAAGCTAAAGTTCAATCAGGCTTTTAAACCGTCATGATCTCTTTTTCTTTTTCAGCGATGATCTTGTCAATATCAACCACTGCTTTGTCAGTCATCTTCTGAATATCATCAGTAGCACGACGCTCATCATCCTCAGAAATTTCTTTATCTTTGGTTAAACGCTTGAGATGCTCATTTGCATCACGACGTAAATTGCGCACCGCAATCTTAGTATCTTCACCTTCGCTCTTGACGACCTTGGTGAGCTCACGACGACGCTCTTCTGTTAATGCAGGCATCGGCACGCGAATGACAGTGCCCTGAGACGCTGGATTTAGACCTAAATCAGAATCACGAATTGCCTTCTCGATTGCTGCAACCATAGTCTTTTCAAAAGGCTGAACATTGATCGTACGAGCATCAGCCAAGCCCAAGCTGGCAACCTGACTTAATGGGGTTGGGTTACCGTAGTAATCCACATGAATGTGCTCCAGGATTCCTGGATTAGCGCGGCCAGAGCGAATCTTGGCTAAATTGGTTTTCAAAGCCTCAAGAGACTTTTCCATCTTTTGATTGGTAGTGGTTTTAATTTCTGCTGCAGACATCAGGCCTCCTATTAAACGTGCACCAAAGTACCTTCAGCCTCACCTTGCACTACGCGCATTAATGCGCCCGGCTTGAGAATTGAAAATACTTTGATTGGTAATTTACGATCGCGACACAACGCAAATGCAGTTGCATCCATCACTTGTAGATTCTTAATTAATGCCTCATCAAACGTAATCGTTTTGTATAAAGTAGCTGTTGGGTCTTTTACTGGGTCAGCACTGTAGATGCCGTCTACCTTGGTAGCCTTGAGCATAACTTCAACACCCATCTCCGCACCACGCAGAGCGGCTGCAGTATCGGTAGTAAAGAATGGATTGCCAGTACCTGCCGCAAAGATCACAACCTTACCTTCACCCATTGCACGAATTGCGCGAGGACGAATATAAGGCTCTACTACCTGATCCATACGAAGAGCAGATTGCACACGTGCCTCAACACCTTTTTGACGCAAGGCATCTTGCAGCGCTAATGAATTCATCATGGTTGCTAACATACCCATGTAATCGGCAGTTGCGCGATCCATGCCCGCAGCACCGCCAGCAACACCGCGGAAAATATTACCGCCGCCGATCACAATCGCTAACTCTACTCCGCTATTCACAACCTCGGCGATTTCCTTGACCATGGAATCAATGGTGACTGGATTGATGCCGAAAGCATCGTCACCCATAAGGGCTTCACCAGATAGTTTTAGGAGGACTCGTTTGTAGGCTGGCATGTTTTTAATTTTCCGTAATTTGCCAAGTAATTAACTTACTTAGCTTATTGATCTTTAAGCACTTTTAATATACCCGCCAAATTATAAAGGGCTTGAGAGGGATCAAAGAAAAGGGCACAGAAACTAAGGTTTCTATGCCCTTTTGGGTATTACCAACCGAGTGGGGCAAGCCCCAAACCAGCTAATTAAGCAGTTGCTTTAGAGGCGGCAGCAACTTGTGCAGCAACTTCAGCTGCAAAGTCGTCTTGACGCTTCTCAATGCCCTCACCTACAACATACATGGTGAAGCCCTTGATTGTTGTATTTGCAGCCTTGAGCATTTGCTCAACAGTTTGCTTGTCGTTTTTAACGAAAGTCTGGTTCAACAAAGAAACCTCTTTGAGGTACTTCTGAATAGAACCTTCAACCATCTTTTCAGCGATTTCTGGTGGTTTACCAGATTCAGCAGCCTTTTGAACAGCAACGCTACGTTCAACAGCAATTGCTTCGGCAGGAACGTCAGCCATAGACAAAGCTACTGGCTTCATTGCAGCAATATGCATTGCTACGTCTTTGGCGGCAGTATCGTCACCCTCGAACTCAACTACTACACCAATACGTGTACCGTGAAGGTAGGAAACTAACTTGTTGCTACCAGCGAAACGCTTAAAGCGACGTGGCATGATGTTCTCGCCGATCTTACCAATCAATGCGCTACGAACTTCATCAACAGTTTGACCATTCATTGGCAATGCCAACAAAGCAGCAACGTCAGCCGGATTCTTTTCAGCAACCAACTTCACACATGCATCTGTGAATGCTAAGAAGTCATCGTTCTTAGAAACGAAATCAGTTTCGCAGTTCACTTCTAACAATGCACCAGTAGTGCCGTTGATAGAAGCAGCAACGATACCTTCAGCAGTAACACGAGAAGCTGCTTTGCCAGCTTTACTACCAAGCTTTACACGCAGAATTTCTTCTGCACGAGCCATATCACCATCAGCCTCAGTCAAAGCTTTTTTGCACTCCATCATTGGAGCATCAGTTTTGGCGCGTAACTCGCCAACCATTGCAGCGGTAATAGCGGCCATTATTCAGCGTTCCCTTCTTCAACAAACTCTTCTTCGCCCTCTTTAACTGCTGTCAAGATTTCTTGAACAGAGTTGGCTTTGCCTTCGAGGATTGCATCAGCAATGCCACGTGCATAAAGGGTTACTGCTTTGCTTGAGTCATCGTTACCAGGGATGATGTAATCAACACCTTCTGGTGAGTGGTTGGTATCCACAACAGCGATTACTGGAATACCGAGCTTGTTAGCTTCGGTAATAGCAATCTTGTGATAGCCAACGTCCACTACGAAGATCGCATCAGGAACACCGTTCAAATCTTTGATACCGCCAAGAGCTTTTTGCAATTTGTCGAGATCACGGTCGTTAGTCAAAGCTTCTTTCTTAGAAAGCTTTTCCCAGTCGCCAGCTTCTTTAGCAACTTCCATATCTTTCAAACGCTTGAGGGAACCTTTTACAGTTTTGAAGTTAGTGAGCGTACCGCCCAACCAACGACTGTCGATGTAAGGCATACCAGCACGAGCAGCTTCTTCAGCAATGATCTCGCGTGATTGACGCTTAGTACCAACAAATAAAATCGTGCCACGGTTAGCAGCAACTTGTTTTGCAAATTTCAGGGCGTCCTGAAACATTGGCAATGTTTTTTCCAAGTTAATGATGTGGATTTTATTGCGATGACCGAAAATGAATGGGGCCATCTTTGGGGACCAGAAGCGAGTTTGGTGACCAAAATGGCAACCAGCTTCCAGCATTTGACGCATAGTTACTGACATAACTTCTCCTAAGGGTTGATTCTAAAGTTGAGTCCTAGCTGCGCTAAAAAACGCCACCCTGGAAGGCTCAACTCGCGATTTCAGGTCCAAAATAGACTTGAGGCAGAAATTATAGCTTAAATATCAATGCTCTAGCCACCTTTACCCCCAGATAGAACATGCGGCCCCCATCGAAATACTCTCCAGCCATCCTATATATAGGATATATGCCTAATTTTTAGGCAATTCTGATAAGCCAAAACTCTCCAAGTCGTTGATAATCAAGGCATGAATAATGTATTTACCGCAGAAAAAGACATCCAAGGGATGCGCGAAGCTGGCCGCTTAGCCAGCGAAGTTCTAGATCATGTGGCCCCTCACGTCAAAGCCGGGGTTACCACTGGAGAGCTAGATCGTATTTGCCATGAATACATGCGCGATGTCCAAAAGACCATTCCCGCTCCACTGAACTATCAGCCGCCAGGCTACCCTCCTTTTCCAGCTTCAATTTGCACTTCAGTAAATGATGTGATCTGCCACGGCATTCCTGGTGACAAAGTTTTGAAGGCCGGTGACGTAGTAAACCTAGACATCACTGTTATTACCCCTGATGGTTATTACGGCGATACCAGTCGCATGTTTATGGTGGGTGAAGTTTCCGTCATGGCAAAGCGTCTTACTCAAATTACTTTTGAATGCATGTGGCTTGGCATAGCCCAAGTAAAACCAGGCGCATCGCTTGGAGACATTGGTCACGTTATTCAAACGCATGCAGAAAAAGCAGGCTACTCAGTCGTGCGCGAATACTGTGGCCACGGCATTGGCAAGGTATTTCATCAAGACCCTCAAATTCTTCACTATGGCAAACCTGGTACTGGCGAAAAGCTAGAGGCTGGCATGACTTTCACAATTGAGCCGATGATTAATGCCGGCAAAAGAGATATTCGCACCATGCCTGACCAGTGGACTGTCAAAACAAAAGATCGCAGTCTGTCAGCGCAATGGGAACATACATTACTGGTAACGCAGACTGGTGTTGAAGTATTGACATGGTCAGAAGGTAGCAACCCTCCACCTGATTGCGTTAAAGGCCTGTCTTTTAGACCTACCCTAGCAAGCGCATAATTTCATGAGCAAGCTCCAGGCAGCCAGCAATATTACTGATGCAGCTAGCCTGCGTGCTGCTCGCGAAGTTGCTTACGACGAGTTTAGAAAAACACAAGCGGTAGGTAAGTTAACCAAACAACTTACTAAAATGAGCGATCAAATACTCGCCCATCTTTGGAGTAACAGTGGCTTAAAAAATGAAGCCGCTTTAATAGCTGTTGGTGGCTATGGAAGAAATGCTTTATTCCCATATTCTGATATCGATATCCTCATCCTTTTGCCAGAAGATGAAAAGCAGGCCATCGCCCTATCAAAGCAAGTTGAACAATTTATCGCTAGTTGCTGGGATGTTGGGTTGGAGATTGGCTCCTCAGTCCGCAATATCGCTGAATGTATTTCAGAATCCGATCAAGATGTCACGGTTCGTACCTCACTTTTGGAGGCACGCTTTCTTTGCGGCAAGAAGGCTTTATTTAAAGACTTTGCTAAAGCATTTGAAGCGGCCATGGATCCCAAGGCATTTTTTCAAGCCAAGCAAGCAGAACAAATTCAGCGTCACTACAAATATCAGAACACCCCTTACTCTCTAGAGCCAAATTGCAAAGAAAGTCCCGGCGGCTTACGTGATTTACAAGTGATCTCATGGGTTAGCAAGGCTGCATTATTGGGTGATACCTTCAAAGATCTCCATGAAGCCGGCCTTGTCACTCAACGCGAATTGACTGAACTCAACCGCAATCAACGATTTTTAGAGACCTTACGCGCCAACCTCCACCTCCTTGCAAAACGTAGGCAAGATGTTCTGGCTTTTGATTTACAGGCGCCCTTAGCAACATCCATGGGAATCAAAGAAGAATCTTCAAGGGTTGCTAGTGAAGCAATCATGCGACGCTACTATTGGGCAGCAAAAGCAGTAACACAATTGAATGATGTTCTATTGCAGAACATTGAGGCTATTCTCTTCCCGCAGGAATCTAAAACCACTCACCCCATTCCAGGTGAAGGTAATGAATACTTTATTGAGCGCCAAGGGGTATTGGATATTACCGACCCGCAGCTCTTTCAAAAACATCCAGAGCAAATCCTCAGAACCTTCTTAGTATTTGCCCAAACATCTAATGTAAAGAGCTTATCGGCAACCATCTTCAGGGCGCTCTATAACGCCAGAACTAAGATGGATAGCAAATGGCGCAAAGACCCGATTAATCGCGCGCTTTTTATTGAAATCTTGAAGCAGCCCGAAGGTGTAAGCCGCGCTTTCCACCTAATGAATCGTAGCAGCGTACTAGGGCGCTACCTCCCAGCTTTCAGAAAGATTGTTGGGCAGATGCAGCATGACCTGTTCCATATATACACAGTCGATCAACATATTCTGATGGTGCTGCGCAATGTGCGGCGCTTCATGGTGGTTGAACACACTCATGAATTCCCTTTCTGCAGCAGCCTCATTGCTCACTTTGAGAAACCTTGGTTACTCGTCATAGCAGCCCTCTTTCATGACATTGCTAAAGGGCGTGGGGGCGATCATTCGCAATTAGGAAAAGCAGATACACGCAAGTTTGCTAAAGAACATGGTCTAGATAAAAAAGATACTGAACTTTTAGTATGGTTAGTAGCCGAACATCTAAATATGAGCCAAACAGCTCAGAAACAAGACATCACCGATCCTGATGTCGTTAAAGCTTTTGCCAAAAAGATGGGTGATGAGCGTCATCTCACTGCACTCTACTTGCTCACCGTTGCTGATGTTCGAGGCACTAGCCCTAAAGTCTGGAATGCCTGGAAAGGCAAACTTCTTGAAGACCTCTATCGCGCAACACTCAGAGTTTTGGGTGGAGCCAAGCCAGATGCCTCGTCAGAGTTAGCCCAACACCAAGAAGAATCTAAAGCAAAGTTGCGTCTCTACGGCATCAATGATGACGCCTATGAAGACCTATGGAAGCAGTTGGATGTTGCCTTCTTCTTAAGACAAGATTCTTCTGATATTGCCTGGCTTACACGCCATCTTTTTAATAAAGTAAATAGCGAGCAGCCAATTGTCAGAGCTAGACTATCTCCAATTGGCGAAGGACTGCAAGTAGCTGTCTACGTAAAAGACCAAGAAGACCTTTTTGCCAGAATCTGTGCATACTTCGAGAGACACGGCTTCTCCATTTGGGATGCACGCATTCATACGACGCGTCATGGCTATGCCTTGGATAGCTTCCAAATTTCAGGCAGTAACTTGGTAGATGAAGGCGGCAGTTATCGCGACATCATTCAGTTAGTAGAGTTTGAACTTACTGCTGCACTAACCAATGCTGAGCCCCTACCTGCGCCAAGCATGGGTCGCCTCTCAAGACAGTCACGCACCTTCCCAATTCAACCACGCGTGCATATGGTTCCAGATGATCGTGGCCGCTATTACACACTCGCACTGTCCGCAAGTGATCGCACTGGCTTGCTATATACCATCTCCAGGGTCCTAGCAAAACATCAGGTATCGATTCATACTGCCAGAATTAATACACTTGGAGAAAGAGTAGAAGACGTGTTGCTATTAGACGCTGCCAACCTGGGCAAGAATCCTAAGCTACAGATTCAACTTGAGACTGAGTTGCTTGAGGCTTTAGGGGCTTAAATCTTTAGCTTCAATTATTTCAGCAAATCCAGCATTGCAGCTTCATCAATCACTGGCACCCCCAATTCTTCTGCTTTCGTGAGCTTGCTGCCAGCGTCTTCACCAGCTACTACATAGTCAGTCTTTTTAGAAACCGATCCAGCAACCTTGGCGCCAGCTTTTTCAAGGAGATCTTTAGCCTCGTCTCTGGTCATCGTTGGGAATGTACCCGTAAGAACAAAAGTTTTACCTGCCACTGCAGCGCTAATCACTTTTTCTTCTACGGCAAGCTGCATTCCAGATGCTAAAAGCTGCTCAATAACCTCTCGATTATGAGCCTCTTGCATAAAGCTTGTAATAGAGTCGGCAACAACAGGACCAACGTCCTTTACCGTGAGCAAATCTTCCATACTTGCATCCATTAAGGCGTGCATCGACTGATAGTGATTCGCTAAATCTTTAGCGGTGGTCTCTCCCACATGACGTATGCCTAAGGCAAAGATAAATCTGGCTAAGGTGGTATTTCTGGATTGGTTAATTGCTTGAATGAGGTTATCCGCAGACTTCTCGCCCATACGCTCTAAGTTTGCGAGAGCCGTAAATCCTAAGCGATAGAGATCCGCAGGGGTTCTAACGAGATTCTGATCCACTAACTGGTCCACAATCTTCTCACCAAGGCCTTCGATGTCTAACGCCCTTCTGTGAGCAAAGTGAATTAGCGCTTGCTTGCGCTGAGCCCCGCAGAAGAGTCCGCCACTACAACGCGCTACCGCCTCATCTGCCAGGCGCTCAATATGAGAATCGCAGACAGGACAACGAATTGGCATGACAAATTCTTTTGTCTCGGCTGGGCGGCGATCCTTGATAACTGAAACCACCTCAGGAATCACATCACCTGCTCTACGTACTGAAACGGTATCGCCAATTCGCACATCTTTGCGCTTAACTTCGTCTTCGTTGTGCAAGGTTGCATTAGTGACTGTGACTCCACCTACCTCTACAGGAGCAAGTCTTGCTACTGGAGTGATTGCACCTGTGCGCCCCACTTGTACGTCAATCCCCAAGACAGTAGTTAGGGCCTCTTGGGCAGGGTACTTGTGTGCAAGCGCAAACCTAGGGGCTCTTGATACAAATCCCAACTTAGCTTGCTCTGCAAATGAGTTGACCTTATAGACAACACCATCGATGTCATATGGCAATGAATCTCTTTTGGCACCAATCTCGTTATAGAAAGCCAAGATCTCTTCTACGGAATGGAGCACTTTGCGTTCTGCACAAACTGGTAATCCGAGCTCTACATAAGCATTAAGTAATTCTTCGTGGGTTTTGGGGAGCCAAGACTGTGGCTCCAGAGCGCCCAAGCCATAGGCAAAGAATGAAAGCGGTCTCTTGGCTGTGATCTTTGAATCCAATTGACGCAGGCTACCTGCAGCAGCATTACGAGGATTGGCAAATTCTTTTTCGCCCGACTCTGCAGCTTGCCGATTCATCTTCTCGAAATCTTTGAGGTACATAAAGACCTCGCCACGCACCTCTAAGACCTGAGGAATATTGTTTCCAGTAAGCTTAAGAGGAATAGCACGAATTGTTTTGATGTTAGCAGTGACATCTTCACCACTGGCTCCATCACCACGAGTGGCAGCAGTTACTAATAGACCATTTTCATAGCGCAGGGATATTGCGAGGCCATCAAACTTCAGTTCACCAGCATAAGAGACACGATCTGAGTGGAGCGCCTCGCGACAGCGACGATCAAAGGCAATCAATTCAGCATCTTCAAAGGCGTTGTTTAAAGAAAGCATCGGCACTGTATGAGTGATTGAATCAAACTCTTTTAAGGCTGCCCCACCTACACGCTGTGATAAAGACTCAGGGGTAATCCACTCCGGATGAGCTGCCTCAATCTCCAATAACTCGCGATAGAGGCGGTCGTACTCAATATCAGGCAGCAGTGGATTATCTAGAACGTAGTAAGCATGCTCAAGGCGCGCAAGCTCAGCTTGTAAGAATGCGTAACGCTCCGCTAAATTTGTCGGACTATTGGACGACAAAGTAATTTCCTAGCTAAAGAGTCTGCTAGCTGTAGAAGATCCAGCAGGAATGCCAGATTTCTCAAGATTGGCATAAAGAACATCAAGGTGCTGACGAATGCTAATGACTGCAGCTTCACTTAAGTTAATGCCATTGTCATCTACCAAGCGGCCATGAGCAGCTTGTGCAATCTCAATGCCTTCAGAGAGCATTCTTTCAAATGCGCGCTCATCTTGTGGAACCAGGGGAATCTCTAGCAACAAAGTGGCTTGAGTTACAGACTTATTCGGATCCAAGTCGGCACTATTGAAAATCACTAGGCCTTTGCTGAGATATTCGTATTGACGTCCATTACGAGATAGCTTGAAACCGCGTTGGCGCATGAGGGCATCAAAGTTACCCCATGGGCATGGCTCATCAAATAGTATATTGATGCTCAACTGGATATCACTCTCAGCAGCCAGCACATCTAATTCTTTAGCACTCTCCAACATTGTATTGACGCTAGGCATATCAATTTGTGAGTCCAAAGTTTCAGCAAGCGCCTGGGCACGAGAGCAAAAATCAGAAAGCTCCAAAACGCCAATCGGACCTTTGCGACTAGCCAGCTGAATGGCTAGCTGTAGCTCTGAATAAGATCCTTCAGACTTTAATTCTTCCCAGTCTTCAGCAGCATCGACATCCGTATTTAAACCTTCGCACATCCAACGTGCTATTGATTGGGCTTCAAGGTCGGTCCAGGCGTTAATTTCCGCCAGAATTTCTGCGCCGCTTATGGCCTCATCAAAACGCAAGGTAATGACGCAATCGATGCGTGGATCAATCGCGAATTTTTCTAGGGCTGAGATTGTTGTTAAGGCCTCGCCAAAGCCAGGCTCTACTCGACCAGACGCATCGCTATCTGCAAAACCCTTAGTAAAGCTTGGCTCACGTACAAAGCGATCATCTAAAGCGTATTCGCTTTGCTCTTTTGCCTTACGGCGCGCACGAGAATACTTGATGTTCAGAACGGCTACTGCTATCAGTATTAAAAGACCAATAACAGCCAGCGCCAATTGCAAATCAGACAAACCCAACATCGTCATGATTTGTTCTACATACATTTAAGCAGCCTCTACCATCGATACCGCAGAAGAAATATCCACAGCAACAATGCGGGATACTCCCTGCTCTTGCATCGTGACACCAATCAATTGATGAGCGATTTCCATAGTGATCTTGTTATGTGAGATAAATAAAAACTGAGTCTTATCTGACATTTTGGCTACTAGATTTGCATAACGCAAGGTATTTGCATCATCTAATGGCGCATCAACCTCATCTAGCAAACAAAATGGGGCTGGATTCAAAAGGAAGAGCGAGAACACCAAGGCAATTGCAGTCAAGGCCTTTTCACCACCAGAGAGGAGGTAAATAGAGCTATTTTTCTTACCAGGAGGCTGCGCCATCACCTGAACACCGGAATCTAGAATTTCTTCGCCTGTCATCAACAACTCAGCATGACCGCCACCGAACAATTCAGGGAATAGTTTTCCAAAGTGGCCATTCACTTGATCAAAGGTGCCTTGCAGTAAATCACGGGTCTCTGCATCGATCTTGGCAATCGCATCTGTCAAAGTCTGCATCGCTTCATTCAAGTCGGCAGATTGAGCATCCAAGAACTGCTTGCGCTCACGTGAACTAGACAATTCATCCAGGGCAGCCATGTTAACTGGGCCCAGAGATTGAATTTCAGTATTCAAGCGATTCACTTCGCTTTGTAATGCGCCAACTTTCAAATCAGGACTGAAACTTGCTTCAAGTGCGGAGAGGTCAGCCTCGGCATCTGACAATAAAGTAGCAAACTGCTCAAAGTTCAAGCGTGCAGCCTGTTCACGCAATTGCAAATCCACAACTTTGTCACGCATAGGTTGCAAGCTACGCTCTACTTGCATGCGAGACTCATCAGCCTCACGCAATTGATGCAATAAAGCATCTTGCTCAGTACGCGCATTTGCCAAAGCTGCTTCACGTGCACTGCGTGCTAGCAATAAGCCCTGTAATTTATCTTGCGCCTCTTCATCACTCAATGTTTCTAACTCTTGAGCGGCTGCATCATGCTTGTCTTGAATCTCCATGATCTGTGTACGCGCAGTACTTTGATCACGTTGCAAGTCAGCAATGCGTTGTTGCAATGAACGAGTGGCAAATGCCGCCTCTTGCGCAGCCATCTCAGCAGCACGAAGCGACTCACGCAAACTATCACGCTCTTCAGTGGAGCACTCTAATTTTTCTTGAGCTGCTTGTAAAGCCTCTTGCAAGCCTTGCTTGGATTCTTCTGACTCGAGCAATTCGGCTGCAGACTGCTCTTGAGTCTGGCTCACTTGCTCCATCTGCTGACGCAATTCACTTAATTCACCTTGAATCTGCGCCGCACGTTGACTATATTGCTCTTCAGCTTGGGTCAACTGCATTCTTTCCACTTCAAAGCCATGCGACTCTTGGACAGCGTGCTCTGCGTTTTCACGTGCCTGCTCAGCTGCTTGATGGGCTGCCTGATAGTTGGCAACACATTGATCCAGCTCGCCCTTGAGTTCGCTTTGCATCAACTGTTGCGCACGTAATTGCTTCTCGAGACTTTCCATTTCCTGAGCGCGAGCCAACATACCAGCTTGTTCAGAATCTGCTGCGTAAAGCTGTACACCAACGCGGCTTACCAAATGACCTTGTTGAGTGACAAATGCGCCTCCAGCGGGTAGTTTTTCACGGCGATGCAAAGCATCCTCAAGACTGTTAGCAATATAGATATTGTCCAACCACTCTTGCAATACAGAAGTGAGTCTTGCTGCGCCTGCGCTTTGTACACGGCTCAATAATGGCGTAAAGTCAGCGGGAGCAGATGTATGCGCCGGAGTAATCTCTTCCGTGAGCAAAATTGCCAAACGACTTGGGGGTGCATCATTAGCTAAGGCCAATGTTTCTTGGACACTCTTTGCAGTAACCGCAGCTAAACGCTCACGCAACACTGACTCAAGTGCAGGCTCCCAACCACTCTCAACTTTGAGCTCTTGCCAAAGACGCTTACTTTCTTTGAGGCCCTTACTTTCTAACCAAGGCCCAATCTTGCCTTGCGCCTGAACGCTAGCCTGCAAGGCAGTTAATGCGGTCAATTTAGCTTCGGTTTGAGCTAAATCCTGATTTGCTTCCTGGATTTTTTGCTGGGCAGCATTACGCGCCTCATCAGCAGCAGGTACTCGTTGCTGAGCTTCAACAGCGCGATACTTAGCTTCTTCAACTTTGCGAGCAGCCATTGTTTGACGATCAATTGCCATCTGCAAGGCTTCCGCATCTGGACGACGCAGACCATCGAATTCACTAACAAGACGGGTCTCGCGACCCTTCAATTCATCCGACTGAGCAGACATAGAGCGAAGGCGCTCACTCAAACTAGCCAAGCGTTGCTCAATTGAAGCCAATGAATCGCGTGCACTATCGAGCTCGCGTGAGGCATTTTGATAAGCCTCTTCACGACTTGGCATTTGCTCTTGTAAGCCATTTAAATCTGCCAAGAGTGTTTGCTCTTTCTCAGCAGCTAATGAAAGCTCATGCTCGGTTGTACGCTGTGCTTGTGCTGCATCAGTCTCTTGCACAGTCCAACGTTGTAATTGCGCCTGTAAATCTTGAGCTTGTTGTTGCAAGCGTTGACGTGCTTCTTGCACATAAAGAATCTGTGACTCAACCTGACTCACATCAGAATTGGTTTGATATAAATCACCTTGTGCTTGAGAAACTTTATCTTGCAATGCGTACTGTTGTGTGCGCATTGTTTCCAGTTCAGCTTCGACGTGGCGTAGCTTAGCAGTTTGCTCTTCTAGCCCAACTTGCGTATCACGAATACCGTTGGCATGACGCTCCTGCTCTTTACCCGCCTCAGTCTGACGCACAAACCACAACAGTTGCTGCTGTGATTTCATCTGCGAAGAGAGCTCTGCATGACGCTCAGCAACAGTAGCTTGTTTTTCTAAACGAGTAAGCTGCTGATCGAGTTCGCGCAAGATATCTTCAACGCGAGTTAAATTTTCAACAGTATCTTCTAAACGTGCCGCAGTTTCTTTGCGACGTTCTTTATATTTAGAAACACCAGCAGCCTCTTCCAAGAACACGCGTAACTCTTCTGGTTTTGCTTCCAAAATACGATTAATGGTGCCTTGACCGATAATTGCGTAACCTCTTGGACCCATTCCAGTACCCAAGAAAATATCCTGAATATCTTTACGACGCACTACTTGGTTATTCACGTAGTAACTCGAATTTCCATCGCGAGTTAAAACACGTTTGATACCTAATTCTGTAAAAGCACTCCACTGACCTTGTGCACGCCCTTCGGTATTATCAAAAATGAGTTCCACACTTGCGCGGCCAGATGGTTTACGTAAACCAGAACCATTAAAAATAACGTCCTGCATGGACTCACCACGCAATTCGCTAGCGCGGGATTCTCCTAAAACCCAGCGAACGGCGTCAATAATGTTCGACTTTCCGCAACCGTTAGGACCCACAACGCCAATCAATTGGCCAGGCATTTCAAAATGGGTTGGGTCTACGAAAGACTTAAAGCCGGAAAGTTTGATGGATTTCAGTTGCACGGCGTACTTTGCAGGGGAAAAAGAGGTTCAAATAAAGGGGTAAAAATTAAAGCTAAAGTGGGAAGATGATAGCAAGCTTGAAGGTGCTTAGACGCGTTTTTGCCCCATCTATATAATGATAAAACCACCCTCAGGGACAAAATCCCTTAACAATCTGATAGTTAACTAAAAAGCATGAGCCAATCACCACAAAACATCATTGAACAAGCCTGGGAAAACCGCGCAAACCTGTCTCCAGATAGCGTCCCTGGGGATGTACGTAATGCCGTAAATGCGGTCCTAGAAGGCCTAAATGCGGGCACTATTCGTGTGGCTGAGCGCCGTGACGTAGGCAAATGGGAAGTTAACCAGTGGGTTAAGAAGGCTGTTTTGCTCTCTTTCCGCCTAGAAGACAACAAACCCATGAGCGCTGGCGGCTATACCCAGTTCTATGACAAGGTTCCAAGTAAATTTGAAAACTACACAGCAGCTGACTTTGCTGCTGGTGGCTTCCGAGTAGTACCCCCTGCCGTAGCCCGTCGCGGCTCATTTATCGGCAAAAACGCTGTTTTGATGCCTTCCTACGTCAATATTGGCGCTTATGTAGGTGAAGGCACCATGGTTGATACCTGGGCAACCGTTGGTTCTTGCGCTCAAATCGGTAAAAACGTTCACCTTTCTGGCGGTGTTGGTATTGGCGGCGTTCTCGAGCCAATTCAAGCCGGGCCAGTGATTATTGAAGATAACTGCTTTATTGGCGCCCGCTCCGAGGTTGTAGAGGGTGTTGTGATCGAAGAAAACGCTGTTTTATCAATGGGCGTCTACATCGGCCAAAGCACCAAGATCTATGACCGTGAAACTGGCGAAGTGCATTACGGTCGCGTACCAGCAGGTTCAGTCGTAGTTCCGGGCTCCCTCCCATCCGCATGTGGCAAATACAGCTTGTATGCAGCCATCATCGTGAAGAAGGTTGATGCTCAGACTCGCGCTAAGACCGCTATCAACGAATTACTTCGCGATTAAGTCGAATCTATGAGCGCCACACTAGAGCTAACCGAAGCTCTCATCGCCTGCCATTCCGTAACACCGGCTGATGGTGGCTGCCAAGATTTAATTGCAAAGCGACTTCAAGCAATCGGCTTTCATACTGAGAGCGTAGTTAGTGGTCCTGAAAATTTTCAAGTGACGAATTTGTGGGCTATCAAAAAAGGTAGAGCGGGAGATCAAGGCAAAGTCCTAATGTTTGCTGGCCATACTGATGTAGTGCCCACAGGCCCACTAGAGAAGTGGACAAGCAATCCCTTTACGCCAACGATTCGTGACGGCATGCTCTACGGGCGTGGCGCAGCGGATATGAAAACCTCACTCGCCGGTTTTGTAGTGGCTACAGAGGAATTTGTTATTTCACATCCTGACCATCAAGGCTCTATCGCCTTCTTAATCACCAGCGATGAAGAAGGTCCTGCCAACGATGGCACTGTCATCATGTGCGAACGATTACAAAAACATGGTCAGCGTTTGGACTACTGTGTGATTGGCGAACCCACTTCAGTCAATCAGCTCGGCGACATGATTAAGAACGGTCGTCGCGGCTCCCTGTCCGGCAAGCTCAAAGTAAAAGGTATTCAGGCGCACATCGCTTACCCGCACTTAGGCAAGAACCCAATTCATCTCTCTGCTCCTGCGATTTCTGCATTGGTGGAAACTGAGTGGGATAAAGGTAACGAATACTTCCAACCTACGAGCTTTCAGATCTCGAACGTACATGCCGGTACTGGCGCAAATAATGTCATCCCAGGCGAACTCGTTATCGACTTTAACTTCCGCTTTTCTACTGAAAGCAAACCAGAACAATTGCGTGAACGCTTAGAAAAAATTCTGAAGGATGCGGCCCTTGAGTTTGAAATTGATTGGGTATTAGGCGGTAGCCCATTTATTACTGGTGATGGTGATTTGGCTGGCGCATTACGCAAAGCTATCAAAGCAGAAACCAATGTGGAAACAGAGCTTTCAACTACTGGCGGTACAAGTGATGGTCGATTTATCGCCAAGATCTGTAAAGAAGTTGTGGAATTCGGACCTCTGAATGCCACAAGCCACAAGATCGATGAGTGCGTCATTGTGGATGACGTAGTACCACTCAAAAACATCTATCGCAAGACACTCGAACAGCTTATCGCTTAATCGCTTAACTGCGCACCCTCTTTTTTCTTCTAAAGAACCCTCCATCATGGACCCTGAGTCTCAGCAATACCTTACCGTGAACCAGTGCATCAATCAGATTGCACAAAAACTCGAAGCAGGGAAATTGCATTACGGACATGGGGCTATCGATGCGCAAAGCGAAGCTTTGTGGATTGTGAGCAAACAGCTTGATATCAGTCCAGCAGAGGCACTTGATCATTTAGACGACTCAATCTCTGAAGATCAACTGAAAAAAGCATCTGCTGTTGCCGATACCAGAATCTCTACACGCAAGCCATTAGCCTACATCCTAGGCGAGGCATGGCTCATGGGAGTTCCATTCTTTTGTAGCGAGCAAAGCATAGTGCCGCGCTCCTGGATTGCTGAACTTATTGTCGATGGCTCACTAGAGCCTTGGTTGCCTGCGGACGGCAAAGCCCTAGACCTTTGCACTGGCAATGGTTCATTAGCAATCCTCTTGGCTTTGTCTTGTCCAGATATACATGTAAGCGCTTGCGATATCAGTATGCCCGCACTATCGGTTGCAGCGCGTAATGTTGATCGTCATGCCCTAAGCTCCCAAGTAGAGCTATTGAATGGCGACTTATGGGATGCATTACCTGAGCCCAATGAAGATAATCTCTTTGATCTCATTATTTGCAATCCGCCTTATGTGAATGCAGCCTCTATGAATGCACTTCCAGCTGAATATCATGCTGAGCCAGAGCTGGCTTTAGCTGGTGGTGAAGATGGCATGGATTTAATTAGACGTATTCTTGCCCAGGCTCCTGATTATTTATCAGAGCGCGGCGCCATCTTGCTTGAGATTGGCAATGAGTATGAGAACTTCAAAAAGGCATTCCCACAAATTCCAGCGATCTGGATGGAAGTATCTGCCGGGGAAGAACAAGTCTTGCTGATTCAAGCAGAAGACTTGCGTTAAGACAAATGGGGTTAACTCAACTCTGCTGCTGCTGCGATGGCCTGATCAATTCGCTCGACCGGAATTACCTTCAAACCCGGAATCTTGTTTTTAGGCATATTGGCTTTGGGAATGATGGCTACAGTGAAGCCCAATTTAGCAGCCTCTTTCAAACGCTCCTGACCACGAGGACACGGACGAATCTCTCCAGCCAAACCAACTTCACCAAAGACAATTAATTCCTTTGGTAATGCACGGTTACGAATCGATGATTGAATTGCCAGCAATACAGCTAAATCGGCGGCTGGCTCAGAGATCTTGACGCCACCAACCGCGTTTAAGAAAACATCTTGGTCAAAGCAAGCAACACCAGCATGACGATGTAACACCGCCAAGAGCATTGCTAAGCGAGCCTGCTCTAAGCCAACCGCTAGACGGCGAGGATTAGGTACGTGCGCTGTGTCTACCAAGGCTTGGATCTCTACCAAAAGAGGTCTGCTACCCTCTTGCGTCACCAGAACGCAAGCACCAGGAACCATTTGCTCGTGTTGTGACAAGAAAATCGCTGAAGGATTCGTTACGCCGCGCAAACCCTTTTCTGTCATGGCAAATACGCCCAACTCATTGACGGCACCAAAACGGTTCTTAATGGATCGCACTAAGCGGAAGGATGAGTGGGTATCGCCCTCAAAGTACAAAACGGTGTCAACAATATGCTCGAGAACTCGAGGGCCTGCTAAATGACCATCCTTAGTAACGTGACCCACCATCAAGACACAGATGCCACTAGATTTAGCAGCCCTGGTTAATTGCGCCGCACACTCACGCACTTGCGCAACAGAACCAGGAGCAGAACTCAGTACCTCAGAGTACAAAGTCTGAATGGAATCCACAACCAATACTTGCGGCTTCACAGTATCCATAATAGAAATCAGTTTCTCCAACTGAATTTCAGCCAGCACTTCAAGCTGGGGAGCATCTAATGCAATGCGCTTTGCACGCAATGCGATCTGGGCGGCTGATTCTTCACCGCTGCTATAGAGCACATTCATGCCTGCAGCACTCATCTCTGCAAGTGCTTGCAATAACAAAGTCGATTTACCGATACCAGGATCGCCACCCAAGAGCACTACGCCGCCTGGAACTAAACCGCCACCGAGCACGCGGTCAAACTCTTCTACACCCGTACTAAATCTTGGTAAGTCTTCTGCAGTAATGGCAGAAAGCTTTTGCCTTGGTAAGGATTGCGCCAAACCCTGAAAACGAGAACTAGAGGTAGTTTCTGGCAGTCCCTCTTCCATGGTGTTCCAGGCCTGACAAGATGGGCACTGCCCTTGCCATTTGGCAGAGGTGCCACCACAGGACTGACAGATATAAACTGTTTTGACTTTAGCCAAGAGTTGCCTAATGAAGTTGAACTATAAATTGGTAATAAATTAATCGAGCTGAGTGCCCGCTTTATTTTCTTGCGCACGCTTAGGAGCATCTTTGCGACGTTGTTCTAAATCAGCAGCTCGAGCCGCGGCATCTTTTTGCTTCTGCTCGAATTCACGCTGGTTCGCTGCGCGCTCAGCTGCTTTTTCTGAGCTCGCCCGCTCAGCAGCGCGCTTGATGTCCTCTTGGTTCTTAAGGCTTTCGCGCAGCTTGCGCTGGACTTCGTGCAAAGCTACTTCTTGCTGACGAATGGGATCAATTTCTTTTCGATATAACGCTCGAGCATCTTTTAAACAAGAGTTAACCCAATAGTTTTGATAGCACTCAGATGAGGCTTTACCCCAGCGATACTTTGCCCACTCACGCTGAAGCTCCAGCTCTTGCTCGATTCTGTCTAACTGCTCAAGCTCAGCTTCTTCTGCAGGAGTGGCTATTACAACGCCACTCAATGCAGTAGACAGCAAAAATATTGAAATAAATATTTTTGATTGGAGCAAAAGATTCTTTCTCAAATCTCGACCTTTGCACCCAACTCAACTATACGGTTGGCCGGAATCTTAAAGAAGTTCGATTGACGCCCTGCATTTTGGTACATCCAGCAAAACAATTTTTCGCGCCACATCGCCATTCCTGGAATCGCTGATGGAACGATCGTATCGCGAGATAAGAAAAATGAAGTATTCATCAAATCAAACTTCATATCAAAATGGGTTTCAATCAAATGGATGATGGTTCCCATATCCGGTGTTTCTTTAAAACCGTAAATAGCTCGGACAACAAAGATGTTTCCACCTAAATCCTTCAAGGTAATACGATCCTTGTCATTTACGTAAGGCACGTCCCAAATACTTACCTTCAAGAAAAATACTCTTTCATGTAGCACATGGTTGTGCTTGAGGTTATGCAAGAAAGATACTGGTAAATAGTCGACGTGGGCAGTGAGAAAGACAGCTGTACCTTCAACACGGTGCGGAGGGTGCTGCAACAAAGCCCCGATAAAGCTACTTAATTGGATACCCTCTTCCATAGCGCGCTTACGCAATATTTGACGTCCGCGATACCAAGTAATTAAGCAGGTGAAACAGAGCAAACCCAAGGCCAAAGGATACCAACCACCATCTTTTAACTTAATGAGATTGGCAGTCCAGAAAGCAAAATCAACAACGAAAAATGCAGCAGTAATGCAAGCCACCAAAATAAAGTTCATTTTCCATTCGCGGAACATCACAACAGCCAACAATATGGTGGTGATCAACATTGTGGATGTCACAGAAATACCGTAGGCAGCAGCTAAATTTACCGACTCTCTAAATTCAATGATCGTCACCACCACCATAAATAAGAGCGCCCAGTTCACAAGTGGGATATAGATCTGTCCTTGCTCGGAATCAGAGGTGTGCTGGATATTCATGCGGGGCATAAAGCCCAATAAAATTGCCTGACTTACTAAGGAATACGCGCCAGAGATAACAGCCTGGGAAGCAATCACAGTTGCTGCAGTAGCCAAACCAACGACAGGCCAAAGAGCCCATTCTGGAACCATTAAGTAGAACGGGTTTTTAATTGCTTCAGGATCAGAGAGAACTAATGCGCCTTGCCCGAGATAATTAATCAACAAGCTTGGCAAAACAACTAACAGCCACGCATATCTAACGGGTGAGCGTCCGAAGTGGCCCATATCCAAATAGAGCGCCTCAACTCCAGTCACAACCAATACCACTGCACCCATCACGATGTAGGCAGTTGTTGGATGCAGCATGACAAAATTCACAGCATACAAGGGATTAATAGCAGCAATAATTTGTGGTGCATCGCCAATATTGATGGCACCTAAGACTGCAAGCGTAATAAACCAGGCAAGCGTTATAGGACCAAATAATTTACCTACTGCGGCAGTTCCATATTTCTGAATCAGGAACAAAGCCACCAAAATAATCAATGAGATAGGGATGATGAATTTATGCAATCCTGGTGTTGCAATCTCAATACCCTCAACCGCAGATAAAACAGAAATCGCTGGAGTAATCACAGACTCACCGAGAAGCATGCACGCACCCAGCATGCCAATAATCATGAAGAAGAAATAGCTTTTGGACTTGCTATCGAATGAGCGCAGAGCTAGAGCCATGAGTGAAAGAACACCCCCTTCACCCTTGTTGTCAGCACGCATCACAAACAAGACATACTTCACTGTCACAACCAAGATCAATGCCCAGATCATCATGGAAATAACCCCAAACAACGCTTCCGGCGTGTAGGCAATGCCGTGATGAGGATCAAAACATTCTTTTAGTGCATATAAGGGGCTTGTTCCGATGTCGCCAAACACAACACCAATAGCCGCAAGCATCATTACGCCAAGACTTTTTTTATGCTCGCCCTCAGGTCCACTCACCTCTACTGGATTTAGAAGTGTTGAGCTTGAGAACTCTGGATTACTAATTGACATCTCATAACCTTAAGGTGATGTTGCGTGGCAATATGTTACTCCTTCTAGAGACGCCTTAAATCCAGAATTTGCACCCAAAAACCGCTTATTTATGCGTTATTTGCAGGAATACCTCGACAGGGACCCCCAAAAAATGGTAGAATTTCAGCTTCAGACGCGGGGTGGAGCAGTCTGGCAGCTCGTCGGGCTCATAACCCGAAGGTCGTAGGTTCAAATCCTGCCCCCGCAACCAAGATTTATGCTCTAAGCCCTTAATTTTTAAGGGCTTTTTGCTTTTCTGGGTAATAAAAAAGCCCGATTTATCGGGCTTTTGGACTATTTAGGACTCGGTTTAGTTCAAAACCTTGTAACCACGACCACTCAAGCATCTCTTCACCACAGCCTCCTGCGCTTGATTGCCAGTAAAAGCACCTCCAGCAGCACCCACAACCGCGCCAGCTCCAGCAGCTTGAGCAATACCTGTTTTATTTCCGCCAGTAACGAGACCTAATAAGCCGCCCACAACAGCACCAGCACCAGCGCCCTTTGCGGCAGTCTCACCCATGCCAGACTGTTGTTGCGCATAGGCCTGGCACTCACTTAAATCCTTTTCATATGCCGCTTCATTGACACCCTTCATATCTACTAGTGGACGCACATTCGCCCCGGCACAGCCAACCGTTATAGCTACAACCATAGAAGATAAGACGAGCAACTTATTCATATAAAAACCTTTTTTATTTAGCATGAAAAGTATAAGCAAAATTCAAATGGCTGAATAGATCGACATCATTAATATTTGTTGAGTCCAGTGGGGCAATACGTCTCAAGCAGCGATCTGGGACGGGACCTGACTTAGAGGTTTGCGGATATCCATCTAGCTCATAAAGTAGCCACCGATTCTCCACCTGAATTTCAACTTCCCAGGTAGGAAGCGACTCATTAGACAAGCCCCAATCTTTGGGACCTAAATATTCAATTACTCTCACAATATTTCCCAAATTTTCTGGACATATACAGTTAACAGTAATTGCCAAGTCACCTGGACTACAGTTCAATTTGCTCATATTCTTTTGATAATCTTTTTTCATTAATGCAGTAAATCCTCTTTAGGCTTTGCTACTTCTAATTTTTCATGATTGCTTACTAAAAAATCTTTCGTTTTGAGGGCGTTCAACAAATACATATCAATAGCTCCCGGACCAGAATCTGAATCTTTAGAGCTGATATAAGCTAGGCTATAAATCAAACTATCAGCCTCTTCACCATCAACCATCTCCGTACTGCCTTCGCGGTGGTCTATCACTCGCAGCCCTCTACAAAATTCAGGCCTCTCTTCATCAGCCCATGACATGTCTAATCGGTCAATATCAAATCTTTCACTTCTAAAAATATTGCTAATATAAAAACGAGCGCCCTGGAAGAATGTGTAATCACGCATAAATTTGTTTGTTCCTAAATAAATTGCTTATCTTTGTTTTCTTTTTTGCTACAAACGTACTCAATCTTTCTGTTACCAACCGACTTTGGAGATACGTGAAATGCCTTTCCTCGCATCGCAAATGGGCCTTCAGAAAAATCTCCCTTAGCTAATTTTTCCTTAAAAAAGGTAACTTTCTTAGGCTTAATCGTGCGATTAATACAATCTATTTCTTCCTCTAGGATTTTTGAAAAGTAATCTAGCTCTTCTGCACCTTTTTGTGTATCAAAATAATTTCTCATTGCCACCACATAAAAAGTTGCTTCATCCTTAGCGATGATTTGATCTGGGTCAAGGTATTCAGCAAAGTCATCCGTTTCTCCAACCTTCTCCCACTTGGCATTTAACTCATTCAATCTTTGGTAATACACAATATTTGGAGCAGTTGCATAGAACTCATGAATTCCGTAATAAGCAGCTACGGGCAGAGAAAATACCATTGCAATAGATATAAGTACCCATCTAACAGACTTGAATGTAATCTCAGTTGTATTCAATTTATCCCTTTATATAGATGTTGACGTCGCAGTAATCTTGAAATTCTCAAAAATAACCTTGCCATCTAGATATTCAATCTTCATAATTTCAGCGGCAGGTTTGGCAGTTAAATAACTGGTTAATACCGCAAACGGAAAAGTAACCTTTGCACCCCAATATCCCTTAGCCGGTACTGCAAGCTCTACACTTTCAACCCTAAAAATTGCCATACCCGCCAACATAAAAAGATCTACTTTTGCATTTAAATATTTCTTAGTATTTGTTTTCGGGCCTTTTTTCTTAAGCTGAGCTACTAGCTCTAAAAATTCTTTGGTATTGATCTCTATTTGCATTAATAGCTCTCATTAATAAATTCGCAAACTATCTGCCCATTGCGAATAATGGCGTATCCCTCAACCGCATCTTCTAGCAATTCCCCATACTCACCAAACGGAGTATCTTTTGGCGTTTTGAAGCGATGAACTTTTCCATCTGGACTAAGTTGGTTTACAAACTCAATCCATGCTTTATTCATATGACCGAATGGCAGACTAGGCACTCCATTTAATGGGTCTGAGAAGATGTTCTCAGCCTCAATCTGGCCGATGTTGCATTCCTCAAGTAAGTATTGCGGTCTAGCTATGAATGGGTATTCAATTTCCTCTTCATCTTTATTCATTTTTTTGTCTATTAAGTCCTTAACGGCCATATAAATTGCTATCGGCCAACATACAGTTATGAGCAAAATTGCTCCAGGGATTACTAATTTTTCTCTTAGGCGGTAATGCCAGGATTTTTCGCCGTAAATAGCCTTATTAATATCTTTTGCAAATTGGCTGGGGCGCTCGTACTGAAATATGTAGAGCCCGACCGATATCACCAAGCCTATGCCTATATAAATTTGCAAATACAGCATCATTGCGGACCACTTTTATCGACTGGAAATGTTGTAAAAGCTGCTACGCCATATCCTTCGGGATCGCCATCCTTACCAATGCCATTTGTAATTACACGTTTAGCAACCAACATTCCTTTTTTAAAGGTTAGATACAAATCTTTCTCAAAAGTGCTTCCGTACCCCATATGCACGTAATCAAGCATCTTGCCAAATGGGCACCTCACCTCACCAGTAAACCAATGCGCAAAAACTCCTTTTGCATGATCAGGAAATAAATCTTTCATTCTTAGTTTTGATCCATCACGACCAGTTCCACTCAAACCTGTCAAATACAGGCGGTCATTTATCACTTTCCATGTCCCCATATAACCGCGCCAACATGCAGTTGATGTTGATTGGAATTCAACATCCTTACCGGCTGTACACAACCAATAGTCCAATGGTTGCGAGCACATAGAAAGTCTTTGATCTTCATAAATTAATGTTTCGGATATTTGTGCAGTCATAGGCTCACTTACTTGGTACGTAACCAATACGGTTACCGTTGTTATCAAATACGTTTGTCACTCCAGCTGGCGATTGCACCTCATACCCAAGTCGCTTACCCTGGTTGTCATAAATTCCATTGGTTGCATTCCAGTTACTTGAACTGTTATTCCAATTACTAGGACTGTTATTCCAATTTGCTGGCGAGTTATCCCAATTCGATTCGCTGTTTTTCCAATTTGCTGGCGAGTTATCCCAATTAGCAACTTGTCCACATACTTGCCCATACACAACCAGCGTTAATACACCTACTACTTTCTTAATATTCTTCAATGTCTTTTCCTTAATTGAATTTTTCTACTATTGAAATTAATGTATCTATAACCGTACAAATCGTCATAATCCAAATTGCAATATCAAAATTTCCACTTAGATTTACTAATTGATTTCTCAAAAATTGCATGCTTTTTAATTACACCTTTCCCGATCGCACTTCATCTAACATTCGACCTAATCTTGAGTAGCTTTCCTCAGGAACTGTTTTTAAAAATCGAATTAAGTGCTGGTCACCACTTTTAAGAATGAGTCTCTTTAGTTCAGGTGCCATCTCCTCCGAGCCCTGGACCTCACCCTCTTCAAGCTCCATACCCCTAACAATTGCACCTACTCGCAGCGCTTCCTCAAGCGTTAAAGTAAATTCAGTCGAGAAGCTCTGACCACAGGCATGACAAGTCTCTGCATGACGTAAATTCAGCGCTCCGCAAGATACGCATTTTTTAACTTGTTTATCCTCTGGCTTCTTTGGAAACTCATAGCCACATTCACAGTCAGTAGCCGATAGTGGATGACTCTCACCACATTGAGGGCAGACCTTCTCTTTCGGAGGCCCAGGATCGACTCGGTTTGCCGGAGACATCTCGTCCTCAACCCGTTTTGCATATTTTTCAAATGTTTTAAAGGCTGGCATCACAACATACGCACGTGAATAATCATCATATGAAGCAGTTCTGACAACACGGCCCATTGCCTGTCTAAAGGCCAACTCGGTTAGAGCATTAGGCAAATAAATTAATACCCTGAGCCGACGAATATCTACACCCTCAGAAACCATGGCAACCGAAACTAACCACTTTCGTGTTGTATTTCTAAATTGCTTAATTTTGTCTTCTGGATTGGCTAACTGACTATGGACAATTAGCGGCTTCTCTCCATCTAAGTCCTCTAATAAAGAGGCCATGAACTCCGCTACTTCAATATTCGGAGCTATAACCAATCCACCTGCCTCAGGCATTGTTAGACGTAGCTGGTTTAATTTCTCGATCCCGGACTCGATCATTGAGGCTTGATAACCCGTCATTAATGGCTTTTCTGTTCCAGGGATGTACTGTGGCGTCTTGGCCAACTTGTAAAAATCAAGTGCTGTCTGTAGCCCGGGAATTCGCGCCAGATTTTTAGGTAATGTGGGCTCAGTGTCACCGGAAACTTTTACCTCTTCACCACCTAGATCAACCGTAAACTTACCTTGGTGTTTATGGAATGTAATTGGCCTGCAATATCCAAGCTCTACAGCATCGCCATAAGTTAAGGTGTACGTGCCTTCTTCTGGATGTGAAATTGCGCCACTATCGTCATAAGCCAACCATACTGACTCTGCACCATCGGAGCGAATTGGTGTTCCAGTTAATACCAGCACAAATTTGGCTGACTCAAAAGCTCCGCCTGCACTTTCACCCCAAGCAGCCTCTACCGCAGCATGATGGTGTTCATCACAAATCACCAACACCTTTGAGGATTGGCAGACTGCCTGCAGCTCTGGCCAAAGACCTTGAATAGCTGACCAAGTGGCGCAAATATCCATGCCAAGATCACCCAACTCTCCATCCTTTGCGGTAACTTTGCCCATATGCCTCCCCGTTACACGGGTAAAGTCATCGGCCCATTGCGTCACCACTTGCGTACGCGGTGCAATAACAATCACTCGGCTGATTTCCTCACCATCAAGCAATGTTTTTGCTATCGCACATGCCGCTAAAGTCTTACCAGCGCCAGGGGCTGCATTTATTAAAAAATGACGGTCTCTTTTACTGCGTACCAACCAGTCCATCGCCTTTTGATGAGCTTCTACTTGCCAGGGTCTTAATTTAATATTCAATTTGTACCTTTAGTTAAATTACATTTTTGGCATAAGGCTTGACCATTTTTTGTTACAGTCTTCCCGCCATTTGCATATGCCAAAACATGATCAGCATGGAAATTGCGCTTTAATTTTTCTTTGCATATCGCACAGCTTCCCCCAGAAACCCAAGCAAGGATTGAGCGTTGTTGTTTGTCAAAGAATCGTTTCATTTTTCTAACCAGTACTCCGTCATTTCAATTTCATTAATCGGTAAATTTGCTGGTGGCTTTACAACTGCAACCTTATTAATTCTCAAAAGTACCCTCACATAACTGACTTTTCGCGACTTCACCATCCAACCCTCTTGGCGCATTTTTGAAATATTTGACGTTAAAGATGGAACTCCAAAATAGATAATTGCCTCTAATCTCGTAATTGGGTTGCCAGCCGCCAAATGCTCCTTCAATGCCAAAGTCACTCCATATCGATTAGCACTCATAACTCCCTCCAAAATATTTCTTCCAGGGCTTATTGGTAATAAACTCATCTGATTCAAATTCATAGACTGAATTGAGCAGATCCCTTTCTTCGTACATCAATTCACCGTCATCCGAACTCATTAGGCTGAATGCATCTTTTGTATTCTGCTCATCAAATGAAGGCCTGTAGTCATATCCGTCTTCATGCTCTTCATTAAATAATTCTTGTAACGCACTTGCATATTCAAGAAGCTCGAAATCCCTATATCGACTACCTACTCCTTCTTTAAGAACCTGATAGATAAATTTGACTTGTTTTGGGCCATTCATTCGTATCATCTCCATGACTACTCCTTAGTGATAAAGACGATTAACTTTTGATTTAGTCAGGCGTTGGTTTTGATAAAGCTTTCCAACAGTCACGATCGCGCGATCTTCACGGGACTCAATTAAGTAACTTCTCAAGTTCTCATGATTTTTTGCGATGAAGAAATGACCGAACTCCGCTTCCATTTCTTTAATAGACTTCTTGCTAAAAAATCTCATTACGCAACCGTGTGGGGCTGGTCGAACTTCGCCATAAGTCTGTAATAACCGCTCCACTCCATAATTAATGCCTCTTTGCTGCGCTCTTACTTCTGCATGTTTGGTTTTCATAAATCCTCCGGGTTAATGAACAAACGAAGGGATTTGCTTTTGTTTCTCGCCAATTTCTTCGCTCTTAACTACAAGACGAGTGGATTTGGGGAAAGTCAGGGGCCCCAATCAAAAAAATATGAAAATAGGGCCCAGAAATGAGAAAAGGCCCTAAAAGGGCCTTTTATAGGGGGTTAACTCCTAAAAAACTACTTTTTACTCCGTCCAATGGTGGCATTAACTGTTCCCACAGCCTCTGGCTTTAAGCCCAACAGCGACTTAACCTTCTCCTGATCCTTAGCGTTTGCTTTGAATCGCTTGATATAGAGTCCATATTTACCGCCCGCTTGTGTAGCCTCAACTTCCATATCTGCATCTAATGCTGCCGAGATAACTTCGAAAACAAACTCTTTTGGATTTGGAACTTGCAAATAAATGTTTTCTTGAGCGGACGAGGTCTGGCTCATAACATTTTCATCTCCCACCCCCCTAGTTGTGACCGTTGCCGGCATCATAATAAAGCGGCTAATTAAAATACCCACTGAAAACGCCGCCACCATTGACGCCGCGAATCCTTTCCACCTAACTGCGAATGATTTTTTGGGCTGAGATAAAGCTGCTAATTTTCGCCCAAATGACTGCTTAAGGTACTCTGGGGTCTCTTTAGTGATTCCGAGATTTTTCTCAAACTTCTCAATTGAGCGCTTAATTATCTCTTCTTGCTCTTTTGAAAATAAATTGTCTTGAGGATTTTGATTATTTGTAGTCATGCGGAAGCCCTCTTTATTTCTCTAAGCAATGTTCAATATATGGAGCCAACTTCTTTTTGCTCTCATATATATATTGCTTAGTTGCAGCCTCAGTCCTAGAAATAACTTCAGCAATCTCAACGATTGCCATATTGTCGAGAGACATCGAGATAGCAGCTGCATTCTGTGGAAATTTTTTAGAAAAAACAATCAATCCCTTTGATACGCAATCCTGGACATCAAATTCAGCAGCCAAAGAATTACTGGGCGATATAGGAGGGTCATCGTCAGAAAAATCTGCCTCCTCTGGCAATGGAATTTCATATTTCTTATACGCCCTCTTAAAGAGATCTATTGCCGTATTTTCAGTAATAGTCATCACCCAAGAGACTAAAGACTCAGCCGATTTAGGCCGTGAAGTGGTAGACGCCAGTTTAAGAAATGCGTCTTGCACAATATCTTGAGCCTCACCCACAGAGAGATCTTGATGCTGATAACGCAATTTTTTATACATAACCGGTTGAAATTCCTCATAAATTCTTTGGATAGCATCAATCTTTTCAATAGCGCTGCCATTCACAAATTTATGAAAAATTGCTTCTTTTTCTAATTGACTCAACATAAAGACGACTCGGGCTGTAAAAAGTCAGGGTTGGAATATAAAATTAATTACAGTTATTCTTACTAATAATATCTTATCAATGGAATTTGAATGTCTGAGAAAGGCCCAATCATCCTCCTTTCAACTGCCGTAGTAGTAGGAATTGCAGTTGGTGCCTTTTATTGGAATGCTATCAAGCCAACAAAAGAGCAAAGTGAACAACTACTCATAAGCTCGACAATTCGAGGTGAAGTTTGCAAAAAGATTCAGAGTGAAGTAGATCAGTACAAACAGTCCCCCGATACATTTAAAAGGGGCACCCTTAGAAACATTAAGAATGAAGCTACACAAAACGCAAAAATTGAGCTTCCTCAATTCCCAGCAGAACGTCAGATTCTGTACCTTGATCGCAAACCCATTATTAGTAACTGTGAAAGTCTGGCTCAAGGGTGGGTAAAAATTCCAAGCACTTTTCCAGAATTTTATGAGGCCGAGCTCCAAGAAATGGGGTTAGCAGTGGGCCAGACGAATCCAAGTCAGCCAATGATGGCCAATACCGATACTGCACAAAAAAGAATTGCATTAGTAATTGGAAACTCAAGCTACGCATCCAGACCTCTTAAAAATCCTGTTAATGATGCGGATGACATGACAGCATTTTTAAAAAGCGCAGGCTTCAAAGTCATGGAAGTAAAAAATGCGGATATTTTTCAACTAAGATCTTCAATCAAAAACTTTGAAGATAACTTACCAGCTTATGATGTAGGGCTAATCTATTACTCTGGCCATGGTATTGAGTTTAAAGGCTCAAATTATCTTATACCCGTAGATGCTCAACTTAAGAATGAGCAAGACATTCCTAGACAAGGCTATGACATCAGCAATATCCTAAATAAAATGTCTAAAACAAATCAAAAAACTTCAATCTTTATTCTTGATGCATGCAGAAATAATCCAGTCTTCTCACAATATAGGTCAGCTGCAGATGGTTTAACTCAAATGGCGGCGCCAAGTGGAGCTATTATTGCCTTTTCTGCTGCACCTGGACAGGTTGCTAGCGATGGAAATGGTAGAAATAGTCCATACACAGCAGCCCTCTTATCTAAAGCCAAAGTACCCAATAAAAAAATTGAAGACATCCTAAAAGAGACTTCACAAAAGGTTTCGGATGATACTGGAGGCAGACAAATTCCTTGGTACAACAGTAGTCTTGTTGGTGATTTTTATTTCAGTAAGTAAGTCATGAATTTAATTTATAAATTACCTAAATGGCTAAGGTGGATTCTTCTACCATTTGCAAGTCTTCTTACCATTCTTCTGGTTAACATTCTTGGAAAATTAGCAGCAAAAATATTACTTTTTCTATCTAATCCCGGGGGATGGTCTGAGAATTTTTTTGAATTTTTTCTCAATCCAGGAATTGCTGGATTTTGCGCCGTCTATGTTGCAATGGCATTTGCTCCAAAAAATAAAAAATTTGTTGGGTATGCTGCGGCTTTCGTTTGGATTGCAGTTGCTGGTGCCTTAGCTGTTTTTAACTTTATGCTCAGAGAGTGGCCATCAGTCTTACAGTCCGTCACCACAATAGCTGGATGTGTATTTGCCATTTACGATCCACTTCCTGAAGAAGACCCACAGGATGAGCGCTCACGCATTTATTGACTAGAAATATTAGAGAGCACTAATTTTCCTCCGCTCAAGGAGCCATACTCCCAAGGCTCTTGCTTACCTTGCGTAGCCTTTAGTACATCGTCTCGAACATTACGCAAAAGAATGGCAATATCTTCCTTTTCGCCAATTAGAGTTGCTAAGGCCCCTGTATATGGGCTATTTTTGCCCTCAGGTCCGTCAAATGCTACACCACCATCCTTTGTTGCAAAGGATATCAAGGTGCCTCTTGGGACGTTCATCGGCGCCAAACCATGATTGGCAAATGTGGCTGCTGAAGATTTAAATGGCTTTGTTCTGCAAGCATCTAAGAAAATAATTTTGCTCTTTCCGGGAAGGTTTCTACGAATGATGTCATTGAGACTAACCCCATCTATTGCAACAATATCTTCTTTGCTTCTAAAGTCCATATCCGTAGGTAAAAGGTAATTAACGCCCCCAAGCTGCATGCCGTGGCCAGAATAATAGAAAACAGTTACATCTGCATCCCTGGCCTTCTCAGAAAAATTCATTAAGGCACTCATAAATGATTTTCTATTTAAATCGGGAGCATATGTGACATTAAATCCAAAGCTCCTTAATTTTGTAGCCATGAGACTTGCATCATTGAGCGCATTACCCAATCGTCCAGATTGATATTGAGAGTTCCCAATAACCAATGCATAAAGTGCGGGCTTGCGACTACCCGTGGATACTTTATCTTCTTTAATAGTTGAAGGAGTCAAAGCAATGAGGTTGGGTGGTGAAGATGTTCTAAGCTCAAATAACTCATCAATTGAGTTACGCATATCTGGCATGTCCTTGACATAATTACCAGCAAGAATTTTATTCATTCGATGCAATCTTGAATCAGCATCTTCACCCTGTAATTTTTCTCGAATCTCATACCACTTCTTCGCTTCCATCAGATGAGCAGAATCTGTGTAGTTATCCTCATACATATCTGCAATTTGCTCAGCTATTTGATCATTCGGGCTTTCTTCATATTTTTTAGTTAAATATTGAATAATCTGAAAAGGCTTGTTTTTTAAGTTTGGTGGCAACGGTCCTAATGCTTCCAAGATATGATCTTTTTTATCTAAATCCTTATATCTTTTAAGTAGTGCCTTGAACTGATCTTCGGGCAAGTCGATCTTGCCTTCGTATGCATACCAAATAAGATTGTCGGGACCATATTCACTATCAGCGCCATCAATAATATGTACCTGGGCTAATCTCTTATTGCGAACATTAGAGTTAACTGCAGCTCCAAATAAAACCCCTAAATTATTACGAGCATGATTAATTAAGTCCTGATTCCTCATGGCAATAGCCTTTTTTAGACCTTCCTCCATAAGTAACTGCGCCAAGGGTTCATTAACTACACCACGCTCACCAACAAACTGTACCCAGCCCTCATCAACGAAATCTACAGCCTCAATCGATCCATATTTTTTCTGACGCTCTTTAAGAAACTTTTCTGTTTTTGAAATTAACTCAGGTAATTTGATCCTTTCAACTTCCTGAATCTCTTCAGGCTTTAAGGACTCAATCGCAGCCTTTAAATCGCTCTGGTAGTTTGGAAAATCTACAAGCTCTGGATTCTTAAGGTCATATAAAGCTTTTAACCAAGCTGCATTCAATACATCCGTAAGCTGCAAGAACTTAGAGTTATCAATGATGTACCAAATGGGGGATGAGGCTCCACGTCTAATGGACTCCAAAGCAAAAGGAATGGACTTTTGTAAATTAGATGGCTTGTACTTTCCATTCCCATACAGCTTCATGAGAACCAATGAGCTAGACATGGATTTATCTCTTATTAATGCAGCCTCAATCTCATCAAGCCCCTTTTTTGTATGTCGCTGCAAAACTATTTGTGAATAACGATCTATCGCGATGGGGCTATCCTGATCGGCAGCTTTGCGGTAATAAGTCATTGCCTTAACATTATCTTTAACTAGGCCACCATACCCATTGAGGTACAAGTACCCCAATACCCCCTGACTTACGGAATCATTTTTAGCTGCAGCCTTAGAGGCCCAAAATAATGCTTCATCATAATTTTGCTTAGTTCCAAGTCCATTCACATACATTCTTGCCAAATAACTTTGAGCCTTTAGGATCCCTTTATTGGCGTATTCCTGAAAGATTGGCAGAGCCTTGTCGTATTGTTTGGACTGGAAAAGATCTACAGCCTCTGGTAAAGAAGCCGCATTGGCAATGGCGCATAAAGCACAGAGAATAAGAGAAACTATCTTAGTCATACCTTGTTAATTTTATTCTGATAACCACCTCAATGGTCTCAAAAGTGCTAAATTAAAGAAGTATTCTTTAATGCTTCTAAATACGTACTTTTGAATGAAATGATGCCCACAAATATGAAACTAGCGCTCTTATTGAGCCTAAGCTTAACTTGCAGCCTATCTTTTGCTCAAGCTATATATGGGCCCAATGGTGAATATAAAGGCTACATGCAAACGTCGCCAAGTGGCGTAACTAATATTTATAACTCGCAAGGACAAAATACCCAATCATTTCAGACTGATAATGGGCAAACAAATTTTTACAGTCCGGCCGGGCGCTATGAAGGTACTGTCACCGCTCCAATTCAACCTCAACCTAATACCACAATTAATACCCCAAGACAGGTGCCTCAAGCTCCTTCGGTTAAGGGCTGGTAATAAACTATTCTTAGTGAGGATGTTTTGAGCGTTACTTTAAGTAACGCTTACTAAATCTGTACTTCATTCGAACTTTTTTTTAAGTTTCGCTTGCTCTGATAATCATCGCTTACCTTGCTACCAGATTCAATAAGCTTGCGGGTATTAGTTCCGCGTAACTGCTCAATAGCTTGTATAACTTGTAAGTGGCTATAGTGCTTTTCAATCATGAGTACGCTAGTACCCATCTGCTTAGCCAGCGTATGAATCGGCACTTGGTCATGAGTGAGCGATAAGGTAGCGTAGGTATGCCTGAGGCTATAAAACACTCGCTTTTGATTAGTCTTAGGATCTATTAATAAACCATGGTCTGCTAAGAAGGTATCGAACATATGATTCAGGACATCACTTAAGTCTCTACCCTCTTTAGTTCTAAAGATGTAATCGTCATTTGTAGGCTTAATCAGCTCAGCTAATGGATCTTTAATAGAGCTCTTCACGCCATAGTTACGCATAGCAATACGCTCTAGCACTCTAATACTAGGTAAGCGTCCAATAATCTGTCTTTGCCCAGTTTTACCTTTAACTGTCATTTCGCAGCTACGGTTAAGACTGTGTACTTCAATAACTTCACCCTCTTCGTCTATTTGGTCTGTCACTGTACTAATAGGGTTCATCATGAAACGAATTTGTTTCCATTTCATATCCAATAATTCAATACCTGGCCTTGCGCCAGTATCAATCAGCATTTCTACATAGTCTCGTAGGATCTCTCTACGTTCACGAGCATCCTTAGTTCTAGCTGATTGAATATAAGGACCTAAGTTCTTAAGTAGTGCACGAATCTCGTGCAGTTCAAATGCTGGGCGGCGAACACTCTCTTTAGTTTTGCCATCTAATTTAGGACGATTACTCTCTGTTAAGTAACCTCTAACAATGGCTTCATCAAAGACCCTGTTAAATGCGGCATTTTGGGTTTTACGATTGCTATTTGATAAAGCGGTACCGTATGTAGCTTCTCGGTCATCGTAGTACTGCTGTAGTGCGTCGTAATCAATATTAGTAATAAGCCTTTGCCCCAAGCTTGGAATAAAGCGCTCTTTAATAATACGGATGTAGTCGTTGTAGATAACCTTACCTAAGCCACCACGTAAATCCCGCTCCATCCGATCTATTGCCAACATGGCAATATCTTTAAATCGTTTGGTAACCACTGGAATACCAGAGCGTTTACGAATCTCCGCTTCTACTAATAGCTCTTTAGCTTTATTAATTGCTAGGTCAAGTTGAGTTTCTTTAGTTGTAGCCCTAATCCACTTGTTATCCACCTTATAGCGACATTGCCATACAGCACTATGTTCACGTTGGTACAGGGTTAGGTTACGGTGTATGAGTTGATGTGTACTTTCTTTTTTAATTGCCATACACATACTGTAGCTTCTGAGCCCCAGCTAGAGCAACCTGATTGGATGAATTACCAAGGTCAATTTAGCCAAAAGAATAAGTGACTAACTCATGGATATTTATGGAAGAGTATGGGGAGTTTGTGGGCGAGCGTTACTTTAAGTAACGCTCAGAATAAATTCATGCTCTACCGCGGGCTTTCCTAATTAAATCTCCAAGACTTACCCCATCCTGAGAAACCCATCTATTTGCATTTGAAGTTCTACCGCGCACCACTGCAGCCGCAGCAGATCCCGATGAAAAGAATTGATCTTCCGCAAAGAAGGCCTTTTGATCGAGGGTTTTAATAATTCCCGATTCAACTAATTGGCGCCGTTGACCAGCGTAAGCAGGGCTTTGCTGCTCAAATGTTGGGAATACAGGCTCCATTACCTGGCTACCTTTTTTAACCATAACACCACCATCGACTATTTCTAAGGTGGAGTCCAAATTTCGGTAATCCATCTTGAACTGCATGCCTTTTGGCAAGGATGAATACAACGCCGCTTTTTTACCCTCTGAGCTATCAGATACGTCAGACTGATCATCCTCCTGGGCAACAACATCATCCTCATCACCTAATGCTAACTGGTGGAATCCTAGTAACGGAAGAATCAAAAGAATATCATTGAGAAAGTTTTCGGCGAACGCATATTCAGACTCAGACAAGGCGGGAGCGATTGGCATATTGCCATTTTCCAAAGCTGCTTTACCTGCTTCTTTAGCTATCTGAATTAAGCGAGATTCCAAATGTTGAACATGTGCCTTATTCAAACGGCCTGCCTCAGAATTAAAGAAAATCGCTTTTTTCCAAAAGTCTTTTTGGCGAACGTGAGACTCAAGACGAGGACCCACTGGATCACCTTCACCAATATAAATTCTTCCGCTGCCAATTAGCATATAAACGCCGGGCTGCTGGAATTCTTTTCTACCCTTTACTTCACCAATCAATCCACGAGGAAATATCGTAGCTTTTCCAAGCCAGTTATTCATAGACGCCACTAGTACACCATCAGGGTCGCCAGAGGGAACGAATACTTCTAATGTAAATGGTCTCATTTTTAACCTTTAAAAATTACAGGCAATACTTTAAGCGATACTCAATACTCCCAATTCTCATGTTTTACTGGCAAACTATTCAATAACTGCTGGTGAGATCTCCATTTAGGCATATTTTGATCCATTATCCCAATGAATTTCTTGTTATGGGTGGGCACTAATATGTGAGCCATCTCATGAACAATAATATATTCAAGACATTCCTTGGGCTTTTTGGCTAAATCAGAATTAAGTCGAATTGAAGCTGTCTTTGAGTTACAACTACCCCACTTTGTCTTCATTCTTTGCACAAAGAGCTTGCCAACCTCAACGCCTAGTTTCTTTTCCCACTTCGGTAATAAATCTACCGCAGATTCTTTAATAAGCGCACGATACCAGCTATCGAGAAATGCTTGTTTGTCTGCCTGACCCCATTCCGGTCGCACACGAAATACTATTTGCTTATTTTTTATTTCAAGTGATGGGGATTTATCTACTTCGATAATCTTCATTAGATATCGCTCACCCCAAACAAAATGACTTTCCCTATTTAGAAATTCTCTCGGTGCCTCCCTCTCTTGACCTAATATCTTCTTTTGTTGATCTCGTATCCAAGAGAGCTTTGCAATTGCAAAAACTCGAATTGTATCCAGCTTTAGATGCACTGGGGCTGAAATAGTTACACGACCATAGGGAGGATGAACACTTAGGTGAATATTTTTAATTGACTTACGAATCACCTCAATTAATATACCGTCAATTTCAAATTGCGATTTCATTAATACTCAGGCTGATGAACAATAATTTGAAAAATTCGCTCGACCTCAGATTCGCTTTTAAGCATCGAAAAAAGCTCGGACTTAATAACCCGCTCTTTGGCTAAATTACCCCTAAACGAGTCTGGCTTAACACGCCGCACAGCTTCATCAACCTTTAATGCCAAAGACTCATCATTATTCAAATTGTTAAATAGCGCACGTTTTCCTGGGGTATTTAGAGCAAGGGGCACATCCTCCGCCTTGCCTTGTTGAACTCTTTTGGCAACATCTGCAATACGCTTCAGGAACTCCTCATAATCAATCTGTTGAGATCTCAAATCATCAAGTATCTCCACCAAAAGCGTCGACATTCTGTCATAGAAAGCAGGGTCATTAAGATGCTCTTTAATAATTTTACTGCGCACATTATTAGCTATAGTCTCCGAAATAGCTTGTGGATTATTCTTTATCCCCTTCGGCAAACTATTGATTGCATCAGCAATACCGCTTTTAACAATTAAATCGAGAAGACCGATATCACCAAAATCAGATATTTCCCTTGGCTCAGATGCTTCAATATACGTATCAATTAGATGACGCATATCTGCCTCATAGGCTTTGAGATCGATTGTCTCTCCACTTGCCTGCCTGATAATTTCTCTGAGCTTTAAATAACGATCTGTATCTTTTTTAATTCTTTCTATTTCAACAGCAGAAAATCCAGCCCGCTGCATATCGTCAGCAATATTGGCATATGCTCGAACTAAAGCTACCACTAATTTATATAGTGCCACTCTTTGTGGCTCAGTTACCTTTAGGTCATCATCATTTTCTGTATTTCCGCAGAAATAATGAATATGCTCCAACTCACCCTTAGGCGGCTTCACAGGTTCGCATAGCAATGCAAGAGCTTCCAATGATTTCTCAAGCCTATCCCTGCCTTGCTTTAACCTATCTTTTAATAAGATATCTGGATCTCCACTACCGGCATCGCCATGATCAAGCTCTTTGGTATAAACCGAAATTGCACCTTGTACCTTAGTGAAAAGATCCTTGTAGTCCACAATATAACCAAATGGCTTATCCTCGCCATCCAAACGATTAGTCCGACAGATCGCTTGAAATAAACCATGATCTTGCATGGATTTATCGATGTATAGATATGTGCAATGTGGCGCGTCAAATCCGGTTAATAACTTATCCACCACAATTAACAACCGCATATGTGCAGGCTGATCTTTAAATCGCTTCTTTACATCATCCTCATAAGTTTCAGTCTTTGATTTATTCGGGCTCGGCTCTATATCTTTCAACAAATCAAGATAGGTGTTATAGACAAATTGCTTCTCTGTCTCGGTATTAGCTCCCGTCTCCTCTAGAGTCACATCTCGCGCCTGAGGGTTATAAGAAGTAACTACAGCGCATCGACCCTTAAATACTGTTTTCTGGAATAACTCATAATATTTGCAAGCCTCATATATGCTTGCTGCGACCAATATAGCATTACCCTTTTGACTGGATAAGCGCGGCTTTACTCCAAAATCGAAAACAATATCTTCTACAACTCGCTCCATTCGTGAGCGAGAACTAAGCACTTTTTGCATAGTGCCCCACTGTTCACGCAATGCAGCCTTTTGCCAGGTATTTAATGCCTTTGTTTTAGCCTCAAACCATGCGTCGACTTTATCTTGAGAGCCAAGCGATTGTTCTATATCCCTTGCTTCATATACAAGGTCAAGCACTACGCCATCTTCTACGCCCTCATTAAATTTGTAGGTATGAATATAGTTCCCGAATACCTCAAGACTAGTGGCTTTATCCTCTTTCAAAAGAGGGGTACCAGTAAAGCCAATGAATACCGCTCCGGGTAACATAGCTTTCATGATTCTATTGAGCTTGCCACTTTGAGTTCGGTGGCACTCATCTACAAAAACAAAAAGTTCCCCAACGGCTGGACTTGGTTGATTTTTCAACTCTTCTATAAATGCATCAAAATTCTCAACGCCCTGCTTGCCAAATTTATGTACCAGCGAACAAATGAGGCGAGGCCTAGTTTGCCCCAGCTGACTTATCAAATCTTGACCGCTACTAGTACGATAAATTTCTTCGCCAGAATCCTTAAAAACCCCTTCAATCTGCTTATCTAACTCATCGCGATCCGTAAGAATTAAAATGCGAGCATTTGGTTTGTTCTCCAGCACCCACTTTGCCAGCAGAACCATAACAATACTTTTACCGCTGCCTTGAGTGTGCCAAATAACACCCCCTTTATATGCATTGATATTAGACTGGGCAGCCTTGATTCCAAAATATTGATGAGGTCTTGGAAGCTTTTTGATACCACTCTCGAACAACACAAAATCATGAATAAGTTCAAGAAAACGATCTTTGCGGCACATCTTAAGAAGATACTTATCTAACTTAAATCGAGTGTTATCTAACTCATCCTCCTTCCAAGATAGAAAAAATTTTTCTTCTGTGCCTATAGCACCATACCGCAAACCTTCAGAATCGTTACCCGCAAATACAATTTGAGCGGTAGAAAAAAACCAAGAGTTAAATTCTTTTTGTTGGTTAGATAGCAATTGTCGAATACCATCGCCAATTGATGTGCGACTATTTTTTAGCTCAATAACACCCAATGCAATTCCATTTACATACAGCACTAAGTCTGGACGTCTCTCTAAATTACCTCGCAATGTAACTTCTTCAGCAATTGCAAAGTTATTTTTTTCTGGATTCGCCCAATCGATTAACTTAACTGTATCCGAGACGGTGCCGACCTCTACTTTTACATCTACGCCGTAGCGCAATAAACTATAAACAGACTTATTGTTATCAAATAGACTACGGTTTGGATTATTGGCTTCAGACTTGAGTTGGTGTAAGGCGCGGCTTATTTGGATAGACGAATAACCAACGGATGTTAAATAGCCGGCAAGCATATCGTCATCGATATTGCTGTTGTAAAGATCACTCTTATCACCAAGGTAGTTATACCCTAATTCATCACAAAATAGTCCAATCACACGATTTTGCGTAACACGCTCAGGAAGTCCGATGGCACTCATATCAACCTCGTCCTTCCTTTTAATAGGCCCTGCAACATTCCCTGCCTAAGCATGACTATTTTCGATAGTTGAGCTTCATATGCGGATATTTCACTTTCAATATCCAAAATTATTTCCATAATATCGGCCTGCTCATTCTCATCCGGGATAAGAACTTGAATGTGCTGAAACTCAGATATCCAATAACGTTTATGCTCGGTTAGACCAAATTCAATTAACTGCATAACTTCATAAATAAATCTCAAATTTACTGATGAATTTTTTCCCTTAAGTAGCTTCATTGCTGAAGATTTAACTTTGAATGGGAAATTTACGTACTGAGTAGCTGTTGTAAAGTCATCAAAAAGAATAACTGGAAAATTATCGTAAATTCCATTCACTTCACTAGTGTATCCGAGTATAAAAGTCTTCCCAGCAGTCAGAACTGGAACTTGATTCACATTACTGTACTCCTTGCTTTTAACCAAATATCTGGTTGGTTGCTCATAAACTAAGAGCTCACTCAGTGGCTTTGCATTCCACTTTTTAGTATATCCAGGTAAACGAAAGTCACCTTTAAGAAGCTGATAGGTAATTGCTTTTTTAATGTCGCGTTTTTTTGATATGACTTTATTAATCTCAAAAATTAATGTATCAACATCTTTTATGCATGATGAAATCAACCTTTGTTCATTTATGGATGGGTATTGAATCCGGTATTTTTTTAACTCACCAGTATTCAGATTCCCCTTCCCCCCCCCCTGCCTTAAGCCTATCCATTTGGTCTCGGCCTTGCTTTGAGCTCATATGCAAACATAGATACTCGGGGTCAATAATTTTTTTATTTGGGGTTGTAATTAACGTAGTAAAAGTCTGACAACAATCAAACTTCTCCGGCAAAACACATGTTTGCCCTAAATTTGATCCGGTATGGACGGTGAGAACATCAAATGCTTTAGCGGCTTTTCCTGAATTTGCCTTCGCAAATGTTTCATCTAAATATATAAGATCATCAGAATTAAAAAATCCATCTTTTATATTTAAATTCCTAATAATTGGAACTCCACTCTTTCTATAATATTTTGTAACAGAAGTTGCAAGGCCTACTTTGATGCGCTCACAAACCTCCTCAAGGTTACTGACAGTCCAATTGTTTGGAATAGACCCCACATCCGCCTCTTTATATTCAGCAGTCATATCAGCAACCATTCATCCGATTCAAATGCTGCTTAACTTTTTCCGATATCTTTTCGATCTCGACAATAATATTAGGCAAAGGCTGCGCATATCTTTCTGACAGATCACGCAGTCTACTAGTTAACTTTTGAGATGAACCATCTAACTCTATAAGCACTTCAGATAATAAATGAGACATCCACTTGTCATTTATCACTAAATTTTTTATATCTAATTCTGAGAGCTCTTCATATTTTTTATAAGAAAGTAGATCAAGTTCTACATCACACTCCCTAACCTTTTTTTTCCATTTCGATTCCTCTTCAAAAAGATCTAGCCATTGTTTGAGTACACTAACCTCCTCCTCCGAATCATCTTCTCCAGCAATCTCTTTTAGTCGATTACCAACTTCAGATTTTGATATTTTTTCAAATGATCCAAAATAGCCATCTTCATCACCATACTCTTCTTCTAATTCATTAATACTATCTACGACGGCTTCTAACTTAGCTATTGCACCATCAAGTAATTCTTTTTCTTTTTTAAAATAATGATTAATAACTAGGTCTTTGGGCACTAAATCACAAGACCAGCCCTTATCCTTTTGCTTGCCTTTTTTATCAACTTCAATTATTCGTTTTGTATTTGCAATCCATCCATCCGCAGCAATTAAATAAATATCATCCTGCATTTCGCTTGACCAATAGTCCATCAGGCTTTGGAAAACAAAGTAACAATCAAACAGACTTATATTTTTAAAGCTATCCAATAATGTTTCGGAAAGTCCTTCGATTAACTTCTTGGGATTTGAGCCTCTATCGAAATTCTCCAATAACCCCCAGCTCTCATTTTTCCACCGTTCAAAAGATTCGATAATCTTGTCATGGAAATTGACAAATTCAGGATGATTAAAAATTGTTGGCTTAATTTCCGCAACTGGAACACGTAATTTACTGAAACCAGGTCTCACCTCTTCAAATAGACTATTACGCAAATTTGGAAAAATATTCCAGTATTGATTTAAGGCTCTAATATCTTCATCCGGTATGCCGCCATAGAGATGGCCGCTTACATTTTGTATATCCTCAAGGTTTCCACTTTCGATATAACGAGGTAAATTTAAATTAAAGTCATTTTTGGAATCACTAATCTCTGATATGGGGACCATTCGCGCATAAGCATAAACATCTTCCATGCGATGATAAGTATCAACAATTCGATGAATATCTTGATCCCGTAAGCGATTTTTTGGACCATCCTTTCGAAATCCTTCAGATGCATTAATCATGAAAATTGCCTTGCGGGAACTTGCTCCCGCTTTATTCAATAGAATGATGCAAGCGGGTATTCCAGTTCCATAAAACAAATTAGCTGGCAACCCAATAATGCCTTCTATAAGACCCCGTTGAATAAGATTTTTTCTAATGACAGCCTCTGCATTACCCCTAAATAGAACCCCGTGCGGCAGAATGCAAGCTCCTTTTCCATTTGATTTAATAGAGCGCAGAATATGTAGTAGATATGCAAAATCACCTTGCTTGCTAGGTGGAATACCGTAACCATCAAATCTCCCAAATTGATCAGATTCTGGAACGAAACCTGTGCTCCAACGTTTATCACTAAATGGTGGATTTGCAACAACATAATCAAAAGTTTTTAACTCCGCTCCATCCAAAAACAAAGGATTAGCTAAAGTGTTACCTTGCTTAATTTCAGCAGTTGGATAGTCATGCAAAATCATATTCATCCGCGAAAGTCCAGCAGTAGTATTATCTTTTTCCTGACCATAGAGCGTGACTTTCACTCCCCCACTATTTTGGGCTTCATCGCCTACTTTTAGCAAAAGAGAGCCTGATCCACACGCTGGATCATAAACAGTCGTTTCGCTTGAAGTTTTCGCATTTCGGATATCTAACACTTGCGCCATAACTCGACTCACTTCTGCTGGCGTATAAAACTGTCCCTTACTCTTACCGCTTTCCGTAGCGAAGTGCCTCATCAAGTATTCATATGCATCACCCAGAAGATCATCGCCATCTGCCCGATTTTGCGAAAAATCTAATGCTGGATTTTCGAAAATTGCAATCAAATTAGTAAGTCGATCTACCTTTTCTTTTCCATCCCCCAATTTTGTAGGGTCATTAAAATCCGGCATATCAGATAAATTGTTAGCCTCCGATAGAGGGGCTAAAATTTTCTTATTAATTTGGTCGCCAATATCGCTTTTTCCTTTAAGCTCAACCATATCGGAAAAACTTGCACCAAACGGTATCGTAATTGGGGCGTATGATTTACCAGCATACTTATCGCTGACATACTTAATAAATAGCATGACAAGCACGTAATCTTTGTATTGACTAGCGTCCATCCCTCCGCGCAACTCGTTGCAAGATTCCCATAAGGATGAGTAAAGTTCTGATTTTTTGAGTGCCATTTTTATATCTTTTTTATTAATTTTGCGACATTAGATAGTTTAAAAGTTTTATTAGCATTTAGGCACTATAAGCGTTACTTAAAGTAACGCTCAAAAAAATACCAACCCGAAGGTTGGTATTTTCATTTCTGGTGGGCCCACCAGGACTTGAACCTGGGACCAAAGGATTCCGGTTTGTGTAATTTTCATTACTCCCTGGACTATGCCTTCACCATATGCTTTACGCACTTAGGTGGGTGCCGTCTAGTCTCTACACCTTCAACAGCACTTTCATACTGAAGCTTGGCTCGGCGTTGGCATATCTTACGACTTAGCTTTCACCGAATTTGACACCATTCACACAGCGACTTTCATCATCTGGTGCACAACTTACGCTATGAGTCCTCTGCTCTAACCAACTGAGCTATAGGCCCGAAACTTTTATAAACTACAACTTCAAAACCACATAAAACCGCTATTTACTACACACCTCGGTTTTTGCTCCGGTGTGTAAGCGGTGTGTAGTGAATTTAAACCGCTCAACTCACCACTAACCTCTTGAAATCATTGAGGTCTGTACTACTAGACCTCAAGGGCTTCTTTCTTATGAGTCCTCTGCTCTAACCAACTGAGCTATGGGCCCGTTAGTCTTTAAATGATCATTTTTTGGGCCTCTTTAAACTAACCCTTTGAAATTAGCAAAAATTTCCGGGGGGCGATAAACGCCGTAATGGCCAAACGCAATGAATTAAGAGGCTAGATTGAGATTAGGTAGATCGGCGCAGAGAGCTGACCAGCGCGGTAATACTTGCATCGCATTGCCCCAAACCGCAGAAGCAAACTCAGCATCACCAATACCCCGAATCGATGCCAATTCTTTTGCAATTCTCCCAACAAAAGCGGGTTGATTAAAGGCGATCCCTTCTTTTCTGAGCCATGCAGGCGGGATATCAGGAGAATCCGTTTCAGTCACGATGCTATCCCGCGGCAACTCTTTTAAGAGTCTTCGAATTTGTAGGGCACGCTCATAGGTAGCCGCACCACCAAAGCCCAACTTAAACCCAAGCCCAATAAATTGTTCGGCCTGCTGGAAGCTGCCATTAAAAGCATGCGCAATACCACCGCTAATATTACGACGACGCAAAGCTTTTAAGATGGCATCCTGCGAGCGACGCACATGCAGGATTACAGGTAATTGATACTTCTGCGCTAAATCCAATTGCGCATTGAAAAAGAATTCCTGCTTATGAGGATCTAAATCCTCGACAAAATAATCCAAACCAATTTCGCCTATACCCACAAAACGAGGATCAGCGAGAGATTCAGAGATTCTTTTATCCAAAGTTTCGATATCAGTGTCTTGCGCATGATTGGTAAACAAGGGATGTATTCCGAGGGTGTAAACCAAGCCGGGGATTTCTTGGCTATATTGATGGGCCAATTCTTTTACGTGAGTACAGTCGGCTGCCTTCACAGCTGGCAGCAGTATTGCTTTAACATTTTTTTCTTTTGCCGCACGAATAATTACGAGTAATGAGTCCGCAAACTCGGGAGCATCTAGATGGCAATGGGTATCGATCCACATAGGATATCTACTCACACCGAGAATGGCTTTAATACTCCACGCTCTAAATGCAAAATACGATCACAACGTTTAGCGCGAATTGGATCATGCGTCACAATCACAAAGGCAGTGCCTTGATCACGTGCGATATCCAACATCAAATCAAATACGCCATCGGCCGTCTCTGTATCTAGATTGCCTGTTGGCTCATCCGCCAGAACACAAGCAGGATTACCAACTAAGGCACGAGCAACGGCAACACGCTGACGCTCTCCACCCGACAGCTCACCTGGGGTATGAAGCTCACGAGCTGACAAGCCAACTGCTTTGAGCATCTTGCTAGCGCGCTCCATCGACTCGTCATTACTGAAGCCACGAATACGCAGCGGTAATGCAACGTTCTCAGCAGCACTAAATTCATCTAAGAGGTGATGGAATTGGTAAATAAAGCCCAAACTGTGATTACGCAGCTGATCCAATTTCTTTTCTGACAAGTTATTCAAATTAGAGCCCGCCAAAATTACTGTACCTGAGCTTGGATTATCTAATCCACCCAAAAGATGCAGCAAAGTGCTCTTGCCAGAACCTGAGGATCCAACAATGGCAATTTTTTCTGAAGGTGCGATATCCAAATCGATTGCTTTAAGAACCTCAACCGCAGTAGGTCCTTGACCGTAAGTCTTAGCCAGGCCTCTGGCTTTGAGTACCAAGTTCTCCAAATTACTCATAACGTAAAGCCTCCGCCGGCTGAACCTTAGCTGCTCTGCGGCTTGGATATAGAGTTGCCAATACAGACAGGCCAAAAGCCATCAAGCCAACTGTTAGTACATCACTGGCTCTGACATCAGAAGGTAGCTCACTAATAAAATACACCTCACGTGGCAAAAATTGCACGCGGAAGATTGCCTCAATCACTGGAACGATCACATCAATATTGAGTGCGATCAACAAACCCAAACCAACTCCGGCTAAAGACCCCAATAATCCAATCGATAAACCTTGAATTAAAAATATTCTCTGAATCAGCCCAGGGCTAGCACCCATTGTTCTCAGAATAGCAATGTCAGCCTGCTTCTCGTTTACCGTCATCACCAAGGTAGACACCAAATTAAATGCCGCAACAGCAATAATCAAAGTCAGAATGATGAACATCATCTTTTTCTCAGTCTGCACTGCAGCAAACCAATTTCGGTTAGATCTTGACCAGTCAGTCACCCATAGAGCTTGAGGCACGATAGCTGCTAATTCATTAGCAACTTCTGGCGCACGCTGCATATCATCCAATTTGACACGCAATCCAGATGGATCTCGAAGCCGCAACAAGGCAGCGGCGTCCTTCCAATGCATGATGGCTAAGGAGCTGTCATATTCATAATGACCACTATCTACAATACCCACCACCTGAAGTGTGCGCATGCGAGGCATGGCACCTGCTGGAGTTAGATCACTCTCAGGAACAATTAAATTAATACGATCACCAACGTGTGCACCAACAATTGCCGCCAGCTGTGCGCCTAAGGCAACACCAAAACTTCCTGGCCTTAAATCATCAATGCTGCCCGCAACAAATTGTTTTGGTAAGTCAGATACTTTGCCTTCTTCGCTTGGCAAGATGCCACGAATCGCTACACCGCGCATCATGCTCTCACGACTAAGAAGTCCTTGAGAGCTAACCATAGGCGCTACACCAACTACATGAGGTTGGGCCGCCACTTTAAGCGCCAGCGGCTCCCAGTTTGCCAGGCCGTCAGGTGCAGTAATTTCCACATGGGATAGCACTGACAACATACGATCACGTACTTCTTTCTGAAAGCCATTCATGACAGAGAGAACTACGATCAGTGAAGCAACTCCTAAAGCAATGCCAGCGGTAGAGATTCCAGAGATAAAGGATAGAAAGCCATCACGCTTTCCCACCGTCTTGCGACGCTTGGATCGGGTATAGCGCAGGCCAATTTCTAGCTCAATAGGAAGTCTTAACATAGCCACAGTTTAGTGAATCGCGCGGACAAACTGATGGAATACTCAAATGCCACCTAAAATCAGGGTAATGACTGCTAATTCCACCATCGCCCCAGGCCAGCTGCGCCGTTTTACCCTGTTAATTTCAGGGGAAGACGTCTTGGATGACCCTGTAAGCAGGGACGGCCCAAGGCAAGGCCTGCCCCATGAGCGCTTTTTGCTCGGCGATGCAGTACCTATTGCCCCGGTATTACTGCTTGGGCAATCTGATCAAGTGATCAATCCAACCGAAGTCATTGCATGCCTACAACCAGTTCATCTACACGCCACACGAGATCATCTTATTTTGATGGGGCAAAACCAGATTGACCTGACAACAGAAGAATCCACCCAACTACTCAATGCTGCGCTCCCATTTATAGAAGAAGATTTTCAGAGTTCAATCCTTTTCCAAAACCAACACTATTGGTTTATTCCTGCAGGAGCTTTTTCTAGTCTTGCTAGCTATAGCGTTGATCAAGCACATGGCCGCAATATTGACTGGTGGATGCCACGCGATACCCATGAACAAGGTATCGCCAAGCGTTGGCGCAAACTCCAAAATGAAATTCAGATGCTTTGGCACATTGGTCCAGTAAACGAAGAACGGGAACAACGTGGCATGCCCAGCATTAACTCGCTCTGGATTAGCGGCATTGGCAAACTGAATGATGTAAAACCAACGGAATCATTAAAAGAATCCCAACGTCTCATTGGCCAACACCCTTTATTGCCAGGCCTAGCAAGGCTTTTAGGTCTTCCATACGAAATTACTTTGCATGAGAACAATCTAGCTGGCGCTTTTGCTTGGCTCGAACAACCCCAACTAGCATGGCCCCAATTAAGTGCGGCATTACTTAATAAAAAACTTGATGAAGTTGTTCTGATTGACTTTCCAAACGGAAAAGTGCGCGAGCGTATTCTTACTGTCAAAGATCTACATAGGAAATCTTGGGCCTTCTGGAAAAAGTCAGAACCACTTACCTGGAAAGAAATTACTCAATGATGATTAACGCATGAGTTTCATATGAGCCTATTTTCGCAACGCCCATTTTCTGAGCGTACCGCAACCTGGTTGGCGCAGAGTGGGTTACATCCTTTGCTAGCTAGACTCTATGCAGCACGCGGTCTACAGTCTCCTGAAGAGCTCTCACTGGATTTAAAGCAGTTGATTTCACCGGTAGAGCTGAAGAACTGTATTAATACAGCAAGCTTACTAGCCGATATCCTCGAGAAAAAAGAGTCGATGCTCATCGTTGCTGATTATGACTGCGATGGTGCTACTGCTTGTGCTGTTGGTCTCCGTGGCTTACGCATGCTAGGCGGTCCCGAGACACCAATTCAGTTTCTGGTACCCAATCGCTTCACGATGGGATACGGACTGACCCCTGAAGTGGTGGAATTAGCTGCCCAACAAAATCCCAAACCAAAATATTTAATTACTGTTGATAACGGTATCGCGAGTGAAGCCGGTGTGAATCGTGCCAAAGAGCTTGGTATGGAAGTTATAGTGACTGATCATCACCTGCCTGGAGATCACTTACCAAATGCACTGGCAATCGTTAATCCAAATCAACCAGGCTGCAGCTTTCCAAGCAAAGCCCTCGCAGGTGTTGGTGTGATGTTTTATTTACTAGTTGCCCTTCGTGCTGAACTTCGCAAGCGTGGCAAATTTACGAATGAAACTCAACCCAAGGTAGAGAACCTTTTAGACCTGGTCGCTTTAGGAACAGTCGCAGACGTTGCACATCTCGATCGCAACAATCGGGTTTTAGTTTCCAATGGCTTGAAACGTATTCGCGCAGGAATATCACAGCCAGGCATGCAAGCGCTATTTCAGGCGGCTACTCGTGATCCACGCAAAGCTAATACCTTTGACTTAGGCTTTGCCATCGGCCCCAGACTCAATGCGGCTGGTCGTCTGGCGGATATGACCTTAGGCATCCGCTTGCTTCTCACAGATAATGCCGATGATGCAATGACGTTAGCGCACGAACTTGATCGGATCAATCGCGAACGTCGCGTGATTGAATCGGGAATGCAAGGAACTGCACTCTCTCATCTAGCTGAAGATCGGCTTTCTGGAACCATGTCTGAGCGCAATAGTATTTGCTTGTGGAATCCAGAATGGCATCAAGGCGTTGTAGGCATTGTTGCTTCACGTTTAAAAGAACGTTTTAATCGTCCTGCAATTGTGTTTGCGCCTGCTGATGGCAATACTGGAGAAGAGTTGCGTGGTTCGGGTCGTTCACTGACAGGTTTTCATTTGAGAGATGCGCTGGATTTAGTTTCTAAACGCGAACCTGGACTCATTCTCAAATTTGGTGGTCATGCAATGGCTGCAGGATTAACCATTCGTAAAGATGATTTTGAGAAATTTGATGCCTGCTTTCAGCAGGTTGCATCAGAACTTCTCACAGATGAATTGCTCGAGCGCCGCCATGCACATGATGGTGGTTTAGAACCCTCTGAATTTACCCCTGAAATTGGCGACCTTCTGGCCGAAGAAATCTGGGGCCAAGGCTTTCCGCAACCGGTTTTCTACGGGGAATTTGAGATTGCCCAACAAAGTCTTATGAAAGAAAAGCATCTACGCCTAATGGTTCGCCCCTTAGGGCTTGATGCTGGCTCCAAGCCATTGACAGCAGTTTGGTTTAATCGCACTCAAAGCCTGCCTGCCAAAGCCAGACTAGCCTATCGCTTGGTCACTGACCGCTATCAAGGTCAAGCTCGCGTTCAACTGATGATTGAAGCCCATGATGAGACCCCTGGCGCCTGAGGGGCTGCAGCAATAACCCCCTTATAATTAGGGGATGGAAGCTGAACAACTAAACATTATTTCGAATACCTTGTCCGATCTGCTCACCCGTGAGCAAGCTCTTCGGGGGTATCTTTGACTTCGACGTAAAGTCACGTCGCCTTACCGAAGTTAATTCAATACTAGAAGATCCCACGATTTGGGACGATCAAAAGAAAGCGCAAGCGCTGGGCAAAGAGAAGAAATTGCTCGATGGCGTTGTCGCCACTCTTACCGATCTCAATACCAACATTACTAGCGCTCTCGAGCTATTTGACATGGCTAAAGAGGAAAATGATTTTGAAACGATCGCCGCTATTGAGAAAGATGTTGAAAGCTATAGCAAGATTATTGGCGACCTTGAATTCCGGCGCATGTTCCACAATGAGATGGATTCATGCAATTGCTTTATCGATATTCAAGCAGGTGCTGGTGGTACTGAAGCCTGTGACTGGGCTAGTATGCTCTATCGACAATACCTCAAGTATTGCGAACGCAAAGGCTACAAAACTGAAATCCTTGAAGAATCTGATGGTGATGTTGCTGGCATTAAAAGCGCAACCATCAAAGTCGATGGTGAATATGCTTATGGTCACCTACGATCTGAAACAGGTGTGCATCGCCTAGTGCGCAAATCCCCATTCGATTCATCTAATGGTCGCCACACATCATTTGCCTCTATCTATGTCTACCCAGAGATTGATGACTCGATTGAGATTGAAGTCAATCCTGCTGATATTCGTACAGATACCTATCGCGCTTCTGGAGCAGGTGGTCAGCACATCAATAAAACAGACTCAGCAGTACGCTTAACCCATATTCCGACTGGGATTGTGGTGCAGTGTCAGAATGACCGAAGTCAGCACCGCAACCGCGCCGAGGCCATGACTATGCTGAAGTCTCGCCTTTATGAGCACGAGATGCAAAAGCGTCGCGCTGAACAAGACAAGCTGGAAGCTACTAAGACCGATGTAGGCTGGGGTCATCAAATCCGCTCTTATGTTTTGGATCAAAGCCGCATCAAAGATTTACGTACTAACGTTGAGATTTCCAATACCCAGAAAGTATTGGATGGCGATCTCGATGCCTTCATTGAAGCCAGCCTGAAACAAGGCGTGTAATAACCATATACCCATTACTGCACCGCGATAAACATGAACGATAAAACCAACTTAGACAATGCCGCAGCCACTGAAGCAGTTGATGAAAATCACATCATTGCCGAGCGCCGTGAAAAGCTTGCCAAGCTCCGCGCTGGTGGCGTTGCATTCCCAAATGACTTTGTTCCCACCCATTTGGCGTCTGACTTGCATGCCCACTATGACAGCCTTACCAAAGAAGAATTGGCGGCGAAGAAGATTCACGTCAAGGTTGCTGGACGTATGGTTCTCAAGCGTGTGATGGGCAAAGCGAGCTTTGCAACCATCCAAGATCGCAGTGGGCAAATTCAGTTCTATATCAATGATGAGCTCAGCGGTGCTGATGTTCATGGAGCCTTCAAGCATTGGGATATGGGTGACTTTATCTCTGCTGAAGGTAATCTTTTTAAGACTAATAAGGGCGAACTCTCAGTTGAGTGCAGCAATTTACGCCTTCTTAGCAAGTCATTGCGTCCATTACCTGATAAGTTCCATGGCCTCTCAGACCTGGAGACTAAATATCGTCAACGCTATGTAGACTTGATTGTTAATCCTGAAAGCCGCAATACTTTCAAAGCACGCAGTAACGCGATCGCTTCATTGCGTCGCCATATGTTAGATGCCGACTTCATGGAAGTTGAAACGCCGATGCTCCACCCTATTCCAGGTGGCGCAGCAGCTAAGCCGTTCATTACTCACCACAATGCTCTCGATATGCAAATGTTCTTGCGTATTGCTCCTGAGCTTTACCTTAAGCGTCTAGTAGTCGGCGGTTTTGAGCGTGTCTTTGAAATTAACCGCAACTTCCGTAACGAAGGCGTAAGCCCGCGTCACAATCCAGAATTCACAATGATGGAATTCTATGCGGCCTATACAGATTACCGCTGGCTTATGGACTTCACCGAAGGATTAATTCGTGCCGCCGCAATTGATGCGCAAGGCACAGCAGTATTAACACATCAAGGTCGTGAGCTTGATCTGAGTAAGCCATTCCAGCGCCTAACCATTACTGAAGCAATCCTCAAGTACTGCGGCCAATCTGGCAAGAACTATGAAGCAGCTCAATTGGAGGATGCAAACTTCATTCGTGCTGAATTGAAAAAAGGTGGTGAGAACCCAGATGCCCCTACCCTCAAGAACGCTGGGATTGGCGCACTTCAACTCGCTCTATTTGAATTGGTTGCTGAGGAACATCTTTGGGAGCCAACCTACATCATCGACTACCCAATTGAAGTGAGTCCTCTTGCAAGAGAATCAGACACCCGTCCAGGAATTACTGAGCGTTTCGAACTCTTTATTACTGGTCGCGAAATCGCCAATGGCTTCTCTGAGCTAAATGATGCAGAAGATCAAGCCAACCGCTTCCGCAAGCAAGTAGAGCAAAAAGAGGCTGGCGATGAAGAGGCAATGTACTTTGACCATGACTTCATCCGTGCCCTCGAGTACGGTATGCCTCCAACAGGCGGTTGCGGTATCGGCATTGATCGCTTAGTCATGCTTTTGACCGATGCGCCAAATATTCGTGATGTGATTCTGTTCCCACATTTGCGTCGCGAAGAAGAGTAATTTCTTCTCCAAAGAAAAAGCGGGGTTATTACCCCGCTTTTTTATTAACCTACTCTACCTCTGGCTATCAAAGAGATTGGCCCTAGCACTAAGAGCGTAGCAAGTTGAGAGCCTCTTGCGCAGTCATTACCCCTTCATCAGTTGGAACAACCCAAACCTCGACACGACTTTGCGGAGTGCTAATTTTTAAAGTTAGTCCTTGAGTGGCTTCTTGGTTCAACTTTTCGTCCAACTCAATACCAAGCCATGCAAATTTTTTGCATACCGCCGACCTTAAAACAGGATCATGCTCGCCAATACCGCCGCTAAATGAAATTAGATCAAGACCGCCAAGGCAAGCAATCATGGCACCACCCTCGCGCATAATTTTGTAGATAAAGAGCTCAATCGCCTCTTTAGCTAAAGGATTGGAATCACTTCTCAACTTGCGCATATCCGCTGAAATAGTGGACACACCAAGCAGACCGCTCCTTCTATAGAGCAGATCTTGCAACTGATCATGGGTATAGCCTCGCTCCACCAAATACATCAACACACCAGCATCTAACGAGCCGCTGCGAGTGCCCATCATTAGGCCATCTAGGGCGGAGAAGCCCATTGTTGTGGCAACGCTTTTTCCATCAATTGCGGCACATAAGCTAGCGCCATTACCAAGATGAGCCATGAGCACTTTATCTTTCGCTCTATTGGAGTTCTCATTTAATTCGCCAATGATGTACTGATATGAAATACCATGAAAACCATAGCGTCGCACACCTTGATCGGTAATCTCTTTAGGCAAAGCCAAAGAAGTTTCATGGTGACTCATGGTTTTGTGAAAGGCGGTATCAAAACAAAGCACCTGAGGAATGCCAGGAAATACTTGAGAAAAAGCTTTCACACCATCCAAGCTATGGGGTTGATGCAATGGCGCCAACGCACTCATGGCGGATAATTTTTCTAGAATTGCATCAGTAGAGACAATCGGTCTAAAAAACTCTGAGCCTCCATGAACAATACGATGAGAGACTGCTCTAATTGGTGGCAATCCTTTAATTTCAAGCAATAGCTCTTTGAGGTGCATCAAAGCCGCGATAAACGGATCCTGGCCTACATCCTCAAAATTCTCTGCATGCTCTACCCCCTCATAGGCATAGCGAAGTTCTGTTTTTCCACCCGGCTCTAGCCCCTCAAAACTACCCGAGAGGATGGATGGCAGCACAGATCCTTGCTTAGTCGGATAAATTGAAAACTTGAGAGATGAAGAACCTGCATTAACAGTCAGAATTGCCATAAGAAAATATAGTGTGATTAAGGGTCGACCGGTATTGGCGCTGCTTGCCCCTAGATGATAGCGAGTTGCCCCTCCTAAAGACCCAAACTAGGGCTCATATAAGCAAAAGTAGATTACTTATGAGAAGTTAATTAGTCTTTAAAGCTGTGATACCCCCTGAATCGCTTCAAGATTGAGGATAATTAGGGTTTTAGACAATTAAAATTAAGCTTTTATGGCAGCCTACAACACTGAAACCGTTCTTACCGTTCACCACTGGAACGACACCCTCTTTAGCTTTACCACCACCCGCAATAAAGGCCTGCGCTTTCGTAGCGGTCATTTTCTGATGATTGGCCTCGAGGTAGAAGGCAAACCTTTGGTGAGGGCTTACAGTGTTGCTAGCCCAAACTATGAAGAGCACCTCGAATTTTTAAGTATCAAGGTTCAAGATGGGCCACTCACATCACGTTTACAAAAGATACAAGTGGGAGACCCCATTCTTGTCAGCGAAAAATCCGTTGGCACATTGGTCATTGACGATTTAAACCCAGGCAAACATCTCTACCTCTTCAGCACAGGCACTGGTCTTGCGCCATTCATGAGCATTATTCGCGACCCCGACACCTATGAGAAGTTTGAGAAGGTAGTCCTCATCCATGGCGTACGCCTTGTCAGCGAACTGGCTTATGGCGACTACATCAAGAATGAACTCACTCAAGATGAATATATAGGCGAAATTATTCGCGAAAAACTGATCTACTACCCAACCGTGACCAGAGAAGCTTTTAAGCATACTGGACGCCTCACCACTGCCATTGAATCTGGTCAGCTATTTAAGGATATTGGCCTTCCCCCATTAGATCCAGCAGTAGATAGAGCCATGATTTGCGGCAGCCCCTCCATGCTGAAAGAAACCGCTGAAATGCTAGATGCCAAGGGCTTTAAGGTCTCCCCAAGTCTTGGACAACTTGGTGACTACGTATTTGAGCGCGCCTTCGTAGAAAAGTAAGCGCCAGCATTTATATACACGAAAGTAGTTTAGTTATCGCTATATATTACTTGTAAATATATAAGGCCCTTGTTACAGTGTTTCTAACGAATACGGTTTCAAGGAGCCAAGATGTCCCCGGTCAGAGAGCATTACAACCCAGCCATTATTAGCTTGCTACGCGAGCATGACCGCTTGCCTCATGACAAAGTTGACGAGAGAAAAAGTTTTCAAAGACAAATTCTCTTTTTAATGAACGCCATTAAAGCCGAGGAATTTGAAACCTCTTTCTCATGATGTTTTGATTTAAAAGTAGATACAAAAAAAACCGCCTCAGTAGCGGTTTTTTATTTCATGATCTACACCCAAAAAGAGTGCCTATTTTTTAAAGAAATTAATCTTCTATTTGAAAGTAAACCACTTCGCTGGTTTGACTGCAATCAGAGCGATCAGCACCCGTTGGGGCGACAAATGTTTTTTCTGTAGTTAGCAAAACTGATTCAACCACAGCCTCTTGTTTATTATCTGTTGTGTAACCCATTTTGAACTCCTTCTTTTAATCTAAGCTGGCATATGCATCCAATGAACCTAGAGAATAGAGTTTTTTTATATATCTGAAAAGAATATATATTTCATTTGCTTATACTTATTTCAATATAAATAAAAACAGCAAATTGATAGCTGCATTTGCTATGAGCAACAGCAGGCAAAGCCTTTTCAGAACGCCATCCGATACTGCATGGGCCTCTAAAACCATTTTGGCAACCCTCATTCCAAGCCAATAAGCTGGAATAGCCACCGCAAGGTAGGCAAGCCAATCAATTCCCCCACCCATCAGACTCGCCGCAACAATTGCAAATATCGATATGCCAGAAACAAATTGAGATAACAGAGCCCGCGTTCTATCGAATGCTTGATTGGTGGAATTGAGATACAACGCGGCAGGTGGCCCGCCTATCCCGCAAGAACCCAACAACAAGCCCGAAAGACCTCCTGCGATACCATCCAAAAGACTCGAACCTGTTAACCGGACATGTGGCTTTAAAAGCAAGTAGCTAGCAAAAAATAAAATAACTGCGCTAGTAGCGGTTTTCAACACCGAGAGCTGTATTAGTCCACCTAGCCAAATACCTAAAGGTAAAAAGATGGCGGAAAAAAATAACATGAACCAAAGGCGAGATTGATCCTCTTGATGTAATTTCCAATGCCGAGAAAGTAATATGCCTCCAAATACTTCCGAGCACATCACAATCGGAATCAAAAATGGAATTGGAAATATCCACATGAGAACGGGCGTCATAATGAGCGCCCCACCGAAACCGCTTAACCTTCTAATGAAGCCACCAAAAAATGCCGCAAATGTTAATAAACAAATTGCGGCTAGGTTTTCAAAAATCAAACGGCCTCGCTAACATCATGTTCACCGGCGATGAGATCGCGAATCTGACGGCGAATCTCTAGATAGGCGGGCGTATCTTCAACCATTCTGCGGGGCTCTGGTACCCGTATAACTTCTTTCACTCTTCCGGGGCGACGTGTCATCACAACGATGACGTCTGAAAGATTGATAGCCTCCTCAATGCTATGAGTGACCAAGACAACAGTTTTGCTTTCCTCATTCAAAATTCGAATCATTTCAGCTTGCATCATGGCGCGATTTTGTGCATCCAATGCAGCAAATGGCTCATCCATCAAGAGAACAGTGGGATCAACAACCAGGGCTCTCGCAATAGATACTCGCTGACGCATACCGCCTGAAAGCTGATGAGGATAGTGATTAGTAAATTGACTTAAACCTACTAGCGCAGCAAAGCGCGTCACGATCTGCTTAATCTCGCCAGCATTAATACCTTTGATTTTTAATCCAAAAGCAATATTGTCGTATACGGTCAACCATGGGAATAGCGCATAGTCCTGAAACACCATTGAGCGATCTGCACCAGGGCCGTTCACAACTTTGCCAGCACATTCAATGTGACCAGCAGTTGGAGTCTCAAATCCAGCAATCAAATTGAGAAGTGTTGTCTTTCCGCAGCCACTATGGCCCAAGATTGAGCAAAACTCATTCTTACGAACCTCTAACGAAATATCGTCAATGGCCAAAACTTCTTGGCCCTTAGCATGCATTGACGGATAAATTTTTCTGACGTGCTCTACTTTAAGTGCTGGCTTTGAATTATTCATTTTAATGATTAGTTATCAACAAACTGTTTAAGCATTAAGCGCTCTTGACCAAGGCATTAGTTTCTGAGCCGTGTATCTAATAAGTCTATCGAGGCATAAGCCAATTACGCCAATAGCCAACATACCAACCAAAATATAGTCTGTACGCAAAACGGTACGCGCGTCATTAATTAAGAATCCAAGGCCAGAGTTGGCGCCAACCAATTCAGCCGCTACCAAAGCCATCCAACCTACTCCCAAACCAATACGAATACCGGTCACTATCTGAGGAAGAGCCGCACGCAGTACGACACGTGTAATCACACCCCAAGAGCCAGCGCCCAAACAGCGAGCCGCTCGAATTAGGTTCGGCTCCACATTTTTTACAGCATCAATAGTGTTCAATAGGATTGGGAAAAAGATTCCCAAGAAAATAATGAATTGGTTTTGAGTGTTACCAACCCCAAACCACAAAATACTTAGCGGGATCCAGGCAATTGGCGGAATAGGTCGCAAAATTTCTACGATTGGATCTACCTGCTCATTGACCCATTTAAAACACCCCATCACTATTCCCAAAGGAATAGCGACAGAGGCATAACAAAATGCCACAAATTCTCTGGATAAGCTATCCAATAAATGCTTCCAGATTTCTCCAGACTGCATTAATTCAAAACCTCCTAGTGCCACCCCCGAAGGAGGTGGCAACAAGGTAGATTCTGTCTTATCCAGAATAAACCGACTGGCATACTCCCAGGCGGCAAGCAAAATAATCAATAAAGCTAGACGACGAAATTGCTTGAAAAAGTTAATTATTGGCATAGCTCTTATTTCTTATAAGTCTTACCGTCGAAGGACCAATCTCTCACAAGATCACCCTTTTCTGGGAAAGGCTGTGGTGTGGTCGTATTTAATGGATTCATATAAGTTGGGTACGGTGTTTTATCCAATGGTGCAGACCAGCTTGCTGGTAAAAATGGTGGTCTTGTAGTTGTTGCCCAACCCAACTTCTCGAAAGTTTTATCCATAAAGCGTGTATCCACCGCACGTGCAAAGTCGATACCAGTTAACTTATTCTGAATACGCTTGTTCTCATAAAGCCATGTGTAAATAGGCTCATTTGCACGACCCCAGAAAACTGGAATTGGGTAAATGTAATTAGGCTTGTAAAGCAAGTTGTAAGCAGTAATTTGTTGACGCAAGATTTCTTTTGAATAGTTCTTCAAGTTTGGATCTTCTTGCATGACATCAACCGCAGCATCTGGATTCTTTCTAATCCAAAGTGTTGCCTCAGCAATAGCATCTGTAAATGCTTGTACTACGTCCGGTGCGTTATCAATAACTTCTTGACGCACATAGAAAGTACCGGCATAAATATTGTACGGATAGCTGTCACTAATAATTCTGGCGTTCTTACGCTCTTTGGACATGATGGTTGGGGTTGGGTCCCAAGGAACTACTGCATCAATACCTTTTGGCATCGCCATTTGCTCGCCTGGAGGCATGTTTTTCAAGATGATATCTTTTCCAATTTCAATACCATTAGCCTTGGCTGCCGCTTGAATGTAAAACTCAGCTGAGGAACCAGTTACGATACCAATAGTTGCTGGCGGATTAGAACCTTTGAAGTCTTTAAAGGATTTGATCTTAGAATCAAGTGGCACTAAAACAGCGTGCATCAAGTTCGTATTAATCACCGCGATCGTCTTCACTGGAATGTTTTTATCGACTAAAGAGGTAAATGGGAAATTTCCACCATTACCAAACTGGAATCGTCCAGAAATAATGACTTCATTAATCGCGGGCCCTGATGGGAATGCTTGTAATTTAGCTTCGATACCACGCTTAGATAGGAGACCTTTTTTATCCATTACCAAGTTGACTGTGTTTTGACCAGACCATGGTGGCTGAAATGCAATTTGTACAGGCCACCAGCCTTTTTCTTTAAGCCAGGCTACAGACTTAGCTGATACTTTCTCCTCAGCCCCTTCTGGCCACCCATAATCATTGAACTTTGTGGCGTTTTGAGCCATTGACAGCATTGGAGCGCCAGATAACATGGCGACAGCGAGTACTGAAAAGATACGGCGTGATGCGCTAAATTGTTTCATTACGATCTCCTTAAATTTAAAATTTCTTGTACCAAATACAAAAAGCAAAGGCCAAAAAACTAACTGCTGAAGCTTAACTCTATACCACCTAATTTGGTTCTAATTTTTCTATATTCTTTTTTCATAACTAAATACTTCACTAACTCAGTAAAGGGCTGTAAAGCAGGTCCCTGCTTCAATGCCTCTTGCGCTCCATCCCTCAATCCGATGGCAAGATGCTCTGGATAGAAGGCATGAAGACTTAACTGCTCCTTACTAATGGAGCGGCCCCATTTTTTTCTTAAGCCAGGTAGTGCAGGCTCAATTAGTTCGCCAGGTCGACGAGAGGCGTCGTAATCTACATTTGCGCGACTCATCACTTTGGCACTAGGCTTACCCGCCAATCTTCCATAGTGACCCTTGAGATATAGCTTTATCTCATCCGGGATTGTTTTATAGCGCTCGCCCTGCATCACATTCAAGACCGCTTGAGTAACAATGTATTGGGCAAATGGGCTCACTAAAATGGGATACCCTAAATCTTCACGAACTCTAGCAGTCTCCTCTAGAATCTCCGCCTCTCTGTGTGAGATACCCATCGTAGCTAATTGAGCGCGTAGATTAGAAATCATTCCACCGGGGATTTGATGCTCATATAGAGCTGGGTCATAAATTGCCTTTTCTCCACGAGCAAAATTATCGCGAGCGCAAATCCAATCAAAGTATTCATCTACCTTCTGCAAGGCCAAATGATTCATCTTAGGAGCTCGACCGAGTTTTTGAGCGCTGGCATACACATCTAATACCGACGGGAGGGAAGCGCCATTTGCTAAGCAATTCGTTGCCACATAGCCATAAGCAAAACCAGCTTTGATGGCTTCCTCATATACCAACGGCGCTAAACCAGATTGGCAATGCGAATGTAATTTAATAGGAATGCCTGACGCCGCAGAAACTACAGCAGGAAAAAGGGTGGCAGCTCGCTCTGGGGTAAGCAAGCCAGTTGGATCTTTTACTGAAATAAAGTCAGCGCCTAACTTTACCAACTCGCGTGTACGAGCAATAAAGTAAGCATCGTCATGCACAGGACTTAGAGCGTAAGTCAACATGGCATTAATTAGCATGCCATGTTTCTTGCCCGCTTTTACAGAAGATTCAATATTGCGGTTATCGTTCAGAGCATCATAAACAGTCAATACTCTGACGCCGGACTGAGCCAACAGCTCTACATTGAGCTCCACAACATCGTCCGGGAATAACTCAAATGTGTAAATACTTTGACCGCGTGTTAATGCATCTGTTGGAGTGCTGAGTTGTTCACTCAAAAACCTCATACGCTTCCATGGATCTTCACGCAAGAAGCGCACCATCACATCAAATACAGCGCCACCTAAAATATTAATATAACCATAGCCAGCTTGATCTATATCGGCTAGTGCTGGATACATATGAGGAGTAGTCATACGGGTAGACCAAAGGCACTGATGCGCATCGCGCAGAGTGACATCGATCATTTCGAATGGTTTCTTAGATGCCATTAAGTCAGCTCAATCACCATGAGTGGTTGTCCAACCTCAATCGTTGACCCATCCTCAACCAGAATACGAGATACCCTTCCGCTACATTCAGCAGGAATGGTATTCAATAATTTCATCACTTCCACAATACAAACATCTGTGGTTGGCGTCACGCTGTCGCCCACTTCAACAAATGGTGCTGAGCTTGGGCTTGGCCTGCGATAAAAAGTTCCAATCATCGGGCTTGTAATAACTCGCTCTGATGGCGAAAGACTTAATGATGGTGTCGCAGCAATGGGAGCAGCATCACTTACGGATGTGGGCACCACTACTTGCGGGGCAACATAAGCGCTTGGCGCTGAAGCGATTTGCGGCCCTACTGAAATCTCAATCTCAAATTCCTCAGTCCTATAGCCGAAGGTAGTAAATGTGCCCGCATCTTTAATGAGGGCAACAATTTCCTTCACCTGCTTCATCGTGAATTCAGGCGGAACCTTCACCACAGATCCAGTCTTTTTAACTGGAACTTTTTTAGAAGGCTTGTTCTTTACTTTCGCTTTTGGGGCGATTTTCTTTTTTGTTTGCACTGTCTCGTATTTTTGGTTAATATTTTCTCTAATGAAATTTAAAGTATCATCAGATGAAATGCTTTAAGGGTAAACACTTAAAAACCCAAATATCTTCCAAAATAATTCTAAATAAATGCCACAAAAGCTCTCCCGCATCACCCCCCCAGCCGAAATATTGGAGGAATCTGCCAAATCCAGCATGGCGGAAAAGGTTTTGCTCATTCTGGAGACAATTGCCCAATCAGAATTTCCCCTCACTCTTGAGGCTATTTCTACAAGCACCGGTTTAGCCAAACCCACTGCCTTTAGATTGTTAAATACTCTAGTAACCCAGGGATTTATTGAGCGTGATCCCAATGGCAGACGTTTTCAGCCAAGCGCAAAACTCAGAATCATGGGAATGAATATTCTTTCTGTGGACTCGATTCGATCACAACGCGTAGCAGTAATGAAACGTCTTGTTGAAGAAATTGGTGAAACCTGTAACTTCAACATCTTAGATGGCAATAAAGTGATGTATCTCGATCGCGTCGAAACAAGTGCACCCATTCGCCTTCACGTAGATCTCGGTATGCGTGTACCCCTGCACTGCACTGCAAGTGGAAAGTTATTTCTTTCAGGCATGACTGAGTTGCAGGTTCGACGCTCGCTAGGCAATGAGCCATTTGAAACCTACACGCCTAAAACGATAACCACATACAACAAATTATTTGTTGAGCTTGAAAAAATTCGTAATGACGGCTACGCCCTTGATGAATCAGCTTTCCTAGAAGGGTTTATTGGAATTGCCGTGCCAGTTATCAACTCTAAATATAAAACTTTCGCCACGATTACAGCTCATGGCCCGGCGCCGCGTATGCAAGAAAAATCGATTGATTTTTATGTCAAACCTTTAAAGCGCGCAGCGAATGATATTCAAAGCAGCTTATCTGATAGCAGTAATTAATTACCTGGAAACAATATGACCACTCCCGTAATCATCACAGTAGCAATGACAGGCGCAATACCTCGCAAAAAAGATTGTCCAGGATTGCCAGTGACTACTAGCGAACAGATTGAAGAAACACATAAAGCGTTTGAAGCGGGTGCATCCCTTGCGCATATACATGTACGTAATGCAGATGAAACTCCTAGCTCAGACCCCGATTTATATGCAGCCGTTCAAGAGGGAATACAGAAACATTGTCCAGGAATGATTATTCAGTTTTCTACTGGCGGTCGTGGTCGCGATCAAGCTGCTCGCGGTGGAATGTTGTTCCATCGACCTGACATGGCCTCACTCGCAACGGGCTCTGTAAATTTCCCAACAGGGATTTATGAAAACCCCCCTGAATTTGTGGATGGTCTTGCAAGCGAGATGCTGAAGTACGAGATCAAGCCAGAAATCGAGATATTTGACCTTGCGATGCTCTATAACGCAGCAAATTTGATTGAACGCGGCCTCCTCAAAGCACCTGCACATGTGCAATTTGTCATGGGTATTCCTAACGCCATGCCAGCACGACGCACGATTCTAGAATTTCTCATCTCAGAATTAAGGGCAGTGATGCCGGATGCGACGTGGACTGCAGCTGGTATTGCACGCCATCAATTACCAGTCAATGAATGGACTCTCGAATTAGGCGGTCATGTCAGAACTGGTCTTGAGGACAATACGCGCTTTGATAAAACTCGAGCTGCGAAAGACAATGCTGAGCTCGTTGCACGCCTTGCTGAGATGGCGCCCAAATACAACCGGACGGTGGCAACTCCGGCGCAAGCTCGTGAAATTTTGGGATTAAGAAAGCATTAATCAATATGTCAAATACATCTTTTGATTACATCGTTGTAGGCGGTGGTTCATCTGGTTGCGTTTTGGCGAGTCGCCTCTCAGAGGATCCCAAGAATTCTGTTTGCCTGATTGAAGCAGGACCAAAGGACCGCTCTCCTTGGATTCATCTGCCTATTGGATATGCAAAGACGATGTGGGATCCAAAGCTGAACTGGAAATTTCAGACCGAGCCAGATCCAGGTGTAAACAATCGACAGATTTATTGGCCCAGAGGAAAGACACTAGGAGGCTCCAGCTCAATTAATGGCCTAATATTTATTCGTGGACAGAAAGAAGACTATGACACATGGTGCAACCTCGGGAATCCTGGCTGGGGCTGGGATGACGTACTGCCCTACTTTAAAAAAGCAGAAGGAAATGATCGCTTAAGTGAACCACTCCATTCACAAAAGGGGCCTTTGAAGGCATCGTCTATTCCAAAGAAACATCCATTAGTCGAAGCATTTAAAAAGACCGCCAATGCTTTAGGGGTGCCTGAGACAGATGATTTCAATAACTTAACGCAAGAAGGGGTTGGCTACTACCAGCTCACCACTCACAAAGGTTTTCGCTGCAGTACTGCTGTTGCATATTTAAAGCCCGCCAAGCATCGGAAGAATCTAGAAATCCTGACAGATAGTCAGGCTTGTAGGGTGATTTTTGAGAACAAAAAAGCCGTAGGTATTGAAATATTCCGTAACGGTAAAAAAAGCATAGTGCGCGCTAATAAAGAAGTCATTCTGAGTGCGGGCGCAATCCAGAGTCCGCAAATTTTACAACTGTCAGGGGTTGGCCCAGCCAAACTGTTGCAAGAATTCAATATCCCTGTGGTGCAGGATTTACCAGGAGTTGGCGAAAATCTACAAGACCATTTACAGCACCGCCTTATCTACGAATTAAATCAACCCATCTCAACTAATGACCAACTCTCCTCTTGGTTTGGACAACTCAAGATGGGCTTAGATTGGTTGCTCTTTCGCGGCGGACCGCTTTCAATCGGCATTAATCAGGGGGGTCTCTTCACGCGCGTAATGAAAGACTCTAAAACACCTGATATCCAGTTTCACTTAGCAACACTCTCTGCAGAGATGGCTGGCGGCAAAGTTCACCCTTTCTCCGGATTCACTATGTCAGTATGCCAACTCAGACCAGAATCACGAGGTCACGTACGCATTCAATCAACAGATCCACTCGTACCTCCCAAGATGTTTGCTAATTACATGTCGACATCTTATGACCGCGAGATTAGTATTGCCGCCGTTAAATACGCTAGAAAAATTGCGCAAACCGAACCACTTCGCTCTCTGATTACTCGAGAAGTTAAACCAAATAATCCACAATCGGATGAAGAAATTTTAGAGTTTTGCCGCAACAATGGCGCAACGATTTTCCATCCAACAGGCACCTGCCAAATGGGTCCAGATAGCAATCCGATGGCAGTACTAGATTCTTCGCTAAGAGTAAGAGGTGTACAAGGGCTCAGAGTTGTAGATTGCTCGGCGATGCCAACCTTGCCCTCAGGCAACACCAATTGGCCTGCAGTAATGCTTGCAGAAAGAGCTGCTGATTTGATCTTAGGCCGCACTTAAACTCAATGCGCCGGCAATTACCTTTTAGTAAGTGGCTTCCTGAATATCGAACGCCAGGAACGATACGCGCAGATATTTTTGCGGGCCTGACTGGCGCCATTGTTGTTATGCCTCAGGGTATTGCCTTTGCATTATTAGCGGGCATGCCGCCTCACTATGGCCTATATGCAGCCATGATTCCCTGTCTAATTGCAGCGCTATTTGGCTCAAGTCGCTTAATGGTTACAGGTCCAGCTAATGCCATTTCTCTAACGACGATGGCGTTAATTTCTCCGCTGGCACTCCCAGAATCTAGTCAGTACGTTGGCTATGTTTTAACGCTGAGTTTTTTGGTGGGTGTTCTGCAGCTTGCGCTAGGATTTGCTAAAGCAGGCAAATGGGTGGAGCAGATTCCTCACTCCGTCATTGTTGGCTTCACTGTTGGCGCAGCAATTCTGATTATCAATAGTCAGCTGGGCACTCTTCTTGGCATCAATATCCCAAGAGGTAGGGGTGTTCCAGAAACAATCAGTGCTGTAGTATCTGCACTCATAAATAATCAATGGCAAATGGCAGCCCCAGCGGTAGTACTCTTCACCTTAATCGCCATTCGACTCTGGAAGCCGCTGAATCGCTTTTTACCTGCCATGCTGTTAGCCGTTGTACTGGGAAGCATTGCAGCGGCTTTAATTGAATCACTACTGCCTGGCGTGGTTACCTTCAAAAAAGTTCAAGAAATACCAGGGGCATTCCCGCCAATCTCTAGCCCAGACTTAAGTGGTGAAACTTTACAAAAGTTATTTAGCGCTGCTCTCATCATGACGCTGCTGGCATCAACCGAAGCAATGGCTATTGCTCGAGCGATTGCATTAAAAACAAAAGATCACTTCAATGCAAATCAAGAATTTATTGGACAAGGATTGGCCAATATATGCGGCTCATTCTTCTCTGCCTACCCTGCTAGTGGCTCATTCAATCGGACGGGTGTAAACCTTGCCTCTGGAGCTAAAACACCTCTCTCAGCGATTTGCGCTGCAGTTTTTCTTTTTATCTTGCTTGCCTTTGTCTCGCCACTGGCAAAACATATCCCCTATGTAGTTATTGCATCGCTATTGCTGGTAGTGGCCTGGAACTTAATTGATATAAAACAGATTCGTCATGAATTTCACATGGGAGCAAAGGAATGGATTCCCATGCTGATTACCGGCATTGGCACCATCACTATTCCACTTGAGTGGGCAATACTTGCTGGAATCATTAGCTCAATAATGATCAAGCGCTTTATCGCAAAGACTTAAAGAGTTAGTGGGCTTTATGTAGATCCAACAACTTTAAGCGCTGCACCTTGCCAGACGGTCCACGCGGTAGGTCTTCCATGAACAGAATAATTTTGGGTGTTCTAAATTTCCCCAATTCTTTTACACAAAATGCGCGCATTTCGTCTTCAGTACATTTTGAGTCTGGCTTGAGAACAATGCAGACCATGATTTCTTGACCGTAGTTACTATCAGGAATGCCTACTGCAGCAGCATCCAATACTGCGGGATGCTTCAAGACTGCCTCATCGATTTCACGTGGAGCAATATTCTCCCCACCCTTGATGATCAACTCTTTGAGGCGCCCAGTAATGAAATAAAAACCGTCACCATCGCGCATACCCAGATCGCCAGTCTTTAACCACCCCTCGCTATCAAAGGCTTTAGCCGTCTCTTCCTCTGCTTTGTAATAAGCATTGAGCACATTACCACCACGAAGACAAATTTCACCCACGGCATTGTTACCAAGAAGGTTGCCATCGGGATCAATAACCTTAGCCTCGACACCACACGGTTGACCAGGACTACCGTAGCGTCTGCTTTCATCATGGGGATTACAGAAGACCATTGAGGCCGACTCTGTCATGCCCATCCCCTCAATGACAGTAATTCCAAAGAGCACTTCAAATTCACGATGATGCTCGGGCGGCAGAGGAGCAGAGGCAGATCGACCAAATCGAATCGACTTCAAGTCCTCGCGACTCGGTAATGCACCGCCACTCTTAGCAGCATTAATCAAATACGCAATAATGGTAGGCACCATATTGATCCAAGTGCAGCGATACTGAATCGCCAAACTCCACCAACTTGAAACAGAAAAAGCATGTGGAGCTACTACAGATCCACCGGATACAAATGGCGTAATTGTTGAAATGACTTGGCCGTTAATGTGGTAAATCGGTAGTGAGCTCAACACAACATCTGACTGTGTTAATGAGTGCCATGCAGCCATAGAGCGTGCAGCATGTAATAAATTAGCATGAGTAAGCAAGACGCCCTTAGGCGTTCCAGTTGTACCGGAGGTATACATCAAAAGAGCTGGCTGTGTAGACTCTACCGATGGCAATGTTCCAGACCCGCATTGCATAAAGGACCCCTCTGCAGCATCTGGATCAAGCTCAATGACCTTGAATTTTCTTTTAGTCTTCTCAAGAGCTAAAAATAATCCTTGTTTCTTATCGGGAGAGTAAAACAGCACCTCAATATCACTGTGATCTAACACCCAAGCAAGTTGATCGGTGGGCGCTAATAGATTTAAAGGGGTAATCACTCGCCCACAGGCCATAGTTGCCAAAAAAACTGTACTGGTTTGGCGACCGTTTTGCATAAAGAGACCAACATGGCCCTTTTCACTAATACTCTCTTGCTCTAACCAGGTTGCAAAATGACGTGCTTCCTTTGCGAGCTGCCCATAAGTTAAGGCAGCGCTAATTTCAGGGGCAAATAGAAAAGGTTTTTCAGGCTGAACCTTCTCCCAATATGAAAGCACCTCACCCAAACTCTTGCATGAAGCAGTCATCATCAAATTACGCCTGAGGATAGCGACTGAAATACTCTTTCAGCAAATCTTCAACTTTAGGGACATGCTCCGGAATGGGTCTAACCACCCTTGTAATATTGAGGTAGTGGCGATAGTTCATGTTCTCTGAAAAATTATTCTTGCCCCACGTTCCACAACCCATAGACAAAGAAAAAGGTAAGCCATTCTCAAAGCTACCACCAGTAGCAATCGCATGAGCCTGGTTAACGATGATTCTGGCAACAGGCAATTGCTGTGCAAGCGCGGCGGCGCGAGACTCTAAAGCCTCACCACTTTGTGCCGTATGCAAGCCAACAGAATGTCCAGCTCCCTGATAAGCGTAAACATTAGCAATTAATTCTTTGGCAGCTTCAAAATCTGCGGCCTTCCACACAGTCAGGACGGGGCTTAATTTTTCACCGGAAAAAGGAACCGACGGTCCATATCCCTGCTCTTCCACCATAAAGAATTTGGCAGATTTTGCTTTTGGGTTTTGCAACTGCGCACGCTCAGCAATCACCGCAGGATTTTGTGCAGTCAATGTAGAGGTAAGTTTTCCATTCTGAAACATGACAGCTTCCAGTCGCTTCTTATCAGCAGCATCTAACATCAACCCACCCGCAGCTTCAAGTGCATCAATTGCCTTGTCATAAACCTGAGAGCAAATCACTGCACCATTCTCACTAGAGCAACTTGTAGCGTTATCAAATGTTTTGGATTGCAGTATTTTATTAGCCGCACCAGCAAGATCAGCATACTCATCAATAATGACCAGAACATTACCAGCCCCAACACCAAAAGCAGGTGTGCCGCAGGTATATGCAGCACGAATATTTGCCTGTGATCCAGTTGCAACAACCAAGTCAGCCAAGCGCATCAATTCATTGGTGGAATCTTTGGTAATCGGAAATGGCAACATCTGCACTAAATCTCTCGGCGCTTTAACGATATCCAGTTGTTGATGCACAAACTCTAGTAAACGAGCGCAAGTAGAGTAGCCTTTGGGTGATGGCGCCACCACAACCGCGTTGCGACACTTCAAAGAATTTAAGATCTTATTAATTGGGGTTGCACCAGGATTGGTTGATGGCGTAATCGCTGCGACCACACCCACCGGACGAGCATACTCAGTCAACCCCGTCTTCAAATCTTCAGAAATAACCCCAACTGTCTTGGCATAACTTAGGTCACGCACTAAACCTAAAGTTTTTCTAAAGTTCTTTTTGAACTTATCAGCCACATCCCCTAAACCAGTATCTTTTACAGCAAGCTCTGCCAACTCTTGATTTCGCTTTGGCTCAAGAATCGCCCAGGCAACCGCCTCAACTACTAAGTTTACCTGAGCTTGTGTGTAACCCTCATATGTCTTCTGGGCTACGCGTCCACGTTCAACAATTGCTTCTACTGGCGTCATCATTAATATTCTTATCTTTTTTATTTAGCGTATGTCTTTACGGAGATTAGATTATTCAACCTTAATACCCGCATCTTTTGTTACTTTTTTCCATTTTGCTAATTCATTTTTAACAATTGCCCCCAGCTGCGCAGGAGTACTTCCAACTGCTTCTGCGCCTTGACCCAATAATTTTTCTTTTACTGCAGGCTCAGCAAGGACCTTGACTGTTGCCTTGTACAAGGTATCAATAATTGACTGCGGGGTTTTAGCTGGAACAAACATGGCATACCAAGAATCTACTTCGTAATCCTTGAAACCCAATTCAGCCATGGTTGGAACGTCTGGGAAAACTGGAGAGCGTTTTACGGTAGACACTGCTAAAGCACGCAGCTTTCCCGCCTTAACATAGTTAGCTGCAGCTGGAATTGAAACCCAAAGTAGCGGTACTTGACCAGCCATAACGTCAGTAACAGCCGGTCCGCCACCACGATAAGGGATATGGGTCATTGAAACACCAGCAGATCCAGCCATCATGGCGCCAGCCAAATGACCGGGCGATCCATTTCCTACAGAAGCATATGCAATAGAGTCTGGTTTTGCTTTTGCCATCTCAATGACTTCCTTCACTGACTTCGCTGGAAAATCTGGATTAGCTACTAATATTTGTGGCAAGGAAGCTACTAAAGAGACCGGTAAAAAATCTTTTTCAGTATCAAAAGCGAGCTTTGGATAAATTGCCGGATTGATAGTGTGTGAAGAGAGTGTAAATAAAACGGTATAGCCATCTGATGGCGCCTTAGCGGCAATATCGGTACCAATCGAACCGCCAGCACCGCCACGGTTATCAATAATGACCTGCTGACCGAGAGTTTGACTTAATGGCTCTTGCACAATACGCGCAATCACATCAGTTCCACCGCCCGGCGGATAAGGAACTATAAATTTGATTGGCTTATTTGGCCAAGCCTGTGCTTGAGCAAATTGCACCCAACCAAGAGAGCCCATAAAAGCGAGGATTGTTGACAGTACAGCGGCTAATAGATTGCTTCTACGCATGATCAATCTCCTATTTAGTAGTGCTACCTTTGAGCTTATCTTAGCCCTTATTTACTGTTTTAGTAAGCATAAATGATCTTATTAAACGGAACAAGTTGTTTCGTATAAGTAAAAATACTAACATTTTCCCTAGAATTTACAACCTTGTTCTATTAGAATGAACAAAATGACACATTTCATGAGATTTAACGCCCATGCTTGAATTAGACACCATAGAACAGCCTGATGCCGCCAAAAGAGACAGTTCCAGCGAGAACTCTTCCATGCTGAAGGGCGTGGTGATCCTGGAGGCTTTGGCAGCATTGCAGCAACCCGCCTCCCTAGCCCAGCTCATGCAAATTACCGGAATGCCAAAAGCATCCCTGCATAGAACTTTAGCCATTTTTGAAGAAGCTGGTTTAGTAGCTAGGGAGCCAGGCGGACGAACGTATGCCCCTGGCGTGCGGCTTTCTCATCTAGCGATGTCAACAATGACGCACGATAGTGTATCTGCTATTCGCCACACCATCCTGCGCGGCCTAGTCGCCGATCTAGGCGAAACCTGCAATCTTGCCGTCCTTAGACGCGGCGAACTGTTTTACTTGGATCGCGTTGAAGCTGACTGGGCTTTACGCCTTCACCTACCACCAGGCACAGTACTGCCACCGCATTGCAGTGCCAGCGGAAAATTACTTCTCGCTTACAAACCTGTGGATGAGCGCACCAAGATTTTAGAAAGTCTTCCGTTACAGCAATTTACTCACAGAACTATTACTGATCGTCACTTATTGGAATCAGAAATGGAAAGAATTGTGAGTACCGGCTATGCGGTAGATAACGAAGAATATGTATTGGGAGTTTCTTGTGTGGCAGTACCCGTCAAAGACTCGCTAGGCGAGGTAGTAGCAGCGATTGCCGTTCATGCGGCAACAGCAAGACTTCCTCTAAATCAAGCGATGGAGCATATTCCTAAGCTAAAAGAAGCGTCTGAGCGCATCTCTCAAACTCTCTCCTAATTAGCACAGCATCAAAGTCACCTCAGGACAAATCTAAACGTGAAATATCCGCTCTTAGAAAAAATGATTGAGGAGGCAAAGAGCGATCTACCTCTTGGGGTGGTCTACCCCCTCAGTGCACCAGCACTAGAAACTGTTTTCGATCTCATTAAAAGACAGTTATGCACTCCGATTTTGATAGGCCCTAAAAAGGAAATTGAAGAGCTTGCGGCAATCGAAGAGCTTTCTCTAAATGGCATACAGATTGTCGATACACCTAAAGATCCCATCTTGGCAACCAAGAAAGCAGTTGAGATGGTGAAAGAAGGCAAGCTAGCAGTTTTGATGAAGGGATCCTTGCACACCGAAGACCTCATGGGACCGATTGTGCATCGAGATGGATTGCGCACAGATAAACGCGTCAGTCACCTCTTTTTATTTGAGCTTGCTCGATACCATAAGCTGCTTGGCGTTACTGATGCTGTTGTGAATATTGCTCCAAATGCTCAACTTAAAAGAGAAATCCTAGCCAATAGCTTAGATGCTCTAAAGAGGTTAAGCATCAGCAACGTGAAAGTGGCAATCATTGCTGCAACTGAAGTGATTAACCCTGCAATGTCCTCTACAACGGATGCAAAAGAGATTGTTGATGAACACATTGCTCACCCTATTTTTCCAGATACGATTATTGAAGGCCCTTTTGGATTTGATAATGCGATTTCCGCACAGTCGGCCAGAACAAAAGGGATTTACTCAAAGGTGGCAGGCGATCCTGACCTACTTCTGATGCCTGATTTACAGGTAGGCAATATTCTTTATAAGTCCTTTGTCTATATGGCGGGTGCTGAATGTGCGGGCACCATTCTGGGTGCACAAGTGCCAATCACTCTGACCTCCAGATCTGATTCTGTTTTTTCTAGAGTGGCATCTACAGCGATGGCCATTCTGCTTGCCAAAAACCCTCAATAATTGAGAAGACTATGCTCAAAATATTTTCTAATGATCCAGTGCATGACCCAATTAAAAAGCAAGCACCTGCGACAGAGATCAAAAAAACCACCTGCTATATGTGCGCCTGTCGTTGCGGCATTCGAGCACATTTACGTGATGGCAAATTAGTCTATATCGACGGCAATCCTGAACACCCTTTAAACCAAGGCGTCATCTGCGCCAAAGGATCTTCGGGAATCATGAAGCAAAACTCACCTGCGCGCATCACGCAGCCGCTTTTGCGTAAAGTAGGAAGCGAAAGAGGGAATGGTGAGTTTGAGCCCATTAGCTGGGAAAAAGCGTTTGATATTTTGACTGAGCGTCTTGCGAAAATTCGCGCTACTGACCCAAAGAAATTTGCCCTTTTTACTGGTCGCGACCAAATGCAAGCCTTGACTGGCTTATTTGCAAGGCAGTTTGGCACGCCCAACTATGCAGCGCATGGCGGCTTTTGCTCTGTGAATATGGCTGCCGGCATGATCTATACCATCGGCGGAAGCTTCTGGGAATTTGGTGGTCCAGATTTGGATCAAGCAAAATTGTTTGTCATGATTGGCACAGCGGAAGATCACCATAGCAATCCGATGAAGATTGCTTTGTCCAAATTTAAACGAGCTGGCGGGCGCTTCATCTCTATCAACCCAGTAAGAACTGGCTACTCTGCTATTGCTGATGAATGGATTCCGATTAAACCAGGAACAGATGGCGCACTGTTCATGGCCTTGATGCATGAGCTGATTCGCCTTGAAAAGTACGATGCCCCATTCTTAAAGCGCTTTAGCAACTCAGCGCAATTGGTATGCGTGGATTCAGGTCCGGAAGAAGGTTTATTCCTGTATGACCCTGACTCTGACCCAATCAATACTGACTTGCCACACAACAAATATATCTGGGATGAAAAATCTCAAAGCGCTAAACCTTGTTTTGCGCAAGGAACATCGCCTGCCTTACTCGGCGAATATGTAATGGGTCCAGGCCCGCACCAAGGCAAGAAAGTGGCTCCTTCATTCGAGCTTCTCAAACGGCAAGTTAGTGAAACTACTCCAGAATGGGCTGCAGCTATCACCAGTATTCCAGCAGAACGTATTCGCAAGCTTGCTCTTGAAATGGCAGACACTGCATTCGGTCAAGAATTTAAATTACCGATTTCTTGGACAGACTCTTGGGGTGAAAAACATGACTCTGTAACTGGTAGGCCAGTTGCATTCCATGCCATGCGCGGCTTATCTGCCCACTCCAACGGATTTCAGACAACGCGTGGCCTAGCTGTCCTCATGTCGTTATTGGGCACCATTGATCGTCCAGGTGGTTTTAGACATAAAGCACCTTATCCAAGACAGGTGCCGCCCAATGCAAAACCTCCTTCTTCTGAAAATGACATCAAGCCAAATACTCCGCTAGCTAAGCCTCCACTCGGATGGCCTACACAGCCAGAAGATTTGGCGCTAGATTCTGATGGCAAACCGCTTCGTATTGACAAAGCTTATTCATGGGAGCATCCGTTAGCTGCGCACGGATTAATGCATAACGTCATTACCAACGCCGTCAAGGGCGACCCCTATTCAATTGATACGCTCATGATCTTCATGGCTAATATGTCATGGAACTCCACCATGAATACCATGGAAGTACGTGAACATCTCAATGCCAAAAATGATGATGGCGAATTTAAAATTCCATTCTTAGTGGTTTGTGATGCATTCCAGTCAGAGATGGTGGACTTTGCAGACTTAGTACTTCCTGATACAACCTATCTCGAGCGCCATGATGTCATGAGCATGCTTGATAGACCAATCTCAGAATTTGATGGGCCTGTTGATTCCGTACGCATCCCCGTCCTGGAGCCTTTAGGTGAATGCAAACCATTCCAGGAAGTCTTGATTGAATTGGCTTCGCGCTTAAAGTTCCCCGCCTTCACTACCCCAGAGGGTGAACGTAAGTTCAAAGATTACCCCGACTTTATTACCCGTTTCCAAACCACTCCTGACTCAGGAATTGGATTCTTAAGTGGATGGCGTGGTAAAGATGGTGATAAACCCTTGCGCGGCGAACCCAATCCAAATCAGTGGCAAAAATATGCTGAAAATAATTGTGTACATCAATACCACATGCCTCCAGAACATCAATACATGCGCAACTGGAACAAGGGCTATTTAGACTTCTCAAAAGAAAATGCTCTGCGTCAGAAGAATGATCCAATCATGATTGCGATCTACTCAGACATCTTGCAACGCTTTAGATTGGCATCTACTGGAAAGCGCCCAGGTGCACAACCTCCGGAGCACCTCAAAGCACGCATCTATAAATACTTTGATCCGCTGCCTTTCTGGTACCCGCCGCTGGAAGATGAGGCAACTGATCTCACTAAATTTACATTGAATGCAATTACCCAGCGTCCAATGGCAATGTATCACTCCTGGGACTCACAGAATGCTTGGTTAAGACAAATTCATAGCCACAACTATTTATATGTCAACACAGCCACCGCACTCAAGAGCGGCATCGCTGATGGCGCCTGGATGTGGATTGAATCTCAATGGGGCAAAGTCCGCTGCATGGCCAGACACTCAGAGGCGGTTGACCCTGGAACAGTATGGACCTGGAATGCCATTGGCAAAGCAGAATCCGCTTGGAGCTTAACGAACGATGCGGATGAATCTAAAAAAGGATTCTTGTTAAACCACCTCATCTCGGAAGAGCTTCCGCTTGGCGGGTTTACCGTTAGTAATTCCGATCCGATTACCGGGCAAGCTGGCTGGTATGACGTCAGAGTTCGATTGGCGCCTGCAGATGAAAATGAATCAAAAGAAACTTGGCCACAAGTAAAAGCATTTGAAGTGCCAGGAATGGCCCTCAAAAAATCGGGGGAGACAAAATGAGCAAAAAAAATAAACAACTAGCTCTCGTTATTGACTTAAATGTATGCGTGGGTTGTCATGCGTGCGTTACGTCTTGCAAGGAGTGGAACACCTCCGGCTCAGCTGGCCCGCTAACCGATCTTAATGCTTATGGGGCCAACCCAAGCGGCACATTCTTTAACAGAGTGCAAACCTTTGAAGCAGGTGTATTCCCGAATACGCAAACGGTTCACTTTCCAAAATCTTGCTTACATTGCGAAGACCCTCCCTGCGTTCCAGTTTGCCCTACAGGTGCAAGCTATAAACGCAAAGAGGATGGGATCGTACTTGTAGATTACGATAAATGCATTGGGTGCAGTTACTGCTCTTGGGCCTGCCCTTATGGTGCACGTGAGCTTGATCAAGAACGTCAGGTGATGACCAAATGCACGCTCTGCGTAGATCGTATCTATAGCGAGACGTTGCCAGAGGCCGAGAAAAAGCCAGCATGCGTGCTTGCCTGCCCTACTAGCGCGCGTATCTTTGGTGATGTCCATGATCCAGAGTCTGACGCCAGCAAAGCCATAGAGGAACGCTCAGGCTATGCACTCATGCCTGAATGGGAAACCCAACCCGCCAATCACTATTTACCGCGCTCCATTATGGAAACAATTGATGCAGCAAGGAATGACAAATAATGCGCCCACAATTTTCAATTATTTTCTTCACCACCTTAGCTGGAATGGCTCAAGGCCTATTATTTTTTATAGCGCTAGCAAACTTGCATAGCCAAGCCACTCCAAGCGCATTTCTTACAAGCCTTGCCCTACCGGTTGCTTTTGTACTGCTAGCCTTAGGATTGGTCGCCTCATTCTTTCACCTAGGTCACCCAGAGAGAGCATGGCGCGCTGCCATGATGTGGAGAACCTCCTGGCTATCAAGAGAAGTTATCGCTCTACCAGCAGTCATGGCTGTGACAGCAATCATTTACCTTTATGCACGCTTTAGCCAAGTACCGCAATGGCTATGGCTTGCCTTACTCTTCACTACGATAGCTCTTTGGGTATGCACCGCAAAGATCTATCAGTGCATTCGCTTCATTCAGGAATGGTCGCATCCCTCCACCCTAACTAACTTTATTCTACTAGGGATGACTTCAGGCTGGATTTTATTAGAACTATTGATTGCGGTTTGGGGTGATACCTCGGTACAGATGATTGATGCCCCGCTCTCCGTCATTGCTTTCTTCCTGTTATTTTTATCATTCAACCTGAAGCTCTGGATTTGGACTCGGAATCGCAAGCTAAAACCAAAGTCGAATCTTGCTTCCGCAACCGGAATCAAGGGTAACAATATCCGCCAAACCTCTATGGGGCTTATGGGTGGAAGCTTTAATACCCGTGAATTCTTTCACCATCAAACAGATAAAGTAATAGCTAATTTACGCAAGATCATTTTGCTTTGCGCATACGTGATCCCCATGATATTCATGGCCTATGCAATTGCTTCACCTAATTTCTTGGTGATCACATTGGCATTACTAATCAACTATGTTGGTTTGCTTGCTGAAAGATGGATGTTTTTTGCAGAAGCCAACCATCCACAAAATTTGTATTATCAACGAGTTTCTTAAGCACCACTGATGCCGATGGATCAATTCGCCGAACAGCTTATCCACGGCAGAACTCATATATCACCCAAAAGGTTGGGCAACCCAGGCCCCAGTCAAACTCAAAAAGAAACCATTCTCTTGGCAGCTAATGCCGCCCCCGACCACGGCAGAATGATGCCATGGCGTTTCATTGAGATTCGAGAAGGTAGTCGTCCCGCACTCGGAGAAGTCTTTCGTCAATGCCTATTAGATCGAGATCAAGAGGCTACTTTAATGCAGCAGCAGGAAGCTCTTGATAAGGCTTCTCGCGGACCGCTGCTATTACTTGCGGCAGTAAACTACAAAGACAGCAATGAAGATATTAGCAAGCAAGAAAAATTAATATCTCTTGGCTGCGCCATTCAAAATATTCTCTTAAGTGCTTATGCCTTTGGTTTTGGCTCAGGATTATCGAGTGGTAGAGCACTACAAAGCGATCGCATTAGGAAGTTATTTCAACTCACCGATGACGAAGAGCCTATCTGCTTTATTACGATCGGCACAGTATTAAAAAATAAGCCCGGTCGTATTCGGCCGAGCTTATCTGAATACCACTCCATTTTTTAAAAACTAGAGCACCTCAACTGTTTGGTTCTTAGTATCTATCCGAAGTCTAGCTCCGCTAGCGATAGCCAGAGTAATATCACAATCAAAACCACTCAACATGGGAATCCCTGCGTGAGCTGCACCTTGCGCCAAAATTGGATTGACTGCGTTAAAAATAATGGCTGATGGGCAAAGATTTCTAGACTTCATCTCATATAACATCCAAGCGCTCGCAACACCACCTTTAGCAGCATCCAATACTAAGATTTTATCTTTATAAGATTGGCCAAATAGCTTGTGTGCTGGTCGAGAAAATACGCCTTTAAGGCGATCTAAGTCATAACGAGCAGAAAAACCATCAGAGGCACTGAGGCATTCGCCCTCGATACTCTCGCCCTGAGCATGTTTAGCCTTGTATATTTTTGCACTCACTTAAGTCTCCCCGTCACAGCGGCTTGTACACAATCTTCCATTGATGCCAACATCGGTGTATAACCATAGCCACCTAAAATATTCACAATCTTTGCGCTATTCGTTGCCAATACCTTCCATCCATTTGTCTCGGCAATTTCCCTTGCATACGATTGATAAAAGCACATACCAGAAAATACTGTTCCACCAGCACTCTCAATCATTTCTGTATAGCCCATACGATCAGAGTCAGGCTTCACTTGTGGGCTTGTCATAGCTAGCAAAGGTTTAATAAATTTCTTCCCATTACATAGCTCTGCAATGCTCTTCATTTCCATTAGGCTTAATTGTGGGGCCGAAAATACTACAACATCAATTTCCTCCGCAATTCGGTATGAGCTCTGTAAACCCATTACCTCCTCTTTGGTAATAAGAACTTCAGGGAGATGTAAATACTCCAGATCTCTCGCATGCAGAGCTTCTGGCGTAATACCTAATACGTGGAATAAAGCAGTAGAACCAAAGCTGGCCATGGCTGCTCCAAAATGCTTCATAGCATCAGAACCTGGATGACCCTCAATTCCCTCAAGCACTGGTACCGACCAATAATTACCAGATTTCTTTCCAATCAATCCACCCAATGCACCCCACTCATTTAATGTTTGAGGTGTCCATGAAGTTTTAAAGCGATGCGTTGGCTTGCGATGAAGGTCTAAGTGATAGCCATAACGCGGTGTTCTGCCGGTAAGGCCCGCTGCCAAGGCAGAAGGGCCGCCCTCAAAATTAGATCTTGCCCCACAAACACTGTTTGAATAAATTACCACACCCGTATCACCAAATGCCAAATGCTCGCCATACACTGGAGCCATAATCGTTTGATAATTAATACAGGTATCCGTCATTGATACACCCATTTTGACAAATGCATCAATCGCCCGCTTCTCCAAGTCGAGCATCTTTTCGGTTTGACCTAATTGTTTTGCCTTTGTGAAATCCGTTCCTCTTGGGTCGGTAATGGTTGGAATGCGAACCATGCGATCTGTCACGGAATTTTTCGCCAGCCCCTCCAACCATTCAACACCAGCTTCGCCCAGACTCTCGGTATCTGCCATGATATGCGCCTGAGATACGGAAACTAAGTCTTCGGCTCCAAAAAATTCACCAACCTTAATTTGGTGTTGAATTGCAATTTGTCTAACTGGACCAAACTCTCCGGCAAGCATTGCCTTTTCTTCTGCGTTAAGTTTCATTTTTTCTCTTATTAACTATTAATCAACAGTAGCGCCAGAGTCACGAACTACCCTAGCCCACTTAGCGATTTCACTTGTTTGAAAGCTAGCTAAACTTTCTTTAAAGTCAGTATTTGGCTGCACTCCCAAGTTACCCAAACGCTCCTTGAAAGCCGCTGATTGCGCCACCTTTTCAGTATCTATTCTTAGTGTTTTGGTAATTGGCTCGGGCAATTTAGCTGGGGCAAATAAAGCCCACCAAGCAGTGGATTCAAATTGTGGATAACCAAGCTCAGCCACCGTTGGCACATTAGGCAATAAGGGTGAACGCGTCTTACTTGTAACCGCTAAAGCACGCAATTTACCTGAAGTAATATGGGGCAATACTGACTGAATAGGATCAAACATTAAGGGAATTTGACCCCCAATCAAATCAGTTACAGCTGGAGCGCTACCCTTATAAGGGATATGCTTGAATTTAATTTGAGCAGTTGATTCGAATAAGGCTCCGGTTAAATGTCCTGGCGTTCCATTTCCTGCGGTGCCATAGGCAAGAGTGTCGGGCTTTAAACGAGCTTCCGAAACCAACTCAGCAAGTGTTTTAATTTTATCGCTTGAATTAACGACAATAACCACTGGCGCGGTCGCCACCAATGCAATTGGCGTGAAATCTCGAGTCATATCATATGGCAACTGTTTGTACAAACTGCCATTTATCGCATTTGTACCCACCGTTCCCATGAACAAGGTATAACCATCAGGCGGCGACTTGGCTACAAGATCAGCTCCAATTGAACCCCCAGCGCCACCTTTATTTTCAATAATCACCTGCTCTTTGAGGCGCTCACCCAATAGCGCTGCCAATGGTCTAGCGACAATATCAGTCGGCCCCCCAGGAGGAAAGGGAACAATTAAGCGGATAGACTTGCTTGGGTAGGTGTCTGCAAATCCAATTCCGCACACAAACGACAACCCCAAGAACATAAATACGCATTTGCAAGCATGCATTATTGATCGTTGCATATTAAGAACCCCTGTCTAAAAAAGGTATTAACAGGCACACATTAAATGAATTAATACATAATGTATATTTATATTAATTTAATTTATATATAAGTGATTCTTATGAATTTAAAACAAATTGATCTTCGCTTGTTGCGCAGCTTCATTGCAACAGCTCGGGCAGGCAATTTTGTAAAAGCTTCGCGAACCCTACACATTACTCAATCAGCTCTCTCTCAACAGATGAAAGAGTTATCAAGTCATCTCACACTTCCTTTATTTGAAAAAAAGGGGCGCCAACTCATTTTGACCAAATTTGGCAACCAACTACTGCATAAAATTAATCCTCTTCTAGAGCAGCTAGAGGAAATTTTGTTGCAAAGCCCATATGAAAACAAGAATATTGTTGGAAAAATGAAGGTAGCAGCAACAAGCACATACTCAAAAACAATTGCATTACCGACATGCATGAAATTGATACTCGAGAATCCAAGCCTTAATATTGATCTAAAGGAATTATCCGCTCAGAAAGCCGTTGAACAATTACTGGAAGGCGAGATTGATATCGCCATACTCCCTCAAGATTACCAGCTGCCTGATTTACAGTGGCAAGAGCTTATTTCAGAGCAATTTTCTGTCATCGGAACCCCGGATTTGATTAAAAAATTGCCGCACAATTTAAACTTAAAATTCTTGGAAAAATATCAATTGGGCGCGCTAAACACACAATTTTTAATGCGTCAGAAAATAGATTCCCAAGCGCGCATGCAAGGGGTTTCTCTTAATATTCGCATGGAAGTTTCAACCATGGGTGATCTCTTAGAAATAGCCAAATCAGGAGAGATGCTTGTCCTTGGAAGCCCCATCTCCTTAAGAAAAAAAGATAAGTTGCAATCGAAAGAAATCAAAGGAGATTTGCTTACAAGAAGCGCGGCTATTTGCTGGAGAAAAAATAAGTTCGTTACAAATGCAATGATGGCTTTTCAAAAATGCGCCTCAGATATTTCGGAGATGCTCGCCGTTGAGATAAAAAATAAAAAACCCGGAACTAACCGGGCTTTTTAATCAATCATCTAATTTATACGTAATCTTTATATTTATCCAAGAAGCGTACTGGCTTGGATAAAGCATCGCGACGGAACGGATCACCAAGCTCACGAGTACACATAATCTCGATTACACAGGTCTTACCTTCCTTCATCTGCATATCAACAGCCTTCTTCAGGGCCGGCCCAACTTGATCAAGCTGGTCAACCACGATGCCTTCCGCACCCATTGATTTTGCGATACCGGCAAAGCTTGGGCTCTCAAGCTCGCCTGCCACAAAGCGACGGTTATAAAAGTCAACTTGGTTCTTTTTCTCGGCGCCCCACTGACGATTATGGAAGACAACTGCTGTAACAGGAATATCGTGACGAACGGCAGTCAAAATCTCCACCATGCTCATTGCCCAAGCACCATCTCCAGCGTAGGCAATCGCAGGGCGATTGGGTGCAGCAGCCTTAGCTCCAATAATTGTTGGCAACGCATAACCGCAGTTGCCAAAGCTCATTGGGGCAAAGAAACTACGTGGCTTTTCAAAGCGGAGATAGCTATTGGCAACTGAGTTGATGTTACCGATATCGGTAGATACCATCACGTCAGCAGGCATAGCCTTCTCAAGCTCACGAAGAACTTGACGGGGATGCAAGTAATGACCACCTGTTGGCGTTACTTCTTTTTTCTGCTCTTCAATCATATCCAAGCTGAATGGGTCTTTTTCGTGAGTCCACTCATCCAACTCTTTTTCCCATGCTGCTTTTTCTGCAGCAATTATTTTGGCACGCTCTGCTTTAGTTGCATCACAAGCTAATTTCTTGCCTTCTAAACGCTTAGTCAATGCAACGGCAGCAGCTTTAGCATCACCGCAAATACCTACGGAAATTTTCTTCACCAAGCCGAGCATCTTATTGTCTGCATCGATCTGAATGATCTTGGCATTTTTTGGCCAGTAGTCCATACCATGCTGTGGCAATGTGCCGAATGGTCCAAGACGTGAACCTAATGCAACCACGACGTCAGCCTGGGCGATCAACTTCATCGCAGCCTTAGAACCTTGATAACCTAGAGGGCCACACCATAATGGGTGGCTAGCAGGGAATGAATCATTGTGTAAGTAACTATTAACTACTGGGGCACCAAGGCGCTCAGCAAATGCCTTGCACTCCTCTACTGCATCACCCATCACAACGCCACCACCAGAAATAATGACTGGGAACTTAGCGTTAGCCAGGAGTTCTGCCGCTTCATCCAAACTCTTCTCGCCACCAGGACCGCGATCAAGGCGATTAGGTTGTGGAATTTCCACTTCGATCTCGCCATAAAAATAATCACGTGGAATATTCAATTGAGTTGGACCCATCTCTGATAGAGCGCGATCAAAACAGCGGCCAGTAAATTCAGCCATACGCTTAGGATTGTTCACGTGTCCTTGATACTTTGTGAACTCTTCGAACATTGGCAATTGATTGGCTTCTTGGAAACCACCCAAGCCCATGCCCATTGTTCCTGTTTCAGGTGTAATGATCACAACAGGACTATGCGCCCAGTAAGCAGCAGCAATTGCAGTGACACAGTTGCTAATGCCAGGTCCATTTTGTCCGATCACTACACCATGATTTCCACTAACGCGCGCATAGCCATCGGCCATATGTGCGGCACCTTGCTCATGAACAACCGGAATCAAACGAATACCTGCTGGAGCAAAAATATCCATCGCATCCATAAAGGCTGAACCCATGATTCCAAAGATATCCTTCACCTTATTGGCGACCATGGTCTCCACAAATGCTTCGGAAGGGGTCATTTTTTGTGGGCCGGTAGGTAAATTAGCGCCAGACTTAGACATAAAGCTCTCCTAGGTATTCAATTAAACGGAACATTTTGTTCTACAATATGAATAATAATAGCGTATTTTTACCAAAGTCAAGCATATAAACCCCAATCTGGAATATATTTGACAACATATTAAGACTTTTAAAGGCAAGGAAATGGCTGAAAGCACCTCTTCTATTGATTTAATGGGTTTACAGCCTGAAAAACGGGTTTTGCTTCATACCGCTTTCCCAGAATGTCGTGGCTTTGCGGACTTTGATATCCCCGCATTCAAGCAAGCTAGCGAACTTGTGCCAGCAATTGATCCAAGCTACCAACTCAATCCAGAGGCCACATTGGCAATTCTGGCGGGCTTTGCTTTCAATCGCAGAGTCATGCTGCAAGGAATGCATGGCACCGGTAAATCGACTCATATAGAGCAAGTAGCTGCCAGATTAAATTGGCCTTGCTTGCGAATTAATCTAGATGGGCAAATTACCCGCATGGATCTTATTGGCAAAGATGTCATTAGCCTAGTGGATGGCAAACAAATTACTCGCTTTCAAGAAGGGCTCATTCCCTGGAGTTTGCAACGTCCTGTTGCACTCATCCTCGATGAGTACGATGCAGGCCAACCAGATGTAATGTTTGTCATTCAAAGAATGTTGGAGCGAGAAGGTCGCCTCACCTTGCTTGATCAAAATAGAGTGATCAATCCTAATTCTGCATTTCGAATCTTTGCTACTAGCAATACGGTTGGTCTTGGCAATTGGAATGGCTTATATCAAGGCACGCAATTGCTGAATCACGGTCAAATGGATCGCTGGGACATTGTTGCAGCGTTGAACTATCTAGAGCCGCAGGAAGAGCAGAAGATTTTGATGGCTAAAGTACCGGAGTTATCGGATACGCAGGCAAAGGCAATGATTAGCCTTGCGAATCTTACTAGAAGTGGCTTTGCTGCGGGTGATATTTCCACATTAATGTCGACTAGAACACTGATTACCTGGGGTGAAAACTGGCGCATCTTTAAAGACTTACAGATTGCGTTTTCTCTGGCATTTTTAAATAAATGCGAATCAGAAGAAAAAACCTTGGTTGCAGAATATTACCAACGATGCTTCGCCAGTGAACTAGATTTAGATAACAAATAAACCAAGCGAATTTACGCCTACCTTGCAAACCCAAACCCATCTAGATTTCGAACAACAGCAACAATATGGGGCAATGATTAGGTCATTGTCCAGGGAAAAAAGCGCACAAATTAGAGACTGGCAACTCTTTCATAATGCAGCTCCATTAGAGTCAATCGCTCCACACCTCAATCTAGAAAATCTAAAAGCATCGTGGGCCTACCCACGCGGTGTATTAGATGGCATCGCATTACGCCTACGCCATTCGGATGCAGCCTTACATACTTCACTCGCTCCAGAAGGCATGATCGAATCTTTAATATTTGAAGTCTTGGAGCAGATCCGAGTTGAAAGCAACTGTCCTGAAGAGCTGAGGGGATGTCGTAAGAATACTCAGGCTCAATTTATTGCCTGGATGCAGCAATTTATTGCCAGTGGTGGCGTTGAAGGCAGTATTGGTCTACTGTTAGTCACCATTTTTTCAACTGTATGGATGAAGCTCAATAGCCAACCAATTCCACAGTTAATGCAAGATATTGTTGAAGCTACTAGGGCAGGCATAGCACAAGAAATGGGGCCACTGTTGGTAAAGCTAAAAGCAAGTCGCAATGATCAGGAGGCGTATGCACAAGTAGTCCATGAAGTAATTGGCTTAGCCTCTGGATTAATTGCGGACGAGTATCGCAATAACCCCAGCATTCGCACTAAACGCAAAAATCAAAGTGCCACCCATCTCAAAATCGAATGGGTGCCTCCTCATGCTGGAAAAGTAGCAGTAGACTTTAAGAGTCCTGCTAGCAACTCTAGTGAGCAGCGTCTCACGCTCAAAAAGTCACTCGAAAAATATCATGTATATAACTCAAGCTATGACAGCGAATCCGAGGCTAAGAAAAAAATTCGGTCCGCACAATTAGTCACCTACCAAGACCAACTTAATCAAGAAATTGCCAAACAAAATATCCCTTGGGCCAAGCTTATTCGGATCTATCAGCAAATTTTCTCTAGTCAACTCCCAAAACGATGGCAAACCACCGAGGCAGAAGGCTTACTTGATCGTCGCTATCTTATACGCAGCGTTACCTCACCCTTACAGCCAGCTTTATATAAGCAGCTAGCAACTACCAGCAAGGTAAATGCAAAAACAACACTGCTGATCGATTGCTCTGGATCCATGAAAGAGCAGCGCGTCAAAATTGCAGCCTGCGTAGATTCCCTGGTGAGAATACTGGAGCAAGTAGGCATCAAAACAGAGGTTCTTGGTTACAGTACCAGCTCATGGCAAGGTGGAAGACCGTTTAAAGAATGGCGTAAAAATGGTCAGCCTCCAAATCCCGGGCGCCTCAATGAACGAGCTCACTGGATCTTTAAGGACTTTGATACAAACTGGAGAAGATCTCGAGCAGGGATCGCCGCTCTATTACGTCCTGAAATTTATGCGGAGAGTATTGATGGTGAGGCTCTCATTTGGGCAGCTGAACGCCTACAAAATAGTAGCGGCAGCCAACACACCAATAATATGTTGATTCTATTTTCTGATGGCTGCCCAATGGATCGGGCAACCATCGAGGCAAATGGAGAGGAGTTTCTGAAGAATCATCTTCTACAAGCCATTGCTTGGTGCGAGCAACAACCTCATCTTCAACTTTGGGGCTGCGGCATTGGTTCTGAACTGCGCTCAGCCTTTCAACACCGCCTTAGCTGGGATGAAGATCCCAACAATATCGCTAGCACCCTAAAAAATTGGGCGAGCGAATTCAAAGCATCATCCTTTACAAACAAAAAATATCTATAACTAAACAAACGGAGAAAAACAGTATGTCACTCTTTAAAAGTACTTTTATAAAGCAGAAAAAATGGGTTGCCATGCTTTGTTATGCGCTTGGCATTTTGGGTTCTACCAATCTAGCCGCACAATCATGGCCCGATAAGCCCATCAAAATGATTGTTCCATTTGCTGCAGGCGGAAGCGCAGACATTTTAGGCAGGATCCTTTCCCAAGAACTCAGCAAAAATCTTGGGCAAAACGTGATTGTTGAAAATCGCGGGGGAGCAGGCGGTAATATTGGGGCTGAACTAGTAGCTAAATCTCCAGCTGATGGCTACACCATTCTCCTAGCATCCGGCAGCATGATGACTGTGAATCCCTTTATCTATAAAAAGGCATCCATTAACTATGCTAAAGACTTAACTTACATCACCACCATAGCAACAGTGCCGATGGTCATTGCAGTAAACCCAAAGCTTCCAGCCAATACGCTTCCTGAACTGATCGCTTTAGCTAAAACCAAAGAACTCAATTTTGGATCTGCAGGTATCGGCAGCCAGATACATATGGCCAATGAAAACTTTATTTATGCAGCCGGAATTCAAGCAACACACGTACCTTATAAAGGCGAGAACCCTGCTTTGAATGACCTGATAGCTGGGCAAATTGATTTCATGGCTGGTAACTTCCCTGCAACCGGTGGGTTCGCTAAAGCAGGTCAAGTGAAAGCGCTAGCTGTTACTAGCAGCAAGCGATTAAAACAGTTACCTAATGTTCCTACCGTCTCAGAAGCTGCGATTCCTGGATTTGAAAATACTGGCTGGTTCGCTTTGGCGGTTCCAATGGGAACGCCACAATCCATTATCGATAAGATTTACGTAGCAACCGAGAAATCCTTTAAGGCACCTTCTCTACTTGCCAACCTTGACACCAACGGTCTAACACCGATGATGATGAAGAGCAAAGATGTTGATGCCAAAATACAGACCGAGTCTGCAAACTGGGAAAAAGTGATTAAGGCGCGGAATATTCCAACTCAATAATTACAAAAACCATCAAAGAAAAAGCCACCCCGAAGGATGGCTTGAAAGATTTTTTGGAGGTACTACCTAAAGAATGAACTACAAATTCATATTAATACTCTGGAAATCTCCGCCCGAGGGCAATTGCATGATTACAGGGATTAATGCATCAATCTGGTGCATTAATCCCTATTTTTTAGAGTTTAGGCTTCTTAATTGCTAATGGCAAATCCTTGGTAGTGGCATAGAAAACCACTAACTCAACTGGCACAGAGCCTTGATTAATACCGTGATGCCATTTTTCAACCATCTCGATCACAACTTCGCCCTTTTTAAAGTTGCGCTGAATACCACCCTCTTGAAAGACTGTCAGCTCCCCATCTATTACATAGGCGGCATTAATTGCAGGATGCTCATGAGTCGGCAAGGCGGTTTGCGGTGAAATGGTAAATCGCATTACAGCAACTCCGTCACTACCCCAGGATAATTTTCATCTGCGTGTACTGGAGTAATTGAAGCAAAAGCTAACGCAAATAGAGTTAGTGAAAATTTCACCAATCTCATAATGAAATCTTAATGATTTTCTTTAGCGTGATTAATTGAGTATTTTGGAATTTCAATTACAAGATCCTGTTTTGCCACAATAGCCTGGCAAGACAAACGAGACTGAGGATTCAAACCCCAAGCACGATCAAGCATGTCTTCCTCGTTCTCATCAGGCGGATTGAGACTTTGAAAACCTTCCTTTACGATTACATGACAAGTAGTGCAAGCACACACCATATCACAGGCATGTTCAATTGGAATATCGTTCTCTAATAAAGCCTCACAAATCGAAGTACCCGGGGCAACTTCAACAACTGCGCCCTCAGGGCAATACTCACTATGCGGTAGGACAACGATTTGGGTCATGATTCTGTTCTGCTTATGTTTTATTGGGAGCCACTTGTTTAAATTTCAGCAACATTCTTGCCGGAGAGAGCTTTTTGAATGCTGGCATTCATCCGTTTTTGCGCAAAATCATCTGTTGCCTTAGCTGCGTGATCTACTGCTTTACGAACTACAGCGCTATCAGTTTCTTGATTCAAAATCTTTTGTAACGCCGCCATCTCATGATCAATAAGCGCTTGCTCTTCTGCATTAAGAAGGCTGCGATCACTATCGAGAGCTGTTTGAACAGCATCAAGCAAACGTTGAGCATTTACCTGTTCTTCGCGCAAGGATCTTGAGAGTAAATCCTCTTTAGCTGAGGCAAAACCATCCTGCAGCATGCGCGTAATCTCTGCATCCGTTAAGCCATATGAGGGTTTGATATCAATCGATGCCTTAACACCAGAGCCTTGCTCAGTTGCACTAACTGATAGAAGGCCATCAGCATCTACCTGGAAGGTGACGCGTATGCGCGCAGCTCCCGCAGCCATCGCTGGTATACCGCGTAACTCGAACCTACCAAGAGAACGACAATCCTGCGCCAACTCACGCTCGCCCTGCACCACCTGAATCGCCAAAGCAGTCTGGCCATCCTTAAAGGTCGTGAAGTCTTGCGCCCTAGCAACTGGGATCGGTGTATTGCGAGGAATAATCTTCTCTACCAAGCCGCCCATAGTTTCAATACCAAGGGATAATGGTATGACGTCTAGTAAAAGCCACTCATCATCTTTACTTTGATTACCAGCCAGCAGGTCTGCCTGCATCGCCGCACCCAATGCAACAACTTGATCAGGATTTAAATTATTTAATGGCTGCGTACCAAACAGTTCGCCGACAGCACGCTGCACATTTGGCATGCGGGTTGAGCCACCCACCATCACCACGCCTTTAACGTCTTCTGATTTGAGGCCAGCATCACGTAGTGCTTTTTTACAAGCCATCAAAGTCTTGGTAACTAAATTCTGAGTGATCTCAAAAAATTGAGCTTGGCTAATGCCAACATTAACTACTGTGCCATCAGCAAGCGTCTCATGAACGCGCGCCAACGGATTGTGGCTAAGTTGCTCTTTCGCGTGCTTACAAGCTTGCAGGAGTGTACGTTGATCGTATATTGATAGCGGCGGAAGCTTAGCTTGCTCAATGACCCAGCAATACAAGCGATGATCGAAGTCATCGCCGCCAAGAGCTGAGTCGCCACCAGTAGAAAGTACTTCGAAGACACCCCTACTCATACGCAGTATGGAGATATCAAAGGTGCCGCCACCCAAATCGTAGACGGCGTATACCCCTTCCGAGGCATTATCTAAGCCATAGGCAATTGCCGCCGCAGTTGGCTCATTTAATAAACGGAGAACTTCAATGCCAGCTAATTTGGCAGCGTCTTTCGTTGCCTGACGCTGTGCATCATCAAAGTATGCAGGGACCGTAATAACAGCGCCAACGATTTCATCACTCACTGAGTCTTCTGCTAGCTGACGCAAGCGCGCCAAAATTTCTGCAGAGACCTCAATAGGGCTTTTATCGCCAGCTACTGTTCTTAGCTTGAGCATTCCAGGCTGATCAACAAAATCATATGGAGCACTTTCAATATGCTCCACATCAAGCAAACCTCTGCCCATAAAACGTTTTACTGAAACAATCGTGTTCTTTGGATCAAGAACAGCACTCTCAAGCGCTTCAAAGCCAGCTTGAGTTCTACCGTTGGGTAGGTAACGAATTACAGATGGAAGTAATTCGCGTCCTTGTGCATCGGGCAATACTTTTGGCAAAGCATCGCGCACAATTGCGACCAAAGAATTGGTAGTCCCCAAATCAATACCAACAGCAATGCGGCGCTGATGTGGCGCTAGCGATTTACCAGGTTCTGAGATTTGTAATAAGGCCATAGGAGATAGAGTGTAGCTTGCGTGCGCCTAGATTAAGGCTGCAATAGTGTCATCAAGCTCAACTGCAAATTTATCAATAAAGAGCAGGCCTCGAAGTAGCTCTGCTGCACGCTGATAATTCTTGGCACCATCGATTGCCTGGGCAATTTCTGCAAGGGTCTCAGCTTTAGATTGCTCTACCTCGGTCATAAGCGACTCTAAGGCAGGCAAATCTTCTTCCTGCTCGTCCAAACTCTCACGCCACTCCATTTGCTTCATCAAAAAAGCGGCAGGCATCGCAGTGTTCGTCTCCAACTTAGCATCAACCCCATGAAGCTGGCAAATATATAAGCCGCGTTGGATAGGATTCTTAAGTGTTTGGTACGCAGTATTGGCTAATGTTGCCAATTGCATGGCAAGGCGCTGCTCAGAGTCACTGCCGCGAGCATGGCGATCGGGATGCACTTCTTTCTGAATCGCCAGGTATGCCTGATCTAGAGCAGGCAAATCAATTTTGAATTGCTGATTTAATCCAAAGAAGCGAAAGTAATCGTCAGACGCGGAAGGATTCGCCACAACCACACTCATCTTTTACGTTTGGATTTTGAAACTTAAAACCTTCGTTCAAACCCTCACGTACAAAATCTAACTCTGTACCATCTAAATAAGCCAGACTTTTTGGATCTACAAATACCTTAATACCATTGGACTCAAATACCTGGTCTTCCGCCGCAGGCTCATCAACATACTCAAGCTGATACGCCAAGCCAGAACAACCCGTTGTACGAACGCCCAAGCGCAAGCCACAACCTTTACCGCGCTTTTCTAAATTGCGGTTAACGTGTGCAGCTGCTTTGGCGGTTAAGGTAATTGCCATAGTTATGTCTACTTATTTAGCTGGGTGCTTTTCTTTGTAATCTGCTACTGCTGCCTTGATGGCATCCTCAGCCAAGATAGAGCAGTGAATTTTCACAGGAGGCAATGCCAACTCTTCAGCGATTAATGAATTCTTGATTTCAAGCGCTTGATCCAATGTCTTACCTTTAACCCACTCAGTTACCAATGAAGATGAAGCAATCGCAGAGCCGCAGCCGTATGTCTTAAACTTCGCATCCTCAATCACACCCTGATCATTTACCCGAATCTGCAGCTTCATCACATCACCACATGCAGGTGCGCCAACCATGCCAGTACCTACGCTGTCATCACCTTTTTCAAAGGAGCCAACGTTACGGGGATTTTCATAATGATCAATGACCTTTTCGCTATATGCCATGGTATTTCCTCTTTAATTTCTTTATCTTTTTTTAGTGTGCAGCCCATTGAATCGTATTCAGATCGATTCCATCTTTATACATTTCCCATAGTGGAGAGAGCTCACGCAACTTGGCAATCTTTTCTTTCACCAACTTGATGGTGAAGTCTACCTCTTCCTCAGTAGTAAAGCGGCCCAAGGTAAAACGAATCGAACTATGTGCCAATTCATCATTACGACCGAGGGCTCTTAATACATAAGAAGGTTCTAAAGAAGCCGAAGTACATGCCGAACCAGATGAGATGGCTAAATCTTTCAGGGCCATCAACATAGACTCACCCTCAACATAGTTAAAACTGATGTTGAGGTTATGAGGGACTCGATTGTCCATGTCGCCATTGACATAAACCTCTTCAATATCTTTCAAACCATTCAACAAACGGTCGCGCAAAGCACGGATGCGTTTGTTTTCTTTAGCCATATCGATGCGAGCAATACGAAAGGCCTCACCCATGCCAACGATTTGGTGAACAGCTAAGGTTCCAGAACGCATACCGCGCTCATGACCGCCACCATGAATTTGTGCCTCAATACGAATACGGGGTTTGCGGCGAACAAACAACGCGCCGATGCCTTTAGGGCCATAGGTCTTATGAGCGGAAAAGCTCATTAAATCTACTTTGGTCTTTTCTAAATCAATTTCTACTTTGCCGGTTGCTTGCGCTGCATCCACATGAAAAACGACACCACGTGAACGGCACAATTCACCAATCGCAGGAATATCTTGCACCACTCCGATTTCATTATTGACGTACATTACTGAAGCCAAAATTGTGCCAGGCTTCATTGCCGCTTCGAGCTGTGCGAAATCAATCAGACCATTCGGCAACACATCCAAATAAGTCACCTCGAAACCTTCGCGCTCTAATTCGCGACAAGTATCTAAAGTCGCTTTGTGCTCAGTCTTTGCTGTGATGATGTGGTTACCGCGATCTTTGTAAAAATGCGCTGCACCTTTTAATGCCAAGTTAATGCTTTCAGTAGCGCCACTAGTGAACACAATTTCTCTTGGATCGGCATGTACCAATTGAGCAACCTCTGAACGCGCCCATTCAACCGCCTCTTCCGCAGCCCAGCCATAAGCATGACTGCGTGAAGCAGCATTACCAAATTGCTCGCGCAGGTAAGGCAACATTTTGTCGACCACCAGTGGATCAATCGGCGTAGTGGCTGAATAGTCCATATACACGGGAAAGTGTTTAGGACTAAACATAGGAACCGGTTGTTGTGGAAGGTCTTTTGGTGCGTTCATGATTTATTTATCTATAGGTAATACTGTTATTAACTTTGTCGCGCCAAGTTGAATACGGAATTCACTAGCGGTAATTTAGGGGCAACATCTTTTTTGGCTGCAAGCGCTGGAGCAGGTTTATCAGCTTTCGCACTTTCAACTTTAATTTTCTTCTGGCGCATATCTTGAATCACAACGCCGCGGCCTTCTTGTTGCTGAACCAAATCTTTTAAGCTCACTGAGCTGAGGTACTCAACCATCTTGGCATTGAGATTGCTCCATAAATCATGAGTCATGCAACGACCATGATTTTCTTCATCGCTATGGCAATTACCTTTACCGCCGCATTGAGTAGCATCAAGAGGCTCATCAACAGCAACAATAATGTCAGCAACACTCACCTCAGAAGATGGTCGCGCTAGGGTATAACCACCGCCAGGGCCACGAGTACTCTCCACGATATTGAAACGGCGCAATTTACCGAACAATTGCTCGAGGTAGGAAAGGGAGATTTTTTGTCTTTGGCTAATTCCGGCCAAAGTTACGGGGCCATGCGTTTCACGCAGAGCTAAATCAATCATTGCGGTTACTGCAAAACGACCTTTAGTTGTAAGTCTCATATGTCACCTTGGTAATGGATTGTTATGGACAGCTCACAGTCGGGCGGGTAATACCCGACCATTCCACTCAACTTTAACATAATCCCTAGCAATCTGCTCGGGAATTATCCCAAAAATCCCTCTTGCAAGCCAGGAATTAGAGGGTAGATCTCAAACTGAGTCCCTAGACCTGGCCCCAAAGGCCATTTCTTTAACCTTGGTGAGCCTATCTCGCGTGCTGGCAGCCTTCTCAAACTCCAAATTCTTAGCTTCAGCGTTCATTTGCTTCTCTAGGCGCTTAATCTCGGCCGCCAGGTCCTTCTCGCCCATATCCTCATAACGAGCTCGCTCCTGCTCAATCTGCATCTCCTGGCGCTTCTCTTTAACGTCGTAGACCCCATCAATAATGTCCTTAATGCGCTTTTGAACCCCTTTGGGCTCTATTCCATTGAGCTTATTAAAGGCAATCTGCTTCGTACGGCGCCTTTCGGTCTCCCCCATTGCTTTGCGCATGGAGTCTGTGATCTTATCGGCGTACAGGATCGCCTTGCCTCGGACGTTTCGAGCGGCTCGACCAATTGTCTGGATCAAGCTGCGCTCTGAACGCAAGAAGCCCTCTTTATCAGCATCCAAAATAGCAACTAATGAGACCTCTGGAATATCCAAACCTTCACGCAATAAGTTAATACCAACCAACACGTCGAATACGCCCAAACGCAAGTCGCGCAAAATTTCAACACGCTCTACCGTATCAATATCCGAGTGCACATATCTCACCTTCACGCCGTTATCAGATAGGTAGTCAGTTAATTGCTCTGCCATTCGTTTAGTCAGTACAGTGACCAACACGCGCTCACCTTCTTTGACGCGCGCATGAATTTGATCCAACAAATCATCTACCTGTGTACTTGCTGGTAAAACTTCAATTTCCGGATCAACCAATCCAGTTGGTCTTGCTACCTGTTCAACAACTTGACCTTGATGCATATTCTCATAATCAGCAGGAGTTGCAGATACAAAAATCGTTTGACGCATCTTGGTTTCAAACTCAGTAAATTTAAGCGGACGGTTATCCATTGCGGAAGGCAAACGGAAACCAAATTCCACCAAGGTATGTTTACGAGATTTATCGCCGTTATACATGGCGTTGAGCTGCCCAATTAAGACATGACTCTCATCGAGGAACATCAACGCATCATTGGGTAGGTAGTCCACCAGCGTAGGCGGAGCCTCGCCAGGAGCGGCGCCAGAGAGGTGACGTGAGTAGTTCTCGATCCCCTTACAAAAACCCAATTCATTCAGCATTTCCAAATCAAAACGGGTCCGCTGCTCAAGGCGTTGCGCTTCAACTAACTTTCCATCTTTAACAAACTCATCCAAGCGAGTACGTAATTCAGTTTTGATTGTTTCGATGGCCTTCAAAACTGTATCGCGCGGTGTGACGTAGTGTGAACTTGGATAAACCGTAAAGCGTGGAATCTTCTGGCGAATTTTTCCAGTGAGAGGATCGAAGAATTGCAAGCTTTCAATAACATCATCAAACAACTCAACGCGCACTGCCAATTCATTATGTTCTGCAGGAAAAATATCAATCGTGTCACCACGCACTCGAAATACACCGCGCTTGAAATCTAATTCATTACGGTCATATTGCATGGCAATGAGGCGCGCCAAAATATCACGCTGACTCATCTTGTCTCCAGGGCGCAACGTCATCACCATACTGTGATAGTCCCCAGGATTACCGATGCCGTAGATTGCAGAGACGGTGGCAACGATGATGACGTCACGACGCTCTAAAAGACTTTTAGTTGCCGATAGACGCATCTGCTCGATGTGCTCATTGATTGAAGAATCTTTTTCAATGAACAAGTCACGCTGAGGAACGTAGGCTTCCGGCTGGTAGTAGTCGTAATAGCTAACAAAGTACTCAACCGCGTTTTTGGGGAAAAACTCCCTAAATTCGCTGTAGAGCTGGGCAGCCAGAGTCTTATTTGGGGCAAAAATGATGGCTGGACGACCTGTTCTGGCGATGACATTGGCCATCGTGAAGGTCTTTCCGGACCCAGTTACCCCCAAAAGCGTCTGAAAGGTCAATCCATCCTCTACACCCTCCACCAGGGCATCAATAGCCTGAGGCTGGTCACCAGCAGGTGCAAATGGCTGATAGAGCTGATAAGGGGAGTCTGGAAAGGTCACAAACTTCGCCGGATCAAGGTCGTGACCGACCTCGCCCAATGGATCTGCCGCCGGGCTTTTAATTAGCGTCTTTACTTCGGAATTTGGTGCAATTTTAGGCAACTTAGGGGGCATCTCGGCTATCATTTCACCTGTGAGATTTCTTCACAGCGAATTTTGTACAAACAATGATTTTGCCGTTTTTCCTAGGAAATAGTTGATTCTGGCCTCAAAAACCGACAATTAAACTAAATTTAACGTCAATTACGAACAAAACCACCTTTATAACCTTCAATTTCAAGCCCAAATGACCCTGTTTGCCTCAGTTCAATTAGCCCCTAAAGATCCCATTTTTGGCCTCACAGAAGCCTACGTTGCAGACCAACGCGCTGACAAAGTGAACTTAGGCGTTGGCGTGTACTACACAGACGAAGGCAAGGTTCCGCTTTTGAAAGCAGTGATTAAAGCTGAAGAGGCGATTGTTGCAAAACACTCACCACGCAGCTACATCCCTATCGAAGGACCAAATCCATACAACAGTGCAGTACAAAATTTATTGTTTGGTGCTGACTCTGCATTAATTAAAGATGGTCGCGTTGTCACTGCCGAATGTCTTGGTGGCACAGGTGCATTACGCGTTGGTGCAGACTTTATTAAACGCCTCAACTTAAATGCACCTTGCGCAATTAGCAACCCTACCTGGGAAAATCATCGTGGCATTTTTGAATCAGCTGGCTTTGAAGTAGTTGAGTACACCTACTTCGATGGTAAAACACGTGGTGTTGATTTTGACGGCATGGTGAAATCTTTGGAGTCATTCCCAAAGAACACCACGGTGTTGTTGCATGCTTGCTGCCACAACCCAACTGGCGCAGACATTACTGAAGCGCAATGGCGTCAAGTAATCGATATCTGCAAAAACAAAGGTTTGATTCCCTTCTTGGATATGGCCTACCAAGGCTTTGCGGCTGGGATTGAGCAAGACGGTGTTGCGGTTCGCCTCTTTGCTGAATCAGGCATGTCTTTCTTTGTATCGAGCTCTTTCTCCAAGTCGTTCTCACTTTATGGTGAGCGTGTTGGCGCATTGTCTATCGTGACACAAAGCAAAGATGAATCTACTCGCGTGCTTTCACAATTGAAGCGCGTGATTCGCACTAACTATTCCAATCCACCAACTCACGGAGCTGCAATTGCTGCTGCCGTTTTGAATTCGCCAGAACTGCGTAAGCTTTGGGAAGATGAGTTGGCAGAAATGCGTGACCGCATTAAAGCGATGCGTCATGGTCTTGTAGAAAAACTCGCTGCTGCTGGTGTGAAGCAAGATTTTGCTTTTATCGAGAAGCAGCGAGGAATGTTTTCTTACTCAGGCTTAACGGCTGAGCAAGTTGAGCGCTTACAGAAAGAAGATGGCATTTACGCTCTCTCTACTGGACGCATTTGTGTGGCAGCCCTCAATACTAAAAATATTGATAAAGTGGCTAAAGCAATCGCCCGCGTCTTAGCGTAACAAGCGGATATCCTGAATTACCGGAGGCACCATGCTATATCAGTTACACGAATTTCAAAAAGCCCTACTTCAACCAGTTAGCTCATGGGCGCGTGCCGCCTCTGAGGCCTTTATTAATGCATCTAACCCTGTATCCAAAGTGCCTGGCTCTGAGCGTCTTGCGGCTAGTTACGAACTTCTCTATCGACTGGGTAAGGATTACAAAAAACCAGAATTTGGGATTCGCTCGGTACAAGCTCATGGTCGCGAAGTTGCAATTCATGAGATCACAACCCTTGCAAAACCTTTCTGCAAGTTAGTTCGCTTCAAGCGCTTCTCTGATGATGTTGAAGTCATCAAAAAACTCAAGGAAGATCCTGTAGTTTTAGTGGTAGCACCGCTATCAGGCCACCACTCCACATTGCTACGTGATACTGTGCGCACACTCCTACAAGATCATAAGGTCTACATCACTGATTGGGTTGATGCTCGCTTAGTGCCCCTTGAAGATGGTGAATTCGGTCTTGATGACTATGTTCATTACGTACAAGAATTCATTCGCACCATTGGTGCAAAAGATTTACATGTCATTTCCGTTTGCCAACCAACGGTTCCAACTTTAGGCGCAATATCCTTGATGGCATCCGCTGGTGAAGCAACTCCAGCATCTATGATCATGATGGGCGGCCCAATTGATGCGCGTAAATCACCAACTGCAGTAAACAACTTGGCTGATCAGAAATCATATGAGTGGTTTGAGAGTCATGTGATTTATAACGTACCGCCCAATTATCCAGGCGCTGGACGCAAGGTTTACCCAGGCTTCTTGCAGCACACCGGCTTTATCGCTATGAACCCGCAAAACCACTTGCAGTCTCATTGGGATTACTTCCAAAACCTGGTGCGCGGCGATGAGCAAGATGCTGAATCACATATTCGCTTCTATGATGAGTACAACGCCGTATTGGATTTGGACTCCAAGTTCTACTTAGACACTATCAAGACTGTTTTCCAAGACTATGCATTGCCAAATGGCACATGGGAAGTTGCTGGTGAGCTCGTGAAACCACAAGACATTAAAAAAACTGCGCTTCTGACTGTTGAAGGTGAGCTTGATGATATTTCAGGAAGCGGACAAACACGTTCAGCCCATGCTTTATGTGCTGGTATTCCTAAAGAGAATAAAGACCACTACGAAGTTGCTGGTGCAGGACACTACGGCATCTTTGCCGGACGTCGTTGGCGCGAGAAGGTTTATCCGAAGATTAAGACGTTTATTCGTGAACATCAGAACACGAAGAAAACCGCTACTCGGACTACCAAGTCTGCATAAATTAAGGGCTCTTCGGAGCCTTTAATTTTAAGAAGACTCACACATGTAATTTCTATGAACCAAGCTAATAGCCTCGTTGATCAACTTGAGGATATTCTTCCGCAAACGCAATGCACTAAGTGCGGATACCCAGATTGCCGCGGATATGCAGAAGCTATGGCCAGTGGCGAAGCCTTACCAAACCGCTGCCCCCCCGGCGGCGTCGAAGGCATTCGGCGACTAAGCAAGGTTCTAATACCAATATACCCACAAGACGCTTTTGAGCATCACCCTACTATTAATCCAGAATGCGGCGTAGAGCGCCCCCGTCCAGTAGCGTTTATCGATCCGCAGAAATGCATTGGCTGCACACTATGCATTCAGGCATGTCCTGTTGATGCGATCGTTGGCGCCTCCAAGCAAATGCACGTTGTTCTGACCGAGTGGTGCACCGGCTGTGACCTCTGCATTCCACCATGCCCAGTAGACTGCATCAGCATGATTAATGTCACCGGAGATAAAACCGGTTGGGATGCTTGGACTCAAGAGCTTGCAAATGTTTCTCGCAAACGTTATCACGACCGCGAATCACGCCTAGAGCGAGAGCAAAAAGATAATGATGATCGGCTCGCTAAAAAGGCGGCGGCTAAATTACAGTCCGTTAACAGTGACTCACCTCAATCTGAAGAAGAATTAAAAGAACAAGAACGCAAACGTGCCATCATTGCCGCAGCTATTGCACGCGCACTAGAAAAGAAATGATGAATCTAGAAAAGCGTCGTGCTTTTTTTGAGCAACTCAAAGCAAATAATCCCAAACCAGAGACTGAGCTGGAATATAACTCGCCATTTGAGCTATTAATTGCGGTACTGCTGTCCGCTCAAGCGACGGATGTCTCAGTTAACAAGGGCACACGTAAACTCTATAAAGTTGCTAATACCCCTCAAGCCATACTAAAACTGGGGGAGGAAGGTGTTAGGCCCTATATCCAGCACATTGGACTGTTTAACTCCAAGGGCAAACATATTCAGGAGACCTGTCGACTACTCATAGAGAAACATGGGGGCGAAGTTCCGCAGACTCGTGAAGAGCTAGAATCACTACCTGGCGTAGGCAGAAAAACTGCGAACGTTATTCTAAATACCGCCTTTGGACAACCCACCATCGCTGTCGATACTCATATATTGAGAGTTTCTAATCGCACCGGTCTTGCGCCTGGTAAAGATGTAGTCAAAGTTGAGGAGCAACTGCTTAAACGTGTACCAAAGGAGTATCTGCAAGATGCTCACCATTGGCTTATTCTGCATGGTAGATACACCTGTAAAGCTCGTAACCCTGACTGCGCGCAATGCATAGTTGAGCCACTATGCGGCTTTAAACAAAAGACTGGCAAAGGAAAAATACGTGGCGATATTTAATCCAACTCGTGAAGAAGTGCGTCGATTTTTCTGCGATACCTGGAAGAAAAAGACTGAGAATAAGATTCTTGATCCGATGGAAACGCTTGCAGGCGATTGGATGGTGGAGCACCCCGAGTACCACGACCTTCTGGCTGACCCTGAAGGCGCTCTGGGACAAGATTACACCCCAGAACGTGGTGAGACCAACCCATTCCTGCATTTATCCATGCATCTCTCTATCAGCGAGCAAATCTCAATTAATCAGCCCCCAGGAATCAAAGAGATCGCAGATAAGTTATCGCAAAAATTAGGCTCTATGCATGAAGCACAACATGTCATGATGGAATGCCTAGGACAGGTAATGTGGGAATCCCAGCGCGAAGGACAGCCACTAAATCCAGAAAAATATCTAGAGGCACTTAAAAAACTAACTTAAGAAAGATTGGCAATGGCAGCTTTAATAGCTGCTGGCAATTCTTGCGCCTTTTTTCTTCTGGTATGTAATTTAGTAGCTTGCGTTTCTTGAGTCTTCTGAGACCAGGCAGATCCAGGGAAGAAAGCATCATCTTTAAACCTGGGAATGACATGCCAATGAATATGGGGAACCATATTACCCAATGCAGCAATATTGACCTTGTCAGGGTGCATCACATGACGCACAGCCTCTTCCACAGCAAAAACTAAGTTCATAAGGTGATCGCGCTCACCATAGCTAAGATCAGTCATCTCAGCAACATGCCGATTCCAAATGACTCTACAAAATCCAGGCAGATCAGGATCATTCACAAGAATGACACGACAGTCATCTCCACGCCAAATAAGTTGCCCCTCTTCGGGCTTGAGTTCGTCTTTACAGAGTACGCAATTAGTCATGGAAAGAATGTAAACGAAAACGGCATCTAAGTCACCCTTGTGGGGTAATTTAGATGCCGCGGCAGTATTGGTGTGCTACTGCTTACAACGCACTACTTAGGGATTTCTTAGTGGAACTGCTCTTCTTCAGTAGAACCAGTCAATGCAGTTACAGAAGACTTGCCACCTTGGATAACAGTAGTTACGTCATCGAAGTAACCAGTGCCAACTTCTTGCTGATGTGAAACGAATGTGTAACCACGATCACGAGCAGCAAATTCTGGCTCTTGTACTTTTTCTACATAAGCAGTCATGCCACGCTTGGAGTAGTCTTGTGCCAAATCGTACATGTTGTACCACATTGAGTGAATACCAGCTAATGTAATGAACTGATACTTGTAACCCATTGCGCCTAACTCACGCTGGAACTTAGCAATGGTTGCGTCGTCCAAGTTCTTCTTCCAGTTGAAAGATGGTGAGCAGTTGTAAGCCAACATCTTACCTGGGAACTTCGCACGAATTGCTTCAGCAAACTGACGAGCAAACTCAAGATCCGGGGTGCCTGTTTCACACCAAACCATATCAGCATAGGCAGCGTATGCCAAACCACGGGAGATCGCTTGATCCAAGCCCTTACGTGTTTTGTAGAAGCCTTCTGGTGTGCGCTCGCCAGTCAAGAACGGCTTGTCGTTTTCATCATAGTCAGATGTCAACAAGTCAGCAGCTTCAGCATCAGTACGAGCCAAGATGATAGTTGGAACACCCATTACGTCAGCAGCTAAACGTGCAGAGATCAATTTTTGGACAGATTCTGTAGTTGGCAACAATACCTTGCCACCCAAGTGACCGCACTTCTTAACGGATGACAACTGGTCTTCAAAGTGAACGCCAGCAGCACCTTGCTTAATTAATGCTTTGCTTAATTCAAATGCATTCAATACACCACCGAAACCCGCTTCAGCATCAGCAACGATTGGAGCAAAGTATTCGATGTAACCAGGATCGCCTGGATTGATACCTTTAGCAGTTTGGATCTCATCAGCACGTTGGAAGGAGTTGTTAATGCGCTCAACCATCTTAGGAACTGAATCTACTGGATACAAAGATTGATCTGGATACATTGCAGCATAAGAGTTACCGTCAGCAGCAACTTGCCAGCCTGACAAGTAAATAGCCTGGATACCAGCTTTAACTTGTTGCATTGCTTGACCACCAGTCAAAGCACCTAAACAGTTCACATAAGCTTCGTTGTTTACCAAGTCCCAAAGACGCTCAGCACCATGCTTAGCCAATGTGTGCTCAATCTTCAATGAGCCGCGAAGACGTACTACGTCCTCAGCTGTATAGCCACGAGTAATACCTTTCCAGCGTGGATTGGTATCCCAGTCTTTTTGTAGTGCTGCGATTTCTGCTTTGCGATCTGCCATGTTTTTCTCCCTAAGTTAAACAAGTACTTCAAAATTTGAGGACTCTTAAGACCTCTTCAAGTCTTATGTCTTATATAAGAGTTTAGCTAGATGAAGAAAGCAAGCAAGGGAAATCTGACATTTTTATGAAAATATTTAGTTATTTAAATTCAATAACTTACATTACATTTTTTGTAATGCGGAATAGAAATCCATCTATTGGAATGAAATTACCAAGAGCATGCTGCAATGCATTTTACGCAGTGTAATGACATTTCACATTATGAAAATATTGTGTGCATTTATGCAGTTTTAGCGGTGGTGCCAGCTGTGACCTTAAAGACGGTTGGAATAATCATGATTTGGAACACCACAATTCCAAGGAATAACGCCTTGGGCAAGCCGGCATCCATGAAGAAACCGAAAATGAATGGCCCAACAGCTGCGCCAAGATCAATACCTGAATACACGATTCCATAAACGCGTCCAGCAACGCCTTGGGGCGTGGCCTTTTTAACCAATAAATCCCTAGAAGGTGCCACTACCCCATAACCAAAACCCAACACAAAGAAAATCATTGGTATTAGGTGAGTCGACATGACTCCAGTAGACAAAAGTAAGCACAACACTACCGTGATGGATAAACAGATGGAGACTATTTTTTCTGGCGCTTGTAATTTTGCTGCTAGATAGCCACCAAATAAAACGCCTCCGGCACTTCCCAGCGCTAAAAGAGTAATGTAGTAACCGCCCACAGTTAAAGGCACTTCATAAATGCTAAAGAGCGCGCTTGGCGCAAATGATTGCAAGCTTGAAGTTGATGCCATGCTAAAGAAAAAGAAAACCCAGCATAGCCACACTGCTGGCAATCTTAAAAAAGCAAATGCACTTTCTGGAACGCCAGCAGGATTGGCGGCTTGTGAACTAGCATGACTGTTCTCATGGCGCTCCTTGACGTTATCAATCAATTGATTTTTATTGAGCCAGAGCACTAATAGAATCAGGGCTTCCAGCAATGCTGCTGATAGAAACGCGATACGCCAATCTGCAAATTGCGCAATTGCCACCATGAATGCAGGTGCCGCCGCCCAACCCAAATAACCAGTCACGCCATGCATTGAGTAAGCGTAAGGAAGATTTGGTGGAGATACTTTGTGATTGATTAAAGTGTAATCGACTGGATGAAAAATACCGTTACCGCATCCAGCTATCACCGCTCCCAATAACAGCATGGCATAGCCATTGCTCTGAGAATAAATTAAAGCCGCAAGAACGAATAAGCCAACGCCGCCAAATAAAACAGGTCTTGCTCCAATGCGGTCCACTAAAAATCCTGAGGCAGCTTGAGCAATGCAAGACACTACAAAGAAAACCGACATAAGCAAACCGAGCTCGGCATAACTTAATGCAAAAGCATCCTTCAACCATGGAAACATGGGAGGAAGCACTAAATGAAAGAAGTGAGAGCTGCCGTGAGCTAGGCTAATAAGACTAATAACCCGGACATCACTGGCACGCCTGCTAAGCGTTACAGTCATGTACCGAGTTTACTAGCACGGGAACGTTCCCGCTGAGCCACTCTGGAGACAGTTTAGTGAACTTGGCGTGTAAAGCTAAAGTCGCCTTTTTTATCCACATCTACGGGTACTACATCTTTGGGACCAAACTTACCTTCCAAAATCATCTTGGATACTGGGTTCTCAATATGCTGCTGAATAGCCCGCTTCAGAGGTCTTGCTCCAAAGATCGGATCAAAACCTACTTCTGCAATCTTATTAAGAGCTGCATCACTAACCTCAAGCTGCATATCCACTCTTGCCAATCGATCCGACAAGTTTTTGAGCAAGATCTTCGCGATATTGGCGATGTTACCCTTATCTAAGCCGTGGAAAACAACGATCTCATCGATACGGTTCAAGAACTCAGGGCGGAAATGATTTTTCAACTCTTCAAATACCGCCTCTTTGATTTCAGATTGCTTCTTATCGGCCATTGATTGAATCAAATGCGAACCAATATTACTGGTCATCACAATCACCGTATTCTTAAAGTCTACTGTACGACCTTGACCATCAGTTAAGCGGCCATCGTCCAGCACTTGCAATAAGACGTTAAAGACATCTGGATGCGCTTTCTCGATCTCATCAAACAAGATCACGCTATAAGGATGGCGACGAACTTGCTCAGTTAAATATCCACCCTCTTCGTAGCCAACATAGCCCGGAGGCGCACCAATTAAACGCGCAACACTATGCTTCTCCATGAACTCACTCATATCAATACGAATGAGGTGGTCTTCGCTATCAAACAAGAAACCAGCCAATGCCTTGCAAAGCTCCGTCTTACCAACGCCGGTAGGTCCTAGGAACAAGAATGAACCATAAGGACGATTCTCTTCTGCCAGGCCAGCACGGGAGCGGCGGATTGCATCAGATACAGCTCGAATAGCTTCCTCTTGGCCAACCACACGCTTATGCAATAACTCTTCCATTTTGATTAATTTGTCGCGCTCACCTTGCATCATTTTCGACACTGGAATGCCTGTTGCACGAGAAACAACTTCAGCAATTTCTTCTGCGCCCACTTGAGTGCGCAATAGCTTGTTCTTTACTGCGCCATCCGCATCACCCTTCGCCTCTGCAGCCGCAGCAGATTTAAGCTTAGCTTCGAGCTCGGGTAACTTGGCGTATTGCAACTCAGCAACCTGCTCTAACTTACCATCACGTTGCAACTTGGCGATATCGGCCTTAACTTTCTCAATCTCTTCCTTCAGATTAGCGGCGCCGAGTACAGCGCCCTTCTCTGCTTTCCAGATTTCCTCCAAATCGGCATACTCAGCACCAAGACGCTTGATTTCCTCTTCAATGAGACCTAAACGTTTTTGAGAAGCTTCATCTTTTTCCTTCTTAACTGCTTCACGCTCAATCTTGAGCTGAATGAGACGACGCTCGAGCTTATCCATAACCTCAGGCTTGGAATCAATCTCCATCCGAATACGTGAACCAGCCTCATCAATCAAGTCGATTGCCTTATCTGGTAAGAAACGATCGGTAATGTAGCGGTGCGACAACTCAGCAGCAGCCACGATCGCTGGGTCAGTGATTTCAATGCCGTGGTGGAGCTCATAGCGCTCTTGCAAACCACGCAAGATAGCAATCGTTGCTTCAACACTAGGCTCTTCAACCATGACTTTTTGAAAGCGACGCTCAAGTGCTGGATCTTTTTCAATGTACTTGCGGTACTCATCCAGAGTTGTAGCGCCGATACAATGCAATTCGCCACGTGCCAAGGCAGGCTTAAGCATATTGCCAGCATCCATTGCGCCATCGCCCTTACCAGCGCCAACCATTGTATGAATCTCATCAATAAAGATGATGGTTTGACCCTCGTCCTTAGCAACATCACTGAGTACTGCCTTTAAACGCTCTTCGAATTCACCACGATATTTGGCGCCAGCCAGTAGCAAAGCCATATCTAACACCAAGACACGCTTGTTCTTAAGTGTTTCAGGAACTTCACCATTCACAATGCGCTGGGCTAAGCCTTCAACGATCGCAGTCTTACCAACGCCTGGCTCACCAATCAGCACAGGGTTATTCTTGCCGCGACGCTGCAAGATCTGAATGGTGCGACGAATCTCATCATCACGACCAATTACTGGGTCGAGCTTGCCCATGCGAGCACGCTCGGTTAAATCCACGGTGTATTTCTTTAAGGCCTCACGTTGACCTTCAGCATCTGCACTATTCACTGATTCTCCTCCGCGCACTAAATCAATAGCCGCTTCTAACGATTTACGATTTAAACCATTCTCGCGAGCAACCTTGCCAAGCTCGCCTTTATCATCTGCTACTACTAATAAAAACAGCTCGCCCGCAATGAATTGATCATTGCGTTTGTTAGCTTCCTTCTCACATAGGTTCAACCAATTACTGAGATCACGGCCAACCTGAACCTCCCCGCTAGTACCCTGCACTTCAGGTAGGCTGCTAATAATCTTTTCTACGCCTTTTTCGAGACCGGCCACATTGACGCCAGCTCTTGTTAGCAAGCTCTTTGCGCCACCATCAGAATCACGCAACATTGCCAGCAGCACATGGGCTGGTTCAATATATTGATTGTCTTTAGCTAAAGCGATACTCTGAGCCTCGCTTAAGGCCTCTTGAAACTTAGTTGTTAATTTATCTATTCTCATTTATGCACTCCATATATCTATCTATAGAATATAAGGGCAATATCGCCAATTTCAAGGGTTTTTAAGCCCTTTTTAATCCCAATTTGCCCTATTTTGACCTGGCTTGTTTACCTTCTAGAATGTTCAGACGGCACCTACTATGCCGGCATTACTAACCGCCTAGAACATCGTCTAGAAGCCCATAATTCAGGGCAAGGTACTCGCTACACAAGAGCTCGCAGACCAGTTGTCCTTTTAGCAACACAAGAACATCCGGACAGGTCGGAAGCCTCTAAGGCGGAAATGAGATTGAAGCAACTTCCCCGCTCTGAAAAGCTAGCATTCTTTAGAAACACAAATGTCTCCATCAAAACAAAAACCACCCTTGAGGGTGGTTGATTTGCTATTTTATTAAGCTTTAGAAGGCGTCTTTCACGCGCTCAATTGCATAAATTTCTCTTAAATGCAGCGCTTGATATGCAACCCGATCTTTAAGCAACCCCATAATAGTCTCTGAGCCAGGCGAAAAGTTTCTGATGATGTCTGCATTTAGGTTGTAGATAGGCCAATTGGCTTGGCCACTGACATTTGGATTACCAGTTTTAGCAAATGCCGCCCAGCTTGAAGATAATCTCTCTGACATCGCTTGATCCTGAGGGCTATTTTTATCCACAATTGGAAACCAATCCTTTGGCCAAGCATGCGTCTTCTTAAACTCTGCAACATCTTTTTCGATTCGGGCGCACTGGTTCACGCCTGTTAAAGCTTGCTTTGGCGCCTGAGGCACAAGGGCCAGGCTACCAAAGACATAGGGAATTTCGTAAGTATGTGGCGCACCCGGCAAAGATGCGCGGATGTTTTGAGTTAAATAATCGTAGTAATAGGCGTAGCCTGGTGCAACACCATTCATGCTATTTGCCAATAGCTTTGTGCTGGCACGATACATCAAATCCTGAATCACAAAAGAATTCAAAATACATTTGTCTTTTACATCGGCATATAACTTCTCAACAATTTTAGGATCTTCATGAATCTTCTTTGTAAACACTTCTAAAGAAGGTTCGCCCGGGAGCATGAAGTCACTATCAAATGAGTTCGTTCCAATCATGAAAGGAACTTTTGCTTGTTTGCCGGCAGCAAATAATGGGATTGGATCGCCCTTAATAATTTGTCCATCCACAAAGGGGCCGCCAAACTCACCTGCGTAATAAGCACTGCCATCTAGAACCAACTTCTGAACAGGCAACTTACGTAATTCAGCCAAGGATTTTGCGCCAAGCGAAGACATGTATTTGGCTCCAATATCCACTTCGGGAGTTAAGCCAAAACGCTTTTCAGTCATGCCGCGCAAAGGACTCTGCTGGGCACTCTGGGCAATAGCCTTGTGGAACAAGCCTTTAGCAGCATCAGAAACCATTAACCACGTAACACTCCTACCACCAGCCGATTGACCAAAGATCGTCACATTATTAGGATCACCCCCAAATGCCTGAATATTCCTTTTAACCCACTTTAAAGAAGCGATTTGATCCATAGTTCCGTAGTTACCAACCGACTCACCTTTAGCTTTAGCTTCTTCGATTAATTCTTTAGTAGCAAAAAAGCCAAGTGAACCCAAACGATAATCCACGGTCACCACGATGACGCCGTTTTTAATTAAATTGATTGGCGTGAACTGTGGATCTCTAGCACCGTCAACAATTAAACCGCCGCCATGAATCCAAACCATTACTGGTAAATTTTTGCCGGGTTTGGCAGGTCCATATACGTTAAGCTTTAGACAGTCTTCGCTACCCGGTAGACCAAGGCCATCACTTAAATTTTTAATGTACTGCTGCGGACAAGATTCACCAAACTTGCTAGCGTCCCTCGTTCCACTCCACGAGGGTGCCGGTTGCGGAGGGCGCCATCTCAAATCACCTACCGGAGGAGCGGCGTAGGGAATATTTTTAAAAACCTGCATGTTGTACTCAATCGCACCCTGCAAACTACCAGTTTCAACCTTGACAACAGGCCTCTCTGCGGCACATACACCGAAAGTAATAACAGTCAAAAACAACGTAACTAGTTTTTTCACTTGAATCCCTCTTACCAAAACGAATATGAATTAGGTTTTTTTCCAGCGAGCCATTGCAGTCTCGTCAGTAATGCGAGCATCCACCCACCGAGCACCCTCAGGCGTGTCTTCTTTTTTCCAAAATGGAGCTGCCGTTTTTAGATAGTCCATGATGAACTCGCAGGCAGCAAAAGCCTCTCCTCTGTGAGCGCTAGCGACTGCAACAAGAACAATTTGATCCTCAGGCAAGAGCGGACCCACTCGATGAACTACTAGAGTTTGATAGATATCCCAACGTGCTTTGGCTTGATCCAGAATTTCTTGAAGCGCTTTTTCAGTCATCCCTGGGTAATGCTCAAGGGTCATGCCTTTTACTTGGCTACCGTCATTCATATCCCGGACCGTTCCTAAAAAAGACACCACTGCTCCAACACGTGGATCTCCTTTTCTAAGCACCGCAATTTCAGCGCTAAGGTCGAAATCATTTTCCTGAATGCGAATAGATGAATTGGACATGCTAGCCCCCGGTTACCGGAGGAAAGAAAGCGACTTCAGCCCCATCTTGAAGGGCAGTATTTGCATCAACCATGTGTTGATTAAGGGCGCAGCGCAATACCTTGCCCTCTGCCAACACCTCAGACCAAGGGTTACCGCGCTCAATAAGATGCGCCCTGAGTTCAGCTATCGTTTTAACCGTTGCTGGAATGGTAATACTCTCTTGCGAGACGCCAAGAGCCTCACGCAATGAGGCGAAGAATCGTAATTCGAGTTTCATGAGCTAATCGTAAACCGATTATTCAAGTAGCGCATCAAAGGGAATGTATTTCACTAAATCACCAGCCTTTATTGGCTGATTTGGTGGGCAATCAACCAAGCCATCGCCCCAAGAGGCGCTAGTGAGTACACCAGAACTTTGATTTGGGTAAAGATCAAGGCCGCCTTGACTATTAATCTTTACGCGCAAGAACTCATTACGACGATCGGCTTTTAGCCAATTAAAGTCAGCACGTATTAGATAGGATTGAGGAAGCTTGGCTTCGCGCCCCTGGAGCTTCAAAATAAATGGGCGAACAAACAATAAGAAGGTAACAAAGCTGGAAACTGGATTGCCAGGCAATCCAATAAACCAAGCTTCACCATCTTTGGCCTCGCTTGACTTACGAACCGCACCAAATGCTAGGGGCTTGCCTGGTTTGATCGCAATCTGCCATAGATCCAATCTTCCTTCAGCAGTTACCGCAGGTTTAATATGATCTTCTTCACCAACGGATACACCGCCAGAGGTAATAATTAGGTCATGATCTTTACTGGCTTTTCGCAATGCTTCACGCGTTGCATCCAAGCGATCAGGAACAATACCTAAATCCGTAGCATCACAACCCAAAGACTTCAGGCAAGCTAACAAGGTATCCCGATTTGAGTTGTAGATACCACCAGGTTTTAATGGCTCCCCCGGAAGCGCTAACTCATCGCCTGTAAAGAATGCGGCAACCTTTACTCGACGTTTTACATTGAGGTGGGTTAAACCAGCGGAAGCAGCAACACCCAGCTCTTGAGGACGCAGAAATGTGCCGGCAGTCAAGCAGGTCTTGCCAGTTGTTAAATCTTCGCCACTACGACGAATCCATTGACCCGGAGTAGGAGCGACATTAATAGTAACTTGATCAGACTGATCCCCAATCGTGCAATCCTCTTGCATTACAACTGCATCAGCACCAGGGGGAACGGGAGCACCCGTAAAAATTCTGGCAGCAGTGCCAGGCTCTAATTGAGTTCCGATAGAGCCAGCTGGAATACGCTGAGCAATTCTCAATATTTGTCCCGGTATTGCCGTATCTGCGGAGCGAACTGCATAACCATCCATTGAAGTGTTATCCAATGGCGGAACATTTACCAAACTTTTTACATCTACGGCCAAAATTCTTCCTAATGCCGCTTGTGTAGTTACCTTTTCGCTCTCATTTACTGTTACTGCATTTGATAGCAAATGGTCTAAGGCCTCCTGCGCAGTCAACATTGGTGGCTTTGTCATAGGATAATTGCTTGATACTTAAAGTTTTGGGTTAAGTCGATTAACCAAGATGCGTTGTAATGAAAGCTTTAACTTGATTTACATCGGCATCAATATTTTCTACGCGCTGTGGCTTAGATTTGATATCTTTAAATGCAGGCGGGCATTCAGCTGGTCTACCCAAAGCAACCTCAATTGTTTCTTCAAATTTAATCGGTAGAGCTGTCTCTAGCACGATCATTGGAATACCAGCCTGTAGGTGCTCACGGGCCACTTTCACGCCATCAGCAGTATGTGTATCGATCATGACGCCATAGCGCTGATCAATGTCGCGAATCGTTTCTAAGCGGTTCTCATGAGTGCTGCGACCCGATTGAAAGCCATACTTACCCAGGTCTTTGAAAACAGCATCTTTAGAAATATCAAAACCACCAGCTTCATCCACTTGCTTGAACATCGCTGCAGTAGCTTTGCCATCTTGACCCATGAAATCAAATACAAAACGCTCAAAATTACTGGCCTTAGAGATATCCATGGATGGACTCGATGTATGAAGCGTCTCAGCAGACTTACGCGCGCGATAGACACCTGTGCGGAAGAACTCGTCAAGTACATCATTCTCATTGGTTGCCACAATCAGATGCTCGATTGGCAATCCCATCATGCGCGCAATATGACCGGCACAAACATTGCCAAAGTTGCCAGATGGCACTGTAAAGGAAACCTTCTCAGAGCTTGACTTAGTTGCCAAGAGATACCCCTGGAAGTAATAGACCACTTGAGCAACCACGCGACCCCAATTAATAGAGTTCACAGTACCAATCTGATTCTTCGCCTTGAAAGCGTGATCATTACTTACTGCCTTAACAATATCCTGGCAGTCATCAAAGACGCCAGCTACTGCTAAGTTAAATATATTTGGGTCTTGCAGTGAATACATTTGCGCAGATTGAAAAGCGCTCATCTTGCCGCGTGGCGAGAGCATGAAAACTTTCACACCCTCTTTACCGCGCATTGCATATTCAGCCGCACTACCAGTATCGCCAGAAGTAGCACCCAAAATATTGAGCTGCTGACCTTTTTTCTTTAACGCATATTCAAAGAGGTTACCAAGCAACTGCATCGCCATATCTTTAAAGGCCAATGTTGGGCCATTTGACAAACTCAACAGACCAATGCGTGTGCCGTGCTCTTCACCCAACCAATGTATCGGGGTAATGTCTTTTGCGTTGTCCTGCGGACGTCCATTGCAGTACACCTGTTCGGTATAAGTTTTACGCAAGAGTGCGCGCAAATCAGCCTCAGGAATATCGTCACAGTAAAGACTCAACACTTCATAAGCAAGATCGGCGTACGACAAACCGCGCCAAGCATCAAGTTGCGCCACTGTAACCTGAGGGTACTCGGTTGGCAAATACAGGCCGCCATCAGGCGCCAATCCACCCAACAAAATTTCTAAGAAGGATTGTTGCGGACTATTGCCGCGAGTTGATTGGTAACGCATGAATTTTGCTGAGTTTTACTTAAGACAGATTTTCTAAACGGATCTTCACGACTTCACCGGCAACAGTTTTAAGAGCTTGAATCTCTTTAATTGCGGCAAGCATGTTCTTTTCTTTGGTTTCGTGGGTCAAAGCCACTAAATCAGTTTGGCTTTCACCTTCGTCAGCCTCTTTCTGCAAGAGCGCATCAATTGAAACGCCATGTGCAGCCAAAATTTTGGTGATGTCAGCCAAAACGCCAGCTTGATCAGCCACGCGTAATCGCAGGTAATAACTAGTAGTGATCTCGCCAATTGGCAGCACTGGTGTGTCATGAACAGCGTCTGCCTGGAAAGCCAAGTATGGAACGCGATGCTCAGGATCAGCATTTAATAAGCGGGTAATGTCCACCAAGTCAGCAATCACAGCAGAAGCAGTTGGCTCAGAGCCCGCGCCTTTACCGTAATACAAGGTAGTGCCAACAGCATCACCAAATACTTGTACTGCATTCATGGCGCCTTCAACGTTTGCAATCAAACGCTTAGATGGAATGAGTGTTGGATGTACGCGCAACTCAACACCTGTTGGTGTTTTTTTGGCAATACCTAGCAACTTAATGCGATAGCCTAATTGCTCAGCATATTTAATATCAATTGCATCTAACTTAGTGATGCCTTCAATGTGCGCTTTTTCAAACTGCATTGGAATACCAAATGCAATCGCACTCATAATGGTCGCTTTATGCGCTGCGTCCACGCCTTCAATATCGAAAGTTGGATCTGCTTCTGCGTAACCCAAGCGTTGCGCTTCTTTAAGCACAGTCTGGAAATCTAAACCTTTGTCGCGCATCTCTGACAAGATGAAATTGGTTGTGCCGTTAATGATGCCAGCGATCCACTCAATACGGTTAGCAGTTAAGCCTTCACGCAAAGCTTTAATAATTGGAATGCCGCCTGCTACTGCCGCCTCAAAAGCAACCATCACGCCTTTATCATGCGCAGCCTTAAAAATTTCATTGCCGTGAACAGCAATCAAAGCCTTGTTGGCAGTCACTACATGCTTACCAGCGGCGATCGCCTCCAGAACCAAGTCCTTGGCAATGCCATAACCACCAATAAGCTCAACAACGATGTCGATCTCTGGATTGTTAATCACAGCACGAGCATCACTTACAACCTGTGCGCGATCCTTAACCAATTCTTTGGCTCGATCTACATTGAGATCGGCAACGGTATTGATACGGATACCACGACCAGCGCGGCGAGTAATTTCATCCTGGTTGCGATCGAGAACAGTGAATACGCCACCACCAACAGTGCCAATACCTAAAAGACCTACTTGAATCGGTTTCATGATGCCTTTGCTGCAGTTGAAGAAGCCTTACGGCTGTGCTTATTACGATAACGCTCCAGAAAACGTGCAAAGCGGCCAATGGCTTCCTTCAGCACATCTTCGTGAGGCAAGAAAACTACGCGGAAGTGATCAGGTTTACCCCAGTTAAAACCAGAGCCCTGCACTAACAATACTTTTTCTTCTTTTAAAAGATCAGCAACAAATTGTTGATCATCTTCAATTGGATAAACCTCTGGGTCTAACCTTGGAAATAAATACAAAGCTGACTTGGGCTTCACGCAAGTGACACCTGGAATATCGGTAATCAGTTTCCAGGCGAGATCACGCTGCCTCGCAAGACGGCCACCGTCGCCAACCAAGTCATTAATACTTTGGTAACCACCTAATGCGGTTTGAATTGCATACTGGCCTGGCACGTTTGCGCATAGGCGCATTGAGGCCAACATATTTAAGCCTTCTATGTAATCGCGCACCATCTCTTTATCGCCCGAGACAATCATCCAGCCAGCACGGTAGCCGCATGAACGGTAGTTCTTAGAAAGACCGTTAAAGGTAATGGTAACTACATCAGTCGACAAAGATGCGAGAGAAATATGCTTCTCACCGTCATACAACATCTTGTCGTAGATCTCATCAGCAAACAAAATCAAACCGTGTTCGCGAGCAATATTTGTTAACTCAAGCAAAACTTCTTTGGAATAAATTGCACCAGTAGGATTGTTTGGATTAATCACCACAATCGCCTTAGTACGTGGCGTAATTTTTTTACGCAGATCATTTAAGTCTGGAGCCCAATCTTTGGATTCATCACAAAGATAGTGCACAGGCGTACCGCTAGACAAACTCACAGCAGCTGTCCACAGCGGATAATCTGGTGTTGGCACCAGTACTTCGTCCCCATCATTTAAGAGTGCATTCATCGACAGCACGATGAGTTCAGAAACTCCATTGCCGGTATAGACATCATCCAAGGTCACACCTTGAATACCTTTTTCTTGGCAGTACTGCATGATCGCCTTGCGAGCCGAAAAGATTCCCTTGGAATCGGAATAGGCTGAGGCATTGCTTAAATTGCGAATCATGTCCAACTGAATCTCTTCAGGCGGATCAAAACCGAAAACCCCTACGTTTCCGATGTTTAATTTGATGATTTTGTGACCCTCTTCCTCCATACGCTGAGCAAGCTCGAGCACCGGCCCACGTATGTCATAACAGACGTTATCGAGCTTTTGGGACTTTCGGATCGGTTTCACAATAAATTTAAGGGTAAGTTCTTGAAATATGAGAAAAAACAGCTAGCTATAATCCACATAATTATGACAGAGAGTCCACTTGAAGCTTCAATCTGACCCCCATTCCGGAGCGAATACGATCACTGGCTACGGCGATGGTTACGTAGAGATCAATAAGACCCCTTACGCCCATGCTGTTGTTCTGAGCTCGGATGGCGCAATCTCAGAGTGGTCAGCCCAGTCATTTGACAACTTAGAAGCCCATCATTTCTCGCAACTCATTGATTTAGAACCGGAATTAATCCTTATTGGGACTGGCAAACGTCAACGCTTTCCTAAGCCAGAACTCCTTAAAGCTCTGATTTCCGCAAAAATTGGCTTTGAAATCATGGATTCTCAAGCCGCCTGCCGGACATACAACATCCTAGTGGGCGAAGGACGTCAGGTCCTGCTAGCTCTGATTGTGGAGCCCGATTAATGCAATTTGGCCAAATTCAGCAGTCTTTAGCCCTGCATCCGGGCAAGATTTTGTTATTGGTCATCATTTATGGCTTACTGTGGTTTGGCACTTTGAACTACCGCCATCTCATTCCATCCGATGAGGGACGCTACGCAGAGATCGCTCGAGAAATGCTCGTGACAGGTGATTGGGTTACACCCAGATACAACGGCTACAAGTATTTCGAAAAACCGCCATTACAAGCGTGGGCTACTGCAGCAGCATTTCAAGTATTTGGTATTGGTGATTGGCAAGCACGTCTTTGGACTGCGCTTACTGGATTTCTCACCATTCTCTTAGTTGGATTTACCGGCGCTCGAATTTATAACCCTCGAGCAGGGTGGTTAGCCGCTGTTGTATTAGCCTCAAGTCCAATGTGGGTTATCAGCGGTCACTTCAATTCGCTCGACATGGGCTTGTCTGCTTTTTTAGTCGCCGCACTTTGTAGTCTATTGTTAGCACAAATTTCTCATAATAAAAACAGTTGTAGGAATTGGATGTGGGCATGCTGGGCTTTCATGGCACTGGCAACTTTATCCAAAGGTGTTATTGGCGCTGCAATTCCTGCGATGGTTTTTATTGCTTACTCCATGAGTACTTGGGATTGGAAGATTTGGACTCGGCTTCGTTTATTTAGCGGAACTATTTTGTTTTTAGCAATCACTGCGCCTTGGTTTATTTTGGTGGCACAGCGCAATCCTGAGTTTTTAGAATTCTTCTTTATTCATGAACATCTACAACGCTTCACACAAGACGCTCATAGCAGAACAGGTCCCATTTATTACTTTGTGCCACTACTGCTGATTGGCCTGCTTCCTTGGTTCCTACAGATTCCTGGCGCAATCGCACAGGCTTGGAATGAGCGCCGCCGTGAGTTTTCTCCTGGCTGGTTATTGGTCTGCTGGTTTGTGGTTATTTTTGCGTTCTTTAGCGTCTCACGCTCTAAATTACCTGGCTACATCATCCCTGTATTTCCTGCGCTTGCTTTAATTATTGGCAACCGATTAGATCGCTTACTTGGTCACGCTAAAACGATGGCATTACCCTGGAAATTACAAACAATAGGCTTCTCTATTTTTGGATGTATTGGGTTTTTCTACTTGGATGCTATTGGCAAACAAGCAAGACCTGATGAAATTAATGCCTATGCGCAATATACCAATTGGGTGATTGCTGCACTAATCGCACTAATTATTTTTAGCGCCTATGCTGCGTGGCAAAGTAAACGCAATGGTATTCAAAGTATTGTGAGTTTTGCTTGCGGTTTTTTTCTGTGCGCAATTGTTGCGGGAACAGGTCATGAGACATTAGGTCGCGCCGTCTCTGGCATTGATCTCGTAGAGCGAGTAAAAGCGTCCATTCCTGAAAAAATAAATTTCTATTCTGTTCGCCTTTTAGATCACACCGTGCCCTTCTATTTAGGTAGAACCATGATCATGGTTGAATCTCCCGACGAGCTAGAGTTTGGCGTCAAGCAGGAGCCTGAGCTTTGGATGCCGACTTTGGATGTATTTATCACCCGCTGGAAAGAAGACCAAACCGCCTATGCGATCATGGTTCCCGAGCAGTTTGATGCACTACAGGCCCAGAACTTTCCAATGCAAGAAGTTGATCGAGACTCACGCAGAGTCATTGTGAAACATCCAGATACATCTAACGTAACGCAATAAGGCATTCAAGTAATATAAGACATCATGTCAGACTCCAATCAACCATTTATCCCCTTCACGCGCCCCAGCTTTAATCAAGAAACGATTGATGCGGTTTCGGAAGTATTGCGTTCTGGTTGGGTGACATCAGGCCCAAAGGTGGCAGAGTTTGAATCCACTTTAAGCAAGTACTTTGACGATCGCCCAGTGCGCTGCTTTGCTAATGGCACAGCAACAATGAAGATTGCTTTGCAAGTTGCAGACATTGGCCCTGGTGACGAAGTCATCACCACACCAATCTCTTGGGTGGCAACATCGAATGTCATTTTGAGCGTAGGTGCTAAACCCGTATTTGTGGATATCGATCCAGTCACACGCAATATTGATCTCAATAAAGTTTCAGCCGCAATCACACCTAAGACGCGAGCAATTATGCCGGTCTACTTGGCTGGCCTACCCGTTGACATGGATCAGCTCTATGCATTGGCAAAGCAACACAGTCTTCGCGTCATTGAGGATGCTGCACAGGCCTTTGGATCCCAATGGAAAGGCAAGAAGATTGGTAGCTTTGGTGACTTAGTCAGTTTTAGTTTTCAGGCTAACAAGAATCTCACCACCATTGAAGGCGGTTGCCTTGTGCTCAACAACGCAGATGAAGCGAAGCTTGCTGAGAAATTCCGCCTACAAGGATTAACCCGCCAAGGTATGGACGGCATGGACGTCGATGTGTTGGGCGGCAAAGATAATTTGACAGATGTCAACGCGGCCATTGGCCTCGAGCAACTCAAACAACTGCCTGCATATCAAGCGCGTCGTGCTACTTTGGCGCGCCAATACTTTGATGTCATTCGCTCTGAATTGAAATCTGCTGGATTGGAAAGTTTGAAATTAGAACTTCCAGTTGAAAACTTTACTGAAAGCAACTGGCACATGTTCCAAGTAGTTTTACCGCTTGATCAGTTAAATGCAGATCGCGCCCAAGTCATGACTGAGTTGAAAGATTTGGGCATTGGTACTGGCGTTCATTACCCCGCCATTACAGGTTTTACGCTTTACAAAAACCAAGGTTACAAAACCTCTGACACACCAATCGCAGAACGAATTGGCAAATCCATCCTCACGCTCCCTTTATTCCCCGCCATGGCTGATGAGGATATTGGCCGCATAGCCAAGGGATTGATCGGAATTTTGCATAAATACCGCAAAAACTAGCGTTATTGGGGTTAAGCCCTGAGAATCAGGCAAAATTGCTGAATGACTGCCAATTTAGCTGCCAACCCAACACTCAGTATTGTTATTCCCGTTTATAACGAGGAAGATGGTCTCCAAGCTCTCTTTGACCGCCTCTACCCAGCACTTGATACGCTTGCCGCTAAACGCAAGATTACTTATGAAATCGTTTTCGTAAACGACGGCAGCAAAGATCGCTCCGCCGGCATTCTTTCCAAGCAGGTGGAATTACGTCCCGACGTTACTCGTGCAGTTTTGTTTCATAGTAACTTTGGTCAACATATGGCGATCATGGCTGGCTTTGAGTATGCTAAAGGTGAATACATCATTACTTTGGATGCGGACTTACAAAATCCACCGGAAGAAATTGATGCGCTTACCGAGCAACTGCTAAAAGGCCATGATTATGTCGGCACGATTCGCGCTGATCGTCAAGACAGCTTCTTTAGAAAATTCGCCTCACGCGCTATGAATCGATTGCGTGAAAACATTACACGTATCACGATGACTGATCAAGGCTGTATGTTGCGTGGCTATAGCCGTCGCATTGTTGACCTTGTTCGCCAATGTGATGAAAGCAACACTTTTATCCCAGCGTTGGCTTACACATTCTCTGCCAACCCAGTTGAGATCTCAGTTAAGCATGAGGAGCGATTTGCCGGTGAATCTAAGTACACCCTGTATCAATTGATTCGCCTAAATTTTGACTTGGTTACCGGCTTTTCAATCATGCCGCTGCAAATCTTTTCGATTCTCGGCATGCTCCTATCTCTTGCCGCTGGCATCCTTTTCGCCTACCTACTAGTGCGCCGCTTCGTTCTGGGTGCTGAGGTTGAGGGAGTATTTACCCTCTTCGCGCTAACCTTCTTCCTGATTGGAGTCATGCTCTTTGGGCTTGGTCTTTTAGGTGAATATATTGGTCGCATCTATCAGCAAATTCGCAAACGTCCTCGTTATGTTGTGCAAACTGTTTTAGAGAAAAAATAATTGCACGCAGTCGTCTTTGCTTATCACGATGTAGGTGTTAATTGCCTGAAGGCACTTCTCAACGCTGGCATACAAGTTGATCTCGTAGTCACTCATCAAGATGACCCCAATGAAAATGTTTGGTTTGGAAGTGTGGCCAAACTATGTGCCGAGAAGAATATTCCGTACATCACACCAAATGCAAGTGAATTAGCAAACCTTTTTCCAAGGTTTCGGGAGCTTGCACCGGATTACATTTTTTCCTTCTACTATCGCTTCATGATTCCGGATCAAATATTAAGATGCGCAAAAATTGCTGCACTTAATATGCATGGCTCACTTCTACCAAAATATCGTGGGCGTGCACCCGTGAATTGGGCTATCCTACATGGCGAAACTGAAACCGGTGCAACCTTGCATGTCATGGAAGCAAAGCCGGATGCAGGAGATATTGTTGGGCAAGCAGCCGTCAGCATTGGCCCAGACGAAACCGCTACCGATGTCTTTGGCAAAGTCAGTCAGGCTGCTGTGACTGTCATTGAGCGGGTATTACCCAGCTTAATTCAAGGAAATATTCCCCGTAAGCCTAATGAGCTCCAAAAAGGAAGTTATTTTGGGGGACGAAAGCCCGCAGATGGACAAATTCATTGGAATCAGACCGCCAAACAGGTCCATGACCTTGTCAGAGCGGTAGCACCACCATATCCAGGAGCCTTCACGGACCATTCCAATAGGACCATGATCGTTGCCCGTACTAGCCTAAATGGGCCATTTCCAGCCAATCTCGATCTTGGGGTTTGCGGCATCCAAGTGGTTGATAATCGGGTATTCGGCATTTGCGGCGACCGCCAGGCAGTAGAGATCTTGGAATGGTTTCCGGCAAGCAAATAAATTAGATTAAAACGAGGCAGTAAAGATGAAAAAAGTACTCATTCTTGGTGTTAACGGTTTTATTGGCCACCACCTTTCCAAGCGCATTCTTGAGACAACCGATTGGCATGTCTATGGCATGGATATGCAAAACGATCGCCTTGGTGACTTAGTAAATCATCCGCGTATGCACTTCTTTGAGGGTGACATCACCATCAATAAAGAATGGGTTGAGTATCACATTCGTAAGTGCGATGTTATCTTGCCTTTAGTTGCGATTGCCACACCAGCTACTTATGTTCAGCAGCCACTTAAAGTGTTTGAGCTCGACTTCGAAGCAAACCTTCCGATCGTGCGCTCTGCCGTGAAATACAAAAAGCATTTGGTGTTTCCGTCTACATCTGAGGTCTATGGAATGTGCGAGGATAGTGAATTCGATCCAGCTAAATCCAATATGATTTACGGTCCAATCAACAAACCACGCTGGATCTACGCTTGCTCTAAACAGCTAATGGATCGCGTGATTTGGGGCTACGGTATGGAGGGTCTACGCTTTACACTATTCCGCCCATTTAACTGGATTGGCCCTGGTCTCGATAGCATCTACACACCAAAAGAAGGCTCTTCCCGCGTAGTGACGCAGTTCTTAGGTCATATTGTTCGCGGTGAATCCATAAACGTTGTAGATGGTGGCGCCCAGAAGCGTGCCTTTACTTATGTTGACGATGGTATCGATGCTTTAATGCGCATCATCGATAACAAAGATGGTGTTGCTAACGGCAAGATCTACAACATCGGCAATCCAAAAAATAATCACTCAATTCGTGAACTAGCAAATCAGATGCTCGAAATTGCTCGCAGCATACCTGAGTATGCAAAGACTGCTAATGAAGTGAAGATTGTGGAAACTACTTCTGGCGCTTACTATGGCGAAGGCTATCAAGACGTTCAAAATCGTGTGCCTGCAATTGATAACACGATGAGCGAACTAGGTTGGAAGCCAACGACTACGATGTCCGATGCGCTCAAAAATATTTTTGAAGCCTACCGTGAGGATGTAGAAAAAGCCCGCACCTTGGTAGATAAAGAATAAGAGAAAGCAAACCCAAAGGTTCATGGCTAAGATTGCTCTCAAGGTTGATGTTGATACCTTACGCGGCACCAAAGAAGGTGTACCTAATTTAGCTCGCACGCTAGAGCGTTTTGGACTTAAGGCGACCTTTCTCTTTAGCCTTGGCCCCGATCACACTGGCTGGGCTCTAAAGCGCGTTTTCCGACCAGGCTTTCTGAAAAAAGTAAGTCGCACTTCCGTTGTTGAGCACTACGGCATTAAGACATTGCTATACGGCGTTCTAATCCCGGGACCAGATATTGGCAAAAAAGCCGCAGCACAAATGCGCGCTATTGATCAGGCAGGTCATGAGACTGGCATTCACACCTGGGATCACGTTGCTTGGCAAGACGCAGTTCGTAATCAAGATGCGCAATGGACAAAGTCCATGATGCAAAAAAGCTGGGATCGTTTTGTAGAGATTTTTGGTCATGCGCCAGTTACTTATGGTGCAGCTGGATGGCAAATGAATTCAGTAGCTTTTGAACAGCTCGATCAATGGGGGATTGCTTACTCATCCGATGGTAGAGCCAAACCCAATCTCACACCCTATCGCCTTGAGCTACCCTCTGGCAAAGCCAAACATGTTCAATACCCAACAACGCTCCCCACTTTTGATGAGCTGATTGGCATCGATGGTGCCGATGAGTTTGGTGCAGTTAAAAAGCTTTTGGAGATCACTAAAAGCAACCCCAATGACCAGGTCTTCACCCTGCATGCTGAGCTTGAAGGTCAAAAGTTATTGCCCGCATTTGAGCAGCTATTGGCCGGATGGCTAAATCAAGGTCATGATCTCGTCACTATGGGCGAGCTTCATAAATCCTGGGAAGCCACCAAACAACTCGATAAAATAGCTGTATTACCGCTGACATGGGGTGAAATACCTAATCGTAGCGGTGAATTAATCATTCAAAATAATTAATAATTCAATAAGCATTAGAGACAACCAACGAAAGATCATCATGACAGTAGCTATCGGTAAACCTATGCCGCAGTGCGCAATTCCAGCAACCTCTGGATTAACATTTTCACCTGCGTCTGCAAAAGGCAAAAAGCTAGTTCTTTACTTTTACCCTAAAGACATGACTCCTGGTTGCACAGCTGAGTCAGGCGAATTCAGAGACAACATTGAGGCTTTCACCAAAGCCAATACCCTGGTGGTAGGGGTTTCCCGAGATAGCCTCAAGTCACACGACAACTTCCGCAGCAAATTACAACTCCCTTTTGAACTGGTTGCCGACACGGAAGAACAACTTTGCCAGATCTTTGGTGTCATGAAAATGAAGAATATGTATGGCAAACAAGTTCGTGGCGTAGAGCGCAGCACCTTCTTATTTGATTCCTCAGGGAATCTGGTTAAAGAGTGGCGCGGTCTTAAAGTCCCGGGTCATGTGACAGAGGTATTACAGGCGGCCCAAGCCACAAAATAATTTTTACAACAATTTGTTCTGAGGTGCTTGCAAACCCAAAAATTTGGGGTAAAGTGGTTCATATGCACCGTAAACGACGGGAAAGTCTGACAATCCGTTTGAATCAGAAACCTGAATATTACAAAACAGGTTTGGAGAGTAACCCCCGCCGTTTTTTAGACATCATTGCAACTAGTTTCGTAATAAACCGTCAATGCACTCCGCTTGGCGGTTTTTTCTTTTAGGAGAGTCCATGCCACTTCCCCCAATCCCCACTCAAATTGCTGATCAAGTGAAGCTCAGTCGCAAAGACACTCCCGACTTAAAGAAGCGCCCTGCTCCAGCAAAACCAGTGGTAGTAGAAGCAGTTGATTGGACCAATGATGTAGAAGAAGACTTAACTGAGGCAGAAGTTGCCCTCGAGAAAATCAAATTAGATCGCAGCCCAATACGTAGCGAAACTAAAGCGCCTACGCCCGCAAAACCAAAACGTGTTATTCGTACAGGACCTCCAAGCCTATTCGTTTTGGATACCAACGTATTAATGCATGATCCGAGCTCCCTATTCCGCTTCTCAGAGCACGATCTGTATTTACCGATGACTACTCTAGAAGAGCTGGATAACCACAAGAAGGGGATGACCGAGGTAGCGCGCAACGCCCGTACCGTCAGTAGATCTCTGGACCAGTTGATTGCTGGCACTACTGGCACCTTGGACGAAGGCATTCCACTTAATAAACTGGGAAACCAAGATGTAACAGGGCGTCTCTTTTTCCAAACTAAATTAACTACCCAAGCTTTGCCAGAGGGTTTGCCTGAGGGCAAAGGTGATAACCTTATTTTGGCCGTAGTAAGTGAGCTACAAAAAACCCGTAAGGGCCAAGAAGTGGTGTTGGTGTCTAAAGACATCAATATGCGCATTAAAGCGCGTGCCCTTGGATTGCCTGCTGAAGACTATTTCAATGATCAAGTATTAGAAGATCGTGACTTGATGTATGCCGGCGTCATGACATTGCCAGCAGATTTCTGGCCTAAGCATGGCAAAGATATGGAGAGCTGGGCAGACTCCAAGTCAGGAACAATGTTCTACCGAGTGACCGGCCCTTCTGTTAATAGCATGTTGGTAAACCAATTTGTTTATCAAGAAAATCCTGATGGCTCAACACCCTTTTATGCCCAAGTAAAAGAAATTAATGGCAAGACCGCCCTCCTGCAGACATTAAGAGACTTCTCTCACCAAAAAAATAATGTCTGGAGCGTGACGGCCCGTAATCGGGAGCAAAACTTTGCCATGAACTTACTGATGAACCCGGATGTAGACTTTGTAACTCTACTTGGTCAAGCTGGTACGGGTAAAACCTTGCTGGCTTTGGCTGCCGGTCTTGAGCAGGTCTTAGATAGCAAGCGCTATAACGAGATCATCATTACTCGTGCCACCGTACCAGTTGGCGAAGATATTGGCTTCCTCCCGGGTACCGAAGAAGAAAAGATGCAGCCTTGGATGGGCGCATTTGACGATAACCTTGAAGTTTTACAGCGCAACGATGATGGCGCAGGCGAATGGGGGCGCGCTGCTACCCAGGAATTAATTCGCTCACGCATCAAAGTAAAAAGCATGAACTTTATGCGAGGCAGAACTTTTGTTAGTAAATTTGTGATCATTGATGAGGCACAAAACTTAACCCCAAAACAAATGAAGACCTTAGTTACCCGTGCGGGCCCTGGAACCAAAATTGTTTGCCTTGGTAATATCGCTCAGATTGACACACCTTACTTAACCGAGGGTTCTTCTGGCTTAACGTATGTAGTTGATCGCTTCAAAGGCTGGCGTCACGGTGGTCATGTGACTTTAGCTCGCGGTGAGCGCTCCCGTCTTGCGGACCATGCTGCTGACGCGCTCTAAGCAAGCCTCCTCATGCCGCACTCTCTTGGGGTGCGGCATTTTTATTTGTAGCTTACTCATCCTAAGCGGATGCAGCACATTCAGCGGTAAACCCAGTCCATCCTCAAGGGTTTCTCAATTTAAACAAGATACTAGTGTTGGCACTGAAGATGTCTCAATTGCCGCAGTAGGCTTAGTAGACGTTCCATATCGATATGGTGGCAACACCCCCAAAGGGGGCTTTGACTGCAGCGGACTGATTGTCTACGTCTATAACAAAGCAGCGGGTATTAAACTCCCACGCACCATTCAGCTAATGAGTACCAAAGGTCGAAGCATTGACGGACAACCACCAGCACCAGGTGACCTAGTGTTCTTTAACACCACTGGCGAAAAATATTCTCATGCAGGCATCTATGTAGGCCAGGGCAGATTTGTCCATGCGCCAAGCGCTGGTGGCACCGTACGCCTGGACTACATTACCTCGCCCTATTGGGCGGCGAAGTTTACCGAAGCACGCAGAATGGTGCCCCAGTAGCCAGAACTGTTAGAGTTAGTAGCGCTTTCCCTATGTTTTCTAAAACTTAAATATTGATTAAAGTATTTAATCAATTGGTCTGTTAACAGAGACATCTATCCAGGAGAGTAAAAATGAAAAGAATCATCGTCGCTTTAAGTATTGCACTAAGTTTTGCACTTCCTGCTTATGCATTTGCAGATCAAGCAGCATGCGAAGCTAAAGCAGTCAGCAAAGATGGCAAGCCACTATATGGCGCAGCTAAAGATGCCTCCATTAAGAAATGTATGAGTGATGCAAAACCAAATGATTGCGAAGCTAAAGCAGTCAGCAAAGATGGCAAGCCACTATATGGCGCAGCTAAAGATGCCTCCATTAAGAAATGTATGGGCGGTAAATAAGAATTCTTTTACGATCCAATATGATCTATAAAAAAGCCTCACACTGTGAGGCTTTTTCTTTATTTTTTTCTTTGGCTACTTCTTTATTTATCTCTTTGTATTTACACATTCTTAATTAGAACGGCTCATAACCACCAGACGAATAGCCGATTGATCCCATCGCCAAGTTATCAAACTTGGTATATGGACCCTGCCAACTAACGCGCACAGTTCCAATGGGGCCATTACGCTGTTTACCAATAATAATTTCTGCAATGCCTTTATCAGTAGTGGTATCAGGGTGATACACCTCATCACGATAGATAAACATAATTAAGTCGGCATCCTGCTCAATAGCACCAGATTCACGCAAATCAGACATGATCGGACGCTTGTTAGGGCGCTGCTCAAGGCCACGATTTAACTGAGAGAGCGCAACAACAGGACACTGCAATTCTTTTGCGAGAGATTTGAGTGATCGGGAGATCTCAGAAATCTCAGTTGCACGGTTTTCAGAACCAGAGCCACTCATCAACTGCAAGTAATCAATTACAACCAAACCTAGCGTGCCACCAAAATTTCTGGCGATACGACGTGCACGTGCGCGCAACTCAAGGCTGGATAAAGAACCAGTCTCATCAATCAAAATTTGGGTGTTACTTAAGCGGGCGATTGCATCAGTAACGCGTGGCCACTCATCGTCTTGCAACTTGCCGGTACGCATGCGACCTTGGTCAACGCGTCCAACTGAACCCAATAAACGAGCAGCCAATTGTTCGCCCGACATCTCCATTGAAAAGATCACGACAGGAAGACCTTCGGCCAATGCAACGTTTTCAGCAATATTGAGCGCCATTGCTGTTTTGCCCATTGAGGGCCTACCAGCAATAATCACCAGGTCGCCTTTTTGCAGGCCGCTAGTTTGCTTATCTAAATCTATGAAACCAGTTGCAATACCGGTAATGTCGCTACCGCCTTGGCGGTTGTATAGCTCATCGATACGTGCCACAACAGCTTTGAGAAGAGGTTCAATCTCAAGGTAATCCGCCTTGCGACTACCCTCTTCGCCAATCTGAAGAATGCGTGATTCAGCTTCATCTAAAAGCGTTCTAACAGTACGCCCCTCTGGAACAAAAGCTGAATTAACAATGCTGTCTGAAACTTCAATCAAGCGGCGCAGAATACTGCGATCACGCACAATATCAGCGTAGCCTTTAATGTTGGCTGCACTTGGTGTGTTTTGCGCTAATGAATTGAGATAGTCAATACTGACTAGATCACCACCCTGCTCTGATTTAACGGCATCGTAAACAGTAATGACGTCAGCTGGATGATTGTCGCTAATGAGGCGTGCAATAACCTTGTAGATTAAGGCATGCTCCGGGCGATAGAAATCTTTATCGTTTAATACTCCGCCAAGATTATCCCAAGAGGAATTATCGATAAGTAGACCGCCGAGCAATGATTGCTCGGCTTCTACTGAATGTGGCGGTACTTTTAAGGCCTGCACGACTGTATCCCCAGAACCCATCATGCCGGGATTTGGCGTAACGGAACGTGAACGGGATTCAGCCATGAGGCTAGTTTACAGATTTAAAACTTAAGCTTGCTCACCAACTACACGAATAGTGATATCTGCAACTACGTCGGTATGAACAGCAACCGCAACAGGGTGATCACCAACCATTTTCAATGGGCCAGTAGGCAGACGAACTGAAGACTTCTCAATTGTGAATCCCTTAGCTTTCAAAGCATCAGCGATGTCGTGATTGGTTACAGAACCAAACAAACGACCATCAACACCCGCTTTTTGACCGATTTCGAGAACCATGTCTTTGAGCTTGATACCGACAGCTTGTGCAGCAGCCAATTTCTCAGCAGCCAATTTCTCCAACTCAGCACGACGAACTGCAAAGTCAGCAATCGCTGCTTCAGTTGCACGACGAGCTTTACGTTGTGGGATTAAGAAGTTACGAGCGAAGCCGTCTTTAACGCGAACGATGTCACCGAGGTTGCCCAGGTTTGTTACTTTTTCTAAAAGAATGATTTGCATTGAGGGCTCCCAATTATTTCTTATGTTGATCAGAGAATGGCAATAAAGCCAAGTAACGAGCACGCTTGATAGCAGTATCTAACTGACGCTGGTATTTCGCTTTTGTGCCTGTCAAACGAGCAGGAGTGATCTTGGCGTTTTCGCCAATGAAGTCCTTCAATATATCCACATCTTTGTAGTCAATCTGTTCTACGCCAGCAACAGTGAAACGACAATAACGCTTACGCTTGAACAATGGGTTCTGAGCTGGTTTCTTCTTGAAATCGGGTTTCTTTCCAAACGCCATGATGATTTCCTCTTTAATTTTTCAATTGAATATGGGTAATATGGAAAACAAGTCTTTGATTACGTAGAGTCTTGGGTGCCAAGAATCCTTCAAACACTGCCTCGGCTCCTAAGTCCATTCGCTCTAAATCCTTTTGTATCGGACCGATTGTGATGGCTTCAACGTTCATCTCAATTTTCCTTGCTACTCCTACCTCGTTTGCTTGGCCACTATGCTCTAGCTGGCAATGCATCACCGGTATTCCTGCAGGTGTAAATCGAATTGCGTCTTTAGATACCAAGATCGCAGTGAGGGTGAAATGATTCAACGCCGCTCCGCTTCTCTGATACGTTTTCTAGTCTATGTATTCCTCTTCAAATTTCCGACTTAGGCTGCCGCTACAGGAGCGTCAGATTGGGCAGATTTACGCGCTTCTTCACGCTGCACTTCTTTCATCATGATTGAAGGCTCTGTTTCAGCTTTCTTAGTTTTGATAATGAGGTGACGCAAAACTGCATCGTTAAATTTGAACGCATGCTCGAGCTCTTCCAGAGTTTTCTGGTCGCACTCAATGTTCATGCAAACGTAATGGGCTTTGGCAAGCTTGTCGATCATGTAAGCCATCTGACGACGACCCCAGTCTTCCATGCGATGAATTTTGCCGCCCGCAGCTGCTAATGTAGCTTTGTAACGATCGATCATCGCTGGCACTTGCTCGCTTTGGTCCGGATGGACGATAAAGACGATTTCATAATGACGCATCAAACACTCCTTAAGGATAAAGTCACCTGGGCGTCTTGCTAAGTTCTGATGGTTGTGAACTCAGCGCCAGTGTGACAAGGTAGTAAAACAAATTGTAGGTACTGCTTACAACACCTTTACAGCCACTTTTCAGCGCTTACCGAATTACAGGCAAGACTGCTATTCTAGCAAAAAAATCCTGCCAAGTCAGGGATTTACCTGCTGCTTGGGCTTGTTTCTCAGCATTTAGGGATAACTGAAGAGCAATTCTGGCTCTAGGTGCAGAGAGACTACCTGAGGCCAAACATCCTGCCAAGTCTTTTTCAGGCAAGTTGGGCAAGGTTTCCCCCGCCCCAGTTCTGGTGGTTCTAACCAGGGCAATACCATGCTTTAATGCAGCCGCCAAGGAATCGTGCCAAGCATCATGAAGTCCACCCATACCCGTACCGGCAAGGACTAAACCCTTCACCTTGGAGTTCAGCCAATGTGTAATGGTTTCCGAACGCGCCCCTGCATGACTGGTCAATATCTCCACCCAAGGCCACTCATTCTCCCTAGGAATCGGCAAATCCTCAGTCCAAAGCGCCTGAGCGGCCTTTACACCAGAAAGCCAAGAGGGATTAATAAGTCCAACCGAACTACTTGGTGAAGCCTGGATGGGTGCATTCAGGGCACTGCCATGCCTTTTTGATAGATCCATGGCTAGGCAACCCCTCCCATCCATAACAGCGTAAATACCACCAGGACAGTTATCTATAGGCGTAGATGCCCAACGAATTGCATCCAAAAGGTTTGATGGGCCATCAGCCTTGGGGGCATTTGACGGCAACATAGCGCCAGTCAGGATAACTCTTTTGCCTAAATTTTGTGCATATTTGCCACAAGTCATCTGCAAAAAGATGCCAGCTTCTTCAATCGTGTCAGTTCCGTGAGTGACCACTACGCCTTGAACCAAGGTGCTATCAAGAGCCTCTCTTACAGCTTCGCCCAAATGGATCAATAAAGACTCCGTGAGATTACGGCTGTTGATGTTGGCGACTTGCTTTGAAACTAGGCTAATGCCTTCAGGGATAGCTGATCGAACATGATCCAGCAAGAAGGCTACTTCGACTTGCCCTGCATCATATTGCAGCGGCTTATCAGCAGGATTGGACGCCAAACCAGCGATCGTGCCGCCCATACCCAAAACTAGGATATGGGGTGAATTTTCTGAAAGATTTTCAATTGTGCTCATACCCCCATTATCCCCTCTAAATTGCTTGATCTATCAAAAACAGCTGTATACAATCCCAGTATGGACATAAATACAGTCGATTTTTCGGAGGAGCTGACTGCCCTCCCCAAGCTCACTCCACGTCAGAATGAGATTTTGGAGTTGATTGCCAAAGCCATCGATGAGAGCGGTCTGCCGCCAACTCGCGCAGAGATTGCTACGCAACTGGGATTCGCCTCTGCCAATGCAGCCGAAGAGCATCTTCGTGCACTGGCTAAAAAAGGTTATATCGAATTAACGCCAGGTACTTCACGCGGCATTCGCATTCCACAGCGATTTAATCAAACACACAATAGCAATAAATATCGCCAGCTCTCTTTACCATCAGGTGCATTACAACAACTTACATTGCCATTAATTGGGCGAGTTGCTGCTGGCTCACCGATCATGGCTGTTGAGCATATTGAGAAACATGTTCCGATTGATCCAAGCTTGTTCAGCAAAGGTGCCGATTACTTATTAAAGGTAAATGGTATGAGCATGCGCGATGCTGGAATTTTGGATGGTGATTATTTAGCCGTTAGAAAAACAACTGAAGTACGCAATGGCGATATCGTAGTTGCTCGACTTGATGATGAAGTAACAGTAAAACGTTGGCAACAAAAGAAAACTGCTAATGGCATGGTGATTGAACTTCAAGCAGAAAATCCTGACTTCAAAAACATTTTGGTAGATGATCGTCAACCGAACTTTGCAGTTGAAGGTCAAGCCGTTGGCTTGATTAGGGCTGAAGGACTGTAAGTTTGACCCCCTAAAGCAAAAGGCCTCCTGTTAGAGGCCTTTTTTATTTCAATCGATTAAGCAATCGAATGCTTGCTGTAGTTACTTACGTGTTGGAGCAACCACGTTAGCGTTCTTCGGTGAAGAGGTCACGATGATGACTGACTTAGGACCGCCAAGAGACCCATCAACGATTTCAACAGTAGCGGTTCTATCGCCTTTGGTGAAAACCAAAATACTGGTTTTTGCTTTTACGGCAGTAACAGTTGTCCATCCACTTTTTGGATATTCTGACTGGAAGAAAGCGTAAACATCAGTTGCACCTTGTAGCGCATTCACTACTGCCCTACCAACCCACTGATCACCACGACCAATAATGATGGATTCACCACCAGAAAGACGCGCGCCCTGCGGCAAAGGCATATCTCCTAAAAGTTGAGTCTGAACCTCTTGCACCTCTTGCGGCGAGCCGGAAGGAGAGTCGCCCGAGCTAGCACAAGCACCTAAGAGCGCAACTAAAAATAGTGCGAGAGCGCTAACTTTAAGAGTCTGAATTGTGATCATGTGTGTTTTATTTAATTAAGGTGATTGATGCTTTTTTACTTGCAATAGTTAAAAGTATTTTAGGTGATGCACCTAATTCGTCAAGATAAATTACTGGAGGCGCGTGAGGGAATCGAACCCCCGTACGAAGCTTTGCAGGCTCCTGCCTAACCACTCGGCCAACGCGCCAAACACCTGAATCAAAAATGGGAAGCTTTTTAGGGCTTCCCATCGAACTTGGAGCGGGAAAGGAGGTTCGAACTCCCGACCTATACCTTGGCAAGGTATCGCTCTACCAGCTGAGCTATTCCCGCATAACAGGGCAATAGTTTAACAAACAATCGCGAAGAAAGCATTATTCCTTGTAAAACCTAAAAATTGGGGGAATGTAATCTACTTGAAAAGCTTAACTGGCTGGGCTTTTAAACGCCTAGTCGACTTTTCCGACCAGCTGCGGCAAAGCCTTTTTCATGTAATAGAACATCGACCAAAGCGTTAAAAAGGATGCAATCCAAATTAACCAGGTCCCCACTTGCGCGCAATTGAGCCAACCAAATAAGGTGTCGTTGAGCAATAAAAAAGGAATGGCTACGAGTTGAGCGGTCGTTTTAAGCTTTCCAACCATGTGAACTGCAACACTTTTTCCAGCGCCTAACAAAGCCATCCACTCTCTCAACGCAGAAATTGTGATTTCTCTGCCAATAATGATAAGAGCCACCCAAACTTGCACGCGATCCATATTGAGCAAAACCAATAGTGCAGCAGCAACAATTAACTTATCTGCCACAGGATCTAAAAACTGACCAAATGCAGATTCTTGTTTTAAACGACGTGCTAAAAAACCATCCAACCAATCCGTAATAGCAGCAGAGATAAAGATAATTGCAGCTATTAAATTCTTTTCAAATGGGGTGAGCCAAGAATTGGGGAGGAAAAAGATTGCAACCAACAGCGGGATTGCTGCAACACGCAACCAGGTCAGGGCAATGGGTAAATTGAAAGGCATGCGTTAAGCATAAACCAAGTAGCGTCGCACCTAGTGAAGCTGGCGATATATTTGTTCAGCCAATGTCATAGAAACACCCTCTACGCTGGCTATCTCCTCAATACTGGCGTTAGCAACTCCTTTAAGACCGCCAAAACGAGCCAGTAGCTTTTGACGGCGCTTAGCACCAATACCCTCGATCTCCTCTAAACGAGAAATCGTTCTAGCCTTAGCGCGTTTAGCGCGCATGCCAGTAATAGCAAAGCGGTGCGCTTCATCCCGTATCTGTGCCACTAATAACAGTGCTGCACTATCAATACCCAAATCCAAAGACTCACGTCCATCCGCAAAAATAAGTGTCTCAAGCCCGACCTTGCGTCCCTCACCTTTAGCAACGCCAACAATTAAGCCTACGTCCATACCAAATTCAGATAAGACTTGGCGAGCCATCTCCACCTGCCCCTTGCCGCCGTCAATCAAAACCACTTGCGGAATTTTTTCTACTGGTAACTCCTGAAAATTAGCATAGCGTCTTTGCAGAACTTGACGCATTGCTGCGTAATCATCGCCCGGCGTAATGTCATTGATATTGAAACGTCGGTATTCACTAGACTGCATTGCATTCTTGGCATATACAACACATGATGCTTGCGTTGCTTCACCTGAGGTGTGGCTAATATCAAAACACTCGATACGTAATTGCTCGAGGCTTTCCAATTCAAGGCTGAGAATATCCGCTAAGGCACGTGCTCTTGCTAGCTGCCCACCCGTTTCAACTAAACGTTTTGTTAATGCGATATTGGCATTGCCTTCAGCCATAGCAAGCCAATGGCGCCTTTGACCTTGAGGTTGATGTAGGAAGGTAATTTTTCTTCCCGCCTGCGCATTCAATAACTCATGTAAATCTTCGGGTGGAGATTCATCCACTTGAGCAAGATCATCACCGGCTGACTGGAGAGGGTGGTTTAGAACCAATACCGGCGGAATCAAATTGCTAGTTGTCTCGCTCGAATTTTCTTCTAAATAATGCTGCGTAATAAAGGCTTCCAATATCTCTGCAGGAGATGGCAACTCGCCTGAAGTTGTGCGCAGGCCCTTTGGAAAATAAGCCCTATCCCCCAAATGGCGGCCACCACGGACCATGGCTAGATTCACACAAACCATACCTTCCATTTGCACAACAGCGATGACGTCTACATCCCCTTCACCCTCCGCCACCGCATCCATAGATTGCTGCTGTAAAACACTGGATAAATCTGTAATACGATCACGCAAAACAGCAGCCATTTCAAATTCCATCGCCTCGCTATGCTTATGCATTTCTTTTTCAAGCTCAGATAAAACACGGCTGTGATCGCCCTCTAGAAAACGGGTTGCTTGAGCAACATCTTGTCCGTATTGCTCCACACTGAGACGGCCGACGCACGGAGCGCTGCATCGATGAATCTGATGCAATAGACAAGGACGACTGCGATTCTTAAATACTGAATCCTCACAAGTCCTCAAGCGAAATACCTTCTGCAGAATCTGCACGCTATTACGCACTGCCCAACTATTGGGAAATGGCCCAAAGTAATGATTGCGTTTGTCCACTTTACCGCGATATGAAGCTAACCTTGGGAACTGATGCCCCGTCAGCATCACATATGGATAGGACTTATCATCCCGAAACAAGATGTTGAATGGGGGCGCCAACTCTTTAATGAGATTGTTCTCTAGAATGAGGGCTTCAGTTTCCGTCCGTGTTACCGTTGTCTCGTAGCGGGCAATTTTGCCCACCATCAGCTCAATACGTGGTGACAACTGTGTACGCTGAAAATAACTTGAGACACGCTTTTTAAGGTTGCGAGCTTTGCCTACATACAGAATATGCCCCGCCTCATCAAAAAAGCGATATACCCCCGGCAATCCGGGTAGCCGTTTAACATCCTGCTGAAGGGTTTCAAAAAGCGAATTGCTCATGCGTTGGGATATTTTCTGTCAAATCGTCGATAACTATGGTGATGCCGGTGTTTGCTGGCGTCTAGCCCGAAGCTTAGCAAGCATTCATGGGCAAGAGGTGCGTATTTTTTGTGATGATCTGCCAATCCTTAATTTACTCGCTTCGGGTGTAGATCCTGCCATAAAGCAAAAAATTGATATGCAGCCATGGGATGCGAGTCATAACAATGCGAGACACCCGGTTCAAACTCCCGATGTGGTGATTGAGGCATTTGGCTGCGAATTACCCGAGCGCTATCTTGCCGGACTGTTTATAGCCTCCATCAAGCCCATCATCATTAACCTGGAATACCTTAGTGCCGAACCCTGGATAACAGAGTTCCACGGCAAGGCATCGCCGCAGTCTCACGGCATTCCTAAGTATTTTTTCTTTCCAGGGTTTCAAGAGAAAGTCGGCGGGCTATTGCTTGATCCTATTCCAGCAGAAGGTCAGCTCACCGATAACAACATTCCGAATAATCTCAAAACTGTCTGGTCTAACTTACGACCTAGAGCAAAACGGATCAGTGTTTTTTGTTACCCAGGGGCACCACTCAAAAAATGGCTAGAAGACTTAGGTGGCCATGGTCAAGAGATTGATATCTTGCTGGCTCATGGTCATGCAGAGCAACTCAATCTATATGGCGAACAACCCATCTCGTTACCAAAGAATTTACAACTACTCGCCATGCCATTCGTATCTCAGGACGAATACGATTGGGTGCTTTCACAATGTGATTTCAATATTGTCCGCGGGGAAGATTCTTTTGTACGAGCACAGCTAGCAGGCAAACCATTTATTTGGCATATCTACCCACAAGAGGATCGCGCCCATGAAGTGAAATTAGCCGCCTTTCTGGACCTTTATCTTGAGGAAGCAAGTCAAGAATTAAGACTTGCCACTATTGCTGCAATGACCTGGGCAATGCCCGGTGAATGGTTTGGCAAGCTAGGAACTTGGAACGCTCATGCCAAGCGCTGGCGCACCCATTTACTTGAAAAACAAGCAGATGGCGGCTTGCCAGCACGTTTAATTCGCTTTGTCGCTTAATCCCAAGCAATAAAGGCTTGCGGGCGGTTACAATCTTGTTTTTGATAAAAACCGCAGAAAAATAGCTCTGCCCCCAGGAATAGCAAGATGAAAACAGCACAAGAACTCCGCGTTGGTAACGTAGTAATGATCGGCACTGATGCCCAGGTCGTTTTAAAAGCAGAATACAGCCGCTCTGGCCGCAACTCCTCTGTTGTGAAAATGAAATTCAAAAACTTGTTAACTGGCGCGCCGAACGAAGGCGTATACAAAGCCGATGACAAGTTTGATGTTGTGATTCTTGATAAGAAAGAGTGCACTTATTCTTATTTCGCTGATCCAATGTATGTATTTATGGATGGTGACTACAACCAATATGAAGTTGAAGCTGAGTTCATGGGTGACGCATTGAATTATCTCGAAGAAAGTATGCCATGTGAAGTGGTGTTCTACGAAGGTAAAGCGCTTTCAGTAGCAATGCCAAACTCATTGGTTCGCGAAATTGTTTACACAGAACCCGCAGTTAAAGGTGATACCAGCTCCGGTAAAGTACTAAAGACCGCAAAGTTGGCAACTGGCTATGAATTACAAGTGCCTTTATTCTGCAACACTGGTGACAAGATTGAAATCGATACTCGAACAGGTGAATACCGTAGCCGCGCTAACTAATAATTAGCTAACTACGACAGTAAAAAGCCCGGCATGCCGGGCTTTTTCATTTTAAAAATTCATTTAACTTACTCAGCAACCAAACCTAACTGTGCAAGCAAGCCTTTTGCATGCTGGTACTGGGCCTCATTTTGCAATTCACCCCAAGTCGGCGCCGACGCCAATGGCATGAGACGGTTTAAACGTACTGCAGATTCTGCTTGTTTTTCTTTGGAGACTTTGAGCTTTGAGAGTAATTGATCGGCAAGATCTGGTCGGTTGCAAATAAGCACTGCATCACACCCTGCCTCAAGCGCCATTTCAGCACCCTTGACCACCGACCCGGCAACACTCGCACCTTCCATAGATAGATCGTCACTAAAGATTACGCCTTCAAATCCAAGTTCTTGACGCAAGATAGAGTGGAGCCAGACTTTAGAAAAACCTGCAGGGTTCTTGTCTACCTCAGGATAGATTACATGCGCCGGCATTACTGAAGCCAAGCTAAGATCAAGCCACTCATACGGCTTAGCATCATCATTCAAAATCTCTTTCAAGCTACGCTCATCGACTGGAATTGCCACATGTGAATCAGCTTCAGCCCAGCCATGGCCTGGGAAGTGTTTTCCGCAGTTAGCCATCCCTGCAAGGCGCAAACCTTCATTCAAACTTTTCGCTAGAGCAAAAACAATTTGTGAGTCACGACTAAAAGACCGATCACCGATCACACCACTTCGACCAAAATCTAAATCTAGAACTGGAGTAAAACTGAAATCTACTCCACAGGCACGCAACTCAGCTGCCAACACATAGCCACAGGCAGTGGCTGCTGCCATAGCTATCGCAGCAGATTCTGCGGGATACTTTGACTTGCTTTTTGCACTCCACAGCTCACCTAATTTACGCATTGCAGGTAGATGGGTAAACCCATCAGTCCTAGCGCGTTGAACTCGGCCACCCTCATGATCAATTGAAATCAATACATCAGGACGCAGTTTTTTAATGGCGGCGGTAAGTTTTGTGAGCTGCTGTCGATTAGCAAAGTTACGGCCAAACAAAATGACGCCGCCAGTCAGTGGATGCAAAATGCGTCGACGATCTTCAGCATTTAATTCCAGGCCAACTACATCTATGGTGATTGGGCCTGGGGCCATCTTTGACTTACTCATCTCTTCCTCTTATTTTTGAGTGACAATTACATGCGCAATTGCCATATCTTGTTCATCACTCACCGTCACATGAGCTTCCCAGTTTTTTTCTTGCATAAATTGGGCCAAAGCACCTAAATAGCTGGTTACCGGTTTGCCACTGGGTTCATTCAAAGTTTGCAGAGCGCGCCAAGTCATCGGCATTCTCATGCCAAGCCCGATTGCTTTTGAAAAAGCTTCTTTAGCCGCAAAACGCGTAGCCAAAAAAGCAATTCCGCGCTTATGATTTCTGGCGAGTCGATGCTGAAATACCAGCATCTCATCTGGACCCAAAATTTTTTCGGCTAAGCGGCCATTAGTACGATCGTAAGCCGCTTGTAAGCGCCTAATCTGCAGAATGTCTGTACCAATACCGATGATCATTTTTTAGTTTGTAGTATTGATTATTCTTAAGCGAGCGCTCTACCCTGAGCCATTAATGCCTTCATGTCGACGATTGCATTTTGCCAACCTTTAAATAAGGCCTCAGCAACAATAGCGTGACCAATATTGAGCTCAGATAATTCAGAAATAGCGGCTATTGGTTTGACATTGCCTTCGTGTAAGCCATGACCCGCATTGACTCTCATGCCGATACTCTTTCCAAAGATCGCAGCTTTGCGAATACGCTCCAACTCTTTATCCTGGTCTGCACCTGACAAATCAGCGTAACGACCAGTATGCAACTCAATAACGGTCGCTCCCACATCTTTAGCCGCCTGAATCTGCCTCTCTTCAGGGTCAATAAATAATGACACCCGAATACCGGCATCGATTAATTTCTTGGTGGCTGCTTTTACTGCTTCAAAATGACCTAATACATCCAAGCCGCCTTCAGTTGTCACTTCTTCACGCTTTTCTGGGACTAAGCAGACATCATGCGGTTTTACTTGGCAAGCGATGTTAATCATCTCGGGGGTTACTGCGCATTCGAGATTCATGCGGGTTTGAATGAGCGGTCGTAATGCCAGTAAATCAGCATCTTTAATGTGACGACGATCTTCACGTAAATGAAGGGTAATGAGATCCGCGCCAGCTTCTTCAGCCAAAGCAGCCGCTCTTAATGGATCGGGATAGACCGTACCTCGTGCATTACGCAAGGTGGCGACATGGTCAATATTGATACCTAGTTCAAGGCTTGGGTGGCTGCTCATCTCTGTAGATTACTAGATTTTCTTCAGATCAATCAAAATTTGACGCGTAGTGAGAACTTGATCCTGCAAATGCAAGCCCAGTAAAAAACGCATTAACTGCTTACTTTCTGAAAGTGTCTCTGGATCAGAAAAATCCCCGATAGCAATCGCCAATAGGGATTTTCCAGTTAGAACTGGCCAGTGCCCTGGATCATCGACCTGAACGGGCCGAACACCACGCTCGGGCTGATAAACGTATTGTTCATGAGCCAAAGGTTCTTCATTAGTTTCAACACATCGATCTAATGCTGCAGCATAACCAGTCTCTTGCAAGAGCGATAACTCAAAAGGACGTAGAATTTCTTCTAAGCCTTTGGATTCGAACTCTAAATTGGATAAAGCGTTAATCGTTTCTGCATAGCGGTCATAAAGCTTTTCGTAATCATCTTCACGCGCTAAAAACTTCACAAGAAGTTCATTCAAATAGAAGCCACAGAGTAAGGCGTCGCCCACCAAAGAAGGCATGCCACCTACCCATTCAGACTTTGTTAAAGTGCGCAGCTCAGACTTACCGCTCCAAGAAACCAAAAGTGGCTGAAAACGCTGCAATACAGGTCTCAATGTTGAGTGCGGACGTTTAGCGCCTTTAGCAATTAAAGCCATGCGGCCATATTGCCGTGTAAATACATCCAGAATTAAGCTCGTCTCTTTATAGGGGATACTGTGCAATACAAAAGCAGGTTCGTCAGCAACACGAATCGAGGCCATTGAATTTATTCCAGCCCTTGCGCCCGCAATTCGGCGCGATTATCAGCCCAGCCACGTTTAACTTTCACCCAAGTCTCTAGAAAAACTTTTCCATCAAAGAGCTTTTCCATATCGATACGGGCATCAGTAGAAATCTTTTTCAGACGTTCACCTTTTTGACCAATAATCATCGCTTTATGACTATCGCGATCTACCAAAATGGTTGCAGCAATACGGCGCATCTTGCCATCCATCTTGAACTGATCGATTACTACCGTGCTGGTGTAAGGCAACTCCTCGCCAGTAAAGCGGAATACTTTTTCACGCAAAATCTCAGCAGCCAAGAATCGCTCACTGCGATCAGTGATGGTGTCGCCATCGTATACGGCTGGCGCTTCAGGCAGATAACCCTCAAGCACATCCAGCAATCTTTCTATATCTCCCGGGCTCTTCGCGCTCATCGGAACAATTTCAGCAAACTCGCATTTTTGGTCTTCGTGACCACCCAATTCACACCAAGGGCGAGCCATATCTTTAATGAAATTCAGTAAAGCTTGATCGCGCTCAGATGGGGCCTGAAAACGGCTATTAAATAAGTCCAGCTTATTGAGCACTAGCACCACCGGCAAATCGTCCGGGAGCAACTTCAAAACTTTTTTATCGTCTTCGCCAAAGTAACCAGCCTCAACCACAAAGCAAGCCACATTCACATCCTGCAATGCAGTCGTTACCGTGCGATTAAGCGCTTTGTTTAAGGTATTCATCAAGCGCGTCTGAAAACCTGGCGTATCAATAAAAATGAACTGAGCCTCTTCTCGATTCTGGATTCCCAAAATACGGTGGCGAGTAGTTTGAGCCTTACGCGAAGTAATGCTGATCTTCTGACCAACTAAAGCATTGAGCAAAGTTGATTTACCCATATTAGGACGCCCAACAATTGCAATGGTGCCGCATCTAAACACGATTAGCCCTTCAGCTTAAGATTGAACTGCTCTTCAGTCACCTCTTTTTTTGCCGCCTTCTTTTTCGCTGACCGTGTTTTCTTGGGTTTACGAGATTCTTGCGGCAATGCTTTCAGCATGGCTATTAAAGCCAATTTAGCTGCAGCCTGCTCAGCAGCGCGACGTGAAGCGCCCTCACCTTTGACTGCCACCTTATGACTAGGAATCAAACACTCCACCTCAAATTGCTGATTGTGCGCGGCGCCTGTAGTTCCGGTAACGTTGTATGCCGGTAAAGGCAACTGATAGCTCTGCAAACATTCCTGCAAAAGTGTTTTATCGTCTTTTCCCAAGGTTTTTGGATCAACGTGCTCCAAGATGATGGAGTAGAGCTTGCGCAAACTTGTCTTAGCCGCTTCAAATCCACCATCCATAAAGATGGCGCCAGTAACTGCCTCTAAGGTATCAGCCAAGATTGAGGGGCGACGAAATCCACCACTCTTCAACTCACCCTCGCCTAAACGTAAGTAATCTGACAAAGAAAGGGTTTGAGCGATTTCATATAAAGCTTGCTGCTTTACCAAATTCGCACGCACACGAGACAAATCACCCTCATCTAAATCTGAGTAACGCTCGTAGAGCATTTCAGCCACTACGCAATTCAAAATAGAGTCGCCCAGAAATTCCAAACGCTCGTTATTTTTCTTGCTATGACTACGATGTGTTAACGCTTGGTTCAGTAACTCAGGCTTCTTGAAGGTGTAGCCGAGGCGCTCTTGCAGCGGTCCAGTTTCGATAACGGCGCGCGCATTCATGATATTTACTCGAATCCGCCTATGCGGCCAAGATTGCCGAGATTAAGCCAAACAAAGAAAGCTTTACCCACAATATTTTTATCTGGCACAAAACCCCAATAACGAGAGTCTGCACTGTTATCACGGTTATCACCCATGGCGAAGTAATGCCCGTTTGGCACTTTACAAGTCATACCTAACTGTTGATATTGGCAGAATTCAGAACCCGGAAAACGCTCGGCTGGAAATACCGTAGATGGACGATCTGGATCATTAAGAATCTCATGGCGATTGCCACCCAAGTCTGCAGGGAATGTTTCAGTGAATCGTTTGGCATAGCGCATATTCTCTGGGTCAAGATAAGACTCGCCACCGCTGTATTGCAATGGTTGGCCATTGATGGTTAGGCGCTTATTTTCGTAAGTGATTTCATCGCCTGGCAAGGCTACTACACGCTTAATGTAATCCACCGACTCATCACGGGGGTAGCGAAACACCACGACATCACCACGCTTAGGTGCGCCCAGGTCGACTACTTTTTGATTGATCACTGGCAGACGAATTCCATAGGTAAATTTATTTACCAAAATGAAATCACCAATTTGCAAAGTCGGAATCATTGAGCCCGATGGAATCTTGAACGGCTCAGCAATAAAAGAACGTAGTACAAATACAGCACATATAACCGGGAAGAAGCCTGCAGTGTATTCAAGCCATAAAGGCATGCGGTCGTTACCTGCCAAGCGTCTTTGCGGGGCAAAGTGCAATTTGTCAGCAACCCAGGCGATACCAGAAATAATCACCAGGATAAATAGGACTAGAGCAAAGTTCATTAATCTTCCACCTGCAAAATAGCTAAGAAGGCTTCTTGTGGAATCTCCACATTACCCACCTGCTTCATACGCTTCTTACCCTCTTTTTGCTTCTCTAATAACTTGCGCTTACGGGAGATATCACCGCCATAGCACTTAGCCAGAACGTTCTTACGTAATGCTTTGACGTTTTCACGAGCAACAATATTGCTACCAATCGCCGCTTGAATAGCCACATCAAACATTTGACGAGGAATGATGCCACGCATCTTTGCCACAACTTCACGACCACGATGTTGGCTATTACTTCTGTGAACAATCACAGATAAAGCATCTACCCGATCGCCATTAATCAAGATGTCGACTTTCACTACATCTGCCGGGCGATATTCCTTAAACTCATAATCCATCGAGGCGTAGCCGCGTGAGATGGATTTGAGTCTGTCAAAGAAATCCAACACGATCTCTGCCATTGGTAATTCATAAGTCAGTTGTACCTGACGACCAAGATAATTCATACCTGTCTGAATACCACGCTTACCTACGCACAAGGTAATCACTGAGCCCACATACTCCTGAGGCATATACAAGTTGACAGTAACAATCGGCTCCATGATGGTGTCGACCTTACTAGTCTCTGGCATCTTAGATGGGTTATCTACCATCAAGATCGTGCCATCAGATTGCTGCACTTGATACACCACTGTTGGAGCAGTCGTAATCAGATTCATGCCGTACTGACGCTCTAGGCGTTCTTGCACAATCTCCATGTGCAATAAGCCCAAGAAACCGCAACGGAATCCAAATCCTAAGGCCTGAGAAACCTCTGGCTCATACAAAAGAGAAGCGTCGTTTAACTTAAGCTTCTCAAGTGACTCTCGTAGCTGATCATATTCGCTCGCTTCTACTGGGTAGAGTCCGGCAAATACTTGAGGCTTCACCTCTTTAAAACCAGGCAGCGGCTCAGCAGCAGGAACACGACCTTGCTGACCTGCAGCATGCGTCACCGTATCGCCAACCTTAGCGGCTTTTAATTCTTTAATGCCTGCAATCACAAAGCCTACTTGACCGGCAGATAGCTCTGGGCGATCTACCGACTTCGGACTAAACACACCTACATGCTCAACCAAGTGGGTTGAGCCATTCGCCATTAAGGTAATTTTTTCTTTTGGTTTTAAAGTGCCGTTAACAACACGTATGAGCATGACAACACCAACATAGTTGTCAAACCAGGAATCAATAATCAATGCTTGCAAAGGATCTGCCGCATTACCTTTAGGCGGTGGTACCTTTGCAATCATTTCTTCGATCACATCCTGAACACCCATACCAGTTTTAGCTGAACAGGTGACCGCCTCTGATGCATCAATACCAATGACATCTTCAATTTCTTTTTTTGCGCGATCGGGATCAGCTTGCGGCAAGTCAATCTTATTGAGAACTGGAACAACCTCAACGCCCAACTCAAGAGCCATGTAACAGTTAGCAACTGTTTGCGCTTCAACGCCTTGGCTAGCATCAACTACCAATAAAGCGCCTTCACAAGCAGACAAAGAACGGCTGACCTCATAGGAGAAATCGACGTGGCCTGGGGTATCAATCAGATTGATGTTGTAAATCTTGCCGTCTTTAGCTTTGTAATTTAAAGCAGCGGTTTGCGCCTTAATCGTGATGCCGCGCTCACGCTCAATATCCATTGAGTCGAGCACCTGCGCTTCCATTTCGCGATCAGAAAGACCGCCACACAGTTGAATAATGCGATCAGCAAGCGTCGATTTGCCGTGATCGATATGGGCGATGATAGAAAAATTGCGGATTAAATCCATAGCGTCTTAATAGGTCATTCAAAAAACGCCTTGTCAGAACGCACCACAATGATGCGCTGCAAAAAGTCGTCTTAAAGTGATTGTAATGGGTGGCGCCCAAAAGGCGCCAATCCCCATTTCTAAGCCCAAAATAGGGTTATTTGGGTCTTACAGGGACTACCAAAGTGCTATCAGCACGGCGTATAAAGACCGGGACAGCCCTATTAGCATCCAAACCCTTAACTAGGACCTCAAACTGCTTAACGCCAGTAATATCGGCATCAGCAACCCGAATAATGACATCTCCAGGGCGAATTCCTGCTCTGGCCAAGGGACCCTCTCCTAATCCGGTGACCTCAACACCGCCCTTGATATTCAAATCCTTCTTTTTGCTATCGGATAACTCACTTACAGCAACTCCAAGGGCATTCGCGCTATTGCCGTTTGATGCCGGGGAATCCGACTTCTTGTTTGCCGCCTGAGTCGATTCGGCATCAGTTACGGTCACCGTTAAATCACGAGTGCCACCCTTGCGCCAAACTTGCACTGGCACTGAAGTACCCGGCTTAGTTTCACCCACCACTCTTGGTAAGTCAGTTGATTTAGCAATATCACGCCCGTTGAAACTCAGAATCACATCACCGCTTTCAATTCCACCTGCAGCAGCTGGCCCACCTGGCTCAACGTTACGAACGTATGCACCACGTGGCTTGCCCAAACCCAAACTCTCAGCAATATCTTTGGTCATCTCACCCAACGCAACACCAATACGACCGCGCGTCATCTTGCCATTGGTACGCAATTGATCGGCAACACGCATTGCCTCATCAATTGGAATAGCAAATGAAATTCCCATGTAGCCACCAGAGCGACTAAAGATTTGTGAGTTGATACCAATTACCTGACCAGCAGTATTTAATAAAGGGCCGCCAGAGTTACCTGGGTTAACCGCCACGTCAGTTTGGATGAAGGGCAAGTAGTCGCCAGTATCACGACTCTTAGCAGACACAATCCCGGCAGTGACTGTATTCTCAAGACCAAACGGGGAACCAATCGCCAGAACCCACTCACCTACACGCACCCTAGAAGAGTCACCCAAAGGCAACTTAGGTAAATCGCGAGCATCAATTTTGACAACAGCAACATCAGTGCGCTTATCCATGCCGAGTAACTTTGCCTTGAACTCGCGCTTATCAGTCAAGGTCACGTAGATAGTTGTAGCGCCCTCAACCACGTGCGCGTTTGTCAAAATTAATCCATTGGACTCAATAATGAAACCAGAACCTACACCACGATCCGCCTCTTGTGGTTTGCCTGGATTTGGTTGCGCTTGTTTAGGTCCGTTCGGAATTCCAGGAATCGGTACTCCGAAGAAGCGGCGGAAGAATTCCGCTTGGTCTTCAGGCATTCCAGGAATACCTCCTTGAGCTTGTTGAACTGCCACTTTTTCAGTGGTGCGAATATTCACCACCGCTGGACTGGCACGCTCAACCAAATCAGCAAAATCAGGAATCGTTACCCGAGGATTTTGTGCAGAGACAGGCTGAATAAATGCAAACTGCCCAAGACTAAAGATAGTCATGAGCGCAATTAAGTACTTTTTCATAATGCTATAGACCTACTTGGTAAAGACCAACAATGGAGATACTTAGGATATTAGGTCAGTTTGCCAAAAATCAAGGTACCGTTAGTACCCCCAAAGCCAAAATTGTTTTTGACTGCATGGTCTATCTTTATATCCCTAGCGGTATTGGCGCAGTAGTCCAAATCACACTCAGGGTCTTGATTAAAGATATTGATAGTAGGCGGCGACTTCTGATTATGGAGGGCCAGAATCGTAAATACAGACTCCAAGCCGCCAGCGCCGCCCAAAAGGTGGCCTGTCATCGACTTAGTGGAATTAATTAATGTCTTTTTGGCATGATCACCCAAAGCAGCCTTAATAGCCTCAGTTTCATTTTTATCACCTAGCGGTGTAGAGGTTCCGTGGGCATTTAAGTATTGAATTTGGTCTGGATTAAGCTTGGCATCGCGCATTGCATTAACCATGCAACGACGTGGACCATCCATATTTGGGGCGGTCATATGATAAGCATCACCACTCATGCCGAAGCCGAGTAGCTCACAATAAATTTTTGCGCCACGTGCTTTTGCGTGCTCGTATTCTTCAAGCACTACAACGCCAGCACCTTCGCCAAGAACAAAACCATCGCGGTCTTTATCCCAAGGGCGTGATGCAGTTGCAGGATCATCATTGCGTGTTGAAAGCGCTCTTGCGGAAGCAAAACCACCTACACCCAAAGCGGAAATAGTAGATTCGGCACCACCAGCCACCATGACATCAGCATCGCCGTACTGAATTAAGCGTGCGGCCAAACCAATGCTATGCAAACCAGTTGTACAGGCAGTCACCGCAGCAACGTTTGGACCTTTGAGACCAAACAAAATACTAAGATGACCAGAAATCATATTGATGATTGAGCCTGGAACAAAGAAAGGTGAAATACGACGAGGACCACGAGCCAAGAGCTCAGCGCCTGTTTCCTCAATCATTGGCAGGCCACCTATACCGGAGCCAACCATCACGCCTACGCGCTCGGCGTTTTGTTCTGTGATCTCTAAACCGCTGTCGCGAATGGCTTGCGTGCCAGCAGCAATACCGTAATGGATAAAGGTATCCATATGGCGCGCCTCTTTGGCAGAAACATATTCTTCGACATTGAAATCTTTCACCTCTCCAGCGAAATGAACACTAAGCGGAGTGTGGTCAAACTTGGTGATAGTAGCAATGCCTGATTTGCCCGCGAGCAAATTAGACCAAGCTACATCAACTGAATTACCAACAGGTGAGATAAGACCAAGGCCGGTGACTACTACCCGGCGTCGGCCGTTTGATTCTGACACAGTAATGCCTAGGCTAGGGAATTAACCCTGAGCTTTAGATTTAGCGAAGTCGATCGCGAGCTGAACTGTGGTGATCTTTTCAGCTTCCTCATCAGGAATTTCGATACCGAATTCATCTTCCAAAGCCATAACCAGCTCAACAGTGTCAAGAGAGTCAGCGCCCAAGTCGTTCACGAAAGAAGATTCATTCTTGATATCTCCTTCTGCGACGCCCAATTGCTCAGCGACGATTTTCTTAACGCGTTGTTCGATGTTGTCCATTAATTTCCCCAGGGGTTGTAAAAAACGATGAAATGGATTTTATCAGTTTGGCGGACCGAATCAGAAAATTCGCCTAAAAATGACCAAATCCTTGCTTTGCCGTTAGGCTAAATATAGTCCGCCATTGACGTGTAGGGTGTTACCCGTAATATAGCCAGCTGCCGGAGAGGCCAAAAATGCCACTGCCTGAGCCACATCCTCAGGGCTACCCAATCTAGCCAAGGGAATGTTCACTTTTAGGGCATTTTGCTGCTCTTCGCTCAAAGCGCGGGTCATATCAGTATCAATAAATCCAGGGGCCACGCAATTCACAGTGATGTTACGGCTACCGATTTCGCGAGCTAGAGCACGAGTCATGCCAGAAACGCCTGCTTTTGCAGCAGCGTAGTTTGCTTGGCCGGGATTTCCCATATGACCAACAATAGAAGTGATGTTAATGATGCGGCCTCCACGAGCCTTCATCATCGGACGCATCACCGCTTGAGAAAGACGGAAGACTGAGCTTAAGTTGGTATCAATCACATCGGTCCACTCATCGGACTTCATGCGCATAGCCAAGTTATCGCGCGTAATGCCAGCATTGTTTACCAAGATATTGATACCGCCATATTCTTTAACAATCAAATCAATAATTTCTTCACAAGCATTTGGTGCAGTGACATTTAGCACCTTACCTGCGCCACCAGAAGCTTTTAGACGTTCATCGATCGCTTGAGCACCGCTTTCTGAAGTAGCTGTACCGATTACCTTGGCACCGCACTTTACTAACTCATCTGCAATTGCTTGACCAATGCCGCGTGAGGCACCAGTAACTAAGGCAATTTGTCCGCTTAAGTCGAGATTCATATTTATCTTCCGCTGTCTTATATATTTCTGAAATCTGGATTTTATTTAAGGCTTGCTAGCACTTCAGCCAAACTAGCTTCATCAAATACTGGTACACCAGTAACTTGATCATTAATACGCTTAGTTAAGCCAGCCAATACCTTGCCAGGACCGCACTCCACCACTTGAGTGATGCCTTGGCCAGCCATCGCCTGAATGGTTTCTTGCCAACGCACAGGCTTAGCTGCTTGACGCACCAAAGCATCTTTGATTGCGCTAGGATCATTCAAGATTTCAACATCCACATTATTGATAACAGGAATGCTTGGCGCCTTAAATTCGATATTTGCTAAGTATCCTTGGAGCTTTTCAGATGCAGGTTGCAACAAAGATGAGTGGAAGGGCGCGGATACTGGCAACGGTAAGGCGCGCTTAGCGCCAGCTGCTTTTAGTAAGTCACACGCTTTGGCAACGGCATCACTTGCACCAGCAATCACTACTTGTCCGGGCGCATTGAAATTCACCGCCTCAACAACACCGCCAGAAGCAGTGCTTGCCTCAGCGCAAACTTTAATCACGGTCGCATCATCCAAACCCAAAATAGCAGCCATACCCCCAGTTCCGACTGGAACGGCACTTTGCATCGCTTCAGCACGAAAACGTACTAGAGGCACGGCATCTTTAAATGAGATTACTCCGGACGCAACCAGAGCAGAATACTCGCCAAGACTGTGTCCTGCCATAACTTTGGGAACGGCACCGCCGGCAGCTAACCAGGCGCGATAAAAGGCAACGCCAGCAGTCAGCATCACAGGCTGAGTATTGGTTGTTAAAGACAATGCTTCAGCAGGACCTTCAGCAATCAGTTTTGCGACATCCTCACCCAAGGCATCAGATGCCTCTTGTAATGTTGCACGCACTTCTGAACGCTGTGCAATAGAGTTGAGCATGCCAACAGATTGAGAACCTTGACCGGGGAATACGAATGCAAATGTCATGTGATGAGTTCGCTAAATAATTAAATTAATGAAGGAGAATTTTTTAATACTTGATGGCTACCGCGCCCCAAGCAAAGCCACCACCAACACCTTCTAACAAGAGATGTTGGCCGCGCTTAATTTGTCCGGAGCGCACACCAGAATCCAGTGCTAACGGAATCGATGCGGCAGAAGTATTGCCGTGCTCATGCACAGTCACAATCACTTTATCCATAGACATGCCCATCTTCTTGGCAGTACCCTCCATGATGCGGATGTTTGCTTGATGTGGAACTAGCCAGTCAATTTGCTCAGGCTTGAGATTGGCTTTAGTAAGCGCCTCGTGAGCTACTTGCTCTAAAACTTTCACAGCCAACTTAAATACTGCTTGACCGTCCATTGTCATAAACGGTGATCCATGCACCTCTCCGTTACCTGCGCGACCAGGAACACACAAAATATCGCGCTGACTACCGTCAGCATGCAATGCCGTAGAGAGTATGCCGGCCTCTTTAGAAGCTTCAAGCACAACCGCTCCGGCGCCATCACCAAACAAGACACAAGTGCCGCGATCTTGGAAATTCAGAATACGTGAGAAGGTTTCAGCACCAATCACCAAAATTTTTTTGTATGAACCAGAGCGAATAAAAGCATCTGCGATTGCAAGCGCATAAGTAAAGCCGGCACAAACCGCCTGCACATCAAATGCTGCGCAAGAAGTGTGCGCACCCAATTTATCTTGAACTACACATGCGGTACTTGGAAATCCACCCAGATGATCAGGAGTAGAAGTGGCCAAAACAATAAGATCTAAATCTTCAGAGGTGATGCCAGCACTGCTAAGTGCAGCTTCTGCAGCCTTTACTGCTAGATCACTGGTGAGCTCATTCTCGGCAGCAAAGTGACGCGCAGAGATACCGCTACGAGTCTTAATCCACTCATCGCTGGTCTCTAAACCATTTTTGGCTAGACGTTCTACCAAGTCTTGATTGGTTAGACGCAGTTCAGGAAGATAACTTCCAGTACCAGCTAATCTTGCAAAAATACTCATATTTTTGTCTCCACCACAAAGGCTGCGGCAATACGTTCTACCATGCGATTTTTTGCTGCTTCATAAGCACGATCCAGGGCAAAGCCAAATGCATAACTATCTGCAGAACCATGGCTCTTAATGACACAGCCGCGTAACCCTAACAATACCGCGCCGTTATAACGACGATGATCAACGCGCTTACGCACTCTGAGCAAAGGAACCATTGCGCAAACAGCCATGATCTTAGTCATCAATGAGCGATTAAATTCTTCGCGAATCATGCCACTCATCATCTTTGCCAAGCCTTCGCTAGCTTTTAATACAACGTTACCTACAAACCCATCACACACCACAATATCAGTGGTGCCCTTAAAGATGTCATTACCTTCTACGTTGCCATAAAAGTTTAAGGATGTTTGACGCAGTAGTTCACTAGTTTGCTTAACCACTTCATTACCCTTAATCACTTCTTCACCAATATTGAGAAGGCCAATTGAAGGGTGTTGTTTGCCATCGACTACCTGCACCATCACGTTGGCCATTTGGGCGAACTGAACCAAGTGCATTGGCTCGCAGTCAGCATTCGCGCCTAAATCAAGCATAGTCGTGCCACGACCCAATTCATTGGGGATGGCGGTAGCAATTGCGGGACGATCAACGCCCTCAAGGGTTTTTAAGATGTAGCGAGAAATCGCCATGAGCGCACCCGTATTACCGGAAGAGATGACTGCATCAGCAGCACCCTCTTTAACTTGCTCAATGGCAACACGCATTGAAGAATCTTTTTTACGACGCAAAGCAACCTCAATAGGATCATCCATTAAGACAACTTCACTAGCAGGAATAATTTGAATACGCTCCATCGGAGCTTTAGGAGATTTATGCAAGACTTGCTTGATTAAATCGGGATCGCCTACTAAGGCAATCCTCACATCTGCATGTTTTTCTAAAAAATCGCAGGCAGCTGGAACCGTCACGACGACTCCATGATCTCCGCCCATGGCATCAATAGCAAGAGTAACGCTCATAAACTCATTGATTGCTGCAAGTGATTTATCCAAGAAAAAAGCGGCTATTACTGGAGCCGCTTCTATCTGTTTAGACTAAAAAATTAGTCGTTTTTAGTTTTAACAACTTTACGACCACGATAGTAGCCGTTAGGTGAAATGTGGTGGCGCAAATGAGCCTCACCAGTTGTGGCTTCAACAGCCGTAGCAGGTGCGGTCAAAAAGTCGTGCGCACGATGCATGCCACGTTTGGAAGGTGATTTTTTGTTTTGTTGAACGGCCATATTGAACTCCTAAGCAAGGCGACATTCTAGCATGGAAAAGCACCTAAATGCTTGATTCATTGACAAAACATACTCAAAACAACAACTGAAATAAAGCCACTATTTTCAGTTTTTCTTCATATTTTTCAATATGTTAAAGGGATTTTCATGCTCATTTGACGCCTCTTCATCACCCTCATCCCCAAAAGTAGAGGCATGAGGCTCACAAAAGTCTTCTGGATGCTTCGGAATCAGGGGCAAAGACAGCAAAATCTCATCCTCAATGGTTTCCAAGAGGTTGAAATGCTGATTAACAACTAAAGGCTCTTGCTCTTCATCCTCAATCGGGTAGTCATCGGCCTCAGCGTCGGTCATTACCAGCACAAATCGGCGCTTTTCTTCAAGATCCACCGCGCAATCCTGCAAACAGCGCTGGCAGACCAGCTGCAGACGACCTTTTAGACCTAATTCGAGGATTTGATGCGGCTCACCAACGGGCGAGCCTTCAAAATGCGTTAGAACCGACCAGTCAAACCCGTCACCCGGACTGATGGTTGAAGCCTCCTCAGCCACTCTTGGCATATCTGAAATACTTAAAAACCCAGCGCCCTTATAGGATTGCTGTGCACAAAAATCCACCCTCTTTAAGGCACTAGGCTCAGAAGATAGTTCGACTTGAGGTAAAACTTGATTACGATTCATAGCATCAGTCTAAATGAAGCAGCCCTAGAAAGCACAGAACACGATGAGTAGTTTCCAAAACCCACCCTTGATTCTGGGGTCTACTTCCAAATATCGCCGCGAACTTTTAGAGCGCCTGCGGATTCCTTTTGAAGTCATTTCACCAAAGGTAGATGAAACACCACTCGCTGGTGAAAGCACTCTCGATTTAGCGATGCGTCTGGCACATGCAAAAGCAGCTGCAGTTGCCCAAGAACGTCTTGATGCTTGGGTAATTGGATCAGATCAAGTTGCAGATCTTTGTGGCGCAGCAATTGGCAAGCCTGGTAATTTCGAACGGGCTTTAGCGCAATTACAACTCATGCGCGGTCAAACAGTCATTTTTCAAACTGCTCTATGCCTAATGAAGGGTGACACTCAAACTACTTTATGCGTTCCTACCGAAGTCACTTTTCGCAAACTTCCAGACAAGGTCCTAGAGGACTACTTACTCGCTGAAGAACCCTATGATTGCGCTGGTAGCGCAAAGTCTGAAGGTCTCGGCATTAGCCTGCTGGAATCCATTAAAAGCGATGATCCAACTGCACTCATTGGTCTACCTCTGATTGCATTAACAGGCTTATTGCGCGATGCTGGTTTTGCAATTCCATCAAAAAAACTAAGTAATGAAAAATAAAAGAAGTTATTTATGAGCAAACTTGGCACTCTGTATTTGGTTCCAAACACTTTGGGCGAAGACGGTCGCACCGAACTACTCCCTTGGGTGCTTCCTCCAGAGACGATTGCGCAATCAGCCAAGCTAAAACATTGGATTGTGGAAGACGCCAAAACAGCACGCGCGCTATTAAAAGCAATTGATTCTGTTTCTCCATTAGCCTGCATGATTCAAGAAATGCAGATGAGCGAATGGCGAGGTGCAGCGCGTAATGCGAAGTATGGTGATTCAGCAAAACCTACTGACCTACTAAAACCCCTGCTCGCCGGAAACGATATGGGCCTCATGTCAGAAGCGGGAGTACCAGGCGTAGCTGATCCAGGCGCAGAGTTGGTTCTAGCGGCCCATAAATTAGGCGCAAAAGTAAAGCCATTGGTTGGTCCGAGTTCAATTTTGCTAGGACTAATGGCCAGTGGACTTAATGGCCAACGCTTTGCATTTCAAGGGTATTTGCCTCATAACACTCATGAGCGCACAGCAAAACTGAAACAACTAGAAATTGAATCCCGTAAATTACAGCAAACGCAAATTTGGATTGAGACACCCTATCGCAATACCGCGATGCTGATGGCATGCATTCATTCTCTGGCGTCACAAAGCTTGTTGTGTCTCGGCGTAGACCTGAGTCTTCCATCAGAAATGATTACCACTCTTTCAATGACAGACTGGGGTAAGCGTTATCCGAATGAAGCTGCATGCACCTCATTACAAAATAGGCCAACAGTATTTCTACTATTGGCCTAAGTCTTTAAAGCTTTAATGTATTTTTAAGCTTCTTTGTTTTTGCTTATTTTTTACTTTTTTATTTCAAATCAGGCGCCTTAACCAAGGCCTTACCAGCAGCGGCTCCAGCTTCTGCACCAAAGCGTTTGGCCACGCGTTCGGCAAAATTCTCTTTCATGGTGTAGTCCAAAATATCAGGCGCCTTAAAGATATCGCGCGCAACGGTATCGACAGTACCGTAACCATCGGCCAGACCGATCTTCACGGCTTGTTCGCCATTCCAGATACGTCCAGAAAATAAATCCGGGACCTCCTTTAAGCGATCGCCTCGCCCTTGTTTAACTACCGCAATAAATTGCTGATGAATCTCATCAATCATGGTTCTGACCATTTCTACTTGCTTTGGATCCTCTTTACTAAATGGATCCAGCATACCTTTATTGGAGCCAGAAGTAATCATGCGGCGAGTCACGCCTAATTTATCCATCAAGCCGGTAAAACCAAAGCCTTCCATGATCACGCCAATGGAACCAACCAAGCTCGCTTTATCAACCAAGATTTGATCAGCCGCCACAGCAACGTAGTAACCACCGGAAGCACAGATATCTTCTACAACTACATAAAACGGTTTTTTGGGATAAAGCTTGCGCAGGCGATGAATCTCATCATTAATCATTCCAGCCTGTACCGGCGATCCGCCAGGGCTATTGATACGCAATACAACACCTGCGCTGCCTTCGTTCTCGAACGCCGCTAACAACGATGAATTAACATCCATTGCATTAGCCATTGAACTCGAAGAGATTTCTCCTTCAAGAGTTACTAGTGCAGTATGTTTTTCAACTCCCATCCCCCTGCCTGGAAGATGAAAATCAAATATCGCTAACAAGACACCCACGATCACTAACAAAGTCAGCACTCTAAAGACAGCCTTCCACCGACGCGCTTTACGAGTCTCTTTTAAATTCTCCAACAAGAGATGCTCAAGAGCTTGACGCTCCCAATTTGGATTTGGATTGTTTTCCATCTTTTTACTTCCTTAGTGTTGCAGGTTATTTTTAAGCCATTGCGAAAGCTGCGCAACATTGTCAACATGCACCAATGATGGCGAGGCTTTCAAGGTATCAGGGGGATGAGCGCCATAAGTTACCGCTACAGCATCTACACCAGCATTGGCCGCCATATCCAAGTCATGCGTCGTATCGCCAATCATGAGCATGCGGCGCGTTGGCACCTGAGTTACATCCGACAGTTCCAGCAACATTCCTGGGTGAGGCTTCGAGAATGACTCATCAGCTGTACGGGTCTCATGAAAGAGATGGCCAATTTGATGATGCTTGAGCGAGCGGTCTAAACCTACACGAGATTTGCCTGTAGCAACACCCAACAAATATTGCTGGGCATGCAATTCCTCTAAAAGCTCACGAATACCAACAAACAAATCGAGTTCGTGATCTTTTGCTAGGTAGTGATATCGAAAACGTTCGGTTAACTTTGGAAAATGGGCCGGCTCAATCCAGGGCACCGCCCTTCTCAATGAGTCCTGAATTCCTAAACCAATCACCGAACTTGCCAGGGTATCATCTGGCGCCTTAAAACCTAAATCACGACAAGCTTGCTGAATGCAATGCACGATGGTTGGTGTGGAATCCATAATCGTTCCATCCCAATCCCAAACGATCAGATCATAAGGTCGATTTGCTTTACTTGTTTGCGGCATTCTGATTTTTATTGCTCAAAGGTTTTCATCATGGCGGTAAATTCTGGGGGCAATGGTGATTCAATACGCATCTTTACACCAGTACGTGGATGTGTAAATCCAGCTACATGGGCATGCAGATAAAGGCGTTTAGATTTAATTGCCTTATCCAAATCCTCAAAACCATACTTATCATCACCCAAAATTGCGTGTCCTAATTTTTGCAAGTGAACACGTATCTGATGGGTGCGCCCTGTCTTGAGTTGAGCCTCTGCAAGCGTAATAGCAGCACCTTCACGTTTGAGCGCTTTAGTCACTCGCAAAGCGGTGTGACTTGGCAAGCCGTCTGGATCAACCCGCACACGGCGCTCACCATTCGGGAGTAGATATTTATGCAGCGGATATTTGAGCTGCATGGTTTGGGCACCCTGGATGATTTCACCATGTGCAAGCAAGTAATAACGCTTATCAGTTTGACCTTCGCGAATTTGGCGATGCAGCTCAACTAAAGCGCTGCGCTTTTTAGCCAAAAGCAAAACGCCTGAGGTGTCTCGGTCTAAGCGATGTACCAATTCTAGAAACTTGAGTTCAGGACGTGTGATCCGCAGGGTTTCGATTGCACCAAGTGAAATACCAGAACCGCCATGCACAGCCAAACCGGCTGGTTTGTTCACTATTAAGAGTGCCTCGTCTTCAAACAGAATTGGCATTTTGTCCGAATAGCCATGCGCCCGAGACTTGGTTTGAGCAGAATTAACAGCGGCCATTTGAGCTGGTTCGGCAATCCTAACTGGGGGGAGGCGCACCACATCACCCTCAATCAGTCGGGTTGTTGGTTCAGCCCGCTTTTTATTAACCCGAACCTCGCCAGAGCGAATAATTCGGTAAACGTGGCTTTTTGGTACACCTTTAGCCCAACGTAGCAAATAGTTATCCAAGCGCTGGCCAGCCTCTTCCGGACCAATTGTCTGGAGGTGGACTGCTGCGGAAGCGGGCGTTTTTACCCTGAGAGGATTGGGAATAGGTTCAGATTTCATGATTTATCTCTCTTGTGACCCCGGTGAGGGACAACAAGGGACTCAACAATACCCCATTGTCACGCAACTTGTGCCGTATAATCAACGCTCTATCCAATTTATTGGCTTGATCCCAACCTGAAGTCAGGTTTGAATCGTGGAGCTTGGAGTCGCCCTTTAAAAGACTCCCGGGGTTGCCCCTCCCCCGTTGCAATGAGGCGCAGGGTTGGTGTGCCGTATGCCGCGACCCGCGATTAGATGACAGTTTTTAGGCGCGCGCCTGCATTGATGACCTAAAGGAGGTCTCTGCGGCGATCGTCAAGTGTGGCACCGATTTAACCAACCGTTAACTGGGTGAACTAGGCAAAAGTGCTTAGATTTGCATGATCCACACTCTTAAGCCGCCTTAGGCTCAGACCTAAGTGGCTCTTAACTTGTCCCCTAACGCAGCGCGCAAGGTCACCCTCCCCCATAGGAGAGTGTTATGAAACGCATGTTGTTTAATGCAACTCAACAAGAAGAGTTGCGAGTTGCCATCGTTGATGGTCAAAAACTCATTGATATCGATATCGAAGCTGCCGGCCGTGAACAACGTAAAGGCAATATTTACAAAGGTGTCATTACCCGTATTGAACCTTCCCTTGAGGCCTGCTTTGTCAATTACGGTGAAGAACGTCATGGCTTCTTGCCATTCAAGGAAGTAGCCCGTAGTTACTTTAAAGAGGGTATCGACGTCCGCAATGCTTCCATTAAGGATGCTCTGCGCGAAGGTCAAGAAATCATTGTTCAAGTAGAAAAAGAAGAGCGCGGCCAAAAAGGTGCCGCCCTCACCTCCTTTATCTCCTTGGCAGGTCGTTATTTGGTCTTAATGCCAAATAACCCGCGTGGGGGCGGCGTTTCCCGCCGTATTGAAGGTGAAGACCGTCAAGAACTCCGTGAAGCCATGTCTCAATTGGAGGTGCCGGATGGCATGAGCATTATTGCCCGTACCGCAGGTATTGGTCGCGATGCTACCGAATTGCAATGGGACTTAAGTTATCTCTTGCAATTGTGGAAAGCGATTGATGAGGCGGCTAAAGGCAACTCGGCGCCGCTATTGATTTACCTCGAATCCAGCTTAGTAATTCGCGCAATTCGCGATTACTTCCAACCAGATATCGGCGAGATCCTCATCGATACCGATGATATCTACGAACAAGCTGCTGCATTTATGTCTGTTGTAATGCCGGACAATTTGCCACGCGTAAAGCGCTATCAAGATGACGTGCCTTTGTTCTCACGTTTCCAAATTGAGCATCAAATTGAAACTGCATACTCACGCACTGTGCCATTGCCATCAGGCGGCGCAATCGTGATTGACCACACTGAAGCTTTGGTTTCAGTGGACGTGAACTCAGCACGTGCAACTCGCGGCTCTGATATTGAAGAAACTGCAACCCGCACCAACTTAGAAGCTGCCGATGAAATTGCCCGTCAAGCACGTTTACGTGACTTGGGTGGCTTAATCGTCATTGACTTCATCGATATGGAATCAAGCAAGGCTCAGAAGGATGTTGAGAATCGCCTGCGCGATGCTCTACGTCATGACCGCGCCCGCGTTCAAATGGGTAAGATCTCCAAGTTTGGCTTGATGGAAATGTCACGTCAGCGCTTGCGTCCAGCGTTGTCTGAGGGAAGCCATGTAACCTGCCCGCGTTGTAACGGCACTGGCCACATTCGTGATACTGAATCATCTGCACTGCAGGTTCTGCGCATCATCCAAGAAGAGGCGATGAAGGAGAACACAGCAGCGATTCATACTCAGGTACCAGTCGAAGTGGCTGCATTCCTCCTGAATGAAAAACGCGCTGAAGTGATCAAGATTGAGACTCGCTTCAAAGTGAATGTCTTAATGGTTCCAAATAAGCATTTGGAAACACCACATTACAAGTTAGAGCGTTTGCGTCATGACGATCCACGTCTTGATGATCAAAAAGCAAGTTATGTCATGGCTGAAGAGGCTGCGCGTGAGCTTGAGACAGACACAACCGTTAGCAAGAAAGATGCTGATATCAAAGTGCGTCCTGAGGCTGCAGTTAAAGGCATTACACCAACACAACCAGCACCAATTAGCCAACCGCGCCCTGCTCGCGCTGAAACAGTAAAAACGGAAAGCTCTGGTGGTTTCTTTGGATTTATTAAGAGTCTCTTTGGCTCATCTCCAGCGGTCGAAGAAAAACCCGCCCCAAGCAATCATCGTGGCCGTAATCAGGGTCGCAATGGTGATCGCAATCGCGGTCGCAACCGTCGCGGCGAGCGCACTGAGCGTCCAGCAGCAAACGCAGCCGAAGGTACGCCAGCAGAAGGCACTAACAATAATCGTAACCGCAATAACCGTAACGGTAACCGTAACCAGGGCAATCAAAATGGTCCTAAGCCAGAACGTCAAGAAGGTAATCGCAATCAAGCTAATGCTGCAGTAGCAACACCTGCAACAGAAGTTGCTCCAGGTAGCGAAGCCACTACAGGCGCAGATAGTGAAGAGCGTCGTGGTCGTGGCCGCAATCGTCGTGGTCGTGGCCGTGGACAGCGTGAACGTGGCGAACGCACTGAAGGTGGCAACGATGCTGCTACACCGGCAACATCCGCTTCAGCAAGTCCTTTGGCAGGTCCTCCTGTAGGAATGGCTGGCGCATCTGCAAGCATGCCGATTAAGAACCTTGCTAATAGCTTTGGAAATGCAAAATCTGCTACGGAGAAACAAGAAAGACAAGAGCGCGCACCACGCGGCCCACGTCAATCCAATCGCCCCGCACAAAACACTGCGCCCGCCTCTGCTCCAGCCACCCAAGCCGCAGCACCTGTTGCAGTAGTAGTAGCCACTGCAGTAGAGGTAATTAGCAAGCCTGCTCCAGAACTTCCTAAGGTTGCCTTCCAGGCACTTGAGGAAACTCCTTTGCATAGTGTTGTGCAATCTGCCGGCATGATCTGGGTTGCTACAGACGCATCCAAGCACGCTGAAGCTCAAAATCAGATTCAGGCTGAACCCGTGGCACATAACTTAGGCAGAGCTCCTAAGCCTGCCGCCCAGCTTCCTGACGGCCCAATGGTTTTGGTTGAAACCGGCGGCCAAGAAAAAACGGTTTAAGCCATCTAAAGCTTTTTCTCCAGACTGCCATTTATCCCAAAAGTATATTTGGCAGTTTGGCAGAAACCCCGTTTCACAGCCATAATTGCAGACATGGTTGAAAAAGTAATACCTATACGACTTGACGAAGGCAAAGGCCTGACGCCATTTATTGGCGCGCAGCTTGTGACGCCTCATGGCCATACCAAGGATACTCGTGGGCGCACCTTAAGAGATCTACGCATATCTGTTACTGATCGTTGTAATTTCCGCTGCACCTATTGCATGCCGAAAGAAGTCTTTGATCAAAACTATCCGTATCTTGCTCATAAAGAATTACTGAGCTTCGAAGAAATCGCCAGACTCACTTCCATCTTTTCTACCTTAGGTGTTGAAAAAATTCGGCTTACCGGTGGCGAGCCCTTGCTTCGTAAAAACTTAGAAGTACTCATCGAGATGCTGGCAAAAATTCCAACATCTGCTGGCAAGCCGCTAGACCTTACTCTCACTACCAACGGCAGTATCTTGCGAAAAAAAGCAGCGGCATTAAAGGCAGCTGGCCTGCACAGATTAACTGTCAGCCTTGATGGTTTGGATGACGTCATCTTCAAGAAAATGAATGACGTCGATTTTCCAGTGGCTGATGTGCTCGACGGAATTGCCGCAGCCCAAGAGGTTGGTTTTCAGAATATTAAAGTCAATATGGTGGTGAAGAAAGGCACCAATGATCATGAGATCGTTGCGATGGCCAAACACTTCAAGGGTAGCGGCGTCATTCTGCGCTTTATTGAATTTATGGATGTAGGCAGCTCTAATGGCTGGAACATGGAGCAAGTACTCCCCTCTAAGGAAGTCATTGCCAGAATTAATGAAGTGTTCCCCCTAGAACCCGTTGAGGCAAACTACTCTGGAGAGGTTGCACAACGCTGGCGCTATATCGATGGCTCAGGTGAAATCGGAGTGATCTCCAGCGTCACGCAGACCTTCTGTCATGAATGCTCTAGAGCGCGCATCTCCACTGATGGACAAATGTATCTCTGCCTCTTCGCTAATGAAGGTTTTGATTTCAAAACATTATTGCGCTCTGGTAAATCTGATTTAGAAATTGCCAATGCTGTGATGAATACCTGGGCAGCCCGTGAAGATCACTACTCTGAGATTAGAGGTTCTAATACCTCAAAGCTAGCTTCAGGCAATCGCAAGGTTGAAATGTCTTATATTGGTGGTTAATGATTTCAACTAAAGATATCACTGGGCTCATACTTGCTGGCGGACGTGCACAACGCATGGGTGGCATTGATAAAGGTCTAATTCCATTTCATGGCAAACCACTAATCGAGTCGGCCATTGCAAAGCTCAAGCCTCAGGTACAAACCATTGTGATTAATGCCAACCGTAGCATCACAAAGTACGCGACTTATGGCTACGCAGTCATCATGGATGAGACGCCTGATTTTTCAGGGCCCCTGGCTGGATTCTCAGTAGGTATGAAGGCATGTAAGACGCCTTACCTTCTGACTTCACCATGCGACTCACCCTTACTCCCTAACAATCTCGCTGAGCTATTGGCTGCCGAGATGGAACGTGGTGACTTTCAATTGGTTTATGCCTCTAGCAAAGAGGTGGATGGTAAGGTCTGGGCACAACCCGTTTTTTGCTTAATGCGCAGCAACTTAAAAGATTCTTTAGATCAATTTCTCCAAAAAGGGGATCTCAAAATTGATCGCTGGTTTAAAGAGTTACATAGTAGTACAGTGATTTTTGATGACCCTCAAGTATTTGCCAACGTTAATACCCCTGAAGAGCTCAAGAAACTGGAAGAAGTGTCTGCATGAGTCACTCGCCAAATCATCCCATTCTTTTGACTTCATCACTGCATGTTGATGATGCTCGCATAGCTATTGCTGCGTTGGTAGATGACCTCATTAAAGAATCCAGTGCCATTAATGATCCTGCTGATATTGAAATGGTAGCCCTAGATAAAGCCATTGACCGTATCCTAGCGGTCGACCTACTCTCGCCAATTGATGTCCCCGCTGCAGATAACTCAGCAATGGATGGCTTTGCTTTTGACGGCAAATGTCTAAATACCACTCACCCAACAATTTCATTGCGGATTGTGGGCACCGCCTTTGCAGGCAAGCCATATGATGGCAAGATTGGGTCTGGAGAATGCCTCAAGATCATGACAGGCGCAGTGATGCCCGCGGGTTGCGATACAGTAATTCCACAAGAATTCACCACTGCAAAGGATGGGCTCACCATTGAATTTAAACAGGATCAATTAAAGCTGGGTGAGAACAGACGCTTACGCGGTGAAGATCTACAGCAAGGAAAACCCGCTATTGCTGCAGGCCGCTTGCTAAGACCATCCGATTTAGGTCTCGCAGCTTCCCTGGGAATTGCAACGCTCCAAGTAAAACGAAAATTGAAGGTAGCCATTCTGTCTTCCGGAGATGAGCTGCGATCTTTAGGCCAAGCATTGGATGCTGGCAGTATTTACGACAGCAATCGCTATAGCCTCTCAGGTTTACTGAATCGATTAAATCTAGAAATCATTGACTGCGGCATTGTGCGTGATGACCCGACCTCTTTGAAGCAAGCATTTATTGAGGCTGCCAACAAAGCAGATGTGTTGATTTCTTCTGGCGGCGTTTCTGTTGGCGAAGCGGATTTCACAAAACAAATCATGCAAGAGTTGGGTGATGTTGGCTTCTGGAAAATTGCCATGCGTCCAGGGCGGCCAATGGCATTTGGCGTTCTCAAGCCAGTTGCTGGAAAATCACCCGCTCGCAAAACCCTATTCTTTGGTTTGCCCGGCAACCCAGTGGCAGTCATGGTGACCTTCTATCAGTTTGTTCGTGCCGCCCTTTTGCAACTCAACGGCGCCAATCAAACACAGCCGCCATTGACTCAGGCTATGGCCGAGGCCCCCATTCGGAAAAAGCCTGGTCGCACTGAATTCCAGCGCGCCATCTTGGGACGCAGTGCCGATGGCAAACCAACAGTCAAACTCACTGGTAGCCAAGGTGCAGGAATCTTACGCTCCATGAGTGAAGCAAATTGCTTTGTCATCCTAGGTCACGAACAAGGAAATGTGGCTGCTGGAGACTGGGTAGATATAGCGCTTTTTGATGGACTGCTTTAAGATTGCGTCATCATGAAACTTAGCAAAAAAGAACTGGTCTTCCTCGACCCAATGCATACCGCCAAAACCCTGGTTTTGGTTTACCTCTGCTTCTCCGTTCCAATCGTTTTGTTGGCACTATTTGTTGCCTTCATTCGTGATGGCGCCATCCCTGGATTTACTGTGCTGTCAGCGCTGATTCTCAATGCCTTATTAGGCTTTGGATTGCTGTGGATCGCATGCAAAGTCTACAACTGGGTTGCTGGCAAGTTCGGAGGTATTGAATTAGCAATGCGCGAGCTACCAGAAGAAATTGATGCTGAATAAATTAACTTGTATTTGAAGTTCTTCTTCAAGCAATAAAGCTGAGTTTTCACTCGGCTTTATTTTTTTACCTCTTGGTTAATCTAAATTAACTAAGATTTATAAACTTCCGCATTAATCAAGCTGGGTGGTTTTTTACCATCTAGCGCAGCGCGCAAGTTATCTATTGCCAGATCTACCATTGCTCTCCGTGTTTTTTCTGTTGCACTAGCAATGTGCGGGGCCAACACCACATTACTGAGTTTTAATAACTCAGGATGTACTTTAGGCTCACCTTCGAAGACATCTAGACCGGCTGCAAAAATACGTTTTTCTTTGAGGGCTTGAGCAAGTGCTGCATCATCCACAATACCGCCGCGGGCAATGTTTATAAGGGTTGCAGTCGACTTCATGAGAGCGATTTCTTTGGCGCCAATTGTATGGTGACTTTCAGCGCTATATGGCAATACCAAGACAACATGATCTGCAGTGCGCAGCAATTCTTCCTTGGAAACATATTTAGCACCGCAGGCTTTTTCATCGGCATCAGATAGATGGCTGCGATTGTGATAAATCACATTCATTCCAAAACCTAACGCGCGCTTAGCAATGCCTTGCCCAATACGACCCATGCCAATAATGCCGACAGTGCTGTGATGCAAATCCATACCAAGGGGGTTATTCACAATCGACCACTTATCCCAAAGACCGGCACGCACCCAATGCTCTGATTCAGTAATGCGTCTTGAGGTTGCCATCAACAATGCAAACCCAAAGTCAGCAGTTGTATCTGTCAACACATCTGGAGTATTGGTAGCCATTACACCTGCGGCAGTAATCGCTGGCACATCGAAATTGTTGTACCCCACTGAGATATTGGCTACGATCTTCAAATCTTTGGCATACGCTAACGCATTTGCATCAATTCTTTCACTACCTGCTACTAAAGCCCCTACAACGCCCGAGAGTTCTTTTTGCAACTCTTCTGGACTAAAAATGCGATCCTCTTGGTTGGACCTCACATCAAATGACTCTTCCAGCTTGGCCAAAGCCTCGGGAAAAATGGCTCTTGCCACCAAAATTTTGGGTTTTTGCATGTTTACTTGCGTATTGGACTGATTATTCATAAGGGAACTTTACCTCAAGTAAATTAACCCTTTAGCCTGAAAAATAGGGTATTTCAGCTAAAATTGAGCTTTTATAACCCAGCACCCTGCTTTTAGGGGCTCTTGAAACAAAATCACCATGACTTACGTTGTTACTGAATCTTGTATCCGCTGCAAATACACCGACTGTGTTGATGTTTGCCCAGTTGATTGCTTTCGTGAAGGTCCCAATTTTTTAGTGATCGATCCGGATGAGTGCATCGATTGCGCAGTTTGTGTCCCAGAGTGCCCAGTAAACGCTATTTATGCCGAAGATGACGTGCCTGGTGATCAACAAGCATTCATCAAACTCAATGCTGAACTCTCCCCCTCTTGGACCTCTATCACCAAGTCTAAAGCGGCTCTTCCAGATGCTGAAGAGTGGAAAGACGTTAAGAACAAACTCGATCAGCTAGTAAAGTAATTTTCTAGCAAAAGCATTCGTGTCAAACTCACCCACACAAACCGATGCTGTCATCATTGGCGCCGGTCCTGTGGGCCTCTTCCAAGTCTTTGAGTTAGGCCTATTAGAAATCAAAGCTCATGTGATTGATTCGTTGCCAGAAGTTGGTGGTCAATGTATTGAGCTTTATCCAGATAAACCTATCTACGATATCCCCGCCATTCCAGTTTGTACTGGACGCGAACTCACAAATAATTTGCTCAAGCAAATTGAACCATTCAATGCGCAATTTCATCTTGGCCAAGAGGTAAGCAAGCTAGAGCAGAAGGATGATGGCCGTTTTCTGATTAGCACTTCACAAGATAAAGACTTTCTCAGCAAGACTGTATTTATTGCTGCGGGCGTTGGCGCTTTCCAGCCTCGTACACTGAACCTAGAAGACATAGATCGCTTTATTGGCAGACAACTTTTTTATCACGTTAAAAGCCCTGAGCAGTTTGCGAATAAAAGAATTGTGATTTGCGGAGGTGGCGATGCCGCACTAGATTGGGCAATTCATTTTTCTGAAATTGCTGCTAGCGTGACATTAATTCATCGCCGTGATGAATTTAAGGCTGCTCCCAAATCTATTGCAAAAATGCGTGAACTTTGTGCGAGCAACCAAATGCAATTGCTGATCGGGCAAGTGACTGCTTATGAGGCACAAGACGATCGACTTACAGAAATCACTTTTACCAATATTGATGGTGAGACTAAGCAACTTCCACTCGATGATCTTTTAGTCTTTTTTGGCCTCTCACCCAAATTAGGGCCCATCGCCGAATGGGGTCTCAATATCGATCGCAAACAAATTTGTGTTGATACCCAGAAATTCCAAACCAGCATCCCGGGCATTTATGCGGTTGGCGACATCAATGTCTATCCAGGCAAGAAAAAACTCATTTTGTCGGGGTTTCATGAGGCCGCTCTAGCAGCCTTTGCTGCCGCAGAGTATCTGAACCCAGAAAAGCAGATTCCACTCCAATACACAACCACCTCTCCCAAGCTTCACAAAGCCCTAGGAGTGAAGTCGCCAACATTCGAGTAAGCTATCCCTAATTCGTCTACATATAACTACATTTAGCTGATACATATGCGCCAATATCACGATCTCATGAAAGAAGTCCTCGCCAAGGGGGTCCAAAAGTCCGACAGAACCGGAACTGGCACAGTCTCCGTATTTGGACACCAAATGCGCTTTAATTTGGCAGATGGCTTTCCGATGGTGACCACTAAAAAACTACATCTTAAATCCATTATTTATGAATTACTCTGGTTCCTCAAAGGAAGCACAAACAATAATTGGCTTAAGGAACGTGGCGTTTCTATTTGGAATGAATGGGCGGCACCCGATGGTGACCTAGGCCCGATCTATGGTTATCAGTGGCGCTCATGGCCTGCGCCAAACGGTCAGCACATAGATCAAATCTCCGAAGTGGTGGAGACCATCAAAAAGAATCCAGACTCACGTCGCATTATTGTTTCCGCATGGAACGTTGCTGATATTCCCCGCATGGCTTTGGCGCCCTGCCATGCCTTCTTTCAATTTTATGTAGCCGATGGCAAGCTGTCATGCCAACTCTACCAACGCAGTGCTGATATTTTCTTAGGTGTGCCATTCAATATTGCTAGCTATGCTTTACTCACTCATATGATGGCGCAACAATGCAACTTAGAAGTGGGTGACTTTATTTGGACGGGTGGCGATTGTCATCTATATAGCAACCATTTAGAGCAGGTAGAGCTTCAGTTATCTAGAGATTTCTTTCCATTACCAAAACTCAATATTTTGCGCAAACCTGATTCGATATTTGATTACGAGTTTGAAGACTTTGAAATCGTAGGTTACGAATCTCATCCCCATATTAAGGCTCCTGTAGCTATTTAAGAATTAAGCATATGACTCAACCTGCCATCTCCATGATTGTTGCTCGCTCACGTAATCACGTGATTGGTCGCGATAATCAAATGCCCTGGAAGATCTCTGCTGATTTGCAATTCTTCAAACGTATCACGATGGGTCACCCGGTCATTATGGGTCGTAAGACCTGGGAATCGATTGGTCGCCCACTTCCTGGTCGTCGCAATATCGTGGTGAGCCGCAATGCAAACTACCCAATAATCGGTGGAGAACTAGTCGGATCGCTTGATGAGGCATTAAATAGCTTGGCTGAGTTTCCCCGAGTCTTTGTTATTGGTGGCGAACAACTCTTTACCCAAGCATTTGATAAGGCCGATCGTCTTTACATCACTGAAATTGATTTAGATATTGCAGGTGGAGACACTTTCTTCGAAGTCCCTAATCCATCTTCATGGAAAGAGGTGGAGCGCACCCCCGGATCCGAAGGTGACATCACCTTTAGCTTCATTACCTTGGAGCGCAAATAAAAAGGACCCTGCGGGGTCCTTTTTTCTTCAGCATAAATTCTTATTGCTGAACAATAATCTTTGCATCTTTTGCGAGCTGACTTAAAAACTCAAACTGCTTTCTTTGCGTCATGCCAGCACGAATAGCTGGCTTTGCTTGCTCAAATGAAGGCGGCTTGCTCGACTTTTTATCTTCCAATTTGATCAAGTACCAACCTTGCTGCATCTGGATTGGCGCAGGCGAGACTTGTCCTTTGGAAAGCGTGATAAGTACAGATGCCAGCTGAGGGGCAACCTGACCAGGCTGAATCCAGCCCACTGCTCCACCTTGAACCTTGTTAGGAGCCAAGGAAACACTCTTAGCAACCTTATCAAATGACTCGCCCTTTTTGATACGCGCCAAAGCAGCCTGAGCATCAGCTTCAGTGGCCACGGCAATGTCACTGACTTTGTATTCCGAAATCATCCCTTGAGAACCTAAGGATGCAATCTCTCGGTTGTATTCAGCCTGCAGGTCTGCATCTGTAATTGGGTTTTGAGCCATATAAGTAGATAATTCAAGATCAGCTAAATAATTTTGGCGAATCATCGCTAACTGTGTATTGGCCTTTTCTGAATTAGCCAAACCATCTTTTTCTGCCTGCTGAGAAAGCAGCAACACTTCAACAAACTTCTCAATCACTGCGCTACGTAACTGAGGTGATTCTTTTTGACCCTGAGAAATAGCAGCCCTGATTCCTTGCTCAACCATGTCATTAGTAATTAGGGCGCCATTAACAGAGGCTGCAACATTGATTGGTAAACCACTCTGCTGTGCAAACGAGCTACCAACAAAAGCACTAGCTAAGATGCCAGCAGCAATAAAGCGCACCACCATTGGATTAAATGCAGAGGAAAAAGGTTTCATAAGCGGGAGATCTTTCTAAAATTTAGCCTCAATACTACCAGCTGGCATGAGCTCAATCTCAATAAGCCACAGTAAAATAGCAACATGTGTGTTCAATACCTCACTACGGTCAATACAGATTGGGTAAAAACCCACTTTGACCTAGATTTGCCGGCGCCTCCTGCGCACGATGTGTTTCCAACTCACCCAGGACCGATCATCCTCAAAAGTCACAACACTGGACGCACTGCAGCTGGCATGGCTCGCTTTGGCCTATTGCCATCTTGGGCCAGAGAGGAAACTTTTGGAAGAAAAACATATAACGCCAGGGCTGAGACTGTAGCTGAGAAACCATCGTATAAGAACGCATGGATAAAGCGGCATTACGCGTTAGCTTTAGCAGATGCTTTTTATGAGCCTTGCTATGAATCTGGCAAAGCAGTACGCACCACTATTAAACAAGCCAATCAAGAGCCGATGGCGATTGCTTCAATCTGGGACACCTGGACAGAACCAGAAACTGGAGAGCTTATCGTCTCATTCTCCATGCTCACTATTGAAGCAAGCAATCATCCAGTAATGAAACGCATGCATAAGCCCGAAGATGAAAAACGTACCGTGGTTCCACTGCGACCAGAATTTTTTAATGCGTGGCTCAATGCCACGCAAGAAGAGGCGCGAGCATTGCTTCAATTAGAATCAATTCCCGAGCTTATATTTGCTTAAAAAGTTAAAACGGGTTTGGTTGCCTGAAATGGATCAGCTGATTGCATCTCTAATGCCTCAGCCTCCTCTTCGCCCTTGGGCTGGTTATAGAGTTTTGCATCCAAAGCACGTTCTTTAGATAGGCTAAGATCTTCTACCCTTGGATCCACTGGACCAAACGGGCCCTCCACCGGAGATAGTGCCTGACTATTGAACTCTTTAATTTGCTGAGGGGTATAGGGGGAGTTCGTTGTGGACCCAGGTGGCAGAGGGGGCGCTTGAGTACAGGCCGAAATACTCATCAAAAGCAGGCAAGGTACTAGCCTAAGGGCGCATGTATTCATAAAGCCCATTGTATGGTAACTGCATGCATCTTGTTTTTATATTAATTACAATGCTTCGATGAATTTGCACCACAGCATCGCAAGCATCTTATTAATGCCTGCATACATTTGTTTGGCAATTGATTTGCAACCGAATGACATTGTTGCACCACTGCCAGGCAAAAACCATGCGATGATCAGTTACGTCAATGCAGAAGGTGGTACCTATTACAGAAATGGCTCAGCCGTTTCTAGCAGACCATTTGGTAGCCCTGATATTGGCATTCAAACAGCGATTGCTCGTCTAAGCACTAGCTACTCCATTACCAACTTACCTGCCATCTCCTATCTTCAACTACCTTACGGCACTATGAAGCCAGCTGGATCGCTAGCATCATCTCCTGCGAGCACCGGCATTGGTGACCTCACTTTTGCAACGGCCATTTGGCCATATGCCGATAGAGAAAAAAGGAGATACTTTGGCGTAGCCGGCTACCTATCAGCGCCAACAGGCAGCTACAACAGTCAACAAGCTTTTAATTTAGGTGAGAACCGCTATCGGTCTGATATTCAGATGGGCTATCAGCAACCTATTACTGGGAATTTAGATGGCATGGTCGCTGTCGATACCATGTGGTTTGGAGGTAATAGCCAATGTGCTGCAGCCTGCTTATCCGCAAGTAATATCTCCTTAAACCAGAAACCCTTAACCACCACTCAGTTAGGCCCAATTTACAAAATCAATCAAACTTATACGCTAGGTGCCGCTTACTTTTATGTAGCTGGTGGCGCAACGACGATTGGCAATACCTATCAAAATAATGTCATCAATACTCAACGTTTTTTATTGAGCGCGTTAGCCTACTACCCTTTTGGAAGAATTAGTCTGCAATACGGACGTGATACAGAAATCAAAAATGGCTTTGTAGAAACACGGCGCCTTGCCATTCGTTATACAACTGAGTTCTAAGCTTGTAAATCGCTTAATTTCTGAGTCTTTGCAATAAGCTCTTTACCGTTGGTAAGCGACAAACAAGCAATGCCAAAAGAACTGCTCCGTAGATTGAGACAATATCTAAATCATTTTTACCAGCCTTATGCCACCAATAGTGGGCTATTGCAGTAAATGCAACGATGTAGACCAGCTTGTGCAATACAGACCAGCGCTTTCCTAGATGACGTACCGACCACTGATTTGATGTAATAGCTAAAGGAGTCAGTAGCACCAATGTCAGAAAACCCATCGTAATAAAAGGGCGCTTTACGACATCACCCCACATCGATTGAATATCTAAATTCTGATCCAACCAAAACCAGATGGAAAAGTGAATACAGGCATAAAAGAAACAAAATAGGCCAAGCATTCGACGCAATTTAATCCAAACAGTCCAGCCCGTTATTAATCGCAAAGGTGTCATTGCTAACGTAGCACAAAAAAATACAAGCGCCCAGGTACCAGTTGAGCGCGTAATGAATTCAATGGGATTAGCGCCTAAATCGCCATCAACACCAAGCCAAACCAGGCGGACCAGCGGCACCAAGCAGAAAATGAAAATGGCTGGTTTTAATAACTTCATAAATAGCACTTTAAACCAAGCTAAGCTAAAGCAATGACAGTCGAAACAATGATGAACTATTTAGACCTATCGATTTAGTCTGTAATTTGCTATCCTGAGGGTTCAATTAAGGATAAATATGACCGAAGAAAACCAAGCCCAGAACGATGAAGACTTTGAATATGGGTGTGAGTGTGCAATGACCTTGCTCAACGAGCCCACTGAGGATCGTCTAAATGACTTAATTGATGATCTCGATGAAGATGGCATGATCTCCACCGAAGTAGTCTATGGCTTGTTAGCAACCATCCTCATGAGCATGAACGAGGAAGAACACGAAGGCGACGAGCACTAATTTTTAGAGCTTACTTGAGAGGCAAAAGTATCCATTGCTTTTGCCATCTGAATATCTAGTTTAGTTAAGGCGCCGGCAGAGTGGGTTGACAGTGATACAGATACTTTATTCCAGGAATTTGACCAATCGGGGTGATGATCAATTTTCTCTGCGTACTCAGCACACAGAGTCATAAATTCAAACGCTTGATTAAAGTTTGTAAAGGTAAACTGACGCTCGATTACCTTACCACGCCCCTCTAGGGTCCAAAGGGGAATTTCCGTTTCTAGATTCAAGCCGTCAACTATCAATATAAACCCCCATTTTTTATCAATTAACAACACTTTGTGAAAGTTGTTTTAAGTCTTCTGGGTATAGCCAACGCCATTCCCCCTCTGCCAGATCAGAAGGCATCTGGTAGGCGCCGATTTCAGTGCGATGCAACTGGGAAACATGATTACCAACTGCTGCCATCATGCGCTTTACCTGGTGATAGCGCCCCTCAACAATCGTCATTACTAAAACATGCTCAGAGATTTGTTTACATGCAGTCGCAAAACAAGGCTTTGGATCATCATCTAGAATAACCCCATTCAATAAGTGCTCGATTTGCTTCTGGGTGATGGGCTCGGGTGTTGTGATTTGATACACCTTTCCAATATTTTTCTTGGGAATAGTCATCTTGTGGATAAATTGACCGTCATCAGAGATTAACAGTAGGCCAGTAGTGTCATAGTCTAAGCGCCCTACGCACTGCAAGCCTCGTTCAACAAAAGGTGCTGGTAGCAAGCCATAAACACTGGGGTGATGCGTTGTTTTATGCGAGCATTCATAATTTGCCGGCTTATTAAATGCTAGGTAAGCTTTCTCGTGATATTCCCAATCCTTACCCTCTACATTGAGAATAAGATTCTCGGTAGAAATTCTTTCCTCTGGGTCTTCAGCCAATACGCCATTCACTCTCACGAGTTCGGCATGCACCAAATCACTACAGTAGCGACGAGTACCAAAACCTTGGCTAAAGAGAATTTTTTCGAGAGAAATAGGTTTTGTCATATGCTGCAAAGGATACTACAGGGCAGAGCTTTCTTGAGTCCGTCGTTCATTTTTTAATTCATTATCATTAGGCATTCACGCCATCACTTAAAGTAATTTCCCATGTTATCTAGCCCAAAACCTCGCTCCTTATTACACACCCGCGAAATTACTTTCCAAGGATATGCAAGAGAGGATGGCTTATGGGATATTGAGGGACATCTCAAGGATTTCAAAACCAATCCCTTTCAAACCAGCGCAAAAGTCTGGCAGCCTGGCGAGGCATTTCATGATATGTGGATACGCGTCACACTTGATAAAGAATTCGTGATCCAAGATATTGAAGCAGTGATGGATGGTCATCCACACGCAGAGTGCACAGCTGTCATTCCACCAATGGATTCACTCATTGGAGCTCAGATAGGTAAAGGTTGGCGCAAGACGATAGATACTCATCTTGGTGGCATTAAGGGCTGCACTCATTTACGCGAACTCCTCACTAGCCTTGCCACTGCAGCCTACCAATCCATCCCAGGAGCATTTTTTGACCCCACTGGAGAAAAGCCACCTCTCTACTTGGGTACCTGTAAATCCTGGGACTTTAATGGCCCAGTGGTAATGCGCGTCTTCCCTAAATTTTATCGCTGGAAGCCTTAGGATTTAAGCAGACCCCCATGAAATTTCTGCGCGTTCTGACTTTTTTATTGTTTTGCACTTCTGCTGTTTTAGTTTGTGCCGCCGAGCAAACGTCTACACCGATTCTGGGTCTCGTCAATACATCTCAAGAGAGATCGCAAGACCGCACCTTAGAGTTCTGGGGCTACCATGAATACGACGGCTCGCAAAATTACTCTGACACCTTGAAGCTACGTTACTACAATCCGTTAAATATCGGCGATTGGTATGGTACACTAAGACTTGACACTGCTTATACAGCTGCTTACGGCCCTCAACTACCAGAGCAATCACCTGGGAGTTATTCGGCGGACAACATCATGGTGACGATATGGGGTGGCAAAGCTGGTTGGCTTGGCAATATCGGCGCACGAGTACTGGCGCCGCTTGGCAACACTGGTCAATGGCTCGCAGGTCCTCAAGTAAGCACTTCATTCAAACCTGCTGGCAGTGGACAACAACTTTTGTCAGACATCTCTCCATTAGCGCGCTATATGATTGGTTTTAACGCAAAGGCGCCCTCTGGTATGAACCCGCCACCCTTGGCAAGCCGGCTTGAGCTATATCCAACAGTAGGTCTGAACTTGGGGCCTAGCACCCAAATTCGTTTTTGGGACGAAAACGGGGCCGTCTACAACGCAGCAGGTGGTGGCTGGTTTATACCGATTGATGCCATGTTTACTCAACGAATCAATAAAAATCTTTTATTTGCTATTGGTGGTGCAAAACAAGTAGTCCAAACCTACCAACTCTATAACTGGATGGCGTACGGAAAAATAGCACTTACTTTTTAAGATGCCGAATCAAGCAATATTCACTAATGTATCGCCTTCTAATCTTGCCGCGCCCGATTTAACCAAAGACTTGGGGAGCCACTGAGTAAATTCATCCATACTCATATTGAGTAGTTTTGCTGCACTGATCAGCGCTGGCGTATTAGCAATCCAATCATTGACTTGTTGGATTTCGCGACTACGCCACTCTAGTAGACGATATTTGAGTAAGACTTTAGCGCCATGACGGGCGTTACGATCCGGGTCGGATGCTAAATAATCTAACCTTGATCGTGCCGTGGCCAGAGACTTGGGAATATCTGAGAACGGAGCACCATGACCCGGGATTACCAAATCGAGTGGCAAGGTTTCAATCAGATCTAAAGTTTGCGCTACTTCCTCAAACCCAGCTTCACCCCAGAGTTCAGGAAAGATCACCCCGAAGCCCTCTTCCCATAGGGCATCAGCTGAAATCAAAATCCGATGATCGGCTTGATACAGCATGATGGAATGGGGATCATGACCTGGCGCAGCCAATATCTTCCAAAGATATCTTCCCAATTGAATTTCCTCGCCAGGAACCAAAACATGATGGTGGGAAAACTGTGGGCACTCTTGCCCCAAATTGTCATAACTTAATAAAGTGCTATCCCAATTTTTAACTGCCACCTCTTCAGCCGCTGGAATATACACCTCGCAATGAAATGCTTCTGCCAAAGCTGCATTGCCACCGCAGTGATCTGAGTGAAGATGTGTATTCACCAACTTATTCAATGTACTCAAGCCATATTTTTTAATCGCGCCACTCACCAAATCCAAAGTCATTTTTTGGTGGGTGCAATAACCTGAGTCGACCAAGGAGACATCATCCTGGCCATAGTGAAAAATATTATTTGCCGAGAGCCACCCTCTTTCAAAAACTTCAATGCCAGGTGGCAATAAATGCGCCGTCATAATTTAATTCTTTAAAGGGGTAGCCTGAACCGTTAACTCTAGCTTACGGACATCAAACTGCTGATCCCGTATGCGCTGCAATGTTTCGTCATAGACTTTTTTATCCAATTGCGGTGTCCTCGACAGAATCCAAAGGTATTCACGGCGTGGATCACTGACTACTGCCACTTGATACTGGGGGTCTAGATCAATCACCCAATAATCGCCCCACACTAATGGAATAAATGAAAGCCAGGCTGGAGCAAAACGTACCTCTAATTTAGGTGAGTCTTTTGTCCCGATTTGACGCGCAGTACCCTCTGCCTCAGAAATTTCACCTTCAGCAGTTTTGCAACTATTCAAGACCTTAAGAGTACCGTCACTCCTAGCTGAATAAACCGCTTTGGTGTTGCTCGCGCACTTTTTCTGAAACCAGTTTGGGTATTTAGCAATCTCATACCAAGTACCTAAATAGCGCGGCACATCCAGAGAGGGAATTGTCTTAACCGCTACATCAGACGTTTGACTATAAGCAGAGAAGCTGGCTAAGAATATATAAGCACCAAATAATGCCAGATAAATTTTGTTCATTACTAATAGTACTTCTTCAGATCCATACCGGTATACATGCTGGCCACCTGATCACCATAACCATTAAACATTTGGGTTTTAATCTTAGGCGCAAACATTCCTTTGGGATCACCAATACGACGCTCCATTGCCTGACTCCAGCGCGGGTGATCTAATTGAGGATTGACGTTGGAGTAGAAGCCGTATTCTCTGGCATCAAACTGACTCCAGCTAGTCTTAGGCATCTCTTCAGTAAAACGAATTTTTACGATTGACTTGGCGCTTTTAAAGCCATACTTCCAGGGCACCACAATGCGTACCGGAGCGCCATTCTGTTTAGGTAGAACCTCTCCATATAAACCTAGGGTGAGTAGCGTGAGGGGATTCATAGCTTCATCTATGCGCAAGCCTTCACGATAGGGCCAATCAATAATGTTGCTTTTAACTCCTGGCATTTGTTTGCGATCGGCCAATGAAACAAACTCGACATACTTGGCTGACCCCAGGGGATCCACCTTATTGATCAGCTTAGAAAGCGAGTAGCCGTTCCAAGGAATGACCATCGACCAACCCTCGACGCAGCGCATCCGATAAATACGCTCCTCGATGGGCGCTAACTTGAGTAGTGCATCAATATCTAAAGTAACAGGCTTTTTTACCAATCCTTCTATGGAAATAGTCCAAGGGCGAGTTTGCAAACTTCCAGCATGAGCTGCAGGATCTTCCTTGTCAGTGCCAAATTCATAAAAGTTGTTATAGCCAGTGACATACTTATATGGAGTGAGGCCTTCTTTGTCGGCAAATGCTGGATTCAGCGTTGCTGCCAGCTTCTCCGGGGATACTGCAAGTGCCTGCCTTGAAAACCAAGGGACCAAGGCGATACCAAAACCGCCAGCAGCCGCAGTCTTAATGAGATTTCTGCGGTTTTCAAAAACAGTTTGCGGAGTAATGTCACTCGCAAGAATAGTCTTATCGATAAAACGCATGCTGCACCCCTTGGGAATGTAATGCTTCTATTTTGCTACCGATAAGTAATTCTTGCTTAAGCCAGACTAGCGCGCATTTTATTCATTAAGGCAAGGCTGTATTTATCCATGCCGCCGACCATCTCAGCAAGTGCTGGATAGTCGCGAGTGAGTGTTTCACCACCATAAAAGCGCAGCAACCAGTCTGGATAACTACGCTCTGAAATTTCACGGATCTCTAAAAGCTCAATTCGATGATGGCGCTTGTCTTCCTGAATGCGCTTCCATACCTTCATAATGTTCGCGCGCTCACCTTCAATAATTTGACCAAACTGCTGGTTGTCGTACAGCAGAATTCCAGTAATGCCATTTGTCTGATTAAAAGCACGTGCCGACTCTAATAAACGCATTAAACCAAGAAAAGACATATCCGAGACTGCTTCGCTCAGATAACTCAACTCAACCAGGTCTTTTGGTTTTGGCATCACTTAAACGAGTAAATAAAATTTCTAAATAAAAAGGCAAACCCATAGGTTTGCCTTTAAATTTTAAGACTAATATTTAAAAATAGATACTTAGCGCTTCTACCTATTAACTTCTTGCTGCCTTGAGGGCTGCATTGAAAGTTGGGCTTGGACGCATTACAGCTTTGCACTTCTCAGGATCCGCAACATAATAGCCGCCAATATCCGCTGGCTTACCCTGAACGGCCTTAAGCTCGTCTGCAATCTTCTGCTCATTCTCAATTAATGACTTAGCCAAAGGTGCAAAGAAAGCCTGCAATTCCTTGTCTTCGGTTTGAGCAGCCAAAGCTTCAGCCCAGTACATTGCCAAGTAGAACTGGCTACCGCGGTTATCTAACTCACCAGTGCGTGGTGAAGGTGACTTGTTGTTGTCCAACAATTTGCCAGTGGCTTCATCCAAAGTACGTGCCAAGATTTTCACTTTGTTGTTGCCTGTCTTATCGCCGATATCCTCAAGAGATACCGCTAAAGCCAAGAACTCACCAAGTGAATCCCAACGTAAGTGGTTTTCCTCTACCAACTGCTGAACATGCTTTGGAGCGGAACCGCCTGCACCAGTTTCAAACAAGCCGCCACCAGCCATCAAAGGCACGATAGACAACATCTTAGCGCTGGTACCCAATTCCATAATTGGGAACAAGTCAGTGAGGTAGTCACGCAAAATGTTACCTGTTACAGAAATGGTGTCCTTGCCGCGAATCACGCGCTCTAAGGTGTAACGCATTGCACGAGTCTGGGACATGATCTGAATGTCTACGCCTGTAAGGTCATAGTCCTTCAGGTAAGTATTCACTTTCTTGATCAACTCAGCTTCATGTGGGCGGTACTCATCAAGCCAGAATACTGCTGGCGTATTAGAAAGACGTGCGCGATTAACAGCCAATTTGACCCAGTCACGAATTGGGGCATCTTTAACCTGACACATACGCCAGATATCGCCTTCTTCCACATTTTGCTCGAGCAATACAGTACCATCATCAGCAACGATACGTGCTACACCAGCTTCTGGAATTTCAAAAGTCTTGTCGTGTGAACCATACTCCTCAGCTTGCTGAGCCATCAAACCCACGTTTGGAACAGTACCCATAGTTTTTGGATCAAAGTTACCGTGCGTTTTACAGAAATTAATCATTTCTTGATAGATACGGGCGAAAGTACTTTCTGGGATAACTGCTTTGGTGTCATGCAAACGACCATCCGCGCCCCACATCTTGCCGCCAACACGAATCATGGCAGGCATAGAAGCATCCACAATCACATCGCTTGGGGAATGGAGGTTAGTAATCCCTTTGGCAGAGTCAACCATTGCTAATGCTGGACGATGTTCGTGGCAAGCATGCAAATCTTGAATGATTTCTTCGCGCTTTGACTCTGGTAAAGTTTTGATCTTCTCGTACAAGCTACTCATACCGTTATTAGCATTCACACCCAACTCTTCAAACAACTTAGCGTGCTTAGCGAAGGCGTCTTTGTAGAAAATCTTCACAGCGTGACCGAATACGATCGGATGTGAAACCTTCATCATGGTGGCCTTAACGTGCAAGGACAACATCATGCCGGTCTTGTAAGCGTCTTCGATCTCTTTTTCGTAGAACTCACACAATGCTTTTTTGCTCATGTACATGCTGTCGATAATTTCGCCAGCTAATAAAGAGACTTTTGGCTTAAGGACAATAGTTTTGCCGCTCTTGGTCACCAAGTCCATCCTCACATCGCAAGCTTTAGTCATAGTCATAGACTTCTCACTAGAGTAGAAGTCACCGCCATGCATATGAGATACGTGTGTGCGTGATGCTTGACTCCATTCACCCATGGAATGAGGGTTTTTACGTGCGTAGCGCTTTACAGCGGGTGGCGCACGGCGGTCTGAGTTACCTTCGCGCAATACCGGGTTAACAGAACTACCCAAGCATTTGGAATAGCGAGTGCGGATAGCCTTCTCTTCATCTGTTTTTGGATCCTCAGGGAAGTTAGGGATCTTGTAACCCTTGGATTGCAACTCTTTAATGGCTGCAAGTAACTGAGGAACTGAAGCACTGATGTTTGGCAACTTAATGATGTTCGTGTCAGGCAACAAAGTCATTTTGCCGAGCGCGCCCAAGTTATCAGGAACTTGTTGCTCAGGCGTCAGGCAATCAGAAAATTCAGCCAAGATACGTGCAGCAACAGAAATGTCACTCTTCACAATCTCTACGCCAGCAGGTGCCGTAAAAGTACGAATAATTGGCAGAAATGCGCAAGTCGCCAAAAGTGGCGCTTCATCTGTCAGCGTATAAATAATCTTTGATTTCTCTGAAGCCATGAATGTTTCCTCAATTTTGAAAAAATTACAGAGTCAGGTTTTTACCCTGTCGCGCTCAAATCCCCATTTTGCAAGTCGCTTTTAGCGCACTTATTGCCAATGAGGCGAGTCTTCCATTTTAAATCATTGGACTTGGTAAAAATGATGGTTTTGCCCCTGAAAATGGTCGATAAAGGCCAATTTAAGGGAATCCACCAAGCCAACCAATAAGCCAAATTCACCGTAAACTGCAAGCCATGACCAGCAAACACCCCTTACTCAATAGAAACCTGGTGCTGCTGATCATTTGTCAGGGGCTATTTCTAACCAATAACGTCACTTTTATCGCCATTAATGGGCTAGTAGGATTAAGTCTGGCCCCGGTAAGTTGGATGGCCACCCTACCAGTTATGGGTTATGTAGTTGGGGGCGCCTTCTCCACCTCCATCGTAGCCAAATCCCAGAACTACTTTGGACGTAAGATTTCCTTTCAGTTAGGTTTACTGGTAGCCATGCTATCCGCTCTTTTATGCGCTTACGCTGCTGTGACCACAAACTTTTGGCTTTTGGTCATAGGTACTTTTATTGCTGGTTACTACAGTGCCAATGGTCAGCTTTATCGCTTTGCTGCTGCAGAATTAACAGATCTAAAGCAACGCGACAAGGCGGTTTCCTGGGTGCTTGCTGGTGGCATTCTTGGTGCCGTCATCGGACCCAATCTTGCCTCATGGACACGGGACCTCTTTGATACTGCTTTTCTGGGCGCCTACCTCACCCTCTCGATCGCAGGCTTCATTGGTATTTTTGTTATGCAGTTCATTCACTTTCCCCAAGAGTTAAAAACTCAACACTCACTCTCTGATGGGCGCTCCTTAAGCGTAATTCTTCGTCAGCCCGTATTTGTGGTTGCCATTATTGGTGCCGCCTTAGGTTATGGGGTCATGAACCTACTGATGGCTGCCACTCCATTGGCAATGCAGATATGCGGTCTGCCTTTCTCGGATACCGCTCTAGTTTTGGAATGGCATGTGATCGGCATGTTTGCCCCTGGATTTTTTACGGGCTCTCTCATTCAAAGATTTGGGACTTTAAAGATCATGGGGGTCGGAGTGCTACTGAACTTCATCTGCATCGCCATTGCGCTTACTGGAACGGACCTGCATCAATTCTTTATTGCATTATTTTTACTGGGTGTCGGCTGGAACTTTTTATTTACCGGCGCCACATCTTTGGCAATGACCGCCTACCAACCTAACGAACGAGATAAAGCACAGGCAGCAATTAACTTCTTTGTCTTTGGCACCATGGCTTTCACCTCTTTTGGCTCAGGTGCCCTCGTCACTTCTCATGGGTGGAGCATTCTGAATTGGGGATCGTTGATTCCCGTTGTAATTACTGGTCTTGCGCTTTACTGGCTGGCTCAGAAACGTAAAAAGTTTCAGACCACAGCTTAGGAAGCTTTTGCCAGCGGCAAATTAAACAGTAGATTTTGCGGCTTTAACTTGAGTTGATGCTGATCATTCATGGCAATAGCCATATAGACCGGCTTACCTGCTTGAGCCTTTGCTACCGCAGCCTCGTCAATAAAGTCCAGCCGGAATAAACAAATGACTTTTTGCAGCTCATCTGCCTCAACCAACTCTTTGTTGTAGAGCTTATTCAGAATTTCAGTTGCAGCCGCATCCAAGCCCACGTGCCATGACCATTTAGGATCACTAATTTGCTGCATAGGTGTTATGCGAACACTGGCACCCAAAAAGTGCTTAACCCATTTTTCTAAAACACGGCAAAAACGATTAATAGGCTCGTGCCCAAAATTGAGTTGCACTGCCAAATCGAAATCTTCATTACGGGACCAATACTCATCGGCATTATCTTCGTGGAGCACATCTAGATCAGCCGATCTCATGGTCATCGACTTACCCTTTAGCAAGTCCATGATGTTGCCCGTATCCCCAGCCCGGGCATTGCGAGCGACCACTTCTTCATCAGCGCCCATCACGATGCCATCTTCAATAACAGTAATTTTCTGATTTCTGAAAAAGAGCTCTCCCATACGCACCTCTAGTGGATGAGCTTCATCGCCCAAAATATGTCTGATAAAAATTTGAGCTAGTAAAGATATAAATAGAGGTGGTACATCTACCCCCTCGCCTTTAAAGAGGCTCATATAAAAGGCCTCTAAAGAGCTGGCTGATAGTAAGCGCGCCCGGTAGCGCAACCAGACACGATAATTCTCCTGAATGTCCTCGTCGGCCATAGCTGCAATATCCGCCTCAACCACTTCAGCCCGAGGGTTATCTATCAGACGCTGATGTAAGGCCCGCTCAACAGGGCAAGATTCTGGCACTAGCGCGAGCTCAGGCCTGGCCATATACGTACGCAAAAAGTCGTCTGTAACCAACAACTGGCGATCAGGACTGATTACCAGAGTCTTATATGCGGAGTTTGCCCAATAATTTGTCATACGTTTTAACTAAAGTTAGCGTTCCATCAGAATTTATAAAGCCCAGAATATACTAGGCAGTCAATTTGCGTGAAATAGGAAAACATCATGAGTGAACTCAAAAAAATCGACACTGTTGTTGGTGAAGGAAAAGAAGCTGTAGTGGGTAATCATGTAGATGTTCATTACACCGGCTGGCTATATGACGAAAAGGCTGCTGACCACAAGGGTCAAAAGTTTGATAGCTCATTAGATCGCGGTCAATTATTTAGCTTTCCATTGGGCGCTGGCCATGTAATTAAGGGCTGGGATGAAGGTGTAGTAGGTATGAAAATTGGTGGCAAACGCACCCTGATCATTCCTTCTGAAATGGGCTATGGACCACGCGGTGCTGGCGGCGTTATTCCTCCAAATGCGACCCTAGTATTTGATGTGGAATTACACGGCATTAACTAAGAGATCTTAGTAGGCAGCAAAACAAAAGCCACCCGAGGGTGGCTTTTATCTTTTGCAGTTCTGAACTTCTGAAATCTTAAGAACGAATGTCTTTACCATTCAAGGTTAAGCGATTTGTTGAGCGGTTCTGGCACAAGCTAATGAGGCGGTTTCTTTCCGCCATAACCTTGTCAGCGTAACCACCATCATCCTCGGCATTGGCAGCGCCAACGTAGTATTTCAAGCCATTGCGCAATGAACCCGCTGTAGCAATCAGATACTTCAGGATATAAGCGCCAACACGGATGTTGACCTCAGGCTTAACGGCCTCAGAGGTGCCACCAAAAATTGCATACTTATCTTTATGCACTGAAGTCATCACTTGCATCAAACCTTCGGCGCCTGCGTGACTCTTAGTATTTGGATTAAAGTTGGACTCCACAGAAATCACAGCCAACAAAAGAACTGGGTCAATATTGACTTCTTTAGCGATCAAGATGGTGTTAGAAACATACTCTTCAATCTTCGAGCGATCGAGGTTGTATTTCTTTTCAAAGAAATCCGCCACTGCCCGTTGGTTCTGCAGGGAACCCATGAGGTTGCTATCTAAAGCTTGAGGATCAATCTTAGAGGTTGGAATGCGATCAGACAAATGAGAGATCGATTTCACCTGCATTTGCGCTACAGAAGGCATTAACAAGGCAACCGTTTGTTGCTTGGCGCTTGCCAAACCTTTAGTGGCTGGCAATTTGGATCTGCTATAGATTACTTCTGCGATTTCAGTATCTGAAGCTGGAGCAGCGGCAATCTCGCTGGTGTCCTTGTGCTGGTTGAGCATCTCAAAACCATTGCTCCAAACCATGTGACGGGCTTCATCCGGAACCAGAATGCGCGCTAGGTCGAAAGCGCCAGCATTAGTGCCGTTACCTGAAAGCCAAAGACCCACCACCATAAATACAGTCACAACGAGTAAGCCATTAATGACTCGATAGACTGGAGCCATGGCATGCGCTAGCAGATCTTTAGCAACCAACATGCTTGGCTGCGGATTCTGGATTTCGCTCAAATTGTTAGATAAACATTTACTCATTCATTGTTTGCAAGACCTCAAAAAACTAAACTGCCGTTTAATGTTGCATTGCAATATCTTAAAAACATGGCTCATCCTAAGAAGATTCTTATATCAAGTCAAGAATATAAAAGTAATAAACCATAACTTATTGATCTATAAATCCGAGAGTTTCCGCGTATATACCCTTATATCCATATATAAGTTAATTAAATCAATAACTTATAAAAGTTAGGAGACGCTAATTTCACTCTATAAAAAAATACCTAAAACCTGACTTTTTTGCGATTTTCCTAAAAAATGGAAGCTCAAAAACCATACATCTAGTGTTTTTAAGCCTCTAAATTTCTACGGGTAGTAGGCCAAGGGGACTTCCTGCATTACCCTCTCAACCTAGGTTGATGCAGAGATAAGCGGCCACTTAAAACAGAAAAATCGTCATCAATACCCTGTTTTCTTATTAACCATGGGGCTAGTTCTTGTTAAAAGTTGGTCTCGTCTTACGCAGAAGTCCTACACTTAGAACCCATGAAGTTTCTGCGCAGCCTGCTAGCCCTTGTAGCACTCTCGATCTCACTAAATACTTTTGCAGCCTTTGAGAACTGCAGGGATCTTTTTCCTGGCCAACAAATACCAGTCAGCCCCCAAGTTGGACGTGACCTCTGCTTCGACAGCTTTGCGATTTATTACTCCCCCCAGGATAAAAAACCCATCTACACGGTAGAGAAACTCAACAAGGAACAATTTTCCACGCCACATCCGCGCAGAAATAATCAGTTTTATGAAGAAGCCAGATTACCCTTCTCTGAACGAGCCTTACTCTCAGATTACCGTAGTAGTGGCTATGACCGCGGCCACAACGCGCCCGCGGGCGATATGAGTAACGAGCGTTCGATGGCTCAATCTTTCTCATTGGCAAATATGATGCCGCAGGCAAGACAAAATAATCAGGGCATCTGGGCGAAAAATGTAGAGGAACCTACACGAGCCTACGTTAAAAGAGCGGCTGGAGATATTTATGTTTTTACCGGCTCCACCGGCAATAGCGGCAGCATTGGTAAAAGTCGCGTGACAATTCCGAGCCATCTCTTCAAGCTAGTTTATGACCCCAGCAAAAATACTGCATGGGCTTATTGGATTGAAAACACCAACGAAGCCAATATGACTCCCCCAATCAGTTATAAAGAGTTAGTACAAAAAACGGGGATTGATTTTCAATTGCCTGGAATTAATGATGCAGTTAAGCCGGATGCCATAACCCCAGAACCATTGAAAACACAGGGTCTGAGGCTAATCATTGGTGGCTGGTATCCAGTATTTTTTGATGCGTACTCATCAAACAAGCTCAATGGAATTATTGATAGCATCAAGGCGGGTAAGGTAGAGAGCATTCAAGTTCAATACGACCGCAATGAAAGTCTCGCAAAACAAATCGTCTCGCAAATTGAATCTCAAACCAATCTCAAAGTAACTTTGATGCAAAGCAGTCCACCAGAGTCCGCAACGGTAAGCTACGAACGCAATCGAGTCACCCTCATTATTCGCTCAAAGTAATTTAGATTTAGCCGCAATGCCATGGGTCCGCTGGATTGGCGCCAACAGTCCACGTAAACCATTGTGATCCAAGGTGTGCATTAACTCTAGCAATTGGCCTAACTCGCCCTTAGGAAAACCTTCGCGCGCAAACCAAGCCAAATAATTCCCTGGCAAGTCTGCCAAAGCACGCCCTGCGTACTTTCCAAAAGGCATCTTCATTAAAACCAGTTTTTCCAAGGATTCGGCATTCATCTATGGAAATCTTACAAGCAAACAAGAATGAGCTCATAGAGTTCGCCATCTTTGAGGCTATGGTCATTCATTTATTTGAGAATCATTCTCATTTAGTGTTATATTGAGAACCGTTCTCATTTAGATTTTTAACTATCAACCTCAAATAACCATGAAATTGACCATTAATAGACTTCTTGCTTTCAGCATCTTTCTTCTTGCGACCCTTCATTTTTCTTTTGCTCATGCTGGCGAGGGCGCTTTCGGGTGGATTTACACCTTAGATTTACAGCCCAAAGGAAAGTTGGAGTTTGAGCAGCGACTGCAACTGAATAAACAACAGGCATCGGGCACATACGATGCATGGACCGCCAGAACGGAATTAGAGTACGGCCTCACCAATGATTTACAAGTAGCAGGCTATATCAACTCCTACTACACCAGCGCCAATCAAAATTACACCAATCCAGAGGCATGCGGCGATTCCCCAACCTGTACGGGCGGTTATGGCGTACCTTCTTCACATGACCCTGCTACAGCCTATAAAAAAAGTGGTATTGAGGGCGGATCTCTTGAGGCAATTTATCGCATCACCAATCCAGTAACTTCACCTGTCGGCGTAGGCCTTTATCTTGAACCTACATGGGGTAGAAATAAAGATGAATTAGAAGCAAGGCTTTTACTCCAATCAAACTTTATTGATGATCGATTAATTTTGGCAGGCAACGTCGTAGTCGCCAATGAACGCCTAAAGTTTATTGAAAACGGCAATGTACCTGAATCGATGTTGGACTTCCTGGTTGGCGCTAGCTACCGCTTCGCCCCTAAATGGTCAGCTGGAGTTGAAGCACGCTTTCATAACGACTATTCCGAGTTGAATTTACGCAACCAAGTACAAAGAGCAACATTTGTTGGTCCCAATCTGCACTATGCAGCAAAAGATTGGTGGGTAACAGGTGCATGGCGCTATCAACTTGCAGGTGGCACCTGTATGGGTGGCGGTGAAGCGGAATGCTCAAACGCACGCGTTTGGGATAGCCACTCTGTAAATGAATTCATTGTCAAAGTTGGCTTCCCCCTTAATTAAATGAAAGGACTTATGGAAATCCAAAATCTATTAGTTGCAGCACTCACTCACTTGGTCAAATTTCAAGCTACACAATGTCAAACAGCCAAACAAAGAGCGCTAATGATGTTTGAAAAACTATCCACTCTTCAAGGCATCAACCCAGAAATCCTGGCGCTTTGTAACGAAGCAAACGAATTACTCACCGCATAAATGAACCTATGATTTGGAAACTTAACCCACTGGCTTTAATTGGTGTAGCAATGATGGGCGCACCTCTCATTGCCCATGCAAAAATTTATACCTCTGTAGAGCAGGCGCAGAAAATTCTTCTGCCTAATAAAGTGCTCACAAAAACACCCATGATCATTACCGATGATCTGCAAGAAAGGATGCGTCTGGCATCAAGTATTCGCCACCCCTTTCAAGGAGATCGCATCTGGAGAACATCCGATGGCAGTTGGCTAGTCATTGATGAAGTGGTTGGCAAGCACGAGATGATTACTTATGCGATTGCCATTAATGCCAATGGCAGCATCTCCGGTATTGAAATACTGGAGTATGTAGAGTCTTATGGCTATGAAGTGGCGGAGGCGCAATGGCGCAAGCAATTTATTGGCAAGACGGCGAATGACCCTATTAAGCTCAATCAGGACATTCAAAATATTGGGGGAGCCACCCTCTCTTGTAAGCACCTCACTGATGGTGTGAAGCGAATTGCCGTTTTATATGAGTTAGCTCTCAAGAACATCTCTGCGCCAAGCACCCAAATACAAACTATCAAAGCAAAATGATTCGTTGCAAACCTTTACTGGGGACCTTTGTAGAAATCTCTATTCGAGAGAATGGAGATGGATTGGAGGCGATCGAAAATGCCTTTAATGCAATTCAAAAAGTCCAAAACCTCATGGGATTTCATCATCCTGAGACTGAGCTCAGCCTCATCAATCAACTTGCTCATAAAGAAGCTGTTGAGATTCATCCGTGGACAGCCCAAGTAATCAAGATTGCCAAAGAAGTTTATTTAGCATCAGATGGCCTATTCAATTGCGGTATTGGTCATCGCCTTGTTGCTGCAGACTTATTGCCGCAACACATCACGTTCACAAACCATGATCTTGGCGGTATTGAGGATATTCAGTTTTTGGCTCCCGACCTGATTAAATCAAGTCGCCCGGTCTGCTTAGATCTTGGTGGAATTGCCAAGGGCTTTGCGGTTGATATGGCAGTACGAGTCTTAATCTCCGAGGGAATTACATCGGGATCCGTAAATGCTGGTGGTGACCTACGGGTATTTGGTAAAACTGCACTGCCAATTCAGATCCGCGATCCAGGGCTTCCTGAAAATCTGATTGAGATTGGTTCCTTGAAAGATGGCGCCATTGCAACAAGTAGTCTTTACTTCGCAAAAAGAGATCAACAGATGAGTCACATCATTAACCCTTTGGCCAAGAAACTTTCTGAAGTGCATGCTGAGGTTTTGGGTTCTTTCTCAGTGCTTGCTAAAGAGTGCGTCTATGCAGACGCCCTCACCAAAGTTCTAGCCTTATCAAACAATGAAAACCATCCATGCTTTGCCCGCTTTTCAGCGCGAGCCCTGAGAATTGCCGCATGAGCCGCCTCGGGAAAATGCCGAACTGGCAAAGAAAGTTTGTGATTATCGGGATGATGATGTGCTCTATCACGGGTCTCATGTATCTACTAGGGCATCAATTACAAATTCAACGATCTATCCTAGGAACACATAACATCCTGGCCGCCCATGGTATCGCTGCCATGCTGGCAACTCTAGCCCTTGGCTCTGTACTACCCTTCCACATCAAGGCGGGCTATAAATCCAACAGGAAGCACTGGAGCGGCTTTAGTCAATTAAGCTTCTTAGCTGTACTTCTCATTACTAGCGCCCTGCTGTACTACGGCCCCGAAGAGATTCGTGACATCACAGTTGATGCCCACTGGATGACTGGCTTACTTTTCTTTGCTATTTTTCTATTGCATGCATTTCAAAAACTGCACAGCGCCAATCAACGCAGTTAAAGATCTACTTTTTGCAATAGTGCTTATAGAGCAGACTCATGACCGCAACAGCCACTTCACTAGCTAGAGAATAGTAAATTTGCTTACCCTCTCTACGCGTCTTTACTAATCTTTCTTTGCGAAGCACGGTTAATTGCTGTGATAGAGTCGGCTGATGTAGATCCAAAGCAGCCTCTAACTCGCTAACACATTTTTCGCTTTGACCGATTTCACATAAGAGCATCATGCGGTCACTATTAGACAAGACTTTCATTAACTTACAGGCGTCAGCAGCAGATGCCTGCATTTTCTTGAGCTCGGATTTAGTAATAGTCATATTAGAGAGCGTTTAAAGGGATTTTTAAATAGGACTTTCCATTAGCTTCCGGCCCTGGAAAATGGCCCGCTCGAATATTGACCTGAATGGATGGCAATATCAAAGTAGGCATAGCGAGAGTCGCATCTCGCTTAGTGCGCATTTGCACAAATTGTTCCTCAGTTATTCCATTGTGAACGTGGATATTGGACTTTTTCTGCTCGCCGACCGTTGTGCAATAAGCTTCAGGACGATCAGTAGGCGGATAGTCATGACACATATATAACTTTGTCTCATCAGGGTAAGCCAATACCCTCTGAATAGACCGATATAAAGTCTGAGCACTTCCACCCGGAAAGTCGCAACGCGCTGTACCCACATCTGGCATGAAGAGGGTATCCCCAACAAATAGTGCATCCCCAATTTCATAAGCCATGCAAGCAGGTGTATGTCCAGGCACGTATAAGGCCTTTAAAGAGAGATTGCCAAATTGCAAAGACTCGCCATCTTTTAATAAGTAGTCGAACTGGGATCCATCAATAGCAAATTGCTCGTCGAGATTAAAGACGCCCTTAAATACGTTTTGCACATTAGCAATGTGGTTGCCAATCACAATCTTGCCACCTAATTTACTCTGAATATATGGTGCTGCAGTTAGGTGATCAGCATGTGCATGGGTTTCTAGTATCCAAGTGAGCTGCAATTGCTCACCCTGAATAAAGCTAATGACTTCATCAGCAGACTTTGTAGCGGTTCTGCCTGACTTTGGATCGTAGTTCAATACGGAGTCTATGACTACGCAAGGGCTTTTTTTACCCGCATAGACCACATAGGTAAAAGTCCAGGTTTCTGGGTCAAAGAATGCCTTAACGTCAGCGCTTGGTTTTGGGTTCATAGCAGAGCTTCCTAAAAATATCCTAATTACACCTCAAAAAGAGTAATTGATATATATATTTATATATTATCTTAATATAAAATTAATTGCAATGGACTACTCAATCTTCATCAGCCCCGCCTTAGGCCTTATCGTTGGCTTATTAATGGGGCTTACCGGTGCAGGAGGCGGCATCTTATCTGTGCCTCTGCTGGTTTTTGTTTTGCATCTACCTGTAGCTGAAGCAGCACCTGTCTCTCTTTCTGCTATTGCACTCTCTGCAGGCGTAGGCGCACTACTTGGATTGAAGAATAAAATTTTGCGCTACAAGGCTGCGGGCTTTATGGCCATATTTGGACTCCTCCTCTCGCCACTAGGTCTTTGGGTGGCGCAAAGAGTGCCTAATGCCCCACTACTCATTCTTTTTAGTGGCACATTGTTTTTTGTTTCAACCCGCTTACTACTTCAAGCTAGAAGAGAAATTCTTCAACTCCCCAAGAGAAATCGCAAGCCACCCCCATGCCTACTGAATCCAGAAGTCGGAAAATTGAATTGGAATATCCCCTGCGCAAGATCCCTAATGCTCTCCGGAAGTTGGGCGGGCTTCTTGTCAGGACTACTGGGTGTTGGCGGTGGCTTTGTAATTGTTCCGGCCTTGAAACGCTATACCGACCTTCCAGTGCAATCGATTGTTGCTACCTCACTAGGTGTACTCGCCATTATCTCTAGCGGTGGTGTAGTCTTTTCAGCCGTCTCAGGAAATTTAGATTTATCACTTGCGGCGCCTTTTTCATTGGGGGCTTTATGCGGCCTTCTGGTTGGTCGCGCGCTAGGTAAAAAATTGAGTGGCCCAAGGCTGCAACAAATCTTTGCCATACTTACTTTTGGTGTTGCGATCAGTCTTACCATCAAGGGCATTAACGCCTTATGAGAAAACTTCTCAAATTTCTTCTTTATATACTAGCAATCGGTCTCCTGGGAGTTCCACTGATGTCGATAAATAAACCAATTTCCTTGCTATCTAGCTCAATTAGCTCCATCTCTGGGATCGTCAGCAATCTCAATAATGAATTGCTCGAATACGTGAATCCAGAAAAACCTACTCACGATCATTCCTCCGTCTACTACAAGCGCTTTTTTATCTCTAAATTTAATTTGGGTGATAAGCCAATTGAAGCCAAGTTTTCATCACCGATGCAGATTGCTGATGGCGATCAAATTACAGTAGCTGGATACCAAAAAGGTGAAGCTCTTCAAGTTCTCGCCTATAGCAACCAAACCCAACAAGTCAGCAGTAATGAAAATTGGATCATCCTCGGACTAGGGGCGCTCTTCTTTTTTGCCGTAGCGATTGGCCTTCTCAATAGTGAATTGGTAGCTGAAGGCGCATTGATTCCAAAACTCTTTCTTTTCGGATTTACCTTAGTTGGTATTTATATGGGCTATCGCGCCCTACTGATATGGGAAGCAGTAAAGCTAATAGCCAGCTAAAAAGAAAAAACCCTTATTGCTAAGGGCTTTTTTATTGGAGGCAGTTTGGGTATCTAACTAGCTACTTAGTGGCCACCAGCACCACCCAAGTAAGCTGCTTTCACAGCAGGATCGTCCTTGAGCTTAGCAGCGGGTCCGTGAGTAGCGATCTTGCCATTCTCAAGCACATAACCGTAGTCAGCCACATTCAAGGCTGCAGCAGCAAACTGCTCAACCAACAACATGGTCACGCCTTGCGACTTCAAGTTAGAGATGATCTTAAATACTTCCTCAACCAAAATTGGTGCCAAACCCATAGATGGTTCATCCAAGAGAATAATCTCTGGATTGAGCATCACTGCACGAGCCATAGCTAACATTTGTTGCTCACCACCAGATAGGGTTCCAGCCAATTGGTTGCGACGCTCTTTCAAGCGAGGGAACATTTCGAGAGACTTTTCCAAATCATTCTTGATGTCGCCTTTTGGACGGCTCCCAGTAAAGCGTGGAAATGCGCCCAACAATAAATTGTCGGTAACTGACATCGTCGTAAACACACGACGACCTTCAGGGCTATGAGCCAAACCTAAGCGGGCGATTTTATGAGAGTCGTAACCATCAATTTTTTCACCGCCCAGAGTGACTTCACCAGCCGTTGGTTTGATCATGCCAGTGATGGCACGCATAGTTGTTGTTTTGCCGGCGCCGTTTGAGCCAATCAAAGTTATCACCTGTCCTTTTGGAACATCAATATTGATGCCGTGGAGGACTTTGACTTTGCCGTAGCCTGCTTCAAGATTCTTAATAGATAACATGGTATTTACCGATTTAATATGTTCTAGTGATTTAAGTACCCAAGTAGGCATGAATCACCTTCTCGTCTGCCTGAACTTCAGCTGGTTTACCTTCTGCAATCTTTTGACCGAAGTCCAATACAGAAACGGTATCGCAAACTGACATCACCACATCCATGTGATGCTCAATCAGGATGAAGGTAATACCGCTATCGCGGATCTTACGAATAATGCGCAAGAGTTCTTTAATGTCAGGAGCTGTCAAGCCTGCTGCTGGCTCATCCAACAGGAGTAACTCAGGGTCCAATGCCAAGGCACGGGCAATCTCGAGCAAACGCTGTTTACCATATGGCAAGTTACGCGCTTCTTCGTTAGCCAAGTCATCCAAACCAACGAACTTGAGGAGCGCCATTGCACGAGCATGGGCTTCAGCTTCTTCACGCTTGTAGCGTGGCAGATTCAAAGCGATTTCGACCATGTTTGACTTGAAGGTGTGATGCAAGCCAACCAAAATGTTTTGGATCGCAGTCATTTCACCAAAAAGCTGAACGTTTTGGAAGGTACGTGCAATACCAGACAAGGCAATGTCGGAAGATGTCTTACCAACAACGCTTTCGCCAGCGTACAAAACGTTACCGGCTGTAGGTATATAAATACCTGTCAACACGTTCATCATGGTGCTCTTACCGGAACCGTTAGGACCGATCAAGCCATGAATAGTGCCGCGCTTGATGCTCAAATCAACATTATTCAGGGCTTTCAGGCCGCCGAACTGCATCAATACAGAGTCAACCTTCAACAGCTCTGCGCCAGCGTTTGCGCTGGACACGTTACTAATGAAGCTAATAGAGTCATCAACCACTTCAGCATCACCACCACGTGTGGTTTTTGCTTTGCCAACGATCGATTGATAGAAGCTCTTTGCAAAACCAACGATACCGTTTTGCAAGTAGTACACCACCAACAAAATCATGAAGCCGAAAATACTCAAACGCCAGTCGGAAATTGTGTTGAGCCAGAATGAGAATGCTGCTAAGCCTACTACGCCCGCGATAGGTACTGCAACGCGACGCAAAGTAGTCGTCTTCTTAGACAGAGCCATACCAGCGCCAACCATTACCACAAGGGCAATGACCGAGGCAACGATACGGAACAAGTTGATATCGTCCAAGAGTTTCGGCAACAACACAATGATGGCTGCACCAATCAAAGCACCAAGGCGAGACTTGCGTCCACCCATAATGATGCCGAGCAAGAACAAAACAGCAAGTTCGTTGTTGTAAGTATTTGGTGAAATGTATTGCTCGGAGTATGCATACAAGCAACCAGCCAAACCTGCGAAAGCAGCGCTAATCACAAATGCGATTACCTTAAAGCGATACACAGATACACCCATACAGTCACAGGCAATCGGACTATCACGCAAGGCTTCAAAAGCACGGCCAATTTGTGACTTCACAAAACGGTCTACAACAATCATTGAAATGATCAAGATAATGCCAACCATCCAGAAGTACTCTGCCTTGGTCATTGGCACGCCCATTAAATCAGGCTTAGGAATCTTGATACCCAATGGGCCTTCAGTCAACCAAGTCATCTCATTAATGAGAATCTGTGCAATGGTTCCGAATGCCAAGGTCACCATCGCCAAATACGGTCCAATTACCTTCAGAGCTGGCAATGCCAAGATCCCGCCGAAGATAGAGGTCACGATGATGGATGCGGGTAAGGTTCCCCAAATTGTCCAACCGAAATGGAAGTACAAAACACCAGCAGTGTATGAGCCGATACCAAACAGAGCTGCATGACCCAAGGAAACCTGACCAACATAACCCACCACGATATCTAAGCCATACAACAAGATGGTATAGATCAGAATGGTTTCAACTAAGTGAATGTAATAAGGGTTATGAATAAACAACGGCAAACAAATGAGTGCCGCAATCGCAATTAATAGCGGTATTAGAGACTTCTTCATCATTAAACTTTCTTAATTGCAGATTTACCGAATAGACCAGATGGTTTGAATGCCAATACAAGCAATAACAAAATCAAACCTGGAACATCTTTATAACCAGTAGAGACATAAAATCCGGTAGCTGTTTCGACAATACCCAAGATCAGACCGCCCACAATAATGCCCATGCCGCTAGATAAGCCGCCAATAATTGCCACTGCGAATGCCTTCAAGCCCAATGCACCGCCCATGGTTGCGCCAGTCAGCGTCAATGGTGCAATCAATACACCAGCAAATGCTGCAGTCAAAGAAGAAAGCGCATAAGAGAAAGTAATCACAACGCTGGTGTTAATACCCATCAAGCCAGCAGCGTCACGGTCGTTTGCTGTTGCCACAACCGCCTTGCCGTAAATTGTTTTACGGTTAAAAAATTCTACTAACAACATCATGACCAATGCGCCAACAACCACTAAAATTTCCATTGGCAAAATACTTGCGCCCAAGAAACTCATTGGCTCCATTGGCAACGGGGCTGGAAATGGCAATGCATCGCGACCCCAAATGTTTTCTGCCACGTTCTTGAAAATAATACCGAGAGCGATAGTGGACATAATCCAACCAAACTCGGATTTAATTTTGATCGCAGGACGCACGCCGATTAACTCAACGAAGCTACCTTGAATCATTCCGAATAAGCAAACGACTGGAATCATGACCCAGTAGTTCATGCCAAAAGTGTCCACACAGGTTAAACCTACGAGAGCACCTAACATCAGCGCTTCACCTTGACCGAAGTTCAAAGTGCCTGATGTGGCAAAAGTGAGCTGGAAACCGAAAGCGATAACCGCATAGATCATCCCCACAGCGATACCGCTTGAGAGGATTTGTGCAAGCATGTCCATTATTGTTGGCCTAAAAGATACTTAAAACTGTTTTATTAACGAATCCGACATTGTAAGCAAAACGCCGCTTTTTGGGCGGCGCTTTGTTTTAACAATTGCTGCAGTGCAAAATAAAATTATTTTGCCTGCTTTGCTAAGTTGAGTTACTTCTTCTTAGGGGTTGCGTCCTCAGCATTCAAGAACTCAACGCGGCCGTTTTCAACCACACCCATGACTACGTCTTTCATCTTGATAGCGTCGTGATCAGTTGCGGAGAATGGCTTGTTGTAAGTAATAACAACACCATCAACAGGGGTCTTTAGATCCTGCAATGCTGCAACAATCTTTGGTCCTTCTGTGCTGTTTGCTTGCTTGATAGCGGCTGCCAAGAGGTAAACAGAGTCATATCCTTGTGCCGCAGAAACTGGAGATGCAATGTTGTTGTTCTTTGGTTTGAACTCTTTTAAGTATGCTTCTTGGAAAGCCTTACGCTTAGGAGTTGTGGATGGAGTCTGAATGTAAGTTTGTGGCATTGTTGCGCCGTTACCATTCTTACCAGCAGTATCAATAAAGCTTGCCATAGACAATGTCCATGAACCGATCATTGGTTTTTTCCAACCCAACTTCGCCATACCGTTAGCAATTTGCGCCAACTCAGGTCCAATTGCGTAAGTCAAAATTACTTCCGCACCAGCATTTTTAGCTTTCAAGATTTGTGAAGTCATATCAACATCACCAATGTTGAATTTCTCAACCGCTACTGGAGTAACGCCATAACCCTTCAATGCCTTCTCTAAGTCTTCACGACCCAACTGACCGTAGTTTGTGGAGTCAGCCAAAATCGCAACTTTCTTCAAGCCACGCTTCTCAACCGCCTCTTTAGCGATCAATGGAGCTTGAATATTGTCAGGAGCAGCATTACGGAAAATATAGTTCTCTGGTGCGTTAGGGAATTGCTTAGTTAAGATAGAACCAGTAGCAACGTTGTTCATTACTGGAATCTTCGCATCTTGATAGAAGCGTTGTGAAGCCAATGCAACGCCAGTATTGATGTAACCCAAAGTAGCAACTACTTTTTCGTTGTTGATCAACTCTTGTGCGATTTGCACGCCACGCTCATTTTTTGCTTCATCGTCGCGCTCAACCAAAACGATTTTGTTGCCGTTGATACCACCAGCAGCGTTGATTTCTTTAACGGCAAGACGAACACCGTCACGCATACTCACACCCATAGAGGCAGAGCCGCCAGTAAATGGACCAGAAAGACCAAGCTTAATATCGGCAGCGTAGGCGCCAGTTGCAAACATGGCAGTAGCAGCTACTGCAAAAATGTGACGACGAATGTTCATAAAGTCTCCATGACTAAAAATTGCTAATGAATAAAATACTTTTTTATTGGTAAAACACAAACGAACGATTATCTTACTGTTAATACAATGGCAAAAAAAGGGGCATCTATTAGGGTTTTACATTAGCCTCCAGGGGAAGAAACTCTTAAGAAAAATGCCGCTTGAGTTTAAGTTCAATGCTTGGCCAGAATAAATTCACCATTAAGCCAGCGATCACTAACCCCGCTGCCTCTATCTTCCATGGGGGCAATGGTTCCGCTAGGAAATAAGCAGCAGCCCCCATACCAAAGATGGGCACTAATAAGGGTGCAGGTGCTACAACCGCTGCAGGATGCTTAGAGAGTAGCCATGCCCAAGCCGCATAGCCAAACAAGGTGTTAGCCCAAGATTGCCATAAAACACCGGTCCAAGCCCCAACTGGTGCTGAGACCAATGAATTACTCATGTGACTCCAACCACCCTCAAATAGATAGGACATGGCAAATAAGGGTGGAATAGCAAATCCACTAGCCCAAACTACATAAGACAGCATATTGATCGAGCCTGCCCTACGGCTAACCGTATTAGCCACCCCCCAAGAGAGTCCGGCAAATACGACCAAGGCAAGCCCGAGGAAAGTGGTGTTGGCATCAGTGTGCAGTGCAATAACCACTAAACCAACCACTGCTACCAGAAGGGCCATGACTTGATAGGTGTGCAAACGCTCTTTGGCAAAGAACATTGCAAAGCCAATGGTGAAAAAAACCTGTGTCTGAATAACCAAGGAAGCTAGGCCAGGGGAGATACGGCCATCAATCGCAAAGTACAGAATTCCGAACTGCCCCACTCCCACTGCAACTCCATAAATACAGAGATTGATCCATGAGACCTTGGGTATAGGAAAGAAAAGCGCCAAAGGCAGAAAAGCAAACGTGTAGCGAAGTGCAGCAAATAAGAAAGGTGGAAAAGAATTGAGGGATAACTTAATCACTACAAAGTTAGTCCCCCACACCGCAACAATAGCCAGTGCCAACAATAAATGGCTCACTGGCAATGAGTAGCTTTTTTGCGGAATATTATTCACGCGTAAGTAATTCTGCTACACGTTCTGCAATCATCATGGTTGGTGCAGCAGTGTTACCCGAGGTAATTGTCGGCATCGCTGAAGCATCCACTACGCGCAGATGATGAATACCTCGCACACGTAGTTGAGAGTCAAGTACGGCCATCCGGTCATCTGCGCGCCCCATCTTGCACGTTCCCACTGGATGAAAGATCGTAGTGCCAATGTCACCTGCCGCCTTGACCAACTCCCCATCCGTTTGATACTGAATACCGGGCTTATATTCTTCTGGGGCATATGGCTTCAGAGCGGACTGTTCAACAATCTTGCGAGTTAAGCGCAAAGATTCTGCTGCCACCTTACGATCTTCATCAGTTGATAGGTAATTAGGGCTAATCACTGGTGGCGCTTCTGGATCAATTGAATTAATGTGCACGCTACCGCGTGAAGTGGGACGCAGATTGCAAACACTTGCAGTAAATGCATTGAAAGAATGCAAGTCTTCACCAAACTTTTCTAAGGACAAGGGTTGAACGTGATATTCCACATTCGCACTCTTTTGCTCAGGTGAGCTATATGCAAATGCACCGAGCTGCGATGGCGCCATCGACATTGGCCCAGAGCGCTTAAGTACATACTCCAGGCCAATTAGCAGTTTGCCAAGCAATGAATTAGCCTTGGTATTAAGGGTCTTAATGCCACTTACTTTGTAAACCATGCGAAGCTGCAAATGGTCTTGCAGATTCTCACCCACACCCGGAAGATCGGCGATAACCGGGATACCCAATTGATTAAGGTGTGCTGCAGATCCAATACCTGAGCGCTCTAATATTTGCACGCTGCCAATAGCGCCGCCACTCAGCAGCACTTCACCGCCCTGCTCAATGGCACATAAGGCCTCACAAGTTTGACCACTCTTGATGTACTCAACACCATAACAATTTTTAGTTGCGGGATCAATCTTCAGTTTATTTACTAATGCTTCGGTAATGATCGTGAGGTTGCTACGCTTAGCAGCATCTCTTAAGAATGCCTTTGAAGTATTTAAGCGCCAACCAGCGCGTTGACTCACATCGAAGTAGCCTACGCCAAAGTTATCGCCACGATTGAAGTCATCCGAAGCTGGAATACCAGCCTGTACAGCGGCATCCTTAAAGCGATCCATGATGGGCCAACGCAAGCGCTGTTTGGACACTGTCCACTCACCGCCTTTGCTATGCCATTGATTGGCAAGGCCGTGGTAATCCTCAAATGATTTGTAGCGACGCAGAGCATTTTCCCAAGACCAAGAATCATCACCTGTTGCTTGCACCCAAGAATCGTAATCACCTGCTTGCCCGCGCATATAGATCATGCCGTTAATAGATGAGCAGCCCCCCAGAACACGACCACGGGGATATAACAAAGATCTACCGTTTAAGCCATTTTCAGCAGCAGTCTTGAAACGCCAATCTGCTCTTGGGTTATCAATGCAATACAAATAACCAACTGGAATATGAATCCAAATGTAGTTGTCGTTCTTGCCAGCCTCAATCAGCAAGACTTTCTTATTGGGGTTTTCGGTTAAGCGCTTAGCTAACATACAGCCTGCACTGCCTGCCCCAATGATGATGTAGTCGTAAGTGTTTGTTTGAGTCATCTTTGATTTAAGTGTATTTGTCTCAGCTCCATTATTTACCAATACAAAAAATCGGGTATTTAATAGTACTTTTGTTGATTTGTTATATAATCATTTTTGATCTAATATTAGATCATGAGAACAACCTATAAAAAAGCCTTTGCCCAATTTGTTAAAAAGGCCTCAAAACCGCTGCAGTTAACAATTGAAACCAAGGTTGCAGAAGTTTGCGATAACCCTAGGATTGGGTAGCAAAAGTTAGGCGATCTCAATGAAATTTTTGTTTACAAGTTTCGCTTTAATACCCAGGAATACTTAATGGCTTATCAATTTGATTGTTTTGCAGAAGCTATAGAAATTACCTGGATTGAATTTTGTCAAATCGGACCCCATGAAAATTTTTATACTCAATTAAAAAAGTCCATTCGATTTCAATGATGAATTAGCCATTTCAATACAGAAAGTAAGGCCTATATGTCTCAATACATGACTGCAGAGGATCTGTTTGTGCAAATACAAAAAATGCCATCAAAAGAACGGATTAAATTTTTCTCTTTAATTGCTATAAAAGCATTCCAAGAGACCGACTATACGCATGAGCAAGTCTTTGGACATCTTAAAAATGCAAGCTTTTCTGCCGAAGAGGCAGCAGAATTTTTGGAAATCTCCCTTCCAACCCTACGAAGATATGTTCAGGCGGGGAAATTGAAACCATCATCCATCATTGGAAGAAGCCAGTTATTTTCTAGCAGTGATTTAAAACTATTGAAACAGAAAATATCCAAAGATTAGTTCAACCTCAATACCCGTCTAAAATAGCGATATGCATATTAATGAGAAGAATCGCACTCCCAAGGTGGTTAACGCCGATGAAGGACCAAGTAAGTCAGAGTTAAAGCGCCAAATGACTGAGCGCCAGAAGCTGGCCGAGGTTTTAGCAGCCCTCAGTAGCGATGCTTTGAAAACAATTCCTTTGGATGAGGCCATCAAGACTGCTATTGCAGAAACCAATAAGATTAAAAGTTTTGAAGCGATTCGTCGCCATAAGCAATATCTTGGCAAACTGATGCGCTTTCTGGATGAAGATGAGTTAGACGCTATTCAAAAACGTTTAGATGCAATTCAAGGCATTAGCAAAGCAGAAACTGCAAAATTACATTTTCTAGAAAGCTATCGCGATAGACTGATTGCGAATGACGATGCATTCACTAAAATGATTGAGCAACATCCGGATATGGATATTCAGAATATGCGCACCTTGATTCGGAATGCACGCAAAGAAAAAGAACAAAACAAACCGCCCAAGGCTTATCGCGAGATCTTCCGCGTCCTTAAGGATATGGGTCTTTAAGAGCGCTAGTACCAAGCAGCAGGTTTTTGTAGCTTTGAATTAAGAATTTTATCTGGCAGCTGAGATCGCGCAATGTGAGCTACGCTCAAGACTTTTTGCCAATCCGCATATTGAGTTAAGTCGCCGGAAATATGTCGATGACTTTCTCCGGAGATTGGCGCAACAATTCCTATTCTGAGCCCTGGATGATGGCTTTTAATAGCTGCTAAAGCGCCCTCTAGATCAGAATCATTGCTACAAATGACAGCTTGTTCATAGGAGCCAGTCCAAGCACCAGTAATCAAGTCTGATGCCAAGTTCACATCCGTTTTCTTTTCATTAAAGTCGAGAACTTGCACTATCTGTAATTCAGGTAACTCAGGGATTGATTTTGCCAATCTTAAATAAGGCTTGGATGCTTGAATTTTTCCCTCGATTATCACCAAACGTTGTGGATGTAAATTTCTGAGTGCTTGAAGATATTGACGCTGCCTTTGAGTGGATCCCGGGTCATCTGACATTCTTCCCAAAACGGGAGCCGTGTAATAGCGCACCTCAACTAACTCAACTTTTTTATCTAAAACATGCACCTCAAATAGCTGCACTACATCCAGCCACTTTAATTTTGATTTTCTCAATAGGCCATAGTAGAGGTTGTAACCATCAATATAGACAATAGTTTTGATATTTTTGCCATCCTAAAAAAGACAAAGCCACCCGAAGGTGGCTTGTTGCCTCAAAAGCGCTCAGGGTCACTGGGCGGTTATAAGGTGAGTCGTGCTATTACTATACACTTAAAAATTATTTTGTAAATACCGCCTGGAGAAGCGACTGTAAAGCAACTTTTTCTACCAGAACCTACTCTTATATTTTTAAAGCGAGTGCTGGAACCTCTATCCAGCGATAAACATAATTAGCAGCAATCACACTGGTTGATACAACCAAGAGCATCAAAGCAATGGCCAATGCGCCACTTTCATAGGTATACATGTCAAAGGCAATATAGATCGTATTTGCTAGTAATATAAATGCAAAGTGAATCAAGAAAGCTGAGTAAGAGCGCTGACTCCCCCAGGCAATAAGCTTTGCCAAACCTTTCTGAGAAATGGCTTTCGGATATTGAATATCGCCCCATAAATACAAGGCTAGGGCCACAAACCAAGCGAGGAAATTTCTGAGCCAAACTTGTTGAAATGAAGCGCCGGCAATAATTAAACCAATCAAAATCAATGCGAACTTTGCCAAACGCTGAATACTTATATCTTGAAAACGGCTAGCTAAGTAAGCTAGCACCCCCAGACCATACGATCCAATGAAATAAATGAAATAGGCTTCATAGTCAGCCGAGCGATTGAAGAACAGTAAAGAACTAACGGCTAGAACGCTAATTAACCAGATCAATGCCTGGTAGCTCGGGAAAGAAATAAATAAGACTGCCAATACTGAATACAGCTGCCAATCAATAGCCACATACCAAGCACCGGCAGAAATAGAATCCAAGCCTAAGATGCCTTGAATAAAAAAGAGGTGCGCCAGAAATTGCGAGAGCGTTTCAGATTCACCAACGAATTCGTCATTGACCCAAAAGCGTGCAATATATGCGCACACAATTGTAAAAATTAGTGCAACAGCATACGGCGCAAATAAACGCAGATAGCGATTCAGAATCAACTTGAGCAAACTATTGGCGCTAAATTTGAGATTGGCATAACGACTCAAGGATTGAGAAGCCAAATAACCAGCCATCACCAAAAAGATCTGCACTGCATAGCGCCCATACTCAAATAGCCAAGTCATTAGACCTGGCAGAACTCGTCGGGCGTCTTCTGCAATTTGCCCATAACTTGAGAGGTGATGCAGAATGATTAACAGGGCCGCAAAGACCTTGAGGAAATCAATAAGAAAAAGTGGTCCTGTCTGTTTCAAGTATTAGTTACAACTATTATTTAGATTTGGTTTTACCCATCAAAGATGCCAGCAAGGGATTGGCATTTGCTAATTCCTTTTTCGATTTTGCCCTCTCATCCGCGCCCAACTTAGGAGTCTTGGTGGCGTTTTTCATTCCCTGCGCCGTTTTCAAAGCTAAATTCTTATAGAGATCGGTTTTTTTCATTGCCATGATGAAGACTCTTTGCTGTACTTTCCAAATCTAATTACTGAGTTATTTAATCAGTGAGCGTGCTGCTAGACCCATAAACAACAATGACCAACCTTGTAACAATAACTCGATCGCAATCAACATACCAGGAAGCCAGAGGCTAGATTCTGGGTAGCCATTCATGATCAATACGCCCATCAAGATGGAAATTGCTGATGACAGTACCATCCAGAACCATTCACGGAAGTGACGGTGTTGGAATGCTGAGATCAAACGCAAAGCACCTGTTACAAAGAAGATTGCGGCCAGCCACAAAGTTATTGCTTCCAGTGCAGGAATTGGGAAAGCCCAAGTGAAAATAGCTGCGGCAATGTAGAGAGCTGCCAAAACCAATTGCACACCTACACTTTTCCAGCCCCTTGATTTTAGGGCATGTGCACCCTGAAGTAATCCACCTGCAAATAAGAAAATACCTAAAACATTAACCGAGATAAATGAGAATAAGGTTTGACCTGCAATACCGATCATGCCCAGAACGATAAATAAAATTCCAAGACCAATTAAGGCGCCTGGAACTTTGGCAGCCGCACCCAATACTTTTGTGCGGAGCTCCTGAATCTGGTCGGTTGATAGTTCGGTCATATGGGTGCTTTCGAATGAAGTAGTTGAAAAGTAGCCTCTACTTTATCAACAAACGCCTTTTAGCCCTTAATAATGACGATTGATGAGCCCCAAAGTGTCACTGGGCTGGACGAAAAACAAAAACGGGTATTCTTTAGCCTTTACAGCCAATCCTTTGAGATTGTTAGCAAAGAAAGTTTCAGTATGGATAACACCTTAACCGTTATTTTAGGCATCGTCGCGATGCTTCTTCCGCTAGTCGTGGGTCGACTTTATTGGAAGCGCTTTGATCATTACTTCGGCAGAGGCGATGAGGCGTACATGGATAGTCTAGAGTATTTCCTCAAGAAAATTGGTTCAACTATTTTGATTGCTTTTATTATTTTGTGGATTGGCATCAGCCTCGTATTTAACGGCAGCGCCTCATAACACCATGGGCGATCAATTTAAGACCATTCTTCTCAAAGCAAAGCTCAACTTTGCGATCTTGGCCTCCATCTTAGTCATTGCTGTTTTGGGAAAAATCACCAACCCCGAACTTACCAATAGCATCTTTGTAACAGCTGATCTGCTCGTTTCAGACCTCTACATTGTCTTTATCGCCATCACCTTAGGCGCTTTCGTACCCAACTTTAAGCTAGTTGCATTTGGATCGATTGCTGCTTTCGTTGTTGCTGCAGTCCTGGTGCAACTGGGCGTTTATACATACCTCACCATTGAATATCTATTTGCGGTTCTGATCGTCGTTCTTGGGTTTACCTCGATTGCCAACCTTTATAAGCACTATCGCGAAAACGGGTTGTAAGCAGATAGCCTACTTATTGATCAAAAGATTTAAATCAAAAGTCCCGATATTCCGGGGCTTTTTAGTTTGTCGTATTTACTAACTAGGCGGCTATTTTAAAAACCCGAATTCTTGGCTCTATTTCTTTCTGCAGTGTTCTTCTTGCAACACGCATATCGTAATCGGCCTGCAGGTTTAACCAAAATCTAGGCTCCATTGAAAAGAACAGACCAAGTCGCAAGGCAGTATCGGCGGTAATGGGACGAGCACCGTTCACAATCTCACTAATTCGACTGGGCGAAACATCGATATCAGCAGCTAATTGGCGAGCAGTAATGCCCATCGGCTTCATAAAGTCTTCCAACAGTATTTCACCAGGATGAATTTCATCAAGTAATTTTGTCATCACCATCTCCTCAGTGGTAGTCCACAATTTCTACATCGTAAGCACCGTCTTCACACTAATCAAAACAAATGCGCCACTGAGCGTTAATTCGAATACTATGCCGTCTTTTGCGATTTCCACTTAAAGCTTCCAACATGTTGCCTGGAGGCACCCTCAAATCTATTAAGCAAGCAGCATGCAATTGCAATAACTTTCGTCGCGCTACCCTCTCTATATTCACAAACTTTCTCGTAGCCCTACTTTCAAATAAATCTTTCGTAAGTTCACAAGAAAATGAGCGGATCATTCCCAATGATATTCTGTATAACAGAATCTGTAAAATGGAATATTTATTACTTTTTTCTCCAAAAGAATCCTTGCAGCGGGCATCTATGGCAATTCTGGCCTAGAGTATTTATATATTGATATAGGTATATAGAATCAATTTTTAATTATTTGTGGAAATATCTAGCAAATATGACAATAGCCTCCTTATGTATAAATACGATGCTATTGACCAGACCCTAGTAGATCAACGGGTTGCCCAATTCCGCGACCAAGTTGCTAGACGTCTTGATGGCAGCCTAGCTGAAGAGGAGTTTCGCCCTCTACGTTTGCAGAACGGCCTGTACCACCAACGTCACGCTTATATGTTGCGTGTTGCGATTCCTTACGGTCTATTTAGTTCAAAACAGCTTCGCACTCTGGCGCTCATCTCTGAAAAGTATGACCGTGGTTATGGTCACTTCACTACACGCCAAAATATTCAGTACAACTGGGTAACTCTTGAAGACACTCCAGATATTTTGGCCGAGCTTGCCAAAGTAGAAATGCATGCCATCCAAACTTCGGGTAACTGCATTCGGAATATTACAAGTGATGCCTTCGCTGGTGTTGCTGGCGATGAATATGTCGATACTCGCCCCATCTGCGAACTACTACGTCAATGGTCAACTCTGCATCCTGAGTTTGCACACTTACCGCGTAAATTTAAATTCGCAGTAAATGGTGCTAAAGAAGATCGCACTGTATTGCTTTGTCATGATGTGGGCATTGAACTCAAGAATAATGCTGCCGGTCAATTGACTGCTGATATCTATGCTGGTGGTGGCATGGGACGCACCCCTATTTTAGGGTCGCTCATCAAACTAGGTCTTCCTTGGAATGTGCTGCCAAGCTACCTTACTGCGTTGCTGCGCGTTTATAACCGCTTTGGTAGAAGAGATAACCTTTACAAGGCTCGCATTAAGATTTTGGTGAAGGCTTTAGGACCAGAGGAGTTTGCTCGTCAGGTAGAAGGTGAATGGAGTCACATTAAAAATGGGGATGACAATTTTACTCAAGCCGAGTGGGATCGTGTTGCCAAGCATTTCACAAAACCTGCATACAAAACATTGCCAGCATTAACGAATCAGCAAGTCATTAATACAGCTAGCGAGGCTGATAAAACTGCTTTTACACGATGGCTGGAACGCAACGTCAAACCGCACCAAGTAGCTGGTTATGCAAGTGTAATTTTGTCACTAAAGCCACATGGCACAGTTGCCCCTGGTGATGCAACCACAGCGCAGATGTATTCAATCGCTGATTTAGCTGATCAATATAGCTTTGGTGAGTTGCGTGCGACTCACGAACAAAACTTAGTGCTTGCTGATGTCGAGCAAGGGAAGTTATATGAGCTCTGGCAAGAAGCTAAGAAACAAAAAGTTGCTCTGCCCAACGTTGGCTTACTCACTGACATCATCGCTTGTCCTGGTGGCGACTTCTGCTCACTTGCGAATGCCAAATCTCTCCCAATAGCTAAGGCTATTCAGGAACGCTTTGATGATCTGGATTACCTATTTGACTTAGGTGACATCAGCCTTAATATTTCTGGCTGTATTAACTCTTGTGGACACCACCACGTAGGCAATATTGGCGTACTGGGTGTAGATAAAGACGGTGAAGAGTGGTACCAAATCACATTAGGTGGCGAGCAAGGCAATGATGCCGCTACTGGTAAAGTCATCGGCCCATCTTTCTATGCTGACGAGATACCCGACGTGATGACGAATATCATCAACACGTATGTTGCAGAACGTAGCGAGCATGAATCTTTTATTGATACCTATCGTCGCTTAGGTGTTGCTCCATTCAAAGAAGCAGCCTACAAAAATGCGAAGAAAAAAGAAAAGGTTGAGAAGGTAGCTGAAGGGGGCGCAGCATGAGTCAATTAAATATCGCCTCCCATCAAGAAATTGTGCACTTTCCCAAAGGTGGTAAACCCACTCTAGTCGAAAATGAGTGGCAAATCTGGAGTGGCAGCCAAGATGAAGGTGGTCTGCCTGACATAGAGCATGGCGCCCATAAGGTTCTTGTGCCATTTACCTGGTGGATCACACATCACCTTGAAGCAGATGTCATTGCTAAAGCAAAAAATGGTCAGATCGGGGTTTGGTTTGCAAGCGATGATGACATCCTGAAGCATGTGGACGTCATTGAAGCAGGTAAAGCTATTTGGCCTTTAGTAGCAGCGCACTTTCCTATTTTTAGAGATGGCAGAAGCTTTAGTACTGCAGCTCTACTGCGTAGTCGCTTTACATGGCAAGGCGAGATTCGTGCAATTGGTGATGTGTTGATCGATCAAGTACTACAGGGTGCGCGCGTAGGCTTTGATAGTTTTGCATTACGTCCTGACCAAAAATTAGACGTAGCGCTCAAGCAATTTAATTTGTACTCTGTGACTACTCAAAATAGCTGGCGCGATAAGCGCGCAACCTTAAGCGCTTAAACAATAAAATCTATGACTACCGCTTTAAATAATCACGCTAGCAACACACTGGGTAAAGTGTATTTAGTAGGCGCCGGCCCTGGTGCAGTAGATCTCATTACTGTGCGCGGTGCCAAGTTACTGGAGCGAGCAGATATCGTGTTCTACGATGCCTTGGTTGATCCAGCCATATTAAAACTCTGCCCACAAGCAATTACGGTGGCCGTTGGTAAACGTTGCGGCAAGCTTTCTTCTGCACAGCAATTTATCAATAAACGATTAGTGGATGCTGCTCATAAGCATCAAATCATTGTTCGCCTCAAAGGCGGAGATCCAATGCTCTTTGGACGGACCGATGAAGAAATTCAGACTCTCAAAGCTGCAGGTATAGAAGTTTCTGTTGTTCCAGGCATTACCGCAGCATTAGCAGGTGCAGCCAGCATTCAGCAATCATTAACGCTACGTGGAATATCACGCAGCGTTGCCTTTGTAACGCTTGCGCAAGGCAATGAGAATGTGCTCGAAGCAAACCCCACTTCCCCAATAATCAATCCAAATGCAGACACCCTGGTGTACTACATGGGTCGTAAAGATGCTGCCCGTATTGCGATGAAATTGATTAAGCAAAATTCTCAAGGCTTAAGCAAGCACAGTGCAGACACTCCTGTTCATGTCTTGGAAGCAGTAAGCACGCCACAAGAGCGCCAATGGATTAGCACTTTGGCAGAATTGGCAGCAGGCAAAGCAGATGCCTGGTTTGATAGTAGTTCGCCAACCCTCATCATGATTGGCGAAGCTTTAAGAAATAAAAGTCAAACCAGTGAAAACTTAGAGAGCTCTGGCGCCAAAATCAACGATAGCTTGCAAAACAGCCAAGTCCTCGCCAACAGCCGGCGTAGCGCTTAATTTGACCCCGGTGTACTGTTTTTGACAGGACTCTAGCAACGTGGGGAAATCATTCCGCAAATGACCACCCTGTCCAAAGAACACTGGCACCACAATAATTTCATTGATGTTTTGGGCAACCAAAGCGGCGACCGCCTCCTCCAGAGAAGGCTGCATCATTTCTAAAAAAGCGAGTTCAACAGGGGTACTGGAATGTTGCTCACGCCACAACCCTACCAAGCGATCAAAAGGCTCGCGCCAACGGCTATCTCTTGCTCCGTGTCCAAATAGGATAATGGCTTTCATGGATGGCTTTAAACTCTCAGTAATCAATAGTTTTTGGGGCGTCTTCTCCCTGTAGCTTAACCTTATTTTCTAGATTGTATCTATGACTGCCTTATTGAGCCAAACTTGGTTTATTGCCCTGATGAGTATCACCTTGATTAGCGCAGTTCTTGCTGCAGTTCATCATGCCGAGGTAATTGCTCACAAAACTGGCGAACCTTATGGCACATTGGTGCTCTCTATTAGCGTGACAATTATTGAAGTGTCACTCATTATCTCGATGATGCTGACGGGTCATGAAGGATCGCAGTTCATTGCAAGGGATGCCGTCTTTGCAACGGTCATGATTGTTATTAACGGCGTCATTGGTCTCTGCATATTTATGGGTGGCCTAACCCATCATGAAATGACTTTTCGCAATGAAGGTACAAATTCAGCACTAGCAGTACTCACTGCTTTGGCAACTTTTATTTTGGTAATGCCTACAGTAACCATCAGCACGCCTGGTCCTGACTTTACAAAGAGCCAACTAGCTTTTGCAGGCATTGCTTCATTTGCACTCTATATTGCATTTATATTTTTTCAAACGGTGAGCCATCGCGACTATTACTTGCCGAAAACAGAAGATAAAACAACCGACAGCAATGTGCATGCAATCAAACCTAGCAATCTGAAGACTGCTGTTAGTGCAGTTTTATTAATCCTATCACTGATTACTGTTGTAGGTCTTGCAGAACTATTGAGCCCAGCTATTGAAAGAGGTGTTGCAGCAGCTGGCGCTCCAAAAACTATTGTTGGTATTGCAATTGCATTATTAGTTTTACTGCCCGAAGGCTTTGCAGCCGTAAGAGCTGCCAAAGCCAATCGCTTACAAAGCAGTCTAAATTTAGCTCTAGGTTCAGCATTAGCAAGTATTGGATTAACCATTCCGACTGTTGCCGCGATTGCGATTATCTTTAATTTGCCACTTAGCCTAGGTATTAGCGAACTCAATATGACGCTGATGTATTTGTCATTCTTTATTGGTGCCCTAACGCTTGCAATCGGTAGAACTACCTTGCTACAGGGCATAGTCCACCTAATCATCTTCTTTGAGTATCTCTTCTTAAGCTTAGTACCTTAATAAACCTCTCTCAGCTTTACTAAGAGAGGTTGGCATTACGCTTGCTGACCCTGGTTAGGACCCCAGTAAGCAGTATCACTTTGCATTGGATGCGTTAGATCGAGGTCTGTATCAATCAAGAAGCTTGCTGCATTGATGTTAACTGCTGGTGTTGCATCATTAGCTCCATTGACGATAAACGACAGATTGGTATTGCCGTTATCGCCTGCGTAAGTCCAAAAGCCGGGATTTTGTCCTTCGCCTTCTTGGTAATGCTGGAACGCAATTTGCAATAAACCTGAGCCTGGATCGTAGGTGATCATCGCTTCTGGTACTTGATTACTGCTGACGGTTGAGCCATTAATAAAGCTAGCACCATAACCCACGTTGAGCTGGTAGTGGAAGCCTAGATTGCCATTGATGCCACCATCGCCGCCTGCTAAGAAGTTCAAGAGGAAGCGATCATTCTCACCCGCACGATTAAAGTCGGTGATCGTGCCGCCAAAGCTGTTGAGATCTGAAGGATCAATGCTATGGGTTGGATCTAGTGTGAGTGCAAACAGATCGTTACCTAGGCCACCAGTAATCGTGTCATCGCCTCCATAGCCAGCAATGGTGTCATTACCAGCACCACCACTTAAGGTGTTATCACCGGTGTTACCTAGCAATACGTTATTGAGCTCATTACCAGTTAAAAAGCTAGGTAAAGACATGAGGTTTGGTGTGGCGCCTGGCATATTGGCTAATGCCGCGTATTCCACATTCGCACTCAGGGCGTAACCGGTTGTTGTGACTAATACCTTATCGATACCTTGATTGACTAACTCATTAATTGTTTCTGTACCAGTAAACAGATACTCATCGTCACCTAGACCGCCAAAGAGTTTATCAGTACCGCCGCCGCCGATCAGGATGTCATTACCTTGATCGCCATAGATCTGATCATTACCGGTACCACCATTAAGCACGTCATTGTTTTGAGCGCCGTTCATGTAATCATCGCCATCGCCACCGAGTAAAGTGTCAGCACCGTAAGCACCGATTAAGCTATCATTACCCGCTTCACCTAAAAGTGTACTAGCGCTGGCGCCAGCATAAAGAACGTCGTTGCCATAACCGCCATACAACGTATCGTGATCGTTTTGCGCATCGGTACCTGCCACTAATCCAGTAGTTTGGCTATTACCAAATAGCAGATCATTGCCGTCACCACCAAACATAATGTCATTGCCATTTAGCCCATAAACAGTGTCATTGCCGGTAGTGCCATACAAGGTATCGATATTGTCTGACAAGCCAATACTTTCAAAACCCCAAGCGGTTAAGGTACCTAAACCATTGCCGCCATTGGCAGTAAAGGTTGCCAAGTTATGATAAGCCCCAGTGTAATAGGCATTGTTATAGGTACTTAAATTAGCTAAATTAATCACTAGTGCAGTAGCCTGAGTTTGGTAAGCAGCCCAGTTTAAGTTCACCGTAGCGCCATTGGCTAGCACCATCGCACCTAGATCGACAGTCAATCCATAAGCGCTATTACCACCTAAGTCGAGCACATCAAAACCGCCGCCGCCCACTAAGGTATCGTTACCACGGCCACCGGATAACCAGTTATTACCAGCTGTACCCACGATCGTATCGTTAAAGTTCGTACCGATTGCACCTTCAGCATTGACAAGGCGATCAACCCCAGAGAGTACAGCGACACTACCGGTTGCACTATTGGCTCTGATGACATTATTGGCATCAAAACGGAAGTCAGTAGCATCTAGATTAATCTTCACGCCATCGGCATTGTGATTATTGAGGGTAGCCACTAGGTCATAACCATAACGACCATCATTTTTTTCGATGGTCTCTTGGATGCTACTAGTGCCATACAGTGCAATATCAAAATCACCAATGCCGCCATCGAGTGTGTCATTGCCTCTGCCGCCAGTCATGACATCATTACCAGCGCCGCCACTTACAGTGTCATCACCATCCACACCGCTTAACCAGTTATCGTACTGATTACCAGTCAAGATGTTATTCACTTCAGTGCCGATAACACCTAAATAGCCTGTGCTGTAATAATCATCACCGCTCATCGTAAAGGCTGGTGCCGTATCGAGTAAGCGGACATGCTCTACATACTGATAGCGTGCGGTATTGCTCATATCGACCGTGGCCGTGGCTAAGATCCAATCAACACCACCCGTATTAATGAGGCCACCATTTGAGCCAGCAGCTAAATTGCTTGCGTCTAAAACCGTGTCGCTAGTAGAGTCGACATAGTAGGTATCGTTACCGGTACCGCCGCGCATCGTATCGTTACCGGTGCCACCATCGAGCGTGTCGTCTCCAGACTGACCCCACAATACATCATCGCCAGCACCACCAATGAGGTAGTCATTAGTACCACCAGCCATGCCATCGAACAAGCTGGTATTAGCGGTATCACCATACAAGGTGTCATTACCAGCGCCACCATCTAAAGTATTGCTGCCAGTGTTGCCCACGATCGTATTAGCGAGCGCATTACCCGTACCATTACCACCAATGATGCCTACAAAAGCTAAGGACTCGATGTTATCGGCCAAAATAAAGGACGCATTGGAAGTAATGACTGTATCGTTACCTTCATTGAGGTTTTCGATCATCTTCGAGTTGGTATTAAAGAGGGCGTTATTTACGATATAAATATCATCACCCAAACCACCAGCAACGGTTTCGTTTGAACCAGAACCAGCATCTAAGATGTCGTTACCAAGGCCGCCTGACAAGATATCCGTACCAGCATTACCATAGAGTGCATCATCACCATCGCCGCCAAACAAGGTGTCATCGCCATTGCCGCCAGACAGATAATCATCACCTGATAAGCCACTTAAGATGTCGTTACCATCACGGCCATACAACTTATCGGCACCAGCAGCGCCTGTTAAGGAGTTTGCCAGGTTATTACCCAGACCCAAATAAGTGAGACTTGGATTAAAGTAAGTCATCGACAAGTTCTCAACATTGCTTGGCAAGATATAGCTCACGCGTGCCTGCACAGTATCGGTACCTGCTGATGCAGCTTCAATCACTTTATCGGCATAAGAGTACACAACATAGGTGTCGTTACCCAAACCACCAATGAGAGTATCGCCACCAGCAGTACCAACTAAAGTACCACCTGCACCATCAAGCACATCATTACCAGCTAAGCCCAAAAGGGTTTGGTTAGCCACACTAGAACCTGTGAGGATGTCGTTAGTGGCGGAGCCAGTGATGGTGAGGCTGGAATCTTGATTAAGATTACCCTGCGTAAGAACAATAGTTCCATATTTAATACTTTGGACAACATCGATTTCAGTATTAGGAGATCCATCAAACTGAATAAATTCGGTTCCTGCCAAGATGATGTCTAGACCATCGGCGCCGCTAATCGTAATACCGGCATTCATTCCAGAGGAGCTAACACTATTTACTACGTAGTTATAACTCGTATACAAACCACTAAACAGGGCCCTATCCGTACCAGCACCACCGCTGATCAGATCGTTGCCAGCACCACCGCGCAAGATGTCATCACCTGCTGCGCCATAGATCGTGTCATTACCTGCTCCGGCATCAATCGAGCTGCCACCACTATAGGCAGTTAAGGTGTCATTAAAGCTTGAACCAATCAAGTTCTCAAAGCCACGGACGGTATCACTACCGGCTGCGCCAGTAGCCGTCTGCCAAGTAGTGCCACCACCCAGGTCTACACTCACACCGCCTAAGGCAGAGCGATAAGACAAGGTATCAATACCAGCACCACCATCTAATTTATCGCTACCAGCACCACCGTCAATCGTGTTGCCGCCAGAGTTCCCCGTAATCGTATCGTCATACTCAGAGCCACGGATGTTCTCAATCGAAAAAAGTGAGGCATTGCCACCAACACCAGTAGCGCTACCGTTTTGCACGTTATCGTTATTAATACCAGAGTCGTTTAAGACAACCGTAATGCCAGAGCTGTGCAATCTAAAGTCTGCTGTATCGCTGCCAGCGCCGCCCATTAAAGTGTCGTTACCACCATTACCTTGCAAGGTATTAGTGCCTAGATCACCAATAAGGGTGTCGTTATATAAAGTGCCGGTAATGTTCTCAATATTTTTAAGTTTGTCAGTACCTGCGTTAGCAAGCAACTCATTACCATCAGCTACTGTTACGCTGCTATAGCCATTGGCATCTTTGATAGACAGATCAACCGTCACACCAGTCAGACTACCGGTAACCTCATTGTTGGTAATCATGGCTTCGCCGTAAGTAACCCAGTCGCTACCAAGGCCGCCATCTAAAGTATCGTTGCCATCTAAACCTCTTAAGACGTTCTCACCAGCATTGCCTGTTAGAACGTCGTTAAAGCGTGAGCCCACTAAGCGATCGATACCAATCAGGGTATCTATACCATCGGCGCCAGCAGATGTACCCCAGCTCCAACCATTTAAATCTAAGCCGCTACCATAGTTAGCAACCGATGAGGTATATACACCTACACCCAGGTTAACGGTGACACCAGCGCTAGCCCACTTATAAGATGCGGTATCGCTACCATCAATACCACCAATCAAAATATCATTACCAAGGCCGCCCGAGAACCAATCATTACCACTACCACCAATGAGGGTGTCGGCACCAGATCCACCGCGGACCCCTTGCATACCAATGAGGATGTCATTACCACCGCTGTTAGAGGCAGTACCATAAGACATACCACTTATATTGGTTGCGCCAATATAAGTGGTGTTTAAAGCGATGTTGGCATCTACTCCAGTAGATAGTCGCGCGATCACGCTAGTCGTAGCATCTTGATAGTCTGCCCAATCAACTGTGCGATCCACTAAGTGGCCTGGCAAACCATTACCAATACCAATTAAAGTATCGGCGCCTAAGCCTCCGCGCAAGAAGTTACCCGAAGTAGAGCCGATTAAGGTATCGGCAAACTTAGTACCCACAATACCTTCGATGTTGTACAAGGTATCAGGACCCATTTGGGTGTTGACAATACCAGTGATAGTGTTCGTTTGTGAACCTAGATTAATGCCGCCCAATGTCAAATTGGTCGTTCCAGTGCTAGCACCCAAGTTAGCGGTAATGCCCATCGTAAAGACAGAGCTGTTGTAATCAACCCAGTCGGTACCACGTTCAGCGCTATTACCGCCAAAGAAGGTGTCTAGGCCGCCACGGCCTTCAAACCAATCACTTGAAGTGCCGCCAATAAATAAGTCAGACTGGGCGGTACCCTCAATCACTTCAACGGATTGCAAGTAATCAACGCTACGGCTTGCTAATAAGCTAGTGACATTACCACTAGAGAAGTTATCGTAGTTTTGACCCTTAAAGACGATGTAATCATTTAAGGTGGCGGCACTAACTAAATCAACCGCCTTGACCATAATGCCTTTAACGCCAGCGCTTAAATTATCAAATGCGCTATAGTTAACAGTATCCGAACCAAGGCCCCCATTAAGGCGGTCATAGCCACCGCTTGAGAAAAGGGTATCTGAACCAGAACCGGCTTCTAGCCAATCATTGCCAGCGCCGCCAGTGAGTGAGTCGCCAGCCGCACTGCCAACCAACATATTATTTTGGGTGTACTGGGCACTAGTAGCGCTCACGCTATTGCCTGCTACTACGGTATAGGTCTCATACCCTGCAAAGCTACCGTTATTACCATTAGTAGTGTAATTATTAATACCAAGCTGTACTTGGGTACCAGCAGCGCCAAAGTTACCCACTAAAGTTTGGGTATCCAATAAAGTTTTACCAAAGCCATCGGCATAAGTGCGGGTATAGATATTGGTATCAGCACCTGTGCCACGTTCAGTAAAGGTATAGCTATTGCCTGTGAGTGCACTTGTATCGACTTTGACTGTGCTAGTGCCTACTGAATCGATAAAGCGATCACTGCCGCCAGCACCTAAGGTCATGATGTAGGTGTCGTTACCAGCGCCTCCAATTAAAGTGTCGTTACCAGAGCCACCATCCAAGGTGTCATTACCTGCACCTGAGGTGATGGTGTTGTTGAGGGTGTTGCCTACACCAATAAAGTTACCAGCACCGATAAATTCGAGATTTTCAATGCCCTCTCCAACCGTCCCTGTCGCCGTATTAATAGAAATGGGACTTAATGCATAACTATTTAAGGTGGTTCGAATCGCATCAATTCCTCCACCAATAAGCTGTAAATTTAATCCTGCATTAGGATCCAATGGATCACTGATTAAACTCAATGAGCCTGGATCTGCGGCATACCAAGTTGGGTCAAATACAGGAGCATTACCATTGCTGTAATCTACATGCGTTGGACTCTCTTTTACGATATCTCCCACATTATCAACATAATAAATATCGTTGCCAGGTCCACCTAGCATGGTATCGGCGCCAGTACCACCAATTAAAGTGTCATTACCAGTACCACCTTGCAATACATCACTACCTGAACCACCTTTGATGACATCATCACCCCCCAAGCCAATTAGACCAATGCCAGAAACGTTTTGTGATCCATCTAAATTATCAGCTGCATTGGTAGCAACAATGATTTCTATATTAGAGAGACGATCGGTAACGCCACCACCAGTGACAATTAGATTTCCCGAGGAAATTTCTGTAGTTAAATTAATTCCATTAAGACTATCGCCAACAACATTAGGGTCTTGCTGATTAGAATTTAACCCAGGTGCCAAATAGAAAACTATGTCTTCACCAGATCCACCATCAATGGTGTCTGAGCCTTTGCCTCCGATAAGTGTGTCATTGCCTGCATCACCATATAAAACATCATCACCAGCAAGCCCACTTACCGTATCATCACCATTACCAGCCCGAATAGCATCAGAACCCAAGGATCCGGTAATCATTTCGCCGTCAGATGTACCTAAAATTGTTGTAATAACCTGGTTCTTTGCAATGCTTAAACCAACATCGATTTGAGTTAATGGCGAACCATCAAACAGTATGGTCTCAACAGAAGATCGAACGATATCTATTCCATCGGGGCCTACTAAAGTTAGCGCACTAGAACCAATCGTAATTTGATAATCGTTACGCGCACCTGAAAAGACCGCAAAATCACTTCCACTACTACCATCTAAAGTGTCGTTGCCCGCACCACCACGTAAAGTGTCACTACCGGAGCCACCAACTAAAATATTATTGAATGCATTTCCGGTAATAAAGAAGTCACTAGCACCAAGATAGGTAACGTTTTCAATATTTTGATTATTGCCGCCATAAAGGCTGTAATTTAAAGATGCCAATCCTGTTGGCCAATCACTTGCCAAAAGAACACCATCTATTCCATCGCCACCATCAATCTGATCAGAGCTTGAGTGAATCGTAATAACGTCATCACCTGCACCGCCAAAAATACTATTGAGACCCGATCCACCATCTATCGTATCGTTGCCAAGTCCGCCAGCGAGAGAATCATTACCATCAGCGCCATCTATCGTATCGTTACCCGATCCACCATCTATTGTATCGTTGCCACCAAGTCCATAAATAACATCATTGCCGCCATTACCAGCGATCACATCGATTCCGGTAGTGCCCCTCATTGTTTCAGGGGCGTCAGTACCCTGCTGTACAAATACAGCCTGACTATTTAGAAGAGAAGTTGGTACGGAAAGAATTTTTCCATCACTAAATTTAATGTATTCAACATCATTAAAGATAATGTCACTACCGCTAGAAGAGGCCACAGTAATGGCATCTACAGAATACTGATAACTCCAAGATCCCAAATCGGCGACTGGCGAATTAATCACCACTTCATCAGTACCGGCACCGCCATGAAAAACATCATTACCAGCAGAACCTATTAATGTGTCATCGCCAGCGCCAGCAAAAAGAGTATCACCATCAAGCCCATTTGCACTAACGGCGGTCAGTATGTCGTTACCCTGACCCGCAGTAATAATATTGATATCAGCACTGCCCGTGAAAGTAACATTAGCCACTCCACCATAGGTAAGGTTTTCAACGCCAGATACACGGGCAGAATCTCCGAGGGAATAAACCAAGCTAGTAGTAATAACAGTATCGATACCTCCACCACCCAAGACAACATCGCCAGCATCATCAGCATAAATGGTGTCATTGCCAGAGCCTCCATCCATGGTGTCATTACCAAGACCGCCAAATAGATAATCATCCCCAGCAGAGCCATAAAGCACATCATCACCAGCAAGCCCAAAAATCGAGTCACTACCTATACCACCCCTGATAGCATCGGATCCTGACGTACCAGAAATAGTTCCACCGCTATCACCACCTAAAATTGTTGTAATAATTTGCCTTCTTGAAATACTCAAGCCCACATCAATTTGAATCTGTGGAGACATGTCAAAAGCAATTGTTTCAATTGATGACTTAACAATATCAGTGCCATCGGGCCCTACAAGCGTTAGATCATTAAGGCCAATGACAATCGAATAGTTATCGCGAGTACCAGCAAATACGGCAAAGTCGGCACCCGCACCACCATCTAAGGTATCGTTGCCCAAATCACCGCGCAGAGTATCATTACCAGCAGCGCCAGTAATAATGTTATTACCAAGATTTCCCGCAAGACTTAGATCAGCGTTCCCATAACCAGTAATTCCCTCTAGATTAGCTCCTAATTTATATGACACACTTGAATAAACAAAATCGTTACCGGCAGAGCTGCTCTCTATTGCTACATCGTCAGTATTATCAATGTAGAAGGTATCATTACCCATACCACCAATCATAGTGTCAATACCGATACCACCATCCAAAGTATCGTTTCCAGAACCACCAGTAATCGTATTGCTCAATTCATTACCAACCAAACGAACTGATAATGCAGCATTATTGGCTGTTAAATTTTCTATATTGCTTCCTAAAGAATAAGAAACATTAGAGAAAACCAAATCAATACCTTCGCCATTATTTTCGAATATGGCATCAGCAGAATTATCTACAAAATAGGTATCATTGCCCGCCCCACCGATTAGAGCATCAATCCCCAGATCACCGTCTAAAATGTCATTTCCTACTCCGCCAGTAATAATATTGGTTAGCGAATTACCGACAAGAACAAGACCGGTCGATGAATTGGCAACTAGATTCTCAAAATTACTTTGCAGTCTATAAGTAACGCTTGAATAGACTGTATCAATACCTTGGTTAGCGCCTTCAATCAAATAGTCACTCGAGGTATTTATAAAGTAGACATCATCGCCAAGACCACCAGTTAAAGTATCATCGCCAGCTCCGCCATCAAGCGTGTCATTGCCTGCACCACCAATTAGGGTATCGTTGCCATCGCCTGACTGGAAAGTATCTGCTAATGCACCACCTATTAAATAGTCTTTGGATACGGTACCAGAGATATTGAGGTAGCCATTGGTCTCGCGGGATGCATCAACTTTAAGACCGCTAGAAAAATCATAGCTATTATTCCAATCACTTACATCAATGACTAACGTTTGGCTAGTGGCAATATTAGAGTCTGCCAATACAAAACCTAATTGGGTATTCCATGCGGTACTATTAACAAAAGTAACTCTCTCAATGCCGCCAAATGTAGCAGGTAGCACCCAATCATTTCCGGAGCCGCCACCGACAAAATTATTAATAATTAATCGGTCATAGCCTAAACCACCTTGAATATTGAGGTTTGCCTCTCCAAAAACACCGGTGCCATGACCAACCATTGTGATGACATCATCGCCCGCACCAGCATCTACAGTTGCAAAGAACTCCCAAATATTTAATGAGTCATTGCCATCCCCGCCTAAGATGCTTGTAGTGGCATCTCTATAGTTGGAGTCAATCCAGGTTTGCGTAATCGTGTCATTACCAGCGCCGCCATCCAATAAGCCTTTGCCAGTAATAGTGTCATCACCATCTCCGCCTAATGCGGTGCCACCATCAGAGCCTAGCTGAAGATTATCATTGCCAATGCCGCCATCAAGTACATCAACACCTAAACCAGCTCCGCCGATTAAGGTGTCATTACCAGAGCCACCATAGAGTGTGTCATTACCAACGCCACCATCTAAAGTGTCATTATCAGCGCCACCATCGAGGGTATCATCTCCAGCCAAGCCAAATAAAGTGTCATTGCCGGCATTGCCAAAGAGAACATCATCACCAGCATCAGTTCCAACTAAAGAATCAGCAATACTAGTACCCTGCAACATTACACCCGCCTCACGCAAGGTCACCTGCTGATTATCAAACTTTAGATACCGAATAGAATAGAGCACATCTTGTTCTTGCGTCTGATTATTAATAACAGACACATAACTCTGGTTTGCACTATCAATTAACCTAGTCCAAGTGTAGGCAGAAGAGTTGCCCGCATAAATAGCGGTATCTGTACCATCACCACCATATAAGGTGTCATTGCCCGCACCACCAGTTAAAGTATCATCGCCAGCTCCGCCATCAAGCGTGTCATTGCCTGCACCACCAATTAGGGTATCGTTGCCATCGCCTGACTGGAAAGTATCTGCTAATGCACCACCTATTAAATAATCGGCTTTTGTAGTCCCTGTGATATTGAGATAGCCATTGGTCTCGCGAGATGCATCTATCTTAAGTCCAACCCAGTCGCTATCTGAATGACTTAAATTTATATCCCAATTTAAAGTATCGATAACTAAAGTTTGGCCAGCGGCAATATTAGAGTCCGCCACAACAAAGCCAAATTGCGTATTGAGGGCTTGTGTATTTTTAAAGGTAATTCGCTCAACACCACCAAAAGTTGCAGGTAAAGTCCAGTTACCCCAAGCGCCACCAGCATAGCCATCAATCACTAGCTGGTCATATCCAGTGCCGCCCTGAATATTAAAACCAGCAGTAGAGTCTGCTGCAGTTCCATTATTTTCATGGATAGTGATGATGTCATCGCCCGCACCAGCATCTACAGTCGCAAAAAATTCTGTTACTTGAATTTGGTCGTTGCCATCACCACCAAGAATGACATTATTACTTGCGAGGGCTAAGCTTTCATCTCTAGTTTGCTGACGGATTACGTCATTACCAGCGCCACCATCCAATAAGCCTTTGCCAGTAATAGTGTCATCACCATCTCCGCCTAATGCGGTGCCACCATCAGAGCCTAGCTGAAGATTATCATTGCCAATGCCGCCATCAAGTACATCAACACCTAAACCAGCTCCGCCGATTAAGGTGTCATTACCAGAGCCACCATAGAGTGTGTCATTACCAACGCCACCATCTAAAGTGTCATTATCAGCGCCACCATCGAGGGTATCATTGCCAAATCCACCAAACAGAATGTCATTTCCGGAAAATCCATAAACAGTATCATTACCATCTTTTGCATCAATATAATCTGGAGCAATCGTTCCGCTCAAAAGCTCACCCAGATCGCTACCCATAATCATATTTTGGGAAACAACTGCGTTTGAAATATTTGACTGGACTGTCTCTAAATGCCCATATCCATCTGTATAACTAGCAATTAGTCTTAGCGGCTGACCTATAACCCCAGATGTTACTAAATAGGAAGTACTGTTAGCACCAGAAATATTGATCCAACCCATAGGGTCAACCTGTCCGTTAAGATAGGTTCCCGCCTGCCACTGATAAGTAATCGAGCCCAATCCATCTTGATCGCCGATGGGATCAACCGTTGCCATAATTGTTGAATCTTTAAATGGCGTACTAGGAATGGCAATTCCGCCAGTAGGTAAATCATTAACGTTTGCGACTATGTAATTAGCGCTGATGAACTGAGTCGTTCCACCATAAACATCAGTTGTTTGAGCAACTAGTCGAACATTCTTGCCAACATAACTCTGATCGGATGGAATATTAAGCTGTGATGAACCACTAGAGAGAGTATTCCATTGCCCACCACTATATTCCTGCCATGTATATGCATATTGAGCAATGGACCCGTCTGGATCAGTTAAACCAGAGATAACAGAGGTAATTGTGGCGCCCTCTTCAAAAACACCATTTAGCAATAGTGCCCCCGATGCTTCGGCATCAGAAACGATGCTTACTAACATACTTCCAGTGGTAGACAAGACACCACCAGATCCCTGAAGACCGCCATTGCCATCACTAAAAGTCCAATCTAATTGAACACTAGATGGAGGTGTGTCACTTAAATTACTGTAGGTAATTTGATGAAGTGCAGAATTAACAAGCGCTTGAGTAGCATTTGCATTGAAAACCAAAGACAAAATGCCGGTATTTGTTGCGACATTGCCTATCACAATGCCATCCACTACCAACGGAGCATTTGGCGAAAATGGACTTAATGTTGAATTGCCAGGTCCGGCATTAAAGTTACTAGTGAAATAATCGTCTGAATTTACGCCGCTATGACGAATAATTGTTAAGGTGGCGTTGTTATATCCAAGTCGATTAAGGTCATCATCAGAAATATTGACATCAGCATCCAAAACTACAGGCAAAGAATTTTCATGGTATACCGGTCTACCATTGAGAATATTGTTTGAATCAAAGGAAGAATCCAATACGCCATTGGTGTTATAACGAACAGTGACGCCTCCCCCAGTAACCAGAATTTTTCCGTCGGATTGTAAAACCGCTGCCATGCCTGATTCACTACTAGAAACTCTAGTAGTGACAATGCCATTTGACCCAAATGAACCATCTAATGAACCATCTGCGTTATAACGAACCAACCCTATGGCTCTACTGGAACCATATGCTGTACCAACAGCAATAATTTTTCCATCGGATTGAACTAGAATTTTACGAACCTGATCAGACCCCCCAATATCTGTAGTTAACTTTCCATCGGTTGAAAAGCTAGTATCAAGAGAGCCATTACTGTTGTAACGAATCAAAGAGTAGTCGTTATTACTTGACCCTCCTGCCAATATCTTGCCATCCGCCTGAATAGCAACGCTATAAAAATATTCACTACCAGAATTAATTGAATCTGAACTTATTCCATCGCCAGAAAAAGTAGCGTCAATACTTCCATCTGCGTTATAACGGACAATTTGATTGGCTGAATTTCCGCCAAGCTGATAGGCATAACCAGCCACCAATATTTTTCCATCAGACTGAATAGCAAGGGCTTGGCCAATTTCCTGTTTTGAGCCAAAATCACTGCCAGCTTTTCCGTCATAAGAAAATGAATTATCCAAACTACCGTCTGAGTTAAACCGTACAAGCGCAAAATCACTTGTGGTTCCATTAAAACTCTCGCCAGCAAGAACAATTTTTCCATCAGACTGAATAGCAAGATCGTACGCATAGTCTCTACCGCTACCTATTGCAGTGGTAGCCCAACCATCAGAAGAAAAACTTGTATCCAGCGATCCATCAGCGTTATAACGAACAACAGCAAAATCAGATACAGTTGAATCAATAGATCTATAAGCACTACCGCCTAAAATAATTTTCCCAAAAGCATCTACGGCAACACCCCAAGCAACACTATTTTGATAATTAGTTGGCGACGCAGTAATTGTGGTTGTTAACCAACCATCAGAAGAGAATGAAGTATCCAGGGTTCCATCAAGGTTATAGCGAGCACCCCACATGTCTGGATACATAGCTCCAGATAGACCCCCATTACCAACGATAATAATCTTTCCACTAGCATCAAGCGCTATATCAAGAGCTTGGGCAGAGATTTGCTCCCCAACAAAAGGTACGATTCCATCTCCAACACCAAATGTTGGCGCATCATTTACGTTATCAACGTTAACAGCTAAAGTTTGGGTAGTAGTGGTACCAAACACAGTTGAGTCACCTACTACTACGCGCAACTGATATGTTGGTATCGCCTCATAATCTAGCGGTGATACAACTGATAAAATATGGGTTACAGGATCAAAAGAAAACGCCGATGGAAGCGCGCCGCCATCAAAATTTAATACCTGCCAACTACTGATTGCTCCGCCGTCAGGATCTATAGCGTTTATATAAAAAGATGTATTTGTAGAATTTTCTTCTACAGAAAAAGATGAAGCCGAGGTAATAATTGGATTGTCATTTACAGGGGTGATATTCATATTCACAGTACCTGTGGCGCTCATTGCACCGCCGGTACCTTGTGCACCAGTATTTCCATCATTAAATACAAGATCAATCTGTACACTAGCAGGAGGGGCATTGCTAGTATTGCTGTATTGCAAGCTCTGTAATACTTGATTAACGAAATCGTTTGCTGCGTTTGCATTAAAAGTAATTGTTGCAGAGCCAGCGCCGCTTGTGGTGACCACGCCAACCTCTGTTGTGCCGCCAAGAACTATGCGCGTTCCACTAACCAAATCAATCGAGCTACCACGGTCATAAAAGTAAAAATGGTCTTCGGCGTTACTAGCCCCATGTCGCGTAAGCGAAATAGATGCGCCGTTATAGCTTGTTACATTTAGTTGAGCATCATAAATACTGATATAGGGGTTAGATGCTGGTGGTTGTGGGCTTATAAATTGAGGGTTATTGCCCTCAACATAAGTAGGCGCGTAACTTAATGAATCAGGCGAACCAAAAGTAACATCTGTACTGCCATCAATATTTAATCTCGCAAAAGAAAGCTGTGAGTTTGGAGATGTCCCAACGATGACAATTTTGCCATCGGGTTGAGTTACAACGCTGTATGCTACATCAGTACCACTCCTATTATCTAGCCTTACATAACCATCGCCAGAAAATGAAGTATCTAGAGTGCCATTAGGGTTAATTCGCGCAACTGTAAAGTCAACAGTTTCAAGACCACTCGTTGAGCTTCCTACAATCAGAATCTTTCCATCTGGCTGCTGCTCCATGCCGCCAAATGAATTAAATTTAGAGCCTGATGGTAGAGATAACTTTCCGCTACCATTAAAGCTTGTATCTAAACTGCCATCTGGGTTATATCGAACCAGTGATGCGCCGCTAGAGCCACTCGTACTGCCTGCAACTAAGATTTTTCCATCGATTTGTATCGATATGCCATAAATTTTATTGCCAAAGGTTTGGGTATCAACCCCATCTGAGGAAAAAGAAGGATCTAAGGTACCATCAGCGTTGTATCGGACAATTCCAAAAATATCAGAACTTGTTGTATCGGAGTATGCAACTCCTGCAACCACCAACTTTCCATCGGACTGAACGGCAATAGCATTAGCCTGATTGTTATAAGACCCACTTACTACAGTTTTCAGTAATCCATCAGTTGAAAATGTATTATCAAGGGCGCCAGCACTAGTTAATCTTGCAACTGCAAAACTAGACTGAGATCGACCAACTATGTCAATTGCACCATCGCGCTGTATTGCAACGCCATAAGCGTAGTCAGTACCAATAAAATCAATTGTTTTGTATCCGACGGTATTAAATGTTGTATCTAAGGTGCCATTTGTATTTAATCTTGCAACTGCAAAGTTAGTTCCCGATGAACCTGCTACTACAATTTTTCCATCTGCCTGCAAGACAACATCATTTGCAATGTCAATGCCGCCAAAATCAATAATCTTTGCACTGGTGCCATTAAATGTAAGATCAGGTGATCCTTCAGCAGTGTATCGGCCGATATAAAAATTATCATTAATTGAGCCAACGACGATAATTTTTCCATCACTTTGAACTACACTTTGCAGCCTTCCGGTGACAACCAGTCCACTGGATTTAAAGCCATTACCAACTGCAAAAGTTGGTGCAGTGTTGGCACCATTGAGATCCGAGAATAGTATTTGATTTCCTTGAGTCTTAAAACTAGAGTTAGTAAAAGACCCTGCAAGATCTATTTGAATATCATAACCAATGGACGAATCAGTCCCTATATAAATAGAGCTAGTTGTTGCTCCATTAACTACATATACCTCTCCCGCCAACAATGCAGACTGATTGCGATTGTTAACAATCGTAAGATTAGTAGCCTCTACAGCAATTGCATCGCCATTAGAAAAATCTGTAATTCGATCAATACCAATATTGGGAGTGTAAAAAGTTTGGTAGTAGAAAGTATCATTTCCAAGACCACCAGTTAAAGTGTCGTTACCATTTCCACCGCTGATGGTATTTGCCAATGAATTACCGATAATGGTATCTACATTAGAACCACCTTTGATGTTTTCAATATTCAACAAAGTATCGGTTTGAACAACAGTTAATGCGTCATTCAAATATCGGGCAGAGTTAGTGGCTAAGTTGATTTGCAGCTTAGTACCAGTACTACTGTAGTCAATCGAATCAACACCAGCACCACCATCAATGTAAACATTAGCCGGAGAAGTGAGCACCCCTGAAAGCGTAGCTGAACCAGAGAAGCTATCATCGCCATCGCCACCAAGCAATGAATCAGACCCAATTGCTGCCGCAAACACATCATTACCAGCGCCGCCGCTTAATGTATTTACCCCCGATGTACCAGCCAACCAATCATTACCAGATCCTGTAATAACGTTTTCTATATTTTGGACGGCTACTTGATATCCATCAAAAGTTATCGTCCACGGATAATTGGCATACTCTAAATTAAGATTAATAGAGCTAGTAATCGCGCTTAAATCAATCGTGTCGTTACCCGCACCTCCGTCAATTGCATAATTTCCTGGAATGCTAATGACAATCAAATCATTAGAGGAGCCATAGGTTGTTGTCATGAATACTTAAATATCTTTATTTTTATTGAGTTTTTCGTATCTCGGCATTATTAAAAATCTTCTTAACGAGAACTACTTAAGGTGCCCAAAGACACCTTAAGTAACCATCACACCTGATGCGTACCCCAGTAAGCAGTATCACTTTGCATTGGATGCGTTAGATCGAGGTCTGTATCAATCAAGAAGCTTGCTGCATTGATGTTAACTGCTGGTGTTGCATCATTAGCTCCATTGACGATAAACGACAGATTGGTATTGCCGTTATCGCCTGCGTAAGTCCAAAAGCCGGGATTTTGTCCTTCGCCTTCTTGGTAATGCTGGAACGCAATTTGCAATAAACCTGAGCCTGGATCGTAGGTGATCATCGCTTCTGGTACTTGATTACTGCTGACGGTTGAGCCATTAATAAAGCTAGCACCATAACCCACGTTGAGCTGGTAGTGGAAGCCTAGATTGCCATTGATGCCACCATCGCCGCCTGCTAAGAAGTTCAAGAGGAAGCGATCATTCTCACCCGCACGATTAAAGTCGGTGATCGTGCCGCCAAAGCTGTTGAGATCTGAAGGATCAATGCTATGGGTTGGATCTAGTGTGAGTGCAAACAGATCGTTACCTAGGCCACCAGTAATCGTGTCATCGCCTCCATAGCCAGCAATGGTGTCATTACCAGCACCACCACTTAAGGTGTTATCACCGGTGTTACCTAGCAATACGTTATTGAGCTCATTACCAGTTAAAAAGCTAGGTAAAGACATGAGGTTTGGTGTGGCGCCTGGCATATTGGCTAATGCCGCGTATTCCACATTCGCACTCAGGGCGTAACCGGTTGTTGTGACTAATACCTTATCGATACCTTGATTGACTAACTCATTAATTGTTTCTGTACCAGTAAACAGATACTCATCGTCACCTAGACCGCCAAAGAGTTTATCAGTACCGCCGCCGCCGATCAGGATGTCATTACCTTGATCGCCATAGATCTGATCATTACCGGTACCACCATTAAGCACGTCATTGTTTTGAGCGCCGTTCATGTAATCATCGCCATCGCCACCGAGTAAAGTGTCAGCACCGTAAGCACCGATTAAGCTATCATTACCCGCTTCACCTAAAAGTGTACTAGCGCTGGCGCCAGCATAAAGAACGTCGTTGCCATAACCGCCATACAACGTATCGTGATCGTTTTGCGCATCGGTACCTGCCACTAATCCAGTAGTTTGGCTATTACCAAATAGCAGATCATTGCCGTCACCACCAAACATAATGTCATTGCCATTTAGCCCATAAACAGTGTCATTGCCGGTAGTGCCATACAAGGTATCGATATTGTCTGACAAGCCAATACTTTCAAAACCCCAAGCGGTTAAGGTACCTAAACCATTGCCGCCATTGGCAGTAAAGGTTGCCAAGTTATGATAAGCCCCAGTGTAATAGGCATTGTTATAGGTACTTAAATTAGCTAAATTAATCACTAGTGCAGTAGCCTGAGTTTGGTAAGCAGCCCAGTTTAAGTTCACCGTAGCGCCATTGGCTAGCACCATCGCACCTAGATCGACAGTCAATCCATAAGCGCTATTACCACCTAAGTCGAGCACATCAAAACCGCCGCCGCCCACTAAGGTATCGTTACCACGGCCACCGGATAACCAGTTATTACCAGCTGTACCCACGATCGTATCGTTAAAGTTCGTACCGATTGCACCTTCAGCATTGACAAGGCGATCAACCCCAGAGAGTACAGCGACACTACCGGTTGCACTATTGGCTCTGATGACATTATTGGCATCAAAACGGAAGTCAGTAGCATCTAGATTAATCTTCACGCCATCGGCATTGTGATTATTGAGGGTAGCCACTAGGTCATAACCATAACGACCATCATTTTTTTCGATGGTCTCTTGGATGCTACTAGTGCCATACAGTGCAATATCAAAATCACCAATGCCGCCATCGAGTGTGTCATTGCCTCTGCCGCCAGTCATGACATCATTACCAGCGCCGCCACTTACAGTGTCATCACCATCCACACCGCTTAACCAGTTATCGTACTGATTACCAGTCAAGATGTTATTCACTTCAGTGCCGATAACACCTAAATAGCCTGTGCTGTAATAATCATCACCGCTCATCGTAAAGGCTGGTGCCGTATCGAGTAAGCGGACATGCTCTACATACTGATAGCGTGCGGTATTGCTCATATCGACCGTGGCCGTGGCTAAGATCCAATCAACACCACCCGTATTAATGAGGCCACCATTTGAGCCAGCAGCTAAATTGCTTGCGTCTAAAACCGTGTCGCTAGTAGAGTCGACATAGTAGGTATCGTTACCGGTACCGCCGCGCATCGTATCGTTACCGGTGCCACCATCGAGCGTGTCGTCTCCAGACTGACCCCACAATACATCATCGCCAGCACCACCAATGAGGTAGTCATTAGTACCACCAGCCATGCCATCGAACAAGCTGGTATTAGCGGTATCACCATACAAGGTGTCATTACCAGCGCCACCATCTAAAGTATTGCTGCCAGTGTTGCCCACGATCGTATTAGCGAGCGCATTACCCGTACCATTACCACCAATGATGCCTACAAAAGCTAAGGACTCGATGTTATCGGCCAAAATAAAGGACGCATTGGAAGTAATGACTGTATCGTTACCTTCATTGAGGTTTTCGATCATCTTCGAGTTGGTATTAAAGAGGGCGTTATTTACGATATAAATATCATCACCCAAACCACCAGCAACGGTTTCGTTTGAACCAGAACCAGCATCTAAGATGTCGTTACCAAGGCCGCCTGACAAGATATCCGTACCAGCATTACCATAGAGTGCATCATCACCATCGCCGCCAAACAAGGTGTCATCGCCATTGCCGCCAGACAGATAATCATCACCTGATAAGCCACTTAAGATGTCGTTACCATCACGGCCATACAACTTATCGGCACCAGCAGCGCCTGTTAAGGAGTTTGCCAGGTTATTACCCAGACCCAAATAAGTGAGACTTGGATTAAAGTAAGTCATCGACAAGTTCTCAACATTGCTTGGCAAGATATAGCTCACGCGTGCCTGCACAGTATCGGTACCTGCTGATGCAGCTTCAATCACTTTATCGGCATAAGAGTACACAACATAGGTGTCGTTACCCAAACCACCAATGAGAGTATCGCCACCAGCAGTACCAACTAAAGTACCACCTGCACCATCAAGCACATCATTACCAGCTAAGCCCAAAAGGGTTTGGTTAGCCACACTAGAACCTGTGAGGATGTCGTTAGTGGCGGAGCCAGTGATGGTGAGGCTGGAACTACCAACATTACCAATACCATCACTAACAAAAATTGCTGTGCCGTATTGAATACTCTGTTTGACGTCCATCACTACACCGCTAGTGTTATCAAAGGCAATGTATTCAACTGAATCGCGCACGATATCAATACCATCAGCACCAGTTAAAGTAATGCCTTTAAGGGCACCGGATGTGTCAGCAGTGTTAATGATAAAACCATAACTCGTATACAAACCACTAAACAGGGCCCTATCCGTACCAGCACCACCGCTGATCAGATCGTTGCCAGCACCACCGCGCAAGATGTCATCACCTGCTGCGCCATAGATCGTGTCATTACCTGCTCCGGCATCAATCGAGCTGCCACCACTATAGGCAGTTAAGGTGTCATTAAAGCTTGAACCAATCAAGTTCTCAAAGCCACGGACGGTATCACTACCGGCTGCGCCAGTAGCCGTCTGCCAAGTAGTGCCACCACCCAGGTCTACACTCACACCGCCTAAGGCAGAGCGATAAGACAAGGTATCAATACCAGCACCACCATCTAATTTATCGCTACCAGCACCACCGTCAATCGTGTTGCCGCCAGAGTTCCCCGTAATCGTATCGTCATACTCAGAGCCACGGATGTTCTCAATCGAAAAAAGTGAGGCATTGCCACCAACACCAGTAGCGCTACCGTTTTGCACGTTATCGTTATTAATACCAGAGTCGTTTAAGACAACCGTAATGCCAGAGCTGTGCAATCTAAAGTCTGCTGTATCGCTGCCAGCGCCGCCCATTAAAGTGTCGTTACCACCATTACCTTGCAAGGTATTAGTGCCTAGATCACCAATAAGGGTGTCGTTATATAAAGTGCCGGTAATGTTCTCAATATTTTTAAGTTTGTCAGTACCTGCGTTAGCAAGCAACTCATTACCATCAGCTACTGTTACGCTGCTATAGCCATTGGCATCTTTGATAGACAGATCAACCGTCACACCAGTCAGACTACCGGTAACCTCATTGTTGGTAATCATGGCTTCGCCGTAAGTAACCCAGTCGCTACCAAGGCCGCCATCTAAAGTATCGTTGCCATCTAAACCTCTTAAGACGTTCTCACCAGCATTGCCTGTTAGAACGTCGTTAAAGCGTGAGCCCACTAAGCGATCGATACCAATCAGGGTATCTATACCATCGGCGCCAGCAGATGTACCCCAGCTCCAACCATTTAAATCTAAGCCGCTACCATAGTTAGCAACCGATGAGGTATATACACCTACACCCAGGTTAACGGTGACACCAGCGCTAGCCCACTTATAAGATGCGGTATCGCTACCATCAATACCACCAATCAAAATATCATTACCAAGGCCGCCCGAGAACCAATCATTACCACTACCACCAATGAGGGTGTCGGCACCAGATCCACCGCGGACCCCTTGCATACCAATGAGGATGTCATTACCACCGCTGTTAGAGGCAGTACCATAAGACATACCACTTATATTGGTTGCGCCAATATAAGTGGTGTTTAAAGCGATGTTGGCATCTACTCCAGTAGATAGTCGCGCGATCACGCTAGTCGTAGCATCTTGATAGTCTGCCCAATCAACTGTGCGATCCACTAAGTGGCCTGGCAAACCATTACCAATACCAATTAAAGTATCGGCGCCTAAGCCTCCGCGCAAGAAGTTACCCGAAGTAGAGCCGATTAAGGTATCGGCAAACTTAGTACCCACAATACCTTCGATGTTGTACAAGGTATCAGGACCCATTTGGGTGTTGACAATACCAGTGATAGTGTTCGTTTGTGAACCTAGATTAATGCCGCCCAATGTCAAATTGGTCGTTCCAGTGCTAGCACCCAAGTTAGCGGTAATGCCCATCGTAAAGACAGAGCTGTTGTAATCAACCCAGTCGGTACCACGTTCAGCGCTATTACCGCCAAAGAAGGTGTCTAGGCCGCCACGGCCTTCAAACCAATCACTTGAAGTGCCGCCAATAAATAAGTCAGACTGGGCGGTACCCTCAATCACTTCAACGGATTGCAAGTAATCAACGCTACGGCTTGCTAATAAGCTAGTGACATTACCACTAGAGAAGTTATCGTAGTTTTGACCCTTAAAGACGATGTAATCATTTAAGGTGGCGGCACTAACTAAATCAACCGCCTTGACCATAATGCCTTTAACGCCAGCGCTTAAATTATCAAATGCGCTATAGTTAACAGTATCCGAACCAAGGCCCCCATTAAGGCGGTCATAGCCACCGCTTGAGAAAAGGGTATCTGAACCAGAACCGGCTTCTAGCCAATCATTGCCAGCGCCGCCAGTGAGTGAGTCGCCAGCCGCACTGCCAACCAACATATTATTTTGGGTGTACTGGGCACTAGTAGCGCTCACGCTATTGCCTGCTACTACGGTATAGGTCTCATACCCTGCAAAGCTACCGTTATTACCATTAGTAGTGTAATTATTAATACCAAGCTGTACTTGGGTACCAGCAGCGCCAAAGTTACCCACTAAAGTTTGGGTATCCAATAAAGTTTTACCAAAGCCATCGGCATAAGTGCGGGTATAGATATTGGTATCAGCACCTGTGCCACGTTCAGTAAAGGTATAGCTATTGCCTGTGAGTGCACTTGTATCGACTTTGACTGTGCTAGTGCCTACTGAATCGATAAAGCGATCACTGCCGCCAGCACCTAAGGTCATGATGTAGGTGTCGTTACCAGCGCCTCCAATTAAAGTGTCGTTACCAGAGCCACCATCCAAGGTGTCATTACCTGCACCTGAGGTGATGGTGTTGTTGAGGGTGTTGCCTACACCAATAAAGTTACCAGCACCGATAAATTCGAGATTTTCAATG
>NZ_JACVPP010000002.1 GCF_018881815.1 Polynucleobacter sp. MWH-HuK1
CGTATTAGTTGCTTGGCTTAACAGTCCGATTCCCGATTGGATTATTGGTTTAGCTATTGGATTCTTGGTGTTAAGTGGCGCAATTCGGATATTGCGGCTAAAGTAGAGTTATGGGGTATTGGGGTCTTTTTATGAGGTTACCAGGCGAATCTGCCCCCACTCGAAACGTCCACAAGATCCCCTATTGCTGACAACAGATTCAATGCATTCCATTCAACTAAAAAGAAAAAGCCCCAAGATTTCTCAAGGGGCTTTTGTATAACTGGTGGGTCGGACGAGATTCGAACTCGCGACCAACGGATTAAAAGACGTCAAATTGCGTTTAAACAGTAGTCGAGACATTAATCTAAACCTGCCTTGAAAGCGCTGTGATATCAGCGGATGGTCATGTGGGTCGGATCGGCTTGGCTTTGATGGCGGATTGGTTTCGACAGGAGTGTCTAGTTAAGGGACGGTGTCTTGTTGGAGCGTCCAGAAACGCGACACTTGGTTGTCGGGTTAACCGACAAATGAGGAGGTCTAGGTATTTGGCATCGGATATGGGATTGTGAAAGCTAAATAAAATATCTAGCTTTTATTGTATTTCGCGTAGTTTTTTGACTTGTTCCGCGTAGGATTTATAGATGGGTCTCAGTACCGCTTCCGAGGAGCCTAAAAAGTAGTTCATAGATGTTTCTATAAAACATTCATGGCATATGGCAATAAACATCAGTAGTTTTTGGCTTTTAATGAGGGGGCTAACCTTAGTGCTACTTAGTTGCCTACAAAGATCTTTACTGAGAAATTTAACAATTTCCTTGTAATACGCATTTAATTCTTCTATTTGAGCGCTGCCAAGAAAATTATTAATGGCATTTTGTATGGCTTCGTTATGGGTGCGTCTAATATTTTCAATATTCACCACTAGACGATTTAACTCTTGAGTTAGATCGTCTGTTTGTTCTTCATATGAGCTGTATAGGATATCAATGACTGTGTTCATGACTCTGATATGAAAATAACCCAGTTGCCTGGGTTATTTAAATTAACTTATTTGATGACCAATGCGGTAAATGGATACACGTAGGCTTGAAGAGTAACAAATACCCCTACCAAGGAGGCGAGTGCGATTGAGTGAAAGAATACATATCGCAAGATATCACCTTCGTGACCATACCAACGGGTAGCAGTTGAAGCAACTACGATTGATTGTGCATCAATCATTTTGCCCATTACTCCGCCAGAGCTATTAGCAGCGCCCATTAGATTAGGGCTTAAAATGCCAAAGCGGTGGTAGCAAAACCTGTTGGAACGCGAACTCCAGTAGAGGCTAACTGAGAAATCATCTCCCCTAATGAAGCATTCTTACCGCCGACGGATTCAACATCCGTCATGCGAAGTTGCTCAAAAGGCAAAACATAGGCATCAGCCATACTGCTATTTTGTTGCTGTTGGTTGGACATAAAATACTCTCTAAGGATAAGGAAACTGGTGTAGCGGATATAAACAACCAACCATTAATGACCGCCTGCGCCACCCAAGTAAGCAGCTTTCACAGCAGGATCATCCTTGAGCTTAGCAGCAGGTCCATGAGTAGCAATCTTGCCATTCTCCAAGACGTAGCCGTAATCAGCCACATTCAGGGCTGCAGCAGCAAACTGCTCGACCAACAACATGGTCACGCCTTGTGACTTCAAGTTAGAAATGATCTTAAATACTTCCTCAACCAAAATTGGAGCCAGACCCATCGATGGTTCATCCAAGAGAATAATCTCTGGGTTGAGCATCACCGCACGGGCCATAGCCAACATTTGTTGCTCGCCACCCGATAGTGTTCCAGCCAATTGATTGCGACGCTCTTTCAAGCGAGGGAACATTTCGAGAGACTTTTCCAAGTCATTCTTGATATCGCCTTTTGGACGGCTACCTGTAAAGCGTGGAAATGCGCCCAACAATAAATTGTCGGTAACTGACATGGTCGTAAATACACGGCGACCTTCAGGGCTGTGGGCTAAACCTAAGCGAGCGATTTTATGAGAGTCGTAACCGTCAATTTTTTCACCACCCAGAGTAACCTCACCAGCTGTTGGCTTGATCATGCCAGTGATGGCACGCATCGTTGTTGTTTTGCCGGCGCCGTTTGAGCCAATCAAAGTAATGACTTGTCCTTTTGGAACATCAATATTGATGCCGTGGAGGACTTTGACTTTGCCGTAGCCTGCTTCAAGATTCTTAATAGATAACATGGTATTTACCGATTCAATATTGTTCTAGTGATTAAGTACCCAAGTAGGCATGAATCACCTTCTCGTTAGCCTGAACTTCAGCTGGTTTACCTTCTGCAATCTTCTGACCGAAGTCCAATACAGAAACGGTATCGCAAACTGACATCACCACGTCCATATGGTGCTCAATCAGGATGAAGGTAATGCCGTTATCGCGAATCTTGCGAATTATGCGCAAGAGTTCTTTGATGTCTGGAGCAGTCAAGCCTGCTGCTGGCTCATCCAACAAGAGCAACTCAGGGTCTAATGCCAAGGCACGAGCAATCTCGAGCAAACGTTGCTTACCATATGGCAAGTTACGCGCCTCTTCGTTAGCCAAGTCATCTAAACCTACAAACTTAAGGAGCGCCATTGCGCGTGCATGTGCTTCTGCTTCTTCTCTCTTGTAACGCGGTAGGTTCAAAGCAATTTCTACCATGTTCGACTTGAAGGTGTGATGCAAGCCAACCAAAATGTTTTGGATCGCAGTCATTTCACCGAAAAGTTGTACGTTTTGGAAAGTACGAGCAATACCTGACAAAGCAATATCAGATGAAGTCTTACCAATTACGCTCTTACCAGCATACAACACGTTACCAGCAGTTGGCGTGTAGATGCCAGTCAACACGTTCATCATCGTACTCTTACCAGAACCGTTTGGTCCGATCAAACCATGAATCGTGCCGCGTTTAACGCTGAGATCAACATTGTTCAAAGCCTTCAAGCCACCGAACTGCATCAGGATGGAGTCAACTTTAAGAAGCTCAGCACCTGCATTTTGATTGCCAATTGCACTAATGAAGCTAACGGAGTCGTCAACCACTTCAGCATCACCACCGCGAGTGGTTTTAGCATTACCCATAATGGATTGGTAGAAACTCTTCGCAAAACCGACGATACCATTTTGCAAGTAGTAGACCACTAGCAAAATCATGAAGCCGAAAATACTCAGGCGCCAGTCAGAAATAGTGTTCAACCAGAATGAGAATGCCGCCAGACCCACTACGCCAGCAATTGGAACTGCAACACGACGTGGAGTTGTGACTTTCTTTGACAACGCCATGCCTGCACCCACCACCACTACGATTGCAATGATCGAAGCAACAATGCGGAACAAGAAAATGTCGTCGAGGAGTTTAGGCAACAACACTATGATGGCTGCACCCAACAATGCACCTAGACGAGACTTACGACCTCCCATGATGATGCCGAGCAAGAACAATACGGCCAGTTCGTTGTTATAGGTGTTTGGTGAGATGTATTGCTCTGAGTAAGCGTATAAACAACCTGCCAAACCAGCGAATGCTGCACTGATCACAAATGCAATCACCTTGTAGCGGTATACAGACACACCCATACAGTCGCAGGCAATTGGGCTATCACGTAAGGCCTCAAAGGCACGGCCAATTTGAGATTTCACAAAACGATCTACTACGATCAATGACAGAATCAAGATGATGCAAACCATCCAGAAGTACTCTGCCTTAGTCATTGGCACGCCCATAAGATCAGGCTTAGGGATCTTGATGCCCAATGGGCCTTCAGTCATCCAAGTCATTTCGTTAATCAGAATCTGAGCAATCGTTCCAAACGCCAATGTCACCATCGCCAAGTAAGGTCCGATGACCTTTAATGCTGGCAATGCCAAGATACCGCCGAAGATGGAAGTCACTACGATAGATGCGGGCAGAGTCCCCCAAATGGTCCAACCAAAGTGGAAGTACAACACACCCGCTGTGTATGAACCAATTCCAAAGAGTGCTGCGTGACCCAATGAAACTTGACCCACATAACCAACCACAATATCCAATCCATACAAAAGAATGGTGTAGATCAGAATGGTTTCAACTAAGTGAATGTAATACGGATTATGAATAACCAACGGCAACACAATGAGTGCTGCAATCGCAATCAATAGCGGTAATAGAGACTTCAATTTCATCATTAAACTTTCTTAATTGCAGATTTGCCGAAGAGACCAGATGGTTTGTATGCCAATACAAGCAATAACAAAATCAAACCTGGTACGTCTTTGTAGCCAGTGGAGAAATAGAAACCAGTTGCTGTTTCTACAATTCCCAAAATCAAGCCGCCCACAATAATGCCCATACCGCTAGACAAACCACCGATGATCGCGACCGCGAAAGCTTTCAAACCCAATGCGCCACCCATGGTTGCGCCAGTCAATGTCAATGGTGCAATCAATACACCTGCAAACGCTGCTGTTAGGGATGACAAAGCATAAGAGAATGTAATCACCATGCTGGTATTGATGCCCATGAGGCCTGCTGCATCACGGTCATTTGCTGTCGCCACCACCGCTTTTCCGTAAATCGTATTACGGTTAAAAAATTCTACTAACAACATCATGAGTAAAGCACCAACTACTACCAAAATTTCCATCGGCAGAATGTTCGCGCCTAAAAAGTTCATTGGTTCCATTGGCAAAGGCGATGGGAATGGCAACGCATCACGGCCCCAAATATTTTCAGCAACGTTCTTGAAAATAATACCAAGAGCGATGGTGGACATAATCCAGCCAAACTCAGATTTAATTTTGATCGCAGGGCGAACACCAATGAGTTCAACAAAGCCGCCTTGGACCATGCCGAACAAACAAACTATCGGGATCATGACCCAATAGTTCATGCCGAAAGTGTCAACGCAGGTTAAACCTACTAGAGCGCCTAACATCAGCGCTTCACCTTGACCGAAGTTCAAAGTGCCGGATGTGGCAAAAGTGAGCTGAAATCCAAATGCGATAACAGCATAGATCATCCCCACAGCGATACCGCTGGAGAGGATTTGTGCGAGCATTTCCATGTTATTGGCCTAAATATTCTTAATACTGTTTTATTGACGGTTTAAATATCTTAATAAACGCCGCATTTTGGGCGGCGCTCTGTTTTTTAATTGCTGCAGTGCAAAATAAAGAATGGATTTGCACTGCGACCTTGAGTCGATTACTTCTTCTTAGGCTTCGCATCCTCAGCATTCAAGAACTCAACGCGACCGTTCTCAACAACACCCATCACTACGTCTTTAGCTTTAATTGCTTCGTGATCAGTTGCTGTGAATGGCTTGTTGTAAGTCATGATCACACCATCAACTGGAGCCTTCAGGTCTTGCAATGCTGCCAAGATCTTTGGTCCTTCTGTACTGTTAGCTTGCTTGATAGCGGCTGCCAAGAGATAAACAGAGTCATATCCTTGTGCAGCAGAAACTGGAGATGCAATGTTGTTATTCTTTGGCTTGAACTCTTTTAAGTAAGCCTCTTGGAAAGCCTTACGCTTAGGAGTTGTTGAAGGAGATTGAATATAGGTTTGCGGCATAGTCGCGCCGTTACCATTCTTACCTGCTGTATCAATGAAGCTAGCCATAGACAATGTCCAGCTACCGATCATTGGTTTTTTCCAACCCAATTTCGCCATACCGTTTGCAATCTGTGCTAATTCTGGTCCGATTGCATAAGTCAGGATCACTTCTGCGCCAGCATTTTTTGCTTTGAGTAATTGTGAAGTCATATCCACGTCACCGATGTTGAATTTCTCAACCGCTACTGGTGTTACACCATAAGTCTTCAGGGCCTTTTCCAAGTCCTCACGACCTAACTGACCATAGTTGGTGGAGTCAGCCAAGATCGCTACTTTTTTCAAGCCACGCTTCTCAACTGCTTCTTTAGCAACCAATGGTGCTTGGATATTGTCAGGGGCAGCATTACGGAAAATATAGTTTTCTGGTGCGTTAGGGAATTGCTTAGTGAGAATAGAACCAGTTGCAACGTTATTCATTACTGGAATCTTCGCATCTTGATAGAAGCGTTGGGATGCTAATGCAACACCAGTATTGATGTAACCAAGAGTAGCAACTACTTTTTCGTTATTGATCAACTCTTGTGCAATTTGTACGCCACGCTCATTTTTTGCTTCGTCATCGCGCTCAACCAAAACGATTTTGTTGCCGTTGATACCACCAGCAGCATTAATCTCTTTTGCAGCAAGACGCACACCATCACGCATACTCACACCCATAGAAGCGGAGCCGCCGGTGAAAGGTCCTGAAACACCAAGTTTAATATCGGCAGCATAAGCACCGGTTGCAAGCATTGCAGAAGCTGCTACTGCAAAAATGTGACGACGAATGTTCATAAAGTCTCCATAACAAAATAAAAAAATAAAGTTAGCGCCTTGCAACTTGCTCGACGCAAACAGACAATCCAAGGATGAACAAGGAATAAATTAGTATTCAAGGCAAAAAAGCTCCTGGATACAAAATATCTTTGGTTACATTCTGAATATCACGATGACCTGTAAATGCCATGGTGATGTCCAGTTCGTTGTGAATCAGTTCTAGGCATTTCGTTACGCCAGCTTCACCCATTGCCCCCAAGCCATACAAGAATGGGCGACCAATCATTGTGCCCCGCGCACCCAAGGCCCAAGCTTTCAGAACGTCTTGGCCAGAGCGAATGCCGCCATCCATCCAGACTTCAATATCTTTACCCACGGCATCAACAATTCCAGGCAAGGCCTTGATGCTAGAAATTGCGCCATCGAGTTGACGGCCGCCATGGTTGGAGACAATCAATGCATCTGCACCGGAGTTTGCAGCTAAGCGTGCATCATCTTCATCAAGAATGCCTTTGATGATGAGCTTTCCGCCCCAGAGTTTTTTAATCCATTCAACGTCACCCCAGTTAAGACCTGGATCAAACTGCTCTGCAGTCCAAGAAGAGAGTGAAGACATGTTGCCAACACCGGTAGCGTGACCAACAATGTTGCGGAATGTTCTGCGTGGCGTCATTGCCATTCCCATACACCAGCGTGGCTTGGTTGCCATATTGATCATATTGGCAATGGTGAGTTTAGGTGGAGCTGAGAGACCATTTTTTAAGTCTTTATGGCGCTGCCCTAAGATTTGCAAATCGAGGGTCAGGACAAGTGCTGAGCATTTTGCCGCCTTAGCGCGTTCAATGAGGCGCTCAATAAAGCCACGATCCTTCATGACATAGAGCTGAAACCAAAACGGCTTAGTAGTGCGTTCAGCTACATCCTCAATTGAGCAGATACTCATCGTCGATAGACAAAATGGCACACCAAATTTCTCAGCAGCCTTGGCTGCCAAAATTTCACCATCGGCATGTTGCATGCCAGTAAGGCCGGTGGGTGCCAGCGCAACCGGCATGGCAACTTCTTGACCAACCATGGTTGTCTTGGTTGTGCGGTTAGTCATGTTGACTGCTACACGTTGGCGTAATTTAATTTTTTGAAAATCAGACTCATTGGCACGATATGTGGACTCGGTCCATGATCCAGAGTCTGCATAGTCATAGAACATCTTGGGGGTGCGTTTTTTGTGGAGGACCCGCAAGTCTTCAATATTGGTAATAACTGGCACAATGGATCCTCATTAATAATTGGTAAACTGGTAATACCAAAACAGGATGCATTGTGAACACAATGTGACAGATTATTTCTAGGTATATTCCCTAATATAGGGGTTTAAATAGTAAATTATGGATAGCATTTCAAAATATGAAATAAAAACGTAAAGTGGTCATACCAGATGAATCAATTAATTCGCAATAAAGAGCGCATTTCAGACAAAGTGGTAAAGGTCATTGAGGTGCAAATATTGGAGGGTTCGCTAAAACCAGGTGATCAGCTTCCTTCTGAAAGGGATCTTGCTGTAGATATGGGTGTTTCAAGACCTACTATTAGAGAGGCAATTAAAACTTTAGTTACCAAAGGTTTATTGCATACACGTCATGGTGGGGGAACGATTGTTACTGACCAACTTGACTCGTCTTTTACTGATTCTTGGCAAGAGATGTTATTTAAGCATCCCAATATCCAAGATGATATTTTGGATTTTCGCGACATGCTTGAGGGTCAGGCGGCCTACCTTGCTGCAACGCGAGCTACTGATGCTGATTTGCATAATTTAGAGCAGGCTTATATCGCGGTGAATAAGGCTTATGCTGATGGGGAGCTCATAGAAATGGTGGGAGCGGATGTGAAATTTCATCAGGCTGTAGCCGAGGCCTCTCACAATGTCCTGATCGGCCATTTAAGTGCAATTTTATTAAAGCTAATTAATAATCATGTGACCCGAAATCTAAAATATCTTAATGCTAGACCTAAAGATAGGATGCACTTAGAGGCGCAGCATTTGGATATATGGTCCGCTATTAAAAACAGATCTCCTGAAAAGGCATTGGAAGTTTCTAGGGAGCATATTAAGTATGTGAAAAAGAGCATGAAGGCTAGCGCTGAAGAACATGAGCGTTTCCAAAGCGCTATTCGTAGAAGGGGTGGGGTGGAGTGAGAGTTCTCAAGAGATCTGCTTCAGAATTAAAGAATACGGAAGTCCCATTAACTGATGACATCCGCCTACTAGGAAAAATCTTGGGTGATATTGTCCGAGAGCATGAAGGCGATGCTGTCTATAACCTGGTTGAGCAAGTTCGAAAGCTCTCAGTGGCCTTTCACCGTGATGCCAATCAAAAAGCCAATCAAGAATTAACAAAATTACTGAAAGGTTTAAGCAGTGAGGCTGCGATGAAAGTGCTCAGGGCCTTTACCTATTTCAGCCACCTGGCTAACTTGGCTGAAGATAGGCATTACATCCGCCGTAGAGTTGCTTATGAGCGAATGGGCAGTCATCAGGACGGTAGTATTCCGGTAGCTATGAAAAAGCTTCATGCCGCAGGCATTACCAGTAAAGCGATCTCTCAAATGCTTGAGGGTAGTCTGATCTCTCCGGTACTCACCGCCCATCCAACCGAAGTACAAAGAACCAGCATCTTGGAATCCGAGCGTGATATTGCCCAGTTGTTAGTAGCAAGAGATCAAATTAAGGAGTCTTCTAAAGCAAGTGCTCCCAATAAGGATGCTTTGCTTAATAAAGAACTTAAGCAAAACGAAGAACAAATTAAAGCTAGGGTATTGCAGCTTTGGCACACACGTTTATTACGATTTACTAAGCTTACTGTTGCCGATGAGATTGAGAATGCGCTCACTTACTATGAGATGACGTTCCTCTCGGAAATCCCCAAAATCTATGCTCAGTTAGAAGACTCTTTGGGTGCGGAAGCGGTGGCGAGTTTTCTCAAGATGGGGCAGTGGATTGGTGGGGATCGCGATGGCAATCCCAATGTCAGTGCAGATACTTTGCAATATGCAATCACCCGTCAAGCCGAATTGGCACTACGCCACTACCTCACTGAAGTGCATTATTTAGGTAAAGAGTTATCAGTCTCGGCATTGCTATTGAAGTTCCCTAAAAAAATGCAGGACTTGGCCAATGCCTCACCCGATACCAATGAGCATCGTCAGGATGAACCTTATCGCAGAGCTTTAACGGGAATGTATGCTCGCCTGGCCGCAGCACTCAAGAGCCTTACGGGGCAGGATGCCGCCCGGCATGCGATTGCACCTCAAAATCCCTATAAATCTTCACAAGAATTTCTAACGGATTTGCAAACAATTGAGGCTTCATTGGTTTCACAAGGCGCGAAGGCATTGGTTAATCGCAGGCTCCGTGGCTTAATTCGCGCGGTAGAAGTATTCGGATTTCATTTGGCTACCGTGGATTTACGTCAAAGCTCTGATAAGCACGAAGAAGTTCTATCGGAGTTGCTGAATTTTGCCGCGATTGAATGTAATTATTCTGCTTTGTCAGAGGGCGAAAAGCGTAAGTTATTACTCTCTTTATTAAAAGATCCTAGACCGCTACGAGTAGTTGGGCATAAGTATTCAGAATTTTCCATTTCTGAAATCGCCATATTTGAAATGGCAAAGAGAATGCGTGAGTTATTTGGTGCTGAGGCTATACGCCATTACATCATTAGCCATACCGAAACTGTTAGTGATTTGCTGGAAGTCTTATTACTTCAAAAAGAAGTAGGCTTAATACATGAGACTCTGGGTAAAAAAGCGACTGCCGATCTCATCGTTGTGCCTTTGTTTGAAACAATTGATGATTTACGCAATGCAGCGCAGATCATGCAAGAGTTTTATGACTTGCCTGGCATATTAGATTTAGTCAAACGCTCTGGTGGCGAGCAAGACATTATGTTGGGGTACTCAGACTCCAATAAGGACGGAGGCATTGTTACCAGCAATTGGGAGTTGTATTGCGCCGAGCTCGCTTTAGTTAAGGTATTTGAGTCTCTGGAAGGTAAGCATGGAGTGAAATTACGACTATTTCATGGCAGGGGCGGTACAGTAGGTCGTGGAGGTGGTCCAAGCTATGAGGCGATCCTGGCGCAACCTCCGGGAACGGTGCGTGGGCAAATTCGTTTAACGGAGCAGGGTGAGGTGATTGGATCTAAGTATGCCAATCCTGAGATTGGCAGGCGCAATCTTGAGACCTTGGTTGCCGCAACTTTAGAAGCCACTTTATTAAAGCCCACTAAACAAGCTAGCAAGGCTTTCTTAGATGCAGCTGCTCAAATCTCGCAATCGAGCATGGACGCATATCGTGGTCTTGTGTATGAGACCCCAGGATTTGCAGAGTATTTCTTTGATGCCACACCTATCCGGGAGATTGCTAAGCTCAATATTGGTTCGCGTCCAGCTAGTCGCAAAGCCAGTCAAAAGATTGAAGATCTGCGAGCTATTCCATGGGGCTTTAGTTGGGGTCAGTGTCGCTTAACGCTTCCAGGTTGGTATGGCTTTGGCTCTGCAGTGCAGGCGTTTTTGAATCAACCCAAGGCCGCTGATAAAAAGGCTGCTTTGAGCCTACTGCAAAAGATGTACAAAGAGTGGCCTTTCTTTAGAACTTTATTGTCCAACATGGATATGGCGTTGGCCAAGAGTGATCTAGCATTGGCCTCTAGATATAGTGAGCTAGTTCCTGATGTGAAGTTGCGCAAGAAGATCTTTGGTGCGATCGAGACTGAGTGGAACAAAACAGTTGATGCCCTGAATTTGGTAACTGGCGAGAAAGTTCGTTTGGCTAAGAATCCAGCTTTAGCTAGATCTATTAGAAATCGCTTCCCTTATATTGATCCACTTCATCATTTGCAAGTTGAACTCGTTCGACGCTACCGTGCAGGCAAGCATGATGAGCGTGTGCAAAGGGGTATTCATATTGCGATTAACGGTATTGCAGCAGGATTAAGGAATACTGGATAGCTAGGTGTGATGTGTGTTTGTCGGTTTTCCCGACAAACATGGTAGTCAAGTGTCGCGAAACGTGACACTTAGATAGCAATTTATTATGAGAATCTTCTTATTGCTCGATGCTTTCATTTGGAAATCTATTGATTATCGGGATTTCGGATTGAATGAAATCTAGCCTCCAGCTCCTCTTTACGCATCTCTTTTCTCAATTCCGCACTTTTATATCTACGAATCTCATCTGAAGTTAAAGGCTCAAATTTAGGCACTTGAGTGGGTCTACGATTTTCATCCATGGCTACCATTGTCAGAAAGCAACTATTAACATGCCGCACAACTTTCGTGAGGATATTTTCAGCAATTACCTTAATGCCAACTTCAATAGATGAGGTGCCAGTGTAATTGACCGAAGCTAGGAATGTTAGCAATTCACCAACGTGAATTGGTTGTTTGAAAGTAACTTGATCTACGCTAAGCGTAACAACATGTTTTCCGGCATAGCGACTTGCGCAAGCATAAGCTACTTGATCGAGCAGCTTAAGCACATCACCACCGTGAACATTTCCAAAAAAATTGGTCTTATCAGGCGTCATCAAGACCGTCATAGTTAATTGATGGTTTGGTAGGTTCATTATCAATTTATTAAATCAAGGGTAAAGTCCACGATCTTGTCTTGCGCGAAGAATCCGAGTGCAGCCAATAATAAAAGTAGCTGTGCGCAAGGTGACTTGGTGCTTTTGAGATGTTTCCCAGATACTATCAAAGGCCTCTTTCATGATAGATACTAGGCGAGCATTAATCTCTTTTTCACTCCAGAAATAGCTAGAGAAGTCCTGAACCCACTCAAAATAACTTACTGTAACGCCGCCTGCATTAGCAATAACATCTGGGATGACTAATATTTTCCGTTCGGCAAGAATGTCATCAGCAGGAGGCGTTGTTGGTCCGTTTGCGCCCTCTATCACCATGCGTGCTTTTATTAATGGCGCATTTTCTGCAGTAATTTGTCCTTCAAGGGCCGCAGGAATTAAGATATCGCAATCTACTTGCCAAAAGAGAGATGAATTAATCGATTCGGCGCCTGGGAAGCCGGCTACGCCGCCTTGTGAGTGAACATATTCTTGAAGTAGCCTAACGTCAATGCCTGAGCCGCTATAAATTGCGCCAGTGTGATCCTGAACGGACACCAGGATGGCTCCAGCTTCTGCAAATAACTGGGCTGCGATTGATCCTACGTTCCCAAATCCTTGAACAGCTAATTTTGATCCTGAAATCGTTAAACCGATTTTATTAGCCGCTTCAACCCCAACTGTAAACACACCACGACCAGTCGCTTCCCGCCTCCCTAGAGATCCGCCAAGGGCAATAGGCTTACCTGTAACAACACCTGTAGAGGTGCTGCCTTCATTCATAGAATACGTATCCATCATCCATGCCATGATTTGTGCATCTGTATTGACATCAGGAGCAGGAATATCTTTTGTGGGTCCAATAATTGAACCAATTTCACTAGTGTAGCGGCGAGTTATTCGCTCAAGTTCACCACGGGATAATAATTTGGGGTCAACTCGGATTCCCCCTTTAGCCCCTCCAAAAGGTAAATTGACGGCAGCATTTTTTACTGACATCCAAGCTGATAGAGCCATGACTTCTGACAATGTCACCTCTTGATGAAACCGAACACCACCTTTACCGGGACCGCGAGAGGTATTGTGCTGTACGCGATACCCCTCAAAGTGGGCTACTGTTCCATTATCTAGGTGAATGGGCACATCTACAATCAACGCCTTTTTTGGACGCTTTAAGGTTTCGACCCAACGGGAAAGGTTTCCCAAATATGGCGTCACTCTATCAACTTGATTTAAGAAAGTTCCCCACGGACCTAAATTATCAGGCTGCAAATAAGATGGTAAGGCATGGGTTGTTTTATATAAAGCTGAGTCAGTTTGTAAATTTTGTTTACTCATTACAGGGCGCTTTCGAAATTACTGATTTATGTTTAGCAAGTTTTATCATCTCAAAACATCTCTTTCAATGAGACTAATTCGTAATTATTCGCTTGCAGTTTTTCGCGTAAATACCTCGCTGTCTTTACCGCATCAGCGTTATCGCCATGAACGCAGATACTATGAATATTGCAAGGGATTTTTTTCCCGCTAGTGCTAATAATTGCTTTAGCCTCTAGCATTTTGATTACATGTTGATAGCTATTTTCAGCCCCATGAACCATGGCATTTTTTTCACTTCTTGGCACGAGTTGTGCATCGTCTTGGTATGCGCGATCAGCAAAAATTTCTGCAGCAACACGAAGTCCCGCCTCCTCTCCTGCAATCAGTAGGGCAGAGCATGCCGGGGCCAATAGTACCAATTGATCATTAAAGATTTTTATTGTGTTGACAATTTGCCGGGCAAGTTCAATGTCTGAACATGCCATGTTGTTCAATGCGCCATGAGGCTTAACATGCTCAAGTGTCGTATTCTGCGTATGCGCCATACCTTGGAGGGCGCTCAACTGATAAAGCAATGTGGCTTCGAGCTCAGCTTCTGAGAGCTGCATTGGGCGACGGCCAAACCCCTGTAAATCGGGAAAAGATGGGTGAGCGCCTACTCCTACGCAATATTTATGTGCATCTCGTAGGGTACGAAGAATCACTAAAGGATCGCCAGCATGAAATCCACAAGCTAAATTTGCACTATTGACCAGGGATAGCATCTCGGAGTCACTACCCATCTTCCAGTTACCAAAGCTTTCGCCTAAATCCGCATTGATGTTAATTTTTGTTTTCATAAAGATGATTCCAATTTATTTCCCCTTACTCTTCAGAGCCGCTAAGAACCCCTGAAACTAAATTCGAGTTGTATAAAGCGTCAACATCGATAGAGCCGGGCGGTAAAAATGCTTGGATACTTTGCTTCCATGTTTCAAATAGTTGATTTTTTTGATTCAGAGCTTCTTTTGCCTCCTGGTGATCAACCTTTTGAAAGCGTAAGGTATCGCCAGGCTTCTTGTGTGCTAGTTTTGATAGATCGGCACTAATTACGGTTGCAATTTTTGGATACCCACCACTAGTTTGGCAATCGGCTAATAAGATGATTGGCTGACCATTGGCGGGCACTTGAATCGCTCCTGGAATGACGCCGTCAGAGACAATATCTGCTCCTAGTTCATTGTGGGCTATAGGTGTCCCTTCAAGACGCATTCCCATGCGATCAGTTTGGCGACTGATAGTCCAGGGTTGAGAAAAAAACTGATCTATTGATTCTGGGGAAAAGTGATTCTCCTGGGGGCCCAATATCACGCGAATATCCCCACTCTCATTGATCCATTTTTTTGTGGCTTTCAATTCTGTGGGAATTTCTGCAGCAGCCTCTTGGCATGACAAGATATCGCCAGAGCTTAAGACTAGACCATGATGCCCCCCAATCCTCGCCTTTGGGTAGCTAGAGCGGCTCTTCAATTGTTTTGGGACAAGTATTCCGCCGGACAAAGCCGCATATGCAACACCACTTTTGACGGAATCTATAACTAAGCTTTGACCAGGCGGCACTAGCACACTTTCAAATGCATCTACCTGTGTTCGCATTCCTTGTGGGTCAGTTAACCAAGCGCCAATATCGCCTGCTAAAGCAATTCTTATCGGTTTATTGACTGCTTTTATTGTCGGTCCGCTCCAGCGTATTTCAAATCCAGCGGAATCGAGTGGGTTATTAACAAGGGCATTTGCTGCTGATAAAAGATTTGCATCTAGCGCGCCAGAGAGCGGTACGCCAATACTTCGATATCCAATTCGTCCAAAATCTTGAATGCTGACAGCAATACCAGGATTGGTAATTTCAAAGCTTGCACTCACGACCAGTCCTTTATTTCTAATATGCTGTCACGATCCCAGTTAGTTTTTTGACATTCAATCTTGAGTTCAGCATACCTAGCTTTATTGATAGAGCACCAATGAATTTGATCTCCTGAAGCAATAAGCGCAGGGTGATCGCTATGGTTTACGTCAAATAGTGGGACAGGTGTTTGACCTAAAAGTCTCCATCCTCCCGGACTCTCCCAGGGATAAACTGCGCACATACCTGCAGCTATTGCAATAGATCCCGCGGGTACTGTTAACCGTGGATTAGCCAAACGAGGGATATTTAATGAATCAGGTAAGCCGCCAAGGTAAGGGAAGCCAGGCAAAAAACCAATCATATAAACTGAAAAGATAGATGAAGTCATGAGATTAATTACCTCACCAACCTCTAAATTTTTTAATTGCGCAACTTCATTTAAATCAGGCCCAAATTCATCTTCAAAACATACAGGGATATAAAGTTGTCTACCTTCTGACACTTGATTTCCTGAGTTTTGGGCAAGATTTAATAATTCTGATCCAAGCAGAATTCCATCTACTTTTGCCGGATCATAGTAAACACTAACTGATCGAAAGCTTGGCAGATACTCCAGTATCTTTTCTGCAATATCAGTACTTTTTTGAAGAGCATTACAAAATCCCAATACCCTTGAATGAATCACAGGATCAATGCTTGAGCCAAACTCTATGGTCCAGGCGCCATCCCCTAATGCGAGTAAGCGAGGTTGTTGCAAGTTGTTCATTGCTTACATTGATGCCGCAGCTCTTGCTGCCTGATCGTAGACGCCAGAGAGCATTCGTAGTAAAGAGGCAAGTTGGCCTATATCGCGGTTCAATCCCTCATCGGCATTTAGCGCCTTGATAAGGCAATGTTCGCGTACGGCGCGATAGCGTTCAACATGTTCATTGCCTAGCTCCGTGCTGGCATAAGTTACTTCTTTTCCCTTTTTGGAAGAAGAGACAACCCCGATGCTTTGTAATTTTTTTAATGAGTAGTTAATTAAATGTGTATCTTCCACATTCATGATGAAGCAGATATCGGCTAGCTTTTTATCCCTGGCTCGATGGGTTACATGATGCAGAACCAAAACGTCTAAAGGGGTTAAGTCTTTAAGTCCTGCTGCCGCCATGCAATGAACAATCCAGCGATGAAATGCGTTACCAGCAACAATCAGGCCAAATTCAAATTCACTCATTTCAGCGCTATGGGGTGACACTAAATGGGCTGAGGAAACGATGGGTTGGCTAGGTGTAACTTTTTTAGCTTGATTTGATTCAATAGATTGCATTTTCATCTCTTTAAACCCCCTTCATATGACTCTAAAAGTACTTCTTGGCCGTTATTATAGGGTTTATAAAAATAAATTGTTGACAATTTAATGATAATTAGGGAATATACTAATGCCAATTTATCTTTGTGGTGATAAATTTCATCACATTAGTGTTTTTCCACCCCCCCAAGGAGTTAATCATCATGAAGCGTTCTTTATTTGCTGTAAGTGGTCTGATTCTGGCAATGTCGATCTTCACAAGCCAAGCGCAAGCTCAGGTGAAGTGGGACTTGGCTTCTGCCTATCCAACGAGCAATTTCCATTCTGAAAATTTGATTCAATTTGCTAATGATGTTGATAAGTCAACTGGCGGTAAGCTCAAAATTACTGTTCATGCCAATGCATCATTATTCAAAGCTACTGAAATTAAACGTGCAGTTCAAGGTGGGCAAGCTCAAGCCGGTGAAATTATTGAGGCGAATTATCAAAATGAATGGCAAATTTACGGTGCTGATGGCTTGCCATTTTTAGCTGATAGTTATGAGGAGTCAGCAAAACTGCAAGCTGCTCAAAAGCCGCTAATTGAAAAAAAATTAGCGGAACAAGGAATGCTTTATCTCTATTCCACCCCATGGCCACCACAAGGCCTCTTTAGTAAAAAGCCAATTACTAGCGCCAGCGATCTCAAGGGGATCAAATGGAGAGCTTATAGCCCGGCAACTGCAAGAATTGCAGATCTCGTCAATGCACAACCTGTAACGGTTCAGGCTGCTGAATTATCTCAGGCCTTGGCAACTGGAGTGGTTGAGGCGACTATGACCTCTAGTGCGACAGGTGTTGATAGTAAGTTATTTGAGCACCTAAAGTACTACTATGACTTGCAAGCATGGCTACCTAAAAATCTAGTTATCGTTAACAAAAAATCCTTTGATTCATTAGATAAGCCTTCACAAGATGCTTTATTAAAAGCAGCTGCAAGTGCAGAGGCTCGTGGCTTGGCAGCAAGTAAGCGTATTAACCAGGAGGCTAAAGATAAGTTAAAAGCCAACGGCATTCAAATCATGCCTCCATCACCTCAGCTTACAGCTGATATGAAAAAGGTTGGCGACACTATGCTTAAGGAATGGCTTGAAAAAGCTGGGCCAGATGGTAAAACTCTTTTAGACACATATCGCCGTTAATCATGGAAAATTCAGTTAATCCACAAGCCCGCTCCTCAATACGACGATTTTTGGATGGTCTTTATGCGTTGGGTGGAGCTTTGTCTGCCTGCGCAGTATTTATTATCCTGATTCTAATGATTGGGGCATCGATCGGTCGTCAATTAGATTGGCGGGTATCGTGGATTAATGATGTTGTTGCTTGGTTGTGTGCATCAGCCGCATTCTTTGGTATGGCATACAGCTTTCGCAATGGTGATTTTGTTAGGGTAACGCTTTTGCTCGAATCAGTATCACCAGCAGTACGTCGATATATGGAATTTATTTCATTGGCAATTGCGTTTATTGCAATTAGCTATCTAGGCTATTGGGCCGCCTTATTTACTTATCAAAGCTGGGAATTTAATGAAATTGCAGGAAACATGGTGGCTATTCCGATTTGGATTCCACAATGCAGTTTCGTCATTGGATCGATTATCTTAATGATAGCGGTGGTTGATGAATGTTTATGTGTGGTGCGCGGCGCAAAGCCTAGTTATGTCGTTCGAGTAGAAGAACGGCATGCGCGTGGCGATTTCTCTGAGGAGCTGTAATGGGATTGCTCGAAATAGGTGGGTTGCTTTTATTTATCATGCTCCTCATGCTGGGTGGCGGTGTTTGGATAGCGATGACACTTGCAATTGTAGGTTGGGTTGGTCAGGCTTACTTTACAAATACGCAACCAGGTCTTAATTTGTTCTCCTCATTTTGGGAAACTGCATCCAGTTGGGAGTTGGCTGCCTTACCCCTGTTTATTTGGATGGGAGAGATTCTTTATAGAACAAAACTATCCGAACAAATGTTTGATGGCTTATCGCCTTGGCTCTCTAAAGTTCCTGGGCGATTAATGCATACCACCATTTTGGGGTGTGGAATTTTTGGCTCCGTATCTGGATCTTCAGCGGCAACTTGCGCAACGATTGCTAAGGTAGCCTTGCCCGAATTAGACCGTCGTGGCTACGACAAGAGTCTCGCCTTAGGCTCTCTTTCAGCAGCTGGTGGATTGGGTATTTTGATTCCACCATCAATTACGATGGTTGTATATGCTGTTGCTGCAGATACTAGCGTAATTCGATTATTTTTAGCTGGTTTTTTACCAGGATTTTTATTGATGGGCTTATTCTCCGGCTACATCATTTGGTGGAGTTTACGTCATCCAGATAAGGTTCCACCGGCTGAGCTTCCCACTACTTTTTGGCAAAAAATTCATCGCTCAGGAAGCTTGATTCCGTGCGGCTTACTGATTGTTTTCATTGTCTGGGTTTTAGTAGCTGGTATTGCGACGGCGACCGAATGTGCTGCCTGGGGCGTGGTGGGCTCGCTAGCTATTGCTGCAGCTGGACGTAGTTTGACATGGCAAAATTTTTGGCAAGGCTTAGTGGGCGCCACTAGAGTTAGTTGCATGATCATGTTTATTTTGGCTGGTGCTGCATTTTTAACGAAGACCATGGCATTCACTGGAATTCCACGCGAACTAGCTGAGTATGTTCAAAGTCTTAATTTATCTCCTTACGGTTTGATTGCCGTATTGGTTGTTGTCTACTTAATCTTAGGGACAGCTTTAGATGGTATCTCAATGATTATGTTGACTAGCGCAGTGATCTTGCCTTTAATTGAAAAAGCTGGCTTTGATCTAGTTTGGTTTGGAATCTTCATCATTATGTTGATTGAAATTGCAGAGATTACTCCACCAGTTGGATTTAATTTATTCGTTCTTCAGAATATGACTGGAATTGATAGCAACCGTATCGCGCGCATGACCTTACCATTTTTCGGTTGCATGGTATTGGCCATTGTTCTCATCACAGTGTTCCCTGATATTGTTACCAGTTTGCCAAATTGGTTTATGGGTGTAGAGCGCTAAAATTAAATTAAAAAGTTACATAAACCCTTATTTAAGCGATAAGGGTTTTTGGCATACTTTGTCGGTCTTCCCGACAAGTCACATCCTCAAGCGTCCGGAAACACGACACTTGCAAGTCGTTTGAGATGCTAAGTCTCACCCAGCGCCTCCAATCCTGACCCATTACGGTCGAATAGATCACCAATTGTCACCAACAGTCACCACATTTCACTAACCCCAAAAGAAAAAAGCCCCTAGATTTCTCAAGGGGCTTTTGTATAACTGGTGGGTCGGGCGAGATTCGAACTCGCGACCAACGGATTAAAAGAAGTCGTGCCTCTTCAAAACACCATATAAATCAATAGTTTGTAGGGCCAAAAAGTCACTGTGCGATTGAGTGTGCGATTGTGTTTCGGTGCAAAGTTCGAATCTATGAGTCGGATTTATGTGTTGAAGGCATGGTCCGGGGAGTTGTGAAAGCAATACAAACCGGAATCCTTTGGTCCCAGGTTCAAGTCCTGGTGGGCCCACCAGAAAAGCAAACCCTCATCAGCAATGGTGGGGGTTTTGTCTTTAGGCGTTAATTTAAGTAATGGTTAAGCTTCATTTCGACAGATAGAGTTCCTGATATCTTTTTCTACGACCTCTTATGCTGAGTAGGGTGGGGGTGTCATCTTCTGGCGCACGCCGCGCCTGGAATCGACCCTATTTTGATTCCCATTGACTGCAGTCAAGCATGTTTTAGACCTAGCTTTTTATGATTTGGTAAAAGAGTAAAAGAGTAAAAGAGTAAAAGGGTGAAAGAGTAAAAGGAGTAAAAAGAACGCATGGAATTCGAAATACCAGAAACCCTGGCCAATGCGCTACTTGGAATGATCAATGAAGATTCACTGCTTGCTAAGCGGCTGAGCGAGTACGGCTTTTCCCGAGGCAAACGTGTGGTGCCCAGTCACCTTTTCGATGCCACCTCACTCAACACACTCTACGGCCTGTGCCGAACGGCCAACGAGCGTGAGCTAATGTTCCAAATGTTGGCGCTGGACAATATCCACGCCGCGCCAGCTGCGCGAAAAATTCCCAGCTTGGAAATGCTGATCCCTGGTCTGATTGCTTGGCTGTCACGTGACATGATCGATGGTTGGCTTTATAAGCTTGGCAAGGATGGAGTATTGCTACCCTGGCTGGTCCACTCTATGCGCTATGTGCAGCCTGTCGATGGCGCACCTTACGTCATCATCGGCCTTCTGGCCAATACCTTGCAGGCTGCAGAACGGGGGCCGGTTACTGATCCGCGGCTGAGGCGCACTGGCATGACCAACAGCATCACCTTTTATGCTGAAGACATTCTGGATTGCACGATTCCTGAATTGATGACGGGTTATGGTTACTTTAAAGAATGTACAGAATTCAAAAACGAATACGAGACACACTTAAAGCGTTTCATGCAGATGCAGCCGAAGTTTGGCGCGCAGTTTACTATTTCTAGTACTGTCTGGATCTCTAGTGAAGGACCTCGTCCACAACTTGAATGCATGCGGTTGCAGGCAGGCACAACCGCCCGCTGCGTCAATGACGAAGAGTTGCTGGAACGCCACTTTGACACCACTGCCGATGCAACCTTCTGGCGCAGCAGCGGTATCAGCGAGAGTTTTGAACGGATCCCCCAGCATTGCTATCTGCACCTTTTCCACTTGGATTACCACCGCAGCGTATGGGTACATGTGCAAAATGTTGAGGTGTATCGTTACAAACCGGAATTGCGTGACAAGCTGGTTCTGCCGCATGCTCATCGCGAGCTGATTGATATCTTGACTGCTGATCGTAACTTCCTAATGGAGGACATCGTCGAGGGTAAGTCGGGTGGTACAACCATTCTGTGTAAAGGCGCGCCTGGCCTTGGCAAGACACTGACAGCAGAGGTCTATGCCGAGGTCGTCAAGAAACCACTGTACCGCGTACATTCTGGTCAACTCGGCGTGACGGCAAGTTCAGTAGAAGCTAACCTTTCGAAAATCCTGCGGCGCGCGGCGCGCTGGGATTCGGTGCTGTTACTCGACGAGGCCGACGTTTACATTCGACGCCGCGATAACGATCTACAGCACAACGCTATCGTGGCTGAGTTTTTGCGTACCCTCGAGTACTTCAACGGTTTGCTGTTCATGACCACCAACCGCGTAGCCGACATTGATGACGCCGTCTTGTCGCGCTGCATCGCCATCATCCAGTTTGAGACGCCGACACAAGAGCAGGCGAAACAACTATGGAAATCACTAGCGCAGCAGTTCAACACCGAACTGCCCGATGACCTAGTTGAGTATCTAGTAACAACCTACGCAGATGCTAGCGGCCGCGATATCAAAGAGTTACTCAAGCTGACGCTTAAGTTTTGCAAGGGCAGGAATTTGTTACTCAGCGAGGAAGTCTTTACTCAGTGTGCGGCTTTCCGCAGTATCGGTAAGGCTGTCTAAGATGGCAACGTTTGACACGTCTTTCCTGGGAGATTCGCTGCTGGGTCGGCTCAGTTTTCGACCCGGCGCTGCACCTGACAAGCAAGCCTTGCCCGCTGGTCGTCATAACCTCGGTATTGCTAGCGAGCGTGATGCTGTGTTGATCGTGCCGGACGGTCTGCAACCTGGAGTTCCAGTTCCTCTGCTCGTGATGTTTCATGGTGCCGGTGGCAGCGCCGACAAGGTACTGCCATTCGTGATCGACCATGCGTATCAGCATGGCTTTTTGCTTCTGTTGCCTCAGTCTCAATTTCCGACTTGGGACATAGTCGTAGGTGGAAACGGACCAGACCTAGAGCGGCTGGACAAAGCATTACACGAAGTGGCATCACGTTTTTCTATCAATCCATTCCACTTGGGATTTGCTGGGTTTTCAGACGGGGGTAGCTATGCGCTGTCAGTAGGGCTGACTAATGGCGACGTCGTTAGCCACGTGATTGTATTTTCAGCGGGCTTTATGTCAGTCCTTCAGCAAAATGGTACACCCCGCATCTTCATCGCCCACGGTTTAGAGGATGAGCAGCTGCCAATTGAAACGAGTGCGCGTCCTCACATAGCCAAACTTAAGGCCGCAGGTTATGACGTAACCTCCTTGGAATTCAGAGGCCCGCACCACATCGAGCCGCCAGTGGTTGCGTTAGCAATTAATTTCTTTTTGAAACCGACAGCGCAGCCGTAATAAGTCACGCTTAAAACGCAGAAATTCGCATGGGACCGACAAACAGCACTTAGAGGGTTGGAGGTATTGCCATAGTCCTGAGAGTTGTGAAAGCAACACCAACCGGAATCCTTTGGTCCCAGGTTCAAGTCCTGGTGACCTCTCAAAAATAAAAGCCACTCTTCGGGCTGGTTTTTATTATTTACTCTGGATTATTAAAATATGAGTTCTGACCAGATCTTTACTGTTACTGAAACCACCTTTTTTGTGCCGGCAATGGATTGCCCCTCTGAAGAGCAAATGATTCGTATGGCATTGAGCTCATTAAGCACCCATTCAATGAGCTTTGACATTCCCAATCGGAAACTGGTGATTTGTCACTCTGAGGATCCCAGCGAAGTATTGGCTAAATTAGAGTCATTAAATTTTGGCGCCAGCATTCACAGTAGTAGGTCCGTCAATTCAGTGCCCACTCAAGCTCAAGATAAAGAAAAAACAGCTAAAGAGCGTCAAGTCTTAATTTGGTTGTTAGCGCTTAATGGCGCTATGTTTTTCATAGAAATCATTGCTGGTTGGTTGGCACAATCCGCTGGATTAATTGCTGACGCCTTAGATATGTTCGCTGATGCAGCAGTTTATGGGGTAGCTCTATATGCAGTTGGAAAAGCAGCTTCTAATAAATTGAAGGCCGCAAAATTAGCTGGCGTCGTTGAGTTATTTTTAGCCGCCGGCGCAATTTGGCGAGCTAGCTATCAAATTTATACAGGGGCACAGCCCGAAGCCAATGCGATGATTTGGATTTCTGTATTAGCTTTAACAGTGAATGTAACTTGCCTATTTTTAATATCCAAGCGGAAGAATGACGGAGTTCATATGCGGGCAAGCTATATCTTCTCCGCTAATGATGTTCTAGCCAATTTGGGTGTAATTATTGCTG